>NZ_JBLXDX010000002.1:0-520915 GCF_048263735.1 Pseudidiomarina aestuarii | reverse complement strand
GTTCTGTATGGAAGGGCCATCGCTCAACGGATAAAAGGTACTCCGGGGATAACAGGCTGATACCGCCCAAGAGTTCATATCGACGGCGGTGTTTGGCACCTCGATGTCGGCTCATCACATCCTGGGGCTGAAGTCGGTCCCAAGGGTATGGCTGTTCGCCATTTAAAGTGGTACGCGAGCTGGGTTTAGAACGTCGTGAGACAGTTCGGTCCCTATCTGCCGTGGGCGTTTGAGAGTTGAGAGGGGTTGCTCCTAGTACGAGAGGACCGGAGTGAACGAACCGCTGGTGTTCGGGTTGTCATGCCAATGGCACTGCCCGGTAGCTATGTTCGGAATCGATAACCGCTGAAAGCATCTAAGCGGGAAGCGAGCCTCAAGATAAGCTCTCACTGACATGTAATTGTCCTAAAGGGTTGTTGAAGACTACGACGTTGATAGGCGGGGTGTGGAAGCGTAGTAATGCGTTGAGCTAACCCGTACTAATTGCCCGTGAGGCTTAACCATACAACACCGAAAGTGTTTATGGCTGTTGCCAAGAGAAAGACATAAGTTCGAGCACTTTATCGAAGTGGCTCAAGAGAGTGGCAAGACTTACCGAAGCCGGTAAGCCATTACGAACAATCAGACTTGTTAATGTTGTACCAGTTTTGCCTGGCGGCCATAGCGAAGTGGAACCACCTGACTCCATTCCGAACTCAGACGTGAAACGCTTCAGCGCCGATGGTAGTGTGGGGTCTCCCCATGTGAGAGTAGGACACCGCCAGGCTTCAAATAAACAAACCTCAGCCCAAAAGGGCTGGGGTTTTTTTATTTTCAATCAGACGAAGGTGTCCTACTCTCGAGTAGGGCGAAGCAGGGAATTCGAAAGCCTAACAGTTTAGGCTTTCGCCTGCGCAGCGGGGCGAGCTCTGCGAGTCCCTGGCAAACCGCCAGGCTTCAAATAAACAAACCTCAGCCCAAAAGGGCTGGGGTTTTTTTATGTGAAAAGTGAACTGAGAATAGGGAATAGCAAACCTAAACACTAAAAAGAGCCCTCTTTTAGGTTTTGTCTTTCCTATTACCTGTTCCCTATTCACTGTTCACTTTTAGTTATTCCCTGTTTGGTCGATATTCACTATCATATGTGTATGATCACGACGCATCGTAATGTCCCACTTATCAACCTCCATACATTTCAATTACCCAGCCTGGGTTCTGAAGTGCGTGAAATCGATGACGAATCCGATTGTCTAAAACTGCCGCAAGATAACTACTATGTTCTTGGTGAAGGCAGCAATACCGTATTTACTGAGAATTTCGGTCGGCCCATTGTATTGAACAAGATTAAGGGCATTACTCTCGAAGAAACCTACAGTGACTGGAAGCTCACGATCGGTGCCGGTGAAAACTGGCATAAGCTGGTAGTTTATTGTCTTCAGAGGGATATATTTGGCCTTGAAAACCTAGCGTTGATTCCGGGCACCGTTGGTGCTGCACCTGTTCAAAATATTGGTGCGTATGGACGTGAAGTCAGTGAGTTTATTCAGAGTGTTCGGGCATGGGATCGACAAGTGTTGGAGTTTGTCGAGTTCAATAATCAGGAATGCCAGTTCGGCTATCGAGATAGTATCTTTAAACGAAACCCCGAGCGCTGGTTGATTACCTCAGTTACTTTTGTGATTTCAAAAACGTGGCGCCGAGAAATGAGTTATGGCGAATTGCAGAGCTTGAATGGCGATGAAGTGAATGCATTCGATATATTTGAACGCGTGGTAGCGGTACGAACCCATAAACTGCCAGACCCCAAAACGACTCCGAATGCGGGAAGCTTCTTTAAGAATCCAGTTATTCCGGCGCGACATTACCAAGATCTATTATCAGAGTATGATGACCTACCGGGTTATCCAATTCCGAATGATTTAGTCAAAGTTCCAGCAGGTTGGTTGATTGATCGGTTAGGGTGGAAGAGGAAAGGTTGTGGCGACATTTTGGTACACCCACAACAAGCACTCGTGTTAGTGAATACTAAGCCCGGTAGTGGGCATGATTTGCTAGCACTCGCTCAATCTATCGTTCGGTCGGTGGCGGAAGCGTTTCAGATTCAACTCGAGGTGGAAGTGCGCCTCCTCGGTCCATCAGATTTAATAGAGATGTAGCTGATGACACAGAGACAAGAGCAAACATTGGTAAGATTAATTGAGATTCTCAGTGATGGACAGTTTCACTCGGGCACGAAGATTGGTGCTGAATTGGATCTCAGCCGTGCGGCCATCAATCAGCATATTAAAAAGTTATCCTCGTTAGGTCTCGATGTGTATAGCGTTACCGGGCGAGGTTATCGCTTCAACAAACCATTGCAACTTCTTGATGAGGCGAAATTAGCGAAGTTTTTGGATCGAGAAGGCGACGTTAATATGGTGCTTGAGCGTATCGTTGGCTCAAGCAATGATGTGTTAAAAGCTGTTATCAAGCAAACACCACAAACGGCAGGTTTTGCGGTGGTCGCCGAGGCGCAAACTGCAGGCCGTGGTCGTCGTGGTCGCAGTTGGAGCTCGCCATTTGGGACTAATCTCTATTTAAGCATGTATTGGCCGCTCGAAAATGGCATGAGTCAAGCGATGGGCTTGAGTGTGGCCATTGGTACCGCGATCGCTAAAGCTTTTGCGGAGTCTGGTATTCAGGCGGTGCAACTCAAATGGCCTAACGATGTCTTAATAGAGAAGCGTAAAATTGCCGGTATTCTGGTCGAGCTTGAAGGACAAGCGACCGGTCCGGCAACCGCTATTATTGGTATTGGTGTTAATTTGAGTATGCCTGAGTGGGCTGCTCGTGACATTGATCAACCTTGGATTGATTTAGAACAAGCGTTGGGCGGTGCTTTTGATCGTAACGAGTGGGTCGCACGTATCATCACCGCTGTTCGAGAAGCGCTAATGATTTATCAGAATCAGGGAATCAAGCCATTTCGTGAAAGCTGGAATCAATTTGATGCGTATCAGAATCAGGCCGTTAAATTGCTGATGGGAACACACGCTATTCGAGGCGTTGCCGTTGGCATAGATGAACAAGGTGCGTTGTTGTTAAAACGCGACGGTAAAATTGAAGCCTATCATGCAGGCGAGGTGAGTTTAAGAAATGATGAAGCAACTTCTCGTTGATGCCGGGAATACCCGGGTGAAGACTGCGTTAATGGATGCAGATGGTCATCTCGAACCACTTTTCAATGTGTCGTATTCGGAGCTTAAAAATACGAGTTTCCCAACCGATATAGAAAATGTTTGGATGGGCGCAGTGAGCAATCAGGAACGCATGACATTGCTCAGTGAATGGCTCAGTCAAACTTCGGTGAAGATCAGAGAAGTGCATTCGGAGAAAACTGCGTTTGGTGTGACCAATGCCTATGAGCAACCGGAAACCTTGGGAATTGATCGATGGTTAGCCATGATTGGTGCACACAGCGAACAACAACGCGCTACTTTAATTATTGATGCGGGTACGGCAATAACCGCGGACTGGTTAAACCCCGATGGTAGTCATCTAGGCGGCTGGATAGCACCAGGCGTCGATTTAATGCAGCAGGCAGTCATTGACCGGGCACCGAAGGTATTTCGCCATCACGATGGCTCTTGGGGCAAAGTGAACCAACTCGGCCTGTCGACCCCTGATGGTTTAAGTAACGGCTGCACGAACGCTATGGTCGGATTTATTCGACAAGCTCTCGCGGTAACGGAGACCGAACTTGACTGGTTTGATTATCGGATTATTTTTAGTGGCGGCTCAACCCCACTGATTCCGATTGAGTTGCGTCGTCGAGGAGAATTACGCACTGAATTAGTGCTTTATGGTTTGGCGAGGTACGCAGAGCAGAAATAAAAAGCGGCGCAGAAGCGCCGCTTTTGTGTGTTATTACGATAGTCGCGAACGGAAATCTTCGTAACTAAACGAGCGGATCAAATCGAACCGACCATCTTTGCGCAAGATCCCAATATGCGGATGTTGAACACCATTAAAGAACGTTGTTTTAACCATGGTGTAGTGCATCATATCTTCAAAAATAATTCGTGAACCGGGTTGCAGTGGCTCAGCAAAACTATAAAGACCAATCACGTCACCAGCTAAACAGGAATTACCACCTAACTTATATGTGTAGGGTAGTACACCCGGCTCACGAGCATCGGTAACGGCTGGGCGATATGGCATTTCAAGCACATCAGGCATATGCCCAGTTGCGGATACATCCAGAATTGCAATCAAGCCATCGTTCTCAATAACATCAACGACTTCGGCCACTAATGGACCGGTTTGCCAGGCGACAGCTGAGCCTGGCTCCAGAATAATGTCGATGTCGTAGGTTTCACGTAATCGCTTCAGTTGCGCAATGAGGTGATCGACGTCGTAACCTTGACGTGTCATGAGGTGACCACCGCCAAGGTTCAGCCACTTCATTTGCGGCAACCACTTCGCAAATTTCTGTTCGACAGCGGCTAATGTCCGCTCCAAAGCAAACGAATCACATTCACACAAATTGTGGACATGGAGACCTTCTATACCGATTAAATCCGCTTGCTCAAGTTCACTGGCACGAATACCTAAACGTGAACCTGGAGCGCTCGGATCGTACAACTCAGTCTCCGCCTCTTGGTGCTCCGGATTCACTCGTATTCCTGCTGAAACACCCGCGGCAAGCGTCTGCTCTTTGTAGCGCTGCCATTGATTCAAACTATTGAATGAGATGTGGTTAACGAGCGGCAGCAACTCATCAATTTCGCTTGGCTTGTAGCCGGGAGCATAGGCATGGACTTCACGCTGAAACTCGCCAGCTGCAAGTTTCGCTTCCCAGACAGAACTCGCGGTGCAGCCCACTAAGTATTCTCTGACCAGTGGGAAAGTACTCCACATTGAGAATCCTTTCAGCGCCAGAATAATGTGTGCGCCACTCTCTTGCTGCACCCGCTGCATTAGCTTGAGGTTGCGCTCAAGAAGCGCCTCATCACATACGTAACAAGGCGACGGAATCGCTGAATCTAAGTATTTATTGGTCATGTCATTAGCGCTTAAATGGCGATTCGCATTCTTCGACCTGCCACGGCAAGCCATATTTGTTCAGGCGCGCCATGAACTCATCTGGATCGAATTGTTCCATATTCCAAACGCCTGGCTTCATCCAGTGTCCTTGCAGCATCATTGATGCGCCAATCATAGCTGGGACACCAGTTGTGTAGGAAACTGCTTGCGCGCCAACCTCGGCGTTACACACTGCATGATCACAGTTGTTGTAGATGAAAATAGTTTTCTCTTTGCCGTCTTTGATACCCGTTACATAAGTTCCGATACAGGTTAGGCCTGTGTAGCCCTCGGCGAGAGAGCCTGGGTTCGGTAATACGGCTTTCAAAAACTCAAGTGGAACGATTTTCTGACCTTGGAATTCAATCGGCTGAATAGATGTCATGCCAACATTTTCCAAAACGCGTAAGTGGGTCAAATATTCCTGACCGAATGTCATCCAGAAGCGAGCACGCTTCAGCGTTGGAAAATGCTTAACGATAGATTCCAACTCCTCATGAAACAGCAAGTAAGATGCACGTACGCCGACGTTTGGATAATCGAGATCTTCGCGAACACTGATCGGGTCGGTTTCATGCCACTCGCCGTTTTCCCAGTATTTGCCACGTTGCGTGATTTCACGAATATTGATTTCTGGATTGAAGTTCGTCGCAAACGCTTGGCCATGATCACCACCGTTGCAATCGACGATATCCAGATAATGAATCTCATCAAAGTAATGCTTCGCTGCGTAGGCGGTAAATACGTTCGTAACACCCGGATCAAAACCTGCACCGAGTAACGCCATGATGCCTTTCTCTTTGAACCGCTCTTGATAGGCCCACTGCCACGAGTATTCGAACTTCGCTTCGTCTTTAGGTTCGTAGTTCGCAGTATCAAGATAATGAACGCCGGTTTCTAAACAGGCATCCATGATTGGGAGGTCTTGATAAGGCAGAGCAACGTTAATCACCAAGCTAGGTTGAACTTTGCGGATCAGATCTGCGACTTCACTGGCTTGATCAGCGTCCACTTTATAGACACCGACTACCCGATCTTTTCCGGCTTCAGCTTGCAACTGTTCGCATTTTGATAGTGTGCGACTGGCAAGGTGAATCTCTGAAAAATACTCCGGTAACATGGCGCATTTTTTCACGACCACGCCAGCAACACCACCTGCTCCAATGATTAAGACTCGAGACATGTATCAATACCCTTTTTGTCTAAATAGCCAATTTTGTCGGCAATGAAATTAAGGGCAAAAGATAGCACAAAAATAAGGATTTCGCATGAAATGTAAGGCGAATTACCGCGTTCGTTCTAAATACAGACGGGCCAATTGACGTAATTGAGATTGCATGGATGATTGATCAGGAAATCCGTATTTTTTGGCGAGCTCGGCAAGGGTTCCGCGCGCCTCCAATAAGCCGCCAGGGAGCTTCACTTCGTAGGCCGTTAATGACTTTTTATGATCGCACACGCGCCAAGCGAACTGCACGTCATTGAACGGTAAATGCCCGAATGCAAAACCGGCAAGTTGCTGTCTGGCAATGCTGTAACAGGACGGCGATAAGATGACCTCATGATGCTGTAACCAGCCAATTTCAGTCGAATAGTAGTGCGCCCAATTATCGATAAGAAGACGTTGGGTCGCTTTGAGTCCGCACGCAATCAGTGCGTTGGGAAAACCGCTGGCCATATTCATTTTTCGGCCCATGCGGAGAATCTGAAAATCAGCAGCTAGCCAGAACTTCATTACCCCAGGCTCGGCACCAAAGCTACTTCCCAAAGCATCCACGTCACTCTCACGTGCTCGCTGTTTCAATTCTTGTAACATCCGAAAACCGAGCCCTTGGCGTTGGAGCGCTGTAGCAACGGCGATGCGTGTAACTCGCCACCAGCGCCACGAGAGCGCCTCGGGTTGCTGCAAGTAGAAGCCAATTGCTTGCGGCATGATATTCCCCAAAAGTCTGCGCTCACCTTTGAGCACTGCGCCCTGAAGCGATTCCGTGAGCGGACCTTCTTCAACGTACCATATGACACCGATGACCGTCTGACCCGAATAGGTCACCATAAGGCGCTGATCATTGCCATCAAGAAGCAGTCTGAGGTCATTCGGACTACTTTGGTAATGAGCATCCAGTAACAGCGCCATGACGTCACGAAGTTCCTGCTCGGTGATTTGTGTCGCATGGCAATCGCGAATACTGATTTCTTTCTGCCTGGATTCAGGAATCGTGAGAGGTTCTGTCTGCAAAATCAACGCATCGCGAAGCCATTGTTCAGCGGGGTCATCTGGATGCCAGCGCAGTGGCTGAGTCAGTTCATGCGTTTTGCAGATTCGCCGTTGACGGAGCCAGTCGACAAAGCGAATTGCAAAGCCCTTTCCGCAACCTTCATAACCATCAATAGTGGTGGCAACCGCCCACACTGAGTAACGATCAACTAATTGCCGTAAAATATGCAAGGGAATTGCTGCGGCTTCGTCGATAACTAACCGCTTACCATGTCCGTCTGAGTCGGCTTGAAGTAATTTATCCCAAGGACGAAACACGGCAGCATCACCGGCTTGTTCGAGCAATGATTGGACGGCGTGTGGATGCGCCGCGGTAACGATGACAGGTTCTTTATAATGGTTATAGTAACGGCGACAAGCGACGCCCAATGTAGTACTTTTGCCTCGCCCTCGATCAGCCATAATCAGATGGCAGGTACCAATGAGGTCAGCCATAGTGGCACTCGCTTGAGTTTGCTCGTCGGTCAGTTCGAAGTCAGTTTTGACCACCGGCTTTAGATCGGGTAGTAAAGACCAGTCGAAGGTATTTGTGGGCGTCAAAACAATGACAGAGGAGCTCGTTTGAGCACACTGTAATAAACGCCTTTTGAATGCGCTCATTTGAGGTGGTAACACTACGATCAAGAGACCACCACCCGTGACGGTGCCCAAGCAAGCCGCCAGAGCATCCGCATGAATGCCTGTGCGCATATCAAGCACAACTCGTTGAGTCGTTCTGCCTAGACAATCTCGATAGCGATGAACGGCAATGTGTTGCGGATCGGAATCGCTTAGCCACAGGTCTACGGATTGTTGCTGTAACTGTTGAACGTTCTCGGCTAACCACGACGCATCGCCATCGAGCAGGAGCACGCCACGGTGACGTTGCTCCGCCAGTTTAGTGAGCATCTCTGGTAAGCGATTGATCATAGATTAACGTTATATTTTCACAGTCAGTGGCTGAGATCCAGAGAGTACCTGTTATTCGACTGCGAAGAAAGTCTACTCTGCGTTTAGTAGAGCAGACTGTACAACACGCGGCGATACTTGGTTGCGAGCGGATCACCTGGAGGTAACGCATTGAGCATATCAGTGGCCCGTTGGCGTGCGTCGGAATAGTTGAGGTCGTGCCGCAATACGCCGAAAATTTGTTCGAGAGCCTCTTCCATGCGTTTTGCTTCAAACAACTTAATGGCGAAATCCATTTTCAGTTCAAGGTTCTCTGGCTGAGCACTGAGTTGTTCGGCAAGTTCTCTCAGCTCGGGGGAGTCAGCAGCCTCGTCAGCCATCTTTAATTTGCTGACAAGATGCTGATAAAAACTGTCCTGATCCACCATACTGATTGAATCGAGGAGTTCACGAACTTGCTCGAGTCGGCCGAGTTCTAAAGCTGCTGCTGCCAGCACGAGTCGGGTTTGTGCTGCACTCGAATCGATATCAAAGGCCTGTTTCGCTAAACCATAGGCCGCTTCATAGTCGGTTGCCTCGAGTTGCTGCATTGCTTGTTCGATGAGCTCTTCACTCGGACTCGGCAGATGTCCTCGAATTCGCTCACGAATCGCAGTTTCGGGCTCAACGCCGGCAAAACCATCGACCGGTTGGCCGTCTTTAAAAAATGCAACGGTCGGCAAGTTACGAACACCGAATTGTGCTGCAAGCTGCTGTTGTTCGTCGCAGTTCAGCTTGGCCAGCACGACTGTGCTTGCATGTTCAGCCGCTAATTTCTCCAATGTGGGGAGCAATTGCATGCTGGGCTCATTCCAATCGGCCCAAAAAAACACCAGAACTAATTTAGATTGAGAACCTTCTAGAATGGTTTCTTGAAAGTTCTGAACCGTCACATCGACGATATTTGCTGCTGTCGAAAGCATAGTGACCTCAATAAATAAACTCTAATCAGTATTAGGAAAACCAGCGCAGTAGCTTTTGTTTAAAGGATGTATAGGGCGGATAGCGAAACTTGGGATCAAACCAGAATGGTCGCGACATCAACGCCTTGTGATGGCTAAAGGTGTCAAAGCCAAATTTCCCATGGTAACGGCCCATGCCACTCGGTCCTACACCACCAAATGGCAGCTCGGGATTGAGCATAAACATCAACGTGTCATTGTTGCACTGATTGCCCGCATGTGTGTTCTCTGTCAGTTGTTGCAAGGCTGAGCTATTGCTACTGAAACCATATAAAGCTAATGGTTTGTCACGTCGTTGAATGAACTCGATGGCCTCAGCTAAGTTATTCACTGGCAATACCGGCAGAATGGGACCGAAAATCTCTTCTTGCATGACCGCGCTGTCGGCTGTAACGGAAGTCAGTATGGTCGGTTCAATATAGCGCTCTTCACGCTCATAGCTCCCACCATGGGCGACCGTTCCATCGTTTAAATACTCGACCAGCCGTTGCCAATGTTGTTCATTCACAATGCGACCATAGTCACTGGCTTGATCGGCTTCTGCACCAAAAAATTCGTGAATAGCCTTCTTTAACTCGTCGACGAGCGCGTCATGTTGACGAGCGTCGACCAGAACATAGTCTGGGGCAATACAGGTTTGCCCAGCATTAATCCATTTACCCCATGCAATACGTCGAGCGGTGGTCGGGAGGTCCGCATCATTGAGCACCACCGCAGGACTCTTGCCACCCAACTCAAGCGTGACTGGGGTCAAGTGTTCTGCCGCTGCTTTCATGACAATACGACCAACGCGCCCACCGCCGGTGTACATGATGTGGTCGAAGCGCTCTGCCAACAATTGTTGAGCCGTTTCCGCGCCACCGGTAACGACCTTAATGGCCTTCGGATCTAAATAGTCGGGCAACAGGCGAGCCAACAATGTAGCTGTAGCATCAGCCAACTCGGACGGTTTAAGAACCGCACAATTACCTGCTGCTAAAGCGGCCACCAATGGACTGAGCAACAACTGAATGGGGTAGTTCCAAGCACCCATAATCAGAACCACACCGAGTGGTTCAGGTTGTAAGTAACTTTTACCTGGCCACGCGAGTAGCGGTTGGGAGACGCGCTTCGGGCGCATCCAGCGGCGCAGATGTTTCAAGGTATGCTTGATATCACTGCGCAAAAAACCAATTTCAGTTAGCCAACCCTCGGCGGTGGACTTCCCTAAATCGTCATGAAGTGCTTGTAATAGGTCTTCTTCATGTTCGACGATCAGTTTATCCAGTGCTTCAAGTTGCTGTTTACGCCAGCTATAGGAGCGCGTAACTCCAGTTGCGTAGGTAGTGCGCAGTGATTCAATCATGCTAATCCGCCTAAGGTAATATTCTTGGTTTCTTGGTATTCAGCCAAACCGTAGCGAGAACCCTCGCGTCCGATACCAGACTCTTTGACACCACCAAACGCATTGTAGGCATGCGATATGGCACCGGCATTAATACCTAGCATACCGCAGTCGAGTTGTTCGCTCACGCGATAGATTTGAGCGATATCTTGTGAACAAAAATAGCCTGCTAAACCAAATGGCGTTGAGTTTGCAGTGGTGACGGCTTCCTCCTCACTTGTAAAGGCTTGAATGGCAATAACAGGGCCAAAAATTTCTTCCTGTGCAATCGCCATGGTTGCTGCGACTTTTTTGAGTAGTGTCGGTGCGTAAAATTGTGGACCGAGGTCAGTCAGCACTTTGCCGCCACAAACAAGCTCAGCGCCTTGTTCTTGCGCTTCAGCGACTAAACGTTCGACTTTTTCAACTGCAGCGTCATCAATTAAAGGGCCATAGTCGGCATCTTCGGCGTCGCCAGCAGCAACTTTCAGGCTTTCCAAACGCTGCTCAAGACGCTTGATGAAATCATCTTCAATGGTTTCATCGACCAGTACGCGATTCGCCGCAATACAGGTTTGCCCCGCATTTCTGAATTTAGCAATCATGAGCTGATCAATCGCGTGTTCAAGATCGGCTGATTTGAAGACAATGAATGGAGCGTTGCCACCCAGTTCGAGTGATACCTTCTTCATGGTGCCAGAACATTGTTCCATGAGTTGCTTGCCGACTGCCGTTGAGCCAGTAAAAGTAAACTTGCGAACCCGAGGATGCGTAGTGAGCACCTCACCAACGGCTTTAGCATTGGTGGTCGGGACAATGTTGATGACTCCATCAGGGATACCTACTTCACTAGCGAGTTGCGCCAGAGCTAAGGCAGATAATGGTGTTTGCTGCGGCGGCTTGACCACAATAGTACAACCTGCAGCAAGTGCTGGCGCTACTTTACGAGTGATCATGGCATTGGGGAAGTTCCACGGTGTAATGGCTGTGCACACCCCGACGCCTTGTTTCGTAATCCAGCTTCGTTGCTGCGCTTGCGACTGCGGGAGGATATCGCCATAACTGCGTTCCGCCTCGCCAGCAAACCAATCAATAAAGCTCGCACCGTACTCAATTTCGCCAACGGCTTCAGCGACCGGTTTACCTTGTTCGGCGCTCATGAGCTCGCCGAGTGCTTGTTTGTTCGCCAAAATAGCTTGATGCCATTTACGCAGCACTGCGGCACGTTCGGCCGGAGTCTTTTGTTGCCATAAAGGCAGGGCGCGGTAGGCGGCATCAATTGCTCGCTCGGCCAATTGAGCGTCGCCATCAGCGACTTCTGTGATTACTTCAGCGGTCGCCGGATTCTTAACTGAAAAGCGTTCATCGGTAGGAACCCAATGCCCGTCAATGAAAGCATTGGTTTGTATAAGTGAACGTTTACTGTGAGCCATCTACATCTCCTCTACGTCGCTGTAGCAAACGACAATGGTACTTGAGTGAGTTCAGCTACTTATATACAAGAGTATTGAGGCTAAATACGCCAACTTCAACCGTAGCGACCAAATTGAGTTTTGCTTGTAATTCTTCGCAACCTCGCGTATAGTGCGCGCTCCTCAGGGTCATTACCGCTATTGATGGGAGCGGCTTTACCCCTGAATCGTTGGGGTAAACAGCGCCTAATTCCTGCCAGAGTGTTCATCATGTTCTGTTGCTTGGTGTATTCAGCCCCCTTGTAAGTTGAAGAGAGCTTACCGACGCCTTTTAGCGTGTCGCTGTGCGATTGCGTGCGCGGTAAACAGAACATTGTGAGAAAAATATGTCTGAAGTTATGACAGGCCTTTCCTTTGCGGAAATGGGTCTAGCCCCGATTATTGCAAAACAAGTAGAAGCCCTTGGTTTCTCAACCCCTACACCAATTCAAGCGCAAGCTATTCCAGCATTGCTCGCAGGTACAAACGTACTTGGTGAAGCGCAAACTGGAACCGGTAAAACAGCTGCGTTTGGTTTGCCAGGACTAACCTTGTTAGATCCGAAAGAGCGCAGCACGCAAATGCTCGTGGTTGCGCCAACGCGTGAACTAGCGATGCAGGTTGCTGCCGCTATTACCGATTTTGGTCAAAAAATGCGTGGTGTTGAAGTAGCAACCGTTTATGGTGGCTCTGCATTTGGCCCACAAATCAAAGCTTTGCGCGGTGGCGCACAAGTGGTTGTTGGAACACCAGGCCGATTACTCGATTTGTTGAATAAAGGCGTGTTGAACTTATCAGCGCTGCGTCTTGCTGTGCTTGATGAAGCCGATGAGATGTTGAACATGGGCTTCGTTGAAGATATCGAAACGATTATGGCGAAAGTTCCTGCGACGTCGCAGCGTGCGTTGTTCTCTGCAACCATGCCGACTGCTATTCGTAAACTAGCGAAAACGTTCCTTGTGAATGAAGCTGGTGAACAGCCATTAAACATCCAAATTGCTGCTAAAACGCAAGCACAAGCGACTATTCGTCAGCGCGCTTGGCAAGTACGCGGTGTTACTAAGATAACTGCCTTAGCACGTCTTTTAGAGACTATGGAGTATCAACGCGTATTGATCTTCGTCCGCACTCGTCAAGACACTATGGATCTGACCGAACAACTGCAACGTCTTGGCTTTAAAGCATCACCATTAAGCGGTGATCTGACCCAAGTCCAGCGTGAGCAAACCGTATCTCAGCTACGTAGCGGCCATGTCGAAATTCTTGTTGCGACTGATGTTGTTGCTCGTGGTCTTGATGTTCCAGAAATCACGCATGTCATTAACTATGACTTACCAGGTGATTCAGAGTCTTACGTTCACCGTATTGGCCGTACCGGCCGTGCTGGACGTAGTGGTGAAGCTATTTTGTTCTTCCGTCCGCGTGAGAAGCATTTATTGCGTCATTATGAGCGCCTTACCAACGGTACGATTGAATTTTTCGAAATTCCAAACGCGAGTGAGTTGAGCACGCATCGTCAATTGAAGCTGCTCAGCACCATTCAAGAATCGGTCGCGAAGCAAGATTTAACGCAGTTAACGACTATCGTTGAGAAGCTGCAAACCGAATCTGAATTGTCACTGCTGCAAATTGCGACCGCATTGTTGGCGCAAACTCAGCAAGCACGACCGTTGATTGTTGCTGATGATCCTAAAGTTCGCGAATACTCGGACAAACCAGAGCGTCGCGCCCGTGATGCGAAACGTGGTGACCGTCCTGAGCGTGGCGAACGACCAGCACGTGGACCACGTGAGTCACGTGACGCAAACATCGAGTTCGATACCTACAAAATACAAGTAGGTCGCGAGCACGGTGCTCGTCCACAGGATATCGTTGGCGCTATCGCGAATGAAGCATCAATGGATAGCCGTTTTATTGGTCAAATTCAGTTATTCGATGGCCATAGCTTGGTTGAATTGCCAAAAGGTCTCCCAGTAGCTGTGTTACGTGTGCTGCAAAAAGCACGGGTACGTCAGCATCAAATGGGTATGGAGTTGGCTGGTGAGCAGATTACCCGTAAGCCACGTGGTGACAAGCCACCTCGCGGTGAACGTCCAGCATTTAAAGGTGCTCCGAAACGAGCCGCCGGCGCTGGACGTGATGGCAAGGCTGACCGCGGTAGCCGCAGTCGCCGCTTTCAATAAGCGTTAACGAAGTATGAGACAAAGGCCGCATCTGATGCGGCCTTTTTTATAGTTCGTCGAGTGACTCTAGGTAATGGTCGGCTTGTTGTATGAGTTCTGCTTTGTCTGCATCGGCATGCTTTTCCCACTGTTTGGTAATCAATGCCATACGCGGATTTCGACTTAGCTCGTCGAAATGACGGTCAATAAAATGCCAATACAGACTATTAAATGGACAAGCTTTTTCACCTGCCTTGCGCTGAACCTCATAGTGACAGTCATTGCAATAATGCGACATCTTATGAATATAACTGCCACTGGAAATATAGGGCTTGGTGGCCAGTACACCACCATCCGCATATTGGCTCATACCACGCGTATTGGGCAGCTCAACCCACTGTAACGCATCAATGTAGATGCCCAAATACCAGCGGTCGACGAAGTCTGGGTGAGCTCCAATCAGCAGCGCAAAGTTTCCGGTCACCATCAGCCGCTGAATATGATGCGCATAGGCATAGTCGAGTGATTGGTTGATACTGTGCTGCAGGCAGGCCATCTTAGTTTTTGCAGTCCAGTAAAAATCGGGTAATTCGCGATTGTGGTTAAAATGATTCACCGATTCATAAGCGGGCATGCGCTGCCAATAAATGGCGCGTACGTATTCTCGCCAACCAATGATCTGACGTACGAAGCCTTCAATTTGTGCAAGCGTTACAGTGTCTTGATGCGAACGCCAGTACTCCAGAGCTTTATCGACTACTTCACGCGGCGTGATCATCTTGGTGTTGAGCGCAAACGATACGCGAGCATGATACAGCGACCAGCCCTCGGTGGTCATGGCATCTTGATAGCGACCAAAATGAATGAGCATATTTTCAATGAAAAAGGACAGTAATTCGCGAGCCTGACTGCGAGTTACCGGCCAAATGAGTTGGCGTGGTTCAGCGTGTCCCATAGTTTTGACTTCACAACGTTCAAGCATGGTATCAATAGCACTGACATCATTGGCAAAGCAGAGTGGTTGGGGAATATCGTGGTCGCGCGGTAATTTCTCACGATTCTCCTTATCGTAATTCCATTGTCCGCCTTCGGGCTTACCATCCGCCGTCATTAAGTAGCCTGTCTCTTTGCGCATGCGGCGATAAAAATGCTCCATGATGGTATTGGATTTACCGCTAAACCAGCGATCGAGGACATCACGTTGCGTTAGAAAATGTTCACTATCATGCCAGTGCACCGCACAGTTGGCAGTTTCAGCCCACTGTTGTAGTTGTTGATCGACACGGTATTCATCCGGTTGTTGCAGGTGAACATCTTGCGCTGTGGTTTGTTCAACAATCCAGTTGAGGTTTTCGGTCAGGCTGTGGGTGTTATCAGGTGCATCGAGTTGCAAATAAAGAACACGATGGCCGGCAGCCGCTAATGCATCAGCGAAATGCCGCATGGCGGCGAAAAAGGCGAGGATTTTTTGTCGATGATGAACGACATAATCGGTTTCCTGACGCATCTCCATCAACGCGAACAGGCGTTCATTATCGCTGGATTTATACCATGAGTGACCAGCATGCAATTGATCACCCATGATCAGAGCCACACTTGAGATCGGCTGGTCATTGATAGCTTGAGACAACTCAGAGCGGTTGCTGTATCGATTCGTCACGCAAATTCCAGAATTGAATGGTTATTGGCTTCACTTACGTGTTTCGAGTAGGTCTAGATCGTTAGAAATCCGTGAAAAGTGCAGCCAAACGTAGCTGTTATTGCATTTTTTTGGCATCATGCCGCTTAACTTGATAGCTCTCAATAGGTGCCCACATGCAACCGGTCAATGTAATCTGTATCAAATGGGGAACGAAATACGGTTCTGATTACGTCAACACACTGTATTCAATGGTCAGCAGACATTTATCGCGGCCTTTTCGTTTTGTTTGTTTCAGTGATGATCATGAGGGCATTCGCGAAGAAGTCGAAGTGAAACCAATTCCACCCATAGGTTTCGAAGACTTTGACCAGCGCAAGCCCTGGACCTTTGCACACGGTTGGCTGAAGCTCACTTGTTTTGCACAACCACTCTATGATTTAGAGGGACCCACGTTATTTCTCGACCTCGATATTGTGATTGTAGGTTCATTAGATGAATTCTTCGAACCAGAGGGCGAATTCCTAGTCATCAAGGAATGGGATAAGTCGGATGCGACTGGCAACACGTCTGTTTTTCGTTTCAATATTGGTGCGCATGTCGATGCCCTCGAACATTTAAAATCCGACCCAGTCGGGTCGCGCAAAGACGTGCGTAATGAGCAAGAATTTATCACTCAGTATGTGGCTCGCCAAGGTAAGCTGAAATACTGGCCAGCCGCTTGGTGTCGTAGCTTCAAACGGCATTGTTTACGTCCGTTCCCATTAAGTTTCTTTCAGGAGCCACGCATTCCTGAGGGCGCCAAAGTCATTATTTTCCATGGTCGTCCACATCCGGATGATGCCGTTGCTGGACGCAGTGGTAAATGGTATCGGAAGGTTCTGCCGACAACTTGGATCAGTGAATACTGGCGCTAAGTTAGTTCTATGCTGCGGACCTATAGCACGCTTATCAGCGGATTAAAGCCACTCATATTTGGTTATTTGTGGCTTCGCGGTCGGCGTGCACCAGAGTATCGTCAACAGTGGTCAGAGCGCACAGCGCGGCAATCCTTTAAGTTAGCGCAGCGTGATGGAATTTTGATTCATTGCGTGTCTGTGGGCGAAACGGTTGCTGCGCAATCATTCATCAAGCAAATCATAGCTGCTTATCCCCAACTCCCGATCACATTGAGTTCAATGACTCCAACAGCTCGCGCGCTTGCGCAGAAACTGTTTGGGGATCAAGTGTTTCACCTCTATTTACCCATTGATACTCGCTCTGCTGTGCAACGTTTTATCGCGGGGCTGCAGCCGCGTTATGTCATTATTCTGGAAACCGAGTTATGGCCGAATTTCTTAGCTGAATTGAAGCGCCGTCAGATTCCGTGTGCGTTGGTCAATGCTCGGTTGTCTGAGCGCTCTGCGAAGGGCTACCACAAGTATCGTTGGCTGATTGGTGAGCCTTGGTTGCAGTTAGACTATATTGCGACTCAAGATACCGCGACTACTCATCGAGTGCTTGAACTGAACGTTGACAGTGACAAGGTGATCACCATGGGGAACTTGAAATACGATTTCCAGGCACCGTCGACAACGCTGGAGGCTGGCGCGGTACTGAAACAGCAATGGCAGCGGCCAATTTGGGTCGCAGCGAGCACACACGCTGGCGAAGATGAGCAGTTGTTGGAAGCGCATAAAGAGGTATTAGCAAGTCATCCAAACGCCTTGCTGATACTCGTGCCTCGTCACCCTGAACGGTTTAATCAAGTCGCTAAGCTCATTGAAAACTTTGGTTTACGGAGTTGTCGCAGAAGTGCGGATGGAACTGTGTCTGCTCAGCATCAGGTCTTATTGGGTGATTCTATGGGCGAGTTGGTGCTCTGGTATGCCACCAGCCATGCAGCCTTCATTGGTGGTAGCCTCATTGAGCGGGGCGGACATAATCCGCTGGAAGCCATAGCGACCCAGACTCCTGTTGTTAGTGGTTCGCACACCTTTAATTTCACCGAAGTATACCAACGACTCGATGCAGCCAATGCGGTGCTGTGGGCAAATTCAACGGCCGAGATAGCAGCGGCGGTCAATCAGTTACTCGCCGATCGCGATGCAGCAGACCAGCAGACACAACGTGCTGCTGCTGAATTTTCGCGTGAATCGGGCGTGACAGCAAAACTAACCGACTCGATTCGGACTCGATTGCCGTCACCACAGGCCAACATAAGGACGCTCAGTATGATGCGCTCACTCAATTCCAAACCCGGCCAAACCATATGGTTTGATGAGACTTACTTCAATAATGTCAGCAGCGCTATGTTTCAAGCCGAATATTGGCGTGAGCGGGATGCAATTCGCGGTGCCGCAACAGGGCGTAGCACAGCTTTTTTTGTTGAAACGGACAAGCATCAGTTGCTACTGCGGCATTACTATCGCGGTGGATTAGTCGGGAAAGTGAATAAGGACAGATTTAAACGCGAACCTGTCGAGCAAAGTCGAGCAATGGCTGAATTTTCGTTGCTCCTGAAGCTGCGTGAACTCGAGCTTCCTGTCCCTAATCCAGTGGCTGCGCATTTCCAACTTGCGCCAGGTTGGGGCTATCGGGCGGATATTTTGGTTGAGGTGATTCCAGCCGCGGCTGATGTTTTTAAGCAATTACAACAAGAGGCGTTAGCGGCTGACTGTTGGCACTCGATTGGTGCCACCATCAAACAATTTCATCAATCTGGTGTTTATCATTCTGATTTGAATTGCCACAATATTCTTATCGATGAGCAACGCAAGGTTTGGTTGGTTGATTTTGATAAGTGTGGATTCAAACCCGCAGGAGAGTGGCAACAGGCGAATCTTCAACGTTTGCTCCGCTCCTTGTTGAAGGAACAAAAAAAAGCAGCCGAACAATCGACTGCTTTCCATTTTGATGAGGAGCGAGATTGGCCTCAGTTGCTGACTGGTTACGAATCTTAGTCGCGGATTTGTCCAGTACCAGTCACCACAAACTTTTCAGTAGTCAGCGCTTGCAGTCCCATAGGACCGTAGGCATGGAGCTTACTGGTTGAGATCCCAATTTCTGCACCTAAGCCCAGTTGACCGCCATCACTAAAGCGAGACGATGCATTCGCCATAGTCACTGCTGAATCAACGACGCGAATGAAGCGTTCTGCTGTCTCGTTATTTTCAGTTACGATAACTTCGGTATGACCGCTACCAAAATTCTGAATATGTTCAATGGCGGCATCAAAGTCTGCAACCGTGCGAACAGCAATTTCCAGTGCTAAATATTCTTCACCAAAAGCGTCATCGGCAATCACATCGGCATTGTCAAAGTACTTCGCTGATTTTTGGTCACTATGAATAACGACATCCTTCTCAGCTAATGCCTTTGCTGCCATCGGTAAGAATTTATCCGCAATAGCCTCGTGCACAAGTAGCCCTTCCAGCGCATTACAGACGCCAGTTCGTTGCGTTTTACCGTTCAATAAGATCTGCAGTGCTTTGTCGAGATCAGCGTCTTGGTCGACATATAAGTGGCAAACACCTTTGTAATGCTGAATCACTGGAATCTTACTGTTATCGCTAACAAAGTGAATGAGGCCTTCGCCGCCCCGTGGAATCACGAGATCAATGTACTGATCTTGCTTCAATAGCTCGGTCATCAACTCACGGTCAGGTGTAGGTACTACCGTGATGACGTCTTCAGGCAGGTTGCTGTCTTTCAACGCTTTATGTAATGCAGCAGCAATCGCCTTACTACTTTCGATGGCCTCGCGACCACAACGTAAAATCACTGCGTTGCCTGACTTAAAGCACAGTGCGCCGGCATCTGCTGTGACGTTCGGGCGTGCTTCATAAATCATGCATATGACGCCAAGCGGTATACGCATTTTATCCACTTGAATACCATTTGGACGGGTCGTGAAAGGGTAACGCTCGCCAACTGGGTCTTGAAGTTCAATAATCTCTTCAATAGCAGTAGCCATTCCCTCAACACGCTCAGGCGTGAGCTTGAGACGATCCATCATGGCATCTGATAAGCCTTTTTCAGCGCCACTGGCGAGATCTTTCTCGTTGGTCTTAATGATCTCGGCTTGAGCTGCACGAATAGCGTCTGCCATGCGTTGTAAGACAAGGTTCTTTTCTGCTTCATTCAGTGTGGCAACGGCACGTGCCGCAACCGCCGCACGTTTCGAAATTTCAGTTGCTAAGGAGCTATTCATACTTCCTCCAATATCATTAAATCGGTACTTTCGATGACTTCGCTAATTGGGCTGTAGCCGTATTGTTCAGCGATGCTGCTGGCTTCTTGGCCTTTAATATGCATCAGCTCGTGGGAGCTGTATTGGCAGATACCTTTACCAATTGCCTCTGCCGTTTCAGCATCACGAATCACGACCGCGTCACCGCGATTAAAATCACCCTGCACATCGACAATACCTGTCGTTGTCAGCGCGTTGCCTTGACGCAATGCTTCCGCAGTTTCTGTTTCGACTACTATTTCACCTTGTGAAATTAGCGTATGGCGTAACCAATGCTTTTTATTGCTCATAGGGTCTGATTGACGTTTGAACAAGGTGCCAGGATTTTCACCCTGCAGCATGAGTTCAAAGGATTCACCTTTGCGACCATTCACAATATAAGTATCAATGCCGTGCGAGGTTGCCTTTTCTGCTGCCTCTATCTTCGTGCGCATACCGCCTGTCGCTATTTTGTTTGTCGTTCCACCAGCTAAAGCGAAAATCTCTTCAGAAATTTCGCTGACTTCTGGAATCTTTTTGGCGTCTGGTTTCACACGTGGGTCTGCGTCAAATAAGCCGTCAATATCTGAGCAAATGATTAGAGCGTCGGCATCAACCAAAGTAGCCACCATGGCTGCTAAGTTGTCGTTATCGCCCACTTTCATCTCGTCGGTTGCGAGTGCATCGTTTTCATTCACAATGGGTAATACATCGTGTTCTAACAAAGTGCGAAGGGTGTTGCGAACACTCACGTACCGCGCGCGGTCTCTAAGGTCACCATGCGTCATGAGAACCTGAGCACAGGGGAAGTCAAAAAACCGTGACCAGTTGGCCATCATGTCAGTTTGACCTACGGCGGCCATTGCTTTTTTAACAGTGACCGGAATTTTGTCGCCGTCGAAACTAATGTGCTTGCGTCCAGCCGCGGCACTGCCCGATGACACTAAGACAACTTCTTGTCCACGTTCATGGCACTCGATGATAAACCGAGCTATTGCTAACAGGTATTTTGAGCTTGTACCTTTATCATCAGGCGCGATTAATGCGCTACCGACTTTGATAACGGCACGTCGCCAAGATGGCATTTTCATTCTATGTCCCTCTCGAAAATTCGTTCGTAGTCTAACAGATTTGGGCTGCTTTCTCTAGTTTGAGGGTATAAATGCAGGCTATGTCGGTCATACTGCTATTTATTTGATGCGAAAGCTGCGGATTCGTGATGTTTGTGTGAAAAAAGCGTAAAAAAAAGCCCCGCATTTGCGAGGCTTATTGAGTGGTTTATTGTGCGGGAGGCGTGTAGCCCTCAATTTTGATGTCTTTTCCTTCAAATAAGAAGGCTTTCATTTCAGTCTCGAGAAACTCTCGCGATTGTGGGTCCATCAAATTTAGACGCTTCTCATTAATTAGCATAGTTTGTTTCTTTTGCCATTCGGCCCACGCTTCTTTGGAGATGTTATTGAAGATCTTCTCTCCCAACTCACCAGGATAGAGCTGAAAATCGAGTCCTTCAGCTTCCCGCTGAAGGTATTGACAGAAAATGGTACGGCTCATAGTCGTTCTCCGCTACTACGCAAGGTATGAATAGGCTCTAGTTTACGATGTCCCGTAGGACCAAAGCAAACTTCATGATTCGTCGGAGTTTGGGCTAAGAGCGGATTCAATGAACTTCCGCATGGGCGCAGGTAAACCGACAGTATCGAGTTCATCGATGGTAAACCGAGACTGCTTATTGTCACTTTGGTCAGCTTCAGCGCGCCAAATACATGCATGAAGTTTGTAATGTGAGAACTGATGATGAAACTCACCTTTCGATGCAGCACTTGGAGCAGGGCTATCAATTTCTGGTAATGCCCAAAGTTTAGGCCACACGCTGTTGCCATTGCGCTGCTCAAGGAGTAAACCGTCGGCGTTTTGATCCCATACGAAGTGACCCACGCGCTTGGGTATGGTTTTTTTCGGAGCCTTTTCCGGCAATGCTTCGACTTCGTTGTGAGAATAAGCAAAGCATTCAATATGTAATGGACAGGCTTCACAAAGTGGCAGGCGTGGCTTGCAAACGATCGCTCCCAAATCAAGCAGCCCTTGCGCAAAACGGCGATTGTTTTGTGTTGGTGTGACTGCTTCAGCATGAGCCCACACCGTTTTAGAAAAAGCGCTGCTGTTAACCGGACCTCGAATGCCAAAGTATCGCGCAAACAGGCGCTTGACGTTGCCATCGACAATGACACCGCGTTGATTAAATGCAAAAGACAGGATCGCTCCAGCTGTATAAGGTCCAATTCCCGGAATTTTGCGTAATTGCTCCAGGTCTGCAGGAATTTCTCCGGCTAGCTTTTCGGTTATATAGAGAGCTGCACGGTGTAAATTTCGAGCGCGGCTATAATAACCTAAGCCTTGCCAACAATTAAGAACTTGGTCTTCGGTTGCCTGTGCTAATGCTGTGACAGTGGGAAAGTTTTGCATCCAGCGCTCAAAATAAGGAATTACCGTCGCTACTTGAGTCTGTTGCAGCATGATTTCGCTCACCAATACTTTGTATGGTGTGACGTTTAATTGCCATGGTAATTGATGGCGTCCATGTTGCTGCTGCCAAGCGTTAACACTTTCAACGAATGAAAACGTTGATAATTTGTGTGACAAAGAATTAAGTCCTGAAGTTTTAATTGGTTAGTGAAAGAAAATGCTTACCAAAATCTGTGCAAATATAACGTAAAGATGGAGTAAAACGAGCAATCTTTACAATTATGGTGTATATTGACGGCAATATTAATATTGATTCGGTGAGAATTAAAAGGAGCATCTCATGAAGCGATTAACAATTGTATCAGCTGCAGTTTTAGCGGCGATTGTTTCACTGCCAACAATGGCACGTGACAACGACACATTGGTATATGACTATTATGTCGGTCCGCGTATTGGACTTTTTGGGACTGACTCTGACCGTCTTGCCGTAGACAATGGAAGAATTGATAACTTCGCCGGTGGTTTCGATAGCGCTTTTGCGGGTATCGAGGGTGGTATGCAATTCACTCCAGAGTGGGGCTATCGTGCGTATTTCGATTATATACGTGGTGATGCGCAGTCTTTAGGTACGGTCGATGGAACCATTTTCGGTATCGACGTTATGTATAACTTCGACCAAAACTGGTACGGAACCATCGGTTTCAATGCAACGGACTACGCTGACCAAGTACATCGCTTTTACCGCGTTGGTTTGGGCCACAAAACGTTCTTGAACAACGATTGGGCGCTGACAGTTGAAGGTGCGGTACAGCAAGACGAAGGCGATCAAACTGAATTCTTAGTAATGACCGGTCTGCGTTACTACTTTGGCATGAACGGATATAATCCTAATGCAACTGCGGCGGCGGAAGAGCCAGCAGCAGCTCCGGCACCAGTTGTACGTGACAGCGATCGTGACGGCGTTCCAGATGAGCGTGATGCGTGTGCAGATACACCAGTTGGTTACAAAGTCGATGCAAATGGTTGTACTGTTTATGAAAATGAAACGGTTCGCCGTGACTTAGTGGTCACTTTTGGTTTCGATTCTTCAGTCATCCCTGCTGACCAGAAAGGTGATATCCGTGTAGCGGCTGACTTCTTGAAAGAATATCCGCAGCTTGATGTGACTATTGAAGGTCATACTGATAGCACCGGTCCAGCAGACTACAACCAATGGTTATCAGAGCAACGTGCGAAAGCTGTTGGTGATAGTTTAGTGTCTGACTTCGGTATCGAGCAGTCTCGTGTAAATACTGTTGGCTATGGCGAAACCAAGCCACGCGTAGCGAATGATACTCGTGAAAATCGTGCGATGAACCGTCGTATCGAAGCGAACATGTCAGTGACTAAACAAGTACCAGTAAAAGACTAATTACTGCGACTTAGACAAAGTCTCTAACAAAACTAAAGGCACGCCAAACTTGCGTTTGGCGTGCCTTTTTGCATAATGTGCCGCGCATTAAAAGCTTTGCATTCCAGATCCCAAATAAAGTGAAACAAAACCATGGCAGACAGTGAAGATAATTTGAAACGGGCGATTGCCGAAGATAAGTATATTCGGAAAATTCGCAGTTTTGTGAAGCGCGAAGGGCGGCTGACCAAAGGGCAAGCCTCCGCGATTGAACGTAACTGGGCTGGCATGGGATTAGATTATTCAGGTAGTCGTTATGACCTCAAAGATATCTTTGGTCGTGAGGCACCGACTGTGCTCGAAATTGGTTTTGGTATGGGGCAGTCTCTCGTCGCTATGGCTGCTGCTGCGCCAGAGAAGAATTTTATCGGTGTTGAAGTACACCGTCCTGGAGTGGGTGCCTGTTTGCATGAAGCTGAAGCAAACGAGCTGACTAATTTGCGCCTGATCGAACACGACGCCGTTGAAGTTATTGAAAACTGCCTCGATGAGGGCAGTCTCTCCACGGTTCAGATATTTTTCCCCGATCCGTGGCATAAAAAACGTCACCACAAAAGACGTCTTATTCAACCTGCATTTATTGAGCTTTTACGCCCGAAGTTGCAACTGGGTGGAGTGATTCACTTAGCGACAGATTGGGAAAACTATGCCGAACATATGCTGGAAGTGATGCAGGGTTCTGAACACTTTCGTAACTTAGCGGCAACGGGTGATTATATTCCGCGTCCAGCCGAGAGACCGCTCACCAAATTTGAAAACCGCGGCGAAAAACTCGGGCACGGTGTTTGGGATTTAAAGTTCGAGCGAATTGCTTAAATTTAAATCAATTGGTCGAGAATATTATTCATATAACGGCGCCCGAGTGGCGTCGTTTGCCATTCTGTCGGAGTCGAAGTTAGTAACCCTTGCTTCACTGCTGCAGCGATAGCGGATTCGGCAAGTTCGACGGCGAGCCCAGTACGCTCTGAGAATCGAACTTTCGGGATGGCCTCATTCAAGCGCAGTTGATTCATAAAGAACTCATACACTAATTCATCAGTTGGCACGGTCCACTGCTTGTATCGAAGTGGCCGCGTCAAATCTAGATAGCCTTGAGGATGCTTTATCTTCTCACAGCGTTGAATTTGCTGTGCGGCTGGTTGTGTTACTTTACTGTGTGCGCCACAACCAATGCCCAAATAATCGCCGTAAGTCCAATAATTGCGATTATGCGCGCTTTGATGTCCCGGTTTGGCATACGCGCTGACTTCATAATGTTCATAGCCTGCGCTCAAGAGTAATTCGTGCCCCCGTTCTTGTATTTCGGCGAGCCGATCATCGTCGGGTAGTTGCGGCGGACGACTAGCAAATGCGGTATTCGGCTCAATCGTCAATTGATACCAAGATAAGTGCGGTGGTTCGAGAGCAAGTGCTTGTTCAAGATCGGCCAATGCCTGTTCTAAGGTTTGCTGCGGTAATCCATGCATCAAATCTAAGTTGAAACTCCGCAATGGCAAGCTTTGTGCGTGTGTAGCGGCTGCTATTGCTTGCTCAGGGTCATGGATGCGACCTAAGCGCTGTAGGTGCTCGCTGTGGAAGCTCTGGACACCAATCGAGAGTCGATTAATACCTGCGCTTACAAAACCAGAGAATCGTTCGGTTTCAAAAGTTCCGGGATTCGCTTCCAGCGTGATTTCGGCATGTTTCGCGATAGGAACAGAGGCGTTGATTCCATCGAGAAGTCTGGCGACTGCATCGGCACTGAGGAGACTTGGCGTTCCGCCACCAATAAAAATAGAATGTAATTCTCGATCTTGCGCCCACTCCATGTCCGCGCGCAAGTCGTCTAGTAGTCTACTGATGTATTCTTGTTCGGGTAAACCACCTTTGAGGGCATGTGAATTAAAGTCACAATAGGGGCATTTTTGAATACACCAGGGAACATGGGCATAGAGCGAAAGTGGGGGGAGTTTCACGAACGCTCATCCATAGCTAACAGCAATTGTTGTAATGCTTTCCCGCGATGGCTCAATTGACGTTTGACTGCAGGCTCGAGTTCGGCTGCTGTACATTGATGGCTGTCGACCCAAAAAATCGGATCGTAACCAAAACCTTGTGAGCCACTCGCCTGTGTTGTAATGGAGCCATGCCACGTGCCATGACAAACTACAGGAGTTGGATCATGAGCATGGCGTAAGTAGACCAGAACACAGTGAAACTGCGCTGTACGCTGCTCAGGAGGAACATCGACTAGCTGTTTGAGTAGTTTCTCAAGGTTCTCTTGATCTGACGCTTTAGCGCCTGCGTAGCGAGCGGAATAAATTCCAGGTTCACCGCCTAAGGCATCAACTGCCAGACCGGAATCATCGGCAAGAGCCGGCAATCCAGTCAATGTTGCGGCATGACGGGCTTTGATGATGGCATTTTCGATAAAGGTAAGCCCCGTTTCTTCGGCTTCAGCAAAATTCCACTCCGTTTGCGCCCGGACCGACCATGATTTGGGCGCAAGCATGGCTTGCAACTCCTTTACTTTGCCTTGGTTGCCGGTCGCTAACACGATTTCTTGCATCGAGGTTTACCTATTTCGGTGTGGTGTTGGTATTATA
Organism: Pseudidiomarina aestuarii; assembly: GCF_048263735.1. Lineage (GTDB taxonomy): Bacteria > Pseudomonadota > Gammaproteobacteria > Enterobacterales > Alteromonadaceae > Pseudidiomarina > Pseudidiomarina aestuarii_B. The sequence goes on along the minus strand of NZ_JBLXDX010000002.1, from coordinate 494,385 downwards.
CGGACTCGAGGCGGCAACGACTACCGTCGTAGCGGAATCAAGGAGTAATCGAGTGGCAGAACTGACGGGAATCATGCTGTTGATGGGCGCGTTACTGGTAATCAGTATCCTCGCGGCTGTCGTTTCATCTCGTCTTGGTGCTCCATTACTACTCACATTCCTCGTTATTGGCATGCTTGCTGGTGAAGAAGGATTGCTGGGCATTCAATTCAATAGTCCAGAGATATCATTCTTTATCGGTTCATTGGCGCTCGTGATTATTCTGTTCGATGGTGGTATGCGTACGCAACGGGAACGTTTCCGCGTTGCACTCTGGCCAGCCATTAGCTTAGCGACACTCGGTGTTGCGCTGACTTGTGCAATCACTGCTGCCGGAGTGGTTTGGTTGTTTGGTCTGCCGTGGCCAACGGCGCTCTTAATTGGCGCCATTCTTAGTTCTACCGATGCTGCAGCAGTTTTCGGTATCTTCCAATCCGCGAACCTCCGTATTAAGCAGCGGGTTGCATCAACTCTCGAAATTGAGTCTGGCACTAACGACCCTATGGCCGTCATTTTGACTATGACGTTAACAGCAGTGGTGGTGAATATTGACTCATTCACTATCAACGCCATGGTCTTGGATATCTTGCAACAACTAGTACTGGGATTGCTCATTGGCTGGTTTGGCGGCCGCGTATTCATTTACATGGCGCGCAAAATATCCGTTCAATTCACGTTTTTTCCCTTGCTCGCAGCCGCCTCAGCAGTTGTCATTTTTGCACTGACCACGAGCGTTGGCGGAAGTGGCTTTCTGGCTGTTTACCTGATGGGATTTGTGATTGGTAATTCACGATTGCCGCAGCTGATGCACATTCTGCAGGTTCAAGATGGCTTGGCCTGGCTCAGTCAGATCATGATGTTCTTGATCCTCGGCCTGCTGGTGACGCCCTCACACTTGTTGGAATCGTGGCCGCTGTCGTTAACCGTCGCTGTATTAATGATATTTGTTGCTCGTCCCATTGCAGTCTTCATTAGCTTGTTGCCATTTGTGTTTCCGTGGCGTGAACAGCTCTTTATCAGTTGGGTAGGGCTACGCGGCGCAGTTCCGATCATACTGGCACTGTATCCATGGCTCAGCGGTGTACCAGACCAAGAGTTGTTCTTCGACATTGCCTTTATGGTCGTATTGATTTCGTTGTTATTACAGGGCTGGACGCTGGCGCCATTTGCGCGTTGGTTAGGTCTCGAGGTTCCCGCGACTGCAGAGCCTGATCGACGTATGCCATTGGAGCTCGTTGGTAGTAAAGATCCTATGGAACTGTGGGGCTATCAGGTCAGCGAGCGCTCACCTGCATGCGACCACTACTGGCATGAATTACGCTGGGCAGTACCGGTTGAATTTGTGGGTATTATTCGTGACGGTGAGTGGGTTTTACCTGAGCGGCGTCCGCAAGTATTGGAAGGGGACATGGTCCTCGTGGTCGCCAAAGTCGAGCACCTGGATGAAGTCAGCCGTGTTTTATCTGCGGGAGGTAGTGCGACAGAGTTACGCAACAGTGACTTCTTCGGTGATTTCAGTCTCAAAGGCTCTTTGACTTTGGCAGACGTGGCAAGCTTTTATCCGACCGGTGAACTAGATGAGAAGATCAAACAGTTAAGCATTAGCGATTACTTTAAAGAGAAGTTCCACCGCAGGGTTGTTGTGGGAGACCAACTGAAATTGGGACATGTGCAGTTAACAGTGCGCGAACTGCACAGCACCGGTGAGATTGAACAAGTGGGTGTGAAGTTACTGGACTCCTAGGCTTAGCTTAGTTAACCCAGAATTCCTTACTAAACCGCAACTCTTGCGAATTGCCGTTCTCGTCTTCAATCGTGATAAAAAAACGCAACACTTCATTGGCGGTAAATTCTGCTTGGCTCAGATAATACACCGCATCACCCTCAATCACTTCTTGAAACTCGAGTCGCGATTGCATACTGAGTGGGTTCATAGTGTAGCCAGTAACTTTTACTTGTTGCGCAGGCTTACCAGCCTCATTCGCCGCTAATACAGCGATATTTAATGTTGCCAGATAGGCATTACGTTCTAAGTTGTATTGTTGCGCCATTTCAGGTCGTAGCAGTGTCGAATTAAAGGCATTGTAGTGCACTTCCCATGGGCCTAAGCGCTTACTTTGCTCCGCCTGTACAGCTGGAGTTAAAAGGCTTAAGAGCACTATGGATAGTAATAGCCATTTGATGTTCATGTTTTACACTCCAATGACAATGCGCACTGCTTGAATGGCGATAATCAGTACCAGAACCGACAAATCTAACCCACCGATAGGTGGAATAATGCGTCGTATCGGTGCTAGGAACGGTTCTGTTAGCTGCTGAAGTAACGCAATCATCGGGTTGTAGCCTTGCGCAAACCAACTCAACAACGCTCGAATAAGAACAATCCAGAACAGCAGATCAAGGAACTGGCTCAATACCGAAAGGGTACCTATCACTAAGATATCGCCCCACATAAAGGGAATACCGATAATGGCGCTAAGTACAACGTATTTGCCGATACCGACTAACCAGGCCAACACTAACGAGGCCAAATCCCAACGGCCCGCCATCGGCAGAGCCATTCGCAGTGGCTGGACGAGTGGGTTGGTAACCTTCACCACAAACTGACTTAACGGATTATAAAAATCAGCTCGTGCAACTTGCATCCAGATGCGTAGCAGCACCACCATTAAAAACAAGTCGAATACTATTTCGACCAAAAAACGCATAAGGTCCATGAGTTGTTCCTGTGTTAGGCCTTTCGATTAAAACAGCTTAGCCATTTCTTGATTTCGTGCAACGGCTGCGCGCACAGCTTGCTCGGAAATATCGTCAATGTCAGCCGCTTGATAGACCTCGATACCTTTGGCGGTTGAGCCGCCTTTACTGGTGACTTGTTTACGTAAATCTTCCAGCTCAAGATCGCTATCAATGGCCATAGTGGCTGCACCCAGCGCCGTTTGTTGCACCATGGCGCGTGCTTTCTCATGATCAAACCCAAGCGCTACGGCGGCTTTCTGTAAGCTTGCCATGAATTCAAAGAAGTAGGCAGGACCACTTCCTGCAACCGCGCCAAGGATATCCAGCTCATCTTCATCGGCAACCCAAAGTGTTTGTCCGACGCCATCGAAGGCGAACTCAATGAAGGCTTTGTCTGCCGTACTAGCGCGATCATCAGCAACGAGTCCAGAGATACCTTCACCAACCAGCGAGGGGGTATTCGGCATCACGCGAATCATTGTAATGTTGTCGTTCAGGTATTGGCGATATTTAGGAATGCGAATACCTGCAGCAATGGAGACGATAAGTTTTGAGTCGAGATTAGGCACCCGCTTACTTAAGTCCGCGCAAACATCGGCCATCAGTTGTGGTTTGACCGCGAGCACAATGACCTCGGCTTGTTGAGCTATTTCTGCATTGTCATTGCTGACGTGCAGTTGATGACGCTCTTTCAAGGTATGAAGCTTCGCATCGCTCGGATTACTGACAAAAATATGGTCTGCTGGATAGCCACTTTTCACCATGCCACCGACAATACTCTGAGTCATATTGCCTGCACCGATAAATGCAATTTTACGCGGGGTTGGTGTGCTCATTCAAAACTCCTGTAGTTATCTAGGCTGTCGCTTAGCGGGCCCGAGCGCCAAAAATTGCGGTACCAATACGTACCATAGTAGCGCCATGCAAAATAGCGAGATCGAGGTCGTCACTCATGCCCATGGACAAAGTATCTACGGTTGGATATTGGGTCTGTAGCTGTGAATACAACCCTTGCATGGCTTGGAAGCTCGTTTTACGCGCTGCAGAGCTGGCCGCAGCCGCAGGTATCGCCATTAAACCACGCAATTGCAACTCAGGTTGCTGGGCAATGAACGCTGCTAACTTATTGACAGCATCAGGAGCTACGCCCGACTTCGTGTCTTCTGCATCGATATTGACTTGAATCAACACATTTAAAGGTGGTTTTGTAGCCGGCCGCTGTTGTGCAAGTCGGCGCGCTATTTTTTCACGGTCTACGCTATGCACCCAATCAGCAGTTTCAGCAACCGCCGCTGTTTTATTGGATTGCAACGGTCCGATAAAATGCCAAACGATGTCATCGAACTGCTTAAGCTCAGCTGCTTTGTCGACCGCTTCTTGCACATAATTTTCACCAAAATGCCGCTGTCCGGCAGCATAGGCGTCTTCAATCGCGGTGATAGGCTTAGTCTTACTGACCGCAATCAGCGTGATGTCAGAAGCCTCTCGCTGTGCGGCGCTGGCAGCTGCGGAAATTTGTTTGCGGACTTCATTTAATTGCTCAGCTATGCTATTCATCAGATTATTATTTTCACTCACGGTTAGCGTAGAAGGTTCATCACTATGGATATCACAGAGTTACTCGGCTTTGCCGTCAAGCATAACTCATCCGATTTACACTTATCGGCGGGCTCGTCCCCCATGATACGAGTTGATGGTGACGTTCGTAAAATCAATATTCCGGAACTCAATCATAAGCAAGTACAAGAACTTGTATATGACATTATGAACGATCGGCAACGAAAGGAATATGAAGAAAATTTTGAGTGTGACTTTTCGTTTGAAGTTCCAGACTTGGCTCGTTTCCGGGTCAACGTGTTTCAACAAAATCGCGGCGCCGGCGCTGTCCTGCGGACTATCCCAAGTGAAGTGCTGACCTTAGAGCAGTTGGGTGCTCCCGAAATTTTTAAGACTATCTCGGATAATCCGCGCGGCCTCGTGCTAGTGACTGGACCAACCGGTTCGGGTAAATCAACGACCTTGGCGGCGATGGTCGATTACATCAATGAGAATAAACATCATCACATTTTAACAATTGAAGACCCGATTGAATTTGTGCATAAGAACAAGCGTGCCTTGATTAACCAACGTGAAGTGCATCGCGACACGCACAGTTTCAGTAATGCATTGCGCTCCGCACTCCGTGAAGACCCTGATGTCATTCTAGTGGGTGAGATGCGGGATTTGGAAACTATTCGGTTGGCCATGACGGCTGCAGAAACAGGCCATTTAGTGTTCGGTACCCTGCATACCACTTCCGCACCAAAAACAATTGACCGGATCGTGGATGTGTTTCCGGGGGACGAGAAGCCGATGGTTCGTTCGATGCTCTCGGAGTCACTCCGTGCAGTTATCTCCCAAACGTTATTAAAACGCGTTGGTGGAGGACGAGTTGCGGCGCATGAGATTATGATTGCTACTTCGGCGATTAAAAACCTGATTCGAGAAGATAAAGTTGCGCAGATGTACTCTTCTATTCAAACCGGTGCTGCACACGGCATGCAGACCTTAGATCAGTGTTTGCAGAATCTCCTGAACCAGGGTGTTATTTCACGAGTGGATGCAAAATCAAAAGCTAGTTCTAAAGATGCATTTAATTAATCAGGAGCTTCGTGATGCTGGATAAATTATTACAGGCGATGATCAACCGCGATGCCTCGGATTTATTTATATCAGCGGGGCTGGCGCCGAGTGCCAAAATCAATGGTGAATTAACGCCCTTGACCGAGCAAAAGCTAAGTGACGAAGCAGCGCTGGCGTTGGTAAAGCAAGCACTCGGTGAAGCCCATTTGGACGAGTACTTAACCCACAAAGAAGCCAACTTTGCGATTGCTCGCGAGGGTATTGGTCGATTCCGGGTCAGTGCATTTTGGCAACGCGAAATGGCAGGCATGGTCATTCGTCGAATCGTGACCGAAATTCCAACCGTAGAGCAGTTGAAACTACCCGAAGCGCTGGTCAAGCTAATCATGGCTAAGCGTGGTTTGATTCTCGTTGTGGGTGGAACAGGTACCGGTAAATCAACCAGCCTAGCAGCGTTGATTGGACATCGTAACCAGAATTCTCGTGGTCACATTCTCACCATCGAAGACCCCGTCGAGTTTGTGCATCAGCACGGTCAGTGTATGGTGACCCAGCGTGAAGTAGGGAGTGATACCGAATCGTTCGATGCGGCGCTGAAAAGCTCACTGCGACAAGCACCAGACGTGATCATGGTAGGCGAAATTCGCTCCCAAGAAGTCATGGAGTACGCTCTGACCTTCGCCGAAACCGGACATTTATGTGTCGCCACATTACACGCCAACAATGCCAACCAAGCGATTGAACGAGTGATGCAGATGGTGCCTGAGGATAAGGTCAATAAACTGATGTTTGACCTCTCTCTAAACCTACGCGGCATAGTGGCACAGCAATTGGTTCCAACGGTTGAAGGTGGACGAGTTGCCGCCATCGAGATTTTACTCAATACCCCTATTGTTGCTGACAAAATTGCGAAACATGAAATGGGTGAAATCAAAGAGATCATGGGTAAGTCGCGCGAATTAGGTATGCAGACGTTTGACCAGGCATTATTTGATTTGTATAAAGCGGGACGTATCTCGTATGAGAACGCATTACGTCACGCCGATGCTCCGAATGACTTACGTCTGAGAATTAAACTATCGGGCGACAAGAAAGCGGACGATGGTGATAGTCCATTAGCAGGCGTTACCGTAGATTCAGATTAATTGGCGTTCGTTTAGCAATCCGTTACAATTGCGCGCCTGAATGAAACCATGAATCTAGAGGTAGTATGCGCGTTTTAGGAATCGAAACATCTTGTGATGAAACTGGAATCGCGATCTTCGATACCGAGCGCGGTTTGCTCTCTCATTGTCTGTATTCTCAAGTCAAATTACATGCTGAATACGGCGGTGTGGTGCCAGAACTGGCATCACGAGACCACGTTCGTAAAACCCTACCTCTCATAGAACAAGCGTTGGCTAAAGCTGAACTGAGTGCTCAGGACCTTGATGGTGTTGCCTACACCATGGGGCCAGGGTTGGTTGGCGCATTGTTAGTCGGTGCTTGTATTGGCAGAAGCCTTGCCTACGGATGGAAGATTCCAGCCATTGGTGTTCATCACATGGAAGGGCATCTTTTAGCACCTATGCTCGAAGAAGACCCGCCTGCATTTCCATTCATAGCCTTACTCGTTTCCGGTGGTCATACACAACTCGTTCGGGTTGATGGTATTGGTCATTATGAGTTATTGGGTGAGTCAGTTGATGATGCGGCAGGCGAAGCTTTTGATAAAACCGCGAAGCTCATGGGGCTCGATTATCCCGGAGGGCCGAGATTGGCCGCGTTAGCCGAACAAGGGCGTGACCAGCAATATCAATTCCCCCGGCCAATGACCGACCGACCCGGGCTCGACTTCTCCTTTAGCGGTTTGAAGACTTTTGCGGCAAACACCATAGCGAGTGCAGCAAATGATGAGCAAACGCGAGCGGATATAGCACGCGCATTCCAAGATGCGGTAGTGGATACATTGGTGATTAAGTGTCGCCGAGCCCTGCAAGAAACAGGTCTAAAACGACTCGTTGTGGCTGGTGGAGTGAGTGCTAACAAGCATTTACGAGCACAACTTGAGCAGTTTACGCAAAGTATTGGTGGGCAAGTATTTTTTCCGCGTAATGAATTTTGTACGGATAATGGTGCAATGATTGCTTATGCGGGAGCTCAACGGTTACTCGCCGGTGAACAGGCAGATCTGGCCATTATTGCACGGCCACGCTGGCCAATGGATACGCTCAGTCCTCCTTCGATTTAGGCCGCTGAATACGCGTTTCTTGGCCGCTGCGAAGGCGAACTATGTTTGATTGATGCCGCCACATGATGAGCACGGAAATCATGATAATAGGCACTGTATACTGCGGTTTAATCCAATACGCATAAAATGGTGCGAGCGCGACTGTAATAATGGCGGCTAACGATGACACGCGGCTCACTCGGAAAACTACGAGCCAAGTTGCTATCAATAGCAGTGCCATTTCCCAAGCAACAGGAAACATAGCACCCAATGCTGTCGCGACTGCTTTACCGCCGCGAAATTGGAAGTACAGCGGGAAGATATGCCCTAAGCAGGCGGATACGGCAATGAGACCGAGAAAAAAGGGTTCGATACCGAGAAAGTAGGATACCCAGACGGGAACCATGCCTTTCAGTACATCACAAAACAATGTCAGAATGGCCGGCAGTTTACCGCCAATTCGATAGACATTGGTGGCGCCAGGATTATTGGAACCCGCAGTCCGCGGATCGGGCAAGCCAAAAAGTTTGCAGACCAAAACGGCACTGCTGATTGAGCCGAATAGGTACGCAGACATAATGGCGAGTATGATTAATGCGCCCATGAAAGTTTGTTTCCAACTTGCTTTCGTTTAGTATGCCAAGCCCATAGCATATGTCGAATACGTCAAAATTTCTATGAATACTGAGGTGAAGTTGTCCATGGACACTGTGCATGTTGAAGGTTTAAAAGTCGATGCCATGATTGGTGTGTTTGAATGGGAGCACGAGCAGCCCCAACCCTTGATCATTGATTTGGTTATGGCGTGGGACCAGCAACTGGCTGCGAAAACCGATGATATTAAACTTGCGCTTGATTATGATGCGGTGAGTCGCGCTGTCACGGAGTTGGTTCAAAAACAACCGCGACAGTTGATCGAGACCGTTGCGGAAGAAATTGCAGCTATGATTCGCGAGACTTTTTCCGTTGCTTGGCTGCGCGTCAAAGTGGCGAAGCCAACTGCCGTCAAAGAAGCCTTTCAAGTTGCCGTTCAGATTGAACGCGGACGCAAATTGGATTAATTGTGCCCATAGTCGCTTTAGGAATCGGTAGTAATAAACAACGCAGGTACCACATCGGTGCCGGCATAGAGGGGATAGTACAAGCCTTCGGTAGTGCTGACACCCCCATTTATTGCTCGCGCGTTTTTGAGAGTGATGCAGTTGGTTTTGCGGGGCAGCCTTTCTATAATCTCGTTGTTGCATTCGAGTCCGACAAATCCTGTCAGGCCATACAAACCACCTGCAAGGCGCTTGAGAACGAGCATGGCCATAGCAGTGATGCGCCGCGTTTCAGTCCACGCACCTTAGATATCGATGTCCTCATTTATGGCTCATTAATACAGAGTGCTCCAGTGCAGGTTCCGCGCGATGAGATTGTCACGAACGCCTTTGTGTTGTGGCCGCTGAGTGAAGTATTGCCAACGTTTGAGCATCCGTTAGAGCAGCATAGCTTTGCAGAACTCTGGCAAAATTATCATAGCGCTCAGCAATTACACCCGATAGAATTTCAGTTCCCATCGATTCCGCACTTACGGCAAGGACAAGCATTGTGAGTATCGTCGAAGCCATTTGGTTGGCACTTATTCAAGGTATTACCGAATTTCTTCCTATCTCGAGTTCTGCCCATTTAATTCTACCATCGCAGATTTTGGGCTGGGCCGATCAGGGACTGGCATTTGACGTTGCTGTTCATGTTGGCACGCTGCTAGCTGTGGTTATGTATTATCGACAGGATGTTGGTCAACTGGCCGTGGGCTGGGTAGGTTCCCTGACCGGCCGCCACAGTGAGTTCGGCCGCCTCGCTTGGCTGATCGTTTTAGCAACAATTCCAGCGGGTCTAGCGGGCTTATTCGGCAGCGATTTAGTGGAAAATTATGGGCGCTCAGCACTCATTATTGCCATTACGACTATCGGTTTCGGTTTGGTGCTTTGGTATGCCGATGCGCGTGCCAGTGAGAAGTCTGGCATTGAGTCGCTGACTATCCGGCAAGCACTCTTGATAGGAGTAGCGCAAGCGATTGCGCTTATACCAGGGACATCACGTTCTGGGATTACCATGACGGCAGGGCTTTTACTTGGCTTGAAGCGGTTAGATGCAGCTCGTTTTTCTTTTCTCTTGTCGATACCAGTGATTGTGATGGCGGGTGGTTATCAAGCGGTGAAGTTAATCCAGCTCGGTGACGCTGTGAATTGGACTGTGATAGCAGTGGGTGTGGGTGTCTCTTTTGCCGCGGCATTTACCTGTATTCATTTATTCTTGAAGGTGATTGAACGGATGGGGATGCTGCCTTTTGTCATCTATCGTTTGGTGCTCGGCGTATTTTTGCTGTGGTTTGTTTTCGCTTAAAAAGCAACCTGAATAGCAGCTAATCGAGCTGCTTGAATGGCCGCACCTATCGCTGGTCCTTGTAGTTGGTCGACGTTGGTTTCCTGCGACAGCGATTGAATACTCACTTCGCGTGCTGCAGCAAAGCAGTCTTGTATGGTACTCACGTACGTAGAGGTCATGCCTTGTGCTGACCAGATTGGTAACATCGCCTCAACGCGCTCTGGCTGGCGCCAGCCGTCTATTTTGCTGATGACCTCGAGGATAGAATCTGGTGACCATTGTTTGTCCCAGAATGAAGCAGTTTGAATTGCGGCGCGGGTTAATTGCTGCACTCGGTTTGGCGTTTTTAACCGGGCACATATCGTCTTTCCGGCAACCTCAGAAAGCACTGAAAAGAGCGCAGCACAGCGAATCTGGCTATCATTGATTACCGCGGAACAACGGCGCAGTCGTTCCAGCGCCGAATCAATCACATCGCCTAATTCAGCAAACCAAGGCGTTAGCGCATGAACCTCATTGAGCACCTCAAAGTAAACGGCTGGAGATGAACTGCTCAGCGCCAACTCGGTCTCGCGCCAGACTCGTTCCGCGCTGATGGTGGTGAGCTCACCTCGAACCGCAATTTCCTTCAGTAATGCTTTCGTGTCGGGAGCAATGGTAAAACCGAGCTCATGAAACCGAGCATTGAATCGTGCTACCCGCAGCACTCGCAAGGGGTCTTCAGTGAACGCAGGTGACACATGGCGAAGCAGCCGCTGCTCGATATCTTGCTGACCACCATAGGGGTCGATGATTTCACCTTGTGCGGTTTCAGCCATGGCATTGATAGTGAGATCACGGCGCAACAAGTCTTCTTCCAAGGTAACTGTCGGGTCTGCATTGACTGAGAAGCCGGTATAGCCTTGACCTTGTTTGCGTTCGGTTCGAGCTAGAGCGTATTCCGCTTGTGTCCGTGGATGGAGGAACACTGGAAAGTCTTTGCCCACTTGTTGATACCCAGCTGCGAGCATTGCTGCAGGCGTTGCACCTACAACAACATAGTCTCTGTCAACAACCGGTAAGCCGAGTAATTGATCGCGTACTGCACCACCAACAAGATAGGTTTTCAAGAGATTCTCCTAAAACGAAGTACTGATGATCGCGAATCACTAGCGATGATGCAAGTGACTCGTTACACTGATGCGATATTGATTTCACAAGGACTCGTTTGTGGCTATGTATTTGAACTACTTTGGGCTTCATACCACACCTTTTTCCATTGCTCCGGATCCACAGTTTCTGTACATGAGCGAGCGCCACCAAGAAGCGTTGGCGCATCTAACCTATGGCTTGCAGGGCAGCGGCGGTTTTATCTTATTGACTGGAGAGGTGGGTACCGGCAAAACGACGGTATCGCGAGCGTTACTGGAACAGCTTTCAGAGGCTACTCGCACCGCATTCATCCTGAATCCGATGTTGAATGAGCATGAACTGCTGGCCACCTTGTGTGATGAGTTCGGTATTCGTTATGCCAAGCGCTCGGTAACCGACAAGAAACTCACGGACAAACTCAGTGCGTTTTTACTTGAAGCCCATGCCAATGGTGAACAATGTGTGGTGTTGATTGATGAGGCACAGCATCTGCAGCCTCAAGTTCTTGAGCAGTTGCGACTACTGACGAACCTCGAAACCAATCAAGAGAAGTTGTTACGAGTGATTCTGATTGGCCAACCAGAGTTACAAGATCTGCTGCGTCGCCGCGAGTTACGGCAACTCGCACAGCGCATCACTGCGCGTTATCACCTGTTACCGCTACAGCTCGAAGATACAGAGCGCTATATCAACTATCGACTCCAAGTGGGTGGAGCCACTCGTGGCTTGTTTGATGGCAAGGCGATTAGCATGGTTCATAAGCTCAGCGAGGGAATTCCGCGCCGCTTAAATCTGTTATGTGATCGAGCGTTATTAGCTGCTTACAATGAGCAAGCCCCCGTGGTTGCGGTTAGGCATGTCAAAGAAGCTGCGAGCGAATTAGATGGTCCGACCCCAAAAGCGAATGACAGCACCGGCTGGGGGCGTGAAATTATCTTGGCTTTGCTGATCGTGATTGTGTTGCTCGGTACCTATGTCTGGCGTAATCAAATGGCAGTGCCAGTAGTCGAATCAGCTCCGGTTGAGCAAACCTCTGCGCCAGTAGGCGAGGCTGCGCTCTTGCGGGCCTGGCAGTTGCCGCAACCACCCAGCGGCACCGCGTTGTGTGATTGGATAGCGGATTACCAGTTAGGGTGTTTACGTGGGCAAATGCGGTTTGACCAACTGCAGCAAATCAATTATCCCGTGTTACTCGAATTAGATACCGGCGAGTATCAGTTTATTGGCACGACCCGTGCCCAGCCAGAAAGCAACTGGACAGGGCGCTATGTGTTGTTTTGGCAATTACCGCCAGGTTATTTTGCGGAAGATGAGTCACTTTACGAGCGCTGGCTGGTCAAGACGTTGCAATCATTTCAAGTCGATCCGTCATTACCGATAGCAGACCAATTTCGGACGATTCAAGTCGATGCGGGAATTCCCGTGACCGGCGAACTCGACGGTGCGACTCTCGCTTGGTTGACCGCACATCGACAAACCACAGGACCACGACTGCAGCAACGTCAGGTAGAGGATTAAGTTATGTCATCGGTTCTTAAAGCCTTACGGCAACAGTCATCGCCGCACATCCCACCGCGCTCACAAGGACAACTCACCAGTGCCCCGGTACAACGCGAGAGTCTTCAGCGTGTCGTGCGAGGCTTGCTTATGATAATACTGTTGGTATTAGCCGGCACTATTGGCTGGTGGTTGGCTAGCCCGTCTGAGCAGACCGCAGAGCTTAAGCAACCAGAACCAGTTTCTCCAACCTATGAATTGGGTAATGCGACTGTTGTGAGAGTGCCGGCTCTTGAGCCTGATAGGCCTATTGTTGATGAGGGGACTCGCATTCAACCGAATCGAGTAGTGCAACCTTCTGCAGACCAACCAGAGGCTGTAAATTTAGATACCGTGTCGCCAGAGCTACTGAGTGCATTTGAAGAGGCAATCGTGGCGACAGGCTCCGGCGAGGGTCAAGCTGCGAGTGTGGTGCCTTCTTTAGCTACTTTGAGTCGCTCCTTCCAGCAGAGTGTGCCGAGTTTCACCTACGACGGTCATCAGTATTCATCACGCTCCAATTCGCGCTGGATTGAACTCTCGGGTCAGCGTTTACAAGAAGGCGACCGTTGGCAAGCATTGACGGTGATTCGCATTGCACCTGCGCATGTGGTGTTGGCAAAAGATAACCAAGCATTCCTGCAACCTGCCTTAGAAGACTGGACAAAGCCCTAGTCGATCTGATATTAAAACACCTGTTTAAATCTTTTGTTCGAATTAGCGGTAAAAGGTGAAGGTTATGGCAGATTACAGAGTTCCTCGAGATGACATGCAATTTCTATTGCAGGATGTCTTTCAAGTTCACCAAGATTGGTCGACGTTTGCAGCGCTAGCTGAGCTTGATATCGATACAGCACAAGCTGTTATTGATGAAGCTGGCAAGCTAGCGGAAACCCTGATTGCACCCAATTGTCGTGCGGCTGATGAGGAAGGTGTTTCCTTTCAAGACGGTCGTGTGACCACGCCACAAGGTTATCGCGAACAGTTCAAACAACTGGCCGAAGGTGGCTGGGTTGGTGTGACTGCGAATCCTGAATACGGTGGTATGGGGCTGCCTAAATCGATTTCAGCACAGTATGAAGAAATGCTCTGTGCTGCTGATATTTCATTTTCACTGTATCCAGGGTTAACTGCTGGCGCCATTATGACGCTCGACCTGCACGGCAGTGATGAATTGAAATCAACCTATTTACCGAAGCTGATAGCAGGTGAATGGACAGGTACTATGTGCCTGACCGAGCCGCATGCTGGCACTGATTTGGGCATTATTCGAAGCAAAGCGAGCCCAGCGGATGATGGCAGCTATGAGCTCACTGGAACAAAAATATTCATCACCGGTGGCGAGCACGATCTAGTCGACAACATCGTCCACTTGGTGCTAGCGAAGTTACCTGATGCACCTCCGGGAACCAAGGGAATTAGCCTGTTTGTCGTTCCTAAGTTTCTGGTCAATGCAGATGGCTCGCTTGGTGAGCGCAATGGTGTGCATTGCGGCTCTATTGAACACAAGATGGGGATTCATGCATCAGCCACCTGTGTCATGAACTTTGATGGTGCGAAAGCTTGGCTCGTCGGTGAACCTCACAAAGGTCTACCAGCCATGTTTACCATGATGAATTACGAGCGTTTGGGCGTTGGTATTCAAGGTCTCGGTGCAGCGGCTCGCTCCTATCAAACTGCATTAGAATACGCACAGGATCGACTGCAGGGTCGTGGTGCTAAAGCTACACAAGACAAAGCAAAAGAAGCGGATCCATTGCTCGTACATGGTGATATTCGCCGTATGTTGCTGACGATGAAAGCCTTTGTTGAAGGCGGTCGCGCATTCTCCACTTATGTTGGTCAGCAGTTAGATCGCGCCAAATACAGTAATGATGATGCCGAACGTGAGCGAGCGGATGCGCTCGTCGCACTCTTGACTCCAATTGCCAAAGCATTCCTGACAGACACGGGGCTTGAATCGACCATTATTGGTCAACAAGTGCTGGGTGGTCATGGTTATGTGCGAGAGTGGGGCCAAGAGCAACTGGTTCGCGACTGTCGTATTGCTCAAATTTACGAAGGCACCAATGGTATCCAAGCGTTGGATTTACTTGGACGGAAAGTCGTCGGGTCACGCGGTCAATTGTTACAGCCGTTGATTGCCGACATTGAGGAACTGCTGGCAGAACCACAGCCTGAGCTCAGCCGTGAATACGAGCAGCTTGCTGCTGCGGTTGAGCTGATGAAGGCAACCACTAGTCACGTTTTCGAGCAAGTTGCGAATGGTGATGAAAACGTGGTTAACAGCGTCGCCGTTGAGTATCTGCACTTGGTAGGCTACGTGAGTTTTGGCTATATGTGGTTGCGCATGGCGAAAGTAGCTGAACCATTACTGACCGAACGTGCTTACTTAGGTAGCAAAGTTAAAACCGCAAAATTCTACTTTGCACGACTGCTGCCACGCATCGAGAGTTTGGCAGTAGTCATTCGAGACGGCAGTGACAGCCTCTACTTACACGAAAACGGCGAGTTTTAACTCGCCGTTTTTTTGCTCACTCAAACAGCAACCGTGTTAGTCGCCCAGTGATAACAAGGTTGCGTTCCCACCAACAGCAGTGATGTTGTTGGTTTTGGTTTTTTCAGTGACAAACCGTGTTAAGTAATGCGGTCCACCAGCTTTCGGACCTGTGCCAGACAAGCCTTGACCACCAAATGGTTGTACCCCAACAACAGCACCAATCTGGTTGCGGTTGATATACACGTTACCGACATCAATACGGCGTGCCACGTCGGCAGAGAAAGTCTCGTTGCGACTGTGAATACCGAACGTCAAACCAAAACCGGTGTTATTGATGCTATCAATGACTGTATCGAGCTCGTCTGTTTTATAACGAATCACGTGCAAGATAGGTCCGAAGTTTTCTTTAACCAGTTGATTGATACTATCAATCTCAATAGCTGTTGGAGCTACGAAGGTGCCCTTCAGAGTGTATTCCGGCATGTTTGCGCGCGCAATGAGACGGCCCGCCTGACTAATGTCGTTGATGTGTTGCTCAAGGTTACTTTTTGCAACCCCATCAATAACGGGGCCTACATCGGTTTCATGCAACATAGGGTCGCCAACTTCCAATTCCGCCATAGCACCTTTCAATAATTCAATCACGCGGTCCGCAATGTCGTCTTGAACAAAGAGTACACGTAATGCAGAGCAGCGTTGTCCAGCACTCTTGAATGCACTCGCGACGATGTCGGTAACCGCTTGCTCAGGCAGCGCTGTTGAATCAATCAACATAGCATTCTGACCACCAGTCTCGGCAACAAAAGGCACAATGGCGCGAGTCCGTGCAGCTAATGCTCGGTTGATTGACTGAGCGGTGTACGTGGAGCCGGTGAAACAGACCCCACCAATGTCTTCTTGGCTCACTAAATAAGAGCCAACTTCAGCACCGCTACCTGGCATGAAGTGCAAGACATCACCAGGAATACCAGCTTCAAGCGCTAATTGGACGGCACGGAATGCAATCAGACCGGTTTGCTCCGCTGGCTTAGCAATCACGCAGTTACCGGTGACCAAAGCAGCTGAGACTTGACCTAAGAAAATCGCTAATGGGAAGTTCCATGGGCTGATACAAATGAAGGTACCGCGCCCTTGCAAGAACAGTTCGTTGGTTTCACCCGTTGGGCCAGGCAACGTGGTGCCTTCACCCATCATTTTCCGTGCTTGAACTGCGTAGTAGCGACAGAAGTCGACGGCTTCACGCACTTCATCGATACCATCTTGAAGGCTCTTACCGGCTTCTAAGCTACATAATGCAATCAGCTCATTACGATTCGCTTCGAGCAAATCAGCCAGCTTTTCTAATGCTTTCGCACGAACTTCAACATCGGTATCGCGCCAGCGACGATAAGCTGCGTTGGCACTATTTAATGCTTGCTCCGCTAGGGCTTTATCACCCCAGTTGATCACGCCAATTTGACGCTCATTTTCTTGCGGGCTAAAAATGGCCACGCGGTGATGTGCGTCAATGACATCTCCATTCACAATGGGTCCGCCTTGCCATTGCTTGTCACGGTATTGGTGAACGGCGGCAATAAAATCGTCTGCTTGTGAGTGAATGTTCATGTTTAATCCTAACGAGTTCTTCCGATCGCTAAAAATCTGCGTCGGTAATGGAATTTTGTGGTTCGCAAAAGTTTCGTACTTACTGATGGTTTGCAGCGGGTGCTGAATCAGTTGCTCGACCGGAACTTCAGGGTCAACTAATTTGTGCACGAATGACGTGTTCGCACCGTTTTCCAGTAAGCGACGTACCAAATAGGGAAGTAGATCTTTGTGCGCACCCACAGGTGCATAAATACGCACTGTGGTATCAGGTTCTTGATCCAAAATAGTGTCGTACAGGTCATCGCCCATGCCGTGCAGACGTTGGAATTCAATTCGGCGCTTATATTTCTCATTGAGGTGGTTAATAGCCACAACCGTTTGCGCGTTGTGTGTCGCAAACTGCGGATAAATAGCGCCATCGGTTGCTTCACTAACCAAATAATGGGCACAAGCCAGATAGCTGATATCGGTATTCGCTTTGCGCGTGAATACTGGATAACCGGTCAAGCCATTTACCTGACACCATTTAATTTCGGTATCCCAATACGCACCTTTCACCAAACGAACTGGGATCTCGTCGCCACATTCATGGGCGAGGGCAGTCAACCAACATAACGTTGGCAATGCACGCTTGGAGTAGGCTTGGACAACTAAGCCGAACCGTGGCCAGCCTTTACACACGCCACTGCGATAAACTTTCTCGAATAATTCGAGAGACAGCTCATGGCGGTCACATTCTTCGGCGTCAATGGTAACGCCAACGTCAGCCTCTTTGGCTAGCTTGACGAGTTCAGTGAGGCTCTGTGCAAGCTCGGTCAGCACACGCTCGTGATTCGCCATGTCGTAGCGCGGATGCAGGGCTGATAATTTGATAGAAATAGTCGGGCGTGGTGCCTTCGGGTTATTGAACTTCTCTTGTGCCACAACCTTAATCGAATTCACATAATCTGCGTGGTAACGGCGAGCATCGGCCATCGTCAATGCGGCTTCACCGAGCATGTCATAAGCGTGAGTGTAACCTTTGTCACGATTCGCACGGCTATTCTTTAAAGCTTCTTGGATGGTACGACCCAATACAAACTGGGTACCCATAATCCGCATCGCGGCATAGGTTGCCTTGCGGACAATCGGCATACCTAATCGCCGAGTTAGTCTGCGAAAGACACCACGAGGCGTCTCCATCGGTGCACCGGTCGGATTAATCACGGTATTGGTCAAGGACAGTCCCCATGAACCAGAATTCACTAGCCATGATGAGCTTTGACCCATGTGTTTTTGCCAATCACCGCCAGATAAGCGGTCTTGGATTAATGCATCAGCGGTCGCTGCATCAGGAATACGCAACAGTGCTTCCGCTAAACACATCAAGATGATGCCTTCTTTGGTATCCAAGCTGTATTCCTGCAGGAAGGCGTCAATACCACCTCCATCTGCTTGGGCGCGAACTTGCTTCACTAGTTTTGCCGAATTTTCGGTAATCACGTCTATCGCGGATTCGTCTGCTGGGACTAATGCCAACAATTCCTGCATATATGCATCTTCATCCACCAAATAGTTTTCCGTGATAGCACGTTGTAACTGCGCTAAATCGGCACTGGTGTACTGCTTAGCAAGCACTTCACTCGCTTTGAACATAGCTTCTCCTGTAAGACTAGCCATTACGGCTGCAGGGGTAGAATTTTCGCGCCAGTATAGGCTTTTTTTTAGGCGCGTAAAGCCCACTACTACCATTTTTTTCAAGCGCCCACGGTGCATTTTTTGCACAGCGCTGTCAAGCCCATATCTATTGACCAATGCAGGTGCTCCGAGTACCGTAATGAACACTTATCGAAGCAGCAATAAAAGGTTTATTTGTGAGTCAAGAAAGCGAATTAAAACTCCTGATCGATCCAGCTCAACGTGACGCAGTTTTGAAACTCTGCGCACGCTTTGCTGATGGTGCAGAGCCAGAGAGTTTTCAACTGACCAACAGTTACTTCGATACCGATGACTTACGGTTACGGCAGTTCGATATGGGATTGCGGATCAGAACCCGTGGGCAAGAGCGTGAACAAACCATCAAACTAGCGGGTGAAGTGCTGGGCGGCATGCACAAGCGGCCCGAATACAATGTTGTGGTTCAAAATGAGACGCCCGATCTCGCACTCTTTGAGAGTGACATTTGGCCAGATGAGTTCCCTTTATTTGATATTCAGCGTGATTTGCATGAAATCTTTTGCACCGACTTCACTCGCCATCGGTGGCATGTGCCAAGTGGTGAGGGGCGCATTGAAGTGGTCGTCGATGAGGGCGAAATACGTGCCGGTGACAAGACTCGACCTATCTGTGAAGTGGAGTTGGAAGTTCAGGGTGGACTCAGTACCGATGCCTATAAAATGGCACGTCGCTTAATCACGCGAGTGCAGGCTTGTGTGGGTAGCCAGAGTAAAGCGGCCCGCGGTTATCTGCTGGCGCAGAAAACCGTACTAGAACCTTTTACCCAAGCGCATTTTGTGCCGTTAGATGACCATGACGATATTGGCGCGGGCTTATATAAAGCGTTGACCTATGCATTGCATTATTGGCAACACAACGACTCTTGCTTGCGCGAGCAACCGAGTGTGCGAGCGGTGGCAGGCATTACGGACGGGATTCGTCTCAGTCGAGTGGTGTTGCAGCAACTGGCGCAATTGGAGGTCGATGTGGCGGATTACATTGTCCGCCTAGAGCAAATGCTCGGTCATTTGGGTTGGCTCAGCCGCTACGATGGTCTCACGGAGTTAACCGCCGAGGATGGCGCTTACCATCGTGCGCTGAAGCAATATCCGAAGCTTTACGAACATATTCAAGAACAACAAGAGCATTCCGTGCAAATGGAGCTGGTGATCGAGCTCAGTAAACGTGATGACTATCAAATGACGCTTCTCGAGCTCGGCGAATTATGTTTTGACCAACCACGCCACGAATCGTTAATGAACGCACCGTTACAACAGTGGGCCACGCAACGGTTACGGGAAGACTGGCAGGTTGTTGCAGAGACCTTTGCGCGTGACCAAGAATGGCGTGCCGAGCATTACTTAAAGCAACTTTCGCCATTGCAAGGCTCCTTGCAACTCGGCTATTGCGTGGGGGCAATTTTTCCGACAGAAGATCGAGAGCAATTTCGAGCACCTTGGTTAGATATGGTTCGAGGTATTCGAGAAATTATGGCGCTGAAGTTGCTGCGTGAAGCAATCAAAGATACCGATGAGGTGAATACAGAAAAGCTCCTCGCATGGCAAACGGTGCAACTCGAAACACTTTTATTTGCACTGAACCATTCACGTCGAGCAGCCTTGAAGCAAGAGCCCTACTGGGACGCTTAAGTAACCTTAGGATGAAGTGATGGCAGCGGATGTACGTGATCGACAGTGGCTAAGCCAAGTCAGTCCCTTCCTAGAGCGGGTGCTGGAACAGCAACCTGACGCCATTAGTTGGCATCACGATCGTGTTGAAAAACCGGAGTTGGCGAGTTACCAAAGTCAAGCGCAACAGGCGTTGGCTAGCTGTCAGAGTGAGGCCGAGGCGCAGCGACAGCTGCGTTTGCTACGCCACCGTTGGTATGCGCAACTGGCCGCCGCAGACCTCACTGATGAACTCAGTTTGGCTGAGATGCTGGCACATTTGACCGAAACGGCCGATGTGCTGATTGACGCTGCAATCCAATGGCTCTATCCACGCTTTACTGATCGCTTTGGTACGCCGCGAACCGAAGACGGTGAGCCTCAGCCGTTATTAGTGATTGGTATGGGTAAGCTGGGTGGTGGTGAACTCAATTTCTCTTCTGACATCGACCTTATTTTTGCGTATCCAGAGCAAGGTGAGACTGATCATCCGCGCAAACCTATCGAGACCAGTGTGTTTTTTACCAAACTGGTGCAAGGTCTGATTCATCTGCTTGATACTGTGACCGTTGATGGTCGGGTATTTCGAGTCGATTTACGATTGCGTCCCTTTGGGCAGTCAGGTCCCTTAGTCGCCAGCCTACCGGCATTGGAACATTATTATCAAGAACAGGGCCGTGACTGGGAACGCTACGCCATGGTAAAGGCGCGGCTTATCCGCGCCCCAGAGCGTTATCAAAAGGAATTACTGCAACTCCTGAGGCCGTTTGTTTATCGCCGTTATATTGATTTCTCCGCGATTGACGCGCTGCGCAAGATGAAGTCGTTGATTACTCAAGAGACGCGCCGCCAAGGTGTTCGTAACAATATCAAACTTGGACCAGGTGGCATTCGCGAAGTTGAATTTATCGTGCAGTCGTTTCAATTGATTCGTGGTGGCCAGCAGCGGCAATTGCAGACCGTGTCGTTATATCAAGCCTATCACGCATTGGTCGATCTAGAGTTGATGACAGCGGCGGATGTGCAGGAGCTCTTAGCCGGCTACCACTGGTTGCGCCAAGTTGAACATGCGCTACAACAGCGCAATGATGAACAAACGCAAGTATTGCCCACTGACTCGCTTGAGCAACAACAAATTGCGCAGATGATGGGCTGTTCATGGGAAGCTCTGGTTCAGCAAACTGAGCAGCACATGCAAATTATCCATGGCCATTTCCAAGCTGTGATTGGTGATCCGGATGCGGAAGATGAAGAGGCTGGCGACCTACAGATTCTCTGGCAAGACATGGTCGCTGATGAGACGGCTCTTGAGGTGCTCGCAGATCGCGGACTCGGTACAGACGCGGTGCGCCAGATCTGGGCCAGCACCAGCGAGTTGCGACAGGAGAGTCGACGCCGGGGCAGTGGACCACGCGGTCGCAAAGCGCTTGCTCGTTTAGTTCCTATCTTACTCGAACAATTGATTCGTGCTGATGATGCAGTCACGTCTACTGAACGCGTTTTCAAGGTACTCAAGCAAATCATGTCGAGAACCGCTTATGTGGAGCTGTTACTCGAAAATATTGGTGCTCGTGAACAACTCATCAAACTGTGCCGCGCGAGCTCTTGGATCACTAAGCAACTCGCACAATACCCAATTTTGTTAGATGAGTTGATTGACCCGAGTCATTTGTATCAGCTTCCAGAACTGGCCGAATATCCAGCATTGGTTGGTGAATACTTACTGCGAATCCCTGAGCAAGAACAAGACCTAGAAGCGCAAATGGATGCGTTGCGGCAAGCACGACAAGCCCTGCAACTGAAAGTGGCTGCGGCCGATGTCAGCGGAGCACTGCCGCTGATGAAGGTCAGTGACCACCTGAGCTATTTGGCTGAAGCGATGATCTCGCATGTGGTAAGACTTGCTTGGTACCAGTTGACCGAAAAATATGGAACCCCGCCAGGGCGGACATTTGAGGATACCGGTTTTGCGGTGCTGGCTTATGGCAAATTGGGTGGTTTGGAATTGGGTTACGGCTCCGACCTCGACTTGGTTTTTCTCACCGATGTTGATTATGAGGGAGAGACGACTGGGCCAAAACCTATCGAAGTGCAGCAATTCTATTTGCGTTTAGCACAGCGTATTTTGCATCTCTTTACCACGCGAACCTTGATCGGGACGCTTTATGAAGTAGATATGCGTTTGCGCCCATCAGGAAAATCAGGACTGTTGGTAACTCAGATACAAACATTCGATTATTATCTCGCAGAAGATGCGTGGACTTGGGAAATGCAGGCTTTGGTGCGTGCACGACCGGTGCATGGGTCGCCGCGAGTACGCGAGCAGCTCATTGCGCTGCGCAAACGACACCTTCAGCGGCAGCGTGAACATGCGCGGTTAGCTCAGCAAGTCCAAGAGATGCGCGAGAAGATGCGCAGCCATTTGCTGAAGAAAACGGATGCATTTGACATCAAGCAGGGCGCGGGGGGGATTACCGATATTGAATTCTTCGTGCAATATTTAGTGCTGCGGTATTCTCATGAGCATCCAGAGCTTGCAGAATATACGGACAATATTCGTATTCTCGAAGCGGCACAGCAGGTCGGTTTACTATCGTCCGAAGACGCGCAACAGTTTATTGCTACCTATATTGATTTGCGTGAAATTGTGCACCGGCTAGCACTGGATGACCGCGAGAGCGTGACCGATGCAGACTTCACTGTGGCGCGCGATTTTGTTCGCGCGCACTGGACAAAATGGTTGGAATCGACCAGTCAGAACTAGAATTAACGTTTGTACAAATCGGGGTCGTCAGGATTTGGGCGAGTTTTGAAACGCCGATGCACCCACAAGTACTGCTCAGGCTTTTGTTGAATCGCAAACTCGACCATAGCATTGACGCGACGTACGTCCGCTATCTCATCATCACTGGGGAACTGTTCGAATTGCGGATAAAAGGTTACGTCGTACCCCGTTCCATCATCACGTCGAAAACAAGTTGTTGGCACCACTGCGCAATTAGCATTGCCAGCGAAGAGCAAAGTGCCTGTGGTTGAGCTAGTTTCCTGCACATTAAAGAAGGGCACGAATACTGTGCGCTTGCGACCATAATCTTGGTCGGGCAGATACCCTGCAATGTCACCATTATCTAGTGCTTGAAGCATGCTGCGAACGTCTGTGCGTGGAATCAAGTATTTGTTCGAGCGACCACGTCCACGAGTTTGCAAGAATTCCATGACGGCGTTGTTGTGCGGACGATATAACCCAACCGCAGGACGCACGAAACCGTGCAGACGTGCGTGGACTTCCAAGCTTAGAAAGTGGAACAACAGCATCAACACGCCTTTGCCTTCCTGTTGCGGCTGTAACAGGTGTTCTACGCCATGCACATGCAGCTTTCGTTTGATCCGCCAGTCCGGCCACCACCATGCCATACCCGTTTCAAAGAACGCGATACCGGTATTTTCCATATTGGTTTTGACCAACTGCTCACGCTCATCTGCTGGCATGTCGGGAAAACTGAGTTCGAGGTTACGGCGAGCAATATCCGCTCGACGCGGGACGTAGCGATAAAATAATCGACCTACGCCCCGACCGAGGGCGAGTTGCCAACGATATGGCAACCACGAAATGAGATAAAGAAAGGAAACACCGAGCCAAGTTAACCAATAACGAGGGTGGAGAAACTTGGCTTCAAATTTAGGTGTCTCAATTATTTTCATCGGTCAAACTAGCGTTTATGGCAGTTAAATCTTGCTCGCTAATTTGCCCTGAAGATTGCTTCAATGCAAGGGATTGACGAATATAGCCGTACCGAGCGGTTGACAAATTACGTCGTGCGTTGAATAAATTACGAGTACTATCAAGTACATCAACAATGGTTCGAGTACCAACTTCAAAGCCAGTTTGAGTCGCTTTCAAGGCGCTTTCCGCTGACACGACTGCTTGCTCAAGTGCGCGAATAGTTGCAATAGAAGCAACGACGTCATAGTACGAACTCCGCACTGAACGCTCAACATCACGGCGAATGAACTCCAACTGTTGGCTTGAAGCCACATAGTTTTCTCGTGCTTGGTCGGTTGCTGCTGAGGTGCGGAAACCTGAGAAAATGGGGACGCGAACCGTCACACCAATTTGGCTGCTATCCAAGCGAGGCGTATCTACTGTTGGTGATCCTTGCGTTTCTGACTCACCATCACTGGTACCAAATGAGGCAGACAATGAAGCGGTGGGTAAATGGCCATTGCGTGCGACGTCGATCTGCTGCTCAGCAATTTCTACCGCAACCCGTTGCACCAACAAATCTAAGTTTTTCTCTTCAGCTACTTTGACCCAGTTCGTGGCGTCTTGTGGCGAAGGGTTTTCTGGGCTGAAGCTCTCAGTATTCAGTGACGCCAAGTCTTCATGATAGCGGCCAGTGATTTCGCGCAAGCTTTCCTGAGCGATTTCGACTGCATTTTTCGCTTGAATCTCACGTGCGACGGCGTTGTCGAACTGTGCTTGAGCTTCATGAACATCGGTAATAGCGGTCAGACCCACTGAAAAACGTTGTTTCGTTTGTTCCAGCTGGCGTTCGATCGCATTTTTCTCTGCACCGGCGAATTCTAAGTCATCTTGTCGCTCGAGCACGGTGAAGTATGCATTGACGACGCGAATCATTAATTGCTGACGGGCGTTTAAATAAGACACTTCGGCTTGATAGGCGCGCTTCTCAGCAATTTCAGTTTCATCCCAAACGTTCATGTTGAACAAGGTTTGTGACAAACTAACACCGGCATCCCAGCCACGGCTCGTTTGGTCAATGACGAAGACATTGCCGTTTGAATCAAAGTTGGTACGATCGGCTTGGCTGCGCGCATAGCCGGCTTCAAAGCCAACTTGAGGCCACCAATCAGCACGGGCAATGTTCACGCCTTTTTGTGCGGCGCGGCGCTCTGCATCAACGCGTTGAAGTGTAGGATCGTTTTGCAACGCTAATTGGAAAACTTGTGCTAAATCGTCAGCATAGGCCGGCACACTACTGGCGGCGAATGATAAACCGATAAGTACTGACAAAACGTGCTTTTTCATGATCTCAAGGTTCCTGATTTTGTAAGACTGCGTTGTGTTGCACTGTCAACCAACCGAATTGTGACTGTATTTTACATACACTCATGAATGAATACTAGTTTACACCGAACTGGATCAACGTTCAGGTGTTGAGATGCAACAACAAGTGCTCAAGTGTAACTAATTATGTGGCCTGAAGCGCGGAATTTACAATTAGAAATAGTCCGAGACGCGCTCAAGCGAGTATTTAAGACGATCAATAACGACGGGAAGTTTACTGTGCAAAAATTTAATCGAGATGATGTCGATATCATAACACGAGAACCTATCCGCGAGGGCTTTTTAAGTTTGTATCGTTATCGGTTACGGCATCGATTGTTTGCAGGTGGTTGGTCGCCGGAGTTCGAGCGAGAAATCATGGATCGTGGTCATGCCGTTGTGGTTATTCCCTATGATCCCGAGCGTGATTGTTATGTTCTGCTAGAACAATTTCGGATTGGCGCACTGGATGAGGCTGACCATCACGGAACCAGCCCGTGGCTGCTCGAATTTGTTGCCGGTATGGTCGACAAGCCAGATGAAACGCCGGAAGCGGTCGCTGCTCGCGAGCTCGACGAAGAAGCGGGCTTGACCGCCAGTCATTTTCACTATGCTCTGACGTATTTATCGTCGCCCGGAGGTTGCACGGAGAAGATCACCATCTTTGTCGCGACTGTCGATAGTTCGCAAGCTGCAAAGCAGGGAGGATTGGCGACTGAGAATGAAGATATCCGTGTGCATGTACTGCCGCGTACGGAAGTGGAAGCGTTGTTAGAACATGGAAAAATAAACAATGCGGCCAGCGTGATTGGGCTACAATGGATGCAACTTCACCGGCAACGCCTGTTGCAACGGTGACAACAAAATAAGGTTTAGTAGTGCTATGACAACAGATGTAAAACGCAAACGATATCAATTTGATTTAGCAGCTTTGCAACGCATGGCTGCGGTCAATTATGCGTTGTTACAAACCATGGTTGGGAACCTGAAGACAGCGACTGAACGGCGGATTAAAGTCGGTCGTCAATTACATTTCACCATTGAGGTGACCGAAGCTGCACCCTATACGACGGAGGTGCGCATCCAACAGCAATCCATTACGAAGCAGTTGCCAGGCTTGAGAGAAACGCAATTGGATGTGCGGCTCTATCATGATGCGCAACTCGCCGAAGTGGTGCGTAGTCAGGGTATTGAGCGTCTGCAGCCGGTCTATCCGCAACCCAATCCCAACATGCATCAGCCGGATGAAAAGCATCAAATGAATCAGTTTTTGAGTGATTGGCTGCAGATGATCAAACGTTCAGGGTTAGCGCAGGAGATTTAGTCGTTGTTACTGTATTTACATGGCTTTGAGAGTTCACCAGCGTCACAAAAAATAGATGAGACGCGGCAATTCCTTGAGACTCACCAGGCGATGATTCGCCTTGAAGCACCACAACAACCCGCATCAATGGTCGCTATTCGCCAGTTGCTTGATTACTACATTGAGCAAGCTGAGCCGCCATCAGCGGTTATGGGGAGTTCGTTGGGCGGCTTTTGGACGCACTATGTTGTGAGTCGATTAAAACAACGCGGTGCGCAGGTGCGTGGCGTGCTAATCAATCCGGCCGTACGTCCGCTGGCTTGGATGCCACCGGAACCGCATCAGCGTGTGCATCCCTATACCAAAGAAGAATATTGGCTGGGACCACAGGATGCTGAAGTGCTAGCAGCGGCTCAGGATGCGTTACGTGATGATGTGGAACTCTTGGTGCTGTTGCAGGCTGCCGATGAAGTTCTCGATGTTCGTTTGGCGCAGGAGCGTTATTATGCGCAACGCTTGATTCTTGAACAAGGTGGCGATCATCGCTTTCAAAACTTCCCTCGATACCTGCCAGCAGTGCTTGAGTTTCTGGGCGTCCTGTAACAGTATATGAGGATTCCTATAACCACGATTCTTGCAACGAGAATTGGCGATAATTAGAAGAACAGCGCATGTCAGATTACAAAGCAGATGCCATAGAGGTTCTCAATGGTCTTGAACCGGTGCGACGCCGGCCGGGCATGTACACCGACACGACTCGTCCCAATCATTTAGGCCAAGAAGTTATCGATAACAGTATCGATGAAGCACTGGCGGGTCATGCTCGTGAGTTAACGGTTATTTTGTACCCTGATCAATCACTTGAAGTATTGGATGACGGTCGCGGAATGCCGGTCGATGTGCATGCGGAGGAGGGGGTGCCTGGGGTCGAACTGATCATGACCAAGTTGCACGCCGGTGGTAAGTTCTCCAATAAGAACTACAAATTTTCTGGCGGTTTGCACGGGGTCGGTATTTCCGTAGTAAACGCATTGTCCACTCGCGTCGAAGTAACGGTGAAGCGTGACGGTAACGTCTATGAAATGGCGTTTGAGAATGGTGATAAGGTCACCGAGCTCAGCATTACCGGCACGGTCGGTAAACGTAACACGGGTACTGGTTTGCGCTTTTGGCCTGACCCCAAATACTTTGACTCGCCGAAATTTTCGGTTTTAAAACTGACGCATTTGTTGCGTGCCAAAGCGGTATTGTGCCCCGGTTTACGCATTACTTTTGATAATCAAGTCGATAACACCGAACAGTCTTGGTATTACGAAGATGGTTTACGCGATTATTTGGTTGAGGCAGTCGCTGAATTACCGACCATGCCAGAAGAGCCATTTATTGGTGCTTCCAGCGGCAATGAAGAAGCTGTCGACTGGGCGGTGACCTGGTTACCTGAGGGCGGTGAAGGTGTGATGGAAAGCTATGTCAACCTGATCCCGACTCCGCAAGGCGGAACCCACGTTAACGGTTTACGCCAAGGCTTGTTAGATGCCATGCGAGAATTCTGTGAATTCAGAAATCTCTTGCCGCGCGGGGTTCGACTGACTCCGGAAGATATCTGGGATCGTTGCAGCTATATATTGTCGGTCAAAATGCAAGATCCGCAGTTTGCTGGGCAAACCAAAGAGCGGTTGTCGTCGCGGCAGTGCTCAGCTTTTGTATCTGGTGTAGTCAAAGACGCTTTTAGTCTCTGGCTCAATGAACATACCGATTTAGCAGAGCAACTTGCGGACTTGTGTATCAACAACGCACAACGACGCATGAAAGCCAGCAAGAAAGTCGTGCGTAAAAAAGTTACGCAAGGTCCGCCATTGCCTGGCAAGTTAACCGACTGTGCCAGCCAAGATATTAATCGAAGCGAATTATTCTTAGTGGAAGGGGACTCGGCAGGCGGTTCAGCTAAGCAAGCCCGTGATCGCGATTTCCAAGCGGTGATGCCGCTGCGCGGTAAAATCCTCAACACGTGGGAAGTCGACTCTGATCAGATCCTCGGCTCGCAAGAGATTCATGATATTTCGGTAGCCATTGGCGTCGATCCGAACTCCGATGACTTGCAGAATTTACGCTACGGCAAGGTCTGTATCTTAGCCGATGCGGACAGTGATGGTTTGCATATTGCGACGCTGTTGTGTGCATTATTTATGCGTCACTTCCGTCCTTTGGTGGACCACGGTCATGTGTATGTCGCAATGCCGCCTTTGTATCGAATTGATGTGGGTAAAGAAGTGTTTTATGCCCTCGATGAAGATGAGATGCAGGGAACGCTCGACCGAATTGAAGCAGAGAAACGTAAGGGCAAAGTCAATGTTCAGCGGTTCAAAGGTTTGGGTGAGATGAATCCGTTACAACTGCGGGAAACGACGATGGATCCAAATACTCGTCGCTTGGTCCGACTGACCATTGATGAAATTGAAACCACAGAAGAATTGATGGACATGTTATTGGCGAAAAAGCGCGCTCACGATCGCAAAGACTGGCTGGAAAGCAAAGGCAACTTAGTCGATTTGGCAGAGTTATAAGGAGAGCAGTATGTCGATGGATACCCTAGATAATATAGAAACACTGCCCCTTCGCCGATTTACCGAAGATGCATATTTAAATTATTCGATGTACGTGATTATGGACCGAGCGTTGCCACATATTGGTGATGGCTTGAAGCCTGTGCAACGCCGAATTATCTACGCGATGTCTGAACTGGGCCTGTCCGCACTTGCAAAATATAAGAAATCAGCACGGACCGTCGGTGACGTCCTCGGTAAATTCCATCCGCACGGTGATAGCGCCTGTTACGAAGCGATGGTGTTGATGGCGCAGCCATTCTCTTATCGCTATCCGCTGGTTGATGGACAAGGAAACTGGGGCTCGCCAGATGATCCTAAGTCGTTTGCTGCGATGCGTTATACCGAAGCTCGATTATCACGCTTTAGTGAAGTGCTGCTCAGTGAGCTGGGTCAGGGTACTGTCGATTGGACACCGAACTTTGACGGCACCATGAAAGAGCCGCGGATGTTACCAGCGCGCTTACCGCACATTTTATTGAATGGTGTAACCGGTATTGCGGTTGGTATGGCCACCGATATTCCGCCACACAACGCCCGCGAAGTTGCGCAAGCCTGCGCAATGCTGTTGGAAAAGCCTAGTGCTGGGTTGCCCGAAGTCATGGAGCATCTGCATGGACCTGATTATCCAACCGACGCAGAAATCATCACGCCACGTGACGAAATCATCAAAATTTATGAGTCCGGTCGTGGTTCCATTCGGATGCGTGCCAAGTACGTGATGGAAGATGGTGAGGTTGTTGTAACCGCACTACCCCATCAAGCATCGGGCGCAAAAGTACTCGAGCAAATTGCTGCGCAAATGCAGGCGAAGAAGCTACCGATGGTCACCGATTTACGCGATGAATCAGACCATGAAAATCCAACTCGATTAGTCATTGTCCCGCGCTCGAACCGCGTGGATATTGAACAAATGATGGCGCATTTGTTTGCGACCACTGATTTGGAAAAGAACTATCGGGTTAATTTGAACATGTTGGGTCTCGATGGCCGCCCGCAAGTCAAACCGATATTAACTGTCCTCAAGGAATGGTTAGAGTTTCGTCAAATCACTGTGACGCGGCGCTTACAGCATCGTCTCGATAAAGTACTCGCACGTTTACATATTCTCGAAGGCTTATTGGTTGCTTACCTGAACCTCGATGAAGTGATCGCCATTATTCGTTATGAAGATGAGCCGAAAGCTGAGTTGATGAAACGATTCGCTCTCAGTGAGTTGCAAGCTGAAGCCATTCTCGAGTTGAAATTACGTCACTTAGCCAAACTTGAAGAAATGAAGCTCAAAGGTGAGCAAGACGAGCTAGAACAAGAGCGGCAGCAATTAGAGCTGGTGCTAGGCTCGGATCGCCGATTGAAAACCATGATCCGAAAAGAAATTTTGGCTGATGCTGAAAAATATGGGGACGACCGTCGTTCGCCTCTGGTGGAGCGTGGCGAAGCGAAAGCTTTGAGTGAACGTGACTTAACGCCAGCTGAAGCGGTGACTGTGGTGTTATCAGCGAAAGGTTGGGTACGTGCCGCGAAAGGACATGATGTCGATGGCACCACGCTAGCTTATAAATCTGGGGACAACTTCCTCAGTTCTGCGCAGGGTAAGAGTAATCAACAGGTCGTGTTCCTCGATAGCTCTGGACGCAGTTTCTCTTGTGAGGCGCACTTGTTACCGTCCGCTCGTACTCAGGGCGAGCCGTTAACGGGGCGTTTTAGCTTGGTAGCCGGAGAAACGGTCGATCAGGTCATGATGGCAAAAGATGAGCAGCGATATCTGATGGCTTCTGATGCTGGATATGGTTTCGTCTGTAAGTTTAGCGACTTGGTGAGTCGGAATAAGAACGGTAAGGCAGTTCTAAATTTGCCAACTGGAGCGAAGATTTTGCCACCACAGCCGGTGCAAGACACCGCATCGGAACTGCTCGTTTGTGTGTCCAACGAAGGACGCATGCTGATTTTCCCACTGGCCGACCTACCTGAGTTGTCGAAAGGAAAGGGCAACAAAATGATGAGTATTCCAACGCTGCGAGCCCAGTCGCGTGAGGAATATGTGGTTGCAACGGCAGTAGTGCAGCCTGACACCGCGGTCACGTTGTTGGCAGGTAAGCGTAAATTGACGCTCAAGCCAGCTGATCTTGAACACTATCGCGGTGAGCGTGGACGTCGTGGCAATAAACTTCCACGCGGATTGCAACGCGTTGATGGAATAGTCGTTGAACAGTAAAACTGATCGGACGTTTTTCAGTGCCGAACACGGTATACTAGCGAGCATGAAATAGAAGGAGAATTCATGCTCGCAGTTATTCGAATTATTTTACTGGGTATTTTTATTATCATTTTTAGCACGCTAGGTATTTTAATGTGCTTAGTGCGGCCTTTTCACCCCGAAAACACCCGAGTTGCTGCGTATTGGTATGGCAGCATGCATAAGTTGCTGGGTTTACGCCTCGATATTCGAATTCCCGACCATCTTGACTATGGTGACAAGCAGCATGGTGGACCCTATGTCTACATTGCCAATCATCAAAATACCTGGGATATCTTCACTCTGGCTCATGTGATGCCACACAATACGGTTAGTATTGGTAAGAAGAGTTTGAAGTGGATCCCCTTTTTCGGACAACTGTATTGGTTAGCTGGCAACATTCTCATCGACCGCAAGAATACGGGCCGTGCTCGCGGTACCATCGAACAAGCCGCAGAAGCCATTCGACAACGAAATATCTCGATATTGCTCTTCCCAGAAGGTACGCGCAGCAATGGACGTGGCTTGTTACCGTTCAAAACTGGTGCATTCCGAACCGCCATTCAGGCAAAAGTTGCACTCGTGCCTATCTGCGTGTCTAATCTGCATGGACGGATTCGATTAAACCGTTGGAATAATGGAACATTGATTATCGAATACCTGCAGCCGATTTCGACGGCAGAGTATGGCGATGAATCAGTGCGAGCGTTAGTGGCACAATGCCATCAAATTATGCAAACCAAAATTAGTGAGTTAGATCACGAATTGGCTAGTTCGCAATAAGGAAACATTATGGCAGTCGATATCGTTGCGCTTCGTGCGCAAAGCGAAGAGACCATTGAGTCATTGCTCGCTGATGGCGCTCCAGAAGACGAGCTTTATGTTATTGAGCATCATTTAGCGAGTACTGACTTCAGTAAGCTAGAAAAAGCTGCAGTGGAATTGGTGAAAGCTGGCTACCATGTCGATGACGCGGATGAATATGAGCTGGATGATCACTCTCGGCTCTTTGCATTTGTTGCCGTGAGTGAAGTTCAATTAGATGCCAAGATCTTGGATATGCAAACCGTTGAGGTCGCAAAAATCGCTGACTTAGCGGGCGTAGACTATGATGGCTGGGGCACCTATTTCGGTGAAGCGGACGACGAAGAAGAATAAACTCTCCACAGGGGACATTCCATGATTGGAAATATCGGTCTCGTAGTAGGGCTGGCGCTCCTTATCCTATTAGCGCTACGCGGTATAAATATTCTTTTAGCGGTATTGATTTCTATTCTGGTGATAGGGCTAACCAACGCCATCCCTATTGCGGATATCTTCCTTAAGCACTTTCCTTTTGGGCCGTCTGGGGCATTCAGTTTTGCTGGAAACTTCCTGTTATTGTTCATGTGCGGCGCTATATTCGGACGTGTCATGGCTGCCAGCCACGCGGCTCAAGGCGTCGCAATGGGCATCACCAAACGGCTCGGTGCGCAGCGTACGCTGCTGATTGCGATGCTGGTTTGTGCGTTGCTGACTTACGGTGGTGTTGTTGTATTTGTCGTGATGTTTACCATGTATCCCATTGGTGTGACCTTAATGCGCCAAGCAAATATTCCGCGACGTCTCTATGCCGCAGCTATTGCATTAGGCGCTGGTACTTTCACTATGACGGCGCTACCTGGCACGCCTTCCATTCATAACGTGATTGCGGCCCGCAATTTGGGTACGGACCTGTTTGCCGGTGGCTGGTATGGCTTACTCGCTGCGGCGGTGATGGCAGGCGTTGGGATGTGGTATCTGCAGTCCCAATGGCGAAAAGCGCAAGCCAAAGGCGAGAACTATGTGACGCATGCAAAAGATGAGCAAATGGCGGCATTGGCCCCACAGCCTGATCAGCAACTGCCATCATTGTTTGTTTCTGTGCTGCCTATTGTCGTCGTGCTTCTGATGATTATGTTGCCACGTTTGCTGCAACTGGCAGGTATGAGCGCTGACTGGATTAGTTTTGCGAATACTCAGCCAGTGCTATGGGCCAGTTTCGCGTTGCTTTGTGGGGTGGCGAGTTGTTTCGTGCTGTTTGCACCTGCTCGGCAAGCATTCTGGGCTACCGCAGGTCAGGGCGTAGATGACGCTTTGTTACCGTTGATTAATACGGCTGCCGTTATTGGTTTTGGTGGCGTGGTGATTCAGACCGCAGGGTTCCATCAGTTTGCAACTTGGTTGGTTGAGCTGCCAGTTCCGCCTTTGCTTTCGGTGTTCTTTAGTGCCAACTTGATCTCGGGTATCACCGCATCTGCTTCTGGTGGCTTGCAAATCTTCATGTCGAGTCTTGCGCCAGTTTATCTAGAGGCGGGCGTAAGTGCGGACATTTTACATCGGGTGGCGAATATTGCGGCCGGAGGCTTGGATTCACTCCCGCATTCTGGTGCTGTGATTGCGCTGTTTACTTTGATGGGACTGACACACAAGGAAGCATACAAAGATATCTTTGTCGTGACCGTGTTGATTCCAATTGTTGCGGCATTAGTAGTGGTAGCGGCAGCTATGGCATTTGCCTAACTGCCGCACCAGTGACAGAATTAAATTAGCGTCATTAGAGTGACGCTATTTTTTCGCGCTGTTGACGCAACTGAGCCAAGGTTTCTTCGGCGTCTTGCTGCTTGGCACGTTCTTTGTCGATAACATCGGCAGGCGCCTTACTCACAAAGTTCTCATTACTGAGTTTGCGCTGCACCATGGCGACATCTTTTTCGGCTTTGTCGATGGCTTTATCGAGTCGAGCCAATTCCGCTTGCGTATCAATTAAGCCAGCCATTGGAATATGGATTTCCATGCGACCCACTAAGGCTGTTGCGCTGGCTGGCGCCTCTTCGGCATCAGCAATGAACGTGACCGACTCGAGTTTGGCTAGCGCGCTAAAGAACGTCATGTTCTGTTCAATGCGCTCACGCCCCTTTGAGTCCGCTTGGCTAATCAAAACAGGCAACGGTTTACTCGGTGACAAATTCATTTCGCCACGGATATTACGAATAGCCACGATAACTTGCTTCAGCCACTCCATATCATCACGAGCATTCGCGTAGGTTTCTGCTGCCACCTGTGGATACGGTTGGAGCATGACTGTTTCGCCTTGCACGCCTGCCAAAGGCGCAACACGTTGCCATATCGCTTCCGTGATAAACGGTAATAATGGATGGAGTAAGCGCTGTAGCCGTTCAAGTACGGTTACCAACGTGTGTCGGGTACCACGCATCTGTGCTTCAGAACCATGCTGCAGCACCGGCTTTGTCAACTCCAAATACCAGTCACAGAATTGATTCCAAGTAAATTCATAGGCAATGGCTGCTGCTTGGTCAAAACGGTAGTTATCCAGTGCGTGGCGGAACTGCTGAACGGTGTCGTTGAAGCGCTCTAGAATCCATTGGTCGGCAAGTGATAACTCTAAGGAACCACCCGATTGACCACAGTCATGTTCTTCTGTGTTAAGCAACACATAACGACTGGCGTTCCAGAGCTTATTACAGAAGTTCCGATAGCCTTCAAGGCGCTTCATATCCCAGTTAATGTCACGCCCGGTTGAAGCTAAAGCTGCTAGCGTAAAGCGCAAGGCATCGGTGCCGTGAGCGGTAATACCGTCCGGGAATTGCTTTTCGGTACGCTTCGCGATTTTCTCTTCAAGCTGCGGCTGCATCATGTTTGCGGTGCGTTTCGCCACTAAACTGGGTAAATCAATGCCATCAATCATGTCCAATGGGTCTAAGACATTACCCTTGGACTTCGACATTTTCTGACCTTCCTCATCACGAATGAGGCCCGTCACATAGACAGTTTTAAAGGGCACTTGTGGCTGACCATTCTCATCTTTCAAGAAGTGCATAGTCATCATGATCATCCGCGCGACCCAGAAGAAAATGATATCAAAACCGGTGACCAGAACGTCTGTTGGATGGAAGGTTTTGAGGTCATCGGTCGACTCTGGCCAACCTAACGTTGAGAAGGTCCACAATGCGGATGAGAACCAGGTATCAAGCACATCATTGTCCTGATGCAACACCACGTCATCTGCGAGAACATGAGATTGGCGAACTTCAGCTTCATCTCGACCCACATACACGTTCCCGTGGTCGTCATACCAAGCTGGAATTCGGTGGCCCCACCACAATTGGCGAGAAATACACCAATCCTGAATATCACGCATCCAAGCAAAATACATATTTTCGTATTGCTTAGGTACAAACTGAATTTGTCCGTCTTCGACAGCTTTGGTAGCGACTTCAGCCATCGGCCCAACACGCACATACCATTGATCGGTCAAATGAGGCTCGATAGGAACACCACCACGGTCACCGTATGGCACTTTATTGGTGTGTGTCTCTACTTTGTCTAAAAGACCCAGTGCGTCGAAATCAGCAACCACTTGTTTGCGTGCAACAAAGCGATCTAACCCTTGGTAGGCGGTAGGAAGTGTACCGTCGAAATCACCAATAGTGTCGAGTGCCTCGCCAGTAGGTGTGTACAGGCCAGCCTTGACACGAACCTGAGCCACATCGTCGAAAATCGCTATCATTGCGAGTTGATGACGTTTACCAATTTCATAATCGTTGAAGTCATGAGCTGGAGTAATTTTGACACAACCTGTACCAAACTCTTGGTCGACATAGCTGTCGGCAACTATTGGAATGCGTCGATTTACCAGCGGTAGCTCGATGAATTTGCCAACCAGCGCTGTGTAACGCTCATCATCTGGGTGCACGGCTACACAAACGTCACCCAGCATGGTCTCTGGACGAGTGGTCGCGACTACTAAATAATCTTGACCGTCGGCTGTTTTGGCGCCGTCTGCCAGAGGGTAGCGCAAGTGCCAGATATGCCCTTGTTGCTCTTTATTCTCGACTTCTAAATCAGAAATGGCCGTTTGTAATTTAGGATCCCAGTTGACCAACCGTTTGCCACGATAGATCAAATTCTCTTGGTAGAGTCGAACGAAGACTTCTTTTACGGCGTTGGATAAACCATCGTCCATGGTGAAGCGCTCACGATCCCAGTCAACAGAGTCACCCAAGCGGCGCATTTGTTGGGTGATGGTGCCGCCTGACTGCGCTTTCCATTCCCAAATTTTCTCAATAAATGTTTCGCGACCAAGCTCTTGGCGTGTAACGCCCTGCGCAGCTAGTTGACGTTCGACGACCATTTGCGTAGCAATACCGGCATGGTCAGAGCCCACTTGCCAGAGTGCGTTGTAGCCGTCCATGCGCTTATAGCGAGTCAGTGTATCCATAATGGTGTGCTGGAAAGCATGCCCCATATGCAAACTACCGGTCACATTCGGAGGTGGAATCATGATGCAGTAACTGTCACCGGAACCGCTCGGCTTGAAATAGCCAGCCGCTTCCCACTGTTGATACAATTCTTGCTCGAGTGCTTCAGGAGCGTAGGTCTTATCCATAGAAACTTTCACCACGTTCTATTGAGTGTTGAGTTTAGGTCTGCTCAGCAGCAGGCTGAGTCGAGAGTTCTATTTGTTGGGATCGATACGCTTTGTAGCGTTCCCGCGCTTGTTGGCGCTCAGCATCCGCCGTCGGAACTCGGTCAATGATGAGTCGAGCTCCAGCTGTCGGTGCAATGTCATCCATGAAATTAACGACCGCTGCAACACGTCGTTGCGGCATAGTAGCTTCAGGCCAGCACAACTCTACCGGAGCGCCTTGCGGCGGGCCTTCGCCACACAAATTGTGGGGTACGAAAGCATCAGCGGGTTGTTGCCACAGAGCTTCATCCAATTGCTCCGCTTGTTGCTGGCTCGCACAAAATACGCGCACACTACGAAACTCCCGCCAACGTTCAGTGATTTGTCGGCAGAAGAATTGTAGCTGTTGGCTCTCATCGAGACCATCGAGCACGTAAAAGATTGCGCGCGATTTCATTAGTCGTTGGTACCTGCTTGCGTTTTATTGAGTAGATACTGCGTCAACATCGGCACTGGTCGTCCAGTTGAACCTTTTTTCGCGCCACTACGCCAGGCTGTACCAGCAACATCAATATGCGCCCAGTTATATTTCTTGGTGAACTTCGCCAAAAAACAACCAGCGGTGATGGCACCAGCTTCGCGACCACCTAAGTTCGAGAAGTCAGCGAAAGGGCTCTCTAGCTGTTCGTTGTACTCATCCCATAGCGGCAGTCGCCACGCGCGGTCACCGCTTTGCTCAGACGCGTTCAGTAACTCATGCGCTAACGGATTGTGCGAGCTCATTAAGCCACTCGCATGAGCTCCCAGAGCAATCACACAAGCGCCCGTTAATGTTGCTACATCGATGACAGCTTCAGGTTCATAACGCTCGACAAACGTTAACGTATCGCACAGGACTAAACGACCTTCGGCATCGGTATTCAAGACCTCAACGGTCTGACCGCTCATAGTAGTAATGATATCACCTGGGCGATAGGCTTTGCCGTCTGGCATGTTTTCACAGCCGGCAAGCGCTCCAATCACATTGATCGGTAGATTCAATTCAGCCAAGGCTTGCATGGCACCAAGGACTCCAGCAGCACCACCCATGTCATACTTCATTTCATCCATATTTGCCGACGGCTTGATCGAGATGCCGCCGCTATCGAAGGTCAGTCCTTTACCAACCAGCACAATGGGTGCTTGGTCACTAGGGCCGCCTTGATAATGAATGAGCGACAGCACAGCTTCGTGCTCGGAACCGCGACTAACAGCCAAGTAGGCATTCATGCCCAGCTCTGCCATTTCTTGCTCGGTTACGGCGCTAAAACTCATGTTTTCGTACTGCTCGGTCAAAGCTTTGGCTTTCTCGGCAAGATAGCTTGGGGTGCATATATTCGGCGGCATATTAGCTACGTCGCGGCATACAGTGACCCCTTTAGCGACTGCCAAACCATGACTGATGGCTTTTTCGCCCAGTGATAGCTCACGGCGCGTCTGCACATTAAAAACCAGTTTCCGCAGCGGCCGGCGTGGCTCTTCTTTGCGCGACTTCAATTGATTGAATGTGTACAAACCACCTTGAGCCGCTTCTACTGCTTGCCGGATCTTCCAGTAGGTATCACGACCTTTGACATGCAATTCACTAAGGAAGCATACTGCCTCCATAGAACCGGTTTCGTTCAACGTATGGATGGTTTTTTCAATAATTTGTTTATACTGTCTTTCATCCAGTTCGCGTTCTTTACCGCAACCGACGAGTAAGACACGCTCACTCAAGATATTCGGGACATGATGTAAAAGAAGTGTTTGTCCGGCTTTGCCTTCAAGGTCGCCTCGGCGCAGTAAATTGCTCAGGTAACCATCGCTGACTTTATCGAGTTGCTCGGCGACTCCAGAGAGGCGACGCGGTTCAAAGACACCAACGACGATACAGGCTGAACGCTGTTTCTCCGGACTTCCACTTTTGACATTGAACTCCATGAGTGCTCCTGTTTGGCGGTTGACAGGGTTTAGCTGCCAAGGAATAATTCTTGTGAAAACGACAAGTTTACTTAAAAATCGCGGTATTTCCAGCAAAAAGCAAAGTTAAGAGTGGTCGCTAGTGCGTATATTTCGCTATTTGATGCGAGAAACATTTAAATCTCAGATCGCCGTAATGGTGGTATTGCTGACCATTTTTGTGAGCCAAAAATTTGTTCGCGTGCTCGCAGACGCCTCAGCGGGCGAAATACCCAGTGAATTGGTTATTCAATTGTTGGGTCTCAATTTACCTGCTTTGACTGCT
The DNA here is from genome assembly GCF_048263735.1 of Pseudidiomarina aestuarii. Classification (GTDB taxonomy): domain Bacteria; phylum Pseudomonadota; class Gammaproteobacteria; order Enterobacterales; family Alteromonadaceae; genus Pseudidiomarina; species Pseudidiomarina aestuarii_B. The sequence continues at coordinate 455,365 of NZ_JBLXDX010000002.1, read as the reverse complement.
CTCATCCTTCCACTTAGCTTATTCTTAGGTATTTTGCTCGCACATGGTCGCATTTATGCGGATAACGAAATGACCGTTTTGCATGCTTGTGGTGTGAGCGAATGGTATGTGACGCGAGTCACTTTAGTGGTGGCTTTAATTTTGAGCGTTGTGACCGCTTCGTTGACCTTGTGGATGGTACCTTGGAGTTTAGAACAGGAGCGCCAGGTTGAAGAACGGGCACGATCTGATACTGGCTTAAGTGTCATTATGCCGGGCCGTTTCCAGCAGGCGAGTAACCAGAAAGCCGTGATATTTGTTGAGGGACTGACAGAGCAAGGTCAGCTTGATCAAGTGTTCGTGGCCCAATCCATTCGTGATGAGGATAACACCGTCGTTGGCGGCAGCGTCGTTATGGCCGATCGGGGGGATGTCGTGTTGAATCCTGCCGGCGCCCAGACCCTAGTTCTCGAAAACGGGATGCGTTATGCCACCGAAGATCAAGCGGCTGAATATCAAGTGATGCAGTTTGATAGCTACCAGCTGCAAATTAAGGAACAAGAGGGCACGGAATACACGCGTAAGCTGGAAGCTTATACCACGAGTGAACTATTGGCTGAAGATGACCCTGAAGCTGCTGCTGAATGGCAATGGCGCCTTGCAATTCCGCTGGCAATGCCATTGCTTACTTTAATTGCGGTGCCGTTGAGTCGAGTAAATCCACGCCAAGGCAAATTTGCGCGAATGGCTCCAGCATTATTGATTTACCTGGGTTACTTCCTGCTACTCATGGCGGCGCGCTCTGCGGTCGCTGATGGTGTGATTCCGCCTATTATCGGATTGTGGTGGATTCATCTACTGCTGTTATTGTTTGGACTTATTTTGATTGGAAAAGGGCGACCTTTCGGCCTTCGCTTTTTAGCGCGTTTGCGAGGGAGCCACTGATGTTTTCAATTTTAGAGCGATACATTGCGTTGACAGTGTTGCGCACCTCAATGCTAAGTCTAGCGGTGCTCGCGGGTTTATCCGGCCTGATTCGGTTTGTTGAGCAACTGCGGTCGGTAGGTAAAGGCACCTATAGTGTGGCCGATGCCGGATTATTTGTGTTGTATAGCATCCCTCGTGATATCGAAGTTTTCTTTCCGATGGCCGCGTTACTGGGCGGTTTAATTGGAATGGGAATGTTGGCGAGCAATTCGGAACTGGTTGTTATGATCGCAGCTGGGCGGTCGCGTTTGAATATTATTAATGCGGTGATGAAAGCAGCGGTAGTGATGATGCTGGTGGTTATGGCTATCGGCGAGTTTGTGGCGCCGGCGCTTGAATCTCAAGGTCGCGAATTAAGAGCAAGAGCCATTTCTGGCGGCAGTCTGATTTCGGCGCAACAAGGTATTTGGGCTCGTGATGGCAATCATTTTGTCAATATTGGTGAGGTTGAAAATACCGGCCACTTGCGTGACATCACCATTTACCGTTTTGACGAAGGTCGGAATCTTGATTCGGTAATACAAGGACGAACGGCAGTCTATACAGGTGAGCAATGGCGCCTGTCACAAGTGATTTTGACTGAACATCGCGCGGAACGTATCAATCGATCGAACTTTGGTCAGTGGATTTGGAATTCCTCGCTAACCCCAGACAAACTCGGTGTGGTGACGGTCAAACCTGAGTCACTCTCGATTCGTGGCTTAACCGATTATCTCGACTATCTAGAAAGTAACCGGCAAGCAGCGGAACGTTATGAACTTGCGCTCTGGAGAAAGCTTCTGGCTCCAGTGACTGTGGCAGTTATGTTGTTAGTTGCACTATCGTTTATTTTTGGTCCATTGCGTTCAACCACCATGGGTGCCCGAATTTTGCTCGGTGTGGTGACGGGTTTTGGCTTCCATGTGAGTAACGAGATTTTTGGTCCGTTGGCACAAGTCTATCAACTACCACCGATGCTCGGCGCAATGCTGCCAAGCGCTTTATTTGCGGGTGCTGCGTTGTGGGTATTACAGAAACATCGTTGACAAGTGTATAACTGAACGTATGAGATGGTGCCGAAGGGGGGACTTGAACCCCCACGCTGTTACCAGCGGCGGATTTTGAATCCGCTGCGTCTACCAATTCCGCCACTTCGGCAAAAAGATTGGAATCAATTGGTGAAGCGCATTATACGCATGCTCATTTGCCGATCAAGAAAAATTAAATGTCTGCGAACTGTTTGCTTATTTCGTGAGCGTTTTGTCTATTGTTTCGGGAAGTTTGAAGTGATTAGCAGACATCGTAATGCGCATTTCGGTACACTATAAACTTCTGATTTAAACAAGTGGCTTCTTATGACAACTAATTCATCCACTGCATCCGTTCATGCTGGCTTTCCGAGCGCAGGGTTCTGGCGACGAGTTGCCTCATGGATATACGATCTTCTGGTCGCAGTTGCCATCATTATGTTGGCAACTGCCCTAGCTCTTGGATTTGCCGCATTATTGACGACTTTTGGTTGGGTCACACTTACCGAAGGAGAAGATCACGCCGCTTGGCTGAACCGTTCACCGCTGTTTGGTATCTATATTGTAGTGGTGGTTGCGTTATTTTTTGGTTGGTTTTGGTGGCGTAGTGGACAAACATTAGGAATGCGTGCATGGCGACTTAAAGTTCAACAGCGCAATGGTCAGCGACTGACCCCAAAGCAAACATTTGTGCGACTACTAACTTCAGGCTTTGGACTTGGTAACTTGTGGGTGCTGGTCGACAGGAAGAATCGTAGAGCCTGGCACGATTATGCTGCGGGTACTGAATTGGTGGTTCTGTCGAAAGATGCGAATCAGCTATACTATTGGCGAGAATTATAAATTATCTTGCGTTTATGTGAACTTCGTCTATTGTAGTTGTGAATTTATTGTAGTAATTATCAGGCAACTTTGCTCACACAAGGAAAATAACATGAAATATTCGTTGTTTGCTGCTTGCGCTTTGATGGCGGTTGCTATCAGTGCATCAGCTCATGCTAAAAATGAAGGAACTCCTTCGAATAGTGCTTCGCACAAGAATGAAGTTCGTCAGTTGTTGTGGTCTTCGAATGGCGGTGAATGTACTAAGAGCTGTGCCAAGGCTGAATTAGTTGGTGATTTTCACATACTCACGCAGTTTGATGAAAATGGAAACGTTGTCTACCAAGAAGTTGAAAATGTAAATTCTTGGGGGAAAGGGAAGCAGGGAAAGGGCAACAGCGCTGATGTAGCTGCCGGTGGTAGCCTCGGTGGTATCAGCGCGATGAGTAACAACAACTCTTATATCGAAGGCGATTACATTGTTTACGTCGATCAGTATTTCATGACAGTAAATGGTGAGATGTTTCTCCGCGTTGTTTACTCATACTACACATTGGATGGTCGATATGTGAAATCTCGCAGTGAGGATCTTCGTCGCTTCGTGTACATTCGATAACACCTGATTTTTTTGAAAACCCGAGCCTAGTCCTCGGGTTTTTTTGTATGTGCACTAAGGTTCTTTGCTATCATGTAGAGGTCTTAAGTAAATTCATGGAGCTACATGTCCAACCCAACTGATGGTATCAACACCGATCAACCCGAATATGAGGTTGAAATCCCGTCGCGAGAGGCGATTCTTGACACCATCAAAGCACGCCTAAAACCTCTCAGTTTTGATGATCTCGTTGCCAAATTTGCGCTCGATGATGAGCGGCAACTCATTGGTATCAAGCGCCGTCTGCGCGCTATGGAGCGAGATGGACAACTTATCTACACCAAAGCGAATGCTTACGGATTACCCGATCGAATGAGCCTGATCAAAGGTCGGATTATCGGGCACCGAGATGGCTTTGGATTTTGCCGTCCGCATGATGGCGGCGATGATTTATTCATCCCACAACCGCAAATGTATGCGGTGTTGCATGGCGATGAAGTGCTCGTTCAAGAACAGAAAAAAGATGCTAAGGGTCGTCGAGAAGGACGCGTTGTTCGCGTCTTAAAGCCTCGTGAAGGTGATATTGTTGGCCGTTATTTTGTGGATCACAATCTTGGCGTCGTAGTCCCAGACGATACCCGCATCAATCAAGATATTTTGATTCCCGAGGAAAACAAAGGCGCGGCGCGTCATGGTCAGATAGTAGTGGTGCGCATTACCCATCGCCCGAATCGGCGCACAAGTCCAATCGGTACTATTGTTGAGGTGCTGGGCGACCATATGGCTCCCGGCATGGAAATCGAAGTTGCAATTCGCGAACATGACATCCCGGTAAATTGGACCGCGGAAACAGAAAAGTCGGTCGCGCAATTAGCCGAATCGGTGCCCGCAGAAGCCTATGAAGGTCGCCTCGATTTAAGAGAACTTCCGTTGATTACCATTGACGGTGAAGACTCGCGAGACTTCGACGATGCAGTGTATGCAGAGCCAGAGAAAAAGGGATTCCGACTATGGGTAGCTATTGCTGACGTGAGCTATTACGTGCGGCCTAATACTGCGCTCGACAAAGATGCACTTGAGCGCGGGAATTCGGTATATTTCCCCGATTTTGTCGTGCCGATGTTACCGGAAAAGCTCTCAAATGGTTTATGTTCTCTGAATCCACAGGTAGATCGGTTGTGTATGGTCGCTGAGATGTTCATAAATGATCGTGGTCAGCTCGGTGAGGCCAAGTTCTATCCTGCGGTCATGAAATCTCACGCTCGATTGACCTATACAAAAGTGGCAAAAATTCTCGACGGTGATCCAGAGCTGCGAGCTGAATATGAGCCAGTTTTGACAGGTATTAACAACCTTCATGCGCTCTTTAAGGTATTGAAAAAAGCACGGCAATTGCGTCACGCGATTGAATTTGAAACCACAGAAACACGGTTTATCTTCAATGCAGAGCGTAAAATTGAGGAAATACTCCCAGTTCGTAGAAATGTCGCTCACACCATCATTGAAGAATGCATGATTATGGCGAATGTCGCGACTGCGCGCTTTATTGAGAGTCACGATGACATCGCGGCACTATTTCGTGTGCATGAGACGCCACCGAATGATCGTTTGAGTGGTTTCAAAACCTTTTTGACCGATCTCGGATTGACGATGACAGGCGGTGATGAGCCGGGTCCAAAAGACTACGCCGCTATCCTCAAGCAAGTTGCTGACCGACCTGATGCGGAATTGATTCAGACGATGTTATTAAGGTCAATGCAACAGGCGGTGTATAGCCCAGACAATAAAGGGCACTTCGGATTAGCTTTAGAGCAGTACGCGCATTTTACATCACCCATTCGGCGTTATCCGGATTTGATTTTGCATCGTGCGATCAAGGCTAAGTTAAAGCAGTTGAATGGCGCATCAAAAGAGCTTGAAGGGGCATGGTCCTATCCAGACGAACAGCTGGATGAGTTGGGTGTGCATTGCTCGATGACTGAACGCAGAGCGGATGATGCGACGCGTCAAGTCGACGAGTGGTTGAAGTGTGAGTACATGCAAGACCATGTGGGTAGTGAATTTACCGGCGTGATTGCTGCAGTGACCAACTTCGGTTTATTTGTGCGCATTGACGATATGCAAATCGATGGACTGGTGCACATTAGCAATTTAGACAATGACTATTACCAATTCGATAGTGATCGACACTTACTGATTGGTGAGAACAGCGGCAAGGCTTATCGATTGGGTGATAAAGCACGAATTCGTGTGCGCTCGGTAAATCTAGATGAACGGAAAATCGACTTGGACTTGTTGTCTGCGGAAACTCCAGCGGGCGATCAACGACAGGCCAGTGACTATGCATTACCGCAACGTAAACGCATGAAGCAGGGTAAAGGCGGCGGTGGTCAAGAACACCGCCGTGGCAAACCGAGTAATAAATCGGGACCTAAATCTGAACCCAAGTCAGGTGCCAAAAATCGTGGCAAATCAGCCGGCAAGAAAAAGCCTCGTCCTTCGAATAAAAAGCGGAAATCATGAGCAAGAAAGTAACTATTTTTGGCCTGCATGCAGTGCGGGCATTATTGCAAAACCATCCGGAGCGTTTGGTTGAACTGTATGCGACTAAAGAGCGTCAGGATCAACCTTTACAGGCGTTAATCCAGCAAGCTCAGCGTATGGGCACGCGGCCGCAATTTGTTCCTAAGCAAAGCTTGGACAAAAGAGCTGAGGGTGGTAACCATCAAGGTATTGTTGTGGTGTGTTTAGAAGCCCCTCAACTCACTGAAGATGATTTAGAAAAGCTGGTGACCGAGCGTGGTCGTCAGACATTGTTGTTGGTTTTGGATAATGTGACGGATCCACACAATTTGGGCGCTTGTTTGCGTACAGCTGATGCAGCAGGAGTGACCGCTGTTGTGGTTCCCAAGGACAAGTCGGCGTCAATGACTCCAGTAGTTCGTAAAGTTGCTTCTGGAGCTGCTGAAACTGTTCCACTCATTCAAGTAACAAACCTTGCTCGCACTCTCCGTCAATTGCAAGATTTGCAGGTGTGGATAATCGGTACCGCGGGCGAAGCGACCGACGATCTGTATGCTGCAGATCTGAAGGGACCTGTTGCCCTAGTCATGGGAGCTGAAGGCGATGGCATGCGGCGCTTGACCCGTGAAACTTGTGATCAATTGATCAAGATTCCATTGCTGGGCAGCGTGAGTAGTTTGAATGTATCAGTGGCAACTGGGGTTTGTTTGTTTGAAGCCGTCCGGCAGCGACAAAACGTGAGTGGAAACTAAGCGATGTTGCTACGGAGTTGGTTGAACTTCCGCAATGGACAATCGAAACGTTCTTGGTGGCCACTGGTGGTCACCGGAGCGCTATTGGTGCTTTTAGCGTTGGCATGGCTGCCAATCGGTGATTTGTTGCCTGAACAACGCAGCAACAAACCACAATTGGTTGTTAATTATCTGACTGCTGCAGCCGATCCGCGCTTTGATGAATTGCAGACCGAATTAAATCAACGGTTTCAATCTCGTCACGAATGGCGATTACGAGAGGTATCGACAGACTTTGCATGGCAGGTAAATATTGGTTTTGAGACCACTGCGGAGACCACTGTGTTAACCGCTGAATTGCTTGCACCCTCTAAGCTGAAAGTTGCTTCTGGCAACGAAGTTCAAAGAATTCGCGTGCAAGCTCCAAATGAAGCTGCGTTGGTTTTGCCAGAGCAGTTGGTTAAAGTGTTAACCGAAAAGGTCGAAACCGCCGAAAACCAAGCAAACGACTTGTGATATCGACAGAAATCCGCTACACTCCCGCCGCTTAAATCAGTCTCTCGAAGTTTATTTAAAAACAAGCGTTCCTTGCTGCTGCCGGTGCGACTGAGCCAATACAGTAGCTATGAACCATAAGGAGCAGAAATGCGTCATTATGAAATCGTATTCATGGTCCATCCGGACCAGAGCGAGCAAGTACCTGGCATGATCGAGCGTTATAGCGAGACCATCAAAGCAGGTAACGGTACTATTCATCGTCTAGAAGACTGGGGCCGTCGTCAATTGGCTTACCCAATCAACAAGTTGCATAAAGCACACTATGTGTTGATGAACATCGAAGCGTCGTCTGAAGTTGTTGACGAGCTGGAAACAGCATTCCGATACAATGATGCGGTATTACGCAACATGATTATGCGTAAGAAAGAAGCGGAAACTGAAGTCTCGCACCAAATGGGCAAGAAAGATGACCGTCGTTCAGACCGTAACGAAGAGCAGGACGATAACGAAGCGGCATAAGCCGTGACGTCGCGTTCATCGATTGTGGAGCCAAGCTTCAATCAACTGGAACTCAGTGGCACGCTTACCAAGCCACCCCAATTGACCAAAAGCCCGGCTGGCATTCACCACTTAAGGTTCGTAGTTGAGCATCGCTCAGAACAGGTGGAGGCTAACTTACCACGCCGCAGTTATGTGAGATTGCAGGTTGTGTTAAGTGGTCAAGATGCACCACAGTGGAGCAAAGAATTAAGCGTTGGACAGGCAGTCACCGTTCGCGGTTTTTTGAATCGAGAAGAAGATAAAAACGGAATTGGTAAATTAGTACTGCACGCCCAGCAACTTGTTTTGATTTGAGGAGACCATCATGGCTCGTTTTTTCCGTCGCCGTAAGTTTTGCCGCTTTAAGGCAGAAGGCGTAAAAGAGATTGATTACAAAGATATCGTTACTCTCAAGAACTACATCACTGAGAGTGGCAAAATCGTTCCTAGCCGCATCACTGGCACTTCTGCGAAGTACCAGCGTCAGTTGGCGCGTGCCATCAAACGTGCACGTTACTTGTCTTTACTGCCTTATACTGATTCACATCAGTAAGCCAGTAAACGAACGATCTGACTAGATTTGAGGTAGCGAACAATGGAAATTATTCTATTAGACAAAGTAGCCAACTTAGGCGGCTTGGGTGACCAAGTGGCAGTGAAGTCTGGTTATGCACGTAACTTTTTATTCCCGCAAGGTAAAGCTGTTCCAGCAACGCAAGCAAACATCAAGGTGTTTGAAGAGCGTCGCGCTGAATTGGAAGCGAAAATCGCTGCTGATTTAGCTGCTGCTGAAGAGCGTGCTGCGCAAGTCAACGCATTAGAAGCTGTGGTTATTGCTTCTAAAGCGGGTGATGAAGGTAAATTGTTTGGTTCAATCGGTACTCGTGACATCGCTGACGCGATCACTGCAGCTGGTGTAGCTGTGAAGAAAAGCGAAGTATTGTTGCCAAATGGTACCCTCCGCGATGTGGGCGAGTATGATATCGAGCTGCATTTGCATGCTGACGTGTTTGCAACTGTGAAGTTGCAAGTAGTTGCTGCAGACTAAGTTTTTTAATCATCGTGAAAAAAGCTGCTTTCGAGCAGCTTTTTTTTTGGATTTTTTTCAGTGCTTGATAAACCTTTTCAGCATAGGCTTACACCAATCATACAGAAATCAATAAAGCTGTAGCGTAAGAATAAGGAAGATCGGTGACAGCACAAGTCATTACAGCCAATGCACTTAACGATCCAGATGTGCATCTCGTGGAGAGAGCCAGTGGCGGCGACATGCAAGCGTTCCAAGCGCTCTTTGAGCGACACCATCGTCGCGTCTATGGATTAGTGTTGCGGTTGGCGGGAAATATTGATGTCGCACAAGATTTAACGCAGGAAGTGTTCATTCAGTTATGGAGCGCACTGAAATCGTTTCGCGGTGAAAGTAAGTTCAGTACGTGGTTACACACCGTTGCGACCCGAGTCGCTATCTCGGAATTACGCAAACAGAAACGCTGGTTTGCACGTTTACATACAGCTGGCGATGACGACTACGATCGTCATTTAGTACACGAAGACAGTGCCGACTTGAGCGAGCTTGATCGGTTGATTCAAAAGTTACCACCACAAACTCGTTGGGTATTCGTATTGCACTGTATAGAAGGTTTGCGACATGAGGAAGTGAGTCAAGAACTCGGTATTGCTGTCGGCACCAGTAAGGCTCAGGTTCATAGAGCGCGCACGTTGTTAGAGGAGTGGTTGAGTCATGAGTGAATCAACAAAAATAAATGGTAAACAGCGCCTTGACGATTTGATTCGAGAAGCGGTCGATACACCTGATCGCTACGAGCCACCACAAAACTTGTGGCGTGGAATAGAACATGGACTAACGCGTCAGCAACAACGCTCGCCACCTTGGCTGCGTTATGCGTGGGCAAGTGCAGCGGTTATGGTTCTGGCTATCAGTGCTATGACCTTACAGTGGATGCCGACACAATCGGTGGATGACACGTCTGAAGTCACACGATTGATAACGGCAGTCAATGAACACCACGAGTCGCAGCGCAACTTGCTGTTGACCAGTATTCAAAGTTCGGGACTGAGTACGACCGAAATCAGCAGCCAAACTGAGTTAGAACAGTTGCGGCAAGCTGCTGCGCAAGTGACCGAACAGTTAATGAATGATCCGAACAATCAATCATTGTGGCAGTTGCTGCAATGGTTACACCAACAAGAACTGGAATTATTGAAAGCGAACTTTGCGCCACGTCAAAACTGGCAACAAGCTTAAGGAGTACGAATGATGAAGTGGTTAAAACTCATTACTGTAGCAGGGCTCTATGTAGCCGCGCACTATGCCCCAGCAGTGGTTGGGAAGGAAGTCGATCAGACTGTAGCGGTTGAGCCAGGGGTTCAGGTGTTCGTCGATAACATGCGTGGCGAGGTCAAAATCCTTGGCTGGGATCAGTCATCGGCATCCATCTCAGGCACTATTGACGAAGAGGCGACGGACTTTATTTTTGAAAAGCGCGGGAATGCATTGATCGTCGAGGTCAAAATGCCCCGCAATAAGCGATACCATGATGACAATGGCTCGGATTTAGTGCTCCGGATTCCGCATGAGTCGATGGTTGATGTGAGCGGTATCTCTTCTGATTTTACGGTAAAAGATGTCCGTCAAGGGACGCGTGTCACCACTATCAGTGGCGATATTGACGCCAATAATTTGGACCAGAATGTCCGCTTGAAAACCACCAGCGGCGATATCTCTGGACGTAAATTAAATGGCGATGTTGAACTGGTATCGGTCAGTGGTGACGTGAATGACGCTGATGGTGACCAACAACGTGCTTCGTATCAATCTACTAGTGGCGATGTTGCAGTAGTTACCAATGCCATTGAAGTTCGTGCCGAGTCTATTTCGGGTGATGTGAACTTAACTGCTGAACGTGCCAGTGATGTGCGGGCAACATCGGTCAGTGGTGATGTGAGTGTCCGGGTTGAGTTGAATGACAACGGTCGGCTGCGCGGCAACACAGTCAGCGGCGATATGGCGATTACCTTTAAGGGCAAAACGAACTTTCGCCTTGATGCTGAGGCAAGCGCGAGCGGCGACATTGTCAATCGTTTGACGGATGATGAACCTCGTCGTCCTAAGTATGGACCCGGTGCAAGTCTGACAATGACCGTGGGTAATGGCTCGGGCAACGTTAAACTCAATTCGGTCAGCGGCAATATCGTCATTCGAAACTAAATACCTCTGTAAAAAGCGGGTTGCTGAACGCAATCCGCTTTCTTCATTCTGCTACTTTTTGTATAGTCTCCCTCTAGCCAAAATTATTCGAGCAGCGGGACAAGCATGGCCACTTCGCGCACCAAGGACAAACCGCGCAATGACGCGAAATTAGATGCGATCAAAACGCCTCCTCATTCTATTGAAGCAGAGCAATCCGTACTGGGTGGCCTCATGCTCGATAACAACGCATGGGATAGTATCGCCGGTGAGCTGATCGCGGATGACTTCTATCATCGTGGACACAAGCTCATTTTCACTGCAATGCATCGTCTCGCCGATCGTACTCAGCCGATTGATCTGGTCACGGTTTCGGAATCACTTGAGTTATCGGGTGAGTTGCAAGATGTGGGTGGCTTTGCCTACCTTGGCGAAATAGCGAAAAACACCCCAAGTGCAGCCAATATCCGAGCTTATGCGCAAATTGTTCGCGAGCGAGCTGTGATTCGTGAAATGATTGCTGCAGCGAATGAAATTGCCGAGTCTGGTTTTGATACACAAAATCGAACCTCGAGCGAGCTGCTCGATATAGCCGAAAGTAAGGTGTTCAAGATTGCTGAAAAGCGAACGAGTGCAACGGATGGTCCCCAGCCGATAACGCCAATACTTGAGCGAACCATAAACCGCATTGACGAACTCAGTCGCAGTAAGAACCACAATGGTGTGACGGGTGTATCCACCGGATTCTACGATTTGGACCAAATGACGGCAGGTTTGCAACCATCCGACCTCATTATTGTTGCTGCACGGCCATCAATGGGTAAAACCACATTTGCGATGAACCTGTGTGAAAACGTCGCGATGCGTAATGACAAGCCGGTCTTGGTGTTCAGTTTAGAAATGCCATCAGAACAAATTATGATGCGGATGTTGGCGTCCTTGAGTCATGTGGATCAGACGCGCATTCGAACAGGTCGTTTGCAAGATGAAGAATGGACACGCATTGCATCGACGATCAATATTCTCAAAGAACGCAATAATATGTTTATTGATGATTCGTCAGGGCTCACGCCAACTGAGCTTCGTTCACGTGCACGGCGGGTGTTCCGGGAATCTGGCGGCTTATCGATGATAATGGTCGACTATTTACAGTTGATGACGGTACCGGGTATGTCTGAGAATCGGACCTTAGAGATTGGCGAGATTTCCCGGTCGTTAAAAGCACTCGCGAAGGAACTGCAGGTACCTGTAGTCGCGTTGTCGCAGCTGAATCGCTCATTGGAGCAAAGAACAAATAAACGTCCTGTGAACTCGGATCTACGGGAATCTGGCTCCATCGAGCAAGACGCTGACGTGATTATGTTTATCTATCGTGATGAGGTCTATCACCCAGAGTCTGAGAATAAAGGGTTGGCAGAGGTGATCATTGGGAAACAGCGGAACGGGCCGATAGGTTCGGTTGACCTGAAATTCCAGGGACATTTATCACGATTTGAAAATTTAGCGCGGCGTGAACCTGACGAGCACTCGCGTCATTGACCCGAGTGAATTAGTTCGCGTTGCAGTCTTGGCACAACCCATGTGCCTCGATGGTCTGCGTTGCAACGCGAAAACCTTGCCCTTCAGCTTGTTTGCGTAGCGCATCGTAAACCCCATCTGATTGAATCTCTTGGACGTTACCGCACGATTCACAAATGAGCATTTGGACTGGATGTTGATGGTCAAAATGGCTACATAGAACGTAGCTGTTTGATGAAGTGATTTTGTGGACGAAACCTTGTTCTTGTAAAAAGTCCAGCGCACGGTAAATAGTCGGTGGTTTAGCGTTAGGAACGGCAGCTCTGAGCTTATCGAGTAGATCATAAGCGCCTACTGCACCAGACTCGCCAGCGAGGATCTCGAACACTTCACGGCGTGCTGGAGTCAGTCGAGCGCCGCGTTGTTCGCATATTTTTTCGGCTTTGGTGATGAGCCGCATGGTTTCTTTTGAAGTCATGACGCAAGTTTACCACGGGGTTTAAGACTGGGATAGACTCAGTCATACAGCTTTTCTCGATTCATCTTCTAGAGTGAGAATAATAATGAAGAAGTGGTTTGTAGGATACCTATTCGCATTGCTGCTGAGTGTCGGCGCGATAGCACATGCAGCCGTTGCTACAGAGCTCGATTTGCAGGAACTCAGTGTAGAGCAATTACAGCAAGGCATGGCTGCGGGTGACTTCACGAGTGTAGATGTCGTGAACTTCTATTTAGCGCGAATCTACCAGCACAACCAAGACGGTGCTAATTTGCGCGCGGTTAACACCCTGCTGGATACCGAAGCACTCCACGACATAGCTAAAAAGCTGGATGCCGAGCGCGCTGCGGGTAATGTTCGTGGACCACTGCATGGCATTCCGGTGTTATTGAAGGACAATATTGATACGGCCGACGGCATGCCGAATACGGGTGGGTCTTGGTTACTCAGAGAACATTTTGCACCTGATGATGCATTTATCGTGCAACGCCTCCGTGCTGCAGGCGCCATCATTATGGGTAAAGCTAACTTGAGCGAGTGGGCAAACTTTCGTTCCACGGCATCGGCTTCAGGCTGGAGCAGCTTTGGTGGTCAGGTCAAGAATCCGTTTGACACCTCGCGCACTGCTTGCGGCTCCAGCTCTGGTTCAGCGGTTGCGGTAAGCGCAAACTTCGTTGCGCTTGCGGTCGGTACAGAAACGGACGGTTCATTGACTTGTCCAGCAACGATTAATGGAGTTGTTACCATCAAGCCAACCGTTGGCTTACTGAGTCGAGATGGGATTATTCCGATTTCGTCGAGCCAAGATACTGCTGGCCCACTAACACGAACCGTTCGTGATGCTGTGTATCTATTGAGCGCCATGACTGGACAAGATAGTGCTGATGCTGCCAGCTTCGATTCAGAAGTCGATTTCACCGCACATTTAAAAGCAGATGGTTTGCGCGGCAAGCGTATCGGTATCGTCCGTGAGTTGACGGGCTATCACGCGGGTGTCGATGCGCTGTTTGAACAACAACTTGTCGTATTGCGGGAAGCTGGTGCGGAAGTAGTTGATGATCTTTCATTCCCGAATGGTCGCAACTGGGGTGGGGACGAGTTCACGGTTTTGTTGCATGAGTTCAAAGCCGATATGCAAAGCTATTTTGAGGCGAGCCCGCATCCGGATTACACAACCTTGAGTGATTTGATTGCAGCGAATCAGGCACATGCCAGTCGAGTGATGCCATGGTTTGGTCAAGAGCTATTTGAAATGGCAGAGCAACGCACAGCCAAACAACAAGAAGCATACGAGCAAGCACGGGCTGACGCGAAACGTAAAGCAGGCGCCGAAGGTATCGACGCGTTATTAGCGGCGCATGACCTTGATCTATTGATTGCACCGACGGGTGGGCCAGCCTGGAAAACTGACTTGAATACTGGCGACCACTTTCTCGGTTCAGCGAGTGGAGCCGCGGCGGTCGCAGGCTATCCACACATCAGTGTGCCTATGGGCTTTGTGCACCATTTACCGATTGGTTTGAGTTTCTTTGGGACGGCGAAGAGTGAGCCGATACTCATTGAAGCTGCATACGACTTCGAGCAGCGGACTCAAGCACGTCGTGCGCCGCAGTTGACTGCGCCATTCTAGGAAAGCTTGCTCGCTGAGCGTTGATATTAAAAACTGGCATTGAATTCTGGGGCTGGTATCATACGCAGCCCCAAAATTAAGTGGTTTGAGTTAGGTTAAACAAAGAGTCATGAGTAAATTAATTGCTGTAGCACCGATGCTCGATTGGACTGATCGGCATTGTCGCTACTTCCACAGACAATTTTCTCAACACACTGTGCTGTACACCGAAATGGTGACCACCGGTGCGATTCTGTTTGGCCAACAAGATCATCTTGGATTTAGCGATGCCGAGCAGCCGGTGGTGTTGCAACTCGGTGGCAGTGACCCAACTGCTATGGCTGAGTGCACCGCAATCGCCGCAGAGCGGGGCTATCAAGAAGTAAATATTAATGTGGGGTGTCCGTCTGAGCGTGTTCAAAACGGGAGCTTCGGTGCTTGTTTGATGACCACGCCTGAGACCATCGCGGAGTGTGTTGAAGCGATGCAAAAGTCCGCGCCAACTACTCGTATCTCTGTGAAAACCCGGCTCGGTATTGACGACCATGATAGCGATGAATTTTTGCAACGCTTTATGGAGCCGGTGATGGCTGCAGGTTGCCAGCATTTTACGTTGCATGCACGGACCGCTTGGCTGAAGGGTCTCAGTCCAAAGCAAAATCGAGAAATTCCACCGCTTCAGTATGACCGCGTCTACCGTATGAAAGACCGCTATCCACAGCTACACATCAGTATTAATGGTGGTATTAAAGATGCAACGTCGATTGCTGAACATCTGCAGCTCGTTGATGGCGTTATGGTCGGTCGTGAGGCCTATCAGAATCCAGAATTGATTGGTTCGTTTGACGGCATACTCGGTTATGAGACCCATTCGCGCTCTACCGAACAAGTGATTGCAGCAATGATTCCCTACATTGATGGTCACGTGCAGACGGGTGGACGAGTGTGGCACGTGGTTCGGCATATGTTAGGTCTCTTCAACGGCCAACCGGGTGCTAAACGCTGGCGGCAAGTGATCAGTCAGCAAGGACCGACTGCACAATCTGCGGCAGAGCTATTTGAATTCGCGCTCGAAGAAGTGTCTGTAGCACGCGAAAAATTTCACCAAAAAGTGGCGGAATACGCCAACTAACCATTCTGTGATGTCCCAGCGCTTCATAGTCATCGTTACCTTCCTAGTCTAGATTTAATCAACATTAAAAAATAAAACCATTTAAAAACAATAGCATAGCCACGACATTTAAAAGTTGGCACAACCTTTGCTGTGTTCTTATCGACTTAACTAGTATTCACAGCCGTAACGTGAAGTATCAAAACCTCGATAAGGAAAACGAAAATGAACACCATGTTAAAAGTAGCGGTTGCAGCAGTTGTTTTAAGCGTATCTAGCGGCGCATTGGCAAACGATGACAAGTCGTCACTGGAATTGAACTTAGGTGCAATGTTTAGTGCGCAAGTGGAGAGCATTCAAGTGGAACTCGTGAATGCGACCAAATCAGCACTCGAAGCAACGGTCAATGATTGGAAACTTGCTTTTGCTGACGACGAAAATGAATCAGTCGTTACTGTGGCAGCAGTTGCCACCAACGCTGATGCTAAAGCTTCAGACGAGTAAGATCGGGGGAGCCAAGGATGTTATTACAACCCATGTTCCTTACACTGATGATGATCGCACCCGTAGTTGGTACGGTAGTAGCGGGTGCGGTAGTCATCGCGTCTAGTGCGGTCAGCTCACACAAATCAGGGTGATCACCGATCCCAGTTGTGCTAGTCTGCAACTCTTCAAAAGTGACTCAATTGAGTCGATAACTAGAGGAAGTTGCCGGTGAAACAGCATGTACTGATTGGCTTGGTGAGCGCCCTAACTTTAAGCGCTTCAGCAGTAGCACAAACCTATCAAGCAAGTGAGAAAGCAATTCAGCTTGCGCAAGATAATCTCATCATTGATACCCACATCGACGTGCCATATCGACTCGAAAAAGATTGGGAAGATGTCACGGTAGCGACCGAACGTGGCGACTTCGACTATCCGCGAGCAGTTGTCGGTGGTCTCAATGTGCCTTTCATGTCCATTTACATCCCAGCAAACCTCGAACGTACCGAAGGTGCCAGCTATCAGTTAGCGCACAAACTCATTGATAGCATGGAAGCGCTTGCCTATCGCGCGCCGGATAAATTTGATATTGCCTACAGCGTGGCTGATGTCGAAGAGCAGTACGAGCGTGGCGTTATTTCGATCGCGATGGGAATGGAAAATGGCTCGCCGATTGAAGGCGATTTAGCAAACTTGCGAACTTTCTACGAGCGCGGCATTCGCTACATTACATTGGCGCACTCTGAATCAAATCATATTGCCGACTCGTCGTATGATATCCGGAAGCAATGGAACGGTTTAAGCCCATTTGGTGTTGAACTCGTTGAAGCAATGAACAAAACGGGTGTCATGGTCGATATTTCGCATGTTTCTGACGACGCATTCTGGCAAACACTTGAAGTGACGAAAGTACCTGTCATCGCATCACACTCGTCACTGCGTCGCTACACACCGGGCTTCGAACGCAATATGAGTGACGATATGATCAAAGCACTCGCCGACAACGGTGGTGTCATCATGATTAACTACGGCAGTTCGTTCGTCACGCAGCAAGCTAACCGCTACAACGCTATGATCGCGAAGCAAGCGGAAGCGATTCGTGAAGAGCTCGGTGCTGACTCTGAAGAAGCCCAAGCACGAATCGAGAAATTGCGCAGCAGCAATCCATATCCATTCGCAACATTAGAGCAAGTCTTAGACCATATCGACCATGTCGTTGACTTGGTTGGTATTGAGTACGTCGGTATTGGTTCGGACTATGATGGCGTCGGTGACTCATTGCCTGTTGGACTCAAGGACGTTGCGAGCTACCCAAATTTGATTCAAGGCTTACTGGATCGCGGCTATTCGGACGCAGATATCAAGAAAATCCTGAACGAAAATCTACTCCGCGTATGGCGCGAGGTAGAGGCGTACGCCGCCACACACTAGTCAACAGTAAATAGTGAACAGTGAAAAGACAAAGACGAACCATCACATCTCTTTGTCTTTTCCATTCACTACCTACCTTTCGCTATCTATTCACTATTCACCGTTCACCGTTCACTATTCACTATTCACCAGTCATTTGGTGTTGCTTTTCCCCTTCAAAAGCGTATAATTCGCGACCACAGTTGGAAACCCCTCGGGGATTTTGCTGACTGTATTTAGGTTGCCACAGCAGTCCCGATAGGGGATTGAATGTATTTTCGTTGAAAATACCTCACCCGGTATGTGCCAGGGTGGCGGTTTTTTTCTGTGCTCTTTTTTAAATGCTCTTTATATTGAGGCTATTTACATGGCTAATCAAAGAATTCGGATTCGCTTGAAAGCGTTCGATCACCGTCTGATTGACCAGTCAACAGCAGAAATCGTTGAAACTGCTAAACGCACTGGTGCTCAGGTACGTGGTCCAATCCCACTGCCTACGCGCAAAGAACGTTTTACTGTGTTGATTTCACCACACGTAAATAAAGATGCGCGTGACCAGTACGAAATCCGTACCCACAAGCGTTTGATTGACATCATGGACCCAACTGACAAGACCGTTGACGCATTAATGCGTTTGGACCTGGCAGCTGGCGTTGATGTACAAATCAGCCTGGGTTAAGCGGGCAGTAATAGGATTACACACGAGAGGTTTTAACAATGGCTATTGGTCTAGTCGGTCGTAAAGTAGGAATGACTCGCGTCTTCCAAGAAGACGGCGCTTCTGTACCTGTTACTGTGATCGAAGTGACAGCAAACCGTGTGACTCAGGTTAAATCTGAGGACACCGACGGCTATCGTGCGCTTCAAGTTACAACAGGTGACAAAAAAGCAAACCGCGTTACTAAACCACTTGCGGGTCACTATGCGAAAGCTGGTGTCGAAGCAGGTCGCGGACTCTGGGAATTCCGCCTAGAGAACGGTGAAGGTGAAGATTACGCAGTAGGTTCTGAAATCACTGTCGAAATTTTTGCAGACACCAAAAAAGTTGACGTTACCGGCACCTCTAAAGGTAAAGGTTTCCAAGGTGCTGTTAAGCGCTGGAATTTCCGTACTCAAGACGCTACTCATGGTAACTCGTTGTCGCATCGCGCTCCGGGTTCTATCGGTCAGAACCAGTCTCCGGGTCGGGTATTCAAGGGCAAGAAAATGGCAGGCCAAATGGGTAACAAGCAAATTACCGTGCAAACTCTAGATGTTGTACGTGTAGACGCTGAGCGTGGCTTGTTATTGGTTCGTGGCGCTGTCCCTGGTGCTACTGGCGGTGATGTCATCATCAAGCCAGCAGTCAAGGCTAAGGCGTAACGTCCGAGGAGAATGGTGATGGAATTAACATTTAAAGACGCAAAAGGCGCTCTTGAAGTTTCCGAAGCAACCTTTGGACGCGAGTTCAACGAAGCTTTGGTACATCAGGTAGTTGTTGCCTATGCTGCGGGTGCTCGTCAGGGCTCCAAAGCACAGAAAACGCGTTCTGAAGTATCTGGCGGTGGCAAAAAGCCATGGCGTCAAAAAGGTACTGGCCGTGCTCGTGCAGGTACTATCCGTAGCCCAATCTGGCGCTCTGGTGGTACTACGTTTGCAGCAAAACCACGCAGCCACGACCAAAAAGTAAACAAAAAAATGTACCGCGGTGCTTTGAAAAGCATTTTGTCAGAATTGGTTCGTCAGGACCGTCTGATTGTGGTCGAAAACTTTGGTGTTGATTCACCAAAGACCAAGCAATTAGCTGCCAAGTTAAAAGCAATGGATTTGAGTGACGTGTTGATCGTGACCAAAGAAGTTGAAGAGAACTTGTTCTTAGCGTCACGCAACTTGCATAAAGTTGATGTACGTGATGTTCAAGGCGTTGATCCAGTAAGCCTGATTGCTTTTGAAAAAGTATTGATGACTGCTGAAGCAGTGAAGCAGCTTGAGGAGGTATTGTCATGATGCGCGAAGAACGTTTACTTCAAGTAATCTTGGCTCCTCACGTTTCTGAGAAGTCGACTATGACTGCAGAGACTGCGAATACTGTGGTATTCAAAGTTGCTACGAACGCTACCAAAACTGAAATCAAAGCAGCTGTTGAAAAGTTGTTTGAAGTTGAAGTTGAAGGTGTTCGCACTGTCAACGTAAAAGGCAAAACCAAACGTACAGGCATGCGCTTCGGTAAGCGTAGTGACTGGAAGAAAGCGTATGTCACCCTGAAAGAAGGTGCGGACATCGACTTCGTCGGCGGCGCTGAGTAACAGGAGGAATTCACATGGCATTAGTTAAGTGTAAGCCTACGTCACCAGGTCGTCGTCACCTCGTTAAAGTGGTAAACGAAGATCTGTACAAAGGTAAGCCTTACGCCCCGTTGTTGGATAAAAACAACAAGAAAGGCGGACGTAACAATAATGGTCGTATCACGGTACGTCACATCGGTGGTGGTCATAAGCAACACTATCGCATGATTGACTTCAAGCGTGATAAAGACGGTATCCCAGCAAAAGTTGAGCGTTTGGAATATGATCCAAACCGTTCTGCAAACATCGCTTTGGTGTTGTATGCAGATGGTGAGCGTCGTTACATCCTTGCTCCTAAGAACCTGAAAGCTGGTGATAAAGTTCAATCTGGTGCTGATGCACCTATCAAAGCGGGTAACACCTTGCCACTGCGTAATATTCCAGTAGGTTCGGTTGTACACGCAATTGAAATGAAGCCTGGTAAAGGCGCCCAGATGGCTCGTTCAGCTGGTGCTTCAGTACAGGTTTTGGCTCGCGATGGCGCGTACGTGACCTTACGTCTGCGTTCTGGTGAAGTTCGCCGGATCCAGTCAGAGTGTCGTGCAACCATCGGTGAAGTCGGCAACGCAGAACACATGCTGCGTCAATTGGGTAAAGCTGGTGCAACGCGCTGGCGTGGTGTTCGTCCTACCGTTCGCGGTGTGGCGATGAACCCAGTTGATCACCCACACGGTGGTGGTGAAGGTCGTACTTCAGGTGGTCGTCATCCGGTTACTCCATGGGGTACACCGACGAAGGGTTATAAGACCCGCAAAAACAAGCGTACCGATAAGTTCATCGTACGTCGTCGCAACAAATAAGAGTTGAGGATTTAACATGCCACGTTCTCTTAAAAAAGGTCCATTTATTGACCTTCACCTATTGAATAAGGTGGAGAAAGCGTTGGAAGCCGGGGACAAGAAGCCAATTAAAACTTGGTCCCGCCGTTCAATGATTATCCCTGATATGATCGGCTTAACTATTGCTGTTCATAACGGTCGCCAGCACGTACCAGTATTCGTTTCTGACGAAATGATTGGTCACAAGCTTGGTGAATTTGCACCAACCCGCACTTATCGTGGCCACGCCGCTGATAAGAAAGCGAAGAAACGTTAAGGGAGACGAGAGATGGAAGCTATTGCTATTCACAAGTTTGCCAAACTTTCTGCGCAAAAAGGCCGGTTGGTTGCTGACCAGATTCGTGGTCTTCCAGTAGCGAAAGCTTTGGAAGTACTGGCATACAGCCCTAAAGATGCAGCTGGTCTGCTGAAAAAGGTGTTGGAGTCAGCCATCGCGAATGCTGAACACAACGAAGGCGCTGACATCGACGAGCTTAAAGTTGCGAAAGTCACAGTAGACGAAGGTCCAACTATGAAACGCATCAAGCCTCGTGCGAAAGGTCGTGCTGATCGTATCTTTAAGCGTACCAGCCACATTACTGTGGTTGTTTCAGATAGCTAGGAGATAAGTTATGGGTCAGAAAGTACATCCTAATGGTATTCGCCTAGGTATCACCAAACCATGGAATTCAACCTGGTTCGCGAATACGAAAGATTTCGCAGATAACCTGCACAGCGATCACTTGGTTCGTAAGATGTTGAACAAGCAACTGAGCAATGCATCAGTTTCTCGTATCGTCATCGAGCGTCCAGCGAAGAGCATTCGCGTCACTATCCACACAGCCCGTCCAGGTGTTGTGATTGGTAAGAAAGGCGAAGACGTCGAGAAGCTGCGTCAAGCGGTTTCTAAGTTGACTGGCGTACCAGCGCAAATCAACATCTCAGAAGTGCGTAAGCCTGAATTGGACGCACAACTGGTTGCTGAGAACATCACTGGTCAGTTAGTCCGTCGTGTCATGTTCCGTCGTGCGATGAAGCGTGCAGTACAAAACGCAATGCGTTTAGGCGCGAAAGGTATCAAAGTTGAAGTGAGCGGTCGTTTAGGCGGCGCAGAAATCGCACGTACCGAATGGTACCGCGAAGGTCGCGTTCCACTTCACACGCTCCGTGCTGATATCGATTACGCAACTGCTGAAGCAGGTACCACCTACGGTATCATCGGCGTTAAGGTTTGGATCTTCAAAGGTGAAGTACTTGGCGGCATGCCCGTTGAAGAAAAACCTGCAGCAGCTCCAGCGAAACGCCCTAAAGGCCGTAAGTAAGGAGAGACTAAATGTTACAACCAAAGCGTACAAAATTCCGTAAGGTTCACAAAGGTCGTAACCGTGGCCTGGCGCAATCTGGTAACAAAGTCAGCTTCGGTACTTTCGGTTTGAAAGCGGTTGACCGTGGTCGTATGACTGCGCGTCAAATCGAAGCGGCTCGTCGTGCCATGACGCGTCACGTGAAACGTCAAGGTAAGATTTGGATTCGTGTATTCCCAGATAAGCCAATTACTCAGAAACCACTTGAAGTGCGTATGGGTAAAGGTAAAGGTAGTGTGGAATATTGGGTAGCCCAAATTCAGCCAGGTCGTGTCCTGTATGAAATGGATGGTGTATCGGAAGCAGTAGCGCGTGAAGCGTTTGAGCTTGCGGCCCGTAAGCTGCCATTCAAAACCACCTTTGTAACTCGGACGGTGATGTAATGAAAGCGAACGAACTGAATGATAAAACCGTTGAGCAGCTGCAAGAAGAATTGCTGGGTTTGCGTCGTGAGCAGTTTAACCTGCGCATGCAAGCAGCGACTGGTCAGCTGAATCAAACTCATATGTTGAAGCAAGTGCGCCGTGATATCGCACGTGTGAAAACTATTCTGACTCAGAAGGCAGGTGCGTAATGGCTGAAGAAAAACGTATTCGTACTGTGCAAGGCCGCGTAACAAGCGACAAGATGGATAAGTCTATCACTGTTGCTGTAACACGCCGTGTGAAGCACCCAGTCTACGGTAAGTATATTACTCGTACGACTAAGCTTCATGCTCATGATGAGAACAATGAATGCAACACTGGCGACACCGTGATTATTCGCGAAACTCGTCCAGTATCCAAGACAAAGACTTGGGCATTGGTTGAAATCGTAGAGCGCGCAGAAACGATTTAATCGCTTGCGATTAGAATGTGATTATAGAAAGGCTTCCCTTCGTGGAAGCCTTTTTTTATGATCCAAATTCGCATCTTTTGTATATGTCCCTATACTAAAAGGAAATAAAAACAAGGAGCAAAGACGCATGGGAACTCCCGAGAAAGCCCGTCTGAATCCACCCGTTTTTTATTCTGCGGCTGGTCTTATTTTCCTCATCCTGTTGTTCACATCTATTTTCCCTGAATCAGCAGATTCACTCTTCCAAACGATGCAATCCACCATTATTGCGAACGGCAGTTGGTTTTATGTACTTGCCGTAGCGATGATTTTATTGACGGTGGTTTATCTAGGATTTTCACGCTATGGAATGATCAAGCTGGGTCCTGATCACTCAGTTCCCGATTATTCGAGGCTGACTTGGTTTTCTATGCTTTTCAGCGCAGGTATGGGTATAGGCCTCATGTTTTTTGGCGTTGCCGAACCGGTGATGCACTTCCTAGCGCCGCCAGTAGCTGAAACGGGGACTACGGAAGCGGCGCGTGAGGCCATGAAGATTACATTTTTCCACTGGGGGCTTCATGCGTGGGCAATATATGCCATTGTCGCTCTGATACTTGCGTTCTTTGCGTATCGACATGGCTTACCACTGACCTTGCGTTCTGCGTTGTATCCACTGATTGGCGACCGTATTTATGGCCCGATTGGTCACGTCGTTGATGTGTTCGCTGTTATCGGTACAGTGTTCGGGGTAGCCACCTCGCTCGGTTATGGGGTGTCGCAGGTCAACTCCGGTTTAGGTTATTTATTCGATGTACCGGTTTCTACGACCGTTCAAGTGATGCTTATTGTGGGGGTTACGTTGCTGGCTATCATTTCAGTAACGACCGGTCTAGATAAAGGTATTCGGAGATTATCTGAACTCAATATGGGATTAGCGGTGTTGTTGTTGGTATTTATTTTACTGGCAGGCCCGACGGTATTTTTACTGCAAGCTTTCGTACAGAACACCGGCTCCTATATTGCTGATATCGTTGGCAATACGTTTAATCTATTTGCTTATGAGAAAACCGATTGGATTGGTGGTTGGACTGTTTTCTATTGGGGCTGGTGGTTAAGTTGGGCACCATTCGTAGGACTTTTCATCGCGCGCGTGTCACGTGGCCGTACCATACGTGAATTTGTTTCAGGCGTACTGCTAGTTCCGGCTGGTTTCACGCTCATGTGGATGACCGTGTTTGGTAACTCTGCCATTGATCTCATTATGAACCAAGGCGCGTCGCAACTGGCTGAAATGGTCGAGACTGATGTCCCAGTCGCGTTGTTCGCATTTTTAGAGAACTTCCCGTTTAGTACCTTTTTATCGGGTTTAGCGACACTCATGGTCATTGTATTCTTTGTGACTTCATCGGACTCGGGTTCCATGGTAGTCGATATGCTCTGTTCCAATGGTCGTGATGATACGCCAGTCTGGCAACGTATCTTCTGGGCAAGTGGTGAGGGTGTCGTCGCTATTGTGCTGCTGCTCGCTGGCGGTTTAGGTGCACTGCAGACTATGACGATTGCGAGTGCTTTGCCTTTCACGATTATATTGACGATAGCAACCTATGGGTTGATCAAGGCACTGCGAGTAGATGTTCACAAGAAAGATGCGTTGCAGAACAATTATCTGGGTGCGGCATCGATGAGCAGTAAAAATTGGCGTGAGCGCTTCCAGAATATTATTGATTTCCCTAGTTATCAGGTTGGCGAACGCTTTCTAAACAAAGTGATTCGTCCGGCGTTCGATGAAGTTGCAGAAGAGATGCGCGAAAGCGGGTTGACGGTCGAACTTGAGGTAGATGACGGGAAACAAATGACCTTTAGAGTTGTTCACGGTGATGAGATTGACTTCATCTATCAAGTGCATTTAACGAGTCATATACTGCCGAAGTTCATCAACGCGGTAGAAGAACCGAGTGCGGCTTCGGAAGAGAAAAAGTATTACCGAGCTGAAGTACACTTGCGTGAGGGCGGTCAGGATTATGACATTCTTGGTTGGTCGCGCGATGCGGTGATTGGTGATGTGATTAATCACTATCATAAGCACATGCATTTCTTACATGTGTTGCGATAACAGGGAGGCGTTATGAAAAAGCAATTATTAGCATTGTGCATTAGCGCGAGTTTGAGTGCGTCTGCGCTCGCTCAGGATTCCAGTTCGGAAGCCGTCACCGCCGAGCAAGTGCAGGCATTACTGCAGCAAATGCAAGCATTGCAGCAACGTGTGAGTGAGCTCGAAGCACAGTTGAAGGAACAGCAAGAATCTGAACCGCAAGTTGCAACAGCACCAACTGCATCGGAATCATCTTCAGCGTCGACTGCAGAGCTAGAACCGCGTAAACGCATCAACAGTAGTCCCGCATTAGCGGCTCGTGTAGAGAAGTTAGAAGACGATGTTGAGGCTGCCGAAAATGCACCGATATCGATTGGCGGCGCGGTACGAACGCAATATGTGTGGGCGGATTATGACGATGCCAATACAGATCGTGGTGGTGACTTTGATTTTGACTTGATTCGACTGGACTACAGCGGTTCCATCGGTGACGTTATCCTGTCGGCTCAGTATCGCTGGTTCCAATACATGGAGTCATTGCAACATGCATGGGTCGGCTATAACTTCACGGAGAATTGGCAGGGGCAACTGGGGATTACGAAAGTTCCCTTCGGCATAACGCCATACAACTCCAACAGTTATTTCTTCAGCTCTAATTTTTACGTGGGTTTAGAGGACGATCACGATGCGGGTGTGAAGCTCCGCTATCGCGATACCGATTGGGATCTCGACTTTGCCTTTTTCAAAAATGACGAACAAGGTGGAATCGATGGCTCTGTCAGTGCACGTGAGGACCGTTATGCTTATGATCCGCTCGGCGTTCGTTTGAGCGGTGAGGGTATTTACGATACGCCGACTCTTGCGGTTGGTGAGACCAATAGCATCGCGGTTCGTGCAGCCCGCAAATATGCGCTCAGCGACATCAGTAGTTTTGAAATCGGTTTATCTGGGCAACTCGGCAAAATGAATGATGGTGTGGACGACGTGGGCGACCGCAGTGCCTATGCGCTGCATGGTGTTTATACCTATGGTCGTTGGACGTTTATGGGTCAGGCTACTCAGTATGAATATGATATGGATATGGCGAACGACGGTATCGTAGTTGGTGCCTATGCGTTCTACGATACAATTCCGAACAAAGCCAATCTGTATACTGCAAATATTGCTTATAGCCTGCCGGTCAAAATTGGTCCTATCACGAACCTGACTTTTTATAACGATTTGAGCGTGATGACCAATAAGCGCGGTTATGATGAGGATACTGTCATGAATGTCCTTGGCATGGCGATTTCGGCGGGTGGTTTGTATACCTATGTCGATTTCGTAAAGGCCAAGAACCAGCCTTTTATTGGGGGCACTATGGCAGGTGATAGCGACGATTTTGAAACGCGTTTCAACATCAATATTGGCTACTACTTCTAACGCCGAAATGCTTGTTCTCATAGCGGCAACGCAGTAGAGTGTAACGATTCAAACAGTTGTTTAAGAAGAGGCTTTTGTGAGTCACGATTATCCACATTTACTGCAGCCGCTCGACCTTGGTTTCACGCAAGTTAAAAATCGCGTGTTGATGGGCTCGATGCATACTGGGCTTGAAGAAGAACGCGATGGTTTTCCCAAGTTGGCAGCCTTTTACGAGGAGCGCGCCAAAGGTGGCGTAGGCCTCATCGTAACCGGCGGTATTGCGCCTAACTTTCGTGGTCGAGTCGCCCCGTTTGGGAGTGAGCTGAGTAAACCGTGGCACGTCAAAAAGCACAAATTGATCACAGAAGCTGTGCATCGTCACGGAACCAAAATCTGCATGCAAATTCTGCATACGGGGCGCTATGCGTATCATCCGTTCAATGTAGCTCCGAGTAAGATCAAAGCACCTATCAATCCATTTACACCAAGCGCAATGAGTGATCGCCAAATTCGGACCACGATTGCGCACTTTGCTCGTGCCGCCAAGTTGGCACAGCAAGCGGGTTATGATGGCGTTGAAGTAATGGGTTCTGAAGGTTATTTGATCAACCAGTTCTTGTGTCCAAGAACGAACAAGCGCACCGACCAATGGGGCGGTTCATTTGAGAATCGCAGCCGTTTTGCACTCGAGATTATTAATGCTATACGGGCCGCAGTCGGCTCCGATTTCATTATTATTTACCGGCTGTCGATGCTTGATTTGGTCCCGGATGGCAATCAATTCGATGAAGTCATCGAATTAGGTAAAGCCGTTGAAGCCGCAGGCGTTAACATCATCAATAGTGGTATCGGCTGGCATGAAGCACGCGTGCCGACTATCGTCACTTCAGTACCACGAGGTGCTTTCACCTGGATTACTGCACGCGTCAAAGCGTCGTTATCAATACCTATTGTGGCGGTGAATCGTATCAACACGCCTGAAATAGCCGAGTCTATTCTTGCCAAAGGCGAAGCCGATATGGTGTCGATGGCGCGTCCATTGCTGGCAGACCCGGCTTTCGTTAACAAAGCAGCGCAAGGCGCGGGACATACCATTAATACTTGTATTGCCTGTAACCAAGCCTGTTTAGATCATGTGTTTGAGAACAAGCGAGCCAGTTGTCTCGTCAATCCGCAAGCGTGTTACGAGACTGAATTACAATTTCATCCTGCGAGCACCAAAAAGAAACTGGCTGTGGTGGGTGCAGGCCCAGCTGGACTTGCCTTTTCCTGTTATGCGGCCGAACGTGGTCATGAAGTACACTTGTTTGATAGCGCGAGTGAAATTGGTGGTCAATTCAACTACGCAAAACAGATACCAGGGAAAGAAGAGTTTCATGAAACGATTCGCTATTTCGACCAACGCCTTAAAGATCTGGGTGTGAACCTGCATTTAAACAGTCGGCAGTCAGCGGATTCACTGGTAACCGGTCAGTACGATGATGTGATTTTGGCAACTGGCGTGGTACCACGCGACGTTGCGCTCACCGGTACTAACCCAGACAAAGTCGTGGGCTATTTAGATGTGCTGAGAGACCATAAGGAACTGGGCAAGCGAGTCGCTATTATTGGCGCTGGTGGAATAGGCTTTGACGTGGCGGAATATCTCACCACGGAAGAGTCACCCACACTCGATGTTAAAGCATGGTCGGAAATATGGGGCGTTGATCACGACTACAGCGACCGTGGTGGATTGACCAAACCTGTGCAAGAACATTCGCCTCGACAAATTTTCCTACTCCAGCGCAAGACCAGCAAGGTCGGCGCGGGGCTGGGCAAAACATCCGGCTGGGTGCATCGGGCTACCTTGGCGAAAAAGGGTGTATCTATGTTGGCTGGCTGCAGTTACAAGGAAGTCACTGACAAAGGACTCTTGATTGAGCGTGATGGCGAAATCACAGAGTTGGAAGTCGATCATATCGTGATCTGTGCGGGCCAAATTCCACAACGTGAATTGCAGCAACAGCTGATTGATGCTGGACAGTCTGTTCATCTCATTGGTGGCAGTGATGTGGCTGCGGAACTGGATGCGAAACGAGCAATCCGGCAGGGCGCCGAATTGGCAGCACAAATATAAGCGATGATGCCTCAGTACGATTTACATTGTCATAGCAACTTTTCAGACGGGGCGCTGAGTCCCGCTGATTTGATTGCACGTGCGGCCGAACGCGGAGTGACGCATTTGGCGCTCACTGACCATGACACCACGGCTGGTCTAGCGCCTGCAATGCAAGCAATAGCTGAACAGCAGTTGGATCTTCAGTTGATTCCTGGAGTCGAGATCACGTGTCGTTGGGAAGACTTTGAAATTCACCTTGTTGCACTCCATTTCGATCCCAACGCGGACCAATTACAAGCCTTGCTGAATCAGCAACAGCAACAACGTTTGACTCGCTTTGAGCAGATGTTGGCGAAGCTTCATAAGGCTGGTTTGAACGTGGAGCTTCCGGCATTTAGCCCACAACAAATGCCAACCCGTAAACATTTGGCTGATGCTTTGGTAGAGCAACAGTGGGTGAGTTCATTTGATGCGGTGTTTCGACGTTATCTCGGCAAAGGGCAGCTTGCTTATGTGAGAGGCAATTGGGTTACGCTAGAGGACGCTATCGAAACGGTCGCAGCCGTGGGCGGGGTCAGTGTTATAGCCCATCCGCACGCATATCAATTGAGTAACAAATGGTTACGCCGGTTACTTCAAGAAGCGAAGGATGCAGGTGTAACCGGTATGGAAGTGGCTGTAGGTCAACAATCTCCAGGGCAACGCGAAGCACTCGCAACCTTTGCCAACGAACTTGGGCTCTCGGCGTCTGCGGGTTCTGATTTTCATTACCCATCAAACTGGCGTGATTTGGGTAAAAATATTGTCCTTCCCGAGGCCTGTGTGCCAATATGGCAGCATTGGTAAAGCCCTTTTCCTCGGTAATAACGCAACATGAGTCAGTATTTAACGATCCATCCAGAAAATCCGCAGTCGCGACTCATTGAGCAAGCAGTCGCAACTATCCGTCAAGGCGGCGTGGTGGTGTACCCAACCGACTCTGGTTATGCAATAGGCTGTCGAATCGGCGACAAAAATGCCCTTGAGCGCATTTGTCGAATTCGCGAAATCGACAAAGAACATCATTTTACGTTGATGTGTCGAGATTTGAGTGAATTGTCCGTTTATGCTCGCGTTGACAATCAAGCCTTTCGTCTATTGAAGAATAACACCCCTGGGCCATACACCTTCATTTTGGTGGCCACCAAAGAAGTGCCCAAGCGCATGCTCAATCCAAAACGCAAGACAATTGGCATTCGGGTATCGGATGATCCTATTGTGGTGGCGTTATTGGAGGCACTTGGCGAGCCATTAATGTCGACCAGTTTAGTGTTGCAAGGTCGCGACTTTGCAGAGTCCGACCCGTATGAGATTCAAGAACAGTTGGACCATGCCGTTGATGTCATCATTGACGGTGAACATCGCGGCGAGGAGCCAACTTCCGTTATTGATTTAGCGGATGGAACGGCGAAGGTAATCCGTGAGGGAGCGGGTGATGTCAGTCGCTTCCTCTGAGCCTCTGCAGCAGTCACTGCCGCTGGGCTTTGTGCGCGGCGAACCGGTTATCGACAAACCGGAAGATCTTTATATTCCACCCGATGCACTGGAACTGATTCTCGAGAGTTTTTCCGGACCTATGGATTTGCTGCTGTATCTGATTCGGCGACAAAAGCTCGACATCGTCGATTTACCGATTCTACCGATTACCAAGCAATACATGACCTATGTCGACATGATGAAGGAGTTAAAGCTCGAGCTGGCTGCTGATTACTTAGTCATGGCTGCCATGTTGGCAGAGATTAAAAGTCGAATGTTGCTGCCACGCCCCGCGGCGGTCGAAGACGAAGAATTGGATCCGCGCGCTGAACTCGTTCGACGATTACAAGAATATGAAGCTATTCGGCAAGGTGCACAGCATTTAGATGAACTGCCCCAAATCGGGCGCGATGAGTTTGTGGCACACGCACATACCGATGCCCAAGAACACGTGCAAACTCTATTACCCGAAGTAGCTCTGGCAGAACTCGCATTGGCGTTTGCCCAAGCACTGGCGCATGCAGAGTTGCAACATCATCATCAAGTCCATCGTGAGAAGTTGTCGACTCGCGCACGGATGAGTCGAATTTTAGATTTATTGCAAAGCAAGCAACGCCTTGCTTTTCATGAACTCTTTGAGACTGCGGAGGGTCGCCAGGGGGTTGTGGTGAGCTTTCTAGCAATTCTTGAGCTAGTTAAAGAGGCATTGATTGATGTCGTTCAAGTCGATGCCTATAGTGCCATCCATATAGCTGTTGCGAACCGAACAACAGGTGCCTATGCAGAAGCATCAACTTAAACAAGTTATCGAAGCCTTACTCTTTGTTGCTGAACAACCGCTGAATGAGTCGCAGTTGGCAGAGCAGGTCGAGTCACAGCAGATTACTAAAAAGCAGATAAGAGACGTTCTGGATGAATTGCAACGCGATTATCAAGAGCGCGGCGTGCAGTTGCGAAAAGTCGCTTCGGGTTATAGATTTCAGACGCGAGCCGAATTGGGTGATATAATCAGCAATCTGTGGCAGGAGAAGCCAACCAAGTATTCCCAGGCACTCCTAGAAACCCTTGCACTAATAGCCTATCGCCAGCCGATTACCCGCGGTGATATCGAAGAGATTCGGGGCGTTAGTGTCAGCTCACAGATTATGAAAACACTGCAGGAACGTGGTTGGATTAAAGTCGTTGGCCAGCGTGAAGTCCCAGGTCGGCCTCAACTCTATGCAACGACACCTGAATTTTTAGATTATTTTAGTTTGCAGGACTTAGCCGAGTTACCTGATATCCCAGAGCCGCCCAGTCAGGTGAAGGATGCAGGGCAAAGCACTCAGATAACCGCTGCGACAGCGACAGAAACAGAGTAGACATGCCCATGAGTGAAAAATTACAGAAAGTATTGGCCCGTTCGGGTCATGGTTCCCGCCGTGAATTAGAAGCCAAAATTGCTGCTGGTAGAGTGAGTGTTGATGGTCGAGTTGCCACTTTAGGCGAACGCATTGATACCAACGCTATGGTTCGTATTGATGGCCACGAAGTCACGATTAAGCCCCCCGAAGATGTCGTTTGTCGAGTGATCATGTATCACAAGCCAGAAGGTGAACTCTGCACGCGTCGAGACCCTGAAGGTCGGCCAACGGTCTATGATGGTCTGCCCCGTATGCAGGGTTCGCGTTGGGTAGCGGTAGGCCGATTAGACGTCAACACGTCAGGACTACTGCTATTTACCACAGATGGCGAGCTGGCTAATCGATTAATGCATCCAGGGCATCAAATTGAGCGTGAATATGCGGTGCGCGTATTTGGCGAAGTCGATGACGCTATGATCAAGCGCTTGCTGAAAGGCGTGCAATTGGAAGATGGACCGGCTTCCTTCAAGTCGATTCAGCGTGGCGGTGGCGAAGGAATGAACCAGTGGTATCACGTGGTTCTTACCGAAGGCCGTAATCGAGAAGTACGGCGCTTGTGGGAATCACAAGGAATGCAGGTGAGCCGCTTGATGCGGGTTCGCTATGGCAACATTAAACTCGAACAAGGCTTGCCACAAAGCGGTTGGGGTGAGCTGAAATTACCGGAAATCAACTATTTGCGCGAGCTGGTGGGACTCCCTCCAGAGCAACGGACATTTGTTGACCCGCGCCAAAATGAAACGCGCCAGAAGCGCTACTCCCGAGCTCGTCGAAATCAGACGCAACGTCTGCAACAAGCTCGGAAAGTTAGCCGCGACACTCGGCAATCAACGAAAAAGCGTTAAATGCTCTGTCCAGATTGGAGTTTACCCGGGCCACTACTTGCGTTGTGGCCTTTTCGTATGGACGTTTGGCGAGAGCAAGCACGGCCGATTCAGCGTCAATTGACCGATTTCTTAGTGCAAGTGCAAGCGCATCAGCCAGTACTGATGGGTGTGCATCCGCGTGAGCTCTCACGTGCTTCACGATTCTTGCCGGCCTCCATTCAGACTGTTCCTCTTCGCTACAACGATGCGTGGCCGCGTGACATTGGGCCCGTGTGGACACAAACGGGAGCCGGAATTCAAGCACATGACTTCCAGTTCTCCGCATGGAACGGCCTCTATCCTAATATGGCAGCTGATCAAACCTTTGTCCGCGAGCTCTGTGCGCGTTTCGGCTGGCGGCGTCAGGCTCATCAAATGGTTCTTGAAGGCGGAGCAGTATGTAGCAACGGTGCTGGTGTGGTGTGTTGGAGTCGCAGTAGCATCGAACGCAATAATGGGCTTAATGGCGCTTCAAGCTATGTGAGAGACCGCCTACAAAAGTCGTTAGAAAAGACCATCAACGCAACCCATCATCTCTGGTTCAATTCGACCTATGCTGCGGATGAGACCGGCGGTCATATCGATAATATGGCGCAGTTTCTGGCGCCGGACCTGCTCGCAATTGATGCCAATGTGCTTGAGAGTGATGCCGCTACGCTTGCCCAGTTACCGTCATCAATTAAGATTCTTGAATTACCACCAACGTGTTCGTTCCAACCTCGTCCGAACTTCTTTAGCAGTGTACAGCGTCGTCCCGGTGTGATGCGGCGCGGCAGTCAGCCATTATTGGCGAGCTATGTAAACTTTGTCAGAACGCCAACCGCGGTATTTGTGCCACAGTTTGGCCGTGCAGATGATGCAGAGGCAGTCCGTATTATTCGCTCAGCGGTGCCATACCTTGCGGTCGTGCCAGTCGTTGCCGATGAGATGATAGCGGGAGGCGGCGGACCGCATTGTATGACGTTACCGCTGCCTCTTCTGCATCGACCCGCTTAGTTAATTTGGAAGACCACTTCAATTTGCGCTTGAATGTCTGATTGACCCGGCATTGATACATCGGCACTGGCCGCACGCATGCTCTCCATTCGAAATGCTGGCTGTGGTGCTGAGGAATGCTCAGAGATACGGATTATTTTACCCAAAGTAACGTCTCCACTTGCGGCGAGGATTTCTGCTTTACCGCGCGCATCATCGATTGCTAGCTGGAGTGCTTCTGCATAATACTTACTGGGGTCGCTCACGCGATAGTTAGCCGACTGAATAGCGGATACACCCGCGGCTAAAGATTGGTCGAGAACCTGATCGTAAGCGCTAGGGTCACGCATGGTTACCTCAATACTGCGCGTTACGGCGTAGCCCCGAATGCGAGGTTTGGAGCGGTCATCTGAGTAGTCGTAAAGTGGTTGCGCTTGAACCGCATACGAACGAATGTCATCTTTATCGATGTTGGCTTGCGATAGTGTCACTAATACGTTCGTAGTGACTTCATCCACGGTTACTTTTAGGGGTGCCACGGTGTCACCTTCACGAGTAATGACTAACGTGAAGCTCAGTACATCAGGGATGGCATAGGTGGTTCCGGTACCGGATACACGAATGGATTGCTCTATGTTGTTGGCGTCGGAGCTGGCGTTATTCGGCATGCAGCCAGCCAAAATCAAGACAGTAGCAACGGGAAGCAGCACCATAGCACCGATATTTTTGGTAAAGTAACTCGACATTAGTTCTCCGCAGTTTCAATTTGAGTCTAGGGTATAGGATAGCTGACTCTAGCTTTTTGTGACTGTAAACGCTGCGTAAAGGTACCATTTCATGACTTCAGATGAGCAACAAGCAAAAGATGTGGTGTTGCGCCTGTTAGCGCGACGCGAACACAGCGCCCAAGAACTCAAGCAAAAGCTCCGTCAACGCGGCTTCAGCGATGCTGTTTGCGATACCGTGCTCACTATCGCGCAAGCGAACAACTGGCAAAGTGACGAGCGCTTTGCTGAAACTTGGCTGCGCCATAGTCTCGCTAACGGCGATGGTTTGCAAAAAATCAAAGCGGCGGCACAGAACAAAGGCTTGGATACTGAGCTGGTGGCTACCTTGTTGCAGCAATTAGAGCCGGACTGGAATGATCTCTGTTATCAACGCCTGTTGAAGAAGTTTGGTCATGAACCGCCCAGTGAGCCCAAAATGAGAGACCGAATGATGCGGCATTTACTGCAACGTGGCTTCTCTTACAGCGAAATTAAACAGGCATTGAGTTGGCAAGCAGAGGCAGCGACAGACTAGGCGTCAGCCTCCATTCGTGGTAGTCTTTTCGCCTTAATTTTTCACCCATTGGATGCAAGGTAGTAGGAACACGCCATGACCATGACTAGTGCTGAAATACGCGAAGCATTTCTTCAGTTTTTTGCCGAGCGAGGCCACCAACGCGTTGCCTCAGCATCGCTGATTCCTGGCAATGACCCGACGTTGTTATTCACCAATGCGGGTATGGTTCCGTTCAAAGATGTCTTTCTCGGTGATGAGCATCGAGACTATTCTCGCGCCACGTCTTCGCAGCGCTGTCTGCGTGCTGGTGGTAAGCATAATGATCTCGAGAATGTGGGCTACACGGCGCGTCACCACACCTTCTTTGAAATGCTTGGGAATTTTAGTTTCGGCGATTATTTCAAGCGCGAAGCCATTCAATACGCGTGGGAGTTTCTAACTGACACGTTGCAATTACCAAAAGAGAAATTATGGGTCACGGTTTTTACCGAGGACGATGAAGCCTATAACATTTGGGCCGATGAAATAGGCGTTCCACGTGATCGGATTTCCCGCATCGGTGCCAAAGACAACTTTTGGGCAATGGGTGATACGGGTCCTTGTGGTCCGTGTTCTGAAATTTTCTATGACCATGGTGAATCGGTCTGGGGTGGTCCTCCGGGAACACCTGAAGAAGATGGCGACCGTTATATCGAAATTTGGAACCTCGTCTTCATGCAATACAACCGTCAGGCTGATGGCACGCTTCTACCATTGCCAAAGCCGTCTGTTGATACAGGTATGGGACTCGAGCGTATTTCCGCAGTGCTACAGCATGTGCACAGTAATTACGAAATCGACTTATTTGAAGCTTTGATTAAAGCTGCCGCAAAAATTATTGGAACCACTGACCTCAGCAACAAATCGCTCCGCGTTATTGCTGATCACATCCGTTCGTGTAGCTTTTTGATTGCC
Organism: Pseudidiomarina aestuarii; assembly: GCF_048263735.1. Lineage (GTDB taxonomy): Bacteria > Pseudomonadota > Gammaproteobacteria > Enterobacterales > Alteromonadaceae > Pseudidiomarina > Pseudidiomarina aestuarii_B. The sequence continues at coordinate 419,929 of NZ_JBLXDX010000002.1, read as the reverse complement.
GATGGTGTGCAACCATCGAATGAAGGCCGCGGGTACGTATTACGTCGCATTATTCGACGTGCCGTTCGGCATGGCAACATGCTCGGCGCTCCGGCTGGGTTCTTTAGCCAATTGGTGGAAGAGCTCTGCATACAGATGGGCACTGCCTATCCTGAGTTGGTTGAGAAGCAAAAGGTCATTCGTGACGCGCTAGCACGCGAGGAAGAACAGTTTGGGAAAACCCTCGAGCGTGGTTTGACCATTCTCAATGACGCCTTAGAGACGCTTGATGGACAAGTGATTCCGGGTGATGTCGTATTCAAGCTGTATGATACCTTTGGCTTCCCTGTCGATCTGACTGCTGATATCGCGCGTGAAAAAGAACTCACTATTGATGAAGCGGGTTTTCAAGCAGCGATGGAGCAACAGCGCCAGCGTGCTCAGCAATCTTCGCAGTTTGGCGTCGACTACAACGAACGCCTGAAAAGTTCTGTACGTAGTCAGTTCACTGGTTATGAGCAGACGGATGATGAAAGTGAAGTGGTCGAGTTATTCGCTGATGGACACCCGGTGGCGGAGCTCGCTGTGGGCCAACAAGGTGTTGTCGTCTTAGCGCAAACGCCGTTCTACGCGGAAAGTGGTGGTCAAATTGGTGACCGCGGTCGCTTAGTGGCCAATGGTGGCGCGTTTATTGTCGAAGATACACAGTACATCGGCAAAGCTATCGCACACCATGGTAAAGCCGCGAGCGTTCTAAAAGTTGGTGATCGCGTGCGTGCCGAAATCGATGCGGAACGTCGTGCGGCCGTCAAGAAAAACCACTCGGCTACGCATCTATTACACGCTGCATTGCGTAATTTGCTTGGTGAGCACGTGACGCAGAAGGGCTCATTGGTTACGGCTGACCGTCTACGGTTCGATTTCTCTCACTTTGAAGCAGTCACAGCAGAACAATTGGACGCGATAGAGCGTCAAGTGAATGAAGAAATCTATAAGAATCATGCTTTGCAAACGGCTCATATGCCGATTGAAGAGGCGAAAAAGGCCGGGGCAATGGCGTTGTTCGGTGAAAAGTACGATGACGATGTTCGTGTAGTAACCATGGGCGATTTTTCGATGGAGCTTTGCGGCGGAACTCATGTGAGCCGTACTGGCGATATTGGCGCATTTCGCATTGTCAGTGAGGCGGGAATTGCCTCCGGCGTGCGTCGTATTGAGGCCGTAACAGGTGCTGGCGCTGTGCGCTTTACGCTGCAACAACAGCAGCAACTGCGCAGTATTGCGAGCATGCTGAAGGCTGATATGAATCATGTTGCGGAGCGCGTGCAATCGCAGCTCGAGCGCAGCAAGGCCCTGGAGAAGTCGGTTGACGAATTGAAAGGTCGCTTAGCGAGCCAAGCTGGAAATGATCTGGTCGGTTCAGCGTTAGAAATTAATGGTACTAAAGTGATCATCGCGCAGCTTGATAACGTAGAAAGTAAAGCATTGCGTGAACTCGTTGATGACCTGAAGAATCAAATCGGTTCAGGAGTAGTAGTTCTTGCGGTGGTGAATGACGGTAAAGTCAGCCTCATCGTTGGGGTCACAAAAGACTTAACTGCCAAAGTTCAAGCTGGTGCTGTTGTGAATGTGGCGGCGCAGTGTGTCGGCGGTAAAGGTGGTGGACGACCTGATTTGGCGCAGGCTGGCGGGTCGGATGCTAGTCAAGTAACAACGGCTCTAGAGGCCGCGAAAGCGCATCTCGAGTCGGTATTGTAAAGACCAGTGATTCGGAATAATTAGGCTTGTACACAAGTGGCATAGCGATTAGGATATAACAATCGCTATAACAATTAAAATGACGAAAGCGAGTAGTGCGATCGATGAATATAGTCTACGCTTTCATCGTACAGGAACCGAAGTAGGGAAGGAGCAGGCAAATGTTGATCTTAACCCGTAGAGTGGGTGAAACCTTGATGATTGGCGACGAGGTTACAGTCACCGTATTGGGTGTAAAAGGCAACCAAGTGCGCATTGGTGTCAATGCGCCGAAAGATGTCTCAGTACACCGCGAAGAAATTTATATGCGAATTCAAGCGGAGCATGCTGACAACAACTCCGAGAATAAGTAATTCCCTGCATCAAAAAGCTGACACACTCTCTGTCAGCTTTTTTGATCGTATTCTTAGCTAAACAAGCCTTTGTGCCCGATAATCCAGCGAAGTGTTTAAAAATCCCACAAACAGTACCCAGTTCGGAAAAAATCGTTTGACATTATTGTCGTTGCCGCTATCATTCATCGCCACAAGTAAGTGGTGAGGTGGCCGAGTGGCTGAAGGCGCTCCCCTGCTAAGGGAGTATAGGGTTTGTAGCTCTATCGAGGGTTCGAATCCCTCCCTCACCGCCAGCTTTTAACGACAGACAACGCACTCGTAGCTCAATTGGATAGAGTACTCGGCTACGAACCGAGCGGTTGGAGGTTCAAGTCCTCCCGAGTGCGCCAGTCGTTAACCACAGTTTTTAGATACGCACTCGTAGCTCAATTGGATAGAGTACTCGGCTACGAACCGAGCGGTTGGAGGTTCAAGTCCTCCCGAGTGCGCCATCTACTCCTCCTGTAGTTTTATCCATATGTAGTTTCTACCTATCCTTGTATAGTTTTCATCTATAACTGCTATATCCCGGTCAAACTTTTTCCTTAGCCAAGTTGTGCTATTCTGGTATCAGATTTTCACAAATTTTGTTTGCTAATAAGTACTTGCTAAGGAAGTGTCGCAGCATGAATGAGCAATTGAACGAAGCACTAGCTATCCTGTTCACGGGCATGGTAACGGTATTCATGTTCTTGTCGCTGTTGATATGCGCCATGCTGTTGTTGCGTCGATTCGTAGTAGAGGTTGATGTGCAACCGGCCTCGACTCGAAAAAAATCAAAAGCAACATCACAACCAACACCGCAACAACTTGCAGCGATTACTGCTGCTGTTCACCGCTATCGCGGCACCAAGTCGTGAGTCGTGAACTATTAGCTATCAAACTGCCGTTGAGGGAGAATTCTGCATGAGTAAGCCATTACTGCTAACCGAACTTGTCTTGCGTGACGCGCACCAATCGCTGTTAGCAACGAGAATGCGACTCGATGATATGTTGCCCATTGCTGAGAAATTAGATGATGCCGGCTTCTGGTCGATGGAATCATGGGGTGGTGCTACGTTCGATGCTTGTATCCGCTATTTGGGCGAAGATCCCTGGGAGCGTATTCGCGAGCTCAAAAAGGTCATGCCGAAGACGCCTCAGCAGATGCTTCTACGCGGACAAAACCTCCTCGGTTATCGTCATTACGCGGATGACGTCGTTAAACGCTTCGTTGAGCGTGCACGTGAGAATGGTGTCGACGTATTTCGTATTTTCGATGCCATGAATGATGTCCGTAATCTTGAAACGGCTATCAAGGCTGCCAAAGCCGTAGATGGGCATGCGCAAGGTACGATGTCTTACACCGTTAGTCCGGTGCATACACTAGACAAATGGTTAGAGATGGCGCAACAACTAGAAGATCTTGGTTGTGATTCCTTGTGCATTAAGGACATGGCAGGCCTATTGCGTCCGCAAACGGCACATGAACTAATTTCAGCACTGAAAAAGAATCTCAGTATTCCCATTGCGATGCAGTGTCACGCAACCACAGGTTTAAGCACAGCAACCTATCAGAAAGCGATTGATGCGGGCATTGATATGCTCGATACCGCGATTTCGTCAATGAGCATGACCTATGGACATTCTGCTACCGAAACAATTGTAGCGATGACCGAGGGAACCGATAGAGACACAGGATTGGATTTAGAGCACCTCGAAGATATCGCAGGATATTTTCGCGAGGTTCGCAAGAAGTACGCTCAGTTCGAAGGCTCGCTGAAGGGAATTGATGCACGCATTTTGCTCGCCCAAGTACCGGGTGGCATGCTGACCAATATGGAAAATCAACTGCGTGAACAGGGTGCTGCCGATAAATTTGATGAAGTACTCGCTGAAATTCCAAAAGTCCGTGAAGACCTTGGCTTTATTCCGCTGGTAACACCAACATCTCAGATTGTTGGGACTCAAGCGGTGTTGAATGTATTGAGCCAAGAGCGCTACAAATCTATCTCCAAAGAGACCAAAGGTGTTTTGCGCGGCGAATATGGCGCTACCGCTGCGCCGGTGAATAAAGAGTTGCAACAACGCGTGTTAGAGGGAGACGAACCCATTACCGTTCGTCCTGCCGATTTAATTGACGATGAACTCGAGCAACTGACTTCCGAGTTACGGAAAAAGGCGAAGGAAGAGAACATTCGGTTGGCGGAAAATGAAGTCGATGATGTTCTGACCTATGCGTTGTTCCCACAAATCGGTCTGAAGTTTTTGCAGAATCGCGATAATCCAGATGCCTTCGAACCCGTGCCAAACGGCGCTGCCAGTAACGAGTCACAATCCGCAAAAGAGCCTGTAAAGTCATCAGCACAAGGCGGCATCGAGAGTTACTCGGTAAAGGTTGACGGTAAAGTGTTTGCCGTCGAAGTTGGGCCTGCTGGTGAAGTTACGGCTTCAGCACCAACTGACAACAAACCCGCAGCAAGTAAGTCCTCCGCGTCAGGAAATGTGAAGCCGATCAGTGCACCACTCTCTGGTAATGTCTTTAAAATCATGGTTAAACCGGGTGAATCCGTCGAGGCTGGTGAGGTTGTCATTATTCTCGAAGCGATGAAGATGGAAACGGATATCAAAGCTGAACAGGCTGGAACCGTCGTCGATGTTGACGTCAAAGAAGGTGACAGTGTGAATGTCGGCGATATCTTGATTACATTGGAGTAAACCATGGGCCGCTGGGAAATATTATGGAATAGTACTGCTATCGCTGCGTTCACGTGGGGACAGGCAGTGATGATGGTGGTTGGGCTCCTACTGCTATATTTGGCTATCAGCAAGAAGTTCGAACCATTGTTGCTACTGCCAATTGGGTTTGGTGCCATCCTCGCGAACATTCCGTTGGCAGGTTTCAATGACCCGGGTGGATTGCTCTATTATATTTACTATGTCGGAATAGAAACTGGTGTATTCCCGCTACTCATTTTCATGGGAGTAGGGGCTATGACGGACTTCGGTCCACTGTTGGCCAATCCTCGCACGTTGTTGCTGGGCGCTGCCGCTCAGTTTGGTATTTTTGCGACTCTATTTGGGGCTATAGCGCTCAATGCCATTCCAGGATTTGAATTCACACTGAAGGATGCCAGTGCAATCGCTATTATTGGCGGTGCGGATGGGCCCACAGCAATCTTTCTAGCGTCCCGCTTGGCGCCTGATTTGCTTGGTGCGATTGCAGTCGCGGCTTATTCCTACATGGCCTTGGTGCCAATTATTCAGCCACCGATTATGAAGCTGTTCACCACTAAGGCTGAGCGCGCTATTCAAATGGAACAGCTGCGACCTGTTGGCCGCCGTGAGAAGATTATCTTCCCGTTAGCAGTGCTGTTTCTAACCTTGCTATTCTTGCCCACTGCGACGCCATTGGTGGGGATGTTCTGCTTGGGTAACTTGATGCGAGAAGCGGGTGTGGTCGATCGACTCAGCAAAACTGCGCAGAATGAACTCATCAATATCGTAACGATATTTTTAGGCTTGGCTGTCGGTTCGAAGCTTTCAGCTGACCAGTTTTTGTCCGTTCAGACACTCGGAATTTTGCTGTTGGGCGCGTTTGCGTTCTCAATTGGAACAGCCTCCGGCGTGTTGATGGCAAAGGTAATGGCTAAATTCAGCAAGTCACCGATTAATCCATTGATTGGGGCTGCCGGAGTATCGGCTGTACCGATGGCTGCGCGAGTCGTTAATAAAGTTGGATTAGAAGCAAATCCACAGAACTTTCTACTCATGCATGCAATGGGGCCAAACGTCGCCGGCGTGTTAGGTTCAGCGGTAGCTGCCGGTATCTTGTTGGCTTTAGTAGGTTAAAGCGTCTGTTAACGGGCCTTATCGGCCCGTTAACCAAAGTAGTAGCGTGTACACAATAGCGACAAAGCTACTGAATATGAGTATGTAGATAAAGCCTCGCAATCCTTGTCGCAGCGTCCAGCCATTGACACGCAAGTAAACAAACCACAGTACACTCAAAACGAGCGGAATTAGAAATAGAAATCGGGTCATAGGAAATGATCATCCTTTTTTGTTGTTGCGCTGTTGCCACAAGAGCAAATCAGAACAAGCGAGACCGGCTTGTTCCAGTAATTGATTCAGCTTCATAATATGGTCCGCGACATATTCGTAATCACCTGATTTGGTATGGCGTTCGAGTTCTGCAGCCGCTTTTTCTAAGCGCATCAAACCCAAGTTTCCCGCTGCGCCTTTCAACGTATGAAAGAATCGACGGGCTTCGTCATGCTGGCCTTTTGCCAAGTAATCGACAATTTTCTGTGGTGCATCGCTGTAGTCATGCACTAACCGTTCGATGAGTGTGCGATACAAGCTCGTATTGTGCTGGAGGCGCTCTAAAGCTGACTGAAAATCGATATCTGCATGCCGCGGATAGCTGATGGCTGGTGTACTCGTTGACTCCTGCCGCTGTGCTACTGGCATCGGCATTGCATACTCCCCACGAACACACCATTTTTGTAGCGCTTTGAGGAGAACCTTTTCATCAATCGGTTTGCTGATGTGATCCTGCATACCTGCCGCCAGCGAACGCTCGACGTCCTCAGTCGACGTGTTCGCCGTCATCGCGATAATAGGTAGTTGCTGATATGAGTATAGGGTTCGAATGTGTTCAGCGGCGGTGAGACCGTCCATGACCGGCATTTGAATATCCATAAAGACCAACGCATATTGTTTACGTTTCACTTGTTCAATAGCTTCCGCACCATTCATTGCGGTGTCGACTTGCACACCCGCATGGGTCAGCAGTTCTTGCGCTATATGCAAATTGATATCGTTGTCTTCGACAATCAAAATAGGTGCACAACATAGTTCTTGTTCGAGATCCAAGCCTGGTTGTTCTGCGCTATCTCCAAATAATGCCAGCGCTGAACTCAATACGCGTATGACGCTACTGCTCAAATAAGGTTTGACAATGAGATGCTGAACGCCAGCAGCTCTGGCTTCGCTGCGCAGCTCGTGAGCATGGTAACTGGTAGCTAAAATGAGCGCTGGAGTTGGCTTTGTCGCTGACTCAGTTGCGAGCAATTCCCGGCAGAAATCCAATCCACTCATGCCGGGCAGCTGCCAGTCCACAAAACAAGCGTCGAAACGTTGTGTCTGCATGACGTCTAGGGCATCTTCGGCCGTTCGTACGGAAGTCACTTGCACTTGGTGTGACCGCAGTAGTTCCGTAATCATGTCGCGCGTCGTGAGGTTATCGTCAATAGCGAGAATTGATTTTTGCGCTAATCGCGCACGAATGGATTCAGCTACCGTTTGATCCGCGTTGGGCTGTAACGGTAATTTGAGTTCAAGGAAGAATGTTGAGCCTTGTCCCGAGCTACTGATGACGCCAATGCCATCGTCGTTCATCAGCTTTACAATACGCTGGGAGATCGCGAGACCTAAGCCAGTACCACCAAATTTCCGCGTTGTCGAAGAATCGGCTTGAGTAAATGCTTGAAAGAGCTTGGCACGCTGATGCTCGTCCATACCAATGCCAGTGTCTGTTACCGAGAAGCGCAGGAAAACTTCGTGATCATCGAGGTCCAGTAGGGTGACGCTAATGACAATTTCACCACTGTCGGTAAACTTAATCGCATTACTGACTAAATTCACTAGTACCTGGTTGAGACGCAACGGGTCACCAATAAGTCGCGTGGGGATGTTGCTCGGCAGTTTAATGACGAATTCGAGGTTTTTATCGTAGGCCCGGTAGGCGAACATGTCCGCTAGGCTTGCAAGCATCTCCTCTAAGTCGAACGGGATGGTTTCGATAGTGAGCTTGTTGGCTTCTATCTTGGAAAAGTCCAGAATGTCGTTGATGATGCCTAACAAAATTTTGGACGAGCTCTCAATCGATTTTAGGTAACCACGTTGTTGCTCATCCAGCCCAGTTTTCAGACACAATTGAGTCATCCCGAGAATGGCGTTAATCGGAGTTCGAATCTCGTGACTCACGTTGGCTAAAAATTCACTTTTAGCTTCTGCAGCAGCTTGCGCATCACGCACAGCTTCTTGCATTTGCTTCAGTTGATCCGGAGTATTCTTCACGCCGTTTTATCTCCTCACTTCATATGCACTCATCATGCCATTTCAGCGTAGTTGCGCCAAGTGATTGTTTGCCATGGAATGCCCATACAACATAGACTATCAGCCCAATAACCAGTAAGCTTTGTCCTTTCACGAAGTAGTCCATTAGCATAGGCAGGTCTGATTTTGCAGTCGACAATTAGAGCTCAGATAGAGAACCTAAGAAAAACCGGTCATACCGCTGTTTTACGTGATATTTCTCGAGGCATTGAACGTGAATGTCTGCGTATCACGCCGACCGCAAAATTAGCACAAACACCGCATCCCGAGGCTCTTGGTTCAGCGCTAAAGCATGATTACATTACGACTGACTATGCGGAAAACCTGCTCGAATTTATCACTCCCGTGGCACAAGATATTGAGACAACTTTAGCCCAGCTTACAGATGTTCACCGTTTTGCCATTCAGCAGTTAGATGACGAATTGTTGTGGCCATTGAGTATGCCGTGTTTTGTTGGTGACGAAAAAGATATCCAAATAGCGCAATATGGCTCGTCCAACGTGGGGCGAATGAAAACGCTGTATCGGAGAGGTTTGACCTACCGTTATGGTGGTGCCATGCAAATTATCTCGGGTGTGCACTATAACTTTTCAGTACCAGAGACGTTGTGGCAAGCACTCGCCGCAGCTGACGGAACCACCGCCGACTGCCAGTACAAGTCACGTCGTTACTTTGATTTAATTCGCAACTACAAACGTTTCTGTTGGGTGATCCCATACTTGTTTGGAGCGTCTCCCGCTATTTGTCAGTCATTTTTGAAACACGCCGACGCATCGATGGATTTTGAATCTCTTGGTAAAGGCACCGTCTATCGCAAATATGGTACATCTTTGCGGATGAGCGATTTGGGTTACACCAATAAAGAGCAAGCGGACTTAGCGATTACCTACAACTCACTGGAAGATTATGTTGCTGGTTTGCGGCGCGCGATCACCAAGCCGTCTGCGCGTTTTGAACGCATTGGCGCGGCAGTGCCTGAAGCCGATGGGAGCATTGATTTTCGTCAGCTAAACAGCAATATTTTGCAGATTGAAAATGAATTTTATTCGCCGATTCGCCCGAAGCGTGTGACTAAAAATGGCGAAACGCCAACCCAAGCTCTTGAGCGCGGAGGCGTCGAATATATCGAAGTGCGTGCTCTCGATGTGAACCCATTCAGTGCCATCGGCATTAGTGCCGAGCAAATCCGGTTCTTAGATACCTTTTTACTGTACTGCTTGTTACTCGATAGTCCGACTATGTCACTTGAAGAGCAAGCGGTAGCCGATCGTAATTTCAACCGTGTGGTGCTCGACGGGCGTAATCCGCGCCTCACATTGCTTGATGGTGATTTCGAGCGACCAATTGCTGATTGGCTTGAAGATATATTCGGAGAGTTACACGGTATTGCGCAGTGGCTCGATGAAGCCCATCAAAGCGATGAGTATGTCGCTGTTGTTAACGCCCAGTATCGAGCTGTCTTAAATCCTGAGTTGACGTTCTCTGGTCAATTTTTGAGGTTGTTGCGCGATGAACAGTTGGACAATAGCGAATTAGGTATGCAGTTAGCAAAGCGCTATAAAGCTGAGTTGCTCGAACCACTTTCTCACTTTACCGCGGAACAATTTGCGACTTGGGCGCAGGCGTCACTGGCAGAACAACGAGCATTGGAGCAACAAGACGCCGGCTCAGATTTCAGTGCCTTTTTAACGGATTACTTTCGTCGTGCGGCCTGTGCTTCGCCGGATTGTCAGTCGAGCTAGGAGTTGTTACGCATGCTGAAACCTGTTCGTACGCTTATCACAATTGCCCTAGGTTGTTCGGTGCTAGCGGGGTGTGCATCAGCGCCGCCCGAGCAACCGGATAATCTTTGCGAAATCTTCCGTGAAAAACGTGATTGGTACGACGCTGCGGCAGATATGCGTGACAAGTGGGGTGTTCCTATTCACGTGCCTATGGCTATCATGTACCAAGAAAGTTCGTTCAAACATGATGCCGTGCCACCACGCGACTATTTGCTCTGGGTCATTCCCTGGGGACGCGTCAGCAGTGCTTACGGTTATTCGCAAGCGAAGACCCCAACGTGGGAAGATTATCAACGTGAAACCGACAATGGCTGGGCATCACGAGACAATTTTGATGATGCCATTGACTTCATGGGTTGGTTTATTAGTAAAACTCACACCGTTAATGGTGTTTCCAAGTGGAATGCCTACGAGCAATATCTCAACTATCACGAAGGCTGGGGCGGATATCGTCGTCAGACTTACGCGCAAAAAGGTTGGTTAATTCAGACGTCGCGCAAAGTTCAAGCTCGCGCCGAGCGCTATGGCGCGCAATTACGGAGCTGTGAGGAAGAACTCAAGCGCGGTTGGTTCGAACGTTTATTGTTTGGCTAAAGCTGAGTTTTTCATAGGTCAAAGAAGCGAACTTTACGGACCATATTGTCACTGCTTTCTACTATCTCTAACCGATAATCATTGACGGTCAAACAGAGCGGTTGTTGCGGAATATCTCCGAGCACTTCTATCACCAGACCACTCACGGTTTTGGGGCCGTCAATGGGTAGATTCCAATTCATTTCTTTATTCAAATCTCTAATGTTGGCAACACCATCCACCAAAACCGAGCCGTCTGGCTGCAAGGTGGTTGATTCGCTCGACAGTGGCGTGATCGTTGTGGTGAAGTCACCGACAATTTCTTCCAGAATATCTTCGAGTGTGACTAACCCCTGAATATCACCATATTCGTCGACCACGAGGCCGATGCGCTCTTTATTACGCTGGAACTTGAGAAGCTGTACATTCAGTGGTGTGCCTTCAGGAATGTAGTAGATTTCTCGCGCCGAGCGAACAATTTCTGATTTGTCGAGTTCAACACTGTTCTTGGTCACAATTTGCATGATGTCGCGAGCATGAATAAAGCCAATGGCGTCATCAATTTCATTGCGGTAGAGCAAAATGCGGGTGTATTGAGCTTGCGAGAGTTGTTTGATGATAGATTTCACGTCATCTTGAACATCAATGCCGCTGATTTCAGCCCGCGGAATCATCACATCTTCTACAGTAACCTTTTCGAGGTCGAGAATACTCAACAACATCTCTTGGTGACTGGTAGGAATCATCGAGTTGGCTTCATTGACAACTGTACGCAATTCTTCTGAGCTTAGGGCGTCTTGACCCTGAGTGTTATTAGGGTTCACGCCTAGCATGCGCATAAAGCCGTTGGTAATGAAATTTACAGAAGCAACCGCTGGATAGAGGATAGTCAACAGCGGCTTCAAAATGATAGAACTTGGAAATGCGACTCGTTCTGGGTGCAGCGCGGCGATAGTTTTCGGAGTGACTTCGGAAAAAATGAGAACCACTAAGGTTAGACCAAAAGTGGCAACCACAAGACCCGCGTCACCAAACCAGCGCAAACAAATGATGGTTGCAACCGCGGAAGCTGCAATGTTGACCAGATTATTACCGATGAGAATGAGGCCGATGAGTCGATCAGGACGATCGAGCAGGTACTGGACCCGTTTAGCTCCGCGGTGCCCCTGTTGTACTAGGTGACGGAGGCGATAACGGTTGATCGACATCATGCCGGTTTCGGAACCTGAAAAATACGCCGATAAAAACAGTAAAACACCCAAAATAATCAGTAGGGTGGATGTCGCTATGTCGTCCAAGAATAAATCCTGTAGTAATGCGTCAGAGGTCTAATGTAATCAGCACCGATATGAAGTCAAGTGTTCAGTAACACATCTTTGACAAACCGGCTGCCGAAATAGGCCAGAGTGAGAATAGAACTAGCAACAACGCTAGCGATGACCATGGCGCGTCCGCGCACGGCGCGAGCCCCATGTAAGAAGACGATGACAACATAGATCATTGCCGCCAGTGTACTTAATACGGTTTTATGAGACTGTCCTTGTGCGAACATATCTTGGAGAAATACGAACCCGCTGATAATGGCTATCACCAAGACAAATGTTCCCGTACTCAAGAGACGGAAAAAGTATCGCTCGGCGGTCATCAATGGCGGTAAGTAGCTGGCAGTCGCCTGCGCTTTATGGTGTTTGAGCACATAACTGACATACAAAATTTGAATCGCGTATAGAGTTGCCAACATTAAAATGGCATAAGCGCAGAGACTCAGGACGACATGGACTAACAATCCTGGACTTAGGTTGAATTCTGCGCCCCAATTGACTGGGCTGAAGTTCATCAAAATGACGCTGACGGCAGCGAATAAATAAACCACCGGCCGCAACAACATACCACCGGGTTTGGTGCCTCGCGCAATGGCTAGGATAACCAGCAAGAGGGCGACGGCACTCAAGCTAAAGGTGATATTGATATGGTCAAAGCCGTCAAATCGCCAATGCTCCCACTGAATCCAAGCATGGAGAATCACTGCCACGATAGGCAAGGCGATAAACCACTTGGGCAACTGAGCATTGCGGCCCAACTGACGCCACATGGTCACTGCTGCAACAAGATAAAGTGTGACTGCGATGACTAATAACAGTGTCATACTGAGAATCATTCCGTTTTGATGGAATCCTAGTATAGGCATACTTGATTGGAAACCCAAGTCATTCAAGCTGTTATCAATGAAGAAAAAGAACTTGAATTCGGCTATACTGGACGCCATTTTAACGAAATCCCTGCGTGCCTAACGCATCAACTGAAGTAAAGCGGAACCGTCACATGTTTGATCATTTAAGTGAACGCCTCTCAACATCATTGAAGGCTATCAGCGGCCGCGGTCGACTGACTGAAGACAACATCAAAGATACGCTGCGTGAAGTACGCATGGCGCTGCTGGAGGCGGATGTCGCTTTGCCAGTGGTGCGTGACTTTGTGGCGCGAGTTAAAGAACGCGCTGTTGGCGCCGAAGTGAACAAAAGCCTGACGCCGGGTCAAGAATTTCTAAAAATCGTTAAGCAAGAACTTGAGCATGCAATGGGTGACGGTAACGTCCCCCTGAATTTAGCTGCGCAACCGCCAGCGGTCATTTTGATGGCAGGTCTGCAAGGTGCAGGTAAAACGACCAGCGTCGGTAAGCTAGCGAAATATTTGCGCGAGAAGCTAAAGAAGAAAGTGTTGGTGGTCAGTGCTGATGTCTATCGTCCAGCGGCAATTAAGCAGCTCGAGACCTTGGCGAACGAGGTTGAAGTGAGCTTCTTCCCATCCACGGTAGACCAGCGTCCGGTAGCCATCGCACAGGCGGCAATTGCGCATGCGAAGAAGCAGTTCTTCGATGTGGTGTTGGTGGATACCGCAGGTCGAACAGCTATTGATGAAGCCATGATGGCTGAGATTCAGGAACTGCACCAAGCGGTGAACCCAATTGAGACGCTGTTTGTGGTTGATGCCATGACGGGTCAGGATGCTGCGAATACAGCGCGAGCCTTTAGTGAAGCGCTGCCGTTGACAGGTATTATTCTGACCAAAACCGATGGTGATGCGCGTGGTGGTGCTGCGCTATCGATTCGGCATATTACTGGCAAACCGATTAAATTCTTGGGTGTCGGTGAAAAAACTGCTGCTTTAGAAGCTTTTCATCCAGAGCGCGTTGCTTCGCGCATTCTAGGCATGGGCGATGTGCTCTCCCTGATTGATGAGCTGGAGCAAAAAGTCGACAAGGACAAAGCTGCCAAAGTTGCTCAGAAAGTTATGAAAGAAGGGAAGTTTTCATTAGAAGACTTCCGCGATCAGCTCGCCCAAATGCGTGATATGGGTGGCATGATGGGTTTGCTCGATAAGATGCCTGGAATGGGCGCCATGAGTGCGCAGGTCAAAGGTCAGATGGATGACAAAATGACCGTTCGCATGGAAGCTATCATCAATTCGATGACTCCCAAAGAGCGCACGCACCCTGACTTGATCAAAGGTTCACGTAAACGTCGTATTGCGGCAGGGTCGGGAACTCAGGTGCAAGATGTGAATAAGCTCTTAAAGCAATTTATGCAAATGCAAAAAATGATGAAGAAGATGAAAGGTGGCGGCATGTCGAAAATGCTTCGCGGCCTGGGTGGAATGGGCGGCAAGATGCCACCGGGAATGTTCCCTAAACGCTAGGGAATACTTGCATTCGAACCAAAAATCGGTAGAATGCTGCAGCTCTCTGACTACGGTCGGAGGCATTTTTATTTACTTAACATTATAAACTGTATCGAGGAACGTAATGGTAACCATTCGTTTACAACGTGGCGGCGCTAAAAAGCGTCCCTTCTACCAGATGGTAGTTACTGACAGTCGCAATGCCCGCGACGGTCGTTTTATTGAAAATGTAGGCTTCTTTAACCCGGTTGCACGCGGCCAGGAAGAAAAGTTACGTGTTGACTTAAACCGTGTTGATCACTGGGTAAGCAACGGCGCAGCTTTATCTGAGCGCGTAGCAAAGTTAGTTAAAGACGCGCGCAGCGCAGCTTAATTTACAAACCGTATCAGGTAGTTATGACAACAAACGCAGAACAAGTAGTCCTTGGCCAAATCGGTGCGGTCTACGGCGTGAAGGGTTGGTTGAAAATACAAAGCTATACCGATGATGCGGAAGCCATTTTTGATTACAGTCCATGGCAGATTGTGAAAGGTGGTAAGCAGCAGCAGGTCCAAGTCGAGGAATGGCGTCGACACAACAAGGGTCTGATTGCGAAGCTAGCGAATATTGATGACCGTGATGGAGCGCATGCGCTGACTGGATCGGATGTCGTGATAACCGCAGAGCAATTACCAGCGTTGCCAGAGGATGAGTTTTATTGGCGAGACTTGATTGGTATGACTGTCGCAAATACAGACGGTTATAACATGGGAGTTGTCGACCAGATAATGGCCACAGCATCGAATGATGTCATGGTCGTGAAAGCGAATAGCAATGATGCGTTTGGACGTTCAGAGCGATTGATTCCGTTTATTCAGAGCCAATATGTTCAGTCAGTTGATCGTCAAAACAAACACATTATTGTCGATTGGCCTGCGGATTTTTAATGGCTGAGCAACTACAGGTTGGGGTTATCACGCTCTTTCCTGAGATGTTTCAAGCGATTACTGAAAGTGGTGTGACACGCCGTGCTGTGAAAGATGGGCGATTACAGCTGCAATGCTTTAATCCTCGCGATTACACACACGACAAACACCGCACTGTAGATGACCGTCCTTATGGCGGTGGCCCGGGAATGTTAATGATGGTGCAACCGCTCACAGATGCGATTGCCGCCGCCAAACAGCAACTGGGTTCACAATCGAAGGTGATTTATTTATCACCTCAAGGTCGCAAGTTGGATCAGGCTGGTGTCAAAGAATTGGCCCAAAATGAGCAACTGATACTGATTGCCGGTCGTTATGAAGGCATCGATGAACGCGTTATTCAGCGGCATGTCGATGAAGAATGGTCGATTGGTGATTACGTGTTAAGTGGTGGGGAACTCCCCGCAATGGTGTTGATAGACGCCGTTGCTCGGTTTATACCCGGGGTATTAGGACATGCTGATTCTGCACTGGAAGATTCTTTTGCAGAGGGTTTGTTGGATTGCCCGCACTATACACGACCAGAAGTACTCGATGGTGAGGTGGTACCGCCAGTATTACTGAGCGGTAATCATGAAGAAATTAGACGGTGGCGATTGCAGCAGGCACTCGGAAGAACCTGGCTACGACGTCCCGAATTGTTAAATAACCTAGCTCTGACTGACGAACAGCAGCGGCTGTTAGCTGAATTTATAGCGGCAAACAACGCGCAAGATACAGGTTCGGGTAGTTAATCTAGGCAAGAGAGGCTGATATGGCAAAAGTAAGTCACAATTTGATCAAAGCGATCGAAGACGAGCAATTAAAAACCGACCTTCCGGACTACGCGCCGGGCGATACAGTGGTCGTTAATGTTAAAGTAACTGAAGGTAACCGTGAGCGTATTCAGGCATTTGAAGGCGTGGTTATCGCTAAGCGCAACCGTGGTCTGCATTCAGCAGTCACCGTTCGTAAAATCTCTAGCGGCGAAGGTGTTGAGCGCTCATTCCAAGTGCACAGCCCAATCGTAGATAGCATTGTCGTGAAGCGCAAAGGTGCAGTACGTCGTGCGAAACTCTACTACTTGCGTGAGCGTTCAGGTAAATCTGCACGTATCCGCGAAAAGCTGTCTTAAGGGATACTATCCTGATAGTCAAAAAACCCGCCTCGTGCGGGTTTTTTTGTGGCTAAATTCAGGCACAATGCAAAGACTACTTATTCATTGCTCAATCATTGGAGTATTTGATGGCGGACCCTCAACAGCAATTAGCACACTTACGTGCAGAGATAGACCAAACTGATCATGAGTTGTTGCAACTGTTGCTGCGTCGACGTCAGTTGGCAGCGGATGTTGGAGTGGTAAAGCGCGCAATGGGGCAACCTCTGTATGTACCTGAGCGCGAGCGCGCCATGTTGGAAAAGCGGCGTCGGGATGCTGAGGCATTAGGTTTGTCTCCGGATCTAATTGAAGATGTCTTACGGCGGGTCATTCGTGAATCTTATCAGCAACAACAAGCTGCTGACGTGCATCTGCAAGATCGAGTTGTCACTATAGTCGGTGGTGCTGGCGCTTTAGGACAACTGTTCGTACGGCAATTTCGATCAGCTGGAGCGACCGTTAGAATTCTGGATCGCGATGATTGGGATAGGGCGTCGGAACAGGTTGCGAAGGCTGACTTAGTATTGGTATCAGTGCCTATTGCGCAAACTGAAGCGGTCATCAAGCAATTACCTGAGTTGGACGCGGACACTATTCTTGCGGATGTCACCAGTATTAAAGATAAACCCTTGCAAGCCATGCTGACGAAGCATGCAGGACCTGTGGTAGGGCTGCACCCTATGTTTGGCCCACAACAAGTGACGCTGGCAAAACAATTAGTTGTAGTCACTCATGGACGTGGACCAGAGCAGTATCAGTGGCTGTTGGATTCTATCGTTCGTTGGGGTGCTCACATTCGTGAAGTGAGTTCTACCGAGCACGATGAGGCCATGGGCTTTGTGCAAGTGATGCGGCACCTTTCGACTTTTGTCTACGGCATGCACTTGGCCGAAGAAAAAGCTGACCTGCAGCAATTGCTCGACTTAAGTTCACCTATCTATCGACTGGAATTGATGATGGTAGGGCGTCTCTTTGCACAGAATGCAGAGTTGTACGCCGACATCATTCTGTCGCAACCTCAGAACTTTGCGATGATGCGCCGCTACATTAATACGTTCGGACGAATTTTGGATGAGTTGGAGCACGCCGATAAAGCAGCTTTCATTGCTGAGTTTTCCGCATTGAAAGACTATTTTGGTGATTACTCGACTAATTTCCTCGAGGAAAGTCAGCGTTTACTCAACGCCGCTGGTGATGCGCAGCAAATCCGCTAGACCTTTGGGTGACACCGGCTTCTGCAAATGGTGATGAATACCTGCCGCAGCGCAGGCATCCGCGAATTCCGCAAAATCATGTCCGCTGATCATAGCTGCGGCTGGAGCCTCGTCACCGAGTTGAGCCGTAATCTCGCAGTAAACATCGAGTCCAGTCATGTCGGGTAATTCGTGGTCCAGCAACAATAGGTCTGGACGTTGAGACAGAGCTTGTTCAACCGCTTCATGTCCTGTTTGTGCAACTAGAATAGTCGCATCGTAGTGACTTAACATGGCTTTCAGAACTTCTAATGAAATAAAGTCGTCATCAACAACAAGTATTTTCATTGGTGATCTCCGTGCTACTACCGAGTCGTGAACAACGTAGACCATAGCAAAATATGTCTAGATTCGCGATACTGAGATCACGATCCAAATTCTTCAAAGGAGTTTGTTTGTGCAACAAGTTCGGGTTTGGGATGGGTTTGTTCGACTCTTTCATTGGTTGCTCGCGGTACTGCTAGTAGCGCTATGGTGGACGGCAGAAAACCTTTACATGGATTGGCACCAACGCCTCGCATTTGTGACCGGTGGCCTCGTTATTGCGCGAGTGGTGTGGGGTATTATCGGAAGCAGAAATGCGCGGTTTACCACCTTTCTAAAAGGTCCTCGCGCTACGCTTCAGCATGTGCGCGAGTTACGCCAGCATCAGTATCAGCCTGAAGCCACGCACAATCCAGTAGGCGGTTGGGCTGTCATCTTGATGTTACTGTTATTGCTCATTCAATTTTCAACGGGATTGTTTGCCACCGACGATATCTTTTTTAGCGGACCTTTAAATGCATTGGTTAGCGGCGACACAGCGAGTTTACTGACCAGCATCCATAAAACGAACTTCGATATATTGTTGGCCGTTATTGGTGTGCATATTGTTGCCATTGCAGCCTATAAATGGCTCGGAGTTCCGTTATTAGCTGCCATGATTCACGGTAAACGCGCACAAAAAAGCGCACCCGAACTGCGTCACGGTGCGCTTGGAATAGTGCTAGCAGCGGTGATTATTACGCTGCTGTTTTGGCTGCTCTATTAATCTTTGTACTGGTCGTGACAACCTTTGCAATTGCGAGCTGCGGCCATGAATGACCGTTTCATGGCTGCTTCATCACCACCTTGAGCTGCGCTCAGTAGCGCTTGCGCATCACTTTCGAGTTGTTCAGCACGCTCTTGGAAGTCACTCCAGTTTTCCCAAATGGCGGGAAGTGCATCGGTATTACTGCCCGGTTTGGCGCCTTCGGTCTCGAAGCCCGACCAAGGAATACTGCTCATGGCGGCAAAGTCAGCTGCACGGGCTGTAAATACGGCAGAATCCCACGCCACATCTCCTTTCACCATATCGCCCATTGCGGAAAAGTTGTTTTGCATTACAGACAGTGCTTTTTGGCGGTATTCAACGGCTTTATCAGCATCGTTGAAGGCGTTTTGCGCCGTGGCAGAGCCAATTAATGCGAATGTGCCGACCAAACCTGCTGTGATTAGTTGTGTAACTCTCATGGTTTTATCCTTGTTGTAGCGGTTTAACGACTGCAATACGCCTTTCGCCTCTATTTGGATTGCGTAACAGTAGCTGCTGCCAGTACTGTAGTGCAATACCATACATCGAACAAGGGGAAGCGAATGAAGGCGAGTATTCACCTGAGTAAGGTGACGTTAGCGTTGTTAGCAGCATTACCGATAGCTGCTACCGCATCGCAGACAACACCAATACGAGGACTTCAAGATAATTCATCCACGTTTGTGGCCATTCAAAATGCGACTATTGTGACCGAACCAGGGAAACAACTGGAAAACGCGACCTTAGTAGTTCGCAATGGGAAGATTATCTCAGTCAATAGCAACAACCGCGCACCAGATGGTGCACGCGTGATTGACGCAACCGGTCACACGATTTATCCGGGTTTTATCGACGCTTACAGCAACTATGGTGTCCCCAAGCCTGAACAAGCCGAGCGCCGCTCACGTAACGTTCCCCCTATCTATAACAATAAGCGTGAAGGCGGTAATGCTGCGAATGATGCAATTCATGCTCAGCAAGATTGGTTTCAGTCATTCGCAACCGATAGCAAAGCGGCTACATCCTATATCGAGCAAGGTTTTACAGCCGTTCAAAGTGCGCGGTTAGATGGTATTTTCCAAGGGCAGGCGGTGACAGTCTCGTTGGCCGATAAAATTGCAAATGACGTGATTTATCGCGCTGAAGCCAAACATTTTGGCTCTTTTGACAAAGGCAGTTCCAAACAACAGTACCCATCATCCTTGATGGGTTCGATAGCATTGGTTCGACAGACTTTGGCAGATGCAAACTGGTACGAATCTGCTTATGGTAAAGACGCACACAATGGTCCAGTTGAGTTCAACGCCGCGCTGGCTGAACTAACTGATATCGAGCAACAGGGTATGGTCTTCCGAGTTGAAGACGATAAAACACTGCTCCGTGCGCATGATTTGCTGAGTCAGTTCGAAGTTCCAGTGACCTATGTCGGTTCGAATTACGAGTATGCCCGCATTGATGCTATCAAAGCAGCAAACTCGAAGGTGATTCTACCGTTGAACTTCCCCAGTGCACCTGCTGTGGATGGTATCGATGATGACCTCGACGTTGAGTTGGCCGATTTACGGCATTGGGAACGCGCGCCGGGTAATGCTGCCGCACTTGCTCAAGCAGGTATCGATTTCTCATTTACGATGAACAAGCTCGACAAAGCGGGTGAATTTTGGCCGAACGTTCGCAAAGCCGTCAAACATGGTTTGAGTAAAGATGTTGCTCTTGCTGCACTTACCACAGTACCCGCTGAAATTGCTGGCATTGGTGATAAAGCAGGTAAGATTGCGACCGGTTACATGGCCGACTTTGTGATTGCAGAAGGTGATTTGTTCACCAACGGTGAAATCAAATCGGTATGGTTGCAAGGCGAAGAAGTATCCTTAAAACCACTGACCAAAGCATTGTTCGCTGGTGACTTTGATATCCAAATCGCCAACGAATCTGCGCGTCTAACCGTGAAAGACGGTAAGAACGTCAGTGGTGAATTAGCTGTTGGAGAGCAGTCGAATAAACTTCGAAATGCTTCGCGCACTGATGAAGTACTACAGTTTGTTGTTGATGCTGATTTTGCTGGTGTCAATGGCGCTTGGCGGATGCGTTTAAATCAAGTTGCAGATACCAATTATCGTGGTACTGCGGTTGCACCAGATGGTCGATCAATCGACATAACCGCTACGCGGACGAACACAACTGAAGCAGAGCAGGATAAGTCTGACTCAGAAGCGGTGACTTATGTAAGTCAATTGACCTTTCCAAACGTCGCTTATGGGCAAACAGCCCTGCCAGAGCGGGTCAACCTGCACATCAAAAATGCAACGGTATGGACAGCAGATGAAGCGGGTGTGTTAGAAAACACAGACATACTGGTGCGTGATGGCAATTTCTATCGCATCGGTGAGGATTTGAGTACACCACGCGGCTATGCGGTGATTGATGCGACTGGCATGCATGTGACGCCAGGCATTATTGATGAGCACTCCCACATTGCGATTGATCGTGGTGTGAACGAGGGTTCAGAAGCGTTGACGTCAGAAGTGCGCATCGGTGATGTAGTCAACCCGGATGACATTCACATTTATCGTTCATTGGCAGGTGGTACTACCATGGCGCAATTACTCCATGGTTCAGCAAACCCTGTTGGCGGTCAAGCGCAAGTGATTAAACTGCGTTGGGGTGCAACGGGCGACCAAATGAAGTTTGATGCGGCACCGCCAAGCATCAAATTTGCATTAGGTGAAAACGTGAAGCAGTCGAATTGGGGCACTACCTTCACCACCCGTTACCCGCAAACGCGGATGGGTGTTGAAACCGTGATTCGTGATGGTTTCACTGCAGCACTGGAATACGCAGAACGAAAAGAAGCGTATGACCGGTTGAGTCGCAGTGAAAAAGCGAAGACAGCGCCACCGCGCACTGACTATCGTCTGGATGCACTGCTAGAAATTCTCAACAGCGAGCGATTTGTGCACGCGCATTCTTATGTGCAATCAGAAATCTTAATGTTAATTCGATTGGCAGAAGAGTTTGGCTTCACTCTCACCACGTTCACGCACATTCTCGAGGGTTATAAAGTTGCCACCGAGATGGCTAAACATGGTGCCGGTGGCTCAACGTTTGCTGATTGGTGGGCATACAAGTTCGAAGTGTATGACGCGATTCCACAGAATGCTTGTTTAATGCATGAGAAAGGTGTTCTGACCAGTATCAACTCGGACTCGAATGACCTGCAGCGTCGGTTAAATACCGAAGCGGCGAAAGCAGTACGGTATTGTGGTGTATCTGAGCACGAAGCCTTGCAAATGGTGACACTCAATCCTGCCAAGCAGCTCAAAGTAGACGAGTATGTGGGCAGCATTAAAGAAGGCAAGCATGCAGACTTTGTGGTTTGGAATGCACATCCTTTGAGTGCTTATGCGCAACCTCAGCAAACCTGGATCAATGCACGTAAATACTTTGATCGGGATCGTGATGCGGAATTGCGCGTCGCCTTGGTTGACGAGAAGCAGCAATTGATACAAAAGGTACTCGGAAGCTCGGCGAGCGACCGAAACGGCAGTGGCGGTAGCTACAAGCAACCACAACCGACCTGGCATTGTGATTCAGAGCATGATGTCTGGATGGATGCATTTGCTTTAGACACTCATAATCACGGAGGCCAACACTAATGAAAAACTTAATGAAAGCGGTGTTAGCCGCCAGTGTCATCGGTGCTAGTGTTGCCGCTACCGCGCACGATATGGTTCCTGGTGAGCCGCAACAACAGCCGATCTTGTTGCAAGGTGGTACTTTGTACACCATCACTAATGGCATTCAAGAAGACACTGACTTGCTGTTTGCTGAAGGTAAAATTACTGCCATTGGTCGTGATTTAGCTGCGCCAGAAAATGCTCAGGTTATCGACGTGACTGGCAAGCATATTTATCCTGGCTTAATTGCTTTGGATACCACGCTAGGCTTGGTTGAAATTGGAGCGGTACGCGCCACTGACGACCAAGATGAAGTGGGTAACATTACGCCAGAGGTGAGTGGTCACACGGCTTATAATCCAGACTCTGAAGTGATTCCAACCATTCGCTATAACGGCATTACGCATGCGCAAATTGTGCCGCAAGGCAATTTGATCATGGGACGCTCGAGCTTGTTGCAAACCGATGGCTGGACCTATGAAGATGCTGCTGAAGCGTTGAACGTTGGTGTTCACCTGAGTTGGCCGCGAGCGGGTTTGAATACCGCTTGGTGGGAACGGCGTTCACCAGAAGAACAACGTAAAGCTAATGCGGAAGCGTTGGAAGAGCTCAAGCAGGCATTCATTGATGCACGAGCTTATTACGATGCGAAGCAAGCAGGCGAGCTGAATGGCACGGATTTACGCTGGGAAGCGATGAGTGGTTTGTTTGACGGCTCCAGTACGTTGTTTGTTCATGCCAACGATAAACGTCAAATGGAGCAGGCGATAGACTTCTCCCAAGAGCACGGATTTGAGTTGGTGCTGATGGGTGCTCGCGATGCTTGGCGCATGACTGAGCAATTAGCTGCTGCTGAAGTGCCGGTTGTTTATGGTGCTATGTACGGCTTACCGTCGCGTCACGATGAAGCTTATGACCAAGCCTATGCAACGCCAGCGGCGCTTGCAGATGCTGGGGTGAACTTTGCACTCAGCTATCCTGGTTATTGGGATATTCGTAACTTGGCATTCGCGGCAGGTAACTCGGTTGCTTATGGACTGGACCATGCGACTGCACTTGAGGCGATTACTCTCAAGCCAGCCCAAGTCATGGGTGTTGCTGATAAAGTCGGTTCATTGGAAATCGGAAAACAAGCTTCGATAGTTGTCTCTGAGGGCGATATCTTGAATCATCTCGAACAAGATATTCAACTTATGTTTATCGACGGTCGATTGGTTGATTTGAACAACCGTCATATGCAACTGTATAAGAAGTATCAGCAAAAGCCGTAAGCTGGCCTCGTTAGGGAAAAGCCGAGCCTCTGTGCTCGGCTTTTTTGTGTCAAAATGTGATTTTATGCGACTAATCCTTGTCAAATTCCTTGGCTGTGGCAGTATCAATGCATAGGGACGCTATGATAACAAACTGAAGCGATAAAGGTATCACATGGCTTTACATCGACAGTTCTCCAACGACGGAAAAGAATTGATCATTGCGATCAAAGGGAAGTTCGATTTCAATTTGGTACAAGAGTTTCGACAAGCCTACAACAATATTGGTGAAGAACGCCCCACAGTCATTATCGATTTACGCGAAACCGAGTATCTCGATAGCTCAGCGCTTGGGATGCTATTGAATATGCGGAAATCATTGGGTAATTCTGTGCGTGGTATTCACATTATTAATTGTCGGCCTGAAGTACGTAGTATTCTCGATATTTCACGTTTCGATAAACTATTTACGATTGAGTAAGCAATCAGACGGCAGGGCGTATGCATGTAGTTCATGATCATTCGAAGCTTGCCACTGATGTGCTGCACCAACTCGAACAACTCGATTTCGAGTTTGTCACCGCTGGGTATTCGGAAGCAGTTGCCCGCAACGGTCTGCTCAGTAGCGATATCACTATCTTCATCTATGCGGCGCAAACTCAACTTGCGCCAGCTCTGCGTAAACTCTTTCAACAAGCCCGTGAAGATGACTTTGAAGCGGACATCAATGACTGTTTGATCATTACTGATGATGCGCGTCAACTGGGTCGTTGGAATGATGACCGGCGTAAGTTTTTCGTTGACGTGGTGCTTTGGCCCGAGCCTATCGGTATTTTGAAAACACGAATTCAGTCATTAGAGCATGCCAATAGCTTACGCGCTGAATTAACGCAAACTCGCCATTCTCTCGCATGGCACGCCACCCGTATTGACCGCGAACATCAGTTGGTCGAGCATATTTTCCGTAACGCGCTGAGCCGTAACTATCTCGAGTTTCCTCACATTCGGACCTACCTCACGCCAGTGTCCAAATTTAATGGTGACTTGTGCTTGGTGGCGCCTGGACCGATTGGCAATATCTACGTATTTATGGCTGACTTTACTGGGCATGGACTTGCGCCTGCGACGGGTGCATTGCCGTTGTCACAGGCCTTTTTCGCAATGGCGGATCGTGGCGTTTCGGTTGCCGAAATGGTGACTGAGTTCAATTTCCGTTTGAATCGATTACTGCCTGACGACATGTTTTGCGCTGGTATTTTATTAGAATTGTCGGCCAATGGTGAGCGGGTCACTTTTTGGAATGGTGGTATGCCACCGGCTGTTCTGTTTAGCGATTCCGGTGAAATTATCGACCGCATGCCGGCACAGCATATGGCGCTGGGCGTCTTGGACGACGATGACTTTGACAGTCGTGTCACGACATTTCGCGCGCCGTTAAATAGCAATATTGCGCTCTATACCGACGGTGTTATTGAGCTGTTGGGACACAAGATGGAGTTCTTAGGCAGTGATACGCTGGAGCAATTATTGCAGCGTTTTTCAGCGCCTGCGGACTTCCCGAAGTTGGTGGGTGAGCTCGAGCACTTCCGTGGCACGCAGCCTCTCCATGATGACTTGTCGTTAGCGGTGTTGAGTTGCTGTCCGACTGGACTCGATGAGCTCAAACAGCCCAACGATGACACTGCCATGCCGTTCACACTCACTATTGATTTGACAGCCAATCAATTGCGCGAACTGGATCCGGTGAATCATGTTCTCAATGCTATCGGTACATTGCCGCGGTTGCGTAATCATCGAACCACTATTTACTTGCTGCTTGCGGAAGCCTACAACAATGCTTTGGAGCATGGGTTGTTACGACTCGACTCCTCGATTAAACAAGCGCCAGAAGGCTTTATGAATTACTACCAGTTACGAGCGGAGCGCTTATCGGCATTGGATGAGGGGCAGATTCGTATACACGTAAACTTTATTGCCGAAAAAGGCCTGTTAGAGTTCACCGTAACCGATACCGGCAGTGGTTGGGATACTGAACGCGTGATCAGCTCGAGTCACATGAACCATGGTCGTGGATTAGATTTGTTACGCCAGCTCACCACGCAATTGAAATGGGAACAGAACGGTCGCGAAGTCTACTTTAGCTACCGACTGTAAAGCCCGGATTAACCGCCTGCGAATTTGACCTGATACCCTTGCTCCACGAGCCAAGCTTTGGCTGCTTCTCGTTGATCACCTTGTAACTCAATGGTGCCATCTTTCACTGCTCCACCCACACCACATTTTTTCCGCAGTTGGCTGGCCATATTCTGCACCTCGGCAGCATCTAATTCCAAGTCGAAGAGTACGGTGACCCCTTTCCCTTTGCGTCCTTTCGTTTGCCGTTGAATGCGGATCGGAACGGTCTGTTGTGAGGTGGGATGGGCAGGGGCTGTCGAGCTTTCAGTAGTGGCTGAATCTGATGTTGAAAACCCTAAATTCTTCAACTGATCTTGCAGTGAACTCACGGATTACCTCAAAATGCGATTGGAATAAATAAGCAAGGTGTTATATATTTTTTGCATAAGCAATTCACTACAGGTCGGTTATGAAACTGCAGCAGCTGCGCTACATTGTCGAAGTATTAAATCATAATCTCAATGTTTCGGCGACTGCCGATAGTTTATTCACCTCGCAACCGGGCATATCAAAACAAGTTCGCATGTTGGAAGATGAACTTGGCATCCAAATATTCGGGCGCAGCGGTAAGCACCTCACTCATGTGACGCCTGCTGGCGAAGAAGTGATTCATATCGCTCGCCAAATATTGTCTCAAGTTGACGCTGTGAAAGCGGTTGCCGCAGAACATACGCAACCCGATCAAGGCAAACTTCAAATCGCGACCACGCACACGCAGGCACGTTATGCGTTACCGCCGGTCATCAAGAAGTTTATGGCTCGGTATCCGAAAGTGTCGTTGCATATGCATCAAGGCTCACCTGAGCAAATTAGTGAGGCTGCCGCGAAGGGCAAGGCTGATTTCGCCATTGCGACGGAAGCTCTGCATCTTTATCAAGATTTGATTATGCTGCCGTGCTATCACTGGAATCGCTCGATTATTGCGCCTCGCGACCATGCACTCGGGCAGCAGAGCAAGGTATCTATTCAGGATTTGCGCGAGTTACCGATTATTACCTATGTACATGGGTTTACGGGACGTTCCGAACTCGATCGCGCATTCAATCATGCCGGTATTAAGCCGAATGTGGTGTTTACTGCAACCGATGCTGACGTGATTAAAGCTTACGTACGAATGGGATTAGGTATTGGGGTGGTTGCGTCTATGGCTATCGACCCGCAGCATGACAAAGACTTAGTCGCCATTCCTGCACAACACATTTTCGAACCGAGCACGACCAAGATTGGGTTTCGAAAAGGTACTTTCTTGAGAAACTACATGTATGACTTCATGGAAGCTTTTGCGCCACATTTGACGAAAACCTGCGTCGAGCGCGCGATGCAAACGAAATCTCAGGATGAAATTGATCGCTTGTTCGCAAAAATCGAATTACCAACCCTCTAAAAGACAGTGAACAGTGAACAGTGAACAGTGAACAGTAAATAGTGAATAGTGAATAGTGAACTGTGAATAGATAGTGGAGACACCATCTGTTCACTGTTCACCATTCACTATGTTTTACTAGCATTCGATGATATTGACTGCTAGGCCGCCGCGTGCCGTTTCTTTGTATTTCGACCGCATATCGTTGCCCGTTTCCCACATCGTTTTGATGACTTTATCGAGCGAGACTTTGTGATCACCGCTGCCGCGTAATGCTAAACGAGCGGCATTGATTGCTTTGATTGCACCCATAGCATTGCGCTCGATACAAGGCACTTGAACCAAGCCACCAACGGGGTCACAGGTTAGGCCTAGATTGTGTTCCATGCCGATTTCTGCGGCATTTTCGACGTTGCTGGTGTTTCCGCCCATCAGTTCTGCTAGTGCTCCAGCAGCCATTGAGCAGGCTACCCCAACTTCGCCTTGGCAACCCACTTCGGCACCTGATATGGAAGCATTCTTTTTATATAAAATGCCAATGGCGGCGCTGGTTAGTAAGAAGCGAACGATCGTTTCTTCATCGAGAGGCGTAATAAATCGGTCTGCATATTTCATGACCGCAGGCACAATTCCCGCAGCACCGTTAGTGGGTGCTGTCACGACTCGGCCACCCGCCGCATTTTCTTCATTGACAGCTAGTGCAAATAAATCGACCCAATCCATGACTTGCATGGGGTCAGCCGATTTTTCATTCTTCAGCCGTTGATAGAGAGCCGGGGCACGTCGCCGAACCTTCAACCCGCCGGGTAATATTCCTTCCGTGCGAATGCCGCGGTCAATGCACTCATCCATAGTCTTCCAAATGTGCATCAAGCCATCGCGGATCTCACGTTCAGAACGAAATACTTTTTCGTTGGCCAGCATCAATGAGCTGATCCGGAGTCCATGCTCTTGGCAATGGGCAAGCAGCTCAGCGCAACTATCAAATGGATACGGGATCGGCTTGCTGGATTGTTCGATAGCCTCTTCGAGACTGTCATCAAAGTCGGCATCACGAACAATGAAACCACCGCCAATGGAATAATAGAGGTCTTTGAACAGTACTTCATCACCGCGCAGTAACCGCAGTTCCATGGCATTCGCATGCCGCGGCATCGTCTTCCGACGATGAAAGGTAATGGCGCCTTCGCGCGGAAAATGCACCTCGTGCTGACCGAGTAATTTGAGTTTCTGCTCGCGATCGACCGTGGCAAGAAAATCGTCAACAGTGGTGGTATCGACCGTTTCTGGAGACTCGCCCACGAGGCCAAGCATAACGGCTTTGCCGGTACCGTGGCCTTTTCCTGTTTGCCCGAGCGAACCGAATAATTCCACTTCAATTCCGGTGGCTTGCTCGAGATCGAGCTGCTGCGCTGCTGCGCGCAAGAAATCTGCGGCCGCACGCATGGGGCCTACAGTGTGTGAGCTCGATGGACCGATTCCTACTTTGTAAATATCAAAAACACTAATCATACATTCTCTTATTAGGTCATCCGTTGATTAATTCAATGGCCGCGACCATGGCCGTTGATCAGGGTACACATGATCGGCTAATTCACGAAGCATGCCAGCCGTAGCGCCCCAGATATTGCGTTGCTGATAAGGCATAAAGTATACCTTATCGTACATAAAACGCTGTAGTCGAAAGACGAAATGTTGGCGCTGCTGCAAAATAGTCGCTAGCGGCACGGTAAAAATCTCAGCAACTTCGCGCGGATCAGCGACCAGCGGTTGTCGTGGCGTAACTATAGCGACATAGGGACGGACGATAAAATTGCTGATCACCGGGTAATCATGCAGTTGCCCAACCAGCTCCACATCATCTGGGTGTAAGGCGATTTCTTCGTGTGCTTCGCGCAACGCCGTTTCATATAAATTCGCATCATGTGGTTCTTGGCGCCCGCCAGGGAAACTGATTTGCCCAGCATGATGCCGTAATTGAGCGCTACGTTGCGTGAGGATTACTTGTAATCCGTTTGGTGTCTCCAACAGTGGAATCAGCACCGCTGCTGGGCGTAGCCGCTTTAACGAGGGCCGCGTCACTTGCGGAGCACGGTAGAGCTGAAACCGCCGCAGGAACTCATGACGATGCATGCTGAGCCTCGTCGTCGGTTGGCTTCGGTTCGTGTTGAAGTATCGGTAAAATTTTAGCCACTTTATCGAGTGTCTCTTGGTACTCACTCAAGGCTTCGGAGTCGGCGACGATACCACCACCTGCCCAACAATGAATGCGGTTCGCGCTGGCGACTAAAGTTCGAATAGCGATATTGGTATCGGCGACACCATGCTGCGAAAAATAGCCAAAACTGCCGCAGTAAAAACTGCGTCGGTGCGGCTCGAGTTCTTCGATAATCTCCATGGCGCGAATCTTCGGTGCGCCGGTGATAGAGCCGCCTGGAAAAGCCATACCTAGCAGCTCAATCCCGAGCTTCGCATCGCTCAGTGTACCGGTCACAGTGCTCACCAAATGATGCACCGCGGGGTAGCTCTCAATTGCGAACAATGTGGGCACCTGAACGCTGCCAGGCTCGCACAGACGACTTAAATCATTGCGTAGTAGGTCAACAATCATCACGTTCTCAGCGCGATCTTTTGCCGACTGCGCTAAGGCTTCTGCAAGCGCAGCATCTTCGGTGGCATCGGCTGAGCGAGGTTTAGTCCCTTTAATCGGTTTGGTTTGTACATGACCGTCAGCATCGATTCGCAAAAAGCGCTCTGGTGAAACAGATAAAACGGCACCGTCGGGTAAGCGCAAAAAGCCAGAGAAGGGGGCTCGGTTGCTGTCGCGAAGCTGCTGATACGCATGCCAAGCGTCACCGTCAAAATCTGCAGAAAACCGTTGTGCAAGATTGATTTGGTAACAGTCACCCGCCTGCAAATAGTCCTGAATGCGTTCAAACTTTTCGGTGTAATCGGCCAGTGACATGTTGCTACGCCAATCACTGCGCAAGCGAAAGGCTTGCGACTGTGCTGCATTCGGAGCTAGCCAAAAGCGCTTGAGTTCGGCGAGTTGTGCTTGAGGCGCCACTAACCAGGTTTGCTGGGTCTGTCGGCATCGAATCAGTGCTTGGTGATATACGCCGACCGCAATATCAGGTAAGTCAATGTCGATAGCCGCACACTCTGGGAGACGCTCCAGAGCCCGCCCCGCATCGTAACTGAATGCACCCGCGATACCGCCTTGAAAAGGGATATGCTCTGGACCTTCATAGCGGGGCAGCAGCGCGAGTTCTGCATGTAAGCGCTGCGGCCACTCGGTGCTCTCGGTAAGCCACTTGTGCGGCTGTCTGAAAATGAAGTCAAACTTGGCTTGAGGATGGTCACAGCTATCGAGAAACAATGCGCCGGGTTCATGTGCACAACGGCTAAACAGTTCCGCAAACGGAGTATCGAGTTCAAGCGGTACGGCTTGCAGAATCACGGCGTTCTCCTGTGTAAAACGATCCTAGTGTTGGCATCTCGGGTTGCCACTAAAGTCACGACGCAGCAGCATAGCATAACTGGTCACTTGGGATGCAAAGCGCTATTATAGCGACACTTCAAATTTACACCCTTTAGCTGTCAACAGAGGTTCACATGGCCATTATACGTCAGGCTGACTTTATCGAGAGCATCGCGGACGCGTTGCAATACATTTCTTATTACCACCCGCTGGATTTCGTCCAAGCACTCGAACAAGCCTACCACCGTGAACAGAGCGAGGCAGCCAAGAATGCAATCGCTCAGGTGTTGACCAACTCCAGAATGTCGGCACAGGGTAAACGACCTATTTGTCAGGACACAGGTATCGTGACCTGTTTTGTCAAAGTTGGCATGGATGTGCAATGGGATAAAACCGACATGACGGTGCAGGAAATGGTCGATGAAGGAACCCGTCGCGCATACTTGAATCCAGATAATCCGTTACGTGCTTCGATTGTGTCTGACCCAGCTGGAGCGCGGAAGAATACCGGCGATAACACGCCTGCTGTAGTGCATATCGATATGATTGCGGGCGGGCATGTGGATGTCATGATCGCAGCCAAGGGCGGCGGTTCCGAGAATAAATCCAAGATGGTCATGTTGAATCCGAGTGATTCCATTGCCGACTGGGTGGTAGAAACCATGCCAAAATTGGGCGCTGGTTGGTGCCCACCCGGTATGATTGGCCTCGGTATTGGTGGTACTGCTGAGAAATCTGCAGTGTTAGCGAAAGAGAGCTTGATGGATCCAGTGGATATTCAGGAGCTTCTTGATCGCGGGCCGCAAACAGCCGAAGAGGAACTGCGTTTGGAAATCTATCACCGCGTAAATAAGCTCGGCATCGGCGCTCAAGGTCTGGGCGGCGTCACCACTGTGATGGACGTGAAGATTAAGTCGGTACCGACCCACGCGGCGTCGAAGCCAGTCACCCTGATTCCAAATTGTGCGGCCACTCGCCATGCGCATTTTGTGCTAGACGGAAGTGGTCCAGCTGATCTGCAACCGCCGAAGCTTGAAGACTGGCCTGATATTACCTTCCAGTTGGGTGATGACGCGCGCCGCGTGAATTTAGATGAAGTCAGTCAAGCCGACATCGAAACCTGGAAAACCGGTGAAACAGTTTTGTTATCGGGCAAGTTATTGACCGGCCGTGATGCTGCGCACAAACGCATCAAAGACATGTTGGACAAAGGCGAGTCGCTGCCAGTCGACTTCACGAATAAATTTATTTATTACGTTGGGCCAGTCGACCCGGTCGGTAATGAAGTGGTTGGACCAGCTGGGCCGACAACCGCGACACGAATGGACAAGTTCACCGATATGATGCTCGATAAGACAGGTATTTTGGGCATGATTGGTAAAGCCGAACGTGGACCTGCGACTGTCGAGAGTATCAAGCAACATAAAGCCGTGTATTTGATGGCTGTTGGTGGTGCTGCGTATTTGGTAGCGAAAGCGATTAAGAAGGCCCGCGTAGTGGCCTTTGAGGACTTGGGAATGGAAGCAATTTACGAGTTTGAAGTGGAAGATATGCCGGTCACCGTCGCGGTAGACAGCACGGGTGAAAATGCCCACGAAACCGGGCCTGCCATTTGGCGGGTCAAACTGGCTGAAGCGGATGCTTAGTCTAGAACTCTGGCAATGGTTGAGTGCAGCAGCGGGCGCTTTTGCTCTCGGTGCTGCGTTAATTTGGCTGATTTGGCAACCGCGGTTGCGAGCGCAGCAGCAAGAGGCGCGGCAACAGCAACAGTTTCTGCAAACGCAATTAGACCAAAGCCAAACCACAACCGAGCAGCAACGCGATCAGTATGAGCAACGTCTTGCTCGCACTGAACAGCAACTGCAGCATACACAGCAGCAGCGCAGTGAAGTGCAAGCTGAACTAGCTGCTGTTCGTTCCAAGCTCGAATCAGCGTTGCAACATGCGGAAGAAAAACAAAAGTTGCTTGAAGCCAGTGAAGAACGTTTGAAGAAAGAGTTTGAACGTCTAGCACAGCAAATCTTCGAGCAAAAATCCGAGCGTTTACAGGTCAGTAGCAAGCAAACCTTGGAGGCGACGCTAGCGCCATTCAAGCAGCAACTGGAAACCTTCAAAACGCAGGTAACGCAGCAGTACTCAGATGAAATCAAGCAACGGGCTGCGCTAGCTGAGCAAGTCAACTCGCTCAAAGATTTGAACAAGCAAATGGCTTTAGAGGCAGAAGCGCTCACCAAAGCGTTGAAAGGCGACACGAAGACTCAGGGCAACTGGGGTGAGGTGGTACTGGAGCGAATTCTGACGCAGTCGGGATTACGCGAAGGGCATGAGTATGAAACGCAGACTCATCACCGCGATGATGACGGTAAAGCGTTTAAGCCTGACGTGGTGGTGCATCTACCGAACGATAAAGATGTCGTCATTGATTCCAAAGTTTCACTAGTGGCCTATGAGCGCTATTTTAACAGTGATGTAGATGCTGACCGTGACCAAGCACTCACCGAGCATGTTAATTCATTGCGGAATCACATCAAAGGACTCAGTAAAAAGAACTATCAGCAGCTCGACAGCGTCAGAACGCTCGATTACGTATTGATGTTTATTCCAATTGAGCCCGCATTTTTATTGGCTGTTGATCGTGATCCTGAATTGATTCGCTTAGCGCTTGAACACAACATTATGTTGGTGAGTCCAACCAATTTGTTGGTAGCGTTACGAACGGTCAACAACATTTGGCAATACGAGCATCAAAATCAAAATGCGCAGCGCATCGCCAATGATGCAGCGAAGCTTTACGACAAGTTCGTTGGTTTCATTGAGGATATGCAAAAGATTGGCAATTCTTTGGATACTGTTCGCAAGCATTACGATGGTGCCATGAATAAGTTGTCAGTGGGGCGCGGGAACTTGGTCGGCCGTGTTGAAAACTTCCGGAAGCTTGGCGTGCAATCCAGTAAGAAGCTCGATCAGAAGTTATTGGATGATGATACGAGCGACGATAGCGAATAAAAAAATCCCGGCAACTGCCGGGATTTTTTTGAATCGTATTACTTTGCTACGAGAGAGCCCCAGAGATCATACTCGTCGGCATGCTCAATCAGGACGGTGACTTTGTCGCCTGGTTTGACATTGACCTCGCCATTTAAATAGACCAAGCCATCAATTTCAGGGGCGTCTGCGTAACTACGTCCAATCGCACCTTCAGCATCCACTTCATCAATCAGAACGTCGAGGGTGCGGCCAATTTTAGCCTGCAACCGCTGCGCACTGATTTCTTGTTGAACTTGCATAAAGCGCCCGTAACGCTCTTGCTTCACTGCTTCAGGAACCGGATCAGGTAAGTCATTCGCTTTGGCGCCATCCACATCGGAGTAGGTGAAACAACCGACGCGGTCCAATTGCGCATCGCGCAAGAATTGTAATAACTCTTCAAATTCAGCCTCGGTTTCGCCTGGGAAGCCGACAATAAAGGTACTGCGGATAGTCAAATCTGGACAAATTTCACGCCAGCCGCGGATCCGCTCTAACGTGCGTTCCGCTGAACCAGGGCGCTTCATCAATTTCAAAATACGCTTGTTGGCATGCTGCATTGGAATATCGAGATAGGGCAAGATTTTCCCTGCGGCCATCAACGGGATGACATCGTCCACCGATGGATATGGGTAGACGTAATGTAGGCGAACCCAAATGCCTAATTCACCCAGCGCTTCACACAGCTCAAGCATGCGTGTTTTGACCGGTTTGCCATCCCAAAAGCCTAGTTTATGCTTCACATCGACGCCGTAGGCGCTGGTATCTTGAGAAATGACGAGTAACTCTTTTACGCCTGCATTGGCGAGGCGCTTGGCTTCATCAAGCACATTTCCGATAGGACGGCTCACGAGGTCGCCGCGCATCGACGGGATGATGCAGAACGTACACCGATGATTGCAGCCTTCCGATATTTTCAGATAAGCATAGTGACGTGGCGTGAGTTTGACGCCCGTATCCGGTACGAGATTCTCATAGGGAATAGTTGCGGTCGGCTTCGGCACATATTTATGGACATGTCCCATTACTTCTTCATAAGCATGAGGACCGGTAATGGCTAAAACGTTAGGATGCACTTCACGAATCTCGTCATCTTTGGCGCCTAAGCAACCGGTCACAATCACCTTACCGTTTTCATGGAGTGCTTCACCAATGGCGTCCAGCGATTCTTGTACGGCGCTGTCAATAAAGCCGCACGTGTTCACAATCACCATGTCAGCGTTGGTATAGCTATTGACGATGTCATAACCTTCGGTGCGAAGTTGCGTCAAAATGCGCTCAGAGTCGACAAGATTTTTCGGACACCCCAGGCTCACAAAACCAATTTTTGCGCCGGGTGCCAACTCTGCGGTGGGGGGGAACTGCTCTACACTCATGAAGAAAACCTAACTGATCGATAATGCGCCATATTATAGCGGTTTCAGTAGGTAACCGATAGCGTCTCATTTATTCTTGTAACCAGCGGTAGTAGGCGTCGCGGACGACTGGATCTTCAATAGCAACCGGAATGATTTCATTGATAAGCTCGAGTGCTTGCGTTCCCCAAGCGTTCTTCGAACAACCGACAGCGCCAACAATGGCATCATCTTTATTTTGTTGAATGGGAATAAACACATACTCGTTGCTGGTGGTGCTTTCAATATAATTCTTCATCATCAGGTAATCGATAGTGTAGTCAATACGACCACTGCGCAGCATGAGAAACAAATTATGGGATGATTGCGAACCACCAATCACCGAAAATTGCGGGCTATTAACCAGCTCCTGATCGAGAAAACCTTGTAAGCGTCCGAATTTACGTTCTGGCGGCTGACCGAAACTATAATCTCGACTCAATACTAGTGCTTCAATGTCTAACGGATTGCCGAATTTACTCGTCAATTCCTCTGCTAGCTCAGGGCGCGTAATAATACCGTGTGGAGGGTAGGTATTCGTGGGGTCGGAAAATTGGGCAATGCTTTGGTCGGCAGGTTTCAAGATCATGCAAGGCAGACATACATTCTGATCATTTTGTATCAGTGCCGAAAGTCGTGATGTCGGTAGCTCTTTGATTTCATGTTCCAGATGTGGGCTTGCGTTGATAAATGCTTGCACCAGCGCATCGCAGATGCCTTGATGTTGATGTTCGCCTTCAAGGATATGAAATGGAGGCACATGATTGACGCCCCAGACGATATCCGAGGCGAGCGTAGTCGGTACTCCCGCAAGCAAAAGTGCTCCGCAGATCCATGTGCGAATGTGACGAGAACCGAACATTTGTACTCAATATGTAATTGGTTTGTTGCTAGATTAGAACGTTTTTGGCTGTATTGCTAGGGCTTGATCACGTAAATGATCCACCCACATAGCTGTTGCGCCTGCGACAGCTACTGGAATCATAATTAAATTGATAAGTGGCACTGAGGCGAGAAAGGCGACCAGACAACCAAAACTTAAGCTTTTACCCTTAATCGACCAGAGTTGGTGTCGCATATTTTTAAACGGAATTTTATGGTTATCAATGGGATAATCGGCGTACTGGATGGTCATGACCCAGCCCGCGAACAAGAACCAGAGCACTTGACCAATAATAGGTACAAATAAAAACAGCAGCAGGAAACCTATAAAGCGTGGAAAGAAATACATCAGCTTTTGAAGCTCTCGACCAATAATGCGAGGGATATCACGCACCATGCCTGCCACGCCGCCATCAACCGGGCGCTGACCTGTTAGTTTTTCTTCGACTTTTTCAGCGAGCAAACTGTTAAAGGGTGCTGCAATGATATTGGCAACACTCGTAAAACTCACCGCAAAGAGCACAATAATCGCTAGTACCAAAAACGGCCACATCAAGTAGCGCAACCACTCGAGATAATCGGGCAGCCAACTGAGCACGAGTTCTATCCAGCTTCCGGCATACGAGAACACCGCCCAGATAGCAGCCGCAAATAGCAAGATATTCAGTAGCAGTGGAATAATAGCGTAGCGCCGCACACCGGGCTGAAAGGCTAATTCAAAGCCACGTGCGACATAACTAGGGCCAAAGTTACTGACGGTGCGTTCCATGACGTCCTCTTTATTTTATTCAGATGGGGTCATTATAGGGGGATAGACTTGTTCTCTGCAGTTGAAATTGTAAATATGAGTTACGAGAGCGGTTATGGTCCGGAAACTGACCATCATAGTCTTGTGTTTTTCGTGATTCTCATGAATCCTAACAGCTTCGATAACAACAATAACAACATGGACTTCGTACTTGCGCCTTAAGCACATCAAATTAGTCGGCTTCAAGTCATTCGTCGACCCCACCAAAGTGCCGTTCCCGCACCAGATGACCTGTGTGGTGGGACCGAATGGCTGTGGTAAATCGAATGTCATTGATGCGGTGCGCTGGGTGCTTGGTGAGAGTTCTGCGAAGAATTTGCGCGGCGATGCCATGACCGATGTCATATTTAATGGCTCCAATGCGCGCAAACCCGTTTCGCAAGCCAGCGTCGAACTCGTCTTTGATAACACCAGTGGGCGTATTCAGGGTGAGTACGCCAGTTACGCTGAAATTTCAGTCAAGCGGTTGGTGACGCGTGATGGGCGTTCGGACTATTTTCTCAACAGCAGTAAATGCCGTCGTCGCGACATCACCGACTTATTTTTAGGAACTGGCCTAGGTCCGCGCAGCTACGCGATTATCGAACAGGGCATGATTTCCCGGCTCATTGAATCGAAACCACAAGAATTACGTGTATTTATTGAAGAAGCTGCGGGTATCTCTAAATACAAAGAGCGCCGCAAAGAAACCGAGAGTCGCATCCAACACACTCGTGACAATCTCGATAGATTGACGGATGTTCGTGATGAACTAGGCGCCCAACTCGATAAGCTGCAACGCCAAGCCGCTGCCGCCCAGCGCTACAAAGAACTCAAAGCTCAAGAACGCACCTATCGAGCAGAACTCCAAGCTTTGCGCTGGTTGGTTATTGAGAATCAAGCAGAGTCGATTCGCCGACAAATTCAAACTGATGAAACTGAGCTCGAAAAATGGTTGGCGGAACAGCGCGGTAGTGAACGCGGTACCACCGAATTGCGGGAACAAACAGCAGATGCCAAGCAACGTTTAGATGCCGTACAACAACAGTTTTATCAGCTCGGTAATGATGTCACCCGCACGGAGCACCAACTGCAGAGTTTACGCGGACAATTGCAGCAACGTGAGCAACGCAAGCGTGAGTTAAGCGACGAGCTTGAACGACTTGATGAAACCTATCAGCGTGACGTGGAAGCTGAAGTTCAGTTGCAACTGACTATCGATGAACTCACGCCGCAGCATGAAGAGGCGCAGGCACAGCACGAACAAGCACAGACTGAGTTTGAGGCGCTCGACGAGCGCTACGAAGCGCAACAAGACGCGCATCAACAATTCTTGGAGCAGCAGCAACGGCGGCGTGAAACGGAACAGAATCTCAAGTTACAAATCGAGCGAGCCGAGCACCAGCAAGCCCGATGTCTGGAAGCTATTACGCAATTAAAGCAAGAGTTGGAAGCCTCGCAACGTGAATTAAATGAACTCGACGCCGCCGAGTTACAGGAGCAATTGAGCAGTCTCGAGGCGTCGTTGCACGAGCGGCAACAACAACTCGGTGCCGTTCAAACCGACAAGCGGCAGGCACAGGAGCACAGTGAAAATCTGCAGACCGCTATTGCTGAACGTCACACAGAACAACAACAACTGGGTGGTCGACAGAGTTCTCTACAAACACTACTTGAGGCCGCGAGCGCAAGTCATTGGCCAGAAAGGGTCAAAGCTTGGTTAGATGCACAAAAGGTCACCGCCCGCGGGCAAGTGCGTGATCACATGCAAGTGACGGAAGCCTGGCAACTAGCTATTGAGCAGCTCACCGGCGCGTGGCTTGATGCTTGGATTGTCGAAGAGCGTCTGCAGCAATGGCCGGAGGAACTGGGCGCACGCGTGGTTGTGCTTGGAACCGACAGCGAGCCACGGCAAGGCAGTTTAGCCGCTGAATGTCAGGGGCTGCTGACGCGTTGGGAGTGGCTACAAAATATCGCCGCAGCGTCGTCAGCTGAGGCTGCACAACAATGTCTTGCCGATGGCTGGCTTGCGGCGATGACGCCGACCGGACAATTGTGGTCCGCGGCTGGTTATCGTGCTGCCAGTATTGAGGCTGCTGATAGTCAACTGTTGCAGCAGCAGGAACTGACCAGTATTGAGGCGCGATTGAATGCGATCAGCAGCGAACTCAAACAGCTGCAAGATGAGCGTCAGCAGCAAGAGAGTTTGCTTGAGCAACTCGATCAACAACTGCAAACGGAACGGGATGCTATTAATGAGCTGCAGGCTCAGCGGGCGACGTGGCAGGATAAGTTGGCGTGGCAACACGAGCAGCAACAGCGCATACAAAGCAAAATTGCGCAGTGGCATGAGCGTATAGAAGCGCAGCAACAAGAGGCAGAGGAATCTGCGTTGACCGCAGCTGTTGCGAGCGAAGAATTAGCGCAATATTTAGAACACGATGAGGCTGTGCAGGACGATGCGGATTGGCAGCAACAACGCCATGAGTTACAGCAGCAGCGGCAAGCATTACGCGACCGGTTGCAACAACGGCAGCAGCAAGCGCAACAACTTGCCATGCAATTGCAACAAGCACTATTGCAGCTGCAACAGATGGCGACACTGTTAGAACGAAGTAAACAGCATAGCGCCCAAACTCAAGAACAGTTACAACTGCTGCAAGAGCCTGCTAGCGAGCAACAAGAAGAGCTCGAGATGCTGGCGCTGCAATTGGAAGAGTTATTGCAGCAGCGCGAAGGCGTGGATGAACAACGGCGTGATATTGCTAATGAAGTGAGTACACTCGAGCAACAATTACGTGAAGTTAGTTCTGGCGCGCAAGGGGTTGAGGCGCATATTGAGAAAGCGCGGCAGAAGGTTCAAAGTAGCCAGTTAGAGCTGGTTGCATTACAAGAGCGCAGCCGCAATGTGCTCGCGGTCTTACAAGAAATGAATCAGCCATTGAAACCGATCCTCGAGCAACTTGCTGAAGATGCTAATGAAAAACAATGGCAAGCGGAAGTAGAACGACTGCAGGCGGCAATCCAGCGGCTTGGTGCTATCAACCTTGCCGCGATTGATGAAGCGGAAACGTTGGCAGAGCGAAAAAGTTATTTAGATCAGCAACATGATGATTTATCGTCGTCATTGGATACGTTAGAAACGGCCATACGGAAAATTGATAAAGAGACACGGCAGCGCTTCCGGACGACGTTTGATGCGGTGAACGCTGGCTTGCAGGAGTTGTTTCCGAAGGTCTTCGGCGGTGGTACGGCCTATTTGGCGTTAACCGATGATGATCTGCTGGAAACTGGGGTGACTATTATGGCGCGGCCACCGGGTAAGAAAAATAGCACAATTCATTTGCTTTCCGGTGGTGAAAAGGCGCTAACAGCTTTATCATTGGTGTTTGCAATCTTTCGTCTGAATCCAGCACCGTTTTGTTTATTGGATGAGGTAGACGCGCCGCTCGACGATGCTAACGTGGGTCGTTTTTGTCGATTGGTTGAAGAAATGTCAGAAACCGTCCAGTTTATTTACATCAGCCATAACAAAATCGCGATGGAAATGGCGTCGCATTTAGCTGGTGTTACCATGCAAGAACCTGGTGTATCGAGATTGGTTGCGGTTGATATTGAGGCCGCAGTAGCCATGACAGAAGCTTGAGTGTGAACGATCAACTTGTAACCGAAATGATAACAACGAAGAGAGCGTTACATGAGTAATATGCAGATTGTGTTTACGGTCATAGGTTTAATACTAATTCTTGCCATCATTGGCCATGGCATGTGGACCATTCGCAAAAATGAACGGCGTGATTCTGACCGTGCTGCTGCTCTGGAACGCAAACGTCAATCAGCTGATGGATTTGATGATGACGGCATTGGTGCCGTGCGTGTCATTAAACGCACTGAGAGCCAGCCTAAACCTGCCGCTAAATCTGCTCCCGAGCCCCTTTCAGAGCCGAAGCCAGCGGCTGAACCTGCGCCACAACCTCAAGCAGAGCTGCCATCGGAAAGTCCAGCAGTCGAGTCCACTGAAACTGGAGCAGCACCGGTGCGAGCGCAGGAAGACGTGGTTGAGCCACCATCCATGCGGGCAACTGATGATCTGCCCGAATCAATTCCTTCGATGACAGCAGAACCCAGCCAAGCGCAAATGGATTTAAAGGTTGAGCGTAAGCCGGACGAAAAAATTCTCACCGAAGAGCCTGAAGAAGTAATTGTTTTGCATGTGACAGGCAATTTCGAAGGCGCCATTTTGCTGCAACAGATGACTGAACTCGGCTTCAAATACGGTGATTTTGATATTTTCCATCGTCATGTTGATACCGCAGGCAATGGTCCCGTGCTCTTTAGCTTGGCGAATATGTTCAATCCGGGTACGTTTGATATCGACCATATGGAAACCTTCCAAACCGACGGGATTGCCCTGTTCTTAGCATTACCGATTAAGGGCGACTCGAAGCAGGCGTTTACCATGATGCACAATGCTGCGGTAAAATTGGCTGCGGCCGTCGACAAGGGCCAAGTTTTGGATGAACACCGCAACCCGTTGACGCGGCAGTCGGTGCAACACATTCATCAGCGTATTCGTGAATTTGAGCGTAAACGTCTCATTAGACAATAACGGCATTCCATGACTCAGAAAGCACCTGCACAGCGCATGCAAGAATTGATGGCGCTGCTAACCAAGTATAACCGTGAATACTACGAACTCGATGAACCCAGCGTTCCTGACGCAGAGTACGATCGCCTGTTTCGCGAACTGCAACAACTCGAAAGTGATTTTCCAGAACTCGCAACGGCTGAGTCTCCGACGCAAAAAGTAGGCTCGCAAGCACTCGCGGAATTTCAGCAAGTTCGCCACGAAATGCCCATGTTGAGCTTGGACAATGCGTTTGAGCTGGAAGAGTTTCAGGCGTTTGCAAATCGTGTTGCCGAACGATTGGATCGGCAAGACGCTATTGCTTATTGTTGCGAGCCCAAATTGGACGGTGCTGCAGTTAGTATTCTCTACGAAAACGGGAAACTGGTTCAGGCGGCGACCCGAGGTGATGGGCAAACCGGTGAAGACATTACCGAGAACGTCAAAACTATCCGTAATTTACCCCTGCAATTGAGTGGAGACTTCCCTGAACGCGTTGAAGTACGTGGTGAAGTATTCATGCCGGTGCAGGCATTTGAAAAATATAATGCACAAGCGTTGGAGCGCGGTGACAAGGTATTCGCAAATCCGCGCAATGCTGCTGCCGGAAGCTTACGGCAATTAGATTCGCGGATATCTGCGCAACGCCCGCTGCATTTCTATGCCTATAGTATGGGTGTGGTGAGCAACAACGTAGAGCTTGATACGACGCATTTTGGCCGCTTACAACAGTTGGAGAGCTGGGGCCTACCCATTAGTGGTGAAGTCAGGCGGGTTGACGATGCTGAGGGTTGTCGAGATTACTACACTGATATTTTGGCGCGGCGCGCTGACTTGCGTTACGAAATTGATGGCGTGGTGATAAAAGTAGACTCCATTGCCTTACAGCAGGATTTAGGCTTTGTTTCACGTGCGCCGCGTTGGGCGATCGCATGGAAGTTTCCAGCGCAAGAAGAGCTCACAGTTATTCGTGGCGTCGATTTTCAGGTCGGCAGAACTGGTGCTATTACACCCGTCGCTCGCCTCGAGCCGGTTGCTGTGGGTGGTGTGACGGTATCCAATGCAACGTTGCATAATGCCGATGAAATAGCGCGGCTGGATATTCGTATCAACGACGTGGTAATTATTCGTCGGGCTGGCGATGTGATTCCGCAAGTTGTTGCCGTGGTGCACGAGCGGCGTCCTGAGCGGACAGAAGCGATTGAGTTTCCAACAGTCTGCCCGGTGTGCCAGTCGCATGTCGAACGAGCCGAAGGTGAGGCGGTAGCGCGTTGCACGGGTGGCCTCATTTGTGCGGCGCAACGGAAAGAAGCATTGAAACACTTCGCATCGCGTAAAGCGCTCGATATTGATGGGCTAGGCGATAAGCTTATTGAACAACTGGTGGATCTGGAATGGTTGCAGTCAC
Organism: Pseudidiomarina aestuarii; assembly: GCF_048263735.1. Classification (GTDB taxonomy): domain Bacteria; phylum Pseudomonadota; class Gammaproteobacteria; order Enterobacterales; family Alteromonadaceae; genus Pseudidiomarina; species Pseudidiomarina aestuarii_B. Next base: position 377,201 of record NZ_JBLXDX010000002.1, on the reverse strand, counting down.
CCGCTGATTTATTCCGTCTACAGGCACGCCAGCTAGCGCAATTGCCGCGGATGGGTGAGAAATCAGCAACGAACATTGTCGCTGCCATCGAGAAGAGCAAAGCTACTTCGTTGCCGCGGTTTCTCTTTGCGCTGGGTATTCGCGAAGTAGGCGAGGCCACAGCCGCGAATCTGGCGAGTCATTTCGCCGAGTTATCGAAACTCCAAGCGGCGTCGCAAGAAGAACTCGAAGAAGTAGCGGATGTCGGTAAGGTGGTGGCCAGTCATATTTACCAGTTCTTCCGTGAGCCACACAATCAAACAGTGATCGAAGAATTACTCGAACAAGGTGTGCAATGGCCCGCTGTTGAGCAACTGGCTGCGAGCGAAGCGACTCTGAGCGGTAATACCTACGTATTAACAGGCACTCTCACCCAAATGACGCGAGATGAAGCGAAGCAAGCATTGCAAGCGCGTGGCGCAAAAGTAGCGGGCAGTGTATCGGCAAAGACTACAGCAGTTATTGCAGGCGATAATGCGGGTTCGAAGCTGACGAAGGCAGAGCAACTCGGCGTGCCTGTGTTAAGCGAAGCCGAGTTACTCGAGTTACTACAGAGCTAATGTCTTACTGACGCGTCACGACTGGGAATTCAGTCGGGTCACATCAACAAAGAGTTTCAGTTGTTGGCCCGGCTGCAGGTAGTTCTGACGACTGATCTGATTCCACTTTTCAATATCAGCAATCTTGACGCCAAAGCGATTGGCAATGCGAGCTAACGAATCACCAGAACGGACACGATAGCTCAGACTTCGAATGACACCGCTCGGCTTCTCATCTTCAGGAAGCCAAACTACGAGTTCACGACCTTGCCGCAACGGGTCGGTTGGCGCCATGCCATTCCATTTTGCGAGCGCCCGCAAATTCACATTGTATTTGCGACTGAGATCCCACAACGTATCGCCAGCTTCAACACGATGTTCTATTTTGTGTTGACCGCGCGGCGTCGCTTGCGTATCCGCGAGGCGTTGCTCAGCAGAGAGGCTGTATTCTTTTAGGTCACGAGTAGCGACTGGAATGAGCAAATGGTCACCAGCACGAATCATTGAGCCGCGTATATTGTTGGCCTGACGAATCGCATCGACAGTGGTGTGATATTTTTTTGCGATCACCAGTAAGCTTTCACCATTTTTGACGCGATGACGGGTCCATTGGACCCAGTCTTTGGCTTCACTGGTCGTTAACCAAGCTTCTAATTGCTTAGCGTTCTCCAGCGGCAACAAAAGCCGGTGCGGGCCTTGTGGATCTGTTGCCCAGCGATTGTAGCCTGAATTGTAATGATGCAATTGTTCTAATGTCAGCCCCGCATGTTCGGCAGCTTTCGCAAGGTCAATTTGGCTGTCCGCATGTACCACGGCAAGATACGGTTGATTATCGATCGGCACCCACGAATATTGATAGGTTTCATGGTGTTTCAAGATATCAGCAAGCGCAAGTAACTTAGGTACATAAGCACGTGTTTCTCGGGGAAGATCAAGGGACCAAAAATCGGTTGGTTTACCAGCTCTCTTATTCTTTCGAATAGCACCGCGAACTCGACCTTCACCGGAGTTATAAGCTGCGAGTGCATGCAGCCAATTACCGTCAAACATGGTGTGCAGTGCATCGAGATAATCCAACGCGGCATGCGTAGCGGCATGAACATCACGCCGACCGTCATACCACCAATTGATTTCTAAACCATAGTGACGAGCGGTTCCCGGGATAAATTGCCAAATACCAGCCGCGCGGCCATGTGAGTAGGCAAAGGGATCAAACGCACTCTCAACAATAGGTAGTAGCGCTAATTCTAATGGCATCCCACGCTTTTCAATTTCCTCAACAATCAAATGCATGAATGGCTGCGCTCGTTTCGCGACCCGTTCCATGTAGGCAGGGTTGCGCAAATACCAATCACGTTGACTGATTAAACGCGGTACTTCCGGCGCTTCCATCATTAACTGACGTTGTATCCGAAACCAAATATTGGTCTCATCTTGGGGAGCAATGACGACCACAGTTTCCGGCGGCTCTTCTTGAGCATCGAGGTCGGCAATAATTTTTGCAGGTGCTGGCGCTGGTTGCTCTTTGAGTGGCGCCAACGTCTCAATCGTAGCGTCTGCGTCGGCGGTTTCTGAGGTGTCACTGGGCAGCATCGAGCAGCCTGCTAAAAATACACAGGTTAGTGCTGAGAGTGAGAATAGTCGAACTGTCTTCATTGGCATTAGAACTTATCTTTCCATTGACGTCGTTGCGCAAATTCTGCAACAGACTGAGCGCGTAAAAAAGGATTAAATTGCCACTCCTGCTCAATGGTCGTTGGCAGGGTGATTTGATTTTGTTGGCGTTGTTCGGTGACCCATTGCGAAAATGTCTGCACTGCAGTGTTGTCTGGCTCTGCCGCAGCAGCGAATTTTACATTGGCGGCGGTATATTCATGTGCACAATAGACTTTGGTGTCTTCTGGGAGTTCACCGAGACGCTGTAAAGATTGGTAATATTGTTCGGGATTGCCTTCAAACATTCGCCCGCAACCTGCGGCAAAGAGCGTATCACCACAAAATACCGCACCGGCAGTGTAAAAGCTGATGTGGTCGAGTGTATGCCCCGGTGTTTCAATCACCTGCATTGGCTCTTTGAGACCCGGCACAGAGACCACATCGCCATGTTGAACGCGGTGAGTCACGCCTTGAATTTTCGGATTCACTGGACCGTACACAGGTACATCAAAGTGCTCCAGCAACGGCAGTAGACCATCGGTATGATCCCAATGATGATGTGTGATCAAGATGGCACTGAGTGTCAGTTGATGTTCTTTTAGGTACGCCAACACCGGCTTTTCATCGCCCGGATCGACCACTACCACGTGTTGCGAGTCAGGCTCACGAGCCAACCAAATGTAATTATCGGTAAATGCGGGTAGTGCAGTAACAAGCATAGCCAAACCCTGCTAATCTAGACATCAATGTTCGCGAGTATACAGGTGATAGGGTGCGATGTTAAAACCTGCATTAAGTGAAAGTTCCGCAAAGGCGCCGACATCTTGGCAGCAGTTGGCGCATGGTGAATGGCTGCGGCAGCAGGTGTGTCATGTGATGGCACCCTTTAGTGATCGAATTTTTGGCTACCACATGGCCCGAGTAGGGCATTTGGCTAAGGCTGTGGATTTGCCAGACATCCGCGTGAAACACCAATTTTCGGTGGCTCCCCAAGGTCAGGTTGATGTCCGCGCCGAGCCAACGCAGTGGCCTTTCGCGGAGCATGCTTTGGATGCGATTTTGCAGGTCGGGCAGTTGGAATTTGAGCGTGATCCGCATCAGTTTTTACGCGAACTGACACACAGTTTGATCGCCGATGGTTACTTACTCTATGTCGGCTTTAACCCGCTATCGCCTGCGTTATTGACTGGATTCTGGCCAAGCCATTTGCGCCAAGCTCCGTGGTCGGGGCGCTATTTTACGAAAGCTCGTATTCGCGATTGGCTCAGTTTGTTGAACTTTGAAGTGGTTGAGCACGGCTACTTTGCCCCAACTTTGCTTATCGAAAAACTCGATCCCCCTGATCGAGGCATGCAAAGCTTATTTAAGCTTTTACCGAAATGCGGAGCCATGTACTATATTGTGGCGCGCAAACGAGAGTATCCATTGACTCTGGTGAAAACTCGAAAACAATCGAAAGCCCGTATCGCGACCTTACCCGTTGCTAATCGAACAGGAGACGAATTATGTTAACGGCAGCAGAACTCTGTGCCCAAGCGAAAGCCAATGTTGAAGAAGTTGATGTGCAAGCGTTACAACAACGCATTGCTGAAGGCGCTCGCGTAATTGATGTGCGTGAGCCAGCAGAATACGCCGCTGGACATATTCGGCAAGCCGTCAACATGCCACGTGGTGTGTTGGAAATGCAATTGCATCAACATCCAGCCGTCGCTGGTTATGATGACGCATTGCAACGCATGGCTGCCGAGCCCATTTACTTGATTTGTCGCAGTGGTGGTCGCAGTGCACTAGCCGCCGAGTCACTGCAGCGCATGGGCTTTAAACAGGTCATTTCAGTGGCAGGTGGCATGAACGCATGGGAAGCTGAGAAATACCCACTAGTGAGTGGTGAATAGCATTATTAAGATTCAGTCGGAATAAAACCTTTATCTTCTTTTAAATTAGCCGCAGTTGCCGCAGTTCGAGCCAGCTCGTCACAGCGCTCGTTCTGCGGGTGTCCGGCGTGACCCTTAACCCATTCCCACTGAATGGTGTGACGCTGGCAGGCGGCGTCGAGTTGTTGCCACAAATCAGCATTCTTTACCGGTTTACGATTCGAGGTTCGCCAGCCGTTGCGCTTCCAGTTATGAATCCACGTTTGGATGCCCTGTTTGAGATACTGACTGTCAGTAGTGAGCACCACGGTGCAGGGGCGGGTAAGAGCTTCGAGTCCGCGAACGGCCGCTAGCATCTCCATCCGATTATTCGTGGTGAGTTGGAATCCCTCTGCCAGTTCTTTGTGATGTTTGCCATACTCGATGACTACCCCATAACCGCCAGGGCCGGGGTTGCCAAGACATGAACCATCCGTATAAATGTGTACCGTACTTGCCATAAATCGCTTTCCTTAGCTACGCCAGAGAGCGTTTTCAATCAGCGCGAGACGCTCTTGGTGGGCTTGTTCTTCAGCAGCTGTCGCACGAACTACTCGCAAGTTCGGTTTGTTGGATAATGGCGTCCAACCGGAATCCATTTCGCCATTCGCTGATGCGGATTTTGCTGCCAGTTCGAGCTTGGTTTGGCCACCTGTCATCGCTAGGTAGACATCCGCAAGCAATTCGGCATCAAGTAACGCGCCATGGAACTCACGGTTGGAGTTATCAATGCTGTAGGCTCGACATAAGGCATCCAAATTATTCTTTTGGCCAGGTCGCATCTCGCGAGCCATCAACAAGGTGTCGAGGATCTGACAGAAATCTCGAGTTGCGCCGATACTCTTATTCACGCGACTGAATTCCGCATCCATAAAGCCAACGTCAAACGCCGCATTATGAATAACGAGTTCTGCGCCACGGATAAAATTGAGGAAATCATCGCAGATCTGCGAAAAAACCGGCTTATCCTGTAAAAACTCATTTGTTATGCCATGCACTTCAATGGCTTCTTGCTCAACCACGCGCTGTGGATTGATATAACAATGGAAGGTTTGTCCGGTTAACTTCCGGCCGATGAGTTCGACCGCGCCAATTTCGATGATGCGATGACCTTGCGCTGGATCAAGGCCCGTCGTTTCGGTGTCGAGGACGATTTGCCGCATAGTTATCTCGGTTACTGAGGAATAGTTTATGGTAACCAGTCCACTGCACCGCGTCTACTAGAACAAGAAAAGCGCTATTCGTTGTTCGTTTTTCGTCCGCTGCGCTATTCGAAATGCAGTTACGAATAGTGCGAAGCACGTTCGAAAAGTGAGCGAAGCGAACGGACGAGCAACGAAAAACGGCTCTTTTGTGTGTTTTTCAGGCAAACGGTACAAAAGCACAAAAAAAAGGTTGACGACGACAGGGCGCACTCGTAATATTCGCTCCGCATTCAGGGGGTGACTAACCAGTCAGTCCCGAATCAGGAAGCTGGAGCGGTAGTTCAGTTGGTTAGAATACCGGCCTGTCACGCCGGGGGTCGCGGGTTCGAGTCCCGTCCGCTCCGCCATTTCAACAAGTTTTCTTACCTGTTGGGAGTGTTGCGCGATGAGTTCGGCTTCAGCCTGCTTGACGTGTGGTGCTTGTTGCGCGTCATATCGTGTGTCTTTCTATTGGGGCGAAGCTACTGGCGCTCCGACCGGCTATGTGCCATCAGAACTCACCGAAGCTTTTCATCCGCACCTACTGTGCATGCAAGGTACCAACCAGAAACAACCCCGCTGCGTTGCTCTTGAGGGCGAAATTGGCGTGCAAGTGGGTTGCACCATTTACGCGAATCGCCCATCGCCTTGCCGTGAATTTATAGCCGGCGACGAAGGCGAAAATCCATTCTGCGATAAAGCTCGCGCTCAGCACGGCTTACCACCTTTAATACCCATCAAAATTGTTGCTTAAAGCACTTATTTACTGCGAAATCCGTCAAAACACACCATTTACGCTATGAATAGCTCTTGAGCCCGTAGTCACACAAAGTTACATTAGAGCACGTGATTACACATAACAATGAAGCCAAGGTCTGTTACAGTCTTTGGATTCAGTCCACCAGGGAGAACCTATTATGATGCGCAAAAGCCTTATTGCTGTTGCTATCGGAGCAGCGCTAACCGTAGCCGCTTGTTCAGACAAAGAAGCAGCACAACAAACGTCAGAAACCGCTCAACAAGAGCAAATGCAAACCAGCGGCAGTGAATTTAACGCGAGTAACCCGTTTTACACAGCCAGCACCTTGCCATATCAAGCTCCTGACTTTTCTAACATTGATTTCGCAGACTATGAGCCAGCATTAATGGCCGGTATGGAACAGCATATGGCTGAAATTGAAGCCATTGTTAATGATCCAGCAGCGCCAACGTTTGAGAATACCATTGTTGCTATGGAGCGCTCAGGTCGGTTACTAAGCCGCGTCGCTTCTGTGTTTTATAACGTTGCGGGTGCTGCAGGTAACACGGACACGCGTACCTTACAGTCCAAAATGGCACCGTTAATGGCACAGCACGGCGACAACATCAGTTTGAACCCTGAGTTATTCGCTCGTGTGAAAGCCGTTTATGATGCTCGTGACACGCTCGAAGGTGAAGAACTGCGTTTGGTTGAAGATACCTATAAAGGTTTCGTACGTGCCGGTGCACAGCTTAATGAGCAAGAGAAAGAACAGATTCGCGCAATCAACTCAGAACTCTCTGAGCTGACCACCCAATTCCAACAAAACCTGATGAAGCTTGCTGATGAAAACTTGATCGTGGTTGATTCTGCTGACGAGTTGGCAGGTTTGAGCGCATCACAAATCAAGCAGATGGCTGATACCGCTGCCTCTGCAGGCCATGATGGCAAATATGCATTCAAAATTACCAATACTACTCGTCAGCCAATTCTGAAGTCACTTCAGAATCGTGAATTGCGTCAACGTATTTGGGAAGCCTCTGCCAATCGTGGTACCGGTAACACTGCAACGGACAACCGTCCACTAGCAGCTCGTTTAGCTGAATTGCGCGCTGATAAAGCTGCGTTATTGGGCTATGACAACTGGGGCCAGTACGTGCTCGAAACCAGTATGGCGAAAGAACCTGCTGCGGCGCAAGATATGTTGCGTGACCTAGTTCCAGCAGTCGTTTCTAACGTTCGCGCTGAGCAACTTGCCATTCAAGAAATGATTGAAGCAGAAGGCGGTGATTTCGAGGTGAAACCTTGGGATTGGGCGTTCTATGCTGAGAAAGTTCGCGCGGAAAAATACGCGTTAGATGGCGACCAAGTGAAGCAGTACTTCGAATTCAACCGAGTCGTTGAAGACGGTGTATTCTTCGCGATGACTGAATTATTCGGGATCACATTCCATAAGCGTGACGATATTCCGACTTATGCAGATGACATCTTGGTTTATGAAGTGAAAGATGTGGATGGCGAAACCTTGGGCTTGTTCTACGGTGACTGGTTTACCCGAGACGGCAAACGTGGTGGCGCTTGGATGAGTTCATTTGTTGGTCAGTCAGGCTTACTAGACACCAAACCAGTTATTCTGAACAACATGAACATCCAGAAAGCTCCCGATGGCGAGCCAACTTTATTGAGCTTTGATGAAGTTAGCACCATGTTCCACGAAATGGGACATGCGTTGCACGGTATGTTCTCTGACGTGATGTATCCTTCTTTAGCGGGTACCTCGGTATCACGTGACTATGTTGAGTTTCCATCAACGTTCCAAGAAGACTGGACATTGAATCCGAAAGTACTCGCGAACTTTGCTCGTCATCATGAAACTGACGAACAAATTCCTGCTGAGCTACTTGAGAAAGTCATGGCAGCGAAAAACTTCAACATGGGCTTTGATACGTTGGAATACATCGCAGCAGCCTTATTAGATTTGGAATATCACACGCTGCCAGCTGATGCTCCAGCTATCGATAATATCCAAGCCTTTGAAGAAGCGGCGCTGGCGCGCAATGGTGTTGATGTAGAAGCCGTGCCACCACGTTATCGCTCAACCTTTTTCGCACACGTATTCGCAGGTGGCTACTCAGCTGGCTATTATGCTTACATGTGGTCTGAAGTTCTTGCCGCTGACGCGTTTGCGTACATGCAAGAGCAGGGTGGACTGACGTTGGAAAACGGTCAGAAGTTCCGAGACACCATTTTGTCTAAAGGAAATAGTAAAGACCCGATGCAACAGTACATCGACTTCCGTGGTCAAGAGCCAACGGTCGACGCGCTACTTGAGCGCCGTGGTTTAACGACACCAAAAGTCGACTAAACGAGACGCAAGAAAAAGGGGTAGATTCAAATCTACCCCTTTTTTCTTCCGCTTATTTGTTATATAAGATGACATATCTAGACGTAAAATAATTACAATAAATGGCCGAGATACTTTTTGCAGCACAACCCATCTATGATCGCCGTGGGCATATCTATTCCCATGAGCTACTCTATCGACACGACAGCGGTGTATCCGCACTCGATGTTGGTGATGAACGTGCCACTAGTGAATTACTTTTTAACCTCTGCACCGGTGTGATTGAGCACGTTGAGCATTATAAAATGCCGGTTTGCATCAATGTATCCGCCGATTTTCTATTGTCCGGCATTTTTCTGCCGTTGAATCCCAAAGATGTCATTGTCGAACTCATCGAACGCATTGAACCAACACCTGAAATCATCGCAGCTATCCGAGCTTGGGTGGACGAAGGTTTTCGTTTTGCGCTAGATGATTTTGAATTTCATCCGGCATGGGATCCTATTTTAAAAATGGCGACCATTATTAAGGTCGACATTACCAAAACATCTTTCGAAGAAGCCTCCGAACATTATCACGCACTTCGGGATTATCCGGTGCTGTGGCTCGCTGAAAAAATCGAAGAAGAAGCGACTTACGAAAAGTACAAAGATTTAGGTTTTGATTTGTTTCAAGGCTTTTATTTAGCCAAGCCCAAAGTGATTGAAGGTCGTAAAGTTCCATCGGCGGCTGGTGAGCAGGCTATGATTATTCAGCAGCTCTTTAGTGAAGAGCCGGATCTCTACGATCTGGTCGCTGCTATTTCTACAGACCCTGTGTTAGTTGTGAATCTCTTGCGGATAGCGAATAGTCCTTATTACGGCGTCGCCCGCAAAATTGAATCGGTTCGTGAAGTCGTCATGCTGCTTGGCTTGGAGCCATTGCGAAAATGGGTGCTGCTCATTCTGTCGTTGCGCAACAGCACACCGGGAGCCGCCAAATTGGTGCTGACTCGCGCGTATATGTGCGCCGAATTGATGCGTCAATCTGCTCACGGCTCACGCGCTGCTGATGTTGCGTTTTTAGTGGGGCTGTTGTCAGGCTGTGACATCTTACTTGATGTGAACAAGAATGAATTCGTGAATGAATTGAACATTTCAAGTTCAGTGCGCGATGCGGTTTTGAGCTATTTCGGTGAGTTAGGTGAACAATTACGCTCGGTCGAGGATTTTGAATATTCGGTGGCCATGAAGCGCATCGATTTAGCCGACCCTGAGCTCTTCCAAGTCTACAAGCAATCCCACTTTTTGGTCGACGAGCTATTCCAAGCGATGGAAGCCGCTTAACAGCGGCATTCCTCTTCAATTTATAGTTCTAATGGGTCACAGCCTGTCGTACTGCACTGCCCATAACTCCGATTACACTCATCGAGCGCACGTTTTGTAGCTTGATATTTTGAGGAGTCGGTAATGAGCGTGCGTTGACCAAATGATGATTCGGCTGAGCATTGCCAAAAGCGCGGTGAACCATCAAGTTTGGTGGTTAGCAGTGAACAAGATGACAGTAAGACAAAAGCACTACCTGCAAAAACCAATTTTTTGATATCCATGATTATCTCTTCATTCCGTTGTGTTGCCGTCGAGTTTAGCATTTCTTCAGAGTCGAGGAGAAGATTAATCGACTAGAGTGAACGCAGCTAATTTGCTATAATCCCGCCCACTTTTTTTGATATTAGGATCTAAGCAAGCAATGACTACTTCGACTGATAGTTCAAAAATTATTTATACCGAAACCGATGAGGCGCCTCGTTTAGCGACCTATTCTTTGCTGCCGATTATTCAGGCATTTACCAAGGCTGCTGGCGTTTCTATTGAAACACGCGACATTTCTTTGGCTGGCCGTGTGATTGCTAATTTCCCAGAGTATTTAACCGAAGACCAACGTATTGGTGATGCTTTGGCTGAACTGGGTGAAATGGCCAAAACACCTGAAGCGAATATCATCAAGCTTCCGAACATCAGTGCTTCCATTCCGCAGTTGACCGCTTGTATCAAAGAATTACAAAAGCAGGGCTATAAGCTCCCTGATTATCCGTTTGATCCGCAAACGGACGAAGAGCGCGAAGTGCGTTCGCGTTACGACAAAATTAAAGGTAGTGCGGTGAACCCAGTGCTACGCGAAGGTAACTCAGATCGTCGCGCACCAGCCTCGGTAAAAAACTACGCGAAGAAGCATCCGCACCGTATGGGTAAATGGTCTAGTGATTCAAAAACTCACGTTGCGCATATGCAAGACGGCGATTTTTATGGCAGTGAACAGTCCACTACGTTTGCTAATGCGGATTCGTTAAAAGTAGTTCTGAATACCCCAGCGGGCCAAACCGTATTGAAAGACGGTATCAAAGTATTAGCTGGCGAAGTGGTTGATGCGGCGCGCATGAGTGCTGCCAAGCTGCAAGAGTTCTTTGCTCGGGAAACGCAAAAAGCTAAAGAAGAAGGCGTGCTGCTGTCATTGCATTTGAAAGCGACCATGATGAAAGTGTCTGACCCAATCATGTTCGGCCATGCGGTGAAAATTTACTTCAAATCGGTGTTCGATAAGCATGCCGAAACCTTTAAAACATTGGGCGTTGATGCGACCAATGGTTTCGGTGACGTGTTGGCGAAAATTGCTGAGCTGCCGGCTTCTGAGCGCGCTGAAATTGAACAAGATATTCAGTCGGTGTATGACCAACAAGCTGAATTAGCGATGGTTAACTCAGACAAAGGCATCACCAACTTGCATGTACCTAGTGACATCATCATCGATGCCTCTATGCCGGCAATGATTCGCGATTCAGGTAAAATGTGGGATCGCCAAGGTGGCCAGCAAGACACTAAAGCAATGATTCCAGATCGTTGCTATGCCGGCGTTTATCAAGCGACCATCGACTTCTGTCGTGAACACGGCGCCTTCGATCCAGCGACTATGGGTACTATTCCAAACGTTGGTTTAATGGCGCAGAAAGCAGAAGAATACGGTTCGCACGATAAGACCTTTGAAATTACTGCAGCGGGCACAGTTCAAGTGTTGAACAGTGCTGGCGAAGTCGTGTTCTCACACGATGTTGAGAAAGGCGATATCTGGCGCATGTGCCAGGTGAAAGACGCGCCGATTCGTGATTGGGTCAAATTGGCTGTGAATCGTTCACGCTTAAGCGGTATGCCAGCGATATTCTGGCTTGATTCACAGCGCGCCCATGACGCTGAGCTGATCAAGAAAGTGAACCAATACCTACAAGACCACGATACGGCAGGTTTAGATCTGCAAATCATGGCACCTGTGGAAGCGACTCTGCACTCATTGCAGCGCATGAAAGCGGGTCAAGATACCATTTCAGTTACCGGTAACGTATTGCGTGACTACCTGACTGATTTGTTCCCAATTTTGGAACTCGGTACCTCGGCGAAGATGCTGTCTATTGTGCCATTGATGAATGGTGGTGGTTTGTTCGAGACGGGTGCTGGTGGCTCTGCGCCGAAGCACGTCCAGCAGTTTGTTGAAGAAAACTATTTGCGTTGGGACTCATTAGGTGAGTTCTTAGCCTTAGCTGCGTCGTTGGAGCATTTGGCTCAGCGCACTGACAACAAGCGCGCGCAAATGCTTGCCGATGCACTCGATTTAGCTACTGCGAAGTTCCTTGAGAACAACAAGTCGCCAGCGCGTAAGCTGGGTGAAATCGATAACCGTGGTAGCCATTTCTACTTGGGAATGTACTGGGCAGAAGCTCTTGCTGCGCAATCGGAAGACAAAGACTTGGCTGTTCGTTTCGGCAAGTTAGCCAACTTCCTCACCGAGAACGAACAAGCCATTATGGAACAGTTGAATGGTGTGCACGGTTCACCTGTGGAAATTGGCGGTTACTTCCAGCCGAACGCAGATTTAGTAGCCAAGGCTATGCGTCCATCAGCATTGTTGAATGAGGCGCTTGGATCGTTGTAATCGACAACTGAGATTACTCAACTAGCAAAACAGCCGCTTGTTTCGACAGGCGGCTTTTTTTTGTCTGAAATCCGCGAAAGCTTGTATGCCAGCTTTACTTCAGCAATTCATAAAACTGCAAACTATACTCCATTCGATACAAACGCTGTCAGCAAAAAAAGGAGAGTACTGTGGGTGAATGGAAGGAAGTGTTGTTGTGGTGTTGGGTTGTTAATTACGGGGTATTAGCGCTGTGGTTTGTCGTCTTAACCGCATTTCGGGAACGGCTCTACAACCTGCACGGGAAGTGGTTTCCACTCTCGCGTGAATCGTTTGACCAAATGCATTATATGAGTATGGCGATCTATAAAGTGCTCGTCATCGTATTCTTTCTCGTTCCGTGGATCGTCATGGAGTTTGTTATTCGCTAATTCGCTGCTGTCTATTGGAGAAGTATGTTGTCAGGTTTCAGGATCGAAACAGATCACGAGCTCGCTGTTGCCATGCAACGGCTCGGTGAGTTATCGCCGACAGTAGCTGCCCAGCAAGCTGAATTTAATCAATTATTAGCCGCGATTGATGCCTATCAATCGCGGTTTTTAAGTGATCAAGAACGTGCATGCGCAGATACCGAGATCGCTGCCGAAGGCATCAAAGAAGGGCGACTAGTTGACCCCGAAGTAGTACATGGCTGGATGAAGAAGTTTCAAAACAGTACGAAGAATTAGGTAATTGGGCGACACAGCACTATCATAGCGGTCATTCTTAATGATTGGAGCCCACTATGACCACCGCAAACCCTGCTGACAGCGACTTTGAACAAAGTCCACTCACGCAAACCTACACTCAAAATGATCAAACCGTCCAAATTGATATCTATAAATCGGATGAGCACGGTTGGATTTTAGAAATAGTCGATCAAGACAACAATTCAACCCTGTGGGAAGACCACTTTGAGTCCGATCAAGCGGCTCTGCAAGAAGCTCTCGACGCATTGAATGAAGAGGGTATTGAAGCCTTTATCGGTTCATTCTAAGAGAACGCATTCTACGGATGACACAAGCGCAGGCATGCGGCACAATACAAGAATACATTTACGTTTAGCCTTGCATTGAGCCACATGACTGACGCACCAGCACCAGCTGAATCCATGCCTACTTCACCTCAGTTTATTCACTTGCGCGCGCACAGTGACTTTTCCATGATCGATGGTCTGCCCAAAGTCGGGCCACTGTGTGAAGCAGTCGCGGCGAAAGGCATGCCTGCCATCGCATTAACCGACCAAATGAACATGTGCGGGCTGGTCCGTTTCTACCGGATGACCCACAAGTTGGGGTTGAAGCCGATTGTGGGCTGCGACTTATGGGTCGTTGATGCAGATGATTTGGATGAACCCGCAACGCGTCTGACCGCACTCGCTATGAACAACGAAGGCTATCAGCAGCTCACGCAATTGATTAGTCGAGGTTATCTGGCAGGCCATCGCCAAGGTAAGCCCTGTATCGATAAACAATGGTTGGCCGAACACAATCACGGCATCATTTTGTTAAGTGGTGGGCGTGAGGGCGAAATTGGTCGCAAACTTCTGCAACAAAGAACTCCAGAAGCACGCGCTGCCCTCGAGTTTTATCAGCAACATTTTGCCGATCGCTTCTATCTCGAGTTAGTGCGCACGGGTCGGCCGCAAGAAGACGACTACTTGCATGCTGCCGTTGCCCTTGCTGCAGAGACCGATACGCCGGTGGTAGCAACCAATGAGGTTGTTTTTCTTAGCCCGGATAATTTCTATGCGCATGAAATTCGAGTTGCGGTAGCAGATGGTTACACCCTTGACGATAAACGCCGTCCGAAAAAATACAGCGACCAACAGTATTTAAAATCCCCAGAAGAGATGGCTGAGCTTTTTGCTGATATTCCTGAAGCCCTCGCTAACACCATTGAGATAGCAAAGCGCTGCAACGTGACCGTTCGGCTGGATGAATATGTGTTACCGGAGTTCCCGACTGGCGGTATGACGCCAGGTGACTTTTTGATCAAAAAGTCGAAAGAGGGACTGGAATCGAGACTGCTGCAATTGTTCCCTGACGAGGCCGTTCGCCAAACTGAACGCGGCGCTTATGACGAGCGTCTCGACATCGAGTTGAAAGTTATCAACGACATGGGTTTTCCGGGTTACTTCCTAATTGTAATGGAGTTTATTCAGTGGTCGAAGGACCATGGTATTCCGGTTGGACCAGGACGAGGGTCGGGCGCCGGTTCCCTCGTTGCTTATGCACTCAAAATCACCGATCTGGATCCGCTGGAGCTGGATTTACTCTTTGAGCGATTCTTGAATCCTGAACGGGTATCCATGCCCGATTTCGATATCGACTTCTGTATGGATCGTCGTGATGAGGTCATTGACCACGTGGCTGACTTGTACGGGCGTGAAGCCGTCAGTCAAATCATCACATTCGGTACTATGGCGGCGAAGGCTGCCATTCGAGATGTTGGTCGAGTGCTGGGGCATCCTTACGGTTTTGTCGACAAAATAACGAAACTAGTGCCGAACGATCCGGGAATGACTCTCGAAAAAGCATTCGAACAAGAATCACGTTTGGTCGAAATGTATGAGCAAGACGAAGATGTTCGTGACCTGATCGATATGGCGCGGATTCTGGAAGGGGTCACGCGTAACGCGGGTAAACACGCTGGTGGCGTTGTTATAGCTCCGACTAAGATCACGGATTTCTCGCCGTTGTATTGTGATGAAGAAGGCAAACAGCCGGTCACGCAATTTGACAAAAATGATGTGGAAGCAGCAGGACTCGTTAAGTTCGACTTTTTGGGTTTACGTACGCTGACCATTATTCAGTGGGCGCTGGAGATGGTGAATGCGAAGCGTGAGCGCAGTCAACAAGCGCCGATTTTGATCGACAAGATTCCACTGGATGATCCAGCTTGCTTCAAGCTCTTGAAGAAAGGGCAAACTACTGCCGTGTTCCAGTTGGAATCACGCGGTATGAAAGAACTGATTAAGAAAATGCTGCCCGACTCATTTGAGGACATCATTGCTTTGGTTGCATTGTTCCGTCCGGGCCCGTTACAGTCCGGCATGGTCGATAACTTTATCGACCGGAAGCATGGCCGAGAGCTCATTAGTTACCCAGACAAAGATTATCAACACGACTCACTGAAGCCGATTCTTGAGCCTACGTACGGCGTTATTTTGTACCAAGAGCAGGTCATGCAAATTGCTCAGGTACTCGCGGGTTATTCGCTCGGTGGCGCCGATTTGTTACGTCGTGCTATGGGTAAGAAGAAGCCAGAAGAAATGGCGAAGCAGCGCGCGGTATTTGAGGAAGGCGCTAAAGACAACGGTATCGACCCTGATCTCGCTATCAAAATCTTCGATTTGGTGGAGAAGTTTGCGGGTTATGGCTTCAACAAATCGCACTCGGCAGCTTATGCCTTAGTGTCCTATCAAACGCTCTGGATGAAAACGCATTATCCAGCGGAATTTATGGCTGCGGTCATGAGTGCAGATATGGACAACACCGACAAAATCGTAACCTTGGTGGATGAATGCGAGCAAATGGGCTTGAAACTGCTCCCGCCGGACGTGAACGTAGGAGCTTATAAGTTCACAGTGGATAGCGAAGGCCATGTGGTTTATGGCATTGGTGCCATCAAAGGGGTGGGCGAAGGACCCATTGAAGCTATTTTGGCAGCGCGTCAAGACGGCGGTCCGTTCAAAGATTTGTTCGACTTCTGCAATCGTGTTGATTTGAAGCGATTAAATCGACGTGTGGTGGAAAAGCTGGTGCGTGCCGGTGCGATGGATTCATTAGGTCCGCATCGCGCAGCGCTCATCGCAACGCTTGAAAAAGCGATGAAGCAAGCTGAACAACAGGCACGCGCAGAAGAAATTGGGCAGAGTGATATGTTCGGTATTCTGACGCCAACTGATACCGCAACTCCCGAGCAAGAATTTGTTCAAGTCCCGCGATGGCCGGAAGCGCATTGGTTAGAAGGCGAGCGGGAAACATTGGGCTTGTATCTCACCGGTCACCCGGTGAATCGCTATCGGCAAGAACTGCGCCATTATGTGGCGGGCGATCTCTGTGACGTGCAGCCTACTGGTCGCGATCAAATGACTACGGTTGCTGGCTTAGTGATTGATGTGCGCACCCTAGTAAATAAAAAGGGGCAACGCTGGGCCATTGTCACGCTTGACGATAAAACGGGGCGTCTCGATGTGCGCTTCTTCGCGCAAACTTACGAAAACTACCAACATTTGCTCGAAAAAGACCAAATTTTGTGGGTAAAAGGAGAGGTCAGCTTTGATGATTACTCAGGTGGCAATACAATGTCAGCTCGAGAGGTCATGACGGTGATCGCGGCGCGGGAATTTTATGCGCGCGGATTGCGCTTAAAAGTTCGCACCGATCAGCTAGAAGGGCATGGGCTCAAACGGTTAGCAGAGCTCATCGAACCATACAAGCAAGGGACAACACCCCTGCATTTATGCTATGTTCGTGATGATCTAGAAGCAAATTTTGCGGCGGGTACCGATTGGTATGTCACGCCGACTGATGAATTAATCCACGAGTTGGAAGTCCAACTTGGCAAGAATCATGTAGCTTTGGAATTTTAAATGAGTCTCAAATTTTTAGATTTTGAACAACCCATCGCAGAGTTGCAGGCGCAAATTGAAGAACTCAAAGCCGTCGGCGCGAAAGGTGATTTCGATATCTCCTTGGAAGAAGAGATCGGCAAGCTGCAAGGCAAGCGTGAGCAGCTCATTGAGAAAATTTTCGGTGACCTTGGAGCATGGCAGGTCGCGCAATTAGCGCGGCATCCAATGCGTCCATATACCTTGGACTACATCAAGCATATCTTCACTGATTTTGATGAGTTTGCCGGTGACCGCGCGTTCGCGGATGATCGGGCCATTGTCGGTGGTACCGCTCGCATTGACGGCCAACCCGTCATGATTATCGGACACCAAAAGGGCCGCGAAACCAAAGAAAAACTTTTGCGGAACTTTGGGATGCCGAAGCCTGAGGGCTATCGCAAAGCTTTGCGTTTAATGGAAATGGCGGAGCGGTTTCAACTGCCCATCATCACTTTCATTGACACCCCAGGTGCTTACCCAGGTATCGGTGCTGAGGAGCGCGGACAATCGGAAGCCATTGCTCGCAACCTCAAGGTGATGTCACGCCTGCAAGTGCCGGTTATCTGTACCGTTATTGGTGAAGGTGGTTCAGGTGGCGCGCTGGCGATTGGTGTCGGCAACCGAGTGAATATGCTGCAGTATTCAACGTACTCGGTGATTTCACCGGAAGGCTGTGCATCTATTTTGTGGAAGAGTGCTGAAAAAGCACCACTTGCCGCAGAGGCGATGGGTGTTACAGCGCAACGCTCACTGGAGCTTGGCTTAATCGACAAGATTGTTGAGGAGCCACTCGGCGGCGCACATCGTGATCACGAAGAAATTGCGCAGCGTTTGAAAGCACGTTTGTTAACCGATTTAGCAGAACTAGGCAAATTGGATCGCGCGGCGTTACTTGAGCAGCGCTATCAGAAATTGATGTCATTCGGCTACTGCTAATGTTGAGCGGCTAAACAGCGATGCGTCAGCAAGATGAATTGAAACAGGGGGCAACAGCGAGTTTGCCCCCTTTTCGTGACCTTTATCCGAATTTTTGCCAAGTCCTTGCTGAGCTACCACCCGCGTCATCGCGTTTATTCATTGCCTGCTTGGGCGGCGGTGCCGACTCACAAACGTTGCTAGATTTGCTCGATCGTTATCGTGCAGAGCATCCTTCCCAGCAATTTTTAGCCATTCATTTAGACCACGAATTCCATCCAGATTCTGGCGCTTGGGCAGCCAGTTTAAAGGCAGATTGTCAGCGTCGTCACTTCCCATTTCATAGTGAAGTCTTAGCCGTTGCGCAAGGCAGCCGCGTGAGTAAAGAAGCGGCAGGACGCGACGCTCGGTATCAGCGTTTAGTTGAACTCGCACACGAGCAAGCTGACGGTCGGCAAATTGTGATGTTGTTGGGTCAGCATCGGAATGATCAAATTGAAACCTTTCTATTGCAGTTAAAGCGCGGCTCAGGCCCGAAAGGACTAGCAGCGATGGCGCTTAGTAGTGAACATGCTGGTTGCTGGTGGCTGCGCCCACTGCTGACGGTCTCGAAAGCTGAAATCTACGCGTATGCGGTGCATCACCAGTTGCATTGGGTGGAAGACAACACCAATTACGATACGCAGATTGATCGGAATTTCTTGCGGCATGACATTGTTCCGCATCTCGAAGCGCGTTGGCCTGGCTTTGGCGACGCAGTGCTGCGCAGCGCGGCACTCTGTGCGGAGCAACAGGCCTTGTTGGAGAACCTGCTAACCGACCAACTGGAGGCTGTACTTGATGAATCTGGACGCTTGCAGTGTGGTTGGCTAGAGCAACAGCAACCAGCATTGCAGCGCGCACTCTTACGTATGTGGATTGAGCGGTCGAATGCAACGCCGCCGTCCTATGCGGTATTGGAACAAATTCGTGAACAGATGTTGCACAGTGAAAACGATCGGCAACCGCTGGTTCGTTGGGATCGCTATACTATTTCGCGGCACAATCAGCCGCGCAAGAATCGACTCTTACAATTGCAGCATGAACCATCATGACGGAACCGAATAACGACGTCGATTTAGCGGTCGCTACCGCAGCAATACCACCGACCGACCAAGTTACTAAAGTCGCGCCGAATCAAGCTCGTGCGGTGAAGTATGCGTTAAGCGCGGTATTACTGTGGTCAACTGTCGCTACAGCCTTCAAGTTGGCACTGGACTATTTAACGCCGATTCAGTTATTGACCATTGCCGCACTCGTTAGCGTCGCGACTTTCGCGGTCATTATTAGCTGGCAGGGACGGTGGCAGGAGGCACTCCAGATTGGTGGAAAACGCTATCGATTCTACATTTTTCAGGGTTTTATTAACCCTTTCGCCTACTATTTAGTGCTTTTCTCGGCCTACAACGCTTTACCGGCGCAGCAAGCACAAGCTATCAACTACAGTTGGGCCATTACCATGGCGTTACTGGCGGTTCCTATACTGAAGCAAAAGCTATCGCGCCGGGCGCTGTTGGCGATGCTCATTGCCTATGTCGGCGTTATCTTTATTGCCACTGGCGGCCGCTGGGACTTTCAACAAACCAATTGGGTGGGTATTGGCCTCGCGTTGGGAAGCACGTTGCTCTGGGCCGGCTACTGGCTGAGTAATATACACAATCAGGATAAGCCAATACCCGCATTGTTTTGGTGTTTTGCATTCGGTTCGGGTTGGTTACTCATTACGCAATGGATGTGGGTTAATGATCCCTGGCAGGGCTATCTTGATTTGCCGCTAGAAGGCTGGCTCGGAGGCGTCTATGTGGGTCTCTTTGAAATGGGTATCACCTTTCTGGTGTGGCTGACTGCGATGCGAAGCGCAGAGAATGCAGGGCGAATTAGTTCACTAGTTTTTCTTAGCCCGTTCATCAGTTTGGCTTTGATTTACTTTATTTTGGGCGAAACCATTCACTACACCACAGTGATTGGACTACTCTTGATTATTATCGGCTTGAGTTTACAGGGAGAGCGAACATGAACAGTGGTTTTACGGATGTCCTGCTCTTACTTGCCATAGCAGTAGTCTTGGTATGGGGATTTCGCCGCGTAAAGTTGCCGGCGATATTGGCGTATTTAACTGCTGGTATCATCGCCGGACCGGATGTGACTGGGTGGATTCAAGATCCTGATGAATATCACTTCGTTGCTGAACTGGGCGTGGTGTTGCTACTGTTCTCACTAGGGCTCGAGTTCTCATTGCCAAAAATGATCGCGATGCGCCGATTGGTATTCGGCTTGGGATTAGGGCAGGTGGTCATTTGTACCGTATTGTTTGCTGGTCTCGCATTTTTGTTCACCAATGATTGGGCCGCAGCTTTTGTGATTGGTGGTGTCTTGGCGCTGTCATCCACAGCGGTGGTGATCAAGCAGCTTGGCGAATCGGCTCAACTCACTTCCAAGCGCGGGCAAATTACCGTAGCGACATTGCTGTTTCAAGACATCGCCGTAGTTCCATTTCTGATCGTGATTCCACTGCTTGCAGCCACGGCGGGTGAGTCATCCATTTGGCTCAATTTAGCCATTGCTATGGGTAAAGGTGCCGGTGTCGTGGTGGTGTTGATGGCCATCGGTAAGTGGGTTCTGCCGCATATTTTCAAAGAAATTGCGCGTCTCAGGACCGATGAATTGTTCGTCTTGGCGACGTTATTGGTGGCGCTGGTAGCTGGTGGCCTGACTCATTTATTCGGATTATCGATGGCGTTGGGTGCATTCTTAGCGGGTATGATGTTGGGCGAAAGTAAGTACAAACATCAGTTGGAAGCCGATATTCGACCGTTTCGCGATATTTTAATGGGCTTATTCTTCATTACCGTCGGGATGCAGCTCGATTTGACGGTATTTATCGAAAACCTGCATTGGATTGTGCTTGGCGTGCTGGTTGTAGGCACTATAAAAGCACTCGTGGTCCGTTGGCTTGCTGTGCGCATGGGTGAGCGCTCAGAAGATTCCTGGGGCGCAGGATTGATGCTCTTCCAAATGGGAGAGTTCGGGTTTGTCCTCGTCACGTTGGCGCTCACTTATGCATTACTACCAAATGCTATTGCCAGTATCTTGGTCGGTATCGGGGTGCTCGGTATGGCATTAACACCGCTGGTGATTCAGCGTTGTAGCCCTATTGTGAAGACGGTTCTCAAACTCGTGGGCGCCGCAAGTTCGAATGCGAACGACCAAGACTTGTTAGCACCGAAGGATGAACACACAAAAGTCCTTATTCTAGGGTTTGGTCGTGTTGGTCAGACGGTGAGCCGTTTTCTTGAGCAAGAGGGTATTGAGCATTTGGCGATAGATCACGATACTCGGCGTGTGCAAGAGGCTCTTGCGGGCGGTGCCAAGGTATTTTTTGGCGACGCCGGCCGCCGAGACATTCTAAAGGCTGTGCATGCGGAAGAAGTTGAGCTCATTATTATCAGCTTCGCGGAAGACGAACGCGCGCTGGACGCGCTTCGAGCCATTCGCAGCTTAAATGACCATGCTGAAGTAATTGTGCGTAGCCGTGATGACTCCAAGCTCAAAGCAATGATGGAAGCAGGCGCAACCCAAGTGGTGCCGGACACCCTCGAAGCCAGTTTAATGCTGGTATCACAAATTCTGAGTCGGACCGGAGTGCCGATTCGTCGAATTCTGTCGCGGTTGGACCACGCGCGTCGCTCGCATTATGGCGAGCTACATGGGTTTTATCCGGGCGAGAGCACTAATATGGATCCGGAGCGGATTGATAAGCTGCAGTTTTTGCACGCGGTGCAGATTCCAGAAAATGCTTATGCGGCGGGTCGCTCGTTGCGTGACCTCGGACTACAAGACATTAATTGTATGATTCGGTCGGTACGACGTGGGGAACACGACATCAAAGAGGTTGATGGTGACTTCACGCTGGAAAAGGACGATGTACTGCTGTTATCGGGTGGTCCGAGGGCGATAGAAGCAGCGGAAAGCTACCTTTTAAACGGTTGATTGTAATGCTTCGTTACAACTGACTGATCCAAACTAACAGTCTGCAACATATTCCCGCTAACTTTCTATGGGTTTAACCCGCATAATAGTGCTAATAAATCTCGACAGTGGATGATTCACCCGATGGCTCTAAGAAAACGTGTCTTTTTACCTCCTCTCATTATTGCCTTTGCAATTGTTGTCGTTGTCGGTCTCTCGATGATGCGACCGCAACCGCCGATGCGCTCGATGGAACGGCCTGCTGTTCTGGTCGAAGTGCTGGATGCGACCCCAACGGATGTGAACTTTACCGTTGACGGGCAAGGGAACGTGATGCCAAAACGAACCACTAACCTCGTAGCACAAGTGAGCGGTCGTGTGGTTGAACTGTCAGATAAGTTCGTCAATGGCGGCTTTTTTGAGCGTGGTGAAGTGTTGCTGAAAATTGACCCAGCCGACTATCAAGTCGCATTGCAAAGTGCCCAAGCACAACTCGCACAAGCCAAAGCTTCCTTAGCTGAAGAAAGCGCTCGAGCACAAGTGGCCCGCGAAGAGTGGGAATCGCTGCAAATGGGCGAAATTCCGGCCTTAGGTATTCGGGAACCGCAAGTGGCTGCTGCTGTGGCCAACGTCCAATCTGCTGAAGCCGGTGTCTCACGTGCTCAACGGGACTTGGAGCGCACTGAAATCAAAGCGCCTTTTGATGGCTTACTGCAAGATAAAAGCGTCGACCTGGGTCAGTACGTATCTATGAATTCGCAAGTCGGTACGTTAATGGGTACTGAGGTCGCAGAAATTCGAGTTCCGTTAAGCGACCGTGACTTGGCTTACCTTAATTTGCCTGACGGCAACACGCCAGCGAGCGAATACCCGCTGGTTGAAGTGCATTCATCGATTGCTGGCGAGAGACAGCGTTGGTTGGGCCGCATGGTCCGCAGCGAAGGTATTCTCGATAGCAGCAGCCGTGTTATTTATGGCGTGGTCGAAATTGACGACCCTTACAACCAGAATGGTCAGACTCACCCAACGCCGCTGCGCTTTGGCCGCTTTGCGCAACTGAGTATTGAAGGCTCGGAAGCCAATGGTGTATTCGAGGTACCGCGATACGCGTTGACCACGACGGGCAAGTTATGGATTGTTGATGAAGAACGCCGTTTACAGAGTCGTGACGTGAATATTTTGCGCGCCGATGACAACATGCTCTATATCAATGGTGGATTGAATCGTGGTGACAAAATTGTATTAACTCAACTAGCGAACGCATTGCCGAGTATGAAAGTCCGTTTGCCGGGAGATCCCGTACCTAAACAACTCGAACAACCGACCAATCCGAATGCAGCTACTGAAATAGCTGCTGAAGACGAGAAGGACGCGGACAATGGTGAATAATCAGCAACCCCAAGAAACTGGGTTTATTGCTTGGTGGGCGAACAACCGTGTTGCCGCCAATCTACTCATGGCAATTATTATTGTCTCGGGTATTTTGGCCATCGGCCAAGTCCGCAAGCAAATGTTCCCGGAAATTGAACTCAACATTATCAGTGTCCAAGTGCCATTCCCCGGAGCTGCGCCGCAAGAAGTTGAGCAGGGTGTTATTGTCCGAATGGAAGATGCGATTGAGGATGTCGATGGTATCGAAAGACTGAGTTCGACTGCGCGTGAAGGGCTGGGAACTCTCACCATTGAGGTTGAACCCAGCTATGACGTGCAAGTGGTCATGGATGAGGTGAAGATGCTCATCGATGGAATTCCTGCGTTACCGGAACAAATTGAATCGCCGAATATTTATCGGATCCGGCCACAACGACAGGTTATTTGGTTATCTGTTTATGGCGCTGCCGATGAATTTATGCAGAAAGAGCTAGCGAAGTCGATTCGCGATGATTTGAAGCAGATAGGTGGCATCACCAAAGTTGAGGTCGTTGGAGCCCGCAACTATGAGATTTCTATTGAGATTGCTGAGGCAGACCTTCAGCGTTATGGTTTGACGTTTGGCCAGATCGTTCAGGCTGTGCGTGGAACGTCTATTGATGTTGCGGGTGGCTCCATTCGAACGCCAAATGGCGATATTTTGTTGCGAGCGAACAACCAAGCTTATGTGGGTGGTGAGTTCGAGAAAATTGTTTTAATCAACAATCCTGATGGAACACGCCTGACACTTGCAGATATTGCTACCGTTAAAGATGGGTTTGTGGAAAACCGTCGTTTCACTAAGTTTGATGGTGATAATGCAACCTTTGTTCGGGTCGACTCGGTCGGTGATCAAAATGATCTAGCGACAGCTGCTGCGGTCAAAAGTTATGTAGAACGCAAGCAAAAGGAGTTACCGCCTGAAATTAAGTTAGCGCATTGGGGCGATAGTTCTTACTACCTCCAAGGTCGCCTCGATTTGATGATTGATAACCTCATTTTTGGCGGCATTCTAGTGTTTATTATGCTGTCCTTGTTCTTGCAACTACGGCTTGCCTTCTGGGTCATGATTGGTATTCCAATCTGTTTCCTCGGAACTATCGCCATGATGCCGTTGCCGATGGTCGATATCTCGATCAACATGATATCCCTATTTGGATTCATTTTGGTATTAGGGATAGTGGTCGACGATGCCATTGTGATAGGGGAGTCTGCTTATACCGAGATCGAAAAGCATGGGCAGACCACAGACAATGTAGTTCGCGGAGCGAAACGCGTAGCTATTCCAGCAACCTTTGGGGTTTTGACTACCATGGTTGCATTTGTACCTATGCTGATGGTTGAAGGCGGTATGGGTGGCATTTGGGAGTCGATAGCCTGGGTTGTCATTATTGCATTAGCGTTTTCTCTGGTCGAATCAAAGCTAATTTTGCCCGCGCACATTGCTGCAATGAAATATTCGAAAGGCGGTGGCGAGAAACTGAATGCTTTTCAGCGAGGTCGCAATAAGATTTCCGACAGCTTGAAAGTATTTGTAGTGAAGTACTACTCACCATTTTTGAAGAAGTGTTTACACTACCGCTATACCACACTCGCTACTTTCTTAGCGTTATTCATATTGACCATTGGCCTTATCAGCGGTGGTGTCGTGCGCTGGGTATTCTTCCCAAATATTCCGAGTGACTTCGTGCGTTCTAATTTGGAAATGCAGCCAGGCTCTTCGGAAGAAGCTACGATTCGAGCGCTGCAGGAATTGGAAAATGCACTGTATCGTGTGAATGACGAGATTCGTGAAGAAGAAGGCGAAGGTGTGGTCAGTCACGCGACCATGTTCCTCAATGGAACCAGCGGCGGTCAGCTGTTGGTTGAATTGAAGAAAGGTGAAGATCGTGAAATCGACGGCTTCGCAATCGTCAATGAATGGCGCATGGAAACGCCTGAAATTGCGGGTGTGAAGAACCTGAACTTTGAGGGCAGTATCGGCGGTGGTGGCGGCTTTGACGTCGAGTTTCAGTTGACCGGTGATGACCTGAATGAATTATCAGGTGCTGCCAAAGAATTGAAAGAACGAATGGCTGAGTACGCAGGCGTCTTTGATATTGAAGATACCTTTGGCGAAGGGAATGATGAAATTATTCTCGAGCTGAAGCCGCTGGCTACAGCAATGGGCATCACTCTATCGGAGTTGGCAACACAGGTACGCTATGCATTCTACGGTGCTGAGGCACAACGAATTCAGCGGAATGATGAAGAAGTTCGCGTGATGGTACGCTATCCCGAATTAGAGCGTCAGTCTATTGGCAACTTAGAAAGCATGAAGGTGCGCGGTAGTGACGGTTCTTTAATTCCATTTACAGAGTTAGCGACCATCCGATTTGCTGAAGGTTATGCCACTATCAACCGGATCAATCGTGAGCGATCTGTCACCGTACGAGCACGGGTGGATAAGGATACTGTTGAACCCTTTGAAATTGTGCGGCAGGTTCGAGCCAATGTGATTCAACAGATCATCGATAAGTATCCGACTGTAGGCTTTAAGCTTGAGGGTGCCTCGCAGGATGAAGCCGAAGCAACCAGCTCATTGGCGATTGGATTCTTACTGGCGTGCTTTGCGATCTATGCGTTAATGGCGGTGCCTTTAAAATCTTACAGCCAGCCTTTTATCATCATGTCCGTGATTCCATTCGGCATGATCGGTGCGGTGATTGGTCACTGGATTCTTGGCATGCCAATTTCGATTTTATCGCTCTTTGGTATTATCGCTCTTGCGGGTGTAGTAGTTAACGATTCTCTGGTTATGGTCGATTACGTCAACAAAGCACGTGCTGAAGGTACTCCTCTTCGTAAGGCAGTCGCCGAAGCTGGTGCAGTGCGTTTTCGTGCCATTTTGTTGACGTCACTAACCACATTCTTTGGCTTAGTTCCAATTGTGATGGAAACGTCGTTACAAGCTAAAATTGTGATTCCAATGGCGATTTCGTTAGCATTCGGTATCTTATTTGCAACAGTCATTACGTTATTGCTGATACCGTGCTTATATCTGATTTTGGATGACACCAAACGTGGGTTACGGACGATGTTGTCTTGGTATGGTTTAGCGAAGCCACCAGCACCAAAAACTGAATCATAAGCTGTCACAATTTGTTAAACTATTGACCGTACAATGAATCGGTCAGCGAAAAGGGCTTAGGCGATTCGTCTCAGCCCTTTTTCTTTGCCGAGCAAGCTATTGCATAGGAAGACAGCACTATGAACTTGGCGCCTTTGGATATTATTGCTTTAAGCATCTTTGTTGTGCTTTGGTACAGCTACACGCAGTTCGCTCGCTACCGTGCTCGCACCACCCATTCGTTATCAAATATTTTGCGTCAGTTACGGGTCGATTGGATGACTACGTTAACGCGTAAAGATCATCAAATTGCGGATGCTGCTTTGCTCGGCAACGTTGAACGGACCGTCACTTTCTTCGCCTCATCGACCATACTGGTGTTAGCCGGTGTACTGACGTTATTGGCCTCTGCCGACAAAGTGGTTGAAGTACTGGCGTCCATTCCCTTTACGGCGCCATCGTCACCCGAAAAAGTGCAATTAAAGCTAGCGGTATTGGCGCTCATTTTTGTGTTCGCGTTCTTCAAGTTTACTTGGGCTATACGTCAATTTGGCTTCGTATCGGTATTGATGGGCGCAGCACCTCAGTATCGCTCGACCGAATTCACCGACGAGGACCGCGATCAATTCGCTCGGCAAGCAGCCAAGGTTCTCGATCAAGCGGGCCATGAATACAATAACGGGCTACGCGCGTATTACTTTGCGTTGGCGTTGCTGACTTGGTTTTTGCATCCCTATTTATTTCTCGCGGCGACCGCAGTAGTCGTAATTGTGCTGTATCGTCGTGAATATCGTTCCACCATTCTACGGGCGTTGTTGGCGACGAAAGGCCTGCAACCTGGCCCGATAACCAATCAAAAAACCGAAACTGGAGATTCGCAGTGAGTCGTACTTTCGATGTTTTAGAATGGACTATTGCCGCTGCCCGCGGTGACAGCTACCCCGACTTCCCTGAGCACCCGCAAATCACCGTGTATGACACGGGTGTGATTGCCATTGAACCTGAGCAGGGCAGTTCGAAAGATGTGATTTTATCGTGCGCCGTGCACGGTGATGAGACGGCGCCGATTGAGTTGGTGCGCGATATGATTCATGCCGTTCTCGATGGCACTTTGGAGATTCGCCAGCGCGTGCTGTTTATGATCGCTAACCCGTGGTCCATTGTAGCTGGCAAGCGGTTTGTCGAAGTGAACATGAATCGTCTGTTTAGCGGCGCGCATGCAACCGGTGACACGCTGGAACACCAACATGCAGCCAAGTTAGAGCGTTATGTTGAGCGCTTTTACACGAGTGCTCCGGCCGGGCAACGGCAGCGCTATCATTATGACTTGCATACGGCTATTCGTGATTCTGCCTATGAGAAATTTGCGGTGTATCCGTTTCGTCATGGTCAACCTTACAAACGCGAGCAGCTCACATTTCTGGCTGAATGTGGGGTCTCCACGATTCTATTGAATCAAGCGCCAACCACAACGTTTAGCTACTTCAGTAGCCATCAGTTTGGTGCGGATGCGTTTACCGTTGAGCTCGGCAAAGTGCGTCCATTTGGCCAGAATGATATGAGTCGATTTGCCGCCGCGGATCACATGTTCCGCCAGCTCATTAGCACCGAGACACTTGAATTACCCGAATTTGACGTGAGTCGACATCATATTTTTGATGTGTGCCGCACGATTGATCGTACACAGACCGAATTCCGTTTGAACTTCCCTGATGACGTCGCGAACTTCACTCCGTTTTCGCAAGGCGAGCTACTTGCTGTTGACGGCACCACGGAGTACCACGTCGAGCAAGCACAAGAACGTATTATTTTCCCCAATGCCAATGTGGCAATTGGCCAGAGAGCATTGTTAACTGTGACCGAATTACCGGTCGCTGAGCTTGATCTGGTCTGAGCTGTGGCTGTTGCGTAGATTTTACGACCAGCCACGTGAAATTCGCGATTGCGCCGTTTGCATGTCAGTTGACGTAAAGGTAAAGTGAGCGCAATTTTTGTTACAACGAGAAAGTTATGGCGAAAGATACTAAGCACCAGTTGGAAATAGTGACCAAGCCGGCGTTTTTAGATGCCTCGGCACTGAAAATTCCGATGCTGCAAATCCTCAAAGAGGACGGCACCTTGCACAAAGGTGTGAAAGCACCCGACATGGACAAAGACCTAGCTTTGAAGGTTTTCGATACCATGCAGTTTATTCGCATTCTTGATGAGCGGATGATTGCTGCCCAGCGTCAAGGCCGCATCAGTTTCTATCTGTCATCGTTAGGTGAAGAGGCGGCAAGCATCGGTTCTGCTGCAGCACTGCAAGCCGATGACATGATCATGGGCCAATACCGTGAGCAGGGTGCTTTGGCGTTTCGCGGATTTACCGTTGAACAGTTCATGGACCAGTTGTTCTCCAATGAGCGCGACTTGGGTAAAGGTCGTCAAATGCCAGTGCATTATGGCTGCAAAGACCTCAACTTTATGACTATTGCCTCGCCACTGGCAACGCAGATCCCGCAGGCCACAGGTTACGCCTACGGTCAAAAAATGGATAAGTCGGGTACTTGTACGATTTGCTACTTCGGCGAAGGCGCAGCATCAGAGGGCGATTTCCACGCGGCTCTGAACATGGCTGCGGTGTACAAAGTTCCAGTTATTTTCTTCTGCCGTAACAACGGTTATGCCATTTCTACGCCGTCACAAGGCGAGCAGTATGCTGGTGACGGTATTGCACCTCGTGGTGTAGCGTACGGCATGAAAACGATCCGCGTAGATGGGAACGATATTTTCGCGGTATATCACGCAACACAATTGGCACGTAAGTTGGCCGTTGAAGAGAATGAGCCTGTGTTGATTGAAGGCATGTCGTATCGTATGGCCGGCCACTCTACATCCGATGACCCAACGGGCTATCGTACGCGTGAGGAGGAAGACTCATGGCGCGCGAAAGATCCGGTCGCACGCTTCCAGAAATGGTTGCTGGCGAAAGGTTGGATCAGTGAAGATGATGCGCAAGCCAATTACGATGAGAAAAAAGCTGCAGTATTGGCGGCGTTGAAAGAAGCTGAGAAGGTTCCAGCACCGCATATCGATGAATTGATTGAAGACGTGTATGACACGCCTCCGAAGCACCTCAAACAACAACTCGAAGAGCTGAAAGCGCATATTCGTAAGTATCCGGATGCGTATCCGAAAACAGCGTCGCGTGTGAATGGAGGTGACGAATAATGGCGAAGATGAATTTACTCCAGGCCATCAATAACGCCCTTGAAATCGCGATGACGAAAAGCGACAAGGTGTACAGCTTTGGCGAAGACACCGGCTCATTTGGTGGCGTGTTCCGTGCTACTTCTGGTCTGACTGAGAAGTTTGGTAAGCATCGCAACTTCAATACCCCGCTGGTTGAGCAGGGTATTCTTGGTTTCGCGAACGGCTTGGCGTCGCAGGGCAGTTATGCAGTAGCTGAAATTCAGTTCGGTGACTACATTTTCCCAGCGTTTGACCAAATCGTGAATGAGTCAGCCAAGTTCCGCTACCGTTCAGGCAACGAATTTGATGTCGGTGGATTAACCATCCGGACGCCATACGGCGGCGGTATTGCTGGTGGTCATTACCACTCACAATCACCAGAAGCTTACTTCGCGCATACGCCAGGCTTAAAGATTGTCATGCCACGTAACCCGTACATGGCGAAAGGCTTGTTGTTGAGCTCGATTTTCGATCCGAACCCAGTGCTCTTTATGGAGCCGAAGCGCCTATATCGTGCATCTGTGGGTGAAGTACCCGAAGAAGAGTACACGCTTGAACTCGGCAAAGCCGATGTGGTTCGTGAAGGCTCTGACGTCACTATCGTGGCTTGGGGTGCGCAGGTTGAAATGGCTGAAAAGGCTGCCGATAAAGCAGCAGAGGCCGGTATTTCATGTGAAGTCATCGACCTCGTCAGCATTTTGCCATGGGACGTCGAAACGGTTGCTAAGTCAGTCTTTAAAACAGGTCGTTTAGTAGTGACGCAAGAAGCGCCATTAACTAACGGCTTTGCGAGTGAAGTGGCTGCGACCATCCAGCAAGAATGCTTCTTGTACTTAGAGTCGCCCATTATGCGTGTGTGCGGTCTCGATACGCCGTATCCGCTGTGTCACGAAAAAGAATACTTTGTTGACCACTTGAAAGTGTACGAAGCGGTACACGCGTCGATGAATTACTAAGAGGCCGTTGATCATGAGTAAAGATTTTATCTTACCGGACATTGGCGAAGGTATCGTCGAGTGCGAAATTGTGGAATGGCTGGTCGCAGAAGGCGACACCATTAAAGAAGATCAGCCGGTTGTTGACGTAATGACCGACAAAGCGCTCGTGCAAATTCCCGCCAAAGAAGATGGTGTGGTGGCAAAGCTCTATTACGAAAAAGGCGATATTGCGAAGGTGCATGAGCCATTGTTTGCTATCACTGGTGCAGACAGCGCACCAGCAGCAAGCGCCCCGGCTCCAGCTCCGGCGCCTGCTCCAGCTTCATCCAGTGCCGTTGAAGACTTTATTCTACCGGATATCGGTGAAGGTATTGTCGAGTGTGAAATTGTCGAATGGCAAGTTCAGGAAGGCGACACTATTGAGGAAGACCAGCCGGTTGTAGATGTCATGACGGACAAAGCACTGGTCCAAATTCCAGCGAAAGCGGCAGGTGTGGTCGAGAAGCTGTATTACCAAAAAGGTGATATCGCGAAGGTACATGAACCCTTGTTTGCGGTCCGCTCAGAGAGTACTTCTGGCGACTCGTCACAAGCGGCTTCGCAGCCTACAACTCAACCTTCATCTCAACCACAAGCGAAGGCTTCTGAACCAGCTGCTGAACGCGCAGAACAACCGGGACCTAGCGTCAGTAGTGGCAAGGCGATTGCTAGCCCTGCAGTGCGTCGTCGTGCCCGTGAGTTGGAAGTTGACCTCAGCAAAGTCAAAGGTTCGGGCGCGAAAGGCCGCGTCATGAAAGAAGATGTGGAGGCCTATGCTGATGGTGGCGCAGCGCCAGCACCAGCTCCGCAGGCTGCTTCTTCAACCACTACTGCACCAGCGGCGGGTGGCAAACGTACCGAAGCGATTCGTGGCGTGAAAGCAGCCATGGCGAAAGCGATGATGAACTCGGTCAGCACCATTCCGCACTTTACGTATGCCGATGAATTTGACCTCACCGCTGTATTAGCATTGCAGAAGCAATTGAAAGAGCGTTATGCCGATCAGGGCATTCGTATCACCATGATGCCTTTCTTTATCAAAGCATTGTCATTGGCGCTGAAAGAATTCCCATTAATGAATGCGCAAGTGAACGACGATTGCACCGAGATCACCTATTTTGATGATCACAACATTGGTATGGCGGTCGATACGAAAATTGGTCTGCTGGTTCCGAACATCAAACAAGTGCAGAACAAGAGCATTATTGATGTCGCCAATGAGGTGACTCGCTTAACGCAAGCAGCACGTGAAGGTCGCGTGGCGCAAGACGATATGAAAGGTGGCACTATTACCATCTCGAATATTGGCGTTATTGGTGGCACGGTTGCGACTCCGATCATCAATAAACCTGAAGCAGCTATTGTGGCCTTAGGCAAAGTGCAGGCATTACCGCGCTTCGATGCTAACGGCAACGTAGTTGCACGGCAAATGATGACCGCGAGTTGGTCGGGTGATCATCGCATTATTGATGGTGGCACTATTGCTCGCTTCAATAAGCGTTGGCAGGAATTCCTCGAGGATCCGACTTCGATGCTAGTACATATGATCTAGTGAATGGTGAACAGGGAATAGTGAACAGAGAAAAAAGGGCCGGAAGGCCCTTTTTTTTAGCGTTTGGCTACTAGGTTGCGGACTAGGCCGGGGAAGAAGCGCTGCAAGAACGGCGCTAGCTTGGACAAGCCTGAGCCGATGACTACTTCAGCTTTGCCTTTAGCAATGGCTTGCAGCGATTGAGCGGCACAGCTTTCAGCGGAAATGCCACCGGCATTGTCAGGGTCTTCGTGACCTAATGCCGAGCCGTCGCCCGTTAGGGAGTTATGAGCAACTTGGGTGTTGATAAAACCGGGCAAAATGGACGTAACGGTCACGCCTTTACCATAAGTCTCAGCACGCAGTGAGTCCATAAAGCCAATCACACCGAATTTCGCACCGTTATAGCCGCTACGCAGTTTCGTACCGACTTTACCTGCCACCGATGAGACCGTGACGATATGACCGCTCTGGCGCTCTAACATCCGCGGTAACACCAGCTTGGTCAATGCAATGACCCCGAAGTAGTCAATTTCCATCAGTTGCCGATACACCTTCATATCGGTATCCAAAATCAACGAGCGTTGCGAAACACCTGCATTGTTGATAAGGATATCGATCACTTGGTCACCTAATTCAGCGGCAGCAGTTGTTGCTGCCTGCTCAGGTTGGCTCAAGTCTAATGCTAATACGCGATGTCGTTCGGGGTGCGCTAAGTCTTGGCGAACGGCTTCGAGGGCATCCGCACGACGTGACGTCAGAATCAGATGCGCACCGGCATCGGCAAGTTGCTTGGCCATGGCGAGACCGATGCCTGAAGAGGCACCGGTCAACCAAACGGTTTTACCCTGGTAGTAGGTCATGGGCATTAGCCTGCTGGATAGCCATAGCTAGACTGAATACCGAGCGGAATACCTAGGCTCCAGTAGATGATCAAGAATGCAGACCAGATGACCATCAGTGATACCGTGAACGGCAACATCATGGCTACTAGAGAACCAATACCTGTGCCTTTCACATAACGCTGACAATACAGCACCACTAGTGGGAAGTAAGGCAGCAATGGGGTGATGATGTTACTGATGGAGTCACCGACGCGGTAGGCCGCTTGGGTGAGGTCTGGTGAATAACCGAGTTGCATCAGCATCGGCACGAAGATAGGAGAAATGAGTGCCCATTTCGCTGACGCCGAGCCGATAAATAGGTTAATGAAGGCCACCAAAACGATGATACCCACCATAGTGACACCGCCTGATAAGGCCAGTGAACTCAAGAACTGAGCGCCTTTAATCGAGAGCAGGGTGCCTAAGCCAGAGTCACCGAACGCCTTAATAAAGAGCGCACAAAAGAACGCCATGACCATATAGTAAGCCATGCCTTCCATCGACTTCGTCATAGCACCGACGACGTCTTGTGAGTTCGTAAAGGTACCCGCGAGGTAACCGTGCACGATACCCGGAATGATGAACAGTAAGAAAATCAGCGGCACAATCATTTGCATGAGCGGCGCGGTGAATGAAGCGAGTTCACCACTGGCATCAGCTAATGGAGTATTTTCCGCAGACGCAGCAAAGTACAGCGCGACCAAACCAACAACCATGGTCAGCACACCGGCGTAAAACGCTTTGCGGTCACGTGGAGAAACTTCTTCCAACTTCGGCATTTCATCTTTGTCACCGTCAATCTTCGCGTTTTTATTTAAGCGTGGCTCAATAATTTTGTCGGTGAGGTACCAGCCAACAAACATGACAATCAGTGACGAGGCCGCAGTAAAGAAATAGTTATTCAGCGGATTCAATTGAACAGCGGGATCCAAAATTTGCGCCGCTGACTGGGTAAAGCCCTGTAATAGTGGGTCGATAGCCGACGGGACAAAGTTGGCACTAAAACCACCCGATACCCCAGCGAATGCCGCCGCGATACCAGCGAGCGGATGACGACCGGCTGCATAGAAGATGACGCCACCGAGTGGGATGACAAGAACGTAACCCGCATCGACCGCCGTGTGCGATACAATCGCAATCAGAATAAGAACTGGAGTCAGTAAGACTTTTGGCGTCACGTTCAACATGAGTTTAATGGCGACGTTGATAAAGCCACTGCGCTCCGCAACACCGACACCGAGCATAGCGACTAACACGACGCCCAGTGGCGCGAAGCCCATGAAGGTGTTGACCATGTTGGCGAGGAAGTCTGCCATTTCAGTACCACTGAGCAGATTCTTCACACCAACATTTTCATTTGTGAGCGGGTGGATGGCATCAAAACTGACGCCAGATAATGCCCAACTGAAAGCCCACACAATAATGAGTAGACCGAAAAACATGACCGCGGGGTCGGGGAGTTTGTTGCCCACCTTCTCGACCTTGTCGAGGATGCGGTTGAGCAAGGTATTTTCTGCAGCTTCGGACATGAGAACGTTCCCTTGTTAGTTTTAATTTATTATCGTTCGAATTTGTTATTCGACGAAAGTATCATACAAAGCTAGTTCAGACACAACCACGGATATACGCGCACATGGAACAGATGATATGTGGTACCGATGAAGCCGGACGCGGGCCCATTGCCGGGCCGGTAGTGGCGGCAGCGGTGATTCTCGATCCAAACCAACCGATTGAGGGCATTAATGACTCGAAGAAATTGTCGGAGAAGAAGCGCAATGCGCTCAGCGCCTTGATCAAGGAACGTGCGCTGTATTGGGCGATTGCGCAGTGCAATGCCGACGAGATTGATGCAATTAATATTCTGCAGGCATCACTATTAGCTATGCAGCGCGCTGTGGAAGCGTTGCCAATTGCGCCGACATTGGTATTGGTTGATGGGAATAAGTTGCCGAAACTAAAAGTTCCGGCTCAAGCCATAGTGGGTGGTGACGGCATTGAAGCTTGTATTGGTGCGGCGTCGATTCTAGCGAAGGTTGAACGTGATCGGCAGATGCTTGCTTGGCATGCCCAGCATCCGGAATATGACTTCGCTAAACACAAGGGTTATCCAACGCCGCAGCATCTCGCGGCGTTAGTGGAATATGGCCCTTGTGGGATTCATCGGCAGAGCTTTGCGCCCGTCACACGAGCGTTGGCTAGCCGCAAACCTGCTGCACAATAGTGCGCAGTTGCGCTTGTGCCGGTGCAATGTCGTCGAGCCGGATAAACTCGTCCGGCTGATGCGCTTGTGCAATAGAGCCGGGACCCATCACAATGGTTTCGCAGCCTAAGTCCTGCACAAAAGGCGCTTCAGTACAGTAATTTGCGGGTTCAGCGGCGTTGCCAGTGATTTCTTGCACCAACGATACGATGGCCGCATCAGCAGCACAGGCATAGCCCGGAATCGGTTCGTGCATGTGCTCGAGACACACGGCACCCGGGTATTTGGCATTCACTGTCGCCAGGCGGCTATCAATCAGACCATAGAGTTCGTTCATCTTCATGCCCGGTAATGGGCGCAGGTCGATATGCATCTCACAACAGGCGCAGATACGGTTGGCGGCATCCCCACCATGAATGTTACCGAAGTTCAGAGTTGGGTAGGGCACCGCAAAATGACCGTCGTGGTAGTGCTTTTGAAAATGGGTCTGCAATTCGCGTAACTCGGTAATCACGTCGTGCATCACTTCAATGGCATTGATGCCAGCTGCCGGATTGGAGCTATGACCGCTTTTACCGGTCACGCGAATGCTCTCGGTGAGGTGGCCTTTATGCATGACCACAGGTGTCATTCGCGTCGGTTCACCAATAATGGCGAAGTCAGGCTTCAGTTGGCCAAATTTATTCAGCTCACGCGCCCCAGCCATGGTGGTCTCTTCGTCTGCGGTTGCCAATACGTAGAGCGGTTTCTTTAGTTGCTTTAAATCGATATGCCGCAGCGCTTCCAGGACAAATGCGAAGAAGCCTTTCATGTCGGCGCTACCGAGGCCGTAGAGTTTGCCGTCCGCTTCGGTGAGTTCGAATGGGTCACGAGTCCAACGACCTTCATCCCACGGCACTGTATCTGTATGACCTGCCAACAGTAGACCGCCAGAACTTCCCGGTGGAATATAGGATGCAAGGAGATTGTATTTGCCGCGTTGGCGCTCCAACTCATTCACGGATACTTGAAATCCGAGAGCTCGCAACCAAGTCGATAACTTATCAATGACACCTAAATTCGAGGTGTCCCAGCTCGGATCGAGACAGGATACCGACGGGGTGCCGATAAGCTCGCGGTACATATGCAGAAAGGAAGGTAGCTGTGACATCGTGGACTCCTGATTCCGTGCTCCATGCGACTGATGCCACAGCATACCTGATTTGGTTAAAAAACGTCACTAGACGCTTTTGTTACGGCTTAAAAATGGTAGCTAGCTTTGAGTCGCAGACCATCCCCAAACTCGCTATCTTCATAGCCTACACCGACTGAGAAGTCCGAATTTAGGTAATAATCTAGTCCAAATTGATATACCGTATCGTCGCCAGCATCGCTGTAATCACGATAGCCAACACCGCCGTAGATCTCGAATTGGTCGATACGCTGACGTAAGTTGGCATCGACACCCCAGAAATTAGTATCCGCTGGGCCAAAATCAATGCGGCCTAAACGACCTTGTACGTCAAACCAAAGACCATTACCGATGCCGTTATTGAGCCACCAGTAGCGACCCAAGCCGATGCCATAGGAATGGCGATCGCTACCAAAGTCATCGGAATCGAGATTACGATAGTAGCCATTGACGAAATAGGGGTTTTGGAAGGTGTAACTTCCTTGCACTGAGAGGCTATCATCACCTTGATCGTGATCGTTTAACTGCAGGCCAATGTAATCATAAGCAGATACAGTTTGCGGCGAACCGCTTTGCTGCGCCATCGCTGCATTCATGCAGACAACGCTGCTACCTAACACGATTAATCCCGTGACTACTCCAGAACGTAAATTCATATGAATTACTCCTTGTCTGTGGAACCGTTGATAAAACCTGAATTGGAGTGTGCCGAGAATCAGTTCGGGAGAACAGCGGGTTTACGTGAGTTTTACTCTGTAGGCGGGGTGTTAACTGTCGCATATTCGATGCTTTCAGCTTGTGCAAAAGCGCCGAAATACGTAGCATATACACTTAATTTAGAGCATTTGGAAAAGCTAACGATGAAGTCGATTCCACATATTGATATGAGCCTCTATGGCAAGAATTTTGAATCCTTTGCGCAGACGGTTGGCGAAGGCTATGAAAAGAATGGTTTTGTAGCGCTAACTAACCACGGCGTAGACCAAAAACTGATTGATGAAGCGCTAGACATTTGCCGCGATCTGTTCGCGTTGCCAGAGGACGTGAAGAAGCAATACCACATTCCTGGTGGCGGCGGTGCGCGCGGCTACACGCCGTTTGGCACCGAGATTGCCAAAGACGCGAAGCATGTCGACTTGAAAGAGTTTTGGCATGTGGGGCGTGAAGTGGAAGGCGAGCCGCCGTATCC
This sequence comes from Pseudidiomarina aestuarii, assembly GCF_048263735.1. Taxonomy (GTDB): domain Bacteria; phylum Pseudomonadota; class Gammaproteobacteria; order Enterobacterales; family Alteromonadaceae; genus Pseudidiomarina; species Pseudidiomarina aestuarii_B. The sequence continues at coordinate 339,566 of NZ_JBLXDX010000002.1, read as the reverse complement.
GCAGTTAACGCCGAATGTCTGGCCCAAAGAAATGCCAGAATTCAAAACCAAGATCCTGCGCTTGTACGAAGCTCTGGATGACTTGGGAATGCAGGTCTTAGACGCATTGGCGGTATATCTGAAGCAGCCGCGCGAATATTTCCGTGACAAAGTGCAATTGGGCAACTCTATTTTGCGTCCGCTGCACTATCCGCCGATTATTGATGAAGGCACGCCTTCGGTTCGCGCTGGTGCACATGAAGACATCAACGTACTGACCTTATTGATCGGTTCACGTGAGCCTGGCTTGGAAGTCTTAGCAAAAGATGGTTCATGGATTCCAGTGACCATTATTGAAGGTGCGATTATTTGTAACGTTGGCGACATGCTGCAACGGTTGACCAATGGTGTTTTGCCATCAACGACGCATCGTGTGGTAAATCCGCCGGCGCCATTCAATAGTAAATCGCGTTATTCAATTCCGTTCTTCTTGCACTTCAATCCGGATTTTATGATTGATCCGTTGGATAGCTGCATTAGCGACGAAAACCCGAAGCGCTTTGAAGCCATTGGCTCGCATGATTTTTTACTTGAGCGCCTCCGCGAAATTGGCCTCGTGAAGTAAATCTCAGAACAGACCCGATTGACGCCTGTGAATCGGGTCTGCTACTTCGTCCTCATCGCTTCATTGTTAAAAAAGTGACCTCGTGAAACCATTTCTGATTAGTTCGTTGATTGTCTTATTAGCAGCCTGTTCGGGTACACCCAATGAGCCGCAGCCTTATACCTTAGCGGTAGCGCATATCAACGACCATCATTCGCATTTACTGCCAACCGCCAATCGTTCGATTCGTGTCGGTACCGAGACCTACAAAGTCGAAACCGGTGGTTTTGCGCGCGTAGCTGCTCAGATTGATGTGATTCGTGCACGTCATGAAAATATGCTCACGCTACATGCGGGCGATGCGATTACTGGCACCCTGTTTTACACCTTGTTTAAAGGGGAGGCCGATGCAGCCCTGATGAATCATGTGTGTTTCGATGCCATGGAATTGGGCAATCACGAGTTCGATAATGGTGATGATGGTCTAAAGCAGTTCCTAGATTATTTGTCGTTAAGCGAATGCGCGACTGTCGTGTTAGGCGCCAACGTGCAGCCGGAAGTGGGTGTATCTGCGCTGACACAGAAGACTCGTTGGGATAGCTTCAAACCCTATGCTGTTTTCGAACGTGGTGGTGAGAAGATCGGTTTGATTGGTTTGGATATTGCGGTAAAAACCAAACAGTCGTCACAGCCGGATCGTACCACTGAGTTTGCCGACGAATACGAAACAGCACTGTATTACATTCGTGAGTTACAAGGCTTAGGTATCGAGAAGATCGGCTTGCTGACGCACATTCAATACAAGAATGATTTAGATTTAGCGGCGCGTTTGCCTGCGGTTGATTTTATTATTGGCGGTGATTCTCACACTTTGCTAGGTGACTACACCAAGCATGGCTTGAGCGCTGTTGGTCCGTATCCGATGCAAGTGATGAATTCCGACAACCAACTGGTGTGTATCGGTCATGCATGGGAATACAGCCAAGCGGTAGGTGAGATGGTGGTTGAGTTCGCAGGTGACGATGTTGCCAATTGTGGCGGTCAAGCACATCTGTTGGTTGCGGAGAACGCGCCATCGGCTATTGCCGAGTTGCCGCAGTTTGCAGCGATTGCTGAGCAAGCCGAAGCCAAAAAGCTGATTGTCTCATTTCAAGACCAACTGGATTCATTGACGACCGAGGTTATTGCCACGGTTGAGGAGCGTCTTTGTTTGCGCCGTATGGGTCCAGCTACCAGTGACAGTTGTGGTATTGGCCGGCAGTCCGATGCACACCGGGTAGTGGCCGAAGCCTTTTTAGCGAGTGCACCGCAAGCTGACTTCGCGCTGCAAAATGGCGGCGGCGTTCGAGCAGAAATCGCACCCGGTGACTTTACGATTGCCGATGCTTACCGATTATTGCCGTTCGCAAACACACTCGTAGAAGTACAAATAACCGGCGCAGAGTTACATACCGTGCTCGAACAAGCATTGGATTATGCGTTGTCGGACTCCGGCTCTGATGGTGCCTATCCGCATGGTGCTGGCATTGGTTTTGATGTCGATGTCACTGCAGAGTTTGGCTCGCGCTTTAGTAACATTCAGGTGTGGCAAGAGGGCGCTTGGCAACCGCTAAATGACGCGCAGACCTACACTATGATTACGAATAGCTTTTTGGCCGGTGGCAGCGATGGCTGGCGCTTATTGGGTGAACTCGAGCTTGCGGGCAAAGTCACCGATACTTATGTCAATTATGCGCAGTCTTTTGTCGACTGGATCCGTACAACAAAAACAATAAAACGACCCACCGACCATAGCACTCAGCGCTATGAGTCGGGCTCGTGACCGCGCGCTTCGCAGTTTCCGATAAGGCACGATTTGACCTAACCGTCGTCGTGCTGGCGCTTTTAACTATGTTCGGTCCGTTGTCGATCGACATGTACCTGCCTGCGTTTGGTGATATCGCCGCGAGTTATCAAACCGACTCGCATCGGGTCGAGCTCTCACTAACATCCTTCTTTCTCGGATTGTTTATCGGGCAGTTGCTGTATGGCACTGTCGCAGATCGCTTTGGTCGCAAGCCGCCGTTATATTTCGGTTTGGCGCTTTATATTGCGACTTCGTTAGCATGCGCGTACGCACCTAATTTAGAGTCACTGATTGTCTTGCGTTTCTTCCAAGCCATTGGTTCCTGTGCTGGCTTGGTGATTGCCCGCGCCATGGTGCGTGATTTGTATACCCCGCAGGCATCTGCACAAGTCTTCTCATTCTTAATTTTGGTGATGGGTATTGCGCCGATTTTGGCTCCGTTAGCTGGCGCTTACGTCACGCAGTACTTCGGCTGGCAGTCTATTTTCACCATCATCGCCGTTCTAGCAGTGGCCTGTTTGGCTCTCATTCATGTGCGGCTGCCAGAAACGCGTCTGCCGAACCCTTCGGTGCGTATTCGCAGTAGCTTACCCATTTATTGGAGCGTATTGCGGGATCCCAGCTTTTTGCGTTATTCGCTGGCTGGTGGCGTCGCACAGTCAGGGTTGTTCGCTTATATTTCCGGCTCGCCGCTCGTCTTTATTGACCATTTTGGGCTATCGCCTGAGCACTACAGCTGGCTCTTCGGCGCAAATGCTATCGGCATTATTGGCATGGCTCAGTTGAATGCGTGGTTGTTACGCCGACGTGACTCACGCAAAATCCTCAACAAGTCCTTGCCAGTGCTTGGTGTGATTGCGTCGGTATTGCTGGTCGCAGGATTTATGGACTGGGGCTTCTGGGCGGTTCTAATCCCCTTATTTCTCTATATCAGTACCTTGGGTATGGTGTTCCCGAATGCAATGGCTGGCGCGCTTGCTGAGCAGCAAGAACGGGCAGGCGCAGCCTCCGCCGTCACCGGTTCATTGCAGTTTCTTATTGCGGGTATTGTGTCTGCTATAGTGAATATTGTCGGCCAATGGACACCACTGGGAATGGCAATCGTGATGGGGTGCTGCGGACTCGCCGCCGTGACGGTGTATTCACTGATGAGAAGACCTAGTGAACAGTAAATAGTGAACAGTGAACCGATCAAAACTCAGTCCTGTTCACCATTCACCATCTTGCTCTGTTCACCATTCACCGTTCACTATTCACTAGTTTTTAAGGGGTGTAGTAGGTTGGTGCGCTTGGTCCTACCGGCATATCCAGACCGAATACCCAGAGGAAGAACAACGCACTCCAGCCAATCAAGAAGAAGATAGTGTAAGGCAGCATCATCGCTATCATGGTGCCGATACCGGTATCTTTCTTATACCTCACCGCGACTGCGAGTATGAGGCCAAAGTAACTCATCATCGGCGTAATGATATTGGTGACCGAGTCGCCGATACGATAAGCCGCTTGAATCACTTCTGGTGCATAACCAATCAGCATTAACATCGGCACAAAAATTGGCGCGGTGATGGCCCATTGTGCTGAGGCTGAGCCGAGCATTAGGTTGACGAATGCACACATAAAGATGAACAGAATAAATACCGATGGTCCTGTGAGGCCGGCCGTTTGCAAGAATTCTGCGCCTTTAATGGCGAGAATGCTGCCGAAATTGGTCCAGCCAAAGAAGGCCACGAACTGCGCGGCGAAAAACACCAACACGATGTACATACCCATAGTGCTCATGCTGTCTGACATGGCATCAATGACATCGCGGTCACTGCGCATGACCTTGGTGATGCGACCGTACACATAGCCCGGAATGGCAAAAGTAATAAAGATAAAGGCGACGATGCCTTTTAAGAATGGCGAGCCAGCGACTTCACCGGTCTCTGGGTTTCGTAAAATACCCCATTCTGGAACTATGGTCAGCGCTAACAGAATACCGAGGAATAAGAAGCTTAAACCCGCTCCAAGCAGTCCTCGCTTTTCCTCAGAGGTTAACGATTCAATTTTTTGTTCACTAAGGTTAATCGTCGCTTCTTTAGGGTCATATTTCCCGAGCTTCGGCTCGACAATTTTCTCGGTAACGAAGGTACCCATAATGGCAATCAAGAAGGTCGATACCATCATGAAGAACCAATTCGCTTCGGGCCCAACGTAATAATCTGGATCAATCAGATTCGCCGCTTGCGTAGTAATACCGGCTAATAACGGGTCGACGGTACCGATCAATAGGTTTGCGCTGTAACCTGCGGACACACCGGAGAACGCTGCGGCTAGACCGGCAAGCGGATGTCGCCCGAGGGAATGGAAAATCATGGCAGAGAGGGGCACTAAGACCACGTAGCCTAACTCAGCAGCTGTGTTAGAAATAACACCAGCAAAGACAACTGCAACTGTTACCGCGCGCGGATGCGCATTCATGACCAAGCCACGCATCAACGCAGACAACATACCTGAGCGCTCAGCGATACCAACACCCAATAACGCAACCAGTACGGTACCCAGCGGGGTAAAACCAGTGAAGTTGGTGACTAAGCCGGTGACAATACGTTGTAGGCCTTCCGCATTGAAGAGGCTGACCACTTCAATCATCTCGCCACCCGGACGTGGGTCGAGTGCGCTTAAGCCAAAGTAGCTCGCAATGCCACTGAGCACGACAATGCCCAAAGCGAATATAGCGAATAGGGTAATTGGGTGTGGGAGTAGGTTACCTAACCATTCCACGGTATCCAAAAAGCGCGTAAAAGCACCACGTTGTGCTGGGGTCGGGTTGGGTTGCGTCATGCAGCTCCGGCTCCTTCGTTCTTATAATTTACGTTAGCGTGCAGGCGATTGTACACGAAAAAGGCCAGTCGTGTGACTGGCCTTTTCATCCGATTTAGACGGTTGCTGCAGACTACGCAGCGTTAGACTTTTTTGAGGCTTTGGCCTGTGCTTCGGCATTCTCGAGCGCCCATTCGTGCGCTGCTTTGCCTGCCATTAGGTCCTCAGTAGCGAAGTCATCAACATTGATAACGCGCAGACGACCTTCCTCGGTGCGTTTCAACAATGCGACATCGTCGTCATTCAGAACGCCCAACTCTTTGCCTTCTTCCGCAATCTTGTCGAGGAACATAAACGCCAAGCGTTTGTTCTGCGCTTTGCCAACTTTAGCGACCAACGCTTCAGCAGCAATCACATCACGTAAGGTCTGCTCTAAGTAACCAAACTGACCATCCGCTGATAAGAACTGACCTTCGCCTAAGCGGTCACGGCTGGCATTCGGTTGCAGTAAGATTTTCGCAACTTTGCGATCCAGTGAATCACTTGGACGCTTCACGAAGCGACCGAATGGATACATAACGACGCGCATGGTGCTACCGACGGCGCCAAAGTTATCCAATAACGATAACTGTGCTTCTTGCAGCTTGTACAAGCTGTCTTGCATTGCCCAATGCAGCAGTGGCAAGTCATCACGTTGACGGCCTTGGTCTTCAAAGCGTTTCAGCGTTGCTGATGCAATATAAAGATAGCTCAGCATGTCACCCAAGCGAGCAGAAATACGCTGCTTACGCTTCAGTTCACCGCCCAATACGCCCATAGCAACGTCAGACAACAACGCTAGGTTGGCACTGAAACGGTTCATTTGCTGGTAGTAGCGCTTGGTGCTGTCGCTAAATGGAGCTTTGCTGAAGCGATAACCGCCTAAACCCAACACCAACGAGCGGACAAAGTTACTGGCACCAAAACCGATGTGACCAAAAATAGCTTTGTCGAATCGTGCCAACGCTTCTGGACCATGCTCAGCAGACGCTAGCATTTCTTCTAGTACATACGGATGGCAGCGAATCGCACCTTGACCGTAGATCATGAGGTTACGAGTCAAGATGTTTGCACCTTCAACCGTAATCGCAATCGGCACACCTTGATAACCACGGCCTAAGTAGTTGTTTGGACCTAAGCAGATACCTTTACCACCATGAACATCCATGGCGTCGTCCATACAAGCACGTAACTTCTCGGTCAGGTGATATTTGGCGATAGCTGAGATAACCGACGGCTTCTCACCTAAATCAACGCCTTTGGTTGAGAAGGTGGTTACTGCATCCATCAGGTATGCGTTACCGGCTAAGCGAGCCAGAGCTTCCTGAACGCCTTCCATTTTACCAATCGGTAAGCGGAACTGACGACGAATGTATGAATATGCACCCGTTGCTAGAGCAATAGATTTCACGCCACCGGCACTGTTTGACGGCAGGGTAATAGCACGACCGACTGACAAACACTCAACCAGCATCCTCCAGCCTTTACCGGCCATCTTCTCGCCACCAATGATGTAGCTTAATGGTACGAATACATCTTTACCTTTAATCGGGCCATTCATGAACGGCACGTTCAATGGGAAGTGACGACGACCAATTTCTACGCCTTTGGTTTCGCGTGGAATGAGCGCAGCAGTAATACCGAGCTCTTCTTTGCTACCAATCAGGTGCTCAGGGTCATACAGTTTGAACGCTAAGCCCAATACAGTCGCAACTGGCGCTAACGTGATGTAACGCTTGTTGAAGTTTAAGCGGATACCGACAATTTCCTCACCGTTCCATTCACCTTTGCAAATGACACCGGTATCTGGAATAGAGCCCGCATCTGAACCTGCCTCAGGGCTGGTTAATGCGAAACATGGAATTTCGTCACCGTTGGCAAGGCGCGGCAGATAATGGTCTTTCTGCTCTTGCGTACCATAGTGCTGTAACAACTCGCCTGGGCCTAATGAGTTAGGTACCCCAACGGTTGACGCCAAAATAGTGCTGACACCTGCCAATTTCTGCAATACGCGTGATTGCGCGTAGGCAGAGAATTCCAAACCACCAAATTCTTTCTTGATGATCATGGCGAAGAATTTTTTATCTTTCAGGTACTGCCAGACTTCCGGCGACATATCAGCCAGCTCATGCGTGGCTTGCCAGTCGTCCATCATTTTACAGACTTCTTCACACGGGCCATCGAGGAACGCTTGCTCCTCAGCAGTCAATTCAGCTTTCTGAATGCTGTGCAGCTTGTTCCAGTCAGGCGCACCGCGGAACAGTTCACCTTCAAACCAAGTGGTACCGGCATCAATGGCATCTTTCTCAGTTTCTGAGATTTCTGGCATGACTTTGCGATACATACCGAGTAATTTTTTCGCGATAACACCGCGGCGAATCGGGGTGAAATTCAGCGGCACCAGCACGATGGCTAGCAGCACCCATAACACCACACCGACGATGTCGAAAAAGCTACCAACAGCAAAAATTCCCACGAGCGCTAAGCTGCTCACGAGTAATGATGCGCGGTAGTATAAACAGCCTCCTAGCACGGCTAGGGTGGCGATAATCCATAAGGCGACGCTCATAGCTTGGACTCCGTTATTCTGTTAGAGGTCTGACCAGTATTAGTTACGTTGAGAGTAGTCGTTTTGATCACTTTTTTCAAGTCAAATTTGAACAGGTGTTTGAATATTTCGCGACTGGCGATTGGCGCTTAGTTACTCGCAAAAGATCTTTAAACTTAGCGCGGAAGTTGTGGTCACAAGGTCAGTGAACAGTGAACAGTGAACAGTGAACAGGTTAGCGCGACGTCAGTGCTATTATCTATTCACGGTTCACATTTTACCAATGCTTAAGTGGAGAACGCGATGCGGGTTGGAATGGTAGCGATTGCTATGCTGATATCAACGGTTGCCGGGGTGGCAGTTGCGGACGTGACGCCATATAAGGCTAGTTACGCAGTTGAGCGTGGCGGTTCTCAATATGGAGAGGCCATGCGGGAGTTGATTCAGGCCGACGATGGCGTATTTGAGCTAGCCACCGAAACCGAAATCAGTTGGCTGTTCCTTTCTGACCGGCGCCGCTATTGGTCCAGCTTCAAGGTGGAAGATGGCGTGATTCGGCCGCTGACATTTGCGTTTAAGCGTAACGGAACCGGCAAAAACCGGAGTTTTGAAGGCTTATTTGACCGTGAAGGTGAAGCAGTCCGAGATTTAGAGTCGGGCGCCACACTCGCCATCGATTGGCGCGAAGACCTGCTCGATGAAGCGAGTTTGATCGAGCAACTGTCACACGACATGTTGGCACTTGAAGATGGCAAACAACAGACCTATCACACCGTCGATGAAAAGGGGCAAAAAGACCTGCAAGTGTTCCAGCGCGTCGGCACTGAAACCCTCCGTCTCCCTTACGGTGAAGTCGAAGCTGTAAAAGTATCCCGCATCCGTGAAAACTCCAATCGTGAAACCGACTTCTGGTTCGCTCCAGAACTCAACGGCGTGCTAGTCAAAATGCAGCAACGCGAAGACCGCGACGAAGTAGCCACACTGCTGCTCAGATCTTTTAAGTAAATAGTGAACAAGCTAGAGCGCAGATGGTGCGAGTGACCACTCGGTTCACTATTCACCTTTCACTATTTACTTTCAGTTAGTCGGCTGCGTAGCCGGCTGGCCCCAGCACTTCGTTATCCAATATCGCGCCTTTATCAGTCAACACCAGCCTTCCAGTGCAGAGCCATTGAATAACCAGCGGGTAGATCCGATGTTCTTGCTCGTGGACACGTTCTTGCAAGTCACTTACTTCATCGCCTTTAAAGACTGGAACCCGTGCTTGCAGAATGACGGGGCCGCCGTCGAGTTCGGCAGTGACAAAATGCACGCTGACGCCATGTTCGCGGTCGCCGGCAGCGAGAGCGCGCTCATGGGTTTTAATACCTTTGTATTTTGGCAGTAATGACGGATGGATATTCAGCATCCGACCCGCAAAGTGCTCGGTGATACCCGGCGTTAAAATCCGCATAAAGCCAGCAAGAATCACGTAATCAGGCTGGAACGAATCAATCACCATTTGCAGTTCAGCGTCGTAAGCTTCACGCGTATCAAAATCAGTATGTGGCAATACTGCGGTTGGAATACCTGCCTTTTCGGCGCGTTCCAAACCCTTCACACCAGGCTTGTTGCTGATCACGCCAACCACTTCACCGGCAATATAACCGTCTTCGCAGGCATCCATAATGGCTTGTAGGTTGGTCCCCGAGCCGCTGATGAGGACCACTAATTTGCGGCGTAACTTCAATTGATTTCTACCTGTGCAGACGTTTCAGAATCGCGCTCAGCAACTTGGCCAATTACCCAAGCATTCTCACCGTTGTCGCGTAAAATGCTGACCGCTTGTTCAGCTTGTGCGGCGGGTAGGGCAATGATTAGGCCTACACCACAGTTGAAGGTGCGATACATTTCTTTGGTGCTGACGTTGCCTTGTTCTTGCAACCAGCCAAAAATGGAAGGCCATTGCCAGCTGCTACCGTCAATCACGGCTTTAGCGTTGTCAGGCAATACGCGTGGGATGTTTTCCCAGAAGCCGCCACCAGTAATATGTGAAATAGCATGTGCTTCAACGCTTTCCAGCAGCTTCAGTACAGACTTCACGTAGATTTTGGTCGGTGCCAGCAGGTGTTCTGCCAATGGCTTGCCGTCCAGAGTTTCAGCCGCGACATCAGCGCCACTGACTTCAATAATTTTACGAATTAACGAGTAGCCGTTGGAATGCGGGCCGCTTGAACCCAGCGCAATCAAAGCATCGCCCGTAGCCACTTTGGTACCGTCGATAATATTGGCCTTTTCCACCACACCGACGCAGAAGCCTGCGATATCGTAATCGCCGTGCTCATACATACCCGGCATTTCAGCAGTTTCGCCGCCAATCAGCGCACAGCCGGCTTGCACACAGCCTTCACCGATACCAGTAACTACATCGGCAGCGACATCAACGTCGAGCTTGCCAGTGGCGTAGTAATCCAGGAAGAACAGTGGCTCCGCACCTTGCACAATCAGGTCATTCACGCACATGGCAACGAGGTCGATGCCGACGGTATCGTGCTTTTTCAGGTCAATGGCGAGGCGCAATTTCGTACCCACGCCGTCAGTACCGCTGACCAGCACAGGTTGCTTGTATTTAGTTGGTAATTCGCACAGTGCGCCGAAACCACCAATGTTGCCCATGACTTCCGGCCGTTTGGTGCGTTTGGTGACGCCTTTGATCCGTTCCACCAGGGCGTTACCAGCGTCGATATCGACTCCGGCGTCTTTGTAACTTAGGGAAGGTTTCTGGTCGCTCACCGATAGATCCTCAACGTGTCTAAAATTTAAAAGTCGTGCGAAAAATGTGCGCGCAAGTTTATCACTTTTGCTACAGCGGTGCGATATTTACGAGCCATACCACGCTATAATTATTTCTATTCGTGCATATGTTTTACGTTTTTTCTGCGTATAATTTGCGCACTTTTAGTCCGAACTCACTTGGATGGTTCAATTACATGTCTTTGGCTCCTGTTTCGACCCGTTTGAAAACGACGCGTCCGCAGCTCATGCGAGCTGCGCGAGAGCACTTGGATGCGCTCGAGCAAATTGAGCTGACAAGCTTTGTGACCGACCGCATCAGTCGTCGAAGTTTCCGTCGTTTTATCGACCAGTCGATTGGTGATTTTCAAGTGTTGTTGGTCGACGGTGAAGTAGTCGGCTATTACATGGTGTTGTATCGTCAGGCGACGCAATTGGCGCGGTTGTACTCGTTGGCGGTAGCGCCAGAGCATCGCCGCAAGGGGTATGGCACGCTGTTACTGGAAGCGGCGGAAGATGACGCCGATGACCGTCATTGCTTGTTTATGCGCCTCGAAGTCAAGACCGACAACCTTGCTGCGCAGGCCATGTACCACAAGGCGGATTACTACGACATGGAAATTCGTCCCGAATACTACGAGGACGACAGTGACGCTTTAGTGCTGCAAAAGCTGCTACCGCGTTACGAAATTCCTGAAGGTTCGAACGGTGATCAGCGACTGGTGCCGTATCGCACACAAACTACCGAGTTCACCTGTGGCCCGGCAAGCTTGCTGATGGCTATGGCTTATTTTGATATTCCTTCGGCCGATCCGCATCATGAAGAACTCGAGATTTGGCGTGAGTCGACCACCATTTTTATGACTTCCGGACACGGTGGTTGTGGACCGCATGGATTAGCCCGTGCTGCGCTGCGGCGAGGTTTGTCGGTAGAACTGCATGTGTCGGAAGAGGGGCCATTGCTGCTCGATTCAGTGCGAAGCAACGACAAGAAAATGATTATGGCGCGGGTGCAAGAAACCGATATCGCCGCACTCAAAGCGCAGAATATTCCGATTCATGTTGGCGAATACACGCTACAACAGCTGCTTGAAGACCTTAATCAAGGCAAGCTAGTGGTAGCGTTGATTAGTACCTATGTATTTGATGCCAGCAAAGCGCCGCATTGGGTGCTGCTGTGTGCCGCCGACGAAAACTACGTTTATATAAACGATCCCGACCAAGAAGATTATCCTTGGCAATCTCCCACAGAACGTCAGTACTTGCCGATACCGCTAGCCGTGTTTCGGCGGGCCTTTGGCTTCGGTAAACGTAAGCAAAAAGCGGCGATTGTTCTCAACCGACCGTGATCACTTCCCTTGAAATCAGCGTATTTGACCGCACATTAAGTCAATATTCTGATTGAAAGTGAGGGTTTATGTTTATAGATGTATCGAATCGCTTCACCGTGGCACCCATGACACGCACCAGCGCCGACGAACACGGCGTTCCTACTGCATTAATGGGCGATTATTACGAGCGCTTTGCCAAAGGTGGCTTCGGACTCATCATCACCGAGGGTGTGTACACCGATGATCGCGCCTCGCAAGGTTACGTGAACCAACCGGGCATGATTAATGCCGATCAAACCGACGCTTGGCAGCAAATTGTCGAACGTATTCACGCGCAAGGCTCTAAAGTCATTATGCAATTGATGCATGCTGGCACGCAGATGCAATACAACCGCTTTGTCGATGAGCCGATTGGTCCCAGTGCCGTGCAACCTAAGGGCGAGCCACTGAATCTCTACGGTGACGTGCCGGGCTGGTTGGAGCCGCGTGAAGCTACCGCCAGTGACCTCGAGCAAGCATTGAATGGCTTTGTTGCATCAGCACAACGCGCCAAAGAAGCTGGTTTCGACGGCGTCGAATTGCATGGTGCGAACGGCTATCTATTAAATGAATTTTTGAGCACGCACTTTAACCAGCGCGAAGACGACTTTGGCGGTTCGTTAGAGAAGCGTATTGCATACGTGGCGCAGGTTGTAAAGGCGGTGCGCGCTGCTGTTGGCTCTGACTTTGTGGTGGGTATCCGGATTAGCCAAATTACCGTCACCGACAACGAGTACCAATGGCCGGAAGGCGAGGAAGCGGCGGTGAAATTGGTCAAAGCGCTAGAAGCAGCAGGGGCTGATTTTATTCACACCACTGATACCTCGATTGACCGTAAGCCGTTTGCTTGCGGCAGTGAACGCACTCTCGCACAAGTGGTTGCGCATGAAAGCGAAGTAGGGCTAATTATCAATGGTGGCATTGATGAAACCAACTACGCTGATTACGCGGCAGCCTTCCCGAATGCGTTGCTGGCAATCGGCAAGAAAGCGCTCGCGAATCCAGACTTTCCAGAGCGTTTTCGAGACGACAAACCGCTAGCCGACTTAGATTTTCAAATGTTACTGCCCAAAGCTACGCTGGAGAACGAGTGGCAGTGGCGCAAGGACAACGGCCAATAGTTTTGACCGAGAGCCAAGATGGCTCTAGTAATGAACCCGCTTGATCGCGTATCATAGACGGGTACTTGAGTTTCGCACCCTTGACCACCATATCAAGGGTGCACTCGAAAGAATCTGGGGCTGATTTGGATTCGACGGGATACACGAAACCCAAGGTGCATGCCGAGGTGAGGCTGGCCTCGTAAAAAGCCTCAACTTAATAGTTGCAAACGACGACAACTACGCTTTAGCGGCTTAATAACCCGCTGAGTCCGACCCCTAGCGCTTTGTCTGTGAGACTAGGATCAGTCGGTTCACCCCAAAGCAGACTCGCGTGGAGGCTTCGCCCGTAGCCAAAGCGTTAAAACCAATCGGGATCGTCACCTTAAGTAGCCTGTCTGTCGGCGACTTGGTGATTAACTAAATGACAGACTAAGCATGTAGGACCGAGGATGTAGGTATTACGGACGCGGGTTCAACTCCCGCCAGCTCCACCAATACCAGAGTCAGCGCATCACGCGCTGGCTCTATTTTTCCAAGCAATAACAAGGCATTGCAGCTTTTTCGCCAAGTCGATGAAGTTCGTGCGAGTACCCTTGAATACCCCCGAAATAGCCAAAAAACACCCCCTTTAAGTACGCCTGACGCCAACTTTTCGGTGGCAAATACGTTGCTCAACCGTGTTTTGCGCGACTATGAAAACTTCGATATCAACAAAGCAGTTGCCCTACTTGAGAACATAAAATCGTTCTCTTGCATCGATGATCTCGACCTATTTGAACATTCAACCCACCATGCCTTTGCAAAACGTCAGGTCATTGAATGCCGTCGCTTACGAAGCGTATACCCATCGTTTATGGCAGTGCAGAAGTGTAATCAGATTTTTCAGAAATATAAGCTTGGAGAGCTTCAATTCACCGACGATGAAATTCTCAAACGACTGTGTGATGAACGATTCTGGCAACGTCGGTTACGAAACAAAAGTAATCAAGTTTTGGCTGAAACAGAGCGCGCTTTGCAACTGGTGAGTTCACGTCGTGGTCTTTACTGTGGTGATCGAACCTTCGACAGTTTTGAAGAGTCGCAGCGTAAAAGCCAAGAGTTTCTCGAACGTACAATGTTGGTAAGTGAGGACGGTGAAAGCGTAAGTCTGGCAGAAGTGAGCCAACATACCATAGCTAATCCCGATGTGCTGTTTGCTGAGTGGATGGTTCGTATAAAAGGCTTTGAGCAGATAGCCGACTATCAAGGTCATGTAGGGGTCATGGTAACGCTCAGCACCCCGTCGCGTATGCATCCGATACTGAAAGCTAGCGGCAAACCGAATCCAAAGTTTGACGGAACTTCACCAAAGCAAGCTAACGAATACCTTAACCACGTTTGGCAGCTTATTCGCGCGAAATTCTGTCGTTCAGAATTGACTCCTTACGGCATGCGCGTTGCTGAACCTAATCATGATGGCACACCACACTGGCATATTTTGCTTTTTGTTGAGCCTGACAAACTCAAACAGCTTAAGCGTATTGTAAAACGATACGCAATGCAGGATAGCCCCAATGAGAAAGGTGCAAGCAAGTACAGAACACACTTTGTTGATATCGACAAAGAACGAGGATCAGCAGCAGGTTATCTTGCGAAATACATTGCAAAGAACATAAATGGCATAAAGGGCGCAGACGAGGGCGACGCGGGAAGGCTGTCAGCCGCGCGTCGCACTCGCGCTTGGGCATCTGCTCATGGAATCCGCAAATTCGCTCAAATAGGTGGACCGAGCGTAACTGTATGGCGTGAATTGCGACGACTCAGTAAACCTATTCCTGACCATACATTAGAAAAATTAAGGTTGGCAGCAGACTCCGCCAATTGGGCAGCGTTTTGTCTAGCGATGGGCGGTATTGGTGGTATATCAAAGCGTGAAATACACCCTGTGTACTCAAAAAACTTTGAAGCTAATGAAGAGCATGAATACGCGAACTTAAATCAATATGGTGAACCTCGTCGGCCTCGTATCGTGGGACTACGAAACTCATTGTTTGGAGTACGCACGAGGTACAGGAAATGGTATTGGGAGCAGCGAATGTCGCCGCATAATAGCGATACACAAACAATGCATTAGAGCATCGGATTGCAGAAGATCTTGCTAAGCGAGAGGTGTAGCTGTTTCTGCTAAGTGCCCAAATGAGTGAATACGTGAAATTACAGGTGTAATTGAAGTTATCACCCAAGGTTTGGGTGAAAATTTAAACCAAGAGTGTTTTAAATTGAGCCGCTGAAGCGGTTCAGACGACCGCAGGTCGGGTGAATCGGTGAAGTGGCCTTGGACTTGTGTAAATAACTGTACGGAATAAAGACATGAAGCATCAATCGCTACTAATAGACGCTCAAAAGACAGAGTTTGACTTAGACGAAGCAACGGCATTGATTCATATGGTAATCCACCGCGCTGAGATTGCTAAACCTGATATCAAGGATATAGGTCTTATAGTTGGTGTATTAGCTATGAATGATGAGATTGAAGTCATCGTTAAGTTTCATGATGGAATCAAGCAGTTCACAAGGAAAGAGCTCATTGGTGAATATGTAGAAGAGCATTTTTCAGAAGAATAAGTTTAACATGAGGTTTGACAATGTTTGATGTGAGGTTATATAGTTAACCTGAAGTTAAACTTTGGATAAAGGCAAAACCTATGATTAATTTTTTAACTGATGAGCAAAATAAAAAACTGCAACGTTCAATTTCTGATTTTAACGGGCATGCCAGTACCCTCGAAACCGCAATTGGCGCTATTGTCTTCGGTCAACTTTATGGTTGGCGTGTCTTACGAATGGTTCACAGTGCTAACACATTGAAGAAGTATGAAGCAGCAATAGGCTTGTCGTACGAGGATATTTGTCCTGAAACCACGGAATTGAGTAAACGTAATATTGGCTTTCGTGCATCCCGAGCGATTGGAAAATATTGGGATATTGTCATGGGCCGCCATAAGATTGACGGAAAAGCAGAGTTAGACGATGGTGAGGTGCAGCGATGAATCAACCTCGTTGGGTTTTACTAGGTCACTTCTGTGAGCTCACAGGCTTTACCAAAAAGTCAGTATACGGATTAATTCGAAATGGTCGTTGGGTGATTGATAAACACTTTACGAAACGTAATCGCCGTTACTTTATTAATATCCTTGAGTTCGAACGTTGGGTTGAGAGGGGGTAACCATTAAAGCGTCTCAATACCCTGGTATCAGTGTTGGCAAACACTCTATACGAATGGAATTTCTATTCAACGGTAGACGTTGCCGTGAAACTGTTCGTGTTGAGCCAACCCCTGAAAATATAAGGCTGGTGAAGCAAAAGCGCGACCGTGTTCAAATGAAAATTGATTTTGGTGAATTCGACTATGCGGCTGAGTTTCCCGAGAGCAAACATGCATTCGAATTTTCCGATAACAAAGCGGCACTTCTGACCGTTGCTGAGATGTGCGAGAAGTGGTTTACCCAAAGTTATAAGAATTGGGCGTATAGCACACAAAAGGCAAACAGCGGACGGATGGATAATCACATTTTACCGAATTTTGGTCAGCTTCTCGTTTGTGACTTCAAGCCATCTCATTTTCGCGACTGGCAACGCAAAACCAAGCTAAACCCCAAAACAGCCAATGAAGTGCATAGCCTATTGAGCCAAGCGTTCGATTATTTGGTGTATGACGACATCATTGAGCGCAATCCAATGAAAAGCGTTAAACGGATGAGAACTGAGAGTGAAGAAGTTCAACCATTCAATGCTGACGAACGCGAGCGAATTCTGGCTGCTCTACCAGAGGGTTATGCTCGTGACTTTTACGAGTTCGCATTCTGGACAGGCTTAAGAACGGGTGAGCAAATTGGCTTACGATGGGAAAACGTTGATCTTGAACGTGGTGTCATCTTCATTCGTGAATCAATCGTTAAAGGGCGCAAGGCTGGCACTAAAACTGCTGGCAGCAATCGAACTCACGAATTGCATGAGAAAGCTTTGGCGGTTCTTAACCGATTACCTCACCGTACCGGCCATGTGTTTCTTGATCCGAACACTGGCAAGCGGTGGAAGTATGATGGTGTACCCCGAGAACGATATTGGCAACCTGCCATAAAACAGACTAAAGTCAGATACTTAAAACCTTATGCTTGCCGCCATACCTACGCATCTACGATGCTTACTAACGGTGAAAACCCAATGTGGGTTGCAAGTCAGTTAGGTCACAAAGATTGGGGAATGATTCGAAAAGTTTACGGCAGGTGGGTTGCTTCGTAGTTTAAAGGGATTATTTATGGATGAATTAGTGCGAGAATTGACTGGCGAGTTCGCGCCGTGGGTACAATTTATAATTTTGTACTTCGTGGTGATGGGGTTGTTAAATATACTAGCGAGTGGAATGGTAAAAATCTCAACAGAAATAGATATAGGATTTATTACTGCTATTTTTTTTATTCCTGTACTGGCGATAATGTTTAGCCCAATTTTATTTGGCCTATATTTCACCATTTATCATGTTGATGGATGGTGGAATCTTTTACTTTGGGCATATACTATTTTCACAATCATGTTTAACTTTACAAGTTTGAATGCAAAGTAACAATTCTTGTTTATTATGTATTGAAAAATAAGAGAAAAAAATGAGTTCAACTCCCGCCAGCTCCACCAAACATCAAAAGGCCGCTCTCACGAGCGGCCTTTTTTGTTTTACTCGCATTTGTCGCCTAAGGGTTTTGAAAATACGATTTTACGCTCTTCAGTATCAGCACCACCTTCTACGCAGACGATTTTGTATCCATTTGATATCAACATTTTCAACATGTGGGGATAGCGATTCATGGATTTAACTTTGATTTTCTTGAAGCCGGCTTCAATTGCCCAATGTTCTTGGTGCTTGAGCAATAGCGTGGCAATGCCGTGGTTTCGATGTGTGGGAATGACACCGCCTATCCAGCTATAGAACGTCTCATCACTTAGTTGATATCCGACCTTGTAGCCAACAATAGCGTCTTCTATTTTTGCTACTAGGATCAGATGATCGGCGCCGTCCAGCCGCGCTTTTAAACGCTCAAGAGTGGTTACTCGATCAAACTCGGGTATTTGAGCACCGATGGTTACAATGTCAGCTAATGTGCCAATTTTTATTTTTATATTCATATCGAAACAACGAACGAGTTCTTAGTATTCTAAGCAGTACTTTTGTAGTCAGAAGCTGAATATCATGGCACCTGACTATTAGAATCTATCGTCGAAAAGTAGAGAATTTTCTACTTCGCGGTCAATTCAATCGAGTATAACCAAGCGCCTCTCTTTACTTCACCTTCTTTGTCGAAAGAGACACGCACGCGGTCGTGCACTTTCACATTGTCGATCTGTTGATTGATGCGCTGTGGCTTGTCGGTATTAATGGCGATGTCATAGTCGTTTGAGGTTAGTTGAGGTTGTCCAACGCAATCGTCGATTTCACTTGGATCTATGAATCGAATGAGCTTGTGAAGAACATCACTATTGTCGATTACGCCATCCTTTTGGTCATCAAGAACAGTAAGTGCTTTATTTGGGCTTTTAGATTTCAGCAACACGTTGGGCGAGCCCTGAAGCGTCTGATAAAAGCATGTACCTAAGTTTCTCTCAAGATAGAAAACGGGGAGGTCTGGGAAGAGGAAATTGTGCACGCGCCCATCTGTATGCGATTCAAGCGAGACTTCGACGGTTGGTTTGAATCGTTCTATGTTTACTGTTTCGGAATAAGAGGTATCCAAAACGTAAAACATAGTCGTTGTTGTCAAAAATAAGCTCGTTAACACTATCGATTTACCCCTTCGTTTCTGGCATTGAGTTGGCACTCGCCAAGCCAGCGATTTGATTTGTTAGCGAAGCGTAACTGATTGTATATTTATTGCAACGAAATAGTTTCCACTTTTCAACAATTTTCGCTAGGGTAAGTCCAATGCAAATCGCTTTGATAAGGGACTACTTATGCGCAAATTTCTTCTACCACTATTGATTTCACTCGTTACTTTCAACGCCCAAGCTGCAGATGAAGCGGAAGCCTGTCTCACGCCGGACACGGATTATTTGGCGATGGAGTTTAATGCTTTTGACCAAACTCAGGAGCAAGGTTGGCGTGAAGTCGCTGACCGTGAAGGTTGTGAACTGGCGGCGGCTGATTTGATAAAAACGTATTACACTGAACATTCTGATTTAAGTGAGGGCAGGCTCGGTGTGTTGCGTTGGCATGAAGGGCAAATGCGTGCGGAAGCGGGGCAGTATGAGCAAGCGGTGGCGCTGTTTAATCAAACGTATAAGGACCCCGAGAACGACAGCTTTGGCTGGAACTACTACGTCACTGCAACCATTGCGTTTATCGAGAAAGACAAAGAGAAGTTACTCGAAGCACGCGAGCTACTGGCGGCGGTTGAAAAGCCATCCAGCCTGAATATGACTGACGCTGATGGGAATCCAGTGGAAATGAGATGGCCACCAAATTTACATATCGTGGATAACTACGTTGCATGCTTCGGTAAGACTTATCTCGAGGCCTACAGCACCCAGTGCGAGTAGCATTCGCGACATTTCAGGAATCTAACAATCTTTACTTTTTACTTCTCGCGCATTGCAAACTTTTAGGATAATCTCGGCAACAGGAATATAACAACGAATTAGGATGATTTGTGCGCAAATTACTTTTAGGTTTAGTGTTGCTGGCTTTGTTTGGTTCGAATGCGGTGTTAGCTCAGGCAACCAGCTGGGTTCCGTTTGAGCATAAGAATGGACATGTACGAATCAAGGTTGAAGTTGCGGGTATCGAGTCTTGGGCCATTATTGATTCGGGCTCCCAGTTAAACGGCATCAACATGGATTTTTTGGAGGAGCATGGCCTTGAGTTTAAAAGCCATTCGACGATTAAAGTCCAAGGTGTGTATGAGATCAAAGATCGCAATATTTTCAAAGATATCCCTACCAAAATTCTTGGGTTAGAGCTGAATATGGAGCTGGTCGGGATTGATTTCGGCAGCTCAGTGACCAGTTTGTTGATTGGTGCGCCTGTATTGAATCAGTTTGTAGTCCAGTTTGACTACCCAAATAGTCGCTTACGTTTTGCGAATCCGGGCACCTTTAACCTACGTGATATCAGTAATCTAGAGATGCGTGCTCAAGATGGCACGGGCAAGCCTCTGGTCAAAGTGAACTTGAATGGTGAAAGTGACCGTTGGTTCCTGCTCGATACGGGTAGCAGTGGTGGTTTGATGATGCCGCGCAATGTGGTTACTAGTCACGATTGGCTGGAAAAATACCCAATTGAAACCGGAATGTCGATGGGGGTAAATGGTATGGCGCCAGTTGAGACGTTCCGTATGCCCACCGTCGGCTTTGGTCCATTTGTCCTTGAGAACGTCAAAGTAACGCTGCCAGCCGAAGGCAGTCCGATTGAGTTTGGCGAAGGTTCTCGTGATTTGGGCACCCGCATGCGCGGCGTCCAAATCAGTGGCCTAGTGGGTTATGACCTGCTCAAGCACTTTGTACTGACTATCGATTATCGGAATGGTGAGGGACACATCTACGTCCCGAAATAATGGCAAGATATCTATGAATTACTGCAAAGGGTTGCTTCTCGCAACCCTATTTTTGTTCATGAGTACTGCGTCGAGCGAGGAACAGTCTGAGCTTGAACTTCCGGTTGGTATTTATGAGGGCATCTATACAAGGTTCTTTGACTACAAGACATTGATCATAGATAAGGATGGTAAACACCGATTGGTTACCAGCAATATGGCATCGGGCTTCCGATATACGCAATCCCGCTTTTTTGGACCTGATGACTTGGTTTGCTCGGCTGTTCGTTGTGTTATCACTTTACCCGCGGATGAGAAGGTCGAGTATGTTACTCAGGTAACACTAATTCCAGCTGCAGTTGGCTGGGATATTGTTGAATTACACAAGATCAAATCTAATGAAGAATTCAGCCTTCAATATAAATTACGGCAAAACAGTAAAACCCCTTTAGGTATTCAATTTGTGCAGCGAAACAAAGGTTTATATGAACCTGCGTCACCTAACAATGACAAGTCCAATGAGGTTGGGTCTGTTTATATTGGATATAGCGAGGGTGATATCGGGCCTCACCTTATTGCAATCGAATTTACTGGCGACAATAAGGCACGCTTACAGCAGTACATTGCAGATTTCGAATATAGTAATGAAGTGGAGTTGAGCGTAGAAAGGCTGGTTCATCCGACTAATGCTCTCATTTTGTCTGGTGACCATAGAATCCAAAACATTACATTTCATCTTTTCGAAATGCTCGAGCATTCAACATTTGAAGGCATGGAAGTAAAAACATTGCTCAAGCACGAAAAGGCCAGTGAGACCAAGCGTGTCGAATTAATCCGCGTCAATCCTCGCCTTCAAAATTAAAGAAGCTTTAGCTCACCTGACCAAATAGCGGCTGACGTGTTCCTCGCCGACGGTGATGGTGGAGTGGAGCAGGCCGCCGCAGGCTTCAATCATGCGCCGTGAAGGTTCATTGTCGGTGTGGCAGTGGATGTGCACGGTTTGCACTCCGAACTCGCGTGCCTTGTTTATGCTGCGTTGCATCAGTTCAATGCCTAAACCTTGTCCGCGGTAACGCGGGCGGATGCCAAGGCCAATGTGGCCGCCACAATGTTCTATTTTTGCGTTGAGGCGGTGCCGAATATTGGTGCAGCCGACAATATCATTTCCCGATACTAGCCAGAGTGTGGTGCTTTGCACAAAGCCTTCGGGGATGTCGATACCCAGCCGAAAGTTCTCAATGCGCTGCAAGAGTGCAGGGAAGTCGCTATGGTCAAAGTCGAGCGGGAACGGGTAGCGCTCTTCATCACCTAATTCGGTGATGTAGTCGATATAGCTTTGCTGCAAGTCAGCAGTGGGCAGAATCAGTTGGTACACGCAGTTACTTCTCCTCTTTTTCGCGCGATTCGTCTAAAACAACAGTGGCAAACACCTACAGTCCTTGTACCCTAGTTTGAACATCGAATCCACGTGAACCTAATCAAATAATTCAGGAGTGTCTGGCATGCATCGCATTCAACAGTTTTGCTTGACCGGTATGATGACCGCTTTAGCAGCGCTCACCGCTAGCCAAGCGCAAGCAGACGAGACCGAAACCACAGTCAACAGTTATGCGGCAGGGTATGTGGCCGGGTTTACCTGCAGTGCAGTGTTTAACGCGAACAAATCGGCGGAGCAAATTCGCGAGCATGAGCTGACGGGAATTTATTCTCTGATTGAGGAGCGAGTGAACACGCTACAGGCTGAAGTCGACTCAGAGCATCAATGGGTGCGGGTGAAGTATGATAACGGCGCTCGTGAGCGGATCTCGGTGTGGCGACCACGCTTGGGCTGTGTGGATCTGCCAGTTGGTGCAACGGTCAACGACGCGAAGCTAGTCAGTCGTCCATTTACCGAACAACCCACGGCTAAAGACAGTGGCGCGCCTTGGCAGCAACGCCACCCAATAAATACACCAACAGGTAATACTGAGTTAGACCAAGTCATTGCACAGGCTTTTAGTAAGCATTACGGATCTGGTGCGCGAACTTCAGCGGTGCTAATTGCAACACCCGAGAGCATTCTTGCGGAGCATTACATTGATGGTTTCACACCTGAAACCTCGCAACGCACGTGGTCGGTAGCCAAGAGCATTGCTGCCAGCATTGTTGGGGCAGCGGTATACCAACGCGAGCTAGATGTGAAGGCGCCGGCAACGATTGCGAATTGGCAGTCACCACTGGATCCGCGCGGCGACATTACCTTAGAACATTTATTACACATGGCCTCAGGGCTCGATAGCAATGCCGCAGGAAATCGCACCGACCGAGTGTATATGGGCGGCGGCCGCGTAGCCGATACTGCTACTGCAACAGCATTGGAAGTAGAGCCAGGTAGTCGTTGGAAATACGCCAATAATGACACCATGCTGGTGATGCGAGCGGTGCGCGAAACCTTCGAAGATCCGCAAGACTATCTAAAGTTCCCGTATGAGGCGTTGCTCGACAAAATTGGCATGCAACACACGTTCTTAGAATCGGACTGGAATGATGATTTTATCTTGTCATCACAAGTCTGGACGACTGCGCGTGACCTCGCGCGCTTGGGCGTTTTGCACTTGAATAACGGTGAGTGGCAGGGCGAGCGTTTGTTGCCAGCGAATTGGCTTGAGTACATCAGTACGCCTGCTCCAGCGCAACCGAATGAGGGTGCGCCCGGCTATGGTGCACAGTGGTGGTTGTATAACGAACGTTTCCCAGAGCTGCCGAATGACACTATTGCGGCGCGCGGGAACCGTGGTCAGTTTCTGGTGGTGATCCCGAGCAAGAACCTAGTGGTGGTGCGCCGCGGCTATGACATTGCGGGCGAGCCTGGCTTTAGCGAGCATGATTTCGTGCGTGATATTCTTGCAGCACTCTAGGTGGCACTAAAGGCCGCACTGAAATAACACCAGCTAAGACGTTGCCGTCTGCTTATTGCGACGGCAACGCTCCGAACAATACACCACCTCATCCCAGCATTTTTCCCACTTCTTACGCCAGTTAAACGGACGTTGGCATACCGGACAAACTTTGCTGGGCAGGTGTTGCTTCTTCATTCATAAGCCTTTTTGAAAGTTTACATTCCGTGGGCGAAAAGCATCCACACGGCCATGGCCATCATCATCAAGTTCTCAGTGAGTGAGACGAAACCCAAGGGTACATTGCTTGAACCACCCACACAGGCACACTTTAACTCACGTTTGTCTATGTAGACCGCTTTGAACACCGATACGGCGCCAATAGTACCGATAAACAAGGCAACCGGTATCGATATCACGTTCAGAATGCCACCAACCATCAGAATACCGGCTAATCCCTCTGCAAACGGATAAACATAACCGTAACGCACCCATCGTTTCGCCAGCAGATCATAGTTCAAGAACATGGTGGAAAAGCTTTCCACATTCTGTAGTTTCAATAGCGATAACACTACCATCGACAAGGCAATAAACCACTCAACCGTTTGAATAGTCAGTGCATTGCCATAGATCGAAAAACTCAGCACCAATGACGTCAACGCAGTCATGGAAAACAGGGCAATGACCGGCTGATAGCTTGTTTTGTTGGGATCGCGAACCGACTTGCCTAAATGCTTGCGAACCGCTTCATAACCACCAATACGTTCACCATCAATAAAAGTTTGTGGTGTTGTCTTCACATCATGCTTTTCTTTAAAGGCATCAATTTCTTCGCGTGAGGTGAGATGATGATCCTCAACCTCAAACCCTTCGCGCTTCAATAAATCCACAGTTTTTAAGCCATACGGACAGGTATGGTGCTCAGTCATCATGCGGTAAATCACTGCTTTTTTACTCATAACACATCTCCTTCGTAGTAGAAGACTCTTGTTGGAGTCGAGTGACTAGCTTAAACTGCGTACCATGGTACAGAATCAAGACCTAAATTTCACCATTAGCAAACTGGCTGCCCACTGTGGCGTCGGTGTCGAAACGGTGCGCTTCTATCAGCGTAATGAGTTGTTGGAAGTCCCGCAAGTTCAACAAGGTGCAACGCGTCGTTATGGTCAAGCGCATGTTGAGCGTCTCCATTTTATTCGTAAAGCACAGTTAGCTGGTTTTACACTGCGAGAAATCAAACAACTGATTGCGCTCGATAGCACGGACGAACGCGCACAAGTGCTTGCTTTGGCTCGTGAAAGACTGCACGACATTGAACGCAAGATCATTGATTTACACGACGCGAGAGACGCGCTTAGCCAACTCGTAAACGCCTGTCAAACCGGTCACGCCGGACCTTGTCCTATCATTGAATCCTTCGAAACATCATCTTCAAAAAAATAAAGTTGTATAAAAAATAGTGAGTTACTATTAACAAAGTAAATTAACACGATCTTTACTTGTTGATCTGACAACAGGCTGCTAAGTTTTGTTACAGATGGATGAAATTTAGCCTGCACAAGGGACTGTGGTTAGCGGGTGCCAATAATAAGAACACATCAACAAGGTCAAATAATAATGAATAAATCCAAAGTGCTGTTGACCACCTTGGTCGCAGGAAGCATTTCTGCTGCTCTCGCGCAGCAACCCGCTGATAACTCGCAGTTATTAACTCCCGTCAAAGCCGATCAGATTGTCGAATCTCGATACATCATCAAATTTAAAGATGCACCGGGCCTTGCCGTCGCCGCAGCGAATGGTAAACGCGAACTAAATGTTCAAGCTGCTGAACGTGCGGTACAAGCTGTCGGTGGCCAGATGAAGTTGGCTATGCGCGGTAATATGGCTGTTGCCGCGGTACTTGATAAAGCGCAACTGAAACGCTTGTCTAAAAATCCAAATGTGGAATATGTCGAAGTTGACCATCCACGTCGCCTAATGGCGCAAACGCAACCTTATGGCATTAGCATGGTGCAAGCGGACCAAGTCAGTGATGCTGCCGCATCTGCGGGAGCAGGCGGTAAAAAGATTTGTGTGATCGACTCGGGTCTAGAAATGCCACATGAAGACATGGGGTCGTTTGGCGGCACCATTAACGGTACGAACAATTCAGGTACGGGTAATTGGTACGATCAAGGTGGACCGCATGGTACGCACGTAGCCGGCACCATTGCTGCTATCAATAACTCCACGGGTGTGCGTGGTGTCATTGGTAGTAATCCAAGTATGCATATCGTCAAAGTATTTAATGCCAGTGGTTGGGGGTACACCTCTTCACTGGTAGCAGCCATTGAAGTCTGTGCGAACAACGGTTCTGACGTTGTTAATATGAGTTTAGGTGGCGGCGGCGCCTCACAAACTGAAGCAAATGCAATGCAACAGCTCGCAAATAGCGGCGTGCTACTGATTGCTGCCGCGGGTAATGATGGTAGCCCGAACCGCTCAACCGATGCGCTGTCATATCCTGCGTCTTATAACGCGGTAGTGTCAGTAGCAGCAGTCGATAGCAATAAGAACCTCGCAGGCTTCTCACAGAAGAACTCACAGGTAGAAATTGCAGCTCCTGGTGTTAATGTCTTGTCGACATACCCGACAGGCACAGGTTCTGGCGGTGGCAACTATGGCAACATGAGCGGAACCTCCATGGCATCGCCACACGTCGCAGGTGTGGCTGCACTGGTGTGGTCGAATTACCCAAGCTGTTCAGCTTCGCAGATTCGTAATGCCTTGAATGCGTCTGCGCAGGACCTTGGTGCATCGGGTCGCGATGTCGCTTATGGCTTCGGCTTGGTACAAGCGAAAGATGCAATGGATTACCTAGCAGCCAATGGTTGCGGAGGTGGTGGCTCGCAACCACCAAGTAATTCAGAATTAAGCAACGGCGTCGCGAAGAGTAACTTGTCTGGCGGCACGGGTAGCACTAGCTACTTCACGTTGGAAGTGCCTGCCGGCGCATCGGATTTGAACTTTTCGATGGCGGGTGGCAGCGGTGATGCGGACTTGTATGTACGTTATGGCTCACAACCCACTACATCAACCTACGACTGCCGTCCATACCTCGGTGGCAACAATGAGTCGTGTGACATTAGTTCGGTTCAGGCAGGTACTTACCATGTCATGATCCGTGGTTATTCCAGCTACTCTGGTGTAAGCCTCACAGGTTCATATAATGAGCCAACCAGCGGTGGCAGCGGCGGTTCGGCTACAGCCAATGACCTATCAGGTGCGAGCGGCAGTTTCACGCATTACTACGTGGATATTCCAGCGGGTATGACCTCATTGGATGTTGATTTGTCCGGTGGTACAGGTGATGCAGACTTGTATGTTCGCTATAACTCGCAGCCAACCACAAGCTCGTACAACTGTCGTCCATTCCTTCAAGGGAATAATGAATCCTGCAGTATCTCGGATCCACAAGAGGGTCGCTGGTATGTCAGCATTCGAGGTTACAGTGCGTACTCAGGTGCCGATCTTTTTGTTGAGTGGCAACCGTAAACGGTCTATATCTCAACTCCCTGTGTGAAGCGGCCTTCGGGCCGCTTTTTTTATGTCCTCATCACGAGAAAACACTTCGATTCTGCAGAATTCGAGTATAATCCGCCGCTCCATAATCACACTCGATACCATGCATGCCAGCCGCATCTGCTTTTAAACTTCGCCAGTACGTTGAAACACTGTCTGCTTTACAGCACGTGTGGCGTCTGCCTGCATTTGCGCAGCAGCAGTGGCCATGGGCAGATGACCAGTCGACATTACTTCAACGCAATCAGCAACGATTAGCAGCACTTCCGGACATCGTGACGAGCCTGCCAGAACCTGCCAGTCCACCAGTACCATTCTGGTTAACAGCAGGCATCGGCGGTCGTAAGCTGGAGCAAATTCAAGCCTTTGTTGGACAGATACCACTGAGCCAAGTGCCGCTATTAGAATGGTGCTCCGGTAAAGGGCATTTAGGCAAGTTACTCAGCTTTCAGCAGCAACGTTCGGTCACCAGTTTAGAATGGAATGCAGAACTCTGTGCTGCAGGCCGACTGGCTGCACAGCAACACCAACTCCCACAGACTTTTATTCATGGAGATGCGCTTGCTGCCGCAGGGTTTGCTGCAGTTCAAAGCCATGCGCAAGTCATGGCTCTGCATGCCTGTGGCCAGTTGCACATGCAATTACTGAAGTCTGCTACAGCAACCGGAGCGGACGCGATTTATGTGGTTCCTTGCTGCTATCAACTGATTTCTGACGAACACTATCAGCCGCTATCTGCCGCAATGCGTTCTCATGATTTTCCACTCACGCGTCGCGAGCTAAAGTTTATTGTTCAAGAGCAAGTGACGGGCGGCCAGCGAATCGAAAAGCTTCGCCACACCGAAGTACTCTGGCGGTTGGCTTATCAAATTTGGCGGGAACAACAAACCGGTAGCCGCGAGTATCAACCGCTGCGCTCCGTTGCGAAGCATTACTTCAGTGGAACGTTTAGCGAGTTTGCAAAATGGGCTGCAGCGCAACAAGGGTTGCAGTATGAAGCGAAAAACGAAGGAAAAATACTTAGCGCCGCGTCAGAACGCAAGCAGCTGGTGGATGCTATCGAACGCGTGCAAGCGCCACTCAAGCGACCTCTAGAGTGCCTCTTAATACTGGATCGAGTCTGTTTTCTCGAAGAGCAGGGTTACCATGTCGACGTCATCGAATTCTGTAACTATGACATGACACCTCGAAATTTCCTGCTACGAGCACACAGGCAGACAGCTTAGCCGTCAAAATGAAGCAGGCTTACCGCAGTGGAAGCCTTGGAGTAGGGTGCAGCCCAATTCGGCTAGCTGTTCGGCTTGCGCTTGTGACTCAACACCTTCGGCTACCACTTGCAAATTCATCGTATTGGCAATGGAAATAATGGCTTTAACCATCTCAATGTTGCTCTGAACGTTCAATGATTCTGCGCTGGTGAAAGACTTATCAATTTTAATCATCGTCGCCGGTAAGTTGGCAAGATAGCTCAAACTTGAGTAGCCCGTACCAAAATCATCGATGGCCGCTTCGGCGCCCAAATCTTGCAAGCGCTGCAGTGTTTGCAAAGACTCGGTCGGATTCACCATCAAGGCGGTTTCGGTCAGCTCAAAAATGAATTGATCGGGTCGCACGTCATAATCATTCAGAATACTCAGTAAATTATCGACAAAGTCAGCTTCATTGAGTTGAATAGCACTGACATTGAACGTGAGGCGGACATTGCCTTCCGCGAATACTTTTGGCAGTGAATGGATAGTGGCACAAGCCAGTTCCAGTAGTTGATAGCCAAGTGGCACAATCAAACGGCTTTCTTCTGCAATGTGAATGATTTCTGACGTCGTGAGATCCAGTTCCGCTTCTGGCTGCCACCGGCACAAGGCTTCATAGGCAACAATCGCGTTATCTGTGGCTTGAACAATGGGCTGGTAATGCAGCGTAAATAACTGATTTTGAATAGCGTACCGAATTTTTTGCTCAGCATCGAATTTCGAGCGAATTTCTGCAGCAATCGCTTCGGAGAAATAATGAAAACCGTTACGCACCTGTTTTTTGGCGACATACATGGCAGATTCAGCCTGTCGTAACAGGGTCTCCGCATCTTCACTGTCTTCCGGACACAGCGTAATACCAATACTGACAGACGCCTCGAGCACGTGATTATGAAGCTGGATGGGCCGGTTGACCTCGCGAATAACCTTCTGACAAATACTGTCGATAACGCTCCGATCACTGGTTGCACCGAGCAAGATGACAAATTCATCGCCACCCAATCGAGCGACCGTGTCACCGTTGCGTACATTGCTGCGTAGCCGAGCGGCGATTACATTTAACAGTTCATCGCCAATCGAGTGTCCTAAGGAGTCATTGATGGACTTAAAGTTATCCAGATCCATATAGAGCAGGGCGCAGTGATAACGACCTTGTGCGGCTCGTTTACAGGCATCTGCGAGCTGATCGAGTAACTTCACTCGGTTCGGTAACCGCGTGAGTGTATCGGTTTGTGCTAAATACTGCATGTGCTGAACGTTGGCACGAAACTCGGTGACGTCTTGGAAAATCATGACTGCGCCGTGTAACAGGCCTTTTTGATTAATAATTGGTGCGATCGTGGTTTGAATGGCTCTAACCCGATGCTGGCGGTCGCGAATAGCCGCAAATTCACTAAGCTCGCGCTTACGGCGCTGTCGGAGACTGCTGGAAATGAGATCGTGATAAGGCTCCGAGGTCACTTCGTTAAAGATTTCAACGACTGCATCAAAGTCTTTACCTGCCGCCGCTTGATGCTTCACTCCCAAGAGTTGTTCAGCCACAGGGTTCATATAGGTGATTTTGCCACGGATATCAGTGGTAATAACGCCATCAGCAATCGAATCGAGGGTGACCTGAATCAAATCACGATCACGCGCGAGCTGATCACTCAAGAGGGTTTCATTCGTGACATCACGAATAGCGGCGAGTGTTCGGAATGGCTTATTCTGCTGGTCATATTCCCAAATGGACGAAACTTCAACATGGATGATCGTGCCGTCTTTGCGAATCATCCGATAAGGAACATTTTTAACGATGCCGTGCCTCTTAAACTCAGGAAATACATGACTGACAGCGTATTCAGCTGACTCTGCAGTAAAGAAATCAAGAGCACGCTTGCCCACAACATCGCTGCGTTCATAACCCAACAAGTCAAGCCAGCCATCGCTAACGACAATAAGCTCATCGTTGATATCCATTGAATGCAGGGGCACGGGAGTCCGTTCATACAATGACCGAAACCGCGAACTGTTCACCTCCAGTTGGCGAATGGCACTGTTGTGGGCGCGTAAAACGGAAGATAACAATAACGCCATCGCTACAATAATGGCCATGGGTAAATAAAAGAGGCTCTCCGCTAGCTCAAAATTAGAGTAGGCAGGCTCATGATGGCCGTAGGCCACTAGCGCAACCAGCCCGATACTAAATGGCACTACGATGATGGATAATTCTGCTTTATGCGTAAGCAGAGCAACGGCTAACAAACAAGATGCGGCATAAACGAACGGGTAAGGCATGAAGCTAAATGCTAGCAACGCCAGCACCAGAAAGACCATCGCGATAGCGAGATCGCTCGCACTGATTAGACGAACCTTATCGTCCCGAAGATGCTTGCGCAAAACCTCCAAACCCAGCGGGATAATGGTGATATTCCCAAACAAAGAACTGACGGCCCAGCTAAACCATGCAGTGCCATAAGGTGTTTGAAATTGCGTGGTTGCGGCCACGGCGCCAAGGCTAGCTCCAATCAATGCGGGTGCAATAAACAATACCGCTAGGCGTTCTAGAGTGGTCTGAATCGATGTCTGTGCCGGATCAGAGCGAAACCAAAGATGGATGAGATAACCAATTAGCAACGCTTCAACCAAGTTGCCCGGAATAAAGGTTACCGAGACACTGAGAGGTGTGCCGAACAGATAATCAACCACGAAATTGCTGATGATCATCGCCGCTACCATCGTTGGCCAGAAGCGTTTTGCGGCGATCGCGAAAGCAACACCCGAGGCAGCGTTGGCATACCAAATTAACGAGATACTATTGGCTTGCTGCGAGAGGTGTAGAGATAGGGCCGCGAGACTACCAAATAATAGGGCAGTAACGACAAACCAGAAAGCGTGTTTGGTTATTATTGTCTTTATATCACGCACATCCATTAACCTAGCTGGTTTAGCTTAGACTTTCGACTGAACGACCTACACTATAAGAGTACCTCGGCAAGCGTACAAGTGATATCGAGATGAATCTGTTAGCAAATGGTCGAATGGTCTAAAAGTCAGCGATGAGGCGCTGAAACTCTGGATTTTCTTTGACCAATTGTTCACCGGCTTGAATCAAAGCATCCGCTTGCTCAGGCGACAGCGACAAACTGGTGGGTATTTGATTGAGAAACAGGCGCCGTTGCTCTTGTTGGACACCGTCAAAACTAACTTCAATCAGGAAGGGATCGACCGGCTTCCACCAACTTCCCAGTTCGTCGGACCAACGTTCCATGCTGTCTCTTATGAGATTGATGGTAGCGGCGTTATAGCGGTGGAGCTGGGTATCCGTTACAGCATTAATCGTATCTTCAAGTTCAGGAATTTCATTCGTCGACTCGATGTTGTAACGCGGTTTCGCTGAAGCGTTTACCGAAATAATTACCAAACGTTCAGACGGGCGGGTGCCGATGCGTTCCATAAATGGCTGAATTCCGCCAGCTAGCTCGACCATCTCATAAAATGCCATCAACCCGAGATTGTCAGTGATACCACCATCGACTAGATGAATATATTCACGTTCATCTTTGTTTTCATAGCTGCGTAATGAGCGCAATGTGTCTGTAAGGTGAGGTGATAGTGATTTGAGCTTGTCATCATCAAGATTGCGGAGGTGATTCTGTGCTGGATTGATACATCCTTTGTGATTTTTTAGGACCACTGGGTTTAGCATAATTGGTACCGCAGAACTTGCGGTAACCGCACGAGCTATGGGATACGACGAAATATCTGAGCAAAGTAAGTCGAAGTACTCCTGGATAAATGAGAAGCGAATGCCGCCGCCTAAATCGGTTGCATTGAGCAGAATCAGTGGTGCATCCCTACGTTGCAAATCAGCAAACGTAGCGCCGCGAAATAATTGGCTTTCATACAGTTGAGTCGCGATATCAGTGCGGCCCTGTGACGAGAACCATAACAGGGGACTAGCGAGACCATATATCCATTCGGTCACATAGTCTTTGCGGAGAAAATCATCTTCGAAGCGCTCAAATAGCTGATCACCATAGAGCCCGTAGTAGGCGGCAGTAAAGCTACCACCTGAGACTGAGGTGATTAAATCGACTTGGTCGATGAGACGTTCCGTCTTGCCATCAATTTCAATCTCAGCATCACGCAGCGCTTTCATGACGCCATAGGATAATGCCGATGCACGACTACCACCGCCCGAAAACGCGACCACTAGTGTGATTTCATCGGAACGGGTGGTATTGGCTTGATAATTCTCGAGTGAGTAGCCTTGATGATTTTCAGTCACGACAACAGACTGATTCTCAATTGCACCATAGGTAGTGCATCCAGCGAGCATGCACGCTAGGAGAGCAGAGATCGAAGATTTAACGCGTTTGACTGTGTTCATGCCTGCAGAATGGCATAAAGTCAGTCAATTCGGCAACGACTACAACGTTCATTTCCGGTCAAAACACGAGAAATCGTATTGCGATGGCGCGCAAACCACAGATAAATCTTATCTGTCAGCAGACGGATCAAGGGCCAACGCAAAGGTGCCGTCATCCAGCCACGTCCAACTAAGCTCCACGCCTTATGAGTAACATCGAGGCCATAGATGACCGTGCCATCGGCAAGTTGTCCATGCAAGATTCGGTCAGCTTCCACCGGGTCGATTTGCGGAAACCGGTCAGAAAAGTCGACAGCAAGAATATCTTCAATTTGAATACGACGATTCGGGTCGCGTTTACGCAATTGCAGCATTTCATGCTGACATAACGGACAACCACCATCGTAAAAGATAATCAGTTCGGGAGCTTGCAGGGTCGTCACCATCATTAGTAGGAACTTATAAACGTTTTACGTAACCCGAGCAGTTCTGGATTGCTTTAGATTCACTTCTCGCAATTGGCTGATTTTCATGGATACTATCGGTCATAACGATGGGTTTTCGAGGAGAACTAACGGATGACACCGCAACTCGTTCGAATGTTGATTGCGTTAATGCTGGTGATGACGAGCATACCAGTAGCGGTAGCAAAGGAGGCAACTACTATGAACATGCAGATTATTTATGTGATTCGGCATGCTGAAAAGGCGGATACGGCGGATAATCCCTCGCTGAATGAACAGGGTAAGATGCGTGCGCAGCGGTTGGCTTCAGTGCTGCAAGATGCAGGTGTTCAATCGATTTTTAGTACGCGGTATGCGCGCACTCAACAAACTGCAGCGCCTTTGGCGGCGCAATTGGGTGTTAATGTCGCCACTTATAATGCTGGTGATGCCGCAGCTGTGATAGCCGAAGCGCGAGCGCTAAAACATCCAGTGCTGATTGTCGGCCACAGCAATACAGTGCCAGATATTGTCCGCGCTGCAGGCGGTGAAGCCCCTGATTTGACGGAGAAGGACTATGGTGATCTCTTTCAACTCATTATTACCGATGATCAGGTTGTGACTAATCGGCTTTACATCGATAGCCACTAATCATCGCGCGCGCCGCAGCGTGATATTGATGCGCTTTGAACCGAGCAGTGGATGCTCCCCGGCGGCTAGTTTTTTGACGCCGTGAAAGCGCAAGCGATCAGCACCACCCCACACTAAAACATCACCGTGCTCGAGCAAGTATTGCTCGGGCTTATCGCGGCGCTGATGACCACCCCAAAGAAAGGTCATTGGTAAGCCGAGTGATATCGATACGATAGGCTGTGAAAAGTCGACCTCATCACGATCTTGATGAAGACTCATGGCGGTGCCGGGTTGATACAGATTGATCAGTGCAACATCCGGATCAAAGTTGGCGTAGCCGGCTTCTTGTGCAGCGATTTGCGCAACCGCGAGAAAAGAGTCGGGCAATTGCGGCCAGGGCTCACCACTGAGCGGATCATTTGGCTCATAACGATAGCCTTTGCGATCAGACACCCAGCCACAGTCACCCGAATTGGTCATGGCGGCGGACATGGTTTTACCGCCAGGTGTTTGTAGTTGACGTGGCGGGGCCGCGATAAAAATGTTCTCGAGTGCAGTGAGAATGTCCGTTTCATAACGCCGTGCTAAGCCTCTCCACAGCAGCGTATCCGGACTCCACCGTTGCATGATTTCATGCTCCAGCGTATGTTCTGGTAATCGTTGTTGGAACAATTCGGTTTGTGACACTGGGTGTACCTACCACTCCATTCATTTGAACAGGACGACTTATGAAACCATCTATTAGTTATATAACGCTTGGCGTTGATGATTTGGATCGAGCGGTCGCATTTTATCGCGATGTGCTCGGTTTTCCGACCGATGGCATTGTAGGGACTGAGTTTGAATCGGGAGCCGTTGCATTCTTTCCACTTCAATCCGGACTTATTCTCGCGTTGTGGCCACGTGAGAGTCTAGCAAAAGACTGTGGTGTTGAGGTTAAACCGCGCGATGTAAGTAGCTTGATGCTGGCGCATAATGTGTCCAACCGTGAGCAGGTGGACCATTTGGTTGCCGAATTACGCTATGCCGGCGCCACCATCAAAAAGCCGCCGCGGGAATTGTTTTGGGGTGGTTATGGCGCTATTTTCCAAGATCCAGACGGCCACTTGTGGGAAATTGTTTATAACCCGCACACAGCTAGCTAGAAATTCGCTGCTTGTTCGACGCGGTTACGGCCATTAGCCTTGGCGTGATACAGCGCTTGGTCGGCACGGCGGACAAAGTTTGCTTGTGATTCATCGCGAATGTAGACGGCGTAGCCGATACTGATAGTTACGCGCAGTTGTGGGGCAAGGTCACTGAAATCTGCTTTTTCAACGGCGTGCCGAATTCGTTCGCTAATCAACGCTGCGGCATCCGCATTCGGACCACTCAACAATACCGCGAACTCTTCACCACCCCAGCGGGCAATTAAATCACTGTCACGTGAAGTGCTTTTCAACACTTCCGCTATGCGCTGCAAGACCTTATCACCCGTGGTGTGCAGGTATTGATCGTTGATACGTTTAAAGTGATCGACATCCAGAATCAACAAGGCCATCGGCTGATGTTGAATATGTTGCTGCTCAACTGCCGTTTCTAAAGTTAAGTCAAACGCACGACGATTCGCTAAGTGCGTCAATGTATCTTGATTCACCAAGCGTTCGAGTGAGCGGGTTTGGGCCTTGACGAGTTGACTGAGGCGGGCTCGTGAACGTGCCAGGGTACGCATACGCCAATTGACCAGTAGGGCAATCAGAGCACAGTTCAGTAGCACTGTTATCAGCCAGACTACTGGACGTTGCCACAAGCTGGGTAACTGGGTGAATGAAAAGGTCGCGGCCTCGCTCCATTCACCATCAGGGTAGGCTGCTCGTACCTCAAATACATAGTTGGCGGGAGGTAACTCGGTGTACTCGGTATAGCGACCGTTGTCTCGGTTGATCCAATCCGGGTCAAGACCGCGCAAGCGAATCTGATAACGAATCCCTTCGTTGTGTTGGAAGCCCAGTGCAGCGTATTCGAACCTTAAGCGCAGGGTGTCGGCGGTCAGATAGCTACCAGTTTCCAGCAAGCGATCGTCGGCAATAACTTTACTGATGACGACTGGCGGAGGGGGAGGATACAGGCTAGCGCGTTCGTTGGGGTTAAAATGGCCCACGCCACGAGCAGTCGCAACCCATACTGAGTTATCGCTGGCTTGCAACATACTGGGACCACCTGTATTGACCTGTGCACTGGTGAGGCCGTGGGACTCATGAAATAGCTGCGCATCCACAGTGGAGCGCTGTCCCGCAAACACTGCTTCTACCTTGTCGCGAGGCACATAAGCAATACCACGACCGGTACCGAGCCAGAGGTCACCGCGGCCGTCGATGATCACGTCGAAGATTTTATCGAACGGTAGGCCATGTTCACGGCTGAGCTGATGCCAGGTTTCTGCAGATTTAGACCAAGCCACTAAGCCACGGTCACTCGCAAACCAGACGTAATTGGAGTCTTCGCGAATTTGAAACACGAATTCACTGTTACTGATGTCGCTAATATCAATAAATTTAACCAGTGACTGAGTGCTGTCATCGCGCCGCTGGAACTCGGAGATGCCCCGCATACTGCCGATCCAAATTTGTCCAGATTGGTCTTCATGAACCGCATAGACAACCTGGTCGGGAAGACCGTTTTCAGCACCAAAGTATTGCGGGTCACTCAAAGTGCCATCGGCGTTGCGGACAGCAACGAGCAAGCCAATGGCGGTTGTCGCGAAAAGATGACCATCATCGGTTAATAGAATATCGCGAACATCATTGCCGGGAAAGCCGTTGCTATCGTTATAATGTGCTATGACTTGTTCATTTTCGACGACAAAAATGCCATTGGTGAAGGTGCCCACATACACTCTCTGACTTGCGTCGACGGCTAAACTCAAAATGGATTCGCTGCCAACAACTGTGCTCGTCGCAAAAGGTGTGATGCGCTCATTTTGAATTAGAGCAATACCGCCAAGACCTGCAACCAGCACGCGCTGAGAATCTAGCGTTGCTAAGGCACGAGTGAACTGGAACCCGAGCCCATCTTGCTGTGTATGAGAGTGTGCTAAGGCTCGTCGGAACTGCACTAACCCGCCGTGTGTGCCCAGCCACAAACTGTTTTCCCTATCACTGAATATATCGATAATGTGGTTATTCGGAAGCCCAGTTTCAGTGGTGGTGAACTGTAATGGTTCACCATCAATATTGGCCTTGCGTAATTCGGTGATGCCATGTTCGTGAGTACCCACCCATAATCGATCTTGCCCATCAAAATGGAGCTCGGTAATCGTGCTCGGAAAAGTGACAGGTATTTTTTCAAAGGTCGTTGCGTTCTTCGTTGTCACTGACGGACGGCGATAGATATGGGTGCCGACAGAAGCCCATATGTTGCCAAGGCTATCTTCTTCTACCGAGAAGCTAATAGCACTGGGAAGTCCTTGCGGAACCTCGAATCGTTGCTCATACGGATTAAATAGGGCAATCCCACGGTTAGTACCGACCCAAAGATTATCATTTGAATCTAAACTCAGATGCAGCACCATAGCACTGGGGAGGCCATGTTTGACCGAATAACTTTGGCGACTGCCGTCAGGCCGCTCCAATACGACACCGCCATCGACGGTGCCGTACCAAGCTTGTCCATTCGATTGATACACTGCAACGTCGACACGATTGGAGATTCTTGGCTTTACTTGCCAGTTTTGACCATCGAAGTGACTGACTGCGCCGCGACCACCGGTTGCGACAAGGTTGCCAGAACCAGGATGCGTGGTCACGAACAAGGTACTGACATCGGGAACACCACTTTCAGCACCAAACACTTCGAAGCGCCGACCGTCAAAGCGAACTGGGCCCTCCCAAGTGGCTAGCCAAAGGTAGCCTTGCTCATCCTGATGGATATGATTAATTGTATTGTGTGGCAGCCCATCATGGGTATTCCAGATGCGCGTGGCATCCATGCTCAAGGGGCGCACAAGGTTGGAGCTTGCAGCGGTTGATGTTGACAAGCTGCAGAGAATCAAGCTGATACCAATGAATACAGAGCGCATCTCAGACAGTCGCCTTTTCATTATACTTGGTTCTTATTGGAGCGAAGATTCTTCAAGAAGGTTGCAAGTTGAATGATCCCCATAGGCTTGGCATACAAATACCCTTGCAGTTCGTGGCAACCTTCGTGAATTAAAAAGCTGGCTTGTGCTGAGGTCTCTACGCCTTCAGCGACGACGCGCATGTGCAGTGCTTTCGCCATGGCCAAGATGGTGCGTACCAATTTGGCGTCGTTCATGTTGGAGGCGATATCGCGCACAAACGATTGGTCGATTTTCAGCTCTTGAATAGGTAATTGACGTAAGGTACTCAGTGAGGAATAGCCGGTACCAAAATCATCGATTGATACTTGCACGCCGCGCTCTCGCAAGCTCTGTAAAACCCGCCGTACACTATCAAAATTTAAGAGTGCTGCGGTTTCTGTGAGTTCTAATTGCACAATGGACCAGTCGCCTGGGAGTAAACTTAAGTTACGAGCAAATCGGTCACGACTGCGGTCACTAATAAAGTCCGCCGCGGATACATTGAAAGATACGCGCGGAACATCGTTGTATAGCAGCCCCTGTTCATTCAGTTCTGTAATCGCCTGACGCATCACGAAGTCGGTGATTTCAGTAATGAGTCCATTTTGTTCGGCAATTTGGATGAATTGATCCGGTGGAATAAAGCCCTGTTGTGGGTGCTGCCAGCGGATCAAAACTTCAACGCCGGTCACGGTGTGCTTTTTCGAGTCAAATTGCGGTTGATACACAACTGAAAGTTGGTCTTCGGCAAGTGCCGCTTTCAAATCTAGTAATAAGCGAGAACGTTGGGTGGCAAATTCACCGTATGCAGATTTATAAGTCCGCTGTTGATTCGGTCCCGCCGATTTTGCTTCATCTAGTGCCAAGGTCGCGGCATCAATGAGTGTCTGTATGGATTGACCATCACGGGGAAACAGGGAAATACCGACACATGCCGTTAGGCTTAAATTGGGTCGCTCTCGCACTTGGATAGCGCGAATACGCTGTTGTAGTTGTTCTACTAACGGTATCACCGCCTGGGGCCATAGCGCCGAGGACAAAGCAATACCAAATTCATCGCCATCAAAGCGGCCAATGAGGCTCTGCTGAACAAAGGTTTCGCGCAATACATTAGCGACATCCTGCAAGTACTCATCGCCCGCTTTGAGCCCAACGTTGTTGTTAATTTGCTTAAAACCATCAAGATTGACGAGCAGTAGGGCGAGTGGTTGGTCATGTTCTTCGGCAAATTGAAGTTCAACTTCGAGTTCACGTCGGAACATATGCCGATTTACGAGCTGCGTAAGATTGTCACGTTCGCTGAGGCTGCGTTCGCGAATCAGCGCGAGGAAGACGAGAAAATACAGCAGAACGCCGGTGATGACCACATAGGCCCACCCTTTGAACGTTTGTAATTCTGTCAATAACGCGGAGTCTGCCGCAATCGCATAGAGAGCTTGGTCTGAAAAGCGGATCCAAAGAAGCCCCATTACTACATAGATACTTGCGACTATTGCGGCAGCTTTACGTGGCGACATAGAACCCCCACTGCTGCATTTACTTCACTCTTTAAAGCTAGCAGAGGGGGCGTGTTTTAACCAATTTTTTTTGACCATTAATCAACGAGATATTGTGCGTGGAAACGCAAATGGTCGGTTATAAAAGTGGCAATAAAATAGTAGCTATGATCGTAGCCGGCTTGCAGCCTTAGTGTCGCGTCAACTTGCGCCGACTCGCAGGTACTTTTCAAGGTATCAAAACCGAGTTGCTCGGCAAGAAATTGATCGGCACTGCCTTGATCCACAAACAGCGGTGGACAGGCTTTACCTGAACGAAGCAGCTCGACAGCATCGTAGTCGCGCCATGCTTCAACATCGTCGCCCAAATAGCCGCGAAACGCTTTCTGGCCCCACGGACACGTCGTCGGGTTAGCTATCGGGGCAAAGGCTGACACGCTGCGATACAAGCCTGGATTGCGAAGCGCTAAGACCAACGCACCATGACCACCCATAGAGTGACCGGATATACTGCGAACACCATTCAGCGGTAGGTTTGCTTCGACTAGTTCTCGGAGCTCATCCACAATATAACGGTCCATGTGGTAATGCTTGGCATACGGATTTTGGGTCGCATTGACATAGAAGCCAGCGCCCAAACCAAAGTCGTAGGCGCCATCGTCAGCATCCGGCACCTCATCACCGCGCGGGCTCGTATCTGGAATAATGAGTGCTAGACCAAGTTCGGCTGCCGTGCGTTGCGCGC
Source organism: Pseudidiomarina aestuarii (assembly GCF_048263735.1). Lineage (GTDB taxonomy): Bacteria > Pseudomonadota > Gammaproteobacteria > Enterobacterales > Alteromonadaceae > Pseudidiomarina > Pseudidiomarina aestuarii_B. The sequence goes on along the minus strand of NZ_JBLXDX010000002.1, from coordinate 299,511 downwards.
CCGCTTTGCTGCTAAAGTTCTCGTCAGTGCAGGTGAGACCAGACAGCCAATAAACAGCTGGAACCGGTCCTTGCTCTGCTTGCGGCGGCAAATAAACCGAGAACTGCATTGTGCAATTAAGGACCTTGGATTGATGCTCGTAGCGCAGTTGCTGCCCACCAAAACAGGTCACACTGCTGAGTTTATTTAGCATAATGAATCACCGAACGAATCGATTTTCCTTCATGCATGAGGTCAAAGGCTTTATTGATGTCCTCAAGCCCCATGGTGTGGGTGATGAAGGTGCTGAGCTCAAACTCGCCATTCAAATAGCGCTGCACATATTCAGGGAGTTGAGTGCGACCTTTGACACCACCGAACGCACTGCCACGCCAAACCCGGCCAGTAACTAATTGAAACGGACGCGTTGAAATTTCTTGGCCAGCTCCAGCTACGCCAATAATGACCGACTCGCCCCAGCCTTTATGGCAACATTCAAGGGCAGAGCGCATGACTTTGACGTTACCAATACATTCAAAAGAGTAATCCACACCGCCATCGGTCAGGTCAACAATGACCTCTTGAATAGGTTTATCGTAATCATTTGGATTGATGCAGTCGGTCGCACCGAGTTTACGTGCGATATCAAACTTAGACTCATTGATATCAATAGCAATAATCCGGCTGGCTTTCGCCATGACAGCACCAATAATGACGCTCAGTCCAATGCCACCCAAACCAAATACTGCAACGGTATCACCCGGTTGTACTTTAGCAGTATTGCGCACGGCGCCCATGCCAGTAGTGACGCCACAACCGAGTAAACAAACTTCTTCCAATGGCGCATCTTTACTAATTTTGGCCAGCGCAATTTCAGGTACTACCGTATGTTCTGCAAAAGTCGATGTGCCCATGTAGTGATAAATAGGCTGTCCATCTTTCGAGAAGCGGGTGGTACCGTCCGGCATCAAGCCTTTGCCTTGCGTTGTACGAATCGCTTGGCACAGATTGGTTTTGCCTGAGGTACAAAATTTACATTCGCCACACTCTGGGGTGTAGAGAGGAATGACATGGTCGCCGACCTCAACCGAGGTAACGCCTTCGCCAACCGCCTCGACAATACCGCCACCTTCATGCCCCAGAATAGCTGGGAAAATACCTTCAGGATCATCGCCCGACAGCGTATAGGCGTCAGTGTGGCAAACACCGGTGGCTACGATTCGAACCAGAACTTCGCCTTTCTGCGGCGGCATCAAATCGACTTCTTCAATTTTCAGCGGTTCGCCAGCAGCCCAGGCAACTGCAGCACGTGTTTTAATCATTTCCATGGGTGTGTCCTTGTTTAGAATTCAAGTAATGCTTAAGAGTAACAAATCACAGTACGCATTCCATACGACATAAGTTTAGTGTACTTGTGAATGGGATAAAAAAAGCCGCTCAAATGAGCGGCTCAAAAATCCCATGCAGAATATGGGAGAGATTAAAGCACGTTACCATCTGCGTCGAGCTTCGTAACTTCACCGAGGTTCAGTTCACGAACTTTTTCCTCGATTTGGCTGAGGTCACCAACAATGACCCAAGTCAGTGCACCTGGAGTCAGCACATCTTGAGCGGTGGCTTGAATAGTATCCAATTCCATCGCGTTGACGCGTTGTCCAAATGACTCTAACCAAGCCATGTCTTTCTCTTTCTCGAGCATATCAACGACAGCGCCTAACAATGCGCCTTTGGTTTCATAAGCACCTGGCAAACGAGCTGTTTTGTTGGATTTAACTTTATCCAATTCTTCAGTCGTGGCTGGCTCATCACCAATGTAACCGTTGAATTCTTTCAAGATTTCTTGAATTGATTCAGCCGTTTTGTCGGTTTGAACCGGTGCTAACGCTAGCAATAGACCTTGCGCTTCAGCATCAAACCAAACTGAGCGAGCTCCGTATGACCAGCCTTTGTCTTCACGTAAGTTCATGTTCAGACGGCTGGTGAAGCTACCACCGATGATGGTATTCATCACGTCTACAATCTCAGCATTGTCGGCTTTGCCTGAAGGCGCAAATTGACCTGCAATGATGGTTGATTGTGGGGTGCCCGGTTGGTCAATTAAGAAGACTCGTGGCTGTGTTGGTGCGGTAACATCAGCAAACACTTTCTCTGGTGCTGCGCTTGCCGGAGCTTCCCATGAGGCCAAATATTTTTCTAACAACGGCTTCAGTTCAGCTTCGGTAGTATCGCCAACTACCACTAAACGAGCGATATCTGGACGCAACCAAGTGTCACGGTAGTTTACCAAGTCAGTGCGCTCGAGCGAGTTGATTGAAGCTTCAGTACCTGAACCAGTAAATGGTGCATTGTACGGGTGATCTTCAGGGAACATGATGCTCGGCAGAATGCGGAACGCTTGCGACTGTGGTGACGCTTTTTCTTTCTTAATGGTTTCTAACCAGATGCCACGCTTACGCTCGATCTCTTCTTGATCAAATGCGGCGTTTTGAATCAGGTCAGCCATGATATCCAAGCTTTGGTCTAGGTTCGTGGTTAAGGAATCCATCCGGATGTTAGACGTATCTAGACTTGCAGAAGTGAACAAGTTGGTACCAATGGTTTCCAGTTCACGGCTCAACTCGAGGGCAGGACGTGACGGCGTGCCTTCACGCAACATGCTCATTGCAAAGCTCGCGGTACCAATTTTGGCATCGACATCTGACGCATAACCGCTATCAAATACTAAGTTCATTTGAACCGTTGGCACGTCACTGCGAGTCGCTAAATGCACTTCGAGTCCGTTGGATAGAGTGAAGCTAGACAGCTCTGGCAAATCAAGAGTCGGTAAATCACCTACTGGAGGTACACCAGAACGATCAGCTTGCGCTTCAATAGTGGTGTAACGCGGTTGTGGATTTACATCCAATACAAAGGCGCCTTCTGATAACCAACGCTCTGCTGCTTGGCGAATTTTCTCAGGAGTAGCACCCTTCAAAGTCGCCATGGTTTTTTCGTAGTAGCCTGGGTCATTGTGATAGACCTGACCTGCAGCTAAGACATCTGATTTACCGCCGAAACCACCAATACGCTCAACGCCGCGAACGAAACCAGCAACGCTTGAGAAGCGCACGCGATTCAATTCTTCTTGGGTTGGGCCTTCCGCAATTAAGCGAGCCATTTCTTCATCAAGAATAGCTTCGATGTCACGCAAATCAACACCGGGCTTAGCATCAGCAATCACAAAGAATTGTCCGGCGAGCTGACGGGCATACTGGAAACCTGATACTGAGCTAGCAATCTGCTCGTCATAGACTAAACGCTGATACAGACGTGAGTTTTTGCCGCCAGCAAGAATGTCAGTTAACAGGCTTAAGTATTCGCCATCTTCCGTACCCATCTCTGCGGTATTCCACAGTTTGTAGATACGTGGAACTGGTACATTGTCTTCCATTGAAGCGCGTTTTTCGCCATCGCGCTTAGCAATCCAGCTCTTCATTTTCTGTAGTGGCTTACCAGCATCGATGTGACCGAAGAAGTGATTCATTTTTTCTTTGGCAGTTTCGACATCGATATCACCGGCTAATACCACCACCGCATTGGCGGTGCCGTAGTAGTCGTTAAACCACTGATGCACGTCATCAAGCGATGCTGCATTTAAATCTTCCATAGAGCCGATAACCGACCACGAGTATGGGTGTCCTTCAGGGAATGTCTGTTCTGCTAGGAAACCGAATACGCGGCCATAAGGCTGTGATTCACCTTGGCGTTTCTCGTTTTGTACGACGCCACGTTGCTCGTCAAGTTTTTCTTGCGTGACGGCGCCAAGCAGGTGACCCATACGGTCCGATTCCATCCACAGTGCCATATCCAGCGCTGGGGTTGGAACGTTCTGGAAGTAGTTGGTCCGGTCGCTATTGGTGGTACCGTTTTGGTCAGTCGCTCCAGCGCGTTCAAACGGGCCGAAGTACTCGTCGTCGTAGTTTTCAGTACCGTTGAACATAAGGTGTTCAAATAAGTGGGCGAAACCGGTTTGGCCTTCGCTCTCATCTTTTGAACCCACACCATACCAAACGTTGACGGCGACGATAGGCGCTTTACGGTCAGTATGTACAACTACTGTTAAGCCGTTGTCGAGTTTGAATGTTTCGTATGGAATAGATACGTCAGGGAGGTTTTGCTGTACGGTTTGTTGTTGTGCCGCTGCTGCTTTCGAGGTGTTAGCAGTGGCTTGGCAACCACCGAGTAGAACCGTGGCAACGGCTACGGCCGTTAACGTTTTAGCAAATCGCATTATGTGTTTCCTATTGCTCTGAATAAAACTTGGGAGATTAACCCGTCGATAATAGACAACTTGACTTCGTATTGTAATGTGTCGAGCCAATCGAATATGTAACAAGATTGGTCAAACCGTTACAACGCTTCCAATTCCAAAGCGGATCAAGGATAATTCTCGGCTGTTGTGGGGCAATCGAAGATCGGACGCGTGGGAAAGACAACCATTATCGCCATTGCTGGCGCTTCAGCATCAGGGAAAAGTCTCTTTGCATCAACTGTCTACCAAGAGTTGGTAGCTGAGCTTGGGGGCCGTGGTATTGCCATTTTGGCGGAAGATGCCTACTACCGAGATCAAAGTCATTTGAGCTTCGAACAGCGTCAACTGACCAACTACGACCATCCCTCTGCGTTTGAACATGAGTTGTTAGTTGAGCACCTCATTCAACTTCGCGACGGCCACTCGGTCGACATGCCACAATACAGTTACAAAACCCATACCCGCTTGCCAGAGACGATTTCGGTCAATCCTGGTAAGGTTATTATGGTGGAAGGGATTCTTCTCCTAACCGATCCAAAACTACGTGAAATATTTGATATTTCGGTGTTTATGGATACCCCCTTAGATGTTTGTCTGCTGCGACGCATGCGGCGTGATGTCGAAGAGCGGGGCAGAACCATTCAGTCGGTCGCTGACCAATATGAAGAGACGGTTCGGCCAGCTTTTTTCGAGTTCATCTTGCCGTCGAAGCAATTTGCTGATTTAGTAGTCACCCGCGGCGGTCAAAATGAAATCGCAATCGACCTTATTAAATCAAAAATACGTCAACTGCTTGCTGAATAAGCAGTGATGATAAAAACAACACATGGTCTGAATATATGAATAGTTTTCTTGGTATCGCGATCATCTTGCTGATTGCCTATTTGTTTTCTGCAAATCGTAAAGCCATCCGTTGGCGCACCGTCGGTGGCGCATTTGCAATTCAAGTATTGTTGGGCGCTTTTGTTCTGTACGTGCCGTTTGGACAAGACGTACTCTATGCGGTCGCAGCAGGGGTCGCGAAGATCATCTCGTTCACTAATGCCGGCATTCAATTTATGTTCGGCGGCCTCGCTTCCGCAGACTTTGGTTTTGTCTTCGCCATTCAAGTACTCAGCGTTATCGTGTTCTTCTCTTCATTGATTTCGGTGCTTTATTACCTCGGTATCATGAAGTGGATCATCAAAATTTTGGGTGGAACGCTGCAAAAAATCATCGGCAGTAGTCGGCCCGAGTCGATGTCAGCTGCAGCGAACATCTTCGTTGGGCAAACCGAAGCACCCATGATGGTGCGGCCCTTTATTGCCAGTATGACTCGCTCCGAATTATTTGCGGTGATGGTCGGTGGCATGGCATCTGTATCGGGTTCGGTATTGGCCGGCTATGCGGGTGTAGGCGTGGAGTTAAAGTATTTGATTGCGGCGAGCTTTATGGCTGCTCCAGCGGGTCTGTTGATGGCCAAGATGATCATGCCAGAAACGCAAAAACCGCGCGAAGACCTGGATAACATCATCGAAGGCACAGATTCCCAAAAGGCGGGTGACGTTCAAGTTGAAGACCGCTCAGTGAATGTTATTGATGCAGCAGCTGCGGGCGCCTCAAGCGGTGTTCAGTTGGCCATTAATGTTGGCGCTATGCTGATTGCTTTTGTCGCCTTAATTGCATTAATTAACGGCATCTTTGGCTGGGTGGGCGGCTGGTTCGGTTATCCAGAATTGTCGTTGCAAGAGCTCTTTGGCTATATCTTCCAGCCCGTTGCTTACATGTTGGGCGTGAGCTGGGACGAGGCTCAATTAGCGGGTAGCTTTATTGGCCAGAAACTAGTCATTAATGAATTCGTTGCGTATCTCGATTTCGTGAATTACAAAGACCAGCTCAGTGAGCACAGCCAAGTCATTATCACTTTCGTGCTGTGTGGTTTTGCGAACTTCTCGTCGATTGCAATCTTACTAGGTGGATTGGGTGGTATGGCGCCAAGTCGTCGCCACGATATCGCTCGGTTGGGTATTAAAGCGCTCTTGGCAGCAACTTTGGCGAATATGATGAGCGCAGCAATCGCAGGATTCTTCTTCAGTATTTCTTAGTTCCATTACTTATTACGAACAGCTGCGGGCTGAACGATTCGGCCCGCAGCATCTCATTTAGCGCTTTCTCATGACACCTTCTTGAATAGTCGATGCCACCAATTTACCTTGGCGGGTAAAGAACTGCCCGCGCACAAGGCCACGCGCGCCGGACGCGACTGGACTATCGATGGCATACAACAACCAATCATCCATTCTGAACTCATGGTGGAACCACATAGCATGGTCAATGGTTGCCATTTGGATGGTTGGTTCCGCGAAGCTGTGTCCATGCGGTTGCATTGCCGTCGGCAGGAAGTTGAAGTCCGACGCATACGCTAACAGATATTTATGAGCGCGCTGGTCATCTGGCATGGGTCCGTTGGCACGCAACCAAACGTAACGCTTGGGCTCTTCTTTGTGCGGCTTAAACGGATTGAACGCAGTCACAAAGCGCATTTCAATGGGCTTCTCAGAAGTGAATTTATTCCGAATCTGCTCTGGAATCAGGTCAGCATGTTCTCGGTAAATATCGATATCTGAAACCAGTCCTTCTGGCCCGGGAACTTCTGGCATCGCATCTTGATGTTCAAAACCAGGTTCAGAAATTTGGAACGACGCGGTCATATAGAAAATCGGCTTGCCATGTTGAATGGCTTGTACGCGTCGTGTTGAAAAACTCTTGCCGTCGCGGATGTTTTCGACATCGTACACAATCGGACGCGTTGGATCGCCAGGTCGTAAAAAGTAGGTGTGGAGCGAATGTACCTTCCGATCTTCGGGCAAAGTTTCTTTGGCGGCAGAGAGGGCTTGCCCGATAACCTGGCCACCAAATACGGCGCCAAACCCCAAGTCTTGGCTTTGACCGCGATAGAGTCCGTGTTCAATGGTCTCTAAACGAAGTAAATTTAAAAGGTCGTTGAGTACTTTGCTCATCAATTAGTCCTATGCTTTGTGAATAGGTGGGCTCGTACTCGCCATTATAAACGACTCTGTTTCATGATGTTTAGCTTCGTACATAGCAGTATCGGCAACTTGCAATAAATCATCTAAATCTGCCCCGTGTCGCGGCCAGATAGCGATTCCAATACTCGGCTTCACTTGATTCAGCAATTCATCGCCGGATTGATTGTCAAAGGCCGCAATTATTTTCTTTGCTACGGCGGCGGCATCATTGGGGTGCTCGAGGTATTCCAGCAACACCACAAATTCGTCACCACCGATGCGAGCGACAGTGTCAGTTGAGCGAACCGCTTGGCGGATAAGCCGCGCTGCTTGAAGTAACACTCGGTCGCCTGACTTGTGGCCATGTTGATCATTCACAGCTTTGAAGTTATCCAGATCGAGATATAACAACGCGAGCGCCTGACGCTTTTGATGCGCGTGCTCGACCGCTTGTTGGAAGGTGGTATAGAACGCTGCGCGGTTGGGTAGTTGGGTTAAGACATCCGTGTGCGCCAAGTTTTGCAGTCGATTCAAGAGTGCTTGGCGTTCTTGCAAAGTGTCGATATGGCGAGCAATGAAGCTCTCCAAATCGTTATCCATAGTTTGGTCGGGGTAGTTCGCGAGGAGCTTCTGTACCGATTGATTGAGTGCAGTTACATTTCTGGCTTCGTGCGCTGCTTGCGATATTTCGAGTAATAATTGTTGGCGCTGTTCGGCTTGATACTGTTTCGTTATATCGCGCGCCACCGCTACTCGCCGTTGATCGGCTTCGGACCAACGTGCTGACCACAGCACATGGACCACATGGCCTTGTTTGTGAATATAACGGTTCTGAAAGTTAATTTTATGATGGCCCGACATAATGTCGCGCGCTGCGTTGAGAGTGCGCTCACGGTCATCGGGATGGACGTAATTGATCATTTGTCGACCAATCATTTCATCGGGGCGATAGCCAAAAACAATCTCACTGCCTTTACTCACGTAGGCAAATTCGCCATTGGATGAGACAACGCAGATGACATCGAGGAGTAAATCGATGTAACGACCTAATGACTCCAGTGCCGGTTTATCCATGTGAGTGGTAAAGTCCTAGATGAGTGTGGTGCGACAACCTTTATAGTAAATCGCAAATTTCTGTTCAGTGAAAGGAAAACCTACGAGTTTCAAGCGAATATCCTGCTATTTAAATCCGCCTGTGGCAGGATGAAGGTTGATCTTGAACGATACCACTACCATAGTGATTATAAGTAAGAAATATAGCCTAGTTGGCTCTGAGCAGCTAAGCTTATGGAATGATATTGTGCGTGGAAAAGGAGAGAGCTATGTCGAGCCACGACAGCCTGAAGACCTTGAGTACCCTAGAAGTAAACGGTAAAACGTACCACTATTTCAGCCTACCTAAGGCAACCGAGGCACTGAGTGCTATCGGTGATGCGGCGACACTGCCTGTGTCGATGAAAGTCTTGTTAGAGAACTTATTGCGCAATGAAGACAATGACACGGTCACGAAAACCGACATTGAAGCTGTTGCGCATTGGTTAGCCGATAAGCGGTCTGACCGCGAAATTCAATATCGTCCTGCGCGTGTGTTAATGCAGGATTTCACCGGTGTTCCAGCGGTCGTTGACTTAGCAGCGATGCGCGATGCCGTAGCCAAAGCTGGACAAGATCCAAATCAAATCAACCCGCTATCGGCGGTAGACTTAGTTATTGACCACTCGGTGATGGTGGACAAGTTTGCGACCCCAGAAGCGTTTAAACAGAACGTGAAAATTGAAATGGAGCGTAATTTTGAGCGCTATCAATTCTTGCGTTGGGGCCAAAGTGCCTTTGAAAACTTCCGTGTGGTTCCGCCTGGTACCGGTATTTGTCACCAAGTGAACTTGGAATATTTAGCGAAAGTAGCTTGGACGAAAGAGCAAGACGGCAAGACTTATGTGCTGCCAGATACCTTGGTCGGTACTGACTCGCATACGACCATGATCAATGGCTTAGGTGTATTAGGCTGGGGTGTGGGCGGTATCGAGGCTGAAGCTGCCATGCTGGGGCAACCGATCTCGATGCTGATTCCTGAAGTGGTCGGCTTCCGCATGACCGGTAAATTACCAGAAGGCGTGACTGCTACAGATTTAGTCCTTACGGTAACGCAGATGCTACGGAAGCATGGCGTAGTCGGTAAATTCGTTGAATTCTATGGTCCGGGTCTGGATAACTTACCTCTTGCAGACCGTGCGACTATCGCAAATATGGCGCCAGAGTACGGTGCGACTTGTGGTTTCTTCCCAGTTGATGGCGAAACACTGCGTTATTTGGAGCTTTCAGGTCGCGATCAAGAAACAATTGATTTAGTCGAGGCGTACAGCAAAGCACAAGGAATGTGGCGTGAAACCGGTGTAGAGCCAGTGTTTACCGATTCAATGGAACTAGACTTAAGTTCTGTTGGCGCGTCACTAGCGGGACCGAAACGTCCGCAAGACCGTGTCGCGATGCCACAGTTAGGCGCAAATTTTGACTTGTTACTCGAAAGCTCAGGTCAAGCGGGCGAGAAAGATAAAGAAATTCCAGTAGAAGGTACGGATTACGCGCTGTCACACGGTGATGTAGTGATTGCCGCCATTACCTCTTGTACCAATACCTCAAATCCGAGCGTGTTGATGGCTGCTGGTTTAGTGGCTAAGAAAGCCATTGAGAAAGGTTTAGACCGGAAGCCGTGGGTGAAAACATCGTTAGCACCAGGTTCAAAAGTGGTGACTGATTATCTCGCTAAGGCAGGCTTCACGAAGTATCTGGATGAGTTGGGTTTCAACTTGGTCGGTTATGGGTGTACGACTTGTATCGGTAACTCAGGTCCATTGCCACCGGAAATTGGCAAGGCGATTAATCAGGGTAACTTGACGGTGTCATCGGTACTGTCAGGCAACAGAAACTTTGAAGGACGAGTGCACTCTGACGTCAAAGCGAATTGGCTCGCGTCACCGCCACTGGTTGTTGCCTATGCTCTCGCCGGAACTACGCGTATCGACTTGAGTAGCGATCCGCTTGGGAACGATAAAGACGGTAATCCAGTCTACTTGAAGGATATCTGGCCAAGCAGCGCGGAGATTGCCGAAGCTGTGGCGTTTGTGGACGGCGATATGTTCCGCCGTGAATATGCGGAAGTATTCAAAGGTGATGATGAATGGCGCGCTATTCCAATTGGTGAAGGGAATACCTACACCTGGAGTGATGATTCGACCTATGTGAAGAATCCACCTTATTTCGATGGTATTGATAAGCCGTTGGAGCCTATTAGTAACATTGATGAGGCGCGCGTGTTGGCAGTGTTTGCCGATTCCATTACGACGGACCACATATCGCCAGCGGGTTCTATCAAGGATTCGTCGCCGGCGGGTAAATATCTGCAAGAAAACGGCGTCGATGTCGCTGATTTCAACTCTTATGGTTCGCGCCGCGGTAATCACGAAGTCATGATGCGCGGTACATTCGCCAACATTCGTATCAAAAACCAAATGTTGGACGATGTTGAGGGTGGTTATACCGTTCATGTGCCATCAGGCGAGCAGATGTCAATTTATGATGCAGCCATGAAGTATCAGCAAGAAGGCACGCCACTGGTGGTATTAGCCGGTAAAGAGTACGGTACTGGTTCGAGCCGTGACTGGGCTGCCAAAGGCACCACCTTACTTGGTGTGAAAGCTGTTATTGCTGAGAGTTTTGAGCGTATTCACCGTTCCAACTTGGTGGGAATGGGCGTGTTACCGTTGCAGTTTGTTGACGGGCAGGGCGTTCAAGCACACGGATTAACTGGTAAGGAAGAAATTTCCATTGCGGGCATCAATGAAGACTTGAAGCCAGGGCAGATGCTTACGGTAACAGCGAAGAAAGAAGATGGCTCGACTGTTGAGTTCGAAGTGAAGTGTCGTATCGATACTGGCAACGAGCTCGCTTACTACAAAAATGGTGGCATTCTTCATTACGTATTACGGCAAATGCTGGCTGCGTAGAGCACTTGTAGTTGGTGATAAGAAAAACCCCGTGGTTTGTGCCACGGGGTTTTTTATTACAGCATTTTCTTACAGCAGAGGACGTTAGAGGCCGAGTTTGGTTGGCATTGCTGGCGCTTCGCTATGATCAGCGGGCGGATTCGCTTGCAACTCTTTGAGAGTTTCAGCTACAGCGCGTTCTAACTGTGGGTCACGACCTTGATTGACCAGTGTTGGATCAAGGATGACTTCGATATCTGGCGCAACGCCTTCATTCTCAACGCGCCATTCGCCATCAGGCGTATAGAAGCGGAAGAATGGAACCACATGGCCACCACCATCAATCAAAGATGGATTGGTAGAGATACCGATTAAACCACCCCAAGTACGCGTACCAATGAGCTTACCTAAGCCCAACCGCTTGAAGGACCATGGCAGGAAGTCGCCGCCAGAGCCAGCGTCTTGGTCAATCAGCATGGTTTTCGGGCCATAGATACCGCCACCAGGCGTACTGAACGTCAAACCATCACGGTCTTTCCAACCGGATAAGAATGGGCGCGCCAATATTTCGGTGATGTAGTTTGCTGCTTGTCCGCCACCATTTTTACGCTCATCGATAATGAGAGCCGGTTTGTCGACTTGCGCAAAGAACATCCGGTTAAAGAAGTAAAACCCGCCATCAGCAGTATTGGGGAGGTAGATGTAACCGACTTGCCCATTCGATTCCTCATCCACGTACTGACGATTCTGCTCAACCCAATGCCATAGTCGCAAGGTGGACTCGGATTGTGTTGGTTTCACGAGAACCTCTCGCGAGTTTGAGCCAGAGGCATCGCTCGCAACGGTCAGGGTCACTTGCTGGCCAGCAGTTTGTTCCAAATGCTGGAAGATATTGGTCTGGCTGCCGATAGCTTGGCCATTAATAGCAAGAATGAACTCACCCGCTTCCACGGTAGCGCCAGGCTGCGCTAATGGCGCATCCAAATACGGGCTCCAGCGGTCGCCTTGATAGACACGTGTGACCTGATAGTGACCATCGGTGATCGCAAAATCAGCACCAAGTAAACCGGTGTTGGTCGATTCACCGCGATAGACATCACCACCACCGACGCGGTTGTGACCGACTTGCAGTTCTGCGATGAGCTGAACGAGCACATCGTTCAAATCTTCACGGCGCTGCACATGCGCTAACATGGGTTGGTACTTGTCGTACATAGCATCCCAGTCAATACCGTGCATGTTCGGGTCGTAGAAGTATTCCTTCTGCATCCGCCAAGTGTCATCGAAAATTTGCTGCCACTCTGCCGCTGGATCAATGAAACTGCGGACATCACTGAGTTTGACTGGTTTCGCATCGGGTTTAGCCGCTGCGTCACCGAGCTTGAGTTGATTCGGACGTGTGATCAGCAACAGTTTGCTGCGATCGGGGCTCAACTCGAAAGTAGAAATTCCGGACTCAACGGTTTCCAGCTTCTGCTCTTCAAAGTTGAAACGATGCAAGGTTGCGTCGCCTGGACCACCAGAGCCTGGGGGCTCATTGCTAGCGCCTGCTTGCGGTGATTCGAGAATGAAGAGTCCACCGTCTTTTCCAACGCCAAGTTTGCCGTAATTCTTTTCAGCAATTGGCAAGCCAACAATACGATTTTGAATCGAGTCAAAATCAATGGTTACTGATTTATCCGCATCTTCTTCAGTTGCCGGTTTATCGTCAGCCGATGCTGCAGGCTCATCGCCAGTTTTCGGAAATAACGGTGATTGACCGTCATTACTGAGCACCGCTGCATAGATGCCGAGTCGAACCGGACGTTCCTGCGTGGACAGGTCGAGGCCAACTTGGCTTGGACCGGTATTAACCGAAGCTGCAAAATATAAGTAGTCGTCTGTAAAGACCGGGTTTTGTGCGTGGCTCATACCGTCTGTGAGACGATGTTGGTCACCCGTAGTGAAATCATGAATGGTAATTTGGCTGAAGTAGTTTGCTTCAGACGTGGTGAATGCTAAGTAGCGGCCATCGCTGGTAAAGCTGACTTGGAAATCGGCTCGACGTGGCGTGGTTGCAATGCGTTGCATCGATTCAGAGGCTACATCAAAGCTATACAGGTTCAGATGATTGTCTTGATAGACGATGCGATCACCAGTTGGAGACCACGCTAAAAGATTAAAATAGCCCGTTTCACCCAATAAGAATTTCTTCGGTTCACCTGAACCATCTTGAGCAGCAATCACTAAACTATGTCGATTGCCTTGGTCAGAAATATAAGCCACTTGCGTGCCATCAGCACTCCACAGCGCGTCAAACTCACGAACACCAGAGGTTGCTGTGAGATTACGAGTACTGCCATCTTTGGCTGGAACGGTAAAAATATCACCTCGTGCCGTGACTAAAATTCGCTGTCCGGTTGTTGAAAGCTGCGCAGAGGTTAGTTGCCGTGACGCATCTTTCCATTGTGGACGGCGTTGTTCGGATTGCGCATTCAATTGCACCGTCAGGACATCCCGAGCACCTGAATCAACATTCATCAGGTACAAATAGCCACCCGCTTCATAAATGACGTGGTTGCCATGGCCACTGGCACTTTGAATATCCCAGTCACTATGCTGGGTGAGTTGTTCCACGTCACCGTCTTCATAGCGGAATAGGTTCATGGCGACATTGTCGCGATCGGACAGGAAATAAACGGAGTCGCCGAGCCAAAATGGATTGTGCTCGTTGGCATTGGGATGTGGCACTCGCTCAAGTTTATTATCTGCGACATCCATAATCCAAATGGGTGGCGTACTGCCACCCCGATGCAAACGCCAACCGCTCGCGCCTGAATAAGCCATATTGTTAGGTCGATACGCGAGTCGCTCGCCATCATCAGACCATTGTCCTTCATAAGCTACCGCGGTCATCACTTTCGTCGGGTAACCGCCGTCGACCGCAATCTCAAATAGTTGATTGGAGCGTGAATTGAGTATTTCACGATTGGAAGCGAATAGGACTTTATCGCCATTTGGGCTCCAACCATTCACCACGTCACCGCTCGGATGATAGGTCAAGCGCGTTGGTTGCCCGCCGGTAATTGGCATCACATATACATCTGCGTTGCTATCGTAATTACCCGTGAAGGCAATCCACTTACCATCGGGCGAGAATTTAGGATTCGATTCCGGCGCCGGTGAGGTGGTCAATGGGCGTGGATTGGAGCCATCTCGATCGGCCAACCAAATATCACCACCGTAAACAAAGGTGATATGGCTAGCGGATAGGTCTGGCTGACGAAGTAATCGCGCTGATTCATCAGCTATAACAGGGGCTGTGACGAGTCCGAGGAGAATCCCCGTTAACGTCAAGGCTTGAACTTTCATGGCGAATTCCTTGCTGTGATAAAACGAATTTAACGCTTAAGTTTTAGCACATTAAGTCAGGAATGCCTTTAAATATTTAGTGCTCTACCACCATCCACTTTAATAGATTCCCCAGTAATAAAGGGGTTGTCGCGCAGAAATCTGACGGTATCAATCATGGGTTGCAAGCCACCCTCAACTTTCAACGGAGTCTGTGCGAGGACTGTTTGCCGATGTTCAGAGTCGTGCTCGGGTAAAAATAAAATCGGGCCAGGTTGAATAGCGTTAACACGAATTTCAGGTGCCAATGCTTTAGCAAAACCTTGGGTGAGATTCGCGAGGCCAGCTTTCGCCGCACAGTAGGCTAAGTACTCAGTGGACGGACTGTCGACATAGATATCGGTAATATTTAGAACTAGTGCTTCTCCAGACTCTTTGAGCTCATGCTGCAAACCCGAAATCAGTAAATAGGGCGCCATGGTGTGCACGCGAAATACTGCATCTAGATTGGCCAGACTGTCATCGACCGCTTCATTGTTAAAGAAGCAGGACGCATTGTTCACTAACAGATCGATCTTCAGCGTGTGCTGCTGCACCGTTTGAATCAATGCTTGAACTTGGTCTAAATCAGCGAGGTCGGCTTGCACGCCAATCGCACCTTTTGATTCCAGCTCTTCAACGCCTGCTTTGGACGTATTGTAGTGAGCAAAAACGAGATAGTCTTCGGCGAGGAGGGCTTGCGCTAACTCGAAACCAAAGCGGCGGCCAGCGCCAGTGATAAGTGCGACACGCTGCGTCATAAAGTAACTTGCTCCTGCTCGGTTAATCGGTGTGCGATAGGCCGTAATGATGGGATGGCGCTCGCTAGATAATCAGGAACGGATTCCCATACATCCTCATCAATAGCTCCCAGAATATCGATATCCATCGGTCGATCTTTCTTGCTGCATTCGGGATCATCGCGATCACGACCTAACTCGGTCTCGATTTTGTTGAATGCCATCTTCAACACTTCCGCATCAAGCTGGGTCGCTATCACGAAGAGTGAATTTAAAAAATCATGTTCGGTGTCGATATCGACAGGTTTGGTGTAGACCGCACGCGAGTAATGAACCTCGCCCAATGGGGTCAGTTTTGACCGTGCTTTGGCGAAGTTTTCTTCTGGAGCTAAATTTGCTCCCATACTGCAAAGATATACGTACATCATCTCGCTACTACCGCTGTGTGAGTCTGAAAAAAGGATACCTGAACCTATTACGAACTACCACGCCAGAACGATCTTTCACAAACGCTATGACTGCACCGTTTTGCTAAAACAGTTCGAGTTGAAAAGAGTTGCTGGGGTTGGTAGGCTTGAAAGTCACGTTCAATTTGGAAGGATTCGTGCCGAAGGTCACTCGGTTAGTGCGTCGATATTGTGGTCTGATGACCGCATTAGTAGCAGTGATTTTCACTGCAACTCAGGCTGCTGCTCAAGATTATCAACTGAGTGGGCCTGACGGATCTGTGCGCGCTGGATACTTCGTAGTCGAAGCGTCCTTACGAGAATCAGCAGAAGAGCCCGTATCACTTTCTGAACTTCAACTTCAGCAAGCGACCTCTACCGATTTTAACAACCCGAAGCGTTATCGCTTTTTCGGCGATTTTTCGGAGCTCACCGCTACGGGTGTGCCATCGGGTCACTATTTCTTGCGCCTAGTGGATGAGCAGGGGCAGTCGCACAGCAATGTGATTGAAGTCACTGTCGACCATTATCCACTGTGGCAGGCTTTGTCGTTGTTCGGTATTGGCTTGCTGCTGTTCGTGACTCTCGTCGCGACACAATTCTATTTCTTCAAACGTACAACAACGCAAGCGAGCCAAGGGGTGAAGCATGAGTGATTCTGGCTTTGCGCTGAGCACCGAGCTAGGCCTCTGGCTGGTGGTACTGTTTGGCGGCGCTTGGATAGCCTTTGGTTGGTACTTAGGGCGCGCAAATAAAAGTCATGAGGACTTTGCCCTAGCTGGGCGAAATGTCGGCATGGCACTCGCTGCGGCAACCGCTATGGCTACTTGGGTGACCAGCAATACCACCTTGGTTGCACCGCAACTCACCTATCAATTCGGCATTTGGGGCATGGTGGGATATTCATTCGCCGCGCTAGGCCTCATTCTATTTGCGCCGCTGGCGGCACGTATTAAGCAATTGATGCCGAACGGCTACACTTCGGGTGACTTTATTCGACTCCGATATGGTCGCGCTGCTTGGTGGGCCTTTATTGTTATCTCCGTAGTTTATGCGTTTGGTTGGTTAGTGTCGTTGGGTATGGCTGGTGGCATACTCTTGCAAGCCTTGAGCGGCTTGGATTATCACATCGGCATGTCAGCTATTTTGCTGATCTGTGTTGGCTACACACTCTTTGGCGGCTTGCGAGCGGTCATCGCGACTGATTTCATTCAAGCAGTGATTATCATTATTGGTGTCGTGCTCATCGCTTGGTTTTTGATTGATACCGTCAGCTTGGATTCGATTCATAGTGAGCTCAGCGGTGAACATCCGCAGTTACTCGATCTACTGTTCCCAGCGGCCATCATGTTTTTGTTTAATAATATCTTTTTTGGCTTGGGCGAAATTTTCCATTCGAATGTATGGTGGTCACGTGCACTCGCTTTTCGTGGCAAAGTCGCCATGAAGGCATTTCTATTGGGTGGCTTGTTGTGGCTACCGATCCCGATTGTCACGGGGTTTATTGCTCTTGCAGCACCGCAGTTGGGAATCTTCCCGCCAAGCGCTGATATGGTTGGACCTATGGTTGCGGCCGAAGTACTGGGTAAAGTAGGGGCCGTGGTGGTATTTGTGGTGGTGTTTTCCGCATTGGCATCAAGCTTAGATTCGCTGTTGGCTGCGACTGCCGATTTGGTCACTCGTGACTTCTACCACAAGAAATTCAATCCAGAGGCGGGTGATCGGCAACTAATGCGTGTCAATCGCTACAGTATTATCGGTTTGGGCGTGCTGACTTGGCTATTTTGTTTGCCACAAATCGCAACATTGGGCGCATTACTGAATTTCGCCGGTGCCTTTGTCGCTAGTACTATTTTCCCCGTTGTTCTCGGTTTGTATAGCCGTCGAATAACGGGAAGCTATGCCGCAGTTGCCATGACACTGGGTACAGTACTCGGATTAATCAGCTACTTTATGATTGGGTTCTATGTTGCAGCTCTGGTGTCCTGTGCAGTTTCTGCCAGTATTTGCGCGATAAGCCTGTGGCGCAGCAAAGCAGCATTTGAGTGGGATCAGCTTGCGGAACGCGAGGAGTCACTATGATGAGTCTAACGGGTTTTAGTGTATTAGTTTACGTATGTCTCGCATTGACTGCCTGTGCGCCGATTATTTTACTGGGGCTATGGCTCAAGGATTTCATTTCTAAACAATTATGGTAATCAATTATGAACGTGAATGACGTTTCGTTTGAGCGAGAGCGTCCGGATGTCTATGGTGATGCACATCCGAAAGCCCTGCTACGAGCTATCCAGGAGGATGGTGATTACTTGGTGCAATTGGCCAATCAACACATTGTTTCTGGTGATCAATTTAATCAAGAAACCATGAAACAACTGTTTCGTTTGGCTGCAAAAATAGAAAGTAATCCTAAGCGGTTTAGCTCGCCGTTGCAGAACAAAATTCTGATTAGTGCATTCTACGAGCCGAGTACACGCACGCGGTTGTCATTTGAGAGTGCTTGGCATCGTCTGGGTGGCGACATTATGTCTATTACTGACCGCTCTACCACCGGGATTGCGAAAGGTGAATGCTTAGCCGATGTCGCGGAAATGTTTAATAACTATGGCGACTGTGTGGTGTTGCGGGATACGCAAGAAAGCTCGCTGTTTGAAATGATGGACGCGTTGCGGATCCCAATTATTAATGCAGGCAATGGTGTGGACGAGCATCCGACGCAAGCGCTATCCGACATGTATGCCATTTTTAAATGGCGACCAGAACTAATTGATCCAGCCAATAACACTTCAATCAAACTGGGTATTATCGGTGTTCCGAACAAAATGCGCACCGTACGCAGTTTTCTGAAGTGTTTGTCGGTATTCCCGCATGCGGTGAGCGAAGTCGTGGTGATTCACGATAGCGCGAGCGAGTCCGAGCTATTCGGGCAAGGGCAACGCGAGGAATTAGAAAGTCGCGGCTTAAAAGTCACGACATCCAACGACTTGGATGCCTGTCTACCGTCGCTAGACGTGGTGTATATCAATGCGATTTCATGGGAAGGCGATACCTTTAATACTTACGGCAGCAAGTTTCATTTGAATGCGCAGTCGCCTCTCAAAGACAACGCAATTATTCTTCACCCTTTGGCACGTGGCGAAGAATTAGCAACCGATTTAGATCATACCGCACACAATTGGTATTTCAGCCAAGCGCGCGGTGCCGTATTCCTCAGAATGGCGTTACTCACTTGTATGGTCGAACGCGCAGAGCGTGTTATTGACGTCGTTTAAGCAGTAAGGAGTCAAATTTATGTGTGGAATTGCAGGAGTTTTTCAGCAGCAACCCAATGCTGCGATTGAAGCGCAAACGCTCGTCAATATGGCCGCTATTATGCATCACCGCGGGCCCGATGGTTTTGGTTATGACCGTATGGAGGAGTGTGGTGTTGGATTTAGCCATGCGCGGCTATCGATTATTGACTTAGATGAAGATCGGGCTCGGCAGCCATTTCGGTCGACCAACGATCGATTACTGTTGGCGCATAATGGTGAATTCTACGATTTTAAACGAATTCGTGCTGACCTGACGGCTCAGGGCGCACGGTTTCGGACGAAGAGCGACTCTGAGATTGTGTTGCACTTGTTTGAGCGCGTGGGATTGGAAGCAACACTGAAAGAACTGCGTGGTGAGTTTGCTTTTGCACTCTTTGATCGCGACGAAGATGCGCTGTATCTGGTGCGGGATCGTTTCGGCATCAAACCGTTGTATTACACCGAAACCGACAACGGTTTAGTATTTGGTTCGGAATTGAAGGTCCTGTTCGCGCATCCCGATGTCAAACGTGAGTTTTCTACCGAAGGTCTTCTGCACCAGCTTATTCAAGTGATGGTGCCGGGTTCGACTGCGTTCGAGGGCATTCACCAAGTTGCGCCAGGTCATGTGGTAAAAGTGACTCGGAAGTCGGGCAAACTAGCGATTGAAACGAGCAAATATTGGGATGTGAAATTTCCTCTAGCGCACGAATACCCGGGCGATGAAGTGGACGAAGCGCCTTATATTGAAGGGGTGCGTAAGCATCTATTGGAAGCCGTCCAACACCGCTTAACAGCCGATGTTCCAGTTGGGTGCTACCTCTCTGGCGGTATTGACTCCTGTGCGATTCTGGGGCTATCTGCAGCGTCTACACAGACTTCCGTGAAGGCCTTTACCATTGGCTTTGACTCCAGTGACTATGATGAGACACCTATTGCGCAGGAAATGGCAGAGGCCACCGGTGCTGATCATCACATCATGCGACTCAAAGCTGATGATCTGTATGACCATTTTGTGAAGACGATTTGGCATACTGAACGCACTATCTACAACACCCTTGGCGTCGCAAAATATTTAATGAGCCAACAGGTTCATGATGTGAATTATAAGGTGGTGTTGACTGGGGAAGGCTCAGACGAATTATTTGCGGGTTATCCGGCATTCCGCAAGGACATGTTCTTACACGGCTTAGATCATCTACCCGATAGCGAACGTAAAGCCTGGCAAGAGCTGTTGGAGAAAAATAATAAGCTCTTTAAGGGCGCTATGTTGGCGCGTGAAGAATTTGTCAGTCCAGCGTTTAACGCCAAGATGGGATTCACCCCAAGTTGTGTCCAGCCATGGTTATCTTGCGCTGATGTCGCACTCCCATTGATTGCGGCTGAGCGGCGTGCTGATGTCGAAGATTACGACCCAGGCTCGGCTATTGCAGCAACACTCGATGAAGAAATGCTGAAGGGCAGACACCCGCTCGATCGCGCGCAGTATGTGTGGATAAAAACCATGTTGGAAGGGCAAATTCTGACTTGGGGTGGAGACCGTGTCGATATGGCGAACTCCATGGAAGCTCGGCCGGCGTTTTTGGACCACCATTTGGCTGAGTATGCTTTCACCGTACCGCCACATTTGCGGATCAAGGGTAATAAAGAGAAATATGTGCTGCGTGAGGCGATGAAAGGGTTGCTTCCAGAAACGCTGTATAAGCGCGAGAAGTTTGCATTTATGGCACCGCCGGCGCATACGGATCCGAAGAAATGGCAAGCCGTGCTAAAATTAGCGGAGCAGTTTTTGTCTGAAGAGGCGGTTACTCAAGCCGGTTTGTTGGACTATGAGATGGTTCAAGCCACTTTTGCCAAGCATGAAGATGAAACCGTGCCCATTGATGAGAAAGTACAACTGGATGCAGTGATTAATCACATGCTAGGGGTACAGATTCTGCACCATCACTTTGTGCAGACTGATGTGCCTGCGTTGGCCGCAACGCGAGCGAAAGAATTAGGCTGGCACGCATAGTGCCAGCCCGTTTGGGTTCTACTTCACGATATTGAGGAGGACCTTGGCAATATCGGTGTGGTCTTGATAGCCGCGCAGTTGCTCGGCGTACGGACCTTCGGCGAGAACCGGCACATCAACAGCGGTGTGACCGGTCGTGGTCCAGCCGGTGCGAGAATGCTTGCTAATCAGCGGCACCAACACAGCGCCTAAAGCATACTGCTTGTCACGAGCACGCTCTGATTCAGGCAATTCCGCCTCGATCAATTGTCGCCAGTCGTCATCGCTAAAGTCGAGATTCAACCGCGGTTGCAAGTACTCGCGCCATTGCTCGCGCGGCATTCCGAGTAATTGTTCAGTCAGAAACGCGAGCGAGTTTTGAATACCCATCACGCGCTCCGAGTACCAAGCGTATTCGCCGCCTTGGCCCAATGTTAAACCGCCAGTCGAATGATCCGCTGTGATAACCAATAGGGTGTTTGGATGCTCTGCTTGAAAGGCTTTAACAACCTCAATGGCAGCGGCAAAATCAGCCATTTCATGCACCGCACAAGCGATATCATTCGCGTGGCCACACCAGTCAATTTGACTTCCCTCGATCATCAAGGCGAAAGGTTGTCCCTCCGTCTGTTGATCTGTCAGGAGTCGCAGGGCGTGTTCGGTCATCGTTGCTAAACGTGGCTCATCGTCAATTGCATGCGGTAAGCCAATTGGCGCGAATAGGCCCATGGCCGGTAGCTGCTGAAGTTCAGGGAGTTCCGCAAACTCAGTTACTATGGTCATGCCTTGCGCTTCGAGTTCTGGTAACCAGTTTTTGTCGTCACGATTAAAGTGCGCATAACCGCCACCCAACATGACATCAAAGCTCCATTGTCCATCAGCAATGGGAGTTGCCATGGAATCGGCAATTTGATGATACATATTACGTGAAGGGTGGTGGGTGAAGAATGAAGCAGGAGTGGCGTGCGTCACTTGTGATGTAGATACGGCACCGGTTAGCCAACCATTTTGACGCGCCAATTCCATTAACGTTTGCTGTGGATGTTGCTCAGTATCAACCCCAATGGCACCGTTATAACTCTTGATTCCGGTCGCTAACGCGGTTGCACTGGAGGCTGAATCAGTCACCCACGTGTCATCATCTGGATAGGTGGTTGCTGCACCAACCAACAAATCATCAAAAGGTGTTGATGCGAGGGCATCAGCACCCAGTTCGCTCATGGCGTAGCGGTAGGCGGAGATATACTCAAAGCCCATGCCATCGCCAATCATGAAAATGATATTCGGTGGTGTTATTTCGGCAGTCGATTCTGAGGTTGAATCGGTGGTGGCGCAACTGGCAGTGCTGAGTGCAGCTGTGATTGCTAAGGCCAGTAGAGATCTGGATTTCATGACTAATTCCCCGTCAACATAAGTGCGAATATCCTAGCACAGCTGCGTGACAATGCAGTGACAATATGGACTTTGCACACGCATAAAAATTTCGAATCAAGACACTTGAAATGTGAATCAAGCAGCCACAAATAATGAGTACCAAGATGTCTCCAAGAGAGTCTTGGCCACTTAAATTATTGCTTCTTAGGAGAATGATGATGGCAACAATTGATTTATCCCCGTTATACCGTAGTTCGATTGGTTTTGACCGTATGGCTCGTTTGCTTGATGCCGCAATGCGTGCAGATGGAAATGGTGCCGGTGGTTATCCTCCCTACAACATCGAAGTGATTGATGAGAACCGCTATGCAATTACTCTCGCGGTTGCTGGTTTTGAGGAAGATGAACTGAGTATCGAAGTCGAGAACGGTATACTCAAAGTGCAAGGCAAAAGAGCTGAAGATCAAGAAGAGCGTCACTATTTACACAAAGGTGTGGCGTTTCGCAGCTTTGAGCGGAAATTCAATTTAGCTGATCATGTTGAAGTGATTGGCGCCGAAATGAAAAATGGCTTATTAACCATTGGGCTCGAGAAAATCGTGCCAGAGGCAATGAAGCCAAAACAAATCAAAATCGGCAAATCACTCAATCTTCTTGAGAAAAAGTCGAGTTAACTCGTACTGAAATGAAAACAGCCAGCTTGAAGCTGGCTGTTTTTTTAGTCGTTCGGGTCACAACTGTGTTCGGTGACTTTCCATACAATGGGTTCCCAATAACCGGCATTCACTCGGTCGTAACGTTTGTCCGCAATAAAATGAGCGGCCAAATGATACTTCTTGTTGGGTTCAACAACTAAGCGAAGCAATTTCTCAGTCCGTAAACTAGGTGAGCGAGTCGCTCGTGGGTCGCCGATTTTTTCATGGAGACCAATAATGTGCTCACCAACTCCCAACTTAATCACTGGATTCTTGATGCGTGTATCTTCGCCATTGATCGTGTTGATAAACGCGGGGTAATAGTCTCGTGTCACTGGTGGCTGCAGAAATATACTTACGCGTCCACAGGCGCTCGCATTTTGAATTGCATGGGCCGTTTCTTCAAAGGTTGAATCAACTTCAAGACGCCAACCAGGTACCACAGTGGCACGGACGATACTCTCGAGCGTCATACTTTTGTCATCACGCTCGATGGTAATGTTAAATGTGCGACCGTGCTCCAGATCATCAAATTTTTGCAGAATGGATTGTAATGACTCTCGCTCAACCGATGTGCCATTGATATGCGTGAGGTGGTCACCCGCTTCAACGCCCATATCAGCTGCGACGGTCCCCGGACGAACGCTGAGGATTTCACCATCGGGACGTACGATAGCACCCCATTCAAAATAGCTGCGAGCTGGCTCTTCGAGAACGACAGTGTCGTTTTTACCGCCAGACTTGGCGGCTTCCACGGCAGCTGAGCGAGCCATTTCACGAGCTCGGTCTTCTTGCGGCTCTGCCGCTTGAGCTGCAGTAAACAGGAGCGTATTGCTAAAGGTCAGGGCGGCTACTATGCCGAGAGTAAGACGAGAAAATGGCTTCATAAAATTTGCTCCTTCGCTTGCAAATAGTCGCGTTCTTGCCAAAGTTGTTCAATGTGCTGAGGTTCTGCACCCTTTAAATAAGCTTGTTGTATGCGCTGGTCGAGTGCATCCAACGCATAATTATCTGCTAACAGCATGGGTGGTAAGGGCTCCAATGCAGGCGCTGTAGGCGTCATAGGTGCCAGTACGAACCAAGCGACCGCAGCAGCTGTTGCGACAGGTGCAAACCATAACCAACGACGTTGCTTTGCCAAAGTTGACTGTGGCTGCACATCTTGCCACCGCAGAGTGAGCTCCGATTGTTCTTGGTCCACCCAGGCTTCAAGGCGTGCTTTCAACGCTTGTTCTGCTGGACTCTTTGGCGTTGATGGTAAGGTCATGATTGACTCCTATCTTTCAATTTCTGTAGCGCTCGATGATATCGTTGTCGAACCGCTGTCGCTGAAATGGCAAACTGCTCTGCTAATTCTTGATGCGTGTAATCTTCAACCACAAACAACCAGACTATGAGACGTTCTTCATCATTCAATACGCTAAATAATGCTTCAATATCATCAACTCGACTGAGCCAATCCGCTTGGCTATGCCAGTCATCCGACTCACTCTCAGCTTCGTCTTCGATACTGTGATTTTGATTTGTGGGTCGCCGAAAATAGGCAAACGCAGTATTCAGCGTCAATTGTTTTAACCAACCGCCAAACGCTGAGGTTTCTCGCAATTGGTTCAATTTTGCAAATGCCTGAACAAAGACATCTTGGGCCAGGTCACGAGCTAATTCAGGCTCTCTACAAAGACCACGCAATAAGGTTAAGACGGGACGTTGAAACACTTCGAAGATAACACGTTGGGCATCACGTCGACCTTCTTGCGCCGCGCGAATTGTGTCTGGGCTGATTTCACTACCAAATCCTGTGCTCAACGCCTTCGTCCTCTTCCTTGTTCTTAGCAACAAGATGCCTGAAACGAAGACGTTGTGACAAGACTTTTACTAAAACTGAATGTCGGCGTACACCGGGTCATGATCAGATGATCGGAATGGTGATTCACTTGCCCATTCTGGATTATCGATCGCTTGATTGTACTGCAATGCTGTCGGTTCGTCGGCATTGATGGACCAATGATGCTGACGCACAACACGATTGTGTAAACTTGTCGACACTAATAAGTGATCAAGACTGCCGGCTTGCCCGCCAAACACATAGGAATAACCATTTGGCTCAAAGACATCGACCCGATTGTGATAGCCGCGTTGCAAGAGCAATTGCATCGGGTCTTCCTGAGCATAGGCGTTGAAATCACCAAGGAGCACACGGGCCTCTATTCGAGCTGTGCGTGGGTCATTCTCCAAGAAGTCGGCTAGCAGTTGTGCCGATTGCACTCGCACACCGTTCCAACAGGCTTGTCCGTCCGAATTATTCTGATTCATCGGGTCTGGCGTACGTGGGCAGCCACCTTTAGATTTGAAATGATTCACTGCGACCAGGAACGACTCTTGATTATGCGTTGGCGTGAACTGCTGAATCAGTGGATA
Source organism: Pseudidiomarina aestuarii (assembly GCF_048263735.1). Lineage (GTDB taxonomy): Bacteria > Pseudomonadota > Gammaproteobacteria > Enterobacterales > Alteromonadaceae > Pseudidiomarina > Pseudidiomarina aestuarii_B. Next base: position 273,925 of record NZ_JBLXDX010000002.1, on the reverse strand, counting down.
TCGACTCCGAGCACCGAATGGATATTCAGTAACTGTCAACAAATCACCTTCGGGAGTGACTTTATCAGCGCGATAAAGAAGACCATTGGTGATTTGATCGGTACCAAATGGACCCGATTCAGTCGTCCGAATGAACTCCCAGGGTTGGCCGGTCTCTGCTCGTAATGCTGCCGTTAACTGAACAATTGCGCTGGCTTCGCCATATCCATCGTTCTCAATTTCCATAAGTCCGACAATGTGCGCATTCATTGCCCCAATGGCGTGCACGATTTTCTTCTCTTGCAAGGCAAAAGCTGCCAGATTTTTTGCGCCTCGCTCGGTTGGGAACGATTTCTCGCTACCTTCACCATTGAAGTAATTCAACACGTTAAATGCGCTGATACGGATGGTTTGTGTTGCAGGCTCCGGCGGAGCAGCAGGGCGTTGTGCAAGTTCCGCAACGACCACGGGTTGTGTTGGCTGAATTCGATAATCAGAGTTGAATTCGCTAAACACGCCGGTTACGGGTTCGATGGTCGTTCCGGCTCGCAAGCTGTTGGTTGCCGTGAGAGCAGGTGCTGGATAAGGAACTAATTCTGGATTCGGTGCTTGATTATCTTCAATCGTGATCAGACTTCGGCGATTGTAATCGGCGACTTGTTGCGCTTCTGCACCCGGCTGAACCCGCTGCGTTGGTGTGAATAAACGTTCCGGCGCCGCTTGGAACTGACCATGGCGCGCCAAGTTATAGTTGCCATTTACCACCAACGAAGATGTGGTCGTTACCAACATGCCTTCATACTGCTCAAATTGAGTCAGACTCTCTACTGGTAGGGAGAGCTCAGCGGCTTGGGGTTGTTCAGCAGTACCACAGGCCGTCACTTGAGTGACTTGCTGCAGTTGCGTAAGTTGTTCATCTTCTGTCACGGTGCCGGTTACGCTAACAACTTCACCGGGTTGCACGAGTGTATTTGAAGGGATGGCCGCATAAGCAACAAATAATCCTTCAGCGGTTGTTGGGTCGTTATCTGCATCTTCAGCTAGGCTCTGCATAAAAAAGCCGCCAAGCTCCGCTTCACCTTGAAAGTTCGCGGTGACCACGCCCCGGACCGTGAGCACTTGGTCGAGATACGGTGACTGCGCTTGATTGCCTTGTATTGCATGAATCGGCATTGTCGATTCGGCGCAGATAGGCGGTGCTGCTGAAAAACTGCAGGCACTCAGAAGACCAATGGCAGCGGAACTGGCTAGTAGCCAGCGTAATTTCAAGTGAGTACTAGTCTGATTGTGTTTCAACATAACTTCCTACATCAAGAACTTCAGCTGCATCCAGCCGTTCGGCGTTCATCATGGCAGCAATGCGTTGCATCGCCGCCAGTAATTGTGATTGTTCCCAATCTTCTAAATCTTGGAAACGTTCAATAAAATCTTCCTGTAAAGGGCGTGGTGCGGCGTGCATGCGCTCGGCACCTGCCGCAGTCAACCATAGTACGACGCGACGTCGGTCTTGCGTACTTCGCTCGCGGCGAATCAACTGTTTGTGCTCCAGGCGATCAATCACGTTGCTCACGGTTGCTGGGCTTAACGTAATATTTTGTGCGACGGCACTGGCGGTAATACCCTCTGGCGCAGCAGCAACTTCACGCAATATAAGCAACTGCGGAGCTGTGAGCCCTGCGAGCTTATTGAGTTGCTTCGAATAGAGGTCAGTGGCGCGGATAACTTTCCGTAATGCCAGCAATAATTCTTCGTGCTTCTCCATCTTTCTGCCTGTTTTGATTAACGCCGCGCTGACAAATCAGTGCGGCGAATCTGCACGACGATTCCGAATTTCGGATGGTCGAAATAATGCGTCTCATGACTAATGACTCGGCGTAATTGCTGCAAATCATAACGCCGTAAAAAAGGTTGCGTCTGCTCTTGTCCATCAATAGCGAGTTGCGCTTGGTCGGCTAAGTTGCCAGCACTGAACCGCACGGTCTCTGGTTGTCGGAGCTGTAAGTCACTTTCAATATGCAGATAGTTTGCCACCAAATAGATGTGAAGTAAGCCTTCGAGTTCCCACAAGGGTTGCTTCTCAATGACATCGGGACGATTCGCGGGCGGTGGTGGCGGCGTTTTTTGCTCACGCAAGGTTAGTTGTAAGTCACCCTGATCAGCCATTTGGAGCAGTTCTTCGAGTTGTGAGAACAGCTCCTCTTGCGGAGCTACGCTCGAAAGTGCAGGTTGCTCAAGAGCAGACCATTCTGCAGACTGTGATTCGGCGTCAGATTGGGGCAATAAATAGCCGTCCTCAGCAAAGCGATTGCCGAAGTTCGCGCCCCCAAACACACGGAATGTATAGCTATCAGAACGGTTGAATACCGGCTGCCGGACTACTTGGTGTAATAGAGGTTTGCCGACATTTCGGCGCACTAAGTTTTCACGCAGCTCAATCAGTTCCATGTCCGTTGAGGGCAGTAAAAATGGCCGTGGAGACCTCTCCATTTCACCACCAAAGCCATCAACCACGTTGACCGGCGCAGCATCAAATCGGTTGAGGCGGGCGAGCGCCATTGTCAGCGTTTTGTTGTAGCTTAAATCGAGTTCATTAGGCTGGTGGCATAACCAAATGGCTTCGCCTTTTATCAGCGCATTATCGTAGTCGCACGGATCTGTCTCGTACAGGAAGCTACCAAAGTTTGGTGCATAGTAAGAGGTCAATAAATCATTGCGCGCATTTTGGACAGGACGCGGCGGTAGCCACGGGAATTGCTCGGTGACGTCACTACTCGAATGTTTAAATATCAGCACCTCGACATCAAACCAGCGCCATTGCGATGGGTCGACGGGTTGGGTGGTGACATTGGTCTGAGCTAGCGCGGGACCTGCCGTAACAAGAAACGACAAACTCGCAAGGCTAGTGACAGTCAATCGCCAAAACTGTTGCAGATAAGATTGACGCATGCTTATGAGTTTCCTGAAAATGCTTCTAATAAAGACTCTACCAGTTTCAACCGTGCTTGAGTATCTTCGATTTTTTCAAGAATACGTAAACGGTTTGCACCTTCGAGTCGATAATACTGCGGATGTTCCTGAATCAGCTGAATCAGAAGTTCAACAGAAACCTTGGTGTCTGCACCAAATTCAAAGGTGATACCTTGCGGGCCACCATCAATTTTGCGGATCCCCAATTGGCCAGCACGATTGCGTAGCTCAGTGACTCGCACCAGATTTTTCACAGAGTCCGGTAGCAAACCAAAGCGATCGATCATCTCGACTTGCAGTTCTCGTAATGCTTGTGAGTTGTCTGCGCTGGCAATGCGCTTGTAGAGACTCAGACGCGTATTCACATCGGCGATATAGGTGTCTGGCAGTAATGCAGGCACGCGCAAATCGACATCGCTTTGTTGACGCAATAGCGTATCTAATGCGGGTTCTTTGCCATCGCGCAGGGCTTGTACAGCTTGCTCCAGCATTTCCATATACAAGGTGAATCCAATGCTTTCAATTTGGCCACTTTGATCATCCCCGAGGAGTTCACCTGCACCACGAATCTCTAAATCATGCGTCGCCAACATAAAGCCCGCACCCAAGTCTTCGAGTTGTGATATCGCCTCCAGGCGTTTCAGTGCATCCTTAGTCATCCGCTTGGGATGTGGCGTCAATAAATAGGCATAGGCTTGATGATGAGAGCGACCCACACGACCGCGTAATTGGTGCATCTGCGCTAAACCAAGGTGATCGGCGCGGTCCATGATAATGGTATTGGCGGTTGGCACATCAATGCCCGTCTCAATAATGGTCGTACACACCAGCACGTTGAAGCGTTGATGATAAAAATCGGACATGATGCGCTCGAGGTCTCGTTCGCGCATTTGCCCATGAGCTATGGTCACCCGAGCCTCTGGAATGAGCGCTTCTAGATCACGTGCGGTTTTCTCGATGGTTTCGACATTGTTGTGGAGAAAATACACTTGGCCACCACGTAATATTTCGCGCAAAACCGCTTCACGAATGGTTGGCTCATCATACTCACGCACAAAAGTTTTCACCGCTAGTCGTTTAGCTGGAGGCGTCGCGATAATCGATAAATCTCGAACGCCATTCATCGCCATATTTAAGGTGCGTGGAATTGGCGTCGCGGTGAGGGTCAGAATATCGACGTCAGCACGGAGCCGCTTGATAGCCTCTTTTTGACGAACGCCAAAGCGATGTTCCTCATCAACAATCAGCAAACCGAGGTCGTGAAAATGAATATCGTTCTGCAATAACTTGTGGGTACCAATCACGATATCCACCTTGCCATCCTTTAAATCTGCAAGAACTTGGGTGGTTTGCTTTCCACTACGAAAGCGTGACAGGACTTCCACGCGGAATGGCCAATCGGCAAAACGGTCTTTGAAATTCTCATAATGCTGTTGTGCTAACAGGGTAGTCGGGACCAACACGGCGATTTGCTTGCCATCATTCGCAGCAACAAATGCAGCACGCATGGCGACTTCGGTTTTACCGAAACCAACATCACCACAAACCAGACGGTCCATGGCGCGATCGGATTCCATGTCGGCTAAAACTTGCGCAATCGCATCCAATTGATCGTCGGTTTCTATAAACGGGAAACTACCGGCAAAGCGTTTGTATTCCGCTTCGTTCAATTGGAATGCATAACCGGGTTTGGCTTCGCGGCGTGCGTAGACATCGAGGAGTTCGGCCGCAACATCACGGATTTTCTCTGCCGCTTTACGCTTGGCGCGTTCCCATTGGTCGTTGCCTAACTTGTGGAGTGGCGCGCTACTTTCTTCGCCACCGCTATAGCGACTGAGCAGATGGAGCGCTGCGACGGGCACGTAGAGCTTGCTACTACCCGCATATTCAATGGTAACAAATTCGGTGGTGACACCACCGGTTTCTAGAGTTTGCAGTCCTTGGTAGCGCCCGACACCATGATCGATATGAACTACCGGTTGGCCGATCCGTAGTTCCGCCAAATTACGCACCATGTGTTCAGTGCTGACGGTGGCTTTCTGGTCGCGGCGACGACGCTGTACGATACGGTTACCGAGTAACTCGGTTTCGGTAATGACGATCAGACGTTCTGTGGGTAAAGCAAATGAGTGTACGACGGGTCCAATAGACATAGCCGCGAAGGTGTCAGCTTGGCTAAACTCCGCAAACGAATCCACTTCTTCCAGTCCAAGTTGCAACGGAGCGAGCAGTTCACGTAAGGATTCACGCCGACCTGCTGACTCCACGATAAAGATCACGCGATACTTGTCTTGGCGCCACTGCTGCAGCTTGTCTGCAAGCTTTTGCAGTGGTTGCTTGTGCTGCGGCTCTACGGCAATGTCACTGACTGCTTCTAAACCGAATTTACGTGGTCCCGGCTGAGGTTTATCCGCTGGTACATGAGCACGAATACGCGGGCGTCGTTTCCACTCACTGTGCAACTGATCGACGGTGAGAAATACATCATGCGGCGGCAGGAGGGGGCGTAGCGGGTCGTAGCGGCGCGATTCATAGCGACTCGAAATATCGTGCCACAAATGCTCTAAGCTACCTTGCAAGTCACCGAATGTGACAATCATGGCTTGGTCGGGGAGAAAGTCGAACAAACTGGCTGTGTGCTCGAAAAATAGTGGCAAATAATACTCAACCCCGCCTGGGAACTGACCTTGCGACACTTGATAATAGACCGAGTCGCGCTCGTTGGAAGCGCCAAAACGCTCGCGATAGCGCGCCCGGAACCCTTCAATAGCTGTTGCCGTTGTCGGAAACTCGTGTGCAGGCAACAAGTTAATGGTGTCGACTTGCTCGGTCGATAATTGCGTATCCGGATCAAATCCACGGATGGTGTCGATTTCGTCATCGAAAAAGTCGATCCGAAATGGCTGTGTGCTCCCCATCGGGAATAAATCGAGGATGGAACCCCGCACACTGAATTCACCATGCTCCATGACCTGCGCAACATAACGATAACCGGCGCGCTCGAGGCTGAGTCGCATGCCATGCACATCAACCTGTTGGCCGACTTGCATTTGCAGAGCTTGGCCTGCAACGTAATCGGTTGGTGAAATGCGATGGAGTAGCGTGTTCAGCGAAACAATGAGTGCACCGCGTTGCATTCCCGGCAGGTTTGCCAGCACGCTCAAGCGTTCGGAAATAATGTCTTGATGAGGCGAGAAACTGTCGTAGGGGAGGGTTTCCCAATCAGGAAACAACCATACTTGGTCTGCCCACTGTGGCGCAAAGTAACGAATTTCTTGTTCCAGCCGATGCGCTTGTGGAGCATCGGGCGTCACGATCAGAATAGGTGCCGAATGCGTCTCAATAAGTTGAGCTAATGCCAATGCAGCACTGCTCCCTGCGAGCTCTTGCCAAGTCATGTCTTTACTGGCATCAGTCGGCATCGGTGGCATCAAAATGGAAGTACGAGTCATGGCCCCGGTTACATCTCTAGTCGGTCATTGGTTGGAAAGGGCTAAGTATACCTGAACTTGGCGCTTGGATCAGTGCGTGCTTTTCTTTATGCTTGCAGCGCAAGAGATTGTTCATTTGAGGTTTTATGCCACTGTTTGCTCCCACACTTCTGGCGTGGCGTTTTAGTCGTGCTCGACATGGCCAACGTTTTACACGCTTCATCAATAGGTTTGCATTAGCTGGCATTGTGGTCGGCACTGCAGCCCTTATTATTGTGGGTTCAGTCATGAACGGCTTTGAAACCGAATTGAAGCAAAGAATTTTGGGGGTTGTCCCACAACTGACGGTCAGTTCAACCGATCGTGAGCCATTATCCAATTGGCAGCAATTGCGCAGTGAACTTCCCGCAATCTCCGGTCAGCAAGCGTTGGTACCCCAGGTGTCGACCGCGGGCGTGATTCAAGCGGAGGGGCGTTTAAGACCGGTATTGCTGCAAGGTATTTTCCCCGCCGATCCCGAGAGTCAACGAGCATTATCAGCGGTTCGTCAGCATTTAGTAGTTGGCCGTTTTGAACCGACAGCGGGTGACTACGAAATTGTATTGGGACAAGCATTGGCACAGGAGCTTGATGTCTGGCCAGGTGATCGCGTTCGTTTAATTGCTGCAGGCGGTGGTGTATTTACGCCGCTCGGTTTAGTCCCTGCGCAACGCCAGTTTACGGTGATTGGAATTGTCGCCATGCAGTCTGAAGCTGATAGTCAATTGCTGCTCTTACATGGTGCCGATGTCGCGCGTTTATTGAGGATGGCAACAAGTCAGGTGACTGAGTTACGCTATTACTTTGATGACCCCTTTATGGCGCTGCCCGCACAACAACAATTGAGCCCATGGTTTGCGGAGAATCAACCCGGACTGACGTCACTGAGTTGGCGTGAGGCATACGGCGAGCTATTTGATGCGGTTGCACTTGAGAAGCGCATGGTTAGTTTAATGCTTGGCCTAATTATCGCGGTTGCGGCATTTAACATTGTGTCGGCGCTCATGATGATGATTCAAGACAAACGGGCGGATATCGCGATTTTGCAAACCATGGGTATGAGGCGGCGTGGCATTCAATGTGTGTTTTTAATGCAGGGCATCCACAATGGCGTCATCGGTAGCTTCTTCGGTTTAGTGCTGGGTCTTGCCGGAAGTTGGTGGATGAATGACATTCTCAGGATTCTTGGTATCGACATGAGTTTGGTGGGTGGTACTGGGCTACCAGTGGTGATTGAAGTAGAGCAAATAGTCTGGATTCTGACCGCGGCGTGCCTATTGAGTATCGTTGCCACGCTATACCCAGCATGGCGAGCCAGCCGTATCTTGCCTGCTCAGGCACTGCGCTATGAATAAGGAAAGTTATGACTACAACTAGTTCAGGACCGCTGCTGGAGTGTCGTCAGCTGGGACGTGTATATGCCGATGGGCAACACCAATTAGAAGTGCTCAAAGATGTGAACTTCAGCATTGCTGCTGGCGAGTTGATGGCGATTGTTGGCAGCTCAGGTTCCGGGAAAAGCACACTTTTGCATATGCTCGGTGGGTTAGATAAACCAACCAGCGGCGAGGTATTGTTTCGGAATGAGGTGATCAGCCGTTGGTCAAGCAATAGACTCGCAGATTGGCGTAATCAAGAACTCGGATTTATTTATCAGTTTCATCATTTATTGCCCGAGTTTACTGCGCTTGAGAACGTTGCCATGCCGCTCTGGATTGCAGGTAAACAGCGCACGGCAGCGCTGGAGCAGGCAGAGCAATGGCTCACCAAGGTGGGCTTGGCGACACGTCAACATCATCGTCCCAGTGAATTATCGGGTGGCGAGCGCCAACGTGTCGCTATTGCGCGAGCCCTAGTCAATAAACCGGCGATGGTACTTGCCGATGAACCGACAGGTAATCTTGATGCCACCACAGCCAACCAAGTGTTCGATCTGATGTTGCAACTGAATGCTGAACTGGATACCGCTTTTGTGATTGTGACTCACGATCAAACGTTAGCTGCGACGCTCCCCAGAACGTTGCATTTGCAGCATGGGCAACTCGTTACTGCTACTGTGGACGCTGACTGATGCGCTTAGATTGGTCAATTGCCCAGCGCTTTCGTCGATACCGTGCCAGTGGTGATGGTCCGGCACAGGGCTTTTTGAGCTTTATTTCAGCGTCTTCAACGCTGGGTATTGCGCTGGGATGTACGGTGTTTATAGCGGCGCTCAGTGTGATGAACGGATTCTCGCAACTACTAGAGAATCGTTTCCTGCAATTAATTCCGCACATCGAGATTACCGCTGTTGACGGTGAGCTTGACGATGTTCCCGCGCTCGTTGAGCAAGTTCAGGCTCATCCGCAGGTCACGACTGCGCGGCCGGTTATCAAAAGCCAAGCGATGGTGCAGCAGGGCAGTGATTTTGTCGGTATGCAGTTACAAGGTGTGGCGTTGAATCAACCGCAACCGATTGAACAATATACAGATGCTGAGAGCTGGCAACAGTTGACTCAACCACGGCAAGTGATTATCGGAAGTGGTCTTGCGGACAAGCTTGAAGTGGAGCAAGGCGATACCTTGACGTTACTGGTTGCTGAACAGAATAGTTTCCGGCAACCGCGACGCATCCAAGTGCAAGTGGCGGGTACATTTACCTTTGGTGGTCAGGTTGATCATCAAATGGCGTATACCAGCTTAGCGACAGCCCGAGAACTGGCGGGTATCGAGCAAACCGCAGCAGCGATAGAAATTTCAGTACGCGATATCTATGCCGCACAATCTGTCGCTTATGAACTTGGACAATCGATTCGTGAGCATGTGTATCTAGACCACTGGATGCGCGCGCAAGGTCATTTATATCGCGACATTCAACTGGTGCGGATAGTCATGTATATAGTGCTTTCTCTAGTGCTGGCGGTGGCTTGCTTCAATATTGTCTCGACGCTCATCATGACCGTTCAAGATAAGCAGCGACAAGTAGGCATTTTACGCACGATGGGGATGCGTGCGTCGACAGTGCAGCGATTGTTTATCTGGCATGGGCTGCTCAATGGACTATGGGGTATTGTGTTTGGAATACTGGGTGGACTGACACTAACCGCCTCACTGCCTGCTTTGTTTGCAGGTTGGCAACGCCTGACTGGAGAAAGTTTACTCGCGAGCGATGTCTATTTTGTGGCGGAGATTCCAGTCGCTTTGCAAGGGCAGGACGTACTCATTGTTACCGGGGTGGCTCTGTTAATGAGTTTATTAGCAACGCTATACCCGGCTTGGCGAGCGGCGCGTCTCGAAATTGTTCAATCGCTTGACTGATGGTCTGATTTCACTTTCGCTTTCGGGTGTGGCAAGCGTTTGCGCATACGTTTTGCGCGCTCTTGCCACGCGGCGATAACCGATTGACGCCAGAGAATTCGAATAGCGAAGTAGCCAGTAATACTGCTGACCACTCCAAAGATTAGGCAGCCTAATAAAAATGCAGGCCCGATAGTCGAGACACTAGTAGCAAGCCAGGCCCAGGACAGCTCAAAGGCAAACGGCTGGGGTGGTTGACTTAAAATCCACGCTCCCAGTTTATAGCACAGGTAAAACAACGGCGGCATGGTTATCGGGTTGGATACCCAAACCATAGCTACTGAAAGCGGTAAATTGACGCGAAATGGAATAGCGGCTGCAGCAGCTAAAAACATCTGAAATGGAACTGGAATAAACGCACAGAACAGGCCAACAGCAAAGGCTCCCGCTGCGGAACGACGATTCAGATGCCAGAGGTTTGCGTCATGCAATAAACGACCAAAGATCTTCATGCTCCGACTGCGTTTAATGCTGTCGTGGCTGGGCATGATACTTTTCATAAACTTCTTTGGCATGTCTAACCTAGTTTATTACTACGTGAAGGTACAACGTCCATGGATCGGTGGTTGTGCGCTCTATTATGCGGCTATGCCGTGGCATTTTTATTACCCTCAACACCCACGTGGGATGTTTGGTTGTGCCTGTTGGTCAGCACGCTCGTCATATTGGGAATGACGATTTGCGTCCACTCGAAATCTATCCGTGCGGTAAATTATACAGAAACTCACCCGAGACGTCTTGCTTTCGCTCTATCCTGTTTGGCGGCGGTATTGTGCGGCATAACCTGGGGGATTGGCAATGCGACTTTGGCATTAAAATACGTATTGCCTGCATCCGTAATCGGCACCACGGCAACGTTGCAACTTGATATTACTGAAATTCCGCGTATTGAAGAAGGCTATTGGCAGTTGGAAGGGACCGTGCCGACGATTGCGGGCGAGTCCATGGCGCAGCAACCTTCAGCCCGACTGAATTGGTATGACCCCGATCCACACCTCACACCACCTCGCGCCGGTGATACTTGGCTGCTAGCAGTCAAATTACGGGCGCCGCAAGGCCCCCGAAATCAGGGCGGCTTTCTCTATCATCGCTATTTAATGGCTGAGGGCATTCAAATACTCGGCACCGTGCGCCATGGGCAACAACTCCACGCGGCTGCGACGTGGCGCCAAGAATTGTATGACAAGCTCTCATCAACAGCGGGTGACTTACCCTTTTTTGGCGTTACCTTGGCCTTGGTGATGGGGCAACGGGAGCATCTGACAGATCCTCATCGAGAAGTGTTTCAGCGAACCGGCTTAGCGCACTTGATTGCCATTTCTGGTCTGCATTTAACCTTGTTGGTCGGTGCTGCGTTGTGGCTTGGGCAAACGATACGCTGGTGGCTGTCGCGCAGTCGTAGCCGTCGCGATGGAGCTAACTCATTGATTTGGGCATGGTGGTTCGCGGTGCTATTGGCGGTGATGTACGCTTGGTTGGCAGGTTTTGCGACAGCCACCTTGCGTGCGCTCGTGATGGTATTAGTTTTTGTTCTTCATCAGCGTTTTGCGCAACGGGTGTCGGCTTGGCGTGTACTGGTGAGAACTATCGCTATCGTGCTGCTGTTTGAGCCTATGGCACCCTTAAAAAGCGGCTTTTGGCTGTCGGTCTGTGCAGTCGGTATTATTCTGTGGATGCACTGGCGCTGGCTCCGGATCAACGGTTCTTGGCGAGAACTCCGTGCCCTATGGCGATTGGAGTTGGTCATTACCGCTGCTTTGTGGCCGCTTATGTTGCTGTGGTTTGGAGGCCTGCCAGTGGCTGCGCCACTGACGAATCTTCTATTGGTGCCTGTGTTTGCTGTATGGATTTTGCCGTTGGCGCTGGTCGGTTTGTGTTTTACGCTGATTGGGCTGCCAGCGGTCACTCATTTTATCTGGTGGCTAGCGGAGTGGCCGCTCCGTATTGTATGGCCATTGTTGGAGTGGCTCAGTGCTAGCTCATGGCAATGGTTGACGACCGCGGAAACGTGGCCGCTGTGGGCAGTGATAGCGGCACTATTGGCGGCCGCTTGGCCGCTTGCATGGAGATCGCGAGCAGCCATTTTCGGTTCTTTGTTCATTGCAGTTTCAATTGGACAAACCTTACGGACTTATGACTCGGATCTTATCGTTACCGTGCTTGATGTAGAGCAAGGCAGCGCCGCTGTGCTGGAACGACAAGGATATGCGTTGCTGATTGATACGGGAGCTAAATGGCCGAGTGGGGGCGATATGGCGGAACGCGTTGTCTTGCCATATCTAGCACAGCAGCGATTGAAGCCGGAATTAGCATTCATCAGTCACTCTGACCTGGATCACAGTGGTGGATTTGAAACCATTCAGAGAACCTATCCGAAGGTACGTTGGTTCGGTCGAACACCACCTGACGGTCATTTATGTATCGCTGGACAAACAGGCGAATGGCGCGGAGTGCAGTGGCGCGTGTTACACCCGAGACGGAGTTACAATAATCATCACAATAATAATTCCTGTGTCATTCAAATGACTTACCGAGATATGGTTATTCTATTTCCAGGTGATATTGAGCAAGCTGCGGAGCGTAACTTGCTGGCGCACAGCGCACCCGTGCAAGCGGATGTGCTAGTGCTGGCTCACCATGGCAGCAATAGTTCATCGGAGTCCTATTTCCTCGATCATGTTCGACCTTCCATCGCTATTGCCAGTCGTGGTCGAAATAATGCTTACGGAATGGTTGACGAACGCGTACGCAGGCGCATTCAGCAGCGCGCTCTAGCACTATTCGATACGGCACAAGGCGGACAAGTACAATTGCGAACGAATGGCTACCGGTGGAGCGTTAAGCAACCCCTAGCTGCGAAAAATGGCGGGTGGTTTGATCGGGATAACTAGCCAGTTGCCTGCAAAAACGTATAGAATAGCTGAAATTGTTTTCGGATCATGACCTTGTCAATGAACGACACTCAACTTAATCCAGAGGTGCGCGACCGCACCTTCCGCCGCTTAATGGGCTATGTAAAGCCTTACAAAGTGGCCTTTATTGTTTCCATTATCGGAATGCTCGGCTATGCCGCTGTCGATACGTTTTTCTTATCGCAGATTGAAACGCTGATTGATGATGGCTTAACTGATCGCAATGCCCAAATCATGATCTACGGTGCTATTTTTGTGCCGGTGATATTCATTGCCCGAGGTTTATTTAACTTCATCTCCAGCTATGCCTTAAATTGGGTGGGTTTCCGTGTTGTGACAACTATGCGGCAGGAACTCTTCGATCACATGATGAAGTTACCCGTATCGTTTCACGATCGACACTCCACCGGTGAGTTACTCTCAAAAATTACCTACACTACCCAGCAAGTTGCCGAAGCGAGCAGTCGCGCCGTCTCTATACTGATCAAAGAAGGCGCATTTGTATTCGGACTGCTGTGTTTGATGTTCTACCACTCTTGGCAATTATCACTGGTATTCTTGGTTATCGGGCCACTTATTGCCAAAGTCGTTGCCGTAGTATCAAAGCGTTTTCGCCGCGTATCGAGTCGCATCCAAACGGCTATGGGCAATGTCACGACACTGGCAGAGCAAATGCTCAATGGCCACAAAGTAGTCGTCATGTACGAAGGGCAGAAGCGCGAATCGAAGCGATTCGAGCACATTAACAACGTTACTCGAAATCAGAATATGAAGCTGGTGAATGCGCAGACCATCAGTACGTCGGTGATTCAATTGATTGCCTCATTCAGTTTGTCGATGGTGTTGGTGCTCGCCAGTTTCCCAGAGATGTTTGCGCAGCTTACCGCAGGTGGTTTTACCACCATACTGACTGCCATGATTATGTTGTTACGCCCGCTGAAGCAACTGACCACAGTGAATAGTGATTTTCAGCGCGGGATTGCGGCGGCACAGAGTATTTTTGAGCTACTGGATCAAAAAATCGAGCGAGATACCGGTAAGAACCGAGTGGACCGAGTTGCTGGAAATATCGAATTTCGGGATGTTTGTTTTGCTTATGACGAAGCGGATTCACCCGCTTTAGATCACGTTAGTTTCTCGGTTGCCGAAGGGAAGACACTAGCCCTGGTCGGTCGTTCTGGGAGCGGTAAATCAACTATCTCCAATTTGTTGACACGGTTTTATACCCCACAAGACGGCGTGATCTTGCTCGATGACGTCGATATTTTTGACTATAAATTGAAAAGCCTTCGGCGCCAATTTGCAGTGGTGTCGCAGCATGTGACTTTGTTCAACGATTCGATTGCGAACAACATCGCTTACGGCGCGTCTGGAAAAATTAGCCCAGAACGCATTCGTGAAGTTGCAGAACAAGCCTATGTGACCGAGTTTACCGATAATTTGCCGTTGGGTTTAGATACGATGGTTGGTGAAAACGGCGTGATGCTCTCTGGTGGTCAGCGCCAACGTATTGCCATCGCACGCGCTTTGTTGCGTGATGCCCCCATTCTTATTTTGGATGAAGCAACCTCAGCATTGGACACCGAGTCAGAACGGCACATTCAACATGCGCTGAGTCGTTTGCAGCAAAATCGCACCTCGATTGTCATCGCGCATCGGCTATCTACCATTGAAAGTGCTGATGAAATTTTGGTGCTGGAAGATGGTAAAGTTATTGAGCGCGGTAGCCACAAACAGTTACTTGAATCTCAAGGTGCGTATCATCAACTCTACCGGCTGCAATTTAGCGGCGAGGAACAGTAATGTGGTGGCAGCGCGCCTGGTATCGTTCCGGTGTGCATCCCTTACTGTGGCTGCTGTGGCCACTGCAAGTTCTGTATCGTTTTGTGGTACAACGCCGCCGCCAACGCTTCTTACAAAACCCACCTAAATCTCTCGCTGTTCCCGTTGTGATCGTCGGCAACATTACTGTGGGCGGCGCCGGTAAGACGCCAACCGTGGTTGCTTTAGTGGAATGGTTGCAAGCGCAGGGGCATCGACCTGGCGTCATTGCTCGAGGCTATGGTGGGAACGGACCATTTCCACAGGCGGTGACACCACAATCAACAGCCGCAGCAGTGGGCGATGAACCGCGTCTTATTGTGCTGCGAACGGGCGTGACTATGGTCGTTGACCCAGACCGCGTGCGCGCAGCAGCAACCTTGTTAGAGCTAGATCCACAGATATCAATTATTGTCAGTGATGACGGCCTACAACACTATGCGTTACCGCGTGATATTGAACTCGTTGTCGTGGACGGTGAGCGGTTGTTGGGGAATCAACATCAACTGCCGCTGGGTCCACTACGAGAGTCGCAGCAACGTTTGAGTGAAGTCGATTTGGTGGTGCAAAATGGTGGTGCTGAACAGGCTTTTCGGCATGGGGGGGACTCCTATTATCGCTTCGAATTAGCGCCGCTCCAGTGGCGTCGAGTGAGCGATAATGTCGAGGTTTCCGAATTACCTGCTGGCGAACGAGTCGCCATTGCCGGTATTGCCAACCCAACTCGTTTCTTCGAGACGCTCAGGGCACAGAATCAACAGATCAGTGACTACCGTGCGTTCGCGGATCATCACCCATTTACGCCTGCTGATTTTGCTGACTGGCAGCATGTAGACGCTATACTCATGACCGAAAAGGATGCGGTAAAGTGTCAATCATTCGCGCAAGAACATTGGTATTATCTGCCTGTTGAGGCGAAGTTTAGTAGCGATTTTTGGTCGGCATTTCAACAGTGTGTAGACGCGGTAGTCGCGCGTAGACAGCAGTAAGGAATTGGTATGAGTTTGGATTCAAGAACGTTGGCCTTGCTCGTTTGCCCGCAATGCAAGGGCCGTTTGGAATGGCGTGAAGAGCAACAAGAACTGATTTGTCGTGGCGAAAAGCTAGCATTTCCAGTGATTGATGACATTCCACATTTGCTGTTGTCCGCAGCACGAGAAATGTCCTCAGACGAACTTAAGTAATGGAGTACCGATTGATATGAGCTTTACGGTGATCATCCCAGCGCGTTATGCCTCAAGTCGCCTGCCTGGCAAACCTCTTGCCATGATAGGGGATAAGCCCATGATTCAGCGCGTTTACGAGCGTGCCGCAGCAGCGGGTGCCGCTGAAGTGATTGTGGCAACCGATGATCAGCGGATTGTGACCGCTGTAGAGGCATTTGGCGGCCGCGCGATGTTGACGTCGACTCATCATCAATCAGGAACCGAGCGGATTGCAGAAGTCATCGATTATTTGGCGATTGCCGATGATCACATTGTGGTGAACGTGCAGGGTGATGAACCCTTTATTCCGCCAGAGATTATTCGCCAAGTTGCCGATAACCTAGCAAATCAAAAGCAAGCACAAATGGCCACGTTGGCAGTGCCGATTCATTCCCTAGAAGAAGTGTTGAGCCCGCACGCCGTGAAAGTGGTGACGGACGTGAATGGCTATGCACTGTATTTCAGTCGCGCTCCGATTCCCTATGAGCGTGATGGATTAAGTCAGAACAAGCTAGCCGCACTTGCCGATTACCGTCGTCATATTGGTATTTATGCGTATCGAGCCGGTTTTGTCTGGCGCTATATTGAGTGGGATCCAAGCCCACTGGAACAAATTGAGTCACTTGAGCAGTTGCGGGTGCTTTGGTACGGCGAACGTATTCATGTTGCTGAGGCCATTGCAACGCCGCCGGCGGGTATAGATACACCCGCCGACTTAGTGCGTGCTAACCAGCAATTACTCGACTAACTTTCTGACCCGCTTTGAGTCGTAAGCGACGGCAGCGAGCGCGAATGCTGAGTAACCGAACATACGCGTAAGGCACCAAGTAGAGGCTGGTGATGGTTGAAAACACCAAACCGCCAATAATGGAAATAGCCATAGGCGCGTAGGGTGGTCCGTCACCACCAATTTGGGTGGTGCCGAACGCCAACGGAACCAAGCCGAGAACAGTGGTGGCTACGGTCATTAATATCGGTCGTAAGCGACTCACACTGCCGTCAATAACTGCTCGTTCCAGACTCTGTCCTTGCGCTAACAACTGATTGATCCTATCGACGAGAACAATACCGTTGTTTACGACAATTCCCATCAAGATCAGAATGCCAATCATCGCCATCACATCAATGGACTGTCCGGTGATATACAATGCCCAAAATACACCGACAATCGAGAATAATAGCGACGTAATCACCGCTGTTGGGAGCAAAATCGACTCAAATAAAGCTGCCATGACAATATAAATCATCGCCACTGCTAACAACGTATTGACCAGCATGACGTTCTCAGCTTCCTGTTGGCGTTGGAAGCTGCCATCCAGTGACCAAGCGTAGCCTTGCGGCAATGCCAGTTGATTCAGTACCTGAGTAACTTGGGTACGTGCTTCGCTGGTGGTGATATCCACTAAGTTCGCCTCAATATTCAATGAGGTTCGCCGATCAATTCGACGAATTTCACCAAGGCGTGGCTGCTTCTCGATAGTGGCAACAGCCGCGAGCGGTATGACTCGTCCATCTATTTGAGCAATGGGTAAGTTCTCAAGTGCTGTTAGCGAGGTTTCCAATTCTTTATCGAATGCGACGCGCAGCGGCACTTCACCATTAGGATCGCCACGGAAAGAACGTAGCCGCTGTCCACGCAAGGCCGTCGCAACCGAGCGTGCAGCGTCTTCGGAGCTCAAACCAAGGCGGTGCACACGTTCACGGTCGATTCGGATCAAGAGTTCGAATTGACCCGCATCCATCTCGGTTTGCACATCGGTAAAACCTTCAATGCCGGCAATGCGTGGCACGATATCTGTTGCTAACTGCTGCAGTACGTCAGTAGAGTTGCCAGACAGCGTGATACGGACCTGATCGCCACCACCGCCGCCGAAGCCGAATTGTGGCTGACTACGCAACATTTTGGGGAAATCAGAGCGGATCTTTTCCATAAGGTCCGCCAATTTACCCTCGCGCTCGGGTTTTAGGAGGACCGTCGAGATCGCATAGTTGGGCGTGTAGTAGCTGTACACGGCGTCAATATCAAAGGCTTCCTGATTGCGATACAGATAGTCTTCCATAATCGATACTTCGTTCTCAACTTCGGCCAAGCTGTACTGCGTATGCAACCGATAATTGATAAAGATTCGATCATTAAATCCTTGTGGTGCGGAATCACCACTCACACCGGCGAATGGCAATGCGATACTGAGCAACAACAGAACCGCAAAGAAGCCTGTCCATCGCGGATGCCGCCACGTCCAATTCAGTGAACGTTCATATCTAGACGGCGTTGTCGGTGTTACGGCTGATTTCGCTTTGCTACCCATATGCTTGGCAAGTCGGCTAGTGAGCAATGGAATCAGTGTTTGTGCAATCAACAACGAGGCCAACAGCGAGAGACAAATGGCAATCGCGGTGTGCTCGAGGAATATCGTCACATCAATTTTCTTACCAAAAATATTCGGTAAAAACACGATAGCGGTGGTTAACGTTCCAGCAACAACGGCTAGAGAAACACTTCCCACACCTTTAATAGTAGCCTCTTCGCCCTCGGCGCCTTGCTCACGTTCGTATTGAATACTTTCAGTGATTACCACCGCGTTATCGACCAGCATCCCTATGGCTAACATCAATCCCATGAGGGACAGCACATTGAGCGAGTACCCTAAGAAATACATGCCACCCAATGCCACGAACATCGCAATCGGCACCGATAGCACCACAATGAGCGTCGTGACTAAATTGCGTAAGAAGATAAAGAGGACGATAAATGAGAGAGCAGCGCCCACCAAGCCGGCGTTGACGAGGTCACTTAATGACGTGGTGACGCCGTCTGCGGTGTCGTCCATGACATACAAGTTGATACCATCGAATTGCGGATCGTCACGAATCTCCTCGATCACGTTCATGACTCGTTGCGACACGTCGACCAAATTCGCACTCGAATCTTTGAAGACTTCCATTCCTATCGCGTAGCGTTGATCGAGGTGCCGGCCGTCTTGGCGACGCGGCATTTCACGCCCAACTTCAGCGATATCTCCGAGTTTTAAGCCTGGCTTTATCGGAAACTGTTCAATCTCATATTCGCTCTGGAATTCGCCTACCGGATTAACCAAAATACGCTCATTGGCATTCTCAATGTAACCTGCGGTGAGCGAGAAATTGGCGCGTTGCAACAAGCGCGTGATTTCCGCAACCGACAAGTTGTGGCTGAGTAAGCGAGCTTGATCTAAACGGATGACAATCTGTTGCGGTTGCACCCCATAGAGCGTAACTCGTGACACGCCGTCCACGCGTTCAATGGGACGGCGCAGACTGCGATCGAGCAAATCATAGGCATTCGACAGGTCACGCTGACTGGAAATTCGGAGCTGAAAGACTGGCATATCTTCAGTATTAAACTGGAGTACCTGCAGTCGCTCCATATCATCAGGGAGTAGATGTTTGACGGCATCGACTTTTTCTCGTGCTTCAATACTGATGGCATTGATATCAACGCCCCAAGCAAATTGTAAAAATACCTGACCACCCTCTGAACTGGAGGAACTGCGCAAGCGCTCCACATTACTGAGTGTCGCCAGTGCCTCTTCCAGTGGTCGCGTGACTAAGCGCTCGACCTCAGCGGGAGTCGAATTGGGGTAGGGTGCAATGACGACAATTTCTGGTATTTCGATGCCTGGGAATTTTTCAAGTGGCAATAATCGCGAACTTATCGCGCCCAGCAGCACCAGAGATACGAAGATCATGCAGGTGGTGACAGGGCGCCGGAGCGCCCAACGAGCCAGAGCGGAACCTATCTCAGCGGCGTTCATGCTGGCTTCTCCTCAGTTTTCACCTGTTTACGGTCAACGAGCAAATACAAACAGGGAATGAAGAGTAAGGTCAATAAGGTCGAGAAGACCAAGCCGGCGATAACGCTAATCGCCATAGGCGCACGAATTTCTGCACCTTCACCGAGTCCAAGAGCCAACGGCAACAGCCCCAGCACCGTCGTCAGCATGGTCATGAGAATCGGCCGCAGGCGGTTTTGAGCCGCCGTGAATACTGCGTCAAATCGATCTAAACCTTCAGCCCGCAATTGATTGATTCGATCGACCAAGACAATGGCATTATTCACCACGATACCAGCCAACATAATTAAACCGATGAACACGATAATGCTCAGCTCGGTGCCGAGTAACCAAAGCCCCAACACCGAGCCAGCGCCCGCCAAAGGAACGGTGAATAAGATAAAGAGTGGGTGCAACAGGGACTCAAATTGCGAGGCCATCACTAAATAGACCAAGAATACCGCCAATATGAGCGCAAACTGCAATGACTGGAATGACGCCTGCATTTCTTCATTTTGACCGGCGACGTGCGCCGTAATCGTCAGTGGTAGCGTCGTATTGTTCAGCACTTGCTGCGCTTCTGCGACGGCAGCGCCGAGGTCGCCATAGGTGAAGTTGGCTTCCACCAGTGCGGTACGTTGTTGGTCAACCCGGGTGATTTCGCTTGGCCCCACAATCGGCGTGACAGTGGCTACCGCGGTAAGTGGGATTTCACGTTCAGCACCCGGGTTGATGATCAGCTGCTCCAAATCACGAATCGAATCACGGTCCACTTCTTGACTACGGACGAGGATATCGATTTTGCGATCGGCCAGACTAAATTGAGTGGCAACACGCCCACCGATTTTGGTTGCTAGCAGTTCAGCAACATCGGCACTAGTGAGTCCATACTGAGCCAAGCGAGCGTGGTCAAAGAAGACCGCCAGCTCGGGTTGACCATCAGTCATGTTGACACGGATATCAGTAAAGCGGTCTATAGCACCGAGTTCAGTGGTTAATAGCTCCGCAGATTGTTGAAGCAATGCTAGGTCGTAGCCAGTGATTTCAATGGTGATTGGGCTACTAAAGTTAAATAGTTCAGGACGTCCAAATTTCACCATGACACCCGGTTGTTGCGCAGCATACTGACGTAATGCTTCACGCACGTATACTTCTTCAGAGTCCGCTAAGCCGCCATGCATCACCACATTGAATCGGCCCCATTGGTTACCACTTTGACCCGGTGCTGCATTGAGTAGACTACCGGTTCCAGCCACGCTGTAATAACGTGCGACAGCTGCCGTAGCTCGCTCATCGGTTGCGACTACAGTGCCAAGACCCGCGAGGACTGCATCCGTTTCAGTAATGGTAGCGCCTGGTTGGAGTTCCACTTCTACGTAGAATTCACCCTGGGCCATATCGGGTAGTAGTGCCACAGGCAACTGCGGCAGTAGGGCATAACATGCCAAGGCGACCAAAATGATTGATGCCAGTGTTAGCTTCGCCTGCTTCAGTGCAGTGCTGAGAAGTCTCTCGTAGCCGCCCGATAAGCGTTGATAAAGCCAGTTGAAGCCAACTAACACTGGTGTAGTAATAATTAGGAAGCTACGACTCAACAGGCGCCAAACAAGTGTCACCAGCATGGTGATAGCGAGTGGAATATAGTGGAACAGAATCCGCAATGGCCACATGAGTACATTACCGACTTTTTGCCAGCGCGTTAGCGGCTGATTTGAATCGTTCGATGCACTGATTTCCGCCGCCGGTTCACTTTGCTTTTTAGAGCCTTTCGTAGACAGCATCGGGATTAAAGTCAGAGCAACTAAGAGTGAAGCCGCGAGCGAAAATGTTACAGTCAGTGCTTGATCGCGGAAGAGTTGTCCGGCAATACCCTCAACAAAAACTAAGGGGAAAAACACGGCCATGGTAGTTAATGTCGACGCGGTGATTGCCCCAGCAACTTCTTTGGTGCCAGTTTCCGCCGCTTGCTCTGGATTATCGGTTTCAGCGCGGCGGGCAATATTTTCGAGTACCACAATGGCATTATCGACGAGCATACCCACGGCCAATGCAATGCCGCCGAGCGACATCATATTCAATGAAACTTGGTAGCCATGCATCAAGTTGAAAGTGGCAATAATGGACACTGGAATTGCAATCGAAATGATGACTGTCGGCCACACGCGCTGCAAAAACAGATAGATAATCACCATCGCCAACAAACCACCCATAATGGCGGCATCGCGAACTTCGGCTATTGCGGCAGAGATAAAGACAGCTTGATCGTAAATAGGTTTTACGGTGTATTCGCTCGGAATGAGTTTGGCATTTTGTAGTTGGGTCAAGTTCGACTGAATCGCTTTGGAGACTGCGACTGTATTGGCGTCACCTTCTTTGTAGAGAGAGACCTCAACCGCTTCCAAACCACCCACTCGTGATATCGAATCACGCTCTTTGTAGCTGTTGTTCACTTCAGCAATGTCGCGCAACAGAATCGACTGACCGTCACGTGTGGCGATATAGATATTGCGAATATCATCCAAATCTTCAAATTGATTCAGCGTGCGAACCAAATACTCGGCGCGTTCTGATTCAAGACGGCCACCCGAAAGATTGATATTTTCACTACGCAGACGCTCCATGATCAACGTCATCGGAATCTGTAATTGACTCGTCCGCTGTTCGTTCACCAGAACTTGGATTTCATCTTCTAAACCACCACCGAGGCGGACTGAAGCCACACCTTCAACCGCTTCCAGCTGTCGTTTGAGGTCTTCTTCTGCAAAAGTACGCAGGCGCTTTAAGGTGCTAATAGACGCCCCATCAGTGCCTTCGGTAAGACCCAGAGCTAATCGGTAGACAGGCTCCTCGGCTGGGTTAAAACGCAGCAGCACTGGCTTCTCGAGATCCAATGGCAATTCCACCAGATCAATCTTTTCACGGACATCAAGACTGGCCATGTCCATGTCGGTGCCCCAAGCAAATTCGAGCACAACGTCACTTTGTCCGGCACGAGAAATGGTCTCGATGCGACGGATCCCTTTGACGGTACCCAGGTTCTCTTCAAGCGGTTTACTGACTAATTGTTCAACTTCACTAGGTGCGCCGCCCGGATAATCGGTGCGCACTGTCAGTGTTGGATAAGCTAAATCGGGGAGTAGCGTCACTGGAATACGACCCAGTGAAACCATTCCGAACAGAAGTATCGCGAAGGTGACCATAGTGATGGTCACCGGACGTTTCACAGCTAAGGTGACAATACTCATGATTGTTGCTCACGACGGATGACCTCGACCAGAGCAGCATCTTTCAAATTCGATTGCCCATTCACAACAATTTCATCACCGGCTTTTAAACCTTCCATAATTTCAATGTGTGTTTCGTCTTCAAAGCCGATTTTGACGTCGATTTTGTGTGCAACACCTTCAGCATCGACCGTAAAAATAGTGTGCTGATTATCCAAGCTTTGCAGGGCATAGCGGGGTACAGTGACGGTCTGCTCGCGTGTTGCATAGTTCAAGTTGACGTTCGCAAACATACCCGCCTTCAAACTCAATTCTGGGTTGGCGACGTTTAACACAACCTTGAAGGTGCCCGATTGCGTGTCGATCATCGGACTGATACGTTCGACCGTTGCTGGGATCACTTCATTCGGCAGTGCACTGACACGCAATTGCGCCGTTTGCCCAACCTTGACGTGACGGAGCTCACGTTCAGGTAAATAGACATTACCCTGCAGCGAATCCAGCGCGATAATGTGGAATAACTTCTGCGGTTCGTACTGTTTGACTAAATTGCCGGTTTTTACATAGCGTTTGGCAATATAACCACTAATTGGCGCGCGAATATCAGTTTCGGCAAGGTTCAATGCTGCCATATCGTAGCGGGCTTGCATCAAATCGGCTGAGAAGCGCAATTTTTCATATGAGTCTTGGCTGATCATGTTTTGTTCGGCCATTTCTTTCATACGGCTGAGTTCTTGTTGAATACTGTTCAGTTCGGCGCGAGCTTGTGCAGCTTGTATTTGGTATTCCTCATCACGAATGCGTGCCAATACCTGACCTTTTTGGACATAGTCGCCTTCTTCGACCAATAATTCTTCAACCAGTCCATTTGCCTTGCTCACGACATCGGTTTCCTCACGTGCCTCGAGAGTGGCGGTCGTGCGGAAGCTGGAAGTGATGGCGCTCAATTCAACCTGTTGCGTGGCAACTGGGATACGTGCGGCAACTTCGGTTTCAGGTTCAGGGTTTTGCGCGCCGGCATTGCCACAACCGCTTAATCCGAAGCTCACAACAAGCAAAGTGGCCATGAGGCTAGTACGAATTGGGAAACGAGTATTGGTGTTCATTTTAGTTAGTCCCGTCAAACAAAAATCAGTTAAATGGTTAAAGTACCCAAGCTTTTGGTATCTATGGCTATGCAGGTACTGTGCCAACTTTACATAGTCATCTCAGTGTTCAGTCGCTAGCGCTTGTCTGCTGAGGGATTGCGATTGATTTAGGATATTGAGTGGTGAGTTGATGGTGCGTAGTTTAGTGTGGAAATGAATAAAAAAAAGCACCTCGAGAGGTGCTTTTTGGTAACAGTTAGTGAATTTGACCAACTGGCAGTTTTGTCATTAGCGCTTCAACGGTTTAAATTCGCGTTGTTCAGCGCCAGTGTAGAGTTGACGTGGACGTCCAATCTTCTGGTTCGACTCACTCATCATTTCATGCCAATGCGAAATCCAGCCCACAGTCCGCGACAGCGCAAAAATGACTGTAAACATGTTGGTTGGAATACCGATAGCTTTCAAAATGATACCTGAATAGAAATCAACATTCGGATAGAGCTTCTTCTCAACGAAGTATGGATCTTCCAGAGCAATCCGTTCGAGTTCCATGGCTACATCTAACAACGGATCTTGAATATTAAGCTCTTTCAGTACTTCATGAGCGCTCTCGCGCATGACGGTCGCGCGCGGGTCAAAGTTTTTGTAAACACGGTGACCAAAGCCCATCAAGCGGAATGGATCGTTTTTGTCTTTTGCTTTCTCTACATAACGTGGAATGTTATCGACCGAGCCAATTTCCTTCAGCATGCGCAAGCAGGCTTCGTTGGCACCGCCGTGGGCAGGTCCCCATAATGAAGCGACACCAGCGGCGATACATGCATATGGATTCGCACCCGACGAACCGGCTAAACGCACGGTTGAGGTTGATGCATTTTGCTCGTGATCCGCATGTAAAGTGAAGATCCGGTCCATTGCTTTCGCGATAGTTGGGCTGATCTTGTAATCTTCTGCTGGAACCGAGAACATCATGTTCAAGAAATTCTCAGAGTAAGACAGGTCATTGCGTGGATAGACAAACGGCTGACCAATACTGAATTTGTAGGCCATCGCAGCAATGGTTGGCATTTTCGCAATCAGACGATAAGCGCTACGCAAGCGTTGCTTTGGGTCATGAATGTCTAAGTCATCGTGATAAAACGACGACAACGCACCGGTTACAGCACACAACATCGCCATTGGGTGGGCGTCACGACGGAAGCCATTAAAAAAGTTGTGTAACCCTTGATGGACCATCGTATGTTTGGTGATAGTTTGCTTAAACTTCGCGTATTCATCTTCAGTTGGAGCTTCACCGTGGAGCAGCATGTAACATACTTCGAGATAATCTGCTTGAGTAGCAAGCTGATCAATAGGGTATCCGCGATGCAGAAGAATGCCTTGCTCACCATCAATATAGGTGATTTTTGATTCGCACGAACCCGTTGCTAAAAAGCCTGGGTCGAATGTGAAGTACCCATGTTTACCTAAAGTACGCACGTCAATTACATCATAGCCGGCTGTACCAGTAAGCACTGGTAATTCAATGGATTGGCCGTCAATCTGCAGGGTGGCTTTACGATCAGCCATAAGGAAATCTCCTTGTTTGAGTCTGCTTCATCACTAAAAAAGGACGCTAGTTTTACTCGATCTTAACCCCGTTTGTCAATTCAAACGAGTGTTTGAACCAAAACCGAGAGGTAGCTTTCGAGTGAATAATCACAGCGGTGAACAGGGCATTATTACGCCGAATTGTGACGCTTGGATTACAGGCGTTGGCTGGTTATACGCTGATTCGTCCCAGAAAGAAATCAGACTAAGGTAGGATTCAAACTTATCTCACGTCTCATGGATAATAAACTATACACAATGACGGCCAAATCTCGCGAAACTTGAACGTTGAGCTCAGCTCTAGTCCAGCTATGGACCAGCCTAGGCACTGGCTTTACGTTAGGTAATCTTTTTCTTTGCTTTTTTCGTAATTGAAGGCGTTGGAGAATTGTAATTCAAGGCCATGGCTTATATACTTTGGCGGCGATCTCACAGGGTCCTCCAACGAGAGGATGTTTGAAGTTCCGAGCATGTTAAAAATGCTTTTCTGAAAGGCACAACAATCGTGAAAAAACAAAGACCTGTAAATTTAGACCTTACTACAATTAGTTTCCCGGCAGCAGCCATTAGTTCCATTTTACATCGTATTTCTGGCGTGATCATGTTGGTCGCGATCGGTTTGTTGGTGTGGGCGCTTGCCGTATCGTTACAGTCCGCAAACGACTTTGCCGTAGTGCAAGGTTTGTTTACTGGCTGGTTCGCCAAATTCATTGCATGGGGCATTCTCACTGCATTGAGCTACCACCTGTTGGCGGGTGTCCGTCACATGGTCATGGACCTCGGCTATTGGGAAGAAATCAAATCAGGCGGCCTCAGCGCTAAGCTTGTATTTGTTCTGACAGTTGTCCTCTCAGCATTAGCAGGAGTCTGGTTATGGTAAAGGTAGCTTCAACATTTGGGCGTAGCGGTACCCACGATTACATCCTCATTCGGGCGTCTGCCATTATCATGGCTTTGTACGCTATTTTTCTGATGAGCTTCTTTGTTACAGCGGAGCCATTAACCTATGCTGCTTGGACGAACTTGTTTGCCAGCTTAGGTATGAAGATATTCACGATGCTCGCACTGACCTCAGTGTTGATTCATGGTTGGATTGGTATCTGGCAGGTACTCACTGACTATGTCAAACACTCAGGCTTACGGGCGTTCATTCAATTCGTTGTCTGTGTTGCACTGATGGCTTACTGGCTTGCCGGTTTGTTGGTCGTGTGGCCAGTGGAGGGTGTGTAAGTGAGTTATCAAACACTCGAATTTGACGCTGTAGTCATCGGCGCTGGCGGCGCGGGTATGCGCGCTGCATTACAAATTTCTCAAGCAGGCATGACCTGTGCTTTGATGTCGAAAGTATTCCCGACACGCTCGCACACAGTGTCTGCTCAAGGTGGTATTACTGTTGCTTTAGGTAATGCGCACGAAGATAACTGGGAATGGCACATGTTCGATACCGTGAAAGGTTCCGATTACATCGGTGACCAAGACGCAATCGAGTATATGTGTAAAACCGGCCCCGAAGCGATTTTGGAAATGGAGAACTTAGGTTTGCCTTTCTCACGCTTCGAAAACGGTAAAGTGTATCAACGTCCTTTCGGCGGCCAGTCAAAAGCATTCGGTGGCGAGCAAGCAGCGCGTACTGCGGCGGCAGCTGACCGGACTGGACACGCACTGCTGCACTTGTTGTATCAACAAAACGTGAAGAACAAAACGACTGTCTTTTCGGAGTGGTTCGCACTTGATTTGGTGAAAAATCAAGATGGCGCTGTTGTCGGCACAACTGCTTTGAATATCGAAACGGGCGAAGTCTTTTTTATCAAAGCCAAAGCAGTGATTTTGGCGACTGGTGGTGCAGGCCGGATTTATGCCTCAACCACGAATGCCCACATTAACACCGGCGATGGCGTTGGCATGGCTCTGCGTGCAGGTGTGCCAGTTCAAGATATGGAAATGTGGCAGTTCCACCCCACAGGTATTGCCGGAGCCGGCTCGCTGGTGACGGAAGGTTGCCGTGGTGAGGGTGGTTACCTGCTGAATAAAGATGGCGAGCGCTTCATGGAGCGTTACGCGCCAAACGCCAAAGACTTAGCGGGACGTGACGTTGTTGCTCGGGCAATGATGACCGAAATCCGTGAAGGCCGTGGTTGTGAAGGCCCATGGGGTACTCACATTAAACTGAAGCTCGATCATTTGGGTCGTGATGTTTTGGAAAGTCGCTTACCGGGTGTGTGTGACCTTGCGAAAACGTTTGCCCACGTTGATCCAGCAGAAGAGCCGATTCCAGTTATCCCAACCTGTCACTACATGATGGGTGGTATTCCTACGAATGTGAACGGGCAAGCATTACAAGTCGATGCCGACGGTAAAGCAACGCCAATTCCAGGTTTGTTCGCGTGTGGTGAAATTGCTTGTGTGTCTGTGCATGGTGCTAACCGACTCGGTGGCAACTCGTTACTTGACTTGGTTGTCTTTGGCCGTGCGACTGGTCTGCATTTGGGCGAGTCACTCGCTGCGAATACCGAAGCGCGTGAAGCCACTAACGATGATGTTGAAGCAGCGTTAGCGCGTCTGAATCGTTGGGAAAACAACCAAGACGGTGAAGATCCAGCGCAAATTAAGAAAGACCTGCAAAAATGCATGCAATTGAACTTCTCGGTATTCCGTGAAGGAGACGCTATGGCAGAGGGCTTGAAAGAGCTCAAGGCAATTCGAGAGCGTCTACAAAACGCACGCTTGGATGACACCAGTAAAGAATTCAACACGCAACGTATCGAGTGTTTAGAGCTCGATAACTTGATGGAAACTGCTTATTCAACTGCGGTTGCTGCAAACTTCCGTACCGAAAGCCGTGGCGCGCACAGTCGTGCTGACTTCCCAGACCGGGATGACGAGAAATGGTTAGTGCATACCGTTTACCGTCCAGGCGATGAGTCAATGACCACTCGTGAAGTGAATATGCAGCCGAAGTTGCGTGAAGCATTCCCGCCGAAAGCGCGGACTTACTAAGATTAGGTGAAAACGATGAAGACGTTGAAAATTTCAGTTTATCGTTACAACCCGGATGTTGATAACGCACCCTACATGAAAGATTACACGCTGGAAGTGGAAGAAGGGCGTGACATGATGGTGCTGGATGTCTTGCTGAAGTTAAAAGAGCAAGATCCGACTTTAGCATTCCGTCGCTCATGCCGTGAAGGTGTGTGTGGTTCTGACGGTTTGAATATGAACGGCAAAAATGGTTTGGCATGTATCACACCGTTGTCAGCTCTGAATGGTGGCAGCAAGAAAGTTGTGGTTCGGCCGTTACCGGGCTTACCCGTTATCCGTGACTTGATTGTAGATATGAGTCAATTCTACAAGCAGTACGAAAAAATTAAGCCTTATCTCATTAATGACGACAAGACACCACCAGCACGTGAGCGTCTGCAATCTCCTGAAGAGCGTGCGAAGCTCGACGGTTTGTATGAGTGTATTCTGTGTGCGTGCTGTTCGACGTCGTGTCCATCATTTTGGTGGAATCCAGACAAGTTCGTCGGTCCTGCCGGTCTCTTACACGCCTATCGCTTCTTGATTGATAGCCGTGATACAGCCACTGAGCAGCGCCTCGACGACCTTGATGATGCATTCAGTGTGTTCCGTTGTCACGGCATCATGAACTGTGTAAACGTGTGCCCGAAAGGATTGAATCCGACGAAGGCTATTGGACACATCAAATCCATGCTATTGAATCGCGCCATTTAATCATTTGGCGATGATTTGCTATAGTAATGGGCGTGCTGTATCGAAATAGCCATCCAGCCCGGATGGCTATTTTTTTGTGAAACGAGTGTGAAGGAACAGCGATGCAAGATGGCGTAATGCAAGCCTGGCTAGAATCCTCCCACCTGGCTGGTGGTAATATGGCCTATGTTGAGGAGCTATTTGAGGTTTACCTTGACGATCCAACGGCGGTAGGCGACGAATGGCGCCACTTTTTTGATCAGTTGCCGAGCGATGACGGTCGTGCAGATACCAAACTGAGCACGATTCGCGAACAATTTCGTGAAGCTGCAAAAAATAAGTTTAAGCAAGCTGGAACCGCGGTTGCAGCAGCGCCCGATCAAAAGCAAGTCAAAGTACTCCAGCTCATCAATGCCTACCGGTTCCGCGGTCATCAGCATGCGAATCTGGACCCGCTCGATTTATGGAAGCAGCCTACAGTTCCAGATTTAACGCTCGAGCATCATGAATTGTCGAAAGACGATTATGATAAAGAATTTAACGTTGGGTCTTTAGCCGTTGGCACAGACACGATGAAGCTCGGTGATATTCACAAGACTCTCAACCAAATCTATTGCGGCTCTATTGGTGCAGAATATATGCACATTGTCTCCACGCGCGAGAAGCGTTGGATTCAGCAGCGTTTAGAAGGTGTGTTGGGGCGTCCTGAATTCAGTCAAGACCTGCAGCAGCGTATTCTTAAAGAGTTGGTTGCAGCAGATGGTCTCGAAAAATATTTAGGTTCTAAGTTCCCTGGCGCTAAACGCTTCAGTTTAGAGGGCGGCGACAGCTTGGTGCCGATGCTCAAAGCATTGATTCACCGTGCCGGTGAGCAAGGCAGTAAGGAAGTGGTTATCGGTATGGCCCACCGTGGCCGACTCAACGTGTTAGTCAACGTGTTGGGTAAAAAGCCAGCCGATTTATTCGACGAGTTTGCCGGTAAGCATGCGGTTAATAAAGGCTCGGGTGACGTGAAGTATCACATGGGCTTCTCATCTGATTTCGCGACCAAAGGTGGCGATGTTCACTTAGCGCTCGCGTTCAACCCGTCGCACTTAGAAATTGTGAACCCGGTTGTGATGGGCTCAGTTCGAGCGCGTATGGATCGCCTTGGCGATAGCACAGGCTCGAAAGTCCTCCCGATTACCATTCACGGTGATGCCGCTATTGCTGGGCAAGGCATCGTGCAAGAAACATTCAACATGTCGAAGACCCGCGCGTTCCAAGTGGGCGGCTCGATTCGCATTGTGATCAACAACCAAGTCGGTTTCACCACATCTAAACGTGAAGATAGCCGCTCTACGCAATACTGTACGGATATTGCAAAGATGGTGCAGGCGCCAATATTCCACGTGAATGCGGATGATCCTGAAGCCGTGGTGTTTGTCACTCAGTTAGCATTAGATTATCGCAACACGTTCCAACGCGACGTGATGATTGACCTGGTTTGTTATCGTCGGCATGGCCACAACGAAGCGGATGAGCCGAGTGCTACGCAGCCGTTGATGTATGCAAAAGTGAAACAGCATCCAGTGCCGCGCGAAGTTTACGCTGAGCGCTTGTTGAACAACGGTGTCATTAAAGACAAAGACCTGGAACAACTGGTCAGTGATTATCGCGACTTGCTCGATAAGGGTGAGATTGTCGTTGATGAATTCCGTGAGATGAAGAGTCATTCATCGGACTGGAAACCATTCATTGATAACGAATGGAACGTTGAATACGACGCGAAAATCAGTCTCGAACAAGTGAAAGCATTAGGGAAAGCAGCCAGTACGGTTCCTGACTCGCACGCATTGCATTCTCGGGTTGGTAAGGTTTACGACGAACGCCTGAAAATGGCTGCCGGTGACAAGCCAGCCGACTGGGGCTTTGCGGAAACCTTGGCTTACGCCACTTTGGTTGATCAAGGCGTTCATATTCGTCTGACGGGTCAAGACAGTGGTCGTGGAACGTTCTTCCATCGACATGCGGTGCTGCATAACCAAGATGATGCATCGACCTACATGCCGTTGAATAATATTCGTGATGGCCAAGGCAAGATTGAAATTTATGACTCCGTACTCTCAGAAGCTGCAGTCGTTGCTTTTGAATACGGCTACGCAACAGCAGAGCCAAAAGCACTGGTGATGTGGGAAGCGCAATTCGGCGACTTCGTAAATGGCGCGCAAGTGGTCATTGACCAGTTCTTGAGTTCGGGTGAGCAGAAATGGGGTCGTTTGTGTGGCCTCACGTTGTTGCTACCGCATGGGTATGAAGGCCAAGGCCCCGAGCATAGTTCTGCGCGCTTAGAGCGGTTCTTGCAGCTGTCTGCTGATCACAACTGGTCAGTCTGTGTGCCAACGACGCCTGCACAAGTGTTCCATATGATTCGTCGGCAGCAATTGCGTCCAGTGCGGCGCCCGTTGATTGTCATGACGCCGAAATCACTTCTGCGTCATCCGTTAGCGGTTTCTGAGCTGGAAGAATTGACAACCGGTGTATTCCAGAACGCTATTGCGGAAGTGGATGAGTTGGCGCCGAAGAAAGTCAAACGAGTCGTGTTCTGTTCGGGGAAAGTGTACTACGATCTGCTGCAAGAGCGTCGCAAGCGTGAACAAGACGATGTTGCGATTGTGCGGATAGAGCAGTTGTATCCGTTCCCAGCTGAAGAAGTTGCTGAAATTTTGAAAGATTATCAGCATGTAAAAGATTTTGTTTGGTGTCAGGAAGAGCCTCAGAACCAAGGTGCTTGGTACAGTAGCCAACACAACTTCTGGGCAGCAATTCCAAAGGGTGCTGCATTGACTTACGCAGGACGAGCGGCGTCGGCTGCTCCAGCGGTGGGTTATTTGTCAGAGCACACGAAACAGCAAACCCAATTAGTCGATGACGCGCTAACCATTAAATAGGTGATATTTGACCATGGCTATTGATATAAAAGTTCCTCAACTCCCTGAATCTGTTGCTGATGCAACAGTCGCTACTTGGCACGTCAAGCCAGGTGACAAAGTGTCGCGCGATCAGAATTTGGTCGATATTGAAACCGATAAAGTGGTTCTCGAAGTGGTAGCGCCAGAAGATGGTGTCATTGGCGAGATTATCGCTGAAGAGGGTGCAACCGTCGGTGCTGAAGAAGTGATCGGCAAGCTTGAGAAGGGTGATGGCGCAGCCGCGAAATCTGACTCGAAGCAAGACGGTAAAGCTGACGCTAAAGAAGAGCCGAAAGAAGAGTCAAAAGACGAATCGAAGGACGAGAAAGCTCCAAAGCCTGCTGCGAAAAGTTCAGGCAGTGGTGAAAAGCTGGAAGTCAAAGTACCTACATTGCCTGAGTCTGTTGCGGATGCAACTATTGCCACTTGGCATGTGAAGGCTGGCGACGCGGTGAAGCGTGACCAGAACCTAGTAGATATCGAAACTGACAAAGTTGTGCTTGAAGTGGTTGCTCCAGCTGATGGTGTATTAGCTGAAATTAAACACGAAGAAGGTGCCACTGTTGGTGCTGATGACGTGATTGGTATCGTTGAAGCAGGCGGTAGTGCTGACGCTCAGTCGAATCAAAGTGACGACAAAGCAGCGGAACCAGAGTCGAGTTCAGATGATGACTCGGATAGCGATGTCGCAGGCCCAGCGGTGCGCCGTTTACTCGCTGAGCACAACTTGAAAGCTGCAGATATCAAGGGCACCGGTAAAGGTGGTCGAGTCACGAAGGAAGATGTAGAGAAACACATGAAAGACGGTGGTAAGAAAGAAGCTCCAGCTGCTCAGCCAGCTGCGGCACCAGCGAAAGCGGGCGATCGTGACCAGAAACGCGTTCCAATGACGCGTCTGCGCAAGACTATTGCGAAGCGTTTGTTAGAGGCGAAGAATGCCACAGCAATGCTGACAACGTTCAACGAAGTCAACATGAAGCCAATCATGGACTTGCGTAAAAAATACAAAGACGTATTCGAAGAACGCCACGATACGCGCTTAGGCTTTATGGGCTTTTACGTGAAGGCGGTGACTGAAGCCCTGAAACGTTTCCCTGACGTCAATGCATCGATTGATGGTGATGATATTGTTTATCACAACTATTTCGATATCAGCATTGCGGTATCAACGCCGCGTGGTCTGGTTACACCGGTATTGCGTGACACCGATAAAATGAGCATCGCTGACATCGAAAATGGGATTCGTGATTT
Source organism: Pseudidiomarina aestuarii (assembly GCF_048263735.1). Lineage (GTDB taxonomy): Bacteria > Pseudomonadota > Gammaproteobacteria > Enterobacterales > Alteromonadaceae > Pseudidiomarina > Pseudidiomarina aestuarii_B. The sequence goes on along the minus strand of NZ_JBLXDX010000002.1, from coordinate 240,608 downwards.
AGCTCTGAAAGGTCGTGATGGTAAATTGACCATGGACGATATGCAGGGTGGTAATTTCACAATCACCAACGGTGGCGTGTTTGGTTCATTGTTATCGACGCCTATTTTAAATCCACCACAAAGCGCTATTTTGGGTATGCACAAAATCCAAGATCGCCCAATGGCGGTAGATGGGAAAGTTGAAATCCTACCGATGATGTATTTAGCCTTATCTTATGATCATCGTATTATCGACGGGAAAGAATCTGTCGGCTTCTTGGTAACCATCAAAGAGTTACTGGAAGATCCACAACGTCTGTTGTTAGACGTGTAAAGAAAATACACAGCCGCCGCCAAGAGAAATCTTCCCGGCGGCTGTCTTTTTCGCACGCAAAGCTGTAAAATGCGCGCGATTTTCGGGTAGTGGCCACGGTGGCTGCTTAAGTTGTTCAAACGAATCGGAAGAGCATCATGAACTTGCATGAGTATCAAGCCAAACAACTTTTTAGAGAGTTTGGTTTGCCAGTATCAGAAGGCTACGCAGTAGACACTGCGGAAGAAGCCGTTGAAGCTGCAAAGAAAATTGGTGGTGAGCGTTGGGTAGTGAAAACCCAAGTACACGCAGGCGGTCGCGGTAAAGCGGGCGGCGTGAAATTGGTCTCTAGCCTCGACGACGTTCGCGCATTTGCGAACAACTGGATCGGCAAAAACCTTGTGACCTATCAAACGGATGCAAATGGCCAGCCAGTTGCCAAAATTTTGGTTGAGAGCTTGACTGATATCGGCTCAGAGCTTTATCTCGGTGCTGTTGTTGACCGTGCGACGCGTAAAATCGTGTTCATGGCATCAACTGAAGGTGGCGTTGAGATTGAGAAAGTTGCTGAAGAAACGCCTGAAAAAATTCTGAAAGCGATCATCGACCCAACGGTTGGCGCACAGCCATACCAAGGTCGTGAGCTTGGCTTCAAATTAGGCTTGAACGCGGATCAAGTGAAGCAGTTCACTAAGATTTTCCTTGGTTTAGCCAAAATGTTTGAGCAGTATGATTTCGCGTTGTTGGAAATCAATCCGCTGGTAATCACTGAGCAAGGCAACCTGCATTGCTTAGACGGCAAAATCAACATTGATAGTAACGCATTGTATCGTCAGCCGAAGATTCGTGAAATGCACGATCCTTCGCAAGAAGACGAGCGTGAAGCACAAGCTGCAAAATGGGAACTTAACTACGTAGCATTGGACGGTAACATTGGCTGTATGGTCAATGGTGCAGGTTTGGCTATGGGTACCATGGACATCGTTAAGTTAGCAGGCGGTCAGCCAGCAAACTTCCTTGATGTAGGCGGCGGTGCGACCAAAGAGCGCGTTACTGAAGCATTTAAAATCATCCTGTCTGACAAGGCTGTCAAAGCCGTACTCGTTAACATCTTTGGCGGTATTGTCCGTTGCGACATGATTGCCGAAGGTATTATGGGTGCAGTGGAAGAAGTCGGCGTGAAAGTTCCTGTAGTTGTACGTCTAGAAGGTAACAACGCAGAATTGGGTCGTCAGAAGTTAGCGGAAAGTGGCCTCAATATTATTGCAGCTGAGAGCTTGTCTGATGCTGCTGATAAAGTGGTTGCTGCGGCAGGAGGTCAATAATGTCTATCTTGATCGATAAGAATACTAAAGTTATTTGCCAAGGTTTTACCGGCGGCCAAGGTACGTTCCACTCTGAGCAAGCGATTGCTTACGGAACGCAAATGGTTGGCGGCGTAACTCCAGGTAAAGGCGGTCAAACGCATTTAGGTTTGCCAGTATTTAACACGGTGCGTGAAGCTGTTGAACAAACGGGCGCTACTGCATCAGTTATCTACGTACCAGCTCCATTCTGTAAAGACTCTATTGTTGAAGCTGCAGACGCTGGTATCGAGCTGATCGTTTGTATCACTGAAGGCATTCCAACGTTGGATATGCTGTATGTGAAAGAATATTTGACGCACAAAGGCGTACGGATGATTGGTCCAAACTGCCCAGGAGTAATCACTCCGGGTGAGTGTAAGATCGGTATCATGCCAGGTCACATTCATAAGCCAGGTAAAGTTGGTATCGTTTCACGTTCAGGTACATTGACGTATGAAGCTGTGAAGCAGACAACTGACGAAGGTTTTGGTCAGTCTACCTGTGTTGGTATCGGCGGTGACCCGATTCCAGGCTCAAACTTTATCGATATCTTAGCGATGTTTGAGAAAGATCCTAAAACCGAAGCGATCGTCATGATTGGTGAAATTGGTGGTACTGCAGAAGAAGAAGCTGCGGAATACATCAAAAACAACGTCACTAAGCCGGTTGTGTCTTACATTGCTGGTGTCACTGCACCTCCGGGTAAGCGCATGGGTCATGCGGGCGCTATCATTTCTGGTGGTAAAGGTACGGCGGATGAGAAGTTTGCAGCATTAGAAGCAGCAGGCGTCAAAACTGTACGTAGTCTTGCAGAAATAGGTAAAGCATTACGTGAAAAAACAGGCTGGTAAGCCTAGTTTAGTGTTCACGACTACAAAGGCCACTCCGAATGCGGAGTGGCTTTTTTCGTTTTAGCGTAAGAAAGCTCTGACGGCATCGGCTGTCTGAACCGGAGCTTCCTCGTGCGGTACATGACCCAGTTCTGGAAAAATCACTAAAACATTATTGGGTATATCTGCTGCGTATTTGTGTGCGTTGGCTACCGGAATAAGTGTGTCACGCCCACCCCAAAGAATGAGTGTCGGTTGGCTCAGGGTGCGCAATGTCTCACTTTCATCGCGAGACTGCTGCAATTTAAATCTCAGTCGCAAGGCACGCCGATTACCCTCACGAAGCGTCATATCGTAATACAATTGAACCAGCTCATCGGTAACTAAGCTTGGGTCACCATAGACATTCTCGACACTGCGACGAATCATAAACTTAGGCGTAAAATACTCCATGGAATAGCTTAGGATTGGGGCTTGAGCAATGCGAAAACCTAAAGGTAATTCTTCCGGGTTCCACTCGTAACCACCACTTGGGTCGACAAGAATCAGCCGGGAAACGCGCTCTGGATAAAATTCCGCTGTTTTCCAAGCAATAAAACCACCGAGGGAATTGCCGCCTAAATCAAAGGTCTCGATACCAAGTGCACTGGCAAAGTCAGCAACAAAATTCGCATAGGTTTCGACGCGATAATCATCATCTTGGCGTGGGCCGGTGAGTGCAAATCCGGGTAAATCTAAGCGGATAATTTGGCGCTGATCCTGCAGTTCTTTCACCCAACCATCCCAGGTATGGAGACTCGCTGACGTGCCGTGCAGCAGTATCAGAGGAGGTGCTGCTGTAGTCATTCCTTCAATACGATAATGTACTGTTAAGCCATTCACTTGAGCGAATTGCGAGGGTGCTTGGGCGTATTGTGTGTAGAGTTGTTGAACCGGTTTATCTGGCGCCCACCAAAGAATCAGCAGCACAGCAATACCACCAAACAACAACCAAGCCAGTTGTCCCATCATACGCATTGAATTGATCTCCTGCTGCCGTGATTGGCGGAACCATGATACGCTTATTCCATAAGCGCTAGTAGCATCTAGTAGAGCAGAAACAGCAACGCAAAAAAAGAGGATTCTATGGCAGAGGCATTTGTCTATCACATCGGCACAAAAGGGCAACCCTGGGGCGTGGAGGAAAAGCAGCAATGGTTGAGTGAACAACACAAGAAACGCTCTTATGTAGATGATGTTGTGACTGCTATCGATGCGTTAAAAGATCAGTTTACCGTGGAGTGTTATGGTCATCTTGATTATGCGGTGGGGCGGTATGATTTGTTCGTAGTCAAGACGCGTCAGTGGCAACCAGAGTTGCCAACGATTGTCGTAACTGGCGGTGTGCATGGTTATGAAACGAGTGGTGTGCATGGTGCTTTACGATTCTTGCAAACGACTGCGACCGCTTATGAAGACCGCGTCAATGTTGTCGTGTTTCCCTGTTTGAGTCCGTGGGGCTATGAAACCATCAACCGTTGGAATCCTGCTGCAGCTGACCCGAACCGTTCCTTTAAGGTTGGCAGCGGCGTACTGGAGTCAGAGTTGCCCATGCAGTATCTGGCACAACTGGAGACTCCTTTCGCCATGCATGTTGACCTGCATGAGACGACGGATACCGATAACTCGGAGTTTCGCCCGGCGCTGGCAGCGAAAGAAGGGAAGGTGAATACCAACTGGAATATTCCAGATGGCTTTTATTTAGTGGGGGACGCCGACCGCCCAGAGGCTGATTTTCAAGGCGCTATCATTCGCTGCGTTGGTGCGATTACGCATATTGCTGAACCTGACAATCAAGGTAATTTTATTGGCGTGCCAATGGAACAAGCGGGAGTCATTAATTACGCTGCGAAGCCACTGGGTTTGTGTATGGGGATGACCAATGCTCCTTATGTGACGACTACTGAGGTATACCCAGATAGCCCAAAAACCAACCCTGAAGAATGCATTGTTGCGCAAGTTGCAGCTATTACTGGTGGTCTCGATTATCTGCTGAGCACGCATAGCAGTGACTAAAACACGACCGTTAAGTCCGCTCATCCTCGTGCTGATGACTGTGCTCGCCATTGTGGCGTTCGCGGGTAATTCCATTTTGGCGCGGCTGGCACTCAAGGATGATGCGATTGATGCAGGGACGTTCACGTGGTTGCGACTATTCGCCGGGATTGTGACATTGTGTTTTATCCTAGCGCTTCGTGGGCACTGGCCACGGCAGTTTACGCGCGGTGGAAGTTGGCGTGGCGCTTTTGCATTGTTAGGCTATGCCATCGCTTTTTCCTATGCTTATGTCACGTTAGAAACCGGCATTGGCGCGCTTATTCTGTTTACTTCGGTACAACTCTCCATGCTGCTGATTGGCTGGTGGCAGGGTAATCGGGTCACGTTGCGTGAATGGCTTGGCGTCGGATTGGCGTTCATAGGATTTGTTTATTTGATTCAGCCGCAGTTAAGTGTGCCGGATTCGTCACTTGGGGTTGTTTTGATGATCACAGCAGGCTGTTGTTGGGGCATCTACTCATTGGTTGGACGCGGCTCGAAGCAGCCTTTGCTCGATACAGCCAGTAACTTTACGCGAACCTTACCCCTGTTGGGCTTGCTTTTGCTAGTGACAATCGAGCACTCTGTCTGGAGTGCTCAGGGTATTTGGCTGGCGATCTTATCGGGCAGTCTCACCTCAGGTGTAGGGTATGCCATTTGGTATTTAGCGCTGCCTCATTTGACGGTGACTATTGCCGCTGTTTGTCAATTGACGGTGCCGGTAGTGGCGACGTTGGGTGGTGTGTTGTTTGCCAGCGAAGCACTGACTATGCGTTTATTTATTGCCACTGTCTTAATTGTCAGCGGTATCGCTTGGGTGGTCATGAGTCGCCGACAACAGTCGAGGTGAATGACGTACCGACCAGTTCGTGGTGAGGACCTATGCAGAATCGTTCCATTCGGTTGTTAGTGTTGCTCTTCTGCGCAGTAGGCGTGCTTGCGCTATACCTATACGCACAGCAGCCGCGCGAACAAATCAATGTGAATGTGTACCGCGAACAAACGGATCTGACCGATCGATGGTGGGTTCAATACCAGTTAGCAGAGCCAGTTACACGACTCGAATTTATTCGTACCCCAGATCAAAGCAGAGTTGCTCGTTGGTCTCCTGAGTCGGGCGAGTTTATGATTGCTGTTGCCGCAAATGGTAATGAATATATTCAACGCGTCGATCAACAGCCATTCCAGTTTGTTAGTTTCGAATTGACCCCAACCTATACCTATCTCGAGCAGGATTATGCGCCATTCTCGCCTTATTCGGATGGTGGCATGGCTTGGTTTAGCGGTCGTTTCAAAGTTTGCCCTGAATCCTGTGAATTTGCCGGCCAATTTCGCTTCTATTTCACGATGCAAAGCGCACCCACTGATTCCATTGTGATTCCCACCGAATCTGCCACTGAAGCACTCAGTTGGTATGAAAGTGCTGATGACGGTTTGATGGTTTATGTTGGTGAACAACGGCCGAGTCAAAGCGGAATGCCGTTGTTGATTGATCAAGGTATTCCCGCATCGTTACAAAGTGAGCTGCGAAACAGTCTGGAGCCAATGTTGAATTACTTCGCGGCGCGCTTAGGCGCCCTAGAAACCGCGCCGATGGTGTTCGCCTCATACAGCAGCACCTCGAATGGGCGTTACGGTAACCAAGGGGGCGTGATTGGCAGTCAACTGTTCGTGCATTGGTATGGTATGGCTCTGGAAGACAGAATGATTGAGCCTACCTTCGTCAATGACACCTTGTGGTTTTTTGCTCACGAAGTTGCTCATCTCTATCAGCGCAATCTATTCGATAATGATCATGCTTGGATCCATGAAGGCAGCGCGGAGTGGATGGCCTATCGCTATTTGGAGAGTATCGGTGTGTCCGCCAGCTATTTAGAATCGCGGTTAGCGCGTGCAGAGCGGTTATGTGCTGAAGCGAATCCGGATGACAGGATTCGGCAAGACTATGCATGCGGCATGTTGTTAGCTAAGCGAATTGATGAGGCTCTATTGCGCGAGTATCCATTCGGGATCTATTACTTTTGGCAGGAATTCTTAGCACGCTCGAATGAACATTCGGAACAATATACGGTGTTTCAAGAAACGCTTGAGGAATTGACCCACCATCAATTTGCGAGTGCGTTGCTGCGAAGTGCACCATAAACTTGTTACGTTGATCTGAAAAATAGTGACTATGCGCGATCTAAATACTCAGGCGGACGGTACATTGTCTAAACTAAGTTGTTGATTAACATGTTTAACGACAGGAGATGAAAGCAATGAAGCAAGTGTTGACCACAGTAGGCGTTATTGTCTCATTAACTCTATCTTCAACGGTCGCAGCGATGGATGGATCAGAGGGCGATAAACAAGCGCCTGGTTTCTATCGAATGACGCTCGGCGATTTTAAAGTAACCGCCATTAGCGACGGCACCGTAACCTTGCCAGTACACGATCTACTTCATATGGACGCAGACGCAGTGCAACAGCGTCTTGCCGAAGACTTTCTTGCAAGTCCGTTAGAGACGTCTGTCAATGGCTATTTAGTGGATACAGGTGAACAACAAATTCTGATTGATACTGGGGCCGGTTCATTATTCGGTCCGACGCTGGGATTCTTTCGCGATAACCTGTGGATGGCTGGCTACAAGCCCGAAGACATTGACGTGATTTTGATTACGCACATGCATCCTGACCATGTCGGTGGCTTGATGCACGACGGTGAGAAGGTGTTCAGTCAAGCGACGGTCTATGTGGACGCAGATGATGCTGATTTTTGGCTGAGCGAAGCCAATTTGAATGCAGCTGCCGAGAGTGACAAAGGCTTTTTCCAAGGTGCTCAGGCATCCTTGTTACCTTATCGTGACAGCAATCAACTCGTTACCTTTGCCGATGGTGATGAGCTGGTATCAGGCGTAACGGTGAACCCAACTCCCGGACATACGCCGGGTCACAGTGTTTATCACGTTGAGAGTCAAGGTGAGACACTCGTGGTGTGGGGTGACATTATGCATGTAGCCAGTGTTCAGTTTGAAGATCCAACGGTTACCATTGCCTTTGATACCAACAGTGAACAAGCTTTGGCTCAGCGCCAGCGGATTTTTGAGGAAGTGGCTGAGCAAGGCTACTGGGCAGCTGGAGCTCATGTGGCATTCCCCGGCATCGGGCATTTACGTGAGGAAGAGCAGGGCTATCGCTGGGTACCGATTAATTACAGCACCCAGCTTTAACGTGTTTTGGTTGAGGCGCTACACGAGCGCCTCAATTTCCGCTTGTGCTGCTTGCAGAGCTTGCTCACGCGGTTCTTCACCTAAGTTAACGCCTTCTGCGCGAACCACTTGAACATTGGTAATCCCGATAAAGCCTAGCGCTTGACGCAAGTAGCTTTCCTGATGATCCATCGCTGCGGCTTCGCCCTTGCTATAGATACCACCACGACCTGACGCAATGTATACCGTTTTATCGGTCAACAACCCTTGTGGACCTTGCTCGGTGTATTGGAACGTAACACCAGCTTTCAATACGCGGTCAAGCCAAGCTTTGAGCTGAGTTGGAATGGTGAAGTTATACATTGGAGCGCCAATGACAATAATATCAGCAGCCTGTAACTCAGCAATCAAGTCCTGACTGAGAGCATTGTCGCCATCCATCAAGGTCTCAGCATCTAAATGCGGGACAGGTTGAGTGACTAAATCACGATAGGTCACATCATGGCTGCCCGTTTTCTGCAAACGCTCAACAATACCTGCGCTTAACTTGCGGCTGACCGATTGGCCAATAAATAATCCAGAATCTAAATGTAATATGTTCATACAACCTCCAAACAAAGAATGGCCGAAGCCAAAGGTGCGCTGTGTAATCTGGTGACTATACTAAACTGTTCCATTCATAGCGGTAGTAGGCTAAATTAGAATCAATCGTTCCAATAATGGAACAAAGAGCAAGTAAATAGTGAATAGTGAAAGGTGAATAAAACACACAAACTGTGATTTATTTACGGGAGGAGCGGATGCTGCCTGATTTGACCAACTATATGTTGTTTGCCAAAACTGTTGCCGCTGGCAGTATTAGCGAGGCAGCGCGCGAGCTTGGCATGCCTAAGTCCACATTAAGTCGACGCTTGACCGAACTTGAGAATGTGCAAGGTGTACGGCTGTTACATCGCAGCACGCGGGGCTTGAAGGTGACCGATATTGGACAGGCCTTTTTGGTACATTGTGAAAGCTTAGTAGCGGCGGCAGAGGCTGCTCAGCAAGTCACACAAATGGTGCAGGAAACGCCGCGAGGTGATATTCATGTGTCGTGTCCATATGCGATTAGCCAGAGCTTATTGGTGCATTTATTACCAGAGTTTATGGCGCTCTATCCTGAAGTTCGGATTCACTGGCGGGTAACCAATCAACCGGTCAATCTCATTGAGGAGGGCATCGATGTTGCGTTGCGAGTGCGGCCGACCATCGAAGATTCCTCGCTGATTGCACGGACCTTGAGTCGAGCGCCGACAACCTTGTATGCCTCACCAGCTCTACTCAATCAGCATGCTATCGAGCACCCATTAGATATTCTGCAGGTGCCGTTGTTATCGATGCATTATAGCAGTGGTCGTTACCGCTATGAGCTGACGCACACCAGCGGCGATAAACTGAGTATCAGCTATCAACCACGACTCATTACCGATGACATGTTCGTTCTCCGCGAAGCAGCAATTGCCGGCCAAGGGATGGTGGCTTTACCCAATTACATCTGTTCGGATGCGGTGCAACAGCAGCAACTACAGCGGGTGTTGCCGGAATGGAATTTGCCGTTAGGAATTATGCATTTAGTGTATCCCTATCGACGAGGTTTATTACCTGCCGTACGGGTGTTTGTCGATTTTCTCGTTGAACGCCTACCCAGTTACGCTCAGCAACTCTATTACAATGAGCATTCGTATTGAATGTTGCGAGCAGGCTCTCTACAATCATTCAAACATGCGTTTAACTTTAGTAGCAAGGCAGGATTCTCATGGATTTTACTCCAAGTGCGAAAACGACCGAGTACCGGCAGCGCCTCATTCAATTTATGCGCGAGCATATTGAGCCGAATGAAGCGAATTATCACAAGGAATGTCGGCGCTTAAACGGCTCGGCTGATTGGCGCACATGGCAGGTACCACCGCTGGTGCGGGAGTTGAAAGCCAAAGCCAAAGCGCAAGGTTTGTGGAATCTCTTTTTACCGGATGACGACCTTGGGGCTGGACTCACCACGTTGGAGTACGCGCCTTTAGCTGAAGTAATGGGGCATAGCTTGTTAGCGCCAGAGGTTTTTAACTGCAATGCTCCCGATACCGGGAATATGGAGGTGTTGTATCACTTTGGTACCAAACAACAGCAGCAACAATGGTTACAGCCTTTACTAGCCGGTGATATCCGATCTGTGTTTTGTATGACAGAGCCTGATGTAGCGTCGTCAGATGCCACCAACATGCAGGCTCGTATTATTGGAGATGGCGACGATGTTGTGATTTCTGGGCGCAAGTGGTGGTCAACTGGATTGGGTCATCCCGATGCAAAGTTCGCCATTGTGATGGGGTTAACCGACCCTGATGCGGCGAAACATCAACGGCATAGTATGGTGATTGTGCCGCTGGATACGCCTGGCGTGACCATTGAGCGTATGTTGCCGGCTTTTGGTGAATATGATGCACCATACGGCCACGGCGAAGTATTGTTTGATCAAGTTCGAGTGCCCAAGGAGAACGTAATTGGTGGCTTAGGCGATGGCTTTCGAATTGCACAAGGGCGTCTAGGGCCAGGACGTATTCATCACTGCATGCGCGCTTTAGGTGCCGCAGAAAAAGCATTGCAACTGTACATGCAGCGTGGGCAAGAACGAATTGCATTTGGGCGGCCGCTATTGCAACTTGGCGGCAATATGGAACGGGTTGCTGACATGCGTGTTGCTATTGATCAAGCGCGTCTGTTGACGTTTTACGCAGCGTGGAAAATCGATCAAGTTGGGGCGATGAAAGCGCTCGCTGAGATTTCAGCGATCAAATTGGCAGCGCCCAGTGTGTTACAGCAAGTGGTTGATGAAGCCATCCAACTATATGGTGGTGCGGGCATGTCCCATGATGTGCCACTCACCAGTTTGTTTGCAGTTGCTCGTGCACTGCGCATTGCGGACGGTCCGGATGCTGTGCACCGCGCCACTATTGCGAAAGTTGAACTGAACAAATATCGGGAGCGTGAGTCATGAGCCAAACCAATCTCGCGACGGTGGAAGATAAAGCCGGCCGAGTGCGTGATGGTGAATCGCTGCCTGAAGCTCCATTAGTGGCGTATCTCAAGCAACAGTTGCCGCAATTAGAGGGTGATGTACGCATTACCCAATACGCTGGTGGAGCGTCCAATTGGACTTATCGCTTGCAGTTCGACAATGCTGACTTGATTTTGCGGCGTCCACCTGCCGGAACCAAGGCCAAATCAGCGCATGACATGGGTCGTGAGTACCGCATTCAAAAAGCACTGAAGCCAGTGTTTCCGCATGTTCCCGAAATGCTCCTGCATTGCAGCGATGAAACCGTGATTGGCGCTGAATTTTATGTCATGGAGCGCATCGCTGGCATTATCCCGCGGAAGAATATGCCGCGCGAGCTAACCTTAAGTGAAGCGCAAACGCGTACCCTGTGCCAACGCGCATTGGATTGCTTGATTGAGCTACATCAAGTGGATATTGAGCAAGCCGGTCTCACCGATCTGGCGAAAGGTGCAGGTTATACCGAGCGACAGGTGAGCGGTTGGAGCGATCGTTATCGCCGCGCCAAGACTTGGAACGTGCCGAGTGGCAAAGGCATTATGCGGTGGTTAGCAGAGCATCAACCGCAACACGAAACCATTTGTATGACCCACAATGACTTCCGCTTCGACAATTTGGTACTCAATAGCAATGACCCAACCGAAATAATCGGAGTCCTAGACTGGGAATTGGCGACGTTGGGAAATCCATTGATGGACGTCGGCAATATGTTGGCGTACTGGATTGAAGCAGACGACGACCGGATTGCTCAATCGACGCGCCGGCAGCCTACCCACTTGCCGGGCATGTTTACACGGCAGGAAGTGATTGATTATTACTGCTCAAAAATGAATGTCGATGTCCGTGATTTCACCTTTTATGAAGTCTTCGGATTATTCCGACTGAGTGTTATCGCACAACAAATTTATTATCGTTATCACCATAAGCAGACCAGTAACCCCGCGTTCAAGAATTTCTGGTTTTTGGTGAATTATTTACATTGGCGAGCGCGCAAGCTCATCAAGCAAGGATAAAGCATGGTACGTCAAACAATAATTATTACCGGTGCAAGCTCTGGACTGGGCGAGGGCATGGCGCGTGAGTTTGCAAAGCTCGGCCGCAATTTAGCATTGTGTGCGCGTCGCACCGACCGTCTGGAAGCACTGAAAACAGAACTTGAAGCGGATTACCCGCAAACCCGCGTGTCGGTGAAAGCGTTAGATGTGAATGATCACGATCAGGTTTTTAGCGTGTTCAAAGCCTTTCGCGAGGAATTTGGTAGTATCGATCGTGTTATCGTCAACGCTGGAATGGGTAAGGGGGCGTCTTTAGGTACCGGATATTTCCACGCCAACGTACAAACGGCGCAAACTAATTTTGTTGCTGCTGTTGCACAATGTGAAGCCGCTCTCGAAATCTTTCGTGAACAAGGGGATGGCCATTTAGTGACGGTGAGTTCTATTTCTGCGCTTCGCGGGATGCCGCGCGCAATGACGGTTTATGCCGCGACTAAAGCAGGTTTATCGGCGCTAACAGAGGGGATTCGAGCGGACTTAATACGGTCTCGCTCGAAGATTAAAACCAGTACCATATTGCCGGGCTTTATTCGCTCTGAAATTAATGAAAAGGTGAAAAACACACCTTTTATGGTGGATACCGAGACTGGCTGTAAGGCTCTGGTTAAGGCCATTGAGAAAGAGCCAGTACAAGCCTATGTCCCGGGTTGGCCTTGGACTTTGGTAGCCTTTTTAATGAAACGCCTACCACTCAAGATTGTGATGAAACTTGGCTGATTTTTAATCGAGAGGGCAGTCCACAACACGTTCGGTATTGATACTCAACGTATGTGGATTGCCGTCGACATCACGATAAATGACAGAACTTCGAGCTACGTTCAAATGCCCACGGCCAGCGCTATGAAACACCTCTAACGCGCCATTGTCTGCCAAGCCAAGGGTCATACAACCGTCTAATTCAGCTGTGAGCAAGCGTTGCCAATACTGGTTGTGTGGTTCATGAAGCCAAACCTCATAGCCTTGCCAGCTATCATCTCCGCGTTTGCACTCATGCAACTGTACTTCGGCACCATTGTTAGCGGTCAACACCACTTGTAAGGATTCGCATGCGGCTAGAGGCGGTGGATCGGGCTCAAACACAGTGTACTTATAAATAAATACCGAAATAAAAATAATGGCTACGGTAATACCTGCGGCCAAAAACCAGAGTCCGAGTCGACGTGTCATTCTCACAAACGCTGTAATCATTGCGGATACTCCGGAGCCAACAAACGCTCGCCTTGATAATGTGCGACCTCACCAAAACGTGGATGCCCGTCATTCCAGTCGCGCTGCGCTTGTTTTACCCGCTCCAAATCACTACTGACAAAGTTCCACCACATTTTTACGGGCAATTCAAAAGCCTCACCGCCCAATACCATGAGTGTGGTATCGGCACTGAGTTCAATAGCCAGTTCTGAACGATTCGCACCGAGCTGAATGACTTCATGCTGACGCACCGTAGTTCCTGCGCAGTCTAATCGACCGCGACATACGTAAATGCAATATTCAAACTCGGCCTGGAGATGAAGGTCGGTAGCAGTGGCTCGGGCAGTGCTGATAATCAGCGCCAGCGAAGGATGAAACGTCAGTGCAGGCGATTGATAATGTTGTCCTTGCTGGCGGTATTCGCCGACCAGTAAAGTTGCAGTGCAATCGCCGATGGTAAACTGTGGTACTTGCCGATAATGGTCAAAACGCGGTTCGGTGCGTTCGTGCAGTGGTGGCAATGCGGACCAGAGCTGCAAACCATGCAAGGGGTCACTGAGCTGTGCATCCGCAATTTCGGCATGGCTAATGCCTTCGCCACTGGTCATTAAGTTCAATTGCCCACTGCGCAAGGGTTGTTCATACCCTAAACTATCTTGATGAACCAATTGCCCCGAGAATAACCAGGTGATGGTTTGCAGGCCTATATGTGGATGTGGTGCGACATCGAATTGTTGGTAGTCTGCTTTAGCAACTGGACCAAAATGATCGAGGAAACACCACGGACCTACCATGCGTAATTGTTTCTGTGGGAGGATCCGATAGACAGTTAAGGCGGGCGTTAACGGCCGTGGTTTTGCGACCAACACTCGGCTGTCGAGTTGTCGATGCTCGGATTCACACGTTTCTGGGGTATTGTCATCGGGCGTTCGGCTCATACTGGACTCTCGGTATCTGGTATCTAATCTTTTGTTCTGACCTAAGTTCCTGCGAATTAGTATGGCATTGAGCGCGACAATAGTCGAATAGGGCGCTGCGGCACTTTCTTCGTAGCCACGAATTCGGTAATGTGTAGGAAATTCAACGCGAGGGTATCGGTATGCTTATTCCATTACTTGTCGTTGCAATCGGTTTTGCGGCGTTATTAAGTGGCGTCTGGGAGCAGAACTGGGTGACCATTATCATCGGCATCGTTTTGATGTTCGCGGGTTGGTTGGTCTTTTTTATAAACTGGCGTAAAACCGCTAAACAAGGAAAAATCAATAACCATGAACAGTAGTATTGTAAAACGTTTAGGGGCAATAGCTCTGATTATTGCGGGACTCTTGTTGGCAGTATTGACTCCTGCTGGCGATGATTCTGGTGTATGGCGTAATGTTGGTGTCGGTTTATTGATAGCGGGAACGGTCTGGCTGATTCGTCAACCGAGTGCGCCGGTTGATGCCAATGCGGAACGTGAAGAAACCAAGCCCATTACATTGGCGCAATCGCCGATACTCTGGTTACCTATCATTATTATTGTCGTAGCGCTGAGTGCGTGGCTACTCAATTAATCTAAGAGAGACGGTGGGACAGTCTATGTCGCTGCAATTACGATTAGTTATTTTGGCCGGATTGGTCGGGTTATTGTTCTACAACGCCACGCAGGCGCAATTAACAGCCGTTATTATTGATTATGGGCTAGGCTGGTATCAACTGGGAGTTCCAGTCGCCTGGGGTCTGATTCTGGGGGCTTTGGTAACGTTAATTGGCGTGCGTATTTTCGACAGTTGGTTAGTACCACTCACATATATTGCTGGCTGTGTAATCACTATGGGCTTAACGGGCGCTGCGGCTGTTTTCGGCGCGCATCAAATAGCCGGATTGATGTTACCGCCTTTGCAGTTGGCGAGTATGGGTTTAGGTCTGTATCTATTCGTCTATGGCTATGCGCGGTTTGCAGCAGCTAAAGCACAAAATAATAAGGGTAAGGCTGATAAAAAGTCGGCTAAATCACCCCAAGAGTAAGTATAGATGCTGTTAAATTGCGATGTTGGAGAAAGCCAAAATTTAGCATTGGTTGCCAGCGATCAAGAAGTATTCCCGTATATTGATTTGGCGAATATTGCCTGCGGCTATCATGCAGGCAGTGCGCCGACGATGGCTGCAACCATTGAGTTAGCGCGCCATTTTGGTGTCACCATTGGTGCCCATCCCTCCTATCCTGATCGTGAGAACTTTGGACGTAAGTCTATGGTGCTCACGGATCAACAGTTAAACGCCGTATTGCATGCACAAATTGGCAGTATTGATCGGTTGTGTATGGCACAACATGCGGTACTTCACTATGTAAAGCCGCATGGCGCTTTGTATAACGACATGCAGGCCAATCTAGAGCTCTTTGAACAGGTTGTCGCGGTTGTTGCTGCAGAGAACCGCTGGCGGCCTGAACCCCTAAAGCTAATGACTTTAGCGACTATCGATCAACAGCCCTATGCTGATATCGCGAAGCGCTATCAAGTTTCACTTTGGTTTGAGGCATTTGCTGACCGTCGTTACACCGAGGATGGTCGGCTGCGGTCACGTGACTATGAGGATGCCGTGCTGGATAACCAAACGGCAATTATCACCCAAGCGGAACGCTTTGCACGAGGCGAATCGATCACCACGGTCGAAGGAGAGCCCTTAATGATCCGCGCCGATACCCTCTGCGTGCATGGTGATAATCCGGCGGCGGTAGCCACGGTAGCGGCCATACGACAGTCGCTGGAACGGATTCAGGGCTCGGCAGGGTGATGTCAACGCGCATCCAAATGTCTACCGCAGCGGAAAACGCGGTGATGTTGAGTCTCGTGGATGAACAGGGGAATTCGCCATTATCCATTGACTGTAACGAGCAACTGCATGCCTTGGCGGGCTGGCTGCTCGATCAGCATCATGATTGCATTGTTGAAGTCGTGCCGAGTTACGCCAGTTTACTGATTTACTATGATGCGATGAATGTGGACGAGGCGACCTTTGTGGCTCGTATTCAGCCGCCATCGGATTGGTACCAACAAGACTCCCAAACTACTGTCAGTTCAGGCACGGAGCACTCAATACAGGTGTGTTATGACCTCGCGGTTGCGCCTGATCTCGAGCGTGTTGCCCAACATGCTGGATTAACGGTTGACGAGGTTATCACTCAGCATCAACAACCCCAGTACCATGTGTATGCGTTAGGTTTTGCTCCAGGCTTTGCCTATTTAGGTGATGTTCCGACAGCCATTCGCTGTCCGCGACTCAAGACACCGCGGCAAAAGGTTCCGGCTTTGAGCGTCGCTATCGCCAATCAACAGACTTCTGTCTATCCTACGGAATCTCCGGGTGGGTGGAATCTGATTGGGCAAGTTGTGGCGCTTCCGCAACTGAAGGCTGGCGATAAAGTGCGTTTTGTCGCGATTGACTTAAAGACATTCAACCGACTCAGACAAGAAGTAGGTCATGGCTAAGATTTCTCCAGTCTTAGAAATTAAGCAACCGGGGCTACTGGCGACCCTCCAAGATCGCGGTCGCAGTGGTTATCTTGCCTCTGGAATCACCTCCGGAGGACCCGTCGATGAATATGCGTTTTTGTGGGCTAACAAGCTCCTCGATAATCCAGTTGATGCCGCACAAATCGAGATAACACTGGGTGGTTTCGAGGCGACTGTGCTGCGCAGAGCGCAAATGGTCGTCTGCGGCGCACCGATGCAGGTGGCACTGAATGGTCGCCGGTTACCTACCTGGCTAGTATTCGATGTGGAGGCGGGGGATGTCTTGACCATTGCTGCTGCGCCGCACGGAGTGAGAAGCTATTTGGCAGTGCGTGGCGGATTTCACGCTGAAGCAGTGCTCGGTAGCGTTGCCACCGTGAAGCGCGACCGCTTGGGTGGTTTACGCGGCGATGGTAGTTCTTTGTTGGCAGGTGATGCCGTGTCTGCTCCTGTTATCTCAGCACCAGCATTGTTACCGCGGCGGCCACGGACCGATTTATTGCAACCGCAATCCGCTAGCAAACCACTGATCATTGACGTAGTAGCGGCCGGGCAGTATGAGCGTTTTTCGCAGCAAGTTCGCGAGCAGTTTTTCTCGCAAACCTATCAAGTCACCGCAGCCCAAGACCGTATGGGAATGCGTTTACAAGGACCACAATCACTCAGCTGGGAGCATGACCAAATTCTCTCTGAACCGTTGCCTGTGGGCGCCATTCAGATTCCACCGGATGGTCAACCTATTATCATGTTGGTCGATCGTCAAACTCTGGGCGGATATCCAAAAATAGGCACGGTAACCTGGCGTTCTCGCTGCCTACTCGGTCAGGCGACGGCAGGTACTGAAGTAGTTTTTAACCTCGTTTCATTGACTGCAGCACAAAACGAATGGCGCCAGTACCAACGGTTTTTTGGCTCATCATAGTTCTTGCCAAGACACCATTTGATAAGTTTGCCCGTACCACCCCAAACCCTTGCCAGTGCGGCAATAAACTGCGATCATAGCGAATCTTTTTTGAACCAACGACCCATGTGGAGTTAACGCATTCATGGCAGCAGACGCGCCCCGTAGTAATTTTATCCGGCATATCATTGATGCAGACTTAGCCAGCGGTAAACACCAGCAGGTGCATACTCGTTTTCCGCCTGAGCCAAATGGTTTTTTACATATTGGTCATGCTAAGTCGATTGTCCTGAATTTCGGCATCGCGGAAGACTACCAAGGCACCTGTAATCTGCGGTTTGATGACACCAACCCGTTGAAAGAAAAGGTTGATTTCGTTAACTCGATCCAAGAGGACGTGCGCTGGTTGGGGTACGATTGGGAAGGTAAGCCAAAGTATTCTTCAGATTATTTTGATCAGTTGCATGGTTACGCTGTGGAGCTTATCGAGAAAGGCCTAGCCTACGCAGACTTTAGCTCACAAGAGAAAATGCGGGAAATGCGCGGCACCTTGAAAGAGCCGGGTGTGAATAGTCCGTATCGAGACACCAGTGTGGCTGAAAATCTGCAGATTTTTGCAGATATGACTGCCGGCAAATACAAAGACGGTGAAGTCTGCTTGCGCGCTAAAATCGATATGGCATCCCCATTTATGGTGTTGCGAGATCCAGTCATTTATCGCGTTCGCTTTGTTCATCATCATCAAACCGGTGACAAGTGGTGCGTGTATCCAATGTACGATTTCACGCACTGCATCTCGGATGCCATTGAGGGCATCACTCACTCGTTGTGTACGCTCGAATTCCAGGACAACCGTCGGTTGTACGATTGGGTGTTAGATAACATCAGCATTGATTGTCACCCACAACAAATCGAATTTTCTCGCCTCAATTTGCAATACACCGTAATGAGTAAGCGTAAGCTGCATTTGCTGGTGGAAGAGGGCAAAGTGAGTGGTTGGGATGATCCACGGATGCCGACGATTGCGGGTATGCGTCGCCGTGGTTATACACCGAGTTCAGTGCGCGAGTTCTGCCATCGTATTGGTGTCACTAAGATGGATAACCAAGTTGAGATGAGTATGCTCGAAGCCTGTATTCGCGACGAGTTGAACCATCAAGCACCGCGCGCAATGGCTGTGATCGACCCGATTAAAATTGTGATTGAAAATTATCCAGACGGTGAGTCAGAAACTATCGCCGCGCCGAATCATCCAAATGACGAAAGCATGGGCGTGCGTGAGCTTCCGTTTAGTCGTGAAATCTATATCGAAGCGGAAGACTTCCGCGAAGAAGCGAATAAAAAGTACAAACGATTAGTGCTCGGTAAAGAAGTACGCTTACGCAATGCGTATGTGATCAAAGCGGAACGTTGCGACAAAGATACCGAGGGTAATGTAACCACAGTTTACTGCACTTATGATGCAGATACTTTGGGCAAAGACCCCGCGGATGGACGTAAAGTAAAAGGCGTTATTCATTGGGTTGCGGCAGCAACTGCGTTACCAGCAGAGTTTCGCTTATACGACCGGTTATTCCAAGTTCCTAACCCAGGTGCTGAGGACGATTTCTTTAGTACATTGAACCCACAGTCATTAGTGGTGCGCCATGGTTATGCCGAGCCAAGCTTGCAGCACATTCAAGCGGAACAAGCGTACCAGTTTGAGCGGATTGGGTATTTCTGTGCGGATAGCAAGGATAGCAGCTCAACAGCGCTGGTATTTAACCAGACGGTTGGCTTACGTGACGTATGGAGTGAAGGTGACGCGAATTAACGCGTCACCTCGTTCGATGTATTAGCTTTGACGATTGTTTGGCTTGGCTGTTGAGCGACGGCCAGGCTGACCAGAGCGATTGCCACTAGGTTTCCCAGCTGCAGAGCGGCTCGTTCGCTTGGACGGTTGACGCCCCTGCGGTTTCGTCGCAGCAGGAGACCGCTTGGTCAAATCGACTGGTGCGAAGCCCGGAGCTTCTAAACGCTCAATTGTTTGACCAATCAACTTCTCAATGCCACGCAACTGCTTGGTTTCCTCAGGACTCACTAAAGAAAACGCATGACCACTGGCGCCTGCACGTGCTGTGCGGCCAATTCGGTGCACATAATCTTCAGCAACATGTGGCAAGTCATAATTCACAACCAGTGGTAGCAAATCAATATCGATACCGCGTGCAGCGATATCCGTTGCGACCAGTACATTGATGCGATTGCGTTTAAAATCATCGAGTGCTTTGGTGCGCGCACCTTGGCTTTTATTGCCATGAATAGCTGCAGCAAGGAAACCGTTAGCTTCTAACTGCTTAGCCAGTCGATTTGCACCGTGCTTCGTGCGGCTAAACACCAGTGCTTGCGGGGTGCCACGATCACGTAATAACTGACAGAGTAGAGCGGTCTTTTGACCTTGGATGACGCCATACAGCGACTGTTCTACCTTATCGGCGGTGCTGTTCGCAGGCGCGACGGATACTTCAACAGGATCGTTGACTAAGCCTTTGGCTAACGCCCGGATGTCATCAGAAAATGTCGCTGAAAATAACAGGTTTTGGCGTTTGGCTGGGAGCAGCTTCAAGACGCGCTTGATGTCATGAATAAAGCCCATATCGAGCATTCGATCGGCTTCATCTAATACTAAAACTTCAACATCATTAAACTTGACCGCATTTTGCTGATGCAAGTCGAGTAAACGACCTGGCGTCGCAATCAGAATATCAACGCCTTTGCGCAGTTTCATCATTTGCGGGTTGATACCCACGCCGCCAAACACGACCGCAGAGGATAGTTTTAGATTACGACCATAAGTGGCGACACTGTCAGCAACTTGTGCTGCGAGCTCGCGGGTTGGTGTAATGATCAGCGCGCGAATGTGATTGCTACGGGCGCGCGGACCATCTTTTAATTTGGTCAGCAACGGTAACGTGAACCCAGCCGTCTTCCCGGTGCCCGTTTGGGCAGCTGCCATGACATCACGGCCAGCAAGAATCGAGGGAATGGCTTGTTGTTGTATGGGGGTAGGTTCTGTGTAACCTTGTTCGCTGAGAACGCTTAAAATACTTTCAGGTAAATCGAGATTGGTAAAGCTCATGCAGATTGTGTTTCTCTTCTAGGGCAAGCGCGCTAGCATACAGCAGAAGGGCTCTGGTAGCAAAAGAGTTCGGCATGGGACATGGAGTAAAGACAATAATGAAACTGATATACAGAGCCGATACAATTATTGAGGCGCAGTTGTTAGTGGGGCTTCTCGAGCAGTCGGGTATTGCTGCTCACGCCGGTGGCCACTATTTGCAGGGCGCTGTAGGTGATATTGCACCAGTGGGTATAGCCAATGTATTTGTTGGTGATGATGATGAGGTTGAGGCGCGGGAGATTATCGAGAGCTACGAGCGTGGTGACTTCACCACGCCCGATACCATTGATGTGGATGAGGACTAGTCGTCCCCATTCACGTTGTGCTCACAACTTCCGACATTTTTGCACTCACCGTACAAATACAAACTATGGTTGGTGAGCTTGATATTGTTTTCAGCGGCAACTTTCAATTGGCGTTGCTCAATTAAGTCATCTTCAAATTCGAACACATGGCCGCAGTTTAAGCACACTAAGTGATCATGGTGGTCTTTGGCGCTTAGCTCAAATACAGAGCGGCCACCCTCAAAATGATGGCGAGTGACAATACCAGCATCATCAAACTGATTTAACACCCGATATACGGTTGCTAAGCCAATCTCTTCATTCTTTTCTAGCAGGATTTTGTACACGTCTTCAGCGCTAATATGCTGATTATCCGGATTTTTTAAGATTTCCAGAATTTTGACACGCGGAGAAGTGACTTTGAGGCCCGCTTTTTTTAACTGTAATTCGCCGTTGCTGCTCATTGTTCTTTCGCTGTGTTGAGGTTATCGATCATCAGAATAATGGGTTTACGCTAATTCAGCTAGTCCCATTTCTTCGCGAATTTGTGCACACCACTGTTGCACCCGTTCTTTTGTCAATTCAGGCTGTCTATCTTCATCGATACCCAGCCCAATGAAGTGGCTGTCATCGACTAATGCGCGTGACGCTTCAAATTGATAACCAGCGGTCGGCCAATGCCCAATAATGATAGCTCCACGTGGTTCGATGATGTCGCGAAGGGTACCCATCGCATCGAGAAAATATTCGGCATAGTCTTCTTGGTCACCACAACCAAAAATGGCCACGAGCTTATTCGTGAAATCAATTTCTTCAAGCTCTGGGAAGAAGTCATCCCAATCGCACTGCGCTTCACCGTAATACCAAGTCGGTATTCCAAACAGAATGAGGTCGAAATTGGCGATGTCTTCTTTCGATGATTTGGCAATATCGAATACATCAATCAAGCTCTTGCCCAGTTCTTTCTGGATCATCTGAGCGATTGCTTCGGTATTACCTGTGTCACTGCCGAAAAAAATACCTACACTTGCCATGTTTGGTTACTACCTCTCGTTTAAACGTTGTCTCGTTCGGAGTTGTCTCGTTCGGAACAAGGACCCAAAAAACTGATTCTAAATTCCAGATTCAAAGAAGGCTTGAATAATACCTTTTGCAATAAAGCCTGCACAGCCTAAAAACAATACCAACCACACAAACCATTGTCCGAACTTGGGTACTTCAGCTTTTTTCAATACATCGCGAATCGCCAACCCAATCAGAACAAATAGAATTGCGATGGCAAAGTTCGTACCCAGTGTTTCAATTAATTCAAAATGTTCAGACAGCATAACTCT
This sequence comes from Pseudidiomarina aestuarii, assembly GCF_048263735.1. Taxonomy (GTDB): domain Bacteria; phylum Pseudomonadota; class Gammaproteobacteria; order Enterobacterales; family Alteromonadaceae; genus Pseudidiomarina; species Pseudidiomarina aestuarii_B. Next base: position 218,372 of record NZ_JBLXDX010000002.1, on the reverse strand, counting down.
TTCTTATGGGTGCGCTTGGATTGCTTTATCTCACAAATACAGCTGGCGATTATAACACGCAGGCTCACTCGGCGCGACTTTGTTGCTCCAAAAACTCCCGTACTAAGCGGTTAAAAATACGTGGCTTTTCTGCATGCAACCAATGGCTTGTGCCTTCGATTATCTTTACGTCAACTTGGGTAAAACGATCACGTATGGCCGACTCATGTTCTGGTTTTAAATAATCGGAATCGCCACCTTTAATGAACAGGATTGGACCATCAAATTGGCCTTCACAAACGGCCCCAGAGATAGCAGCATAATTATCGTCGAGAGCCGGTAGGTTGAGCCGCCACTCATAACCATGATCGGCGTGCTTAAGATTTTTCAGCAGAAACTGGCGCACGCCATGGGTATCGATGGCCTTTTGCAGTAACTTATCCGCATCTTTGCGGTTTTCTACTTGCGTGAGATCAAGTTGTTCCAATGCATCGAGGATATGCCGATGTTTTGGGTCGTAAGCTACCGGTGCAACATCGGCTGCAACCAAGCTGATGACACGCTGAGGGTGGCGCAGCGCAAATTCCATAGCTACCTTGCCACCCATGGAGTGACCGACAATGTGGGTACGGTCAATGTTGAGGTCATCGAGTAAAGTGGCGAGATCATCAGCCATAGCTTCATAAGACATGGTGTCGGAATGAAACGAGTCGCCATGATTACGCACATCAATGGCAATCAGCTCGAAATTACTCTCGAGTTCGCGGCCTAAGCGCTTTAAGTTATCCAAGTCACCGAATAAACCATGAATGAGAACGACCGGAGCTCCGCTCCCAAAACGCTCATAATTGAGCAAAGTTGTTGCTGTCATACTGGACCTCTGCTGGTGTTGGGTTGATTTTCTGTACCCAGGCTATGGGATGGGTATAATAATCAGCATGATACCTTTAGACGATAAAAAAGTTGCAGCATCATGAGTAAACGAATTGAAATTGATGATGAATTATACCGTTTTATAGCCGGGCATACACAACATATCGGTGAAAGTGCATCTGCAATTCTACGCCGCTTGCTGGGGTTGGAAGCTGCCGATAAAGTTACAGGTAAGCCCAGTTTGGTTACGTCTGAACCAGAACAAGCTGCGACTGAACGCAAGGTATTTGATGTCATGTCACGCATTGACCTGGCGGGACAACGTAGCGTCGTTGCACGTTTTCTGACCATTCTTAGCATGTTACATCGCTGCCACAGCAAGTCTTTCAAGAAAGTATTGGAGATCAGCGGTCGTGACCGGCAATATTTTGCCACTAGTGCCGAGGCGCTTGAAGCCAGCGGTACCAGCACCAATCCAAAGCAAATACCTGATGCTCCTTATTTTGTGGTGACCAACAATAACACGACCCGGAAAAAATCAATGTTGACGCAAGTTGCTCTTGAACTTGGGTACTCGCAGTCAGAAGCAGAAAAAATTAGGGACTTTTTGTAATGGGATTACATACACGGGCTGGTATGCCCGCACAAGCGAACGACTTAACTAATATTGCGCAACTGGTAAGTGCCTATTTCGTCAATGATGTTGACCCCAGTCAACCCGAACAATTGGTGTCCTTTGGTACGTCTGGACATCGCGGTTCTGCTTTTAAAAACTCGTTTAACGAAGCGCATATTCTGGCTATCAGCCAAGCAGTGGTGCGCTATCGCGAAGAGCAGGGCATTACTGGCCCGTTAATGCTTGGTCGCGACACCCACGCATTGTCTGAAGCCGCTTATATGACAGCGCTCGAAGTCTTTATTGCCAATGGCGTTGATGTTCATGTGCAAGTGGACCACGGTTACACCCCGACACCTGTCATCAGCTTTGCCATTCTTCGCTACAACCAAGGACGTACGACAGGCCTTGCCGATGGTGTAGTCATTACCCCATCGCATAATCCGCCTGAGGATGGTGGCTTCAAATACAACCCTCCGCACGGCGGTCCAGCGGATACCGATGCAACCGCAGTCATCGAGAAATATGCCAATGCCATTTTATCGGCAGAGTTACTCGGTGTGGAAGCGGTGAGTTACGCCGAGGCATTAGCCAGCAAGCACCTGCATCAAGTGGATTGGCGACAAGACTATGTGGATGCGTTAGATACCATCATTGATATGCAAGCTATCGCCAATGCGAAGTTGTCCATTGGCGTCGACGCCATGGGTGGCGCTGGCGCCAGTTATTGGCCGTTGATCGCCGAGCAATATGGTCTTGAAATTACGGTTACGCAGGCTGATGTTGATGCCACATTCCGGTTTATGAGTCTCGACAAGGACGGCAAGATTCGGATGGATTGCTCCTCGCCTTATGCGATGCGGTCACTGGTGGCGCTGAAAGATCAGTTTGATATCGCGGTCGGGAACGACCCAGATTATGACCGTCACGGCATTGTCACGCCCACCGAAGGCTTGATGAATCCGAATCACTATTTAGCAGTTGCCATTGATTACCTGTGCAAGAATCGTTCTTGGGCTGCAGAGACGGCAATTGGTAAAACACTGGTTTCGAGTGCCATGATTGATCGTGTGGTCGCGGCCAATCAGCGGACATTACGTGAGATGCCGGTTGGTTTTAAGTGGTTCGCTCGTGAACTGCAAGCAGGCACAACTGCATTTGCAGGTGAAGAGAGCGCAGGAGCGACCTTTTTGGACCGTTCGGGGAAAGCATGGTCGACGGACAAAGATGGCATCATTATGGCGCTGCTTGCGGCTGAAATTTGTGCCACCACGGGTAAGGATCCAAGTGTTTATTATCAACAGCTGTGTGAGCAGCACGGTACTGCGTACTATAAGCGCCAAGACGTGCCGTCTAGCGCGGCGATGAATCAAGCATTCAAAGCAATTCAACCGGCACAGCTGCAATTACAAACTTTGGCAGGTGACGCAGTCACTAATGTGATGACCCAAGCCCCAGGAAATGGAGCATCGATAGGTGGCGTGAAGGTCTGTACGGCGAATGGCTGGTTTGCAGCGCGTCCATCAGGTACCGAGCCTATCTACAAGATTTATTGCGAGAGTTTCGTCAGCGACGACCATTTATCAGTGCTGATGAACGAAGCGCAAATACTGGTTAGCCAGTGGCTACAGCCGTAGAGCGACATGGTTAAGCTTGTTGACGCTCAAGTTCGTCTTGAGTGTCTTGATCTTCTTCGGCTAAAGCGGTGAGTAGCTCATCAGAGGTTTGCCCCGGCGATAACATGGCGTAGCTGCTGTGCGGTTGATCAGTCGGCCGTGCGCGTTTGGTCACACGATAGAGCGAATAGACGCACACCACACTGGTCATTACGACTATCAATAGAAAGAAGTAATTCACTCCGCCGTATTCCATCAGTGCGGCGACCGCTGGCGCTCCGATAATAGAACCAATGCCGCCCACCTTGATAATGGCACCTGTTGCGCCGACCATTTGATCTTTTTCAAGAAAGTCATTGGTATGCGCCATGCCCAGTGAGTACAGAGGTAAAGCACAGGCACCAAAGAGTCCAACACTCAGGTAAATGAGCCAGACCAATTCGGAACCAAGCTGGGATAAGATCAACGCCATTATGGCTGCTGTACCGGCACAACCCGCCATAATGACGCGTCGATCGAAGCGGTCAGAAAGCAGACCAATGGGTGCTTGGGAGAGCATTCCACCGAGAATGAACGAGGCCATAAACAGAGACACTTGGGGAATACTGAGACCAATGTAGGTCGCATACATAGGCCCGATACCGTAGAACATGGCGTAACACGCCTGCATGATAAATGCGTTCACAATGCCAAGCGGAACTAACTTAAACAGTCCCCAGATGGGCACTTTGCGCGGTTCATGCGTGGTGGGCTCAACAGAAACGCTAATTAAAATAGGTATCAACGCTAAGTTTATTAATAGCGCAACCAAAGCGAATGCGACAAAACCTGATGGGTCAGCCACGCCAAGCACGAGTTGACCGACCACCAAACCACCATAAATCAGCACTAAATAAACTGACAGCAAAGTGCCGCGGTTCTTATTATCCGCCATGGTGTTCAGCCAAGACTCGACGATCACGAAAATAGCCGAAATCGCGAAACCAGTGAGGAAGCGCATGATGAACCAAACCGTGGGATCGATCCAGATGGCTTGAATAAGAATGGATGCGGCAGCAAGCGCTGCTAGCCCGCCAAAGGCCCGAACGTAACCAACGCGCCGAATATCTTTCGGAGCGCGAGTGGTGCCAAAGAGGAAGCCAATAAAGTAGGCCGACATGATGATGCCGGTAGTTAGGGTACCGAAATTTTCTATGGTGGCGCGCAGACTGAGTAGGGTACTCGTCATGCCGACACAAATGCCAATCAGAGTAATACTTGTCAGCAAAGAACTGATTGCACGTAGCTGTTGTCTCAGCATGGTGTCGGTCCCAATGAATCGTGAATGGCAATGAGGTAAAATGGTAGCACGCTTTAACCATTTCTTAAATGCAATAGGTGGTTATCCACAGCTTGTTACTTGCCCATGCAGTTGGGGCTGTTTATGATGAGCGTAGAAAGCTTGCCACTACGGATACTGAAGCACAGCATGATGCATTTAAAAAACTGCTTAACGACCCTCCTGATAGCGTTGTTGTTGCTATGGAGTAGTTCCAGCATGGCAGCCATTGAGCTCACGCAGCTCTACCAACAGCGTATCCCTGTCGCCACACAAAACGCGAATGAGCGCACCGACGCCTTGCAAACAGCCCTGAAGGGAACTCTGCTAAAGGTTTCGGGTGACACGCAAGCGTTGGAACACGACGCTGTGCGCACTGCTCTCAAAAACGTGCGAGATTATGTGGTTCAATACGGCTACCAACAAGACGAACAACTCGTACTCTGGGTGCAATTCGACGCGCAGAAAATCAATCGCTTATTGCAACAGTCAGGCTCTGGTGTCTGGAGTAATTTACGCCCTTTGATTCTAGTTTGGCTGGTGAGTGAAAATGAACAGCTCCAACGTGAATTAATTGGTAGTTCGGACGAGTCCATTTTGACACAACAGTTACGCAATGCTGCGCAAGAGCGTGGTTTACCCATTCGTCTACCGCTTTTGGATTTGAACGATACTATGACTGTTGAAGTGGTCGATGTGTGGGCGCGGTTTAATGATCGAATCCAATTTGCGAGTGCGCGTTATCTGCCTGATGGTATTGTTGTTGCGCGCGTCTACCAAGCGGACCCAACCCTACAGAAAGGGCGCTGGCAAGCTGATTGGTCGTTAGATTTGGGTGAGCTCAAATGGCGCGGTGAAGTGTTTAGTGACGATCGTGATGAGATGGGTGAATTAATTATTGCGGCGCTCACTCAGGAGCTGGCGCAACGTTATCGAATCGACTCGAGTATTGAACAAACGAACCGCTGGCGGCTTGCCGTTGATGGTGTGGATTCCCTTGAAAAAGCAATTCAGGTCGAGCAACTGCTGCTGAGTTTACCAGCGGTTCAAGCGGCACAATTGGTCGGCTATCAGCAATATCGGGGGGAATTTGAATTACTGTTACAAACTGCTCCCGCTAGAATAATGCAGGCAATCGATTTAAGTAAATCGTTGCGTCCAGTGAATCAAGATGGCGCTGAAGAGTCGCTTGATGGGACGCCAATGATGCCACTGTACAGATGGATTGAGGATTAATGAATCTTCAGCAACTCCCGCTAGCGATGCAACTTCCCGATGCACACACGTTCGCCACTTATGTAACGGGTGAAAATAAAGAAGTCTTAGCATTGTTGCGAGAGAGTGCCGAGCCATTTGTTTACCTCTGGGGTGCGCATGGTGTCGGTAAAAGCCACTTATTGCATGCAATGTGCGCGCAGCTTCATATCAATACGACCGCCATGTATGTGCCCCTGCGCGACCTGCTGGAACAACAAGTTGAAGCATCAATTTTACGTGGGCTTGAGCAATTTTCACTGGTGTGTATTGATGACCTTGATGCTGTAATTGATCAGCATGATTGGTGCTTTGAACTTTTCGCGCTTTTCAATCGCATTCAAGACCGCGGGCAAACACGATTACTCGTCACCGCCGCCATGTCGCCAACTCAGCTGCCGGCTGCGATTCCCGATACGCAATCGCGCTTACAGTGGGGTATTGCGGTCCAAATCAAAGCGCTGCAAGACGCTGACAAGGCAAAAGCTCTGCGGCAGCGTGCTGCAGCTTTGGGATTGCAGTTACGTGATGAAACAGCTTTATTTATGGTGCAACGATTGGGTCGTGATATGGCCGAATTGATGGCGACCTTGGCGCAACTGGATCGCGCCTCGATGGCCGCACAACGACGACTAACAATACCTTTCGTCAAACAAGTGCTCGATATCTAAGTTATTGTTGGTCTTTTAATTTCGGTAATCCCAAACCTAAAGCACGACCCTGTAATCGAGCATATGCTGTACAACCAATAAAAGCTGCCGTAGTGAAGAGAATTTCAACGACAGCGAGTCCACGTTGACTCGGCTCGATATAAAGCATGGTAAAACCGTGCAAGAAATACCACATCAGAATGAAGTTGGCCCACGCAAACGTGTATGGCTTACCGCGCAATAGTCCTGGCAGCGGAAACAGCAGTGGTAGAACCCAAAGGCCTAAGCGAAACCAAACACTGGTGTCACTGCCGGCATTACAGATGAGTTGCCAAACGAGCATTAAGCCAAGTAAACCAAAGAAGTTGCTGACTGCTAACGTTCGAAAAAGTTGAATTTTGTTAGGCATGTGTGCTGAATCTCGCATTATCAAGAACGTGATTGAAGTTGCAAGGCGATACGTGCAACTCGAGTACCCAAAGCAACAGCTAAGTCACGTTCGACTGTGCTGATGCCTGCTCCCTCTTTATCGGCGTGCTCGACATGGCTGGCGCCATAAGGAGAACCACCTCCAGATGTCTGTTGCAGGCCTGGTTCGGTGTAGGGAATCCCACACAGAATCATACCGTGATGCAGCAAGGGAACTGCTAGCGAGAGTAGGGTAGATTCCTGCCCCCCGTGCATACTCGAACTCGAAGTAAATACGGCCGCCGGCTTATCAACCAGCACGCCTCGCAACCATTCAGTCGATGTCCGTTCCCAAAATTGTTGTAGTGCTGCCGCCATGTGCCCGAACCGTGTTGGACTGCCCAATATGAGGCCATCACAAGTACTGAGATCATCGACATCAACAGTAAGGTCGCGGCTACTTTTCGGTTCGCCCGGTGCTTCAACTGTTCGTAGAACCGCTTCCGCACCGGCTTTTTCTACACCCTGAGCTATGGCATCAGCCAGTTGCTGAGTGGCACCGGTGCGGCTGTAGTAAAGAATCAGTATACGACTGCTCATAGGTGTTACTGTACCAGCTCTAAAACAGCTTCGGGTGGTCGTCCGAGTCGAGCTTGATCACCAACCACAACAATGGGCCGTTCGATCAAACGCGGGTGTTCAATCATTGCTTGAATAAGTTTATCCTCGTCGTTCTCATTGGCGAGGTTGAGTGCTTTAAACTCGTCTTCTTTTGAGCGCATCAGCTCTCGAGCAGACACAAACCCAAGTTGGCTTAACAGTGTTTTGATGGCATCGGGTTCGAAGTGTTGTTTCATATATTCAATCACTTGAGGTTCGTATCCTTGCTCTTGCAACAACTGCAAGGTTTGTCGACTTTTCGAGCAGCGTGGGTTGTGATAAATCGTGACTTCGGTCATGCTATTGATTCCTATCTAACATCATTTATGTAGCTTAAGGGATTCACTATGCAATGTCGATTTGTACGCGGCTTTCGAATTTGGATTACCGCGGCGACTTGTCTCTGGTTAATGGGTTGTAGCCCCGCTGCCGACTTTCATACAGATACCGTCGGACCGCAACAATGGGATCAACTTGAAGGCCGATATGTTGTCGTAAACTATTTTGCCGAATGGTGTGCTCCCTGTTTACGCGAGTTACCCGAATTGAATGAGTTTCATCATCAATATGGTGATTCCGTTCGACTCTTCGGTGTGAGTTTTGACGGCTTGAATAATGAAGCACTAGCAACTTTACGAACCGAGCAAGGTATTGAGTTCCCGCTCATTCAGAACGAGCCTTTTCCGAATCTTCCTTTTGCGCAGCCGCAAATGCTGCCCGCAACATATATTGTGACGCCAGCGGGTGAGGTGAAAGGACCATTACTGGGTGAGCAAACTATTGACAGTCTGAAGCGCGTCACCGAACTCGATTAGCGCATTGCCTCTAATTCACGCTTCTTCGCCATCAGTTGTTCGACTCGAGCTTGAAGACGACGCCGCTCGAGTTCCGTGCTGTTTTGTTTGTGCGCATTGTGCAAATTGTTGATGGCTTCATCAAAGTTGCCATAGAGCGCATAAAGATAGGCACGTTGCTCATACATGCCGCTAGAATCGCCGACCCGTTGATAAGCGTTCGCGAGTAAATCGATTGCCGTTACGTTGTCCGGATCGCGCCGTAAATATTCACGGAGTAATTGAATCGCTAAATCAGTTTTGTCTGCGGTGAGTGCAGCATTAGCGAAGTTCATCGTGATCGTTTGTTCGTTTGGCATCCGCATGTAGGCTTTTTCAAGCAAAGCGAGTGCTTCATCGTAGCGCTTCTGTGCCAGCAGAATGTCGGTTTGTACATCGAGATAAAAGGTATTCATGGGCTGTGCTGCAAGCAGGGGGGCTAAGGTTCTTTCCGCAGATTCAGGCTCGTTGTTATCCAATTGCACAATAGCGAGCCCATAGCGCGCCGCATTGGCGATTTCGCTGTTGGTATGGTTTAACTGAGTGGTAAAGGCGTTCGCGGACATGTTCTTTATGTGACGTGCCTGAATTCGATATTTTGCCAGCCAGTAATTACTTTCATCACGATTTAATGGACTGGGCAGTTGGTCGGCGCGCTGGCGCGTATCGGCTATTCGTGATTCGCTCAAAGGATGCGTCAATAGCATTTCTGGTGGGCGACTCGAGTAGCGATATTTTTCAGCTAAGCGACCGAAAAAATTCGGTGCCCCTTGCGGGTCAAAGCCGGCGCGAGTTAATACATTGAGACCGATTCTATCCGCTTCCTGTTCAAAGAGGCGAGTGTAGTTGATTTGCATTTGCTGCAACCCGCCGATGGCTCCCGATAATGCGGCCATACCTAGGTCGGGGCTCACCATTCCCAGTAAAATGGCACCGATCATAGCACCGACAGAGGTGGCAGAACCCTGCTGCATATTTTCCATATTACGGGCTAGGTGACGTTGGGTAATATGAGCAATCTCGTGGCCAATAACGGAAGCTAGTTCTGACTCGGTTCGTGTTTCTACCATCAGCCCAGTATTCATACCCACATAGCCGCCGAAGAAAGCAAACGCATTAATGTCGTTTTGATTCACCCAGAAGAATGTAAACGGAAATCGTACGTCATTCGATTCACGTACGAGCTTCAAGCCCAAGTCTCGCAAATATTCATCAAGCACTGGGTCATTGACGAGTGGGGCGGTTGCGCGGACTTGGCGCATGTACATATCGCCGATAGCTTGTTCGCGATCAACGGTCACCACGCTAGAACCTGCTGTACCGATGTCCGGTAGACGGTTCTGTGGAGTTGCGACAGCGGCAAAGGTAATTGCCAGTAGCACTGCGCCAATGAAAGTTTTTAGTGAGGTGTACTGCATGCCCGAACCATTCCGAATTGGTCTTCTTATGAGTAGCGTTCTGGTCAAAGGTTCCCTATTATGTGCACATCCATCTGCCATGTACAACGGAGTTCTGGCGCCATGTGGGAATATATCAAGAACTGGTATCAGCGAAAATTTTCTGACCCCGATGCGGTCACTTTATTTCTGTTACTCGTTATTACGTTTCTACTGATTATTTTGTTCAGTGGTATCTTAGCCCCCATTCTGGTTGCCATTTCATTAGCCTACTTACTCGACTGGCCTGTTTTACGTCTGCAGAAAGCGGGGATGCCGAGATTGACAGCCGTCTCCACCGTATTTGCAGCTTTTATCGCCTTGAATGTCGCATTGATTCTGTTTTTGATGCCGGTTATTTGGCAGCAATCGGTGGCGTTACTGGGTGAATTACCACAAATGTTTGTCCAAGCTAAGTTGTTACTCAATCGACTGCCAGAGCTCTTCCCTGGCTATATCAGCGAACAGCAAATCGCTGAGTTTGTCGAAACGACGACGAATCGAGCGTTATTATTTGGCGAGACTCTCCTCGGACAATCGTTGAACCGCTTGATCGGGGTCATGGCGTTGCTGATTTATCTCATCGTTGTGCCGTTGTTGATATTCTTTATGCTGAAAGATAAACACCAATTACTGCGTCATTTAAGCAGCGTATTACCATACAATCGTCGGCTGATCGCGCAGGTAAGCGGTGAAATGCACTTGCAGATCATGAATTACATTCGCGGTAAAGCGATAGAAGTCGTGATTGTGGGTGTAGTGACCTACATTGCTTTCGCTGCATTTGACTTGCGTTATGCAGCTTTGCTCGCGGTCTTAGTCGGTTTATCCGTATTAATCCCCTATATTGGTGCTGCCGTCGTCACTCTACCGGTATTCCTAGTGGCGCTTTTCCAGTTCGGCTGGAGTGCGATGTTTGCCTATGTGATGATTGCTTATCTCGTCATTCAGGCGTTAGACGGTAACTTGCTGGTGCCACTGCTCTTTAGTGAAGCGGTGAGTCTACACCCGGTCTATATTATTGCGGCGGTATTGATTTTCGGTGGTTTCTTCGGCTTTTGGGGCGTGTTTTTCGCGATACCATTAGCCAGCCTTGTGAAGGCGGTGCTGACGGCCTTATCGAGCGACAAAACCGAATCGACGACTGCGCAGGGTGGTGACTAGTGCCACCCTGCTCAGTAGTGGCTTAGGCAAGCGCTGCGAGCACCACTTCGTGATGGTCTTTCGTTTTGAATTTATCAAAGACTTCAGCCACGGTGCCATCTTGATTAATCAGAAAACTAATCCGATGAATGCCATCGTATTCTTTGCCCATAAACTTCTTCGGGCCCCACACACCAAAAGCATCCGCAACGCTGTGATCAACATCACCGAGTAGGGTGAAGTTGAGGTTATCGCGCTCGGTAAATTTTGCTAAGCGCTTAGGTTCATCGGGACTTATGCCGACAATTTGTACACCATGTTCAGCGAACGCCCGCGCGTGGTCGCGAAGCTGTTGCGCCTGAACGGTACAACCGGGTGTCATTGCTTTCGGATAGAAGTAAACCAAAACGCGTCCTTGTTTCAGTAAGTCAGCCAAAGCAACGTTTTCATTATCTGCATTCGGTAATTCAAAATGTGGCGCTTTTGCGCCCGCTTCGAGCAATTTCATAACAACTCCTATCCAAACTTAGGTCAATTCAATGCGTCGATCATAGAGAATCTGTAAACCGCTTGCAAAGCCAAGTAACTCTGCGGGTTTGCCCCTTGTGTTTAGAGTACGGTAAAAGTACCATTGTGGACTTATTGGGAGATGGGGGAAAGCATGTTAACAGGCAGTATTGTTGCGCTCGTGACGCCGTTTACGGATAAAGGCAATGTCGATTACACGCAGCTTCAAGAGCTGGTAGATTGGCATGTGGCTGAGGGAACCGACGCAATAGTGGCCATGGGGACGACTGGTGAGTCGGCAACTATGAGTCACCAAGAGCATGTCCAAGTTGTAAGTGCAATAACTGAATTGGCAGCGGGACGTATTGCAGTTATTGCAGGAAACGGTTCGAATGCCACTGCGGAAGCCGTGTATCTGACCGAGAAAATGAATCATTTACCGTTAGCTGGTTTCCTCAACGTCAATCCCTATTACAACAAACCTTCATTGCGCGGTCTTATTGAACACTACAAAGCTTGCGCTGAAGCCAGTGACAAACCTCAACTGCTATACAATGTTCCGGGTCGCACTGCTGCTGACGTGACGCCTGATTTTGTTGCTGAACTGGCAAGTATTCCGAATATTGTTGGGATTAAAGAAGCGACCGGTGATTTGAGCCGAGTCGAACAACTGCGAACCTTGTGTGGGCCTGATTTTATTTTATTGAGCGGTGATGACCCGACTGGCTGCGAATTTATGTTACGAGGCGGCCAAGGTGTGATCAGTGTGACCGCGAATGTTGCGCCGCGAAAAATGAAAGCGATGGTTGACGCAGCTCGTGCAGGTGAACAGGCTATTGCAACAGCATTAGACGCAGAGCTAGGAGCTTTGCATGAGGCTATGTTCGTGCAAGCCAATCCAATTCCTGTGAAATGGGCGCTGTCATTGATGGGAAAAATGCAACCAAATTACCGATTACCGATGACGCCGCCGGAACTTCCAGAGCAACAGCACATCGAAGACACATTAAAACAAGCCGGAATTTTATAATCGCGGAGTCGTAATGAAAGAGTATGTACGTATTGTAACTTGCCTGAGCGTTGTCGTTGCGAGTGGCTGTAGTTTCACGCCACAAGAACAAGCTGACGGTGGTTTTAAATATACCGAGGCGCAGTTAACGAACGGGCTAAAACCGGCTCCAAATAAAGGTTTACCTGCACCCAGTAATCGTTTTGAAGTGCCAGAAGTTGACGGCAATTTACCAGTGGGTCCTCAAGTGAATATCCAGGCCCCAGTATTGGTCCGTCCAACGGCGGCAGGTAGTCGAATTGATGAATCAGAACGACGTGTTCGTATTTATTTTGACGAACTGGAAGATATGTCGAATTTGTCTTCTTTCGTGTGGGAAGGTGTTACTAAAGCATTGAATCAACGAGGTATTCCTGTGATCAATGCCGAATCGGAGCAACGCATAGTAACCGGTTCTGTACGAAATGAGCGTGAAGTTTCAGAAGATGAATTAACGCTTGTAACTGAGCGGCAGTTTGAAATCACTCAGGAAACCCCTGATCATGGTCGCACGACTGCAATTGAAGTCACTGTCATCGAAAGCGTTGAATCAGGTGATGGAGCAGGTCGACAGCCATCTATGATAGCGGATCGCAATGCAGCAGCGATGTTGTTGAACGACATTGTTAACGAAATTGCGATCGCACAGCAAGAAAATAGAATCTTTAATCGAGCTAACCAAGAAATAAATGCTACCGCAGGATTTAATGGTGATGGTTTCCCAGCCATTGTTGTTGAGGCTGATTTTGATACGGTATGGGCATTAATGGGTCAATCGCTGCCTGAATTAGGGTTTAGTATTGATGACTTAAACCAATCGACTGGCCAGTACTTTACTGAGTATTCGAAGGGTGCGAAAGGGATGTCGAGCTTGGCATTCTGGCGTGATGAAGTAGAAGGCAAGTTAGATATCGCTGATGGCGATTATATGGTGCGAGTGACCGGAGATAATGAGACAACCACGGTAACTTTCCACTATAATGATGAGCCGTTGTCAGCTGCCGACGTGAATCGAATCTACGCGCCTGTTGCTGCCACGTTACGCCGTCAAAATAGCCTGTAAATCGTCTGCTTGGAGATTAAGTTGCTCATGGAAAAACGTAGTGAATTGTATCGGGGAAAAGCTAAAACTGTTTTTACGACCGACAATCCGGAACGCTTAATATTGCAATTCCGCAATGACACCTCCGCATTCGATGGGGAGAAGGTTGAGCAGCTGGATCGCAAAGGTATGGTCAATAATAAATTTAATAATTTTATTATGGCCAAACTGGAAGCCGCTGGTATTCCTACGCAACTTGATCAAGTACTGAGCGACACGGAAACCTTAGTCAAAAAGTTGACCATGATTCCCGTGGAGTGTGTGGTTCGGAACTTCGCTGCAGGTTCATTAGTGCGCCGTTTAGGTGTGACTGAGGGCCAAACGCTGAATCCACCGACCTTCGAACTATTCCTAAAAAATGATGCGCTACACGATCCAATGATTAACGATTCTCACGTAGTTTCGTTTGGTTGGGCGACAGCAGATCAGCTCGCTCAAATGAAAGCACTGACGTTGCAAGTGAATGATGTATTGAGCAAATTGTTCGATGCGGGTGGCATGATGCTGGTGGACTTCAAACTTGAGTTTGGCGTCGACGCCGATGGCACTATTGTTCTCGGCGATGAATTTAGCCCTGATGGTTGCCGCTTGTGGGACAAAGAAACCCGTAAGAAGCTAGACAAAGATCGTTTTCGTCAAGGCTTAGGTGGTGTGGTTGAGGCCTACGAAGAGGTCGCCGCCCGAATAGGGGTAAAACTGTAAAACTAGTGAACAGTGAACAGTGAATAGAAGAGCGATGTTTGTTAGTCGTCTTTGTCTTCCGGATGCCGTTGCTTAAGTGACGGCATTTTCATATGTGCGGTGTGTTTAAGCAGCATAATATTGCCAATCACTACACCAAATACCAGTGCTAATATTAGCCAAACCATACGTCAGCTCCTGTACCATCAGGCTGGCAAATTGCATCAATGTAACGCTCTTTAATGTCATCGAGTCGTTCCAATACGTAGTCATAACCTTCCATTTCAAGACCCAGTAGTTGTGCCGAAGTCATAGCTTCTTTTAATGTCTCGGTGGTTAATTGTGGTAGATAATCCAGTGCTAACGGCGCATAGCTGAGGTGCCAAGGTTCGCTGGCGACACCACCGAGATAGCGAGCGTAAGGAAAGAAAAAGCCAAAATCTCGGGCATGATGGATTAACCATTGATACGCGCTGAAACAAGGTCCACCCTCGCTATATTCCTTCACTGTAAGTTCTAAAGGTGGATGGTCAGGTTGCGCAAAAGGGCGCGGGTCATACACATCAAAGTCGGTGCCCCAGTGGTGACGACTCGCACCCGGAAGGGCCGACCACGTCAGAATGGCTTCTAGCTTTTCACCACAATTCATTTGACTCGAGTCTAATCGGTCGCCGCGATCATTGTAGAGTGGAGCCTCGCCCCGATATTTGCGATTCCAAATGGCTAACTGACGAGCATAGTCTCGAAATCCTGAGGCAATGGCTAACGATACGCCTGAATTCGCAGCTGCTTGCTGCATTGCCTGCCACGCTGTCACTACAGCCGGTTGCAAACGTGGATTCGGTTCGTTTTCTGTAACCGTAACAACATGCGTATCTTCAAGACCAGTCAGTTGCCTAGTGCTTAACATAGCAAATGCTCCAAGATCCGCTCGTAGACTAACGCCAATTCTTCAAGGTCGGTAGCACGGACGCATTCATCAACTTTGTGTATGGTTGCGTTCACAGGACCCAGCTCAATGACTTGTGCACCAGTGGGTGCAATAAAACGACCATCCGATGTTCCTCCCGCCGTAGATAGCTCTGTGCGGCGCCCCGTCACCTCATAAATGGCCGTTTGCGTTGCTTCGAGCAGTTCACCCGAGCCGGTAATGAACGGTTCGCCGTTTAACTTCCAGTCGATAGCGTAATCCAGTTGATGCGCATCGAGAATATCAATGACACGTTGCTGTAATTCGGGTGCTGTTACTTCGGTACTAAAACGAAAGTTAAAACTAGCCTTCAGTGTGCCAGGGATGACATTGCCAGCGCCTGTGCCAGCATGGATGTTACTGATTTGAAAACTGGTGGGCGGGAAGAAGCTATTTCCATCGTCCCAATGTGCACCTGCTAGCACGCTGAGCGCGGGCATTGCAGAGTGTACCGGGTTTTTTGCTAGATGAGGGTAGGCCACATGGCCTTGAATACCGCGTACACTCAGCTCACCACTGAGACTGCCGCGACGGCCATTTTTCACCGAGTCTCCAAGTTCAGCAGTACTGGACGGTTCACCGACTAAAGCCCACGTGATTTTCTCATGGCGTGCTTCTAGGGTCTCGATAACTTTGGGAGTGCCGTTAATAAATGGGCCTTCTTCATCACTGGTGATGAGAAACGCGATACTACCTTTATGGTTTGGGAACTTTCGTACAAAATTTTCTGTGGCGACAACCATAGCGGCGAGACTACCTTTCATATCGGCAGCACCACGACCATGGAGGTAGCCATCAGCCAATTCAGCTGCAAAAGGTGGATATCGCCAGGCATGTTCATCACCGACTGGTACCACATCAGTATGGCCAGCGAAGCAAAACACCGGCTCCTGCGAACCTCTGCGGGCCCATAAATTCGTCGTATCGGCAAATACCATCGACTCGAGTTCAAAGCCGGCAGTGTTGAGCCGATCACCGATCAGCTCCTGACAGCCTTCATCGGCTGGTGTTATGGAGGGCCGTTGAATAAGTTCGCGAGCGAGTTGAATCACATCACTCATGCGGTTTGAAACTCCTGCGCCCAAGCGGCCTCTTTAAAGCCAATCACGAATGTATTCGGCTTCGTTGGAGCAGTAGGCGTCACTAAAGGACGTTTCATTAGTGTTGGATATTGTTGCAGCAAGCTGACCACAGCCTCGACAGAGGCAAGTTGCTGTTCCGACTCGCTTAACCCACGCCAGCTCGTGCTGCGCTTGTTGATAATGGTTTCGGGCCCAACCAAAGTGACCAGTGCCTGCCATTGCTCGGCGCTAAGTGGTTGCGTTCGAATATCATGAAAGCTGTAAGCGATACCTTGTTGGTTCAGCCAACGTTCGGCCTTTTTCACCGTGTCACAATTAGGTATTCCATACAGTATCGGTTGAGAGGTGTTAACTGCCATTAGACTAATGCTCGTGTCGTGAATTGGTTGTGATAAAGTGAAGCCTCAAATAGAGGCACTCCTGCATTGTGACAAAACCACTGTGAATTCTCCACAGTTTATGTGGATAACTCTGTGGGTTAGCTGGTTTAAGTGTATTAACCTATTGAAATTTATGTATATATTGGAGTTGATTGAGAAGTGTTCAGCTTGTTCAATTGTGCATCTGTCAAGTAAATATTGGTGAATTATTTGTGATGTTTCGAACCTTTAAAGATGGGCAACACTACGCCAAAATTTGGCCACGACATGCTGTGGTTGCAGCGTTTACCGAATCTACGGTCATTCCGGCCGTGCACATGGCAACACGCTGGATGCCGGCTCTTGCCGTGATCAATTTTATGGTGCAGTGGCAATTACAAGGGCAGGAACTGTTGCCGCAAGCCATAGTAACATCGTTGTTTTTGCTCTCTCTGCCGTTACAGGGCTGGTATTGGCTTGGTTGGCGTGCACGCTCAGCGCTGACGCCACAATTGCGGGCTTGGTACACCGATTTAACGCGTAAGCTCCAGTTACAACCGAAGCCGGAGCCGTGCTATTTAGACTTGGCGAAAATGGTCAAGCGCGCTCTCGATGAGCTGCCGCCTGACCAACATTAGTTAATTGCTGTCGATTAGGCGCTGAACGTTGACCAAACCGGTGCGTGGTCAGAAGGCTTTTCAATACCGCGTAATTCGTAATCAATACCGCTATCGATACATTTTACTGCTAACGTTTCAGTCGCAAGTATCAAATCGATGCGGAGTCCGCGATTGTCGTCAAAGCCTCGTGAGCGATAATCAAACCAGCTATATTCCTCTTTCGGCTCGGCAACAAACTGCCGGTAGGTATCCGTTAATCCCCAAGCAAGTAGACGATTCAACCATTCGCGTTCCTCTGGAAGGAATGAACATTTACCCGTTCGCAGCCAACGTTTCGCATTGTCTTCACCAATGCCGATATCACAGTCTTGGTGAGAGATGTTCACATCGCCCATAACAATGACTTGTTCCGTTGGTTTGAGATAGTTTTCGACATAGTTCATCAGGTCAGCGTAGAACTTCTCTTTCGCCGGAAACTTGGTCGGGTGGTCGCGACTTTCGCCTTGCGGGAAATAGCCATTCAAAACGCGCACTGTATCGCCATTGTCAGTGACATAATCACCCATGATCATGCGTCGCTGAGCATCGGCATCATCGGTTGGGAAGCCATATTGCGGATTGAGCAAAGGCTTTTTGCTGAGCAGAGCCACGCCGTAATGACCTTTTTGACCGAAATGCAACACGTGGTAGCCCATCGCTTCAACATCCGCTAATGGGAATTGATCATCGTGTACTTTGATTTCTTGCAGCCCAATAATATCCGGTTGATGTTTGTCGATGAGCGCTTGCAGTTGATGCAGTCGTGCGCGAATACCATTGATGTTAAATGAGATTACTTTCATTTGATGCTCAAATTGATACGAATTTAAGGATGCTTAAGCATAACAAATAGACGGCAGGGGTGCGACTCTCAAGATCGCCATTCAAGCGGTTGAAGAGGCTGCTAATCCGATTCTATTTCAGTATACTCGACCCATACCAGACAAAGCAGTACGTGCAATAACCGCGGGATGAGAGCATGGCAAGCGATTGGCTTGAAATTAGAGCAGGGCGGCAAGCCTATGAACGGATTCAGGAAGAGGGACTTCGGCCCAACTCTATTGAACTGCTGATGGGAGCGTCTGGCGGCCCCAAGTGGTTTATTTTACAAGGGCTTGATCGGTATTTGTTTGGTGATTTTTTTGCGAATCGGCAACAACCGTTAGACTTGCTAGGAACCTCTGCTGGTGCCTGGCGATTTGCCAGTTTGGGGCAGTTGGATCCAGTTGCCGCCAGTGACTTATTCGTTCGGTTATACAGTTCGCAAACATACAGCGAAAAGCCGGATGTAAAAGAAATTACTGATGAAGCACGCAGGCTCCTGCATGAGTATGTGCCGGATGCACAAGTTGACGCTATCCTGCAACAAGATCGATTCCGTCACCATATGATTGTCGCACGATGCAACGGTTTGACCGCGGTCGAAGGACGTCGTCAATTACTTGGTCTACTCGGTTCCGCTGCAGCAAACACCGTGAACCGTCGCTGGCTTGGACGGTTTTATGAGCGAGTCATCTTTCATCATCCGCAGTCTACTGCTGCCTTTAGTCGCGGTTGGCAGGATATGCCTACGTCGTATGTACCATTGAGTCCGGATAATTTTAAAATGGCGTTGTTGGCGACGGGCTCCATTCCAATGGTGATTGCCGGTGTTGAAGATATTCCTGGAGCACCGCCGGGCATGTATCGTGACGGTGGTATTACGGATTATCATTTTGACGTTGATTTGAGTGCAGTGGACGGCCTGGTGCTGTATCCGCATTTTCATCGTGAAGTGGTGCCAGGCTGGTTTGATAAGCGCTTAACATGGCGGCGAACCACAGGAAAACACTGGCCCAATGTGATCTTTATGACGCCGAGTCGCGAATTTATTGAGTCACTGCCCTATGGCAAAATTCCAGACCGTACCGATTTTGCCAAGTTGGATGCGCAAACGCGTTTTGACTATTGGACGAAAGCGGTTGAGCAAGGGCGACGAATGGCTGAGCAATTGCACGAATGGATTGCAACCGATGCCATTCGGGAAAAAACGAAATTGTGGCTGTAGTCCATGTATTCACTGATGTTTAAGGAACAATAATGGCGTACCAAGGTAGTCCCAAATTTACTCACCATCAACGCGATAAAATTGGCGTGCTAGTCACGAATTTAGGAACTCCAGACGCACCAACGACATCAGCTTTGCGCACCTATTTAAGACAGTTTTTGTCCGATCCTCGAGTCGTCGAAGTCCCTCGATTACTCTGGTGGCTTATTTTGAATTTGATCATTTTGCGGATCCGACCGCGGCGTTCCGCTGCCGCATATCGCACCGTGTGGACCGAGCGGGGTTCACCGCTGCTGTATCACACTGCTGATCAAGCTGCAGGTATTCGAACTGCGTTAGAGCGTAAGTACGGCGACGACGTGGTGGTCGAATTTGCGATGCGGTATGGCAACCCGTCCATCTCTAAAGGATTACAATCCTTGTTTGACCAGGGTGCGCGTAAGTTAGTGGTGTTGCCTTTGTATCCACATTACTCAGCAGCAACGACTGGATCAACATTCGATGCCATTGCACATGATTTTACGCAACGTCGCTGGTTACCAGAGTTTCGTTTTATCAATCATTACCACGACAATCCTGCCTATATTAAAGCGGTAGCAACCAGTATCCAGCGCCATTGGGACGAGCATGGTAAGCCACAAAAGCTCATCTTGTCGTATCACGGAGTACCACTCAAATATCTTCTGAAAGGTGACCCGTATCATTGCGAGTGTCACAAGACATCTCGTTTGATTGCTGAATATTTGGGATTGGAAAAAGATGACTATATGACCACATTTCAATCGCGCTTTGGTCGTGAGGAATGGTTACAGCCTTATACCGACGAGACACTGAAGCACTTGCCTGAAAAAGGAATTCATTCGATTCATGTGGTGTGTCCGGGTTTTTCATCGGATTGTTTAGAGACCATTGAAGAAATTGGTGAAGAAAACCGTGAGTACTTCATGGAAGCCGGTGGGAAAGAGTACAGCTATATTCCAGCCCTCAACGCGACGCCTGAACATATTGACGTTTTAGTGCAATTGATTGAAAGTAATCTTCAAGACTGGCATCTTGATCATAATGAAGACCAGCGTCACGCATTAGCCAGTGCTATGGAGACGGAGCATGACCAAAGAAAAGGACGATCCAAATAACGCACGAGACCGCACTTATGCGGTATCGGCGAATCGGCATCGAGCTCAACATAAACTGCGCTATGTTGAAATGTCTGCTGCTGCCGAAAATGGTGAATGTCGTCTGTGTAAAGGCGCTATCGTTCCACAAGAACCTGGCGAAGGTGATGCCGATTTAGCCGCACGAGAACAGGCGAATACTCCAACAAGTCATGATTAAACCAGTCGCTTCAGACTTGGAACGTTCATTACAAGCGGCTGCGCGAGCCGCTTCTCAAGCCCATCCTGATGAAACTGGAATCTATTTACTGGATGATGGGCAGGATGCCTTTGCGGCACGCATGTTGTTGGCCCAACAAGCCCAGCATACTCTCGACATTCAATATTATATTTGGCGCCACGATCGAACTGGGACTCTGCTCTTTGAAGCAATCCATGCTGCGGCTGAACGTGGGGTTCGTGTGCGGCTGCTATTGGATGATCACAATACGGCCGGAATGGATCCTCTTCTGATTGGTTTGGAGAGTCACCCCAACATTCAGGTTCGGTTATTTAATCCGCTCCGTATTCGCTGGCCGCGCGCGCTCAACTATCTGACCAATTTCAATCGCGCCAATCGGCGTATGCACAATAAAGCGTTTATTGCCGATGGCAGTGTGTTGATTAGTGGTGGACGTAACATCGGTGATGAGTACTTTGGTGCAGCTGATGCACTCTTATTTGCAGATTTGGATGCACTCATGGTTGGTCAGGCAGTGCAGCAAATCCATGAGGAATTTGAGGATTATTGGCAGAGTCCGGCTACCATATCGGTGCGTAAGTTATTTACCTTGCGTAAGCCCGAACATTTGGATGAACTGTCGAAGAGAGCGCAAATTGTAGAACAGGATCCAGCCGCACAAAAATATGTCCAAGCGATTCAGCGATTACCGTTATTGCATGATCTGATGCATCGCCGTATTGAGTTTACTTGGGCGCAAGTTGATGTAGTTAGTGATGATCCGGCCAAAGGACTGGGGCAGGTGCATGGACGTGAATTGTTGTCAAACCAGTTACAAAGCGCGATTGGTATTCCCAAACGTCAACTGACACTGGTTTCTCCTTATTTTGTTCCGACTCTAGCCGGCTTCGTAGAATTGCAAAAGTTAGCGCAGGCTGGCGTAGAGATGACCATTCTTACCAACTCGTTGGAGGCAACCGACGTTGCTATTGTCCACGCAGGTTATGCAAAGTGGCGCAAAGGCTTACTTAAGGCTGGTATTCGATTGTTTGAATTACAGCGCCAGACTATTCTGTCGCCACGCGCGCGAAGAAAAGAGCGGCGGGAAAGGCTCAAAGGTAAAGAGCGAATTGGTCAGGCGGCGTCGAGTCTGCATGCGAAAACCTTCACGGTTGATAAGGTTCGCGTGTTTATCGGTTCCTTTAATTTTGACCCGCGTTCCATGCAATTGAATACGGAGTTGGGTGTTGTCATTCACAGTCCTTCGTTGGCTGAGCGAATTCATCAACGTTTTCATGAGGAAGTAGCTCGGTATGCTTACGAACTCAAATTAAATGGAAAGCGACTAGAATGGTTGGAGTTTCTTGGTGATAGCACGATAACCCATACTCGTGAACCTGGTGCCTCTATTTGGCGGCGGCTGAGTTCGGTGGTATTGAGTTGGTTACCCATTGATTGGTTGCTTTAAGGAATACGCGAATGCGATTAGTTTATTTAGGCGGTGCGGAGACGGTTACGGGCTCGAAATACCTGCTGGAAACGGCATCGACGCGAATCTTGGTAGATTGCGGTTTATTCCAAGGCTATAAGTGGCTCCGGCAACGCAATTGGCAACCGCTACCATTGGGAATTCAGGATGTTGATGGCATCGTACTGACCCATGCGCATCTCGATCATTCGGGCTTCATTCCCGTGCTCTACAAGCATGGATTTCGGGGCCGCATCTATACCCATCAGGCTACCGCAGACTTGTGCGGCATCTTGTGGCCCGATAGTGGACGTATTCAAGAGGAAGACGCAAAATTCTATAAAAAACATGGGTTAAGTAAACATGCAAACCCTGAGCCACTATACGATGAAACGACGGCAAAGGCGGCACTCGAATTGCTAGAGCCGGTGGCGTTTGATCAATCGTTTCAAATTGGTGATATTGGCGTCGTACTGCAGCCAGTCGGCCATATTCTTGGCGCGGCGAGCGTGATAGTAACTGCTGAAGGGAAGCGCATTGGATTTAGTGGTGATGTGGGGCGGCCTGACGATATTCTGATGAAAGAACCCAGACCACTCCCTGAAGTCGACTATTTATTGCTGGAGGCTACCTATGGCAATAAACGTCATGCTGTAGAGGAT
Source organism: Pseudidiomarina aestuarii (assembly GCF_048263735.1). Taxonomy (GTDB): domain Bacteria; phylum Pseudomonadota; class Gammaproteobacteria; order Enterobacterales; family Alteromonadaceae; genus Pseudidiomarina; species Pseudidiomarina aestuarii_B. Next base: position 195,666 of record NZ_JBLXDX010000002.1, on the reverse strand, counting down.
GCTTGGGAGCAATTGCAAGCAGTGGTTTTAGAGACAGCGCAGGCGGGCGGTGTATTAATGATACCAAGCTTCGCGGTCGGCAGGGCTCAACTGTTGCAGCACATGTTGACTGAACTCATGGCGCAAGGACGAATTCCTAAGTTGCCGATATTTTTAGATAGCCCGATGGCCATTCGGGCATCATCAATTTATCAACGGCATCATGAGTATCATCGATTGTCGGCGGCACAGTGTGATGCAGCAGAGAGTCAGGTGACCTACTGTCACAGCGTTGACGAGTCCAAGGCGATTGCCAATCAACATGGTCCGCACATTATTATTGCCGGTAGTGGTATGGCGACAGGTGGACGTATCTTACACCATTTTAAGCGTTGGCTGAGTGACCATCGCGCTACAGTGTTGTTCTCTGGACATCAGGCTGGCGGCACCCGCGGCGCAAAAATGCTCCAAGGAGCGGAGCGAATTAAGGTGCATGGCGACTGGATTGAAGTACGCGCCAAACTGCGTCAGCTTGAGGGGTTATCCGGGCACGCGGACTTTGTCGAAATTGGTGATTGGTTGGCTGCGAGTCAGCTACGTCCTGGAACGAAAATACAACTGGTCCACGGCGAGCCTGATGCACTAGAGTCACTTTCGGATTACCTGAAGCAGAAGACTCCATTTGACCTTACCATAGCACCTTATATGGGTGTTGAGCATTGGTGAACCTTTAGACGAACAGCATGACAATAATGGTTGTTATGACCGCTAATATAAGATTCAAAGCCATACCCTCGCGAGCCATTTCGCGAACCGTCAATTGATTCGACGCGAACACGATGGAGTTCGGAGGTGTCGCGACAGGTAAACAAAAAGCACAACTGCAAGCAATGGCTGCTGGAATCATCAGCAATTCAAGCGGCAGTTGGAGTGCAATAGCCGTAGCGGCCATAACCGGCATCAGTAAAGTTGCTGTAGCTGTATTGGACGTTACTTCGGTTAAAAATGAGACTCCAACAGCAATGATGAGAATCAGCAACCACGTCGGTAGTGCTTGTAAATTCGCGATGGCCTGGCCTAACAAATCACTCAAGCCACTTTGAATGAAGCCTTGAGCAAGAGCAATACCACCCGCAAACAACAATAAAATACCCCAAGGTATGCTGCTGGCAGCCTCCCAAGTCAATAATGGTGCGCGGTCTTGGTCATGCCATGCAAAAAGCGCTAGAACGCCAAGTAATGCGATTGTGGCATCGCCAACCATTGTTAATTCAAACCAGTCGGACCAACCACCGAACGGAGCCGTACGAGTAATCCACAGAATAATGACGGTTCCAAACACGGTCAGCACGCGGTATTCCGATGAGCGCATCGACCCCTCGCTGGTTAGTGTGAGTTCGACCTGCTGAGTAATGTTGCGAGTAAGCCACCAAGCCATGATGGGGATACTCACGATGACCAAAGGTAATCCGATGGTTAACCAGCGAGTGAACCCAAACGGAGTACCCGTATAGGTTTCATAAACGGATGCAAAAATAAGATTCGGCGGTGTGCCGACCAAGGTGGCGATACCGCCAACCGAAGCCGAATAAGCCAGACCGAGCAGAAGCGCAAGTTGAAAGGGTTTATCGTTGCTGCAATCGGCTAAAGCTAGGGCCACCGGTAAAAGTGCTAATACGGCGGCCGTGTTGGAAATCCACATAGAAATAAATGCTGTGGCAAGCATGAAAGCAAAAACCATACGTTTGCCATCAGTACCACCGATAGTTCGCACCATGGCAAGTGCAATACGACGGTGTACACCACTCATTTCTACCGCTTTAGCGAGCATAAAAGCACCCATGAAGAGCACAATTATCGGGTTGCCGAGGGCAGCGGATGCCTCATTAACGGAAATAATCGAACCCAGCGGGAGCAAAACAAATGGCAGTAGGGCGGTGACCGGAAGGGGTACCGTCTCGTTGATCCACCACCAAGCAACCCAAACTGTAGTCGCTAACGTCCACGCTGCGGCAAAAGGAAACTCTGCAAGGATGTAGGCGAGCAGGAAACTTATTCCTGCCGCTATAGGGCCTGCAAGTCGCTGTAATGACCATAACGCTGCTCTTGATTCTAGTGCCACTGGCTACTCCAAATTCGACTTATGTGCCGATGACTTTGCGTTAGAATCACTCTTGTGGTTTGAAAATTCAAGCATTTATGCCTAGGGTTATGAAAACCTAAAAGGAGAACAACATGGCTGAAGTTGAGTCGAAACCTAAGTGGCACTCTGCAATTCTCATCCCTGTCTTTGTACCTGCCGTTGTGGTTATCGCATTATTTGTCATTGGTACGCTATCCAATCCCGAGCGTGCGGGTGAACTCTTTAGTGATGTGCTGGCGTGGATAACCGCTGATTTTGGTTGGTTCTACATGCTTGCGGTTGCTATTTTCTTAGTATTTATCGTCATTATCGCGTTATCGAAGTGGGGCCGAATAAAGTTGGGACCCGATCATGCTGACCCGGAATATAGCTTTCCTGCGTGGTTTGCGATGTTATTCTCGGCTGGTTACGGTATCGCTTTATTGTTCTTCGGTGTGGCAGAACCTGTGCTGCATTACGCAAGTCCGCCGGTCGGTGCAGCTGAAACCGTTGATGCTGCTAAACAAGCTATGCAAATAGCCTATTTCCACTGGGGTTTTCATATTTGGGCTATTTACGGGTTAGTCGGCTTAGTTTTAGCTTATTTTAGTTTTCGTCATGGCTTACCGCTATCCATGCGCTCGACTCTATATCCACTCATTGGTGAGAAAATCCATGGTCCGATGGGGCATGCGGTCGACACTTTTGCCATTCTCGGCACTATGTTCGGTATCGCCACAACATTGGGTTTGTCGGTGATTCAAATCAACGCTGGACTTAATTATTTATGGCCAGCTATTCCAGTTGGTACCGCCGTTCAATTGATTGCCATTGTCGTCATTACTTTATTGGCAATTGTTTCCGTGGTGGCTGGTTTGGACAAGGGCGTCAAGCGATTGTCTTTTGTGAACATGGCATTGGTACTGATTATTCTGACATTCGTATTTATAGCCGGTCCGACCGTTCATATTCTTGAAACCTATTTACAAAATACTGGCTCCTATTTGAGCAACATTGTTGAACGTACTTTCAATCTCCAGGCTTACACGCGCAGTGATTGGATTGGCAACTGGACACTATTTATCTTTGGCTGGACGATTGCCTGGGCACCATTTGTGGGTCTCTTCATTGCGAAAATCAGTCGCGGTCGAACTATTCGTCAGTTTGTTCTGGGCGTGATGTTAGTGCCGACGTTCTTCACTTTCTTCTGGTTTGCGGTGTTTGGTGATACCGCGCTGCATATGATCATGAATGATGGGTATACCGCACTCATCGGTGAGGTTCAAAACAATGAAGCCATTGCCTTATTCAAATTGTATGAACAACTGCCGCTGACCAATATTTTGTCTTTTTTAACGGTCGTTCTGATTGTGACGTTCTTTGTAACATCGTCAGACTCAGGCTCTTTGGTTATTGATTCCTTGGCCTCGGGCGGGAATCCGAATACGCCTGTTTGGCAGCGGGTGTTTTGGGCAAGCTCAGAAGGTTTAGTTGCCGCTGTACTGTTACTTGCTGGTGGGTTGGGTGCATTGCAAACCGCATCCATAGCCAGCGCTTTGCCTTTTGCTGTGATTATCTTAATTGCAGCCATAGGCATGTGGCGAGCGTTAGTGATTGAAGGACATCAGTATTCGAGTTTGAAAAGCGCGATGAGGACACATCGTCGAGGTATTGACGCCGGTCCGTCCTACTGGAAAAAGCGTTTAGCTGGAATTATTGAGTTTCCCGATAAAGGAGAGGTAGAGAGTTTCATCAAGAACCGCGTCATCAATTGTCTGGGCGACGTAGCTACAGAAATGAAGGATACCGAGTGGCAACCACAAGTCAATTACGAAGATGAAAACGGTCGAGCGATTCTGACGTTAAAGAACTCGGAAGGAGCGGATTTCTTTTACGAAGTACGATTGCGTGAGTATCAACGTCCACAATTTACGGTTAACCCCCGCAATGATGATAGCTATTATCGTGCTGAGGTGTTCTTAAGACAGGGCGGGCAAGCCTATGACCTGTATGGATACGAAAGCAGTGATATTATTAATGATGTGATCAATCAGTTCGAAAATTATCTTCACTTCATGCATATATCTCCCAACAGTTTACCGTGGGACTTGAGTAAGCATGATGATGAACTCAAGTCGGCTAACGACTAGCCGACTTGAGAAATTCGACTAATTGGTCAAAAGGCATAGGGCGCGCGAAATAATAGCCCTGGCCTAGCTCGGCGCCGAGCTCCAACAATGTTTGTTGTTGCTCGGCGTTTTCAATTCCTTCGGCAACCGTAGTGATACCTAGTTGTTTAGCCATCGCGATAATCCCGCGTGTAATAGCTTCGTCGCTTTCGTGTGAGTGGATCCCCTGAGTAAAGGCTTGGTCTACTTTCAATTTTGTGACCGGCAGTTGTTTTAGGTAGCTGAGCCCAGAAAAGCCAGTACCAAAATCATCCAAAGCTATCTGCAGGCCGCTTTGGCGAAGTTTGCGTAGCAATGCTATTGCATAATCAGTATTGTCCATCAGAACACTTTCAGTCAGCTCTAATTCAATAGCCTGTGCTGAAAGCTCATGGCGATGAAGTGTTTCCATGATGTAGTCTAGGAACTCGGCACGGTGAAACTGCAGTGCTGAAACGTTTACTGAAACCGTTAAATCACCAAACTCTTGTAATCGTTTACTGTCGCGACAAGCACGATCTAACGCCCATTCGCTTGCTGGTATAATTTGACCAGTAGTTTCCGCTAACGGAATAAAATCTGCTGGTGATACATTTTTACCGTCTGCTAGTTGCCAGCGCATTAAGGCTTCCACACCAACAACTTTGCCTGTTTCAAGTTGATAAATAGGTTGGTAGTGGAGATCGAGCTCTTCGTTATCTAAGGCTTGCTGGAACTGACTGCGCAGCACGACATCGGCTTGGAAACGCGCACTAGTTGCCGCGGAATAAAACTGAAAGTGGTTGTGGCCGTATTGTTTGGCTCGGGTCATCGCAATATCGGCACGTTGAATTAGCTCCAGTGGATACTTCACATCCGGTTCATAGAGCGCAACACCAATGCTAGCTGTTAAGTATATCTTTTGCCCAGCGGTGACATCGTAGGGTTCGCCGATGCTGGTTAAAGCCTCAAATACTAATTCGGTTAACTCTGTGATTTTTTGAAGGTGGCTAATGACCACCACGTATTCGTCACCACCGAACCTAGAGATGACTTCTTGATGACAAAAGGTTCTCTGTAACCGGCGTGCTACTTCAATTAAGATCGCATCGCCGACTTCCAATCCGAGGGTGTCGTTTATTGGTTTAAAACCATCCAGATCGATAAAGAGTGTCGCTAGAATATTTTCATCAAGATCTGAACGGTGTTGCTTCACTAGTTCGGCGATGGCGGTCTCTAGCGTATTTCGATTAGCGAGACCAGTTAACCCATCGCGTGAGGCGTTGTAGGCTAACCTTTCTTTATTGGCTACTTGCTGAGATACGTCGTGTTGCACGCCAATGTAGTGGGTCACAATGTTCTGTTCATTGCGAACAGGTGAAAGGAAAAGCTCGTTCCAGAATCGCTCACCAGACTTGCGATAATTGATTAATTGGACCCGAACTTCTTCTTGTCGTGAAATAGCATGTCGTAATGCTTGCACAGCTTCGGGGCTGGTTTCTGAACCCTGCAAGAACCGACAATTCCGGCCGATTACATCGATTGCTTGATAGCCAGTCATCCGCTCAAAGGCTTTGTTGACGTAAACGATTGGAAAGTCATTTTGAACTGCATCGGCAATCACAATACCGTTGACACTATGATCAACGCTGCGTTGCAATAATTGCAGCCGTTCATCTTGTTGTTTGCGCTGAGTGATGTTCTTCGCGATACCATAGGTGCCTTTGACTTCACCATCGACAACAATAGGTAGGTTAATAATGTCTAAATCCAGATGAGTTCCATGTATGTCTCGACAACGTGCCTCATAGCGATGCGAACGACCAGACAAAACATCTGTAAAGATGCCAACAATACGTTCTAGGTCATCATCTTCGACAAATTGTCTAAAGTGCACACCGATAATAGTTTCTGCTGGTGTATCTAGGAGTTCTTCTACCGATTGATTAACCGCAATGAAATTACCTTCAGGATCGAGTGAAAAAACTGCATCGGGATTCTGCTCAAACAAACTACGATAGCGTTGTTCACTGGTCTTAAGTGCATGCCTCTGGGTGCGTAAACGTCTTTGGATATGCTGCAAACGCCCGCTATGAAGTTGTAATTGGCGGTTTTGTTCGTACATCAGCATAAATAGCAAACTGAATGTGAGCCCTAAAAACGCAATTACTATTCGCAGATTTGCATTGGCCACGAGGTCATCGAAACTATATAACGATGCAAAAAGAAGTAGAGAAGGACCTTGCGGCAGTGTCATATTCGTTTCCGCTAGGCGTAGCTCATTTCTGTGGTATGGCTTGGATTCGTCGAAGCTAGTCACGACATTGGTCGACAGTTGAATATAAATCTTTAGCGACTCAGGCAGCATCCGAGTATCTGGATTTAATAGTCGATTAAAATCGAACATGGCTAATAGATATCCAGTGGATTGGTCACTGTAGTCTATCGGCAAAATCATATACGCAAGTGGTGTCGATGAGCCGCGAAAGGTTGATTCTGGAATAAAAAGTTCAGTAACTGGATGAGGCTGATTCAACCAATTTTGAACTTCTGGAGACCCAAAATGGACACTGATAGTGTTAGTCCTTTCTTTCCCCTGATGCCAGCGACGTTGCCGATCCTGGTCTAACAAACTTAGGTTGAGTAAGTGCGGTATATCGCGCAGATAAGCATCTATATCATTCTTTTGCGTATCATCAAGCATGTTGATGTTATTTGCTTGCCAGCGTTCTGTCATACGCTCCATTAATTGGATATTTACTGCGACCATTTGCTGTCTTGCATGAGCAATCTTATTGAGATCAGTCTGGGCGTGAACTTGAACGGAGCGAATATTTTCGTAGCTCAGGTAGTACCAAGTTCCGCAGGTTAGAAATACAGCAATAAAACCTAACAACATGGCTTTCGGGCTGGGGAACGCGATCAACTTGGTCGGAATTATCGACACCAACAACAGCGAAATGCTGACGAGAAATATCACAAGCCCTGCAATACTTGTTACTGCTGGGTGAGGGCCCAATACCATGAAGCCGTTGGGGATAATGTGCAGCACTAAAAATATACCAGCGACCGCGAGCATGAGAAGTGATAGAACTCGTTGCCATAGTCGCTGCAACCGATGTTCAGGCGACATCGCAAGGCAGGAACCGAGAACAATAAAAAGGATAGCAACTGGTGGGTAGAAGTAGGCATCCATTCGAGACAACCAACCCAAGAAGAAAATATGGTTGATTGACAATGTGACTAATAAGCTGTGCAGCGCTAATAAACAAACTAACACTGCAGCAACCAGTTGCACCTTACGCCATTTAAGGACGATTGCTGCTAAAGCGACACTCACTGTAAGTGCAACGACACCGGAAGTTGTGGAGATCACTCGCTCAAAGGCCGTTTCGGGCTGAGTCCACCAATTCATGGCAAGCCCAATCAGACCAATAACGAATGTGGCGCTGATGGATGCGAATAGACTGGCTGTAACAACGTGCGGGTTAATACGTTGAATTAGCATGTTTAATTGTTATTTTTTTATGAAAGTAATTTGACTATAGAATCAAAGGGCTAACAGCGTCAATGCAAATTATCGAAGTGTCCACGTGAGCAACAAACGATCTTCACCGGGTCCTAAATAGTCGGACTTAGCGGCGATTAATTGAAAGCCATGATTAAGATAGAGTTGTAGTGCCGATTTATTATTGGGAGCAACGGATAAATGCACTTTATGAATGGATTGAACGCCTCTACAGTGACTCTGAAAAGATGTAACTAAATGTTTACCGAGACTGAGCCCTCGTGCAGATGGTGCAACCAACAATGACATCAACCACAACTCTGATTCATTGTCACCCGGTGCAGCGAGCAAATAGCCAAAGATTTGATTGTTATCTTCTGCACACCAAAACCACCGCGGCCACTGAGACAACGCTTGATAAAAAAAAGCTGACGGGTAACCGTCAGCTCCGTATTGCTCTAATTCGATAGCCGTAATGGCTTCGATATCATCTCTCTGCACGAATCGAATATTGGTCATTGTGATTAATCAAGTGTCAATTGCACCGAGAAGGTGACTGGCACGACCAAATCAATTGAATTTAGTCCTGCAATGGTTCGTAACTGCTCGACACCGTCACTGAACTTGAATGTATTCGCGCTAATCAAAACGGGTGAGGTGGTAGTCACAAGCAGTTCATCGGCGTCCAATCGAGTGACTTGAAGATTAGCTTCAACCTTACCGGTAGTTCCTGCCAAAAACACGTCAAGGTCAACAGTCAGAGGGAGGGTAGAGCCTGCCGGGATTGCATCTACTGACGGCATATCGAGGTCACTGGTGACGGTGATGGTCGAATACTCTTCACTGTTAAAGATATGCTTCAACATGCGTTCGTTCCGAATTGGAATTTGCGTATCAATTGACGCCACCGGAATGGACACTTCTAATTTGCCATCAGTTACGGCACCACTCAAATCAGTAAAACGATGTGTTTCTGCAACAGTTTCGTTTTTCACTGAAACAAAATTTAAGACCGAGCTGTCCGCATTGATGCGCCAGGTGTCAGCGTGCGCGGTTGCAATACCCATACTTAAAAGTGCGCTTAAACTTGCTGTTACCATTAGTTTTTTCATACTAAACCTCCTGTTTTCATTCACTATTAGCAATACGGTATCAACTCTATTGATGATCACATTTGCTATGTTAGTTGCATCTTTACAAATAATTAGCACACCAAATTAAACTTGTTGTGATGATTCGGCGTATTCCTTACCGAGCTAGGCAAATAGCTTAGTTATTTTTCACAACGAGGAGATTTACGATGTTACGTTCAATTAAAGTAGTCGCTACGGCGTTGCTAGCGGGTTTCATCGCTACATCAGCCTTTGCTCACAATCACGGTAAAAAAGCTGATGACATTGTAACTATCGCTAGCGGTGATGCACAATTCTCAACTTTGGTTACTGCAGTGCAAGCAGCTGGCCTTGTCGAAACTTTACAAGGTGAAGGGCCTTTCACCGTATTCGCGCCAACCAATGATGCGTTTGCAAAGCTTCCAGAAGGAACAGTTGAAAACCTGCTCAAGCCAGAGAACAAAGCGCAGCTGCAAGCTGTCTTAACTTACCATGTGTTGGGTTCAAAAGTCATGAGCTCAGACATCGCTGGTAAAGAATTATCAGTAGCAACAGTGCAAGGTGAAGAAGTGGCCGTAGACGCAACTGATGGTGTAACCGTCGGTGGCGCTAACGTCATCAAAGCAGACATCAAAGCAAGCAATGGTGTAATTCACGTGATTGATACGGTCATTTTACCGCCGTCAATCCAGTAATTTATACTGATTGCCTGAAAAGCCCACATTTTTGTGGGCTTTTTTCTTGAAAAATCGAACATTCGTTCTACTCTTGAGTATATTTTGACCAAGGTGAACGCATGCCCAAACTAGCCGCCGAAGAATTAACCAAACGAAAACAGCACATTCTTGATGCAGCAGCTCGCTGTTTCTCAAAGAGAGGTTATTATCACGCAACCATGCGCGATGTACTCGCCGAGGCTAAACTGAGTTCGGGTGCGGTTTATCACTACTTTCCCAGTAAAGAGGCTATTTTGGCGGCGCTCGCGCAAGCCGACAGTGAAGCTGTTACGGCAAGAATCCGGTCCAATGATGTACGAGCTGACCTCAAAAAGCTTATTCGTCTGTTTTTTGGGGATATCCAGCAAGCTCATGCCCAGCAACTGGGAATTATGATGTTATCGATTGCCAGTGAAGCGTCGGTTGATTTAGAACTTCAGGAGCAATTTAAACAGCAACGACAACAAATCAAGGCGGCCCTCGTTGATTTTCTGCAAATTTATTACCATGCTCGGAAGCTATTTCTAAGCCCCCGTCAAATTCGAGCTCGCGCAGAAATACTGAGTACGGTATACAATGGTTTATTGGTTGCGATTGCAGTGAATGATGCGCCCAATAGTGCAACTTTAATCGATGAATTAGCAATAGCGTTAGCCAAGTAGGGAATCACTATGGTTGAATTCCGTTTAGATATTATGACCTTGTTAGTGTTGCTGATACTTGGCTACTTAATGCTTGCCATTTTATTGATGTTGCATGAGTCACCGGTGACATCGAAACGAGCTGTGCGAGTCTGGACTTTAGCGCAGTCGTTGAAAGCGGTCGGCGCATTTGGTGTGTTAGTTGCTTTTACGCTCGACAATACGCCCATACGAATTGGTTTTAATCTCTTTTTAATTTTTGGCTTTGCCCTCGAGTTTGCCGCATATCAGGTCTACACCAAACATCAACGCCCCTATTTAATCCCGCTATACTTGGGTACTGTCGCTTCCTTAGTGTTTCTTGCGGGTAGTTTTTTCGAAGGCCCTTGGCAGGGTCAATATTGGGCTGCCACAGCGGCAGTATCCTTTGGTGTCATGTCAGCTGGTGCCGCGTATGTGCTGTTTCGTTGGAGTACCGTACAAACCCATCGGTCGGCGTACGTGGCTATTCTGATAGCCGTGAATTTCATGAACTTCGTTATTTCTGCCATTCGAGCTTGGTATGCCGTGATTATTGACGGGCATAATTTTGTCACGCCGGTGCTCACCAATGAACTGATGTTCTTATGGAATTATGTGTTGTTGTTGCTGAATGGGATTGGCTTCATTCTGCTATTAAAAGAGCAGTCGGACCGACTGATGGCTGATTTAACCATTCGCGACCCCTTAACAGGATTATTCAATCGACGTCATTTCGACACCGAGTTAAAGCTCGAAATTTCCCGCTTTGAACGAGGGCAAAGTTCATTTGCGTTAGCCATGATTGACCTCGACCATTTCAAACAAATTAACGATATGCATGGTCATCAAACCGGTGACTGGATATTAACGGAGTTCGGTCAGTTCATGCAGAAACAATGTCGAGATATCGACATTTTTGCGCGGATCGGTGGCGAAGAGTTCGCATTGATACTGCCCAATGCATCAATGGCTCAGGCGAAAGAAAAATTGGAAAGTTTGCAGCATCAACTGACCAATCATGAATTCGTTCATCGTGGCAAACGTATTCGTATTACCTTTAGCGCCGGTGTTACTGATTCCAACTGCAGTCATGAGTTCGATGGGTTAATGATGCAAGCGGATGATGCACTTTATGAGGCTAAGGCAAATGGCCGTGATTCAGTTTATGGGTGGCGATTCTCAAATCCAAGTGAATTGGCCGCCGCAAGTGAATAAATGCTAGTGTCGCTATTCTTTCCGATCGCGGCACTGTGCTAGAGTTGCTACTATTCTCACCGAACTGATTTGATAGTAGGTCATGGCAGACTTTTTTAATAAATTACTCCAGAACATCACCGTTCCCGCGCCTTATCTTGGCATGCTGATCAGCTCAGCTGTGCTCATTCTCGTCGTTATTATTTTACGTGCGATGCTGTGGCGTTTCATTCGGCGTAGTGTGCAGTCGAGCGAAATGCGGCGCCGTTGGTTGACCCAAATTCGCAATGGTTTGCTATTGCTTATGATTCTTGGGCTGGTGATGATTTGGGCTCATGAACTGCGAACCTTGGCACTCTCAATTGTGGCGATTGCGGTCGCTTTTGTGGTGGCAACGAAAGAGCTGATCTTGTGTTTAACCGGTTCGCTTATTAAGTCGGGGGCACGCTCGTTCACCATTGGTGATCGGATTCAAATCAAAGATTTTCGTGGGGATGTGATTGACCAGAATTTATTAGCTACAACGATACTAGAAGTTGGTCCGGGTAAGCTCACACATCAACGCACCGGCAGAATGATTGTCGTGCCGAACGCGCTCTTTGTGTCTGAACCGGTCGTGAATGAGAGCTATACCCATGATTATGTGTTGCATGTATTTACGGTGCCGTTTAAACGAGAGGAAAATTGGCAACTCGCGCAACAAGTTTTGTTAGAGGCCGCACAGAAGCATTGTTCGCCTTATCTTGAGCAAGCGCGTAAATACATGCGTCGAATGAGTGATCACAGTGGTTTTGAAATTCCATCTGTCGATCCGCGCGTGACCTTACAAGTACCGACAGCTGGGGAGGTGCATTTAATTGTTCGCTTCCCGGCTAAACAAACGCAACGCAGCTTCATTGAGCAGCAAATTTTGACGGATGTGTTTACGCAACATGATTTAAGCGCTACGAAGAAACCGATAGGCAATAGTGAGAACAGTTAGCGAATTTTGCCATCTACATAGTACCAACGGCCGTCGATACGCTCGAATTCAGATTCTTCCTCAAGCATGTCGATGGCTCGACCTTCGCGGTAAAATGCCCGAAAATGAACGGTGCCATGGTCATCTTGCTCTTGTGCAGAGATGATCTGTAACTGCACCCATTCCGGATTGTCATCTAATTCAAAGTCATGCCGACGCATTTTGGGATGCCATGTTTGAAACAGATAGTCCGCATCATCGAGTGCGAAGGCGCTGTAGCGGGAGCGCATGAGCGCTTCCACAGTTGGCGCTACGGCACCATTATGATATTTACCACAACAGTCCTCGTATTCGAGTTCACTGCCGCATGGGCAAGGGTCTTGAATAGTCATGATATCCGTATCTCCATGATGTGAGACTGATAAAACGTTACTAGCGATTTTGAATGTAAACCAAAAAATTTCTGCCGTATACTTTTTATACCGTGCGCTTTGATTTGAACCGTCTGCCAGATTGCGGTAGGATGCGCGCCTTCTTATGTAGAGAGATGCAATGTTTCAACTCACGCCACCCTAGTTGTTCCCCATCTAATTAGCATGTCGCCCCGACGTGTGATTGCTTGTGCGCGATTGTGTGCGCCGTTGTGTAAGAAAGCCCAGTACTGACTATCTTTAATTTTATATTCATTCGTAGAAGTGATTAGACAATGTTGAAAACAATTCAAAACCAATGGTTTTCGAATATCCGTGGCGATCTACTCGCCGGAATGGTTGTTGCTCTGGCTCTCATTCCAGAGGCCATCGCATTTTCGATTATCGCAGGCGTCGATCCGAAAGTAGGGCTCTATGCCTCGTTTTGTATCGCAATGATTATTGCGTTTGTGGGGGGCCGACCAGGCATGATTTCCGCCGCTACAGGAGCTATGGCATTGCTCATGGTGACCTTGGTGCGCGAACATGGTCTCGAATACTTGCTTGCTGCAACGTTGTTGACGGGTGTTCTTCAAATTTTTGCGGGCTACCTGAAACTCGGTAGTTTGATGCGATTCGTGTCTCGTTCAGTGGTTACTGGTTTCGTCAATGCTTTAGCGATTTTGATCTTCATGGCTCAATTACCAGAGCTCACGAATGTCACTTGGCATGTTTATGCCATGACAGCGGCAGGTCTCGGGATTATCTATCTCTTTCCGTATATTCCCCTTATCGGCAAGCTATTACCATCACCGCTCATCTGTATTGTCGGGTTAACTATCGTCGCCATCTGGTTTGGTATTGATATACGTACTGTCGGCGACATGGGTGAACTACCCGACACACTACCTATATTTTTATGGCCTGATGTTCCACTAACGCTCGACACCTTGATGATCATCTTCCCGTATTCTGCGGCTTTGGCGGCAGTAGGTTTACTCGAATCCATGATGACCGCAACCATTGTTGACGATCTAACGGATACTACAAGCGACAAGAATCAAGAGTGTAAAGGTCAAGGTATCGCCAATATTGGCGCTGGTTTGCTGGGTGGTATGGCAGGTTGTGCGATGATTGGTCAATCGGTGATTAATGTGAAATCAGGTGGCCGGACACGACTATCAACATTCTGTGCCGGCTTATTCCTGATTATCCTTATTCTGGTGGTCGATGATTGGTTGAAGCAAATTCCGATGGCAGCACTCGTTGCAGTCATGATTATGGTCTCGATTGGGACCTTTAGTTGGGATTCTATTCGCAATCTGAAGAAGCATCCGTTATCGACCAACATCGTGATGGTGAGTACGGTTGTTGTCGTAGTTGCCACCCACAATTTGGCACTTGGTGTCGGCGTTGGAGTATTGCTCGCTGCTATGTTCTTCGCCAATAAAATTGGTCATTTCATGCATATCTCATCACATATCAATGACGATGGAACCGAGCGTCAATACGATGTTATCGGACAGGTTTTCTTTAGTTCTGCCGACAAATTTGTCGAAGCCTTTGATTTTAAAGAGGCCGTGGATAAGGTCATGATTGATTTAACTCGTGCACATTTTTGGGATATCACTGCGGTAGCCGCACTTGATAAGGTTGTGATCAAGTTCCGTCGAGAAGGCGCTGAAGTTGAAGTGCGCGGTCTAAATGAGGCGAGTGCCACTATTGTCGACCGTTTTGGTGTTCACGATAAGCCCGATGCGGCAGACCGCATCATGAGCGGCCACTAATAAGGAGAAAGAACATGAGTCAAGTGATTGCTTGTATTGATGGTTCAGCCACTACCGTTGCCGTTTGTGATTATTCGGCTTGGGCTGCCATGCAGCTTAATGCGCCATTACTGCTTCTCCACGTGTTGGATGACAAGCGTTATCCCGCCGCGACTGATTTGAGCGGTAATATTGGCTTAGGCAGCCGTGAACAGTTATTGGATGAATTGGCGGCTTTGGATGAGCAGCGAGCCAAGCTTGCTCTCCAACAAGGTCATGGCATGCTCGAGAGCGCCAAAGCGCGAGCGCTGGAGGACGGTGTTGCAACCGTACAAATGCGTCAACGTCATGGCGACTTGAATGAATCGCTTCAAGATCTTGAGAGTGATACTCGACTGGTCGTGTTGGGCTTGCATGGGGAAGATAGTAGTACCAACCCACAGCTGATTGGTAGTCATGTCGAAACGGTCATTCGGACTGCTCATCGACCGCTGTTGCTCACTCCAGATGCCTATAAAAAACCGCGTAGTGCAATGATTGCGTACGATGGCAGTGCGACGACTCAGAAGGGCGTGCAAATGGTGGCGCAAAGTCCTTTGTTCAAAGGTATGCCTGTTCATGTCGTGATGGTCGATGCTGATACTGTCGACAATCGAGAGAAATTGACGTGGGCTGAGAAGTTGTTGAACAGTCACGGACATGAGGTGGTGACCGCTTTGCGCGCGGGTGAAGTGGAGCCCACGCTGCACGGCTATCAAACTGAGCAGGATATTGATGTTTTGGTGATGGGAGCCTATGGTCACTCCCGTTTGCGTCAATTCCTGGTGGGCAGTACAACCACGGCGATGCTACAAACAAGTACACGCCCAGTGCTTGTGCTGCGATAAGGTATTCCGTCAAATATTGTCGACAATTTGGGGTGATCGCTCTTGATCATCCCAAGATTTCCTCCTAAAATTAGCGCTCTTGTCTATTCCGTTTGATTTATCTTGTCGACATTACGACGCATTGTAGTGACGACGCTCAAGGAACTTTGATGACAGCGACTGCAAACCAACTCTCTCCGTTACTGACCAAGCCGGTTACCGCCGCTGATCGTCTACTCGTTGAAATGCAGCGGGCGATTGTTGAGGGCGAGATTCCCGCAGGCAGTAAAATGAGTGAACCCGAACTCGCGCGACGCTTTCAAGTCAGTCGCGCGCCATTGCGCGAGGCGTTGGCACGTCTAGAACGATGTCATTTAGTTGAGCGAACACCGAACACAGGTGCGCGTGTGGTACACTTGTCGACTGCCGGTTTGATTGCGTTGTATCAAATCCGTGAAGAACTCGAGGGCTTAGCCTGTCGGCTCGCCGCAGAGCAAATGCCAGAGCAAGAAATTCGCGCTCTGCAACAGTTACTCGATCAACATCTAACGTCGCAACGTGTACGTGAAGGTGAAAGTTATTATCAAGAAGCGGGTGATCTCGATTTTCATTACCGTGTCATCTTAGGATCAAACAATCCTTATCTCATCAATATGCTGTGTGATGAGCTCTATTTTTTAGTCCGAATGTACCGCGTCCAATTGGGCATGAATGGTCCTCGCGTTTCACGGGCATTCGACGAACATAAAGCCATTTTAGCTGCCATTGCCAATCGCGATGGCGAACTAGCCGATTTACTGATGCGTCGTCATATAAGTGCGTCGCGTCGAAATATCGAACTACAACTGCAACAAGTAGGGAAGTAACATGACGCAAGTAACGAGTGCGGGTGCACGATTTCGACAAGCTATTGCCGCGAATCAGCCGCTACAAATTGTTGGAACCATTAATGCCTACACGGCCATGATGGCTGAACGTGTTGGCCATCAAGCTTTGTATTTATCGGGTGCTGGGGTTGCGAACGCATCATTCGGCTTGCCTGATCTGGGTATGACGTCATTAAATGATGTGTGTGAGGATATCCGCAGAATCACAGCCGCAACATCAGTGCCGCTGCTAGTTGACGCTGACACTGGTTGGGGCGGTGCCTTCAATATTGCGAGAACTGTCAAAGAAATGACGCGTGCAGGCGCTGCAGGTTTCCATATTGAAGATCAAGTTGCGCAGAAACGTTGTGGTCACCGTCCGAACAAAGAGATCGTGACGCAAGAGGAAATGGTGGATCGCGTGAAAGCCGCTGTCGACGCCCGTACGGATGAGCAGTTTTTTATCATGGCTCGTACCGATGCGTTGCAGCAACAAGGTCTGGATGCGGCCATCGCGCGCGCGCAGGCCTGTGTGGATGCCGGCGCCGACGCTATTTTCGCGGAAGCAGTGCACACGCTCGAACAATACGAAGCATTCACCAAAGCATTGAATGTACCCGTGTTGGCGAACATTACTGAATTCGGTCAAACGCCATTGTTTAATAAAGCAGAACTTGCTGACGTAGGTGTCGGTATGGTGCTGTATCCATTGAGCGCCTTCCGCGCGATGAACAAAGCAGCATTGAACGTGTACGAAAGCATTCTGGAGAACGGTGATCAGAAAGCAGTGGTCGATAGCATGCAGACTCGCTCAGAGCTATACGACTTCCTGAACTATCACGCATTCGAAGAAAAACTCGACTCACTGTTCAAAAAGTGAACGGTGAATAGGTAACAGTGAACAGACACAGATTAAAGCATGAATAGATTGGTTGGATATGACTGACAATTTTTTTCAGTTCACTATTCACCATTAACTATTATCAGATTTTAGAGAGGGAATTATGGTTGATAAGAAATTAAGTGGCGCTGGGTTGCGCGGACAGGTTGCTGGCGAAACAGCATTATGCACAGTTGGTAAGAGTGGTTCAGGTTTAACCTATTATGGTTATGACATCAAAGAACTGGCCGAGAAGGTGAGCTTTGAAGAGGTCGCCTATCTGTTAGCCAACGGTGAGCTACCGAAGCAAGCCGAGCTAGACGCTTACAAAGCTCGTCTGAAGACGTTACGTGGCCTGCCACAGGCTCTAAAAGACGTGCTAGAGCGTATTCCTGCTGATGCACATCCAATGGACGTGATGCGAACCGGTTGTTCATTCCTTGGCAATATTGAGCCAGAGGAAGACTTCAGCCAAGCGGATGCCAAAATTGAACGGCTGTTGGCCGCATTCCCAAGTATTTTGTTGTATTGGTATCGTTTTACCCACGATAACGTGCGCATTGAAACAGAGACCGATGACGACTCCATTGGTGCACATTTCCTGCATCTGCTGCATGACAAGAAGCCGTCAAAATTGCATACCGATGTCATGAATACATCGTTGATCTTGTATGCAGAGCATGAGTTTAATGCGTCGACCTTTACTGCGCGCGTGTGTGCTTCGACATTGTCGGATTTATTCTCTTGTGTAACCGGTGCTATTGGTTCATTGCGCGGACCTCTGCACGGTGGTGCGAATGAAGCCGCTATGGATTTGATTCGTGACATGAAAGATGCAGACGAAGCTGAGCGCACGTTGATGGGCATGTTGGAGCGCAAAGAGAAGATCATGGGCTTTGGTCACGCCGTTTATCGTGAGTTTGATCCACGTAACGATATTATCAAAGGCTGGTCTGAAAAACTGGCACAAGAGTTTGGTGATAGCCGTTTGTATGATGTGTCTGTGCGTTGTGAAGACGTTATGTGGCGGGAAAAGAAATTATTCCCAAATGCCGACTTCTTCCATGCCTCGGCGTATCACTACATGGGCATTCCGACCAAATTATTTACGCCAATTTTCGTGATGTCACGAGTGACGGGTTGGACCGCGCATGTCAAAGAGCAACGCGCGAATAACCGGATCATTCGCCCTAGTGCTGATTACATTGGGCCAGCACCTCGCCAAGTACCTGCAGTGGCAAATCGTTAAGCGATTTGCCTTCACTTGCAACATGATGGAGGTGGCATATGAATAGTGAATTTCGCAAGCCGCTACCGGGCACAACGCTCCAGTATTATGATACGAGAGCTGCGGTAGAGGCCATAAAACCGGGCGCTTATGATGAGTTGCCCTACACATCGAAGGTACTGGCTGAACAGCTGGTACGCAGGTGTAATCCTGATGATCTAACAGCCTGTTTGAGCCAGATTGTTGAGCGCAAAAATGATTTGGATTTCCCTTGGTATCCAGCTCGCGTGGTTTGTCATGACATTCTTGGTCAAACTGCGTTGGTTGATTTGGCCGGATTGCGTGATGCCATTGCGGAACAGGGCGGTGACCCAGCTAAAGTCAATCCAGTCGTACCGACACAGTTGATTGTCGATCACTCGTTGGCGGTTGAACATGCAGGTTTCGAGAAAGATTCGTTTGAGAAAAACCGTGCGATAGAAGACCGTCGTAACGATGATCGTTTCCACTTTATTAATTGGACTAAAACCGCATTTAAGAACGTCGATGTGATTCCACCAGGCAATGGCA
The DNA here is from genome assembly GCF_048263735.1 of Pseudidiomarina aestuarii. Classification (GTDB taxonomy): domain Bacteria; phylum Pseudomonadota; class Gammaproteobacteria; order Enterobacterales; family Alteromonadaceae; genus Pseudidiomarina; species Pseudidiomarina aestuarii_B. Next base: position 176,679 of record NZ_JBLXDX010000002.1, on the reverse strand, counting down.
TCATGCACCAAATTAATCTGGAGAAGATGTCTCCAGTGGTGCAGGTACGCGACAATGTGGCGTTCCCTGATACCTGCGTCGGCACGGATAGTCACACTCCGATGGTTGATGCTTTAGGTGTTATTTCGGTTGGTGTGGGCGGTTTAGAAGCTGAAAGTGTTATGTTGGGTCGGGCATCCTACATGCGGCTACCAGAGATTACCGGGGTTGAACTGACCGGTAAGTTACAGCCTGGCATTACCGGTACTGACTTAGTGTTGGCAATTACTCATTTCTTGCGCAAAGAGCGAGTGGTTGGTGCTTATCTGGAATTCTTTGGTGAAGGTGCAGACGCTTTGTCGGTGGGTGACCGTGCCACGATTTCGAATATGACGCCTGAATACGGTGCTACCGCTGCGATGTTCTATATCGATAATCAAACGATTGATTATCTGAAGCTCACCGGGCGTGATGACAAACAAGTGGCATTGGTCGAGACCTACGCCAAGCACACGGGGTTGTGGGCTGATGGCATGAAGAAAGCGAAATATGAACGTATTTTACGCTTTGATTTGTCCAAAGTGACCATGACCATGGCCGGTCCGTCGAATCCACATGCAATGTTGCCGACGTCCGAGTTAGGCTCACGCGGTATTGCGGCAGCCTGGGAACAGCCAGAAGACGGCAAAATGCCTGATGGTGCTGTGATTATTGCCGCTATCACAAGCTGTACCAACACCAGTAATCCGCGCAACATGATCGCTTCGGGTCTGATTGCTCGCAATGCAAATCGTTTGGGGTTAACTCGTAAGCCGTGGGTGAAAACGTCACTCGCACCGGGTTCGAAGACGGTCAAAATGTATCTGGAAGACGCCAATTTATTGCCTGAACTCGAAGACCTTGGGTTCGGTGTCGTGGGTTTTGCGTGTACTACCTGTAATGGCATGAGCGGTGCACTGGATCCAAAAATTCAGGAAGAAATCATCGAACGCGATTTATTCTCAGTTGCTGTGTTGTCTGGCAACCGAAACTTTGATGGCCGTATTCATCCGTATGCGAAACAAGCGTTTCTAGCGTCGCCACCGTTGGTGGTTGCATACGCTATTGCGGGCACCATTCGGTTCGATATTGAGAAAGATATCCTGGGCTATGACCATGATGGCAACCCTGTCACGCTGAAAGATATTTGGCCAAGTGACGAAGAAATTGATGCGATTGTGAAGCAAGCAGTGAAGCCTGAGCAGTATCGCGAAGTGTATGACCCCATGTTCACTCTAAATGTGGACTATGGCGAAAAGAACAACCCACTCTACGAGTGGCGCGAAACGAGTACCTACATCCGTCGTCCTCCTTATTGGGAAGGCGATATGGTTGCGGCGAATCAATTGAAGGGCTTACGGCCGCTGGCAGTCCTTGGTGACAACATCACTACGGACCATTTATCACCATCGAATGCCATTCTGGCTGATAGTGCTGCCGGTGAATATTTGGCCAAAATGGGATTACCTGAAGAAGACTTCAATAGTTACGCAACACACCGTGGCGATCATCTAACCGCACAACGCGCGACTTTGGCAAACCCGAAAGTCTTTAACGAAATGGTGAAGAACGAGCAGGGCGAAGTCATTCAAGGTTCGCTCGCACGAGTAGAGCCAGACGGCAAGGTCATGCGCATGTGGGAAGCGATTGAAACCTACATGGAACGTAAACAGCCATTGATTATCATCGCTGGTGCTGACTATGGTCAGGGATCGTCTCGTGACTGGGCCGCTAAGGGTGTTCGCTTAGCTGGCGTGGAATGTATTGTTGCTGAAGGCTTTGAGCGTATCCACCGCACCAATTTATTGGGAATGGGAGCGTTACCGCTGGAGTTTGAAGCCGGTACAACGCGTAAGACCTTGCAGATTGATGGGACCGAGACTTTTGATGTCGAGGGGACTATTGAGCCAGGTGCAACCATGACCTTAGTGATTCATCGTCAAAATGGTGATGTTGATCAGGTGCCGGTGAAATGCCGTCTCGATACTGCTGAAGAAGTTTCGGTCTATTCGGCAGGTGGTATTTTGCAGCGATTCGCTCAAGACTTTTTAGAAAGTGAGGCGCGTTAATATGGCGTTTGCACCACAATTAAAGATCCCCGCCACGTACATGCGTGGCGGGACTTCAAAAGGTGTTTTTTTCAAGCTTGATGACTTACCTGCGTTCGCTCAAAAACCGGGCGTAGAGCGTGATCGGTTACTGTTGCGAGTGATTGGCAGTCCAGATCCTTATGCCAAACACACAGACGGCATGGGCGGCGCGACTTCGAGCACGAGTAAAACGGTCATTTTGTCGCGTAGCGACAAAGCCAACCATGACGTCGACTACTTATTTGGACAAGTTTCCATTGATAAGCCTTTTATTGATTGGAGTGGTAACTGTGGCAATTTAACCGCTGCCGTAGGTTCATTCGCTATTACCAATGGCTTAGTGGATGCTTCGCGCATCCCTGAAAATGGTACTGCGGTAGTGCGAATTTGGCAGGCCAATATTCAGAAGACTATTGTTGCGCATGTGCCTATCACCAATGGCGCCGTACAAGAAACCGGTGATTTTGAGCTCGATGGCGTAACGTTTCCGGCGGCTGAAGTACAAATTGAGTTTATGGATCCGGCGTCCGATGAAGATGGTGAGGGCGGCGCGATGTTCCCAACCGGGAATGTGGTCGACAGTTTCGAAGTACCCAATTTCGGCACTATTCAAGCTACTTTTATTAACGCCGGCATTCCGACCATCTTTGTGAATGCTGCTGATATTGGTTACACCGGTACGGAATTGCAAGGTGCAATCAATGAAGATGCGGAAGCATTACTGAAGTTTGAAGCATTACGAGCCTATGGTGCACTTAAAATGGGCTTGATTAATGACATCGAAGAAGCAGCCTCACGTCAACATACGCCCAAGATCGCGTTTGTAGCGCCGCCAGCCGATTATGTCTCATCGAGCGGTAAACCAGTGAAAGCGAGTGATATTGATGTGCTGGTTCGCGCTATGTCGATGGGTAAGTTACACCATGCCATGATGGGCACTGCCGCTGTCGCAATAGGCACCGCAGCTGCGGTTCCTGGTACGGTCGTGAACCTTGCTGCCGGTGGTGGTGATCGGGAAGCGGTCGTGTTTGGGCATCCGTCTGGTACTTTGCGTGTTGGCGCCGTAGCTAAACAAGTCAATGGCCAGTGGACCGTCACCAAAGCCATTATGAGCCGCTCTGCGCGGGTATTAATGGAAGGTTGGGTGCGAGTGCCGCAGGACTGATATGCAAGAACGTGAATCGGTTCGTCTCAATAAGTTTATTAGCGAGAGCGGATTATGCTCGCGCCGTGAAACCGATCGACTGATCGAGCAAGGTATGGTCACCCTCAACGGTCGCAAGGCCGTTGTGGGGGATAAAGTGGGGCCGGGCGACACGGTGAAAGTCAACGGTCGGCTCATCAAGCCTCAGAACAAAGAGAAGTTCGTCTTTATTGCGTTGAATAAGCCGGTCGGGATTGTAAGTACGACGGATTCAGCGGAACGCGACAATATTCAAGATTTTGTTGGACACAAAACGCGTATTTTCCCAATTGGTCGACTCGACAAAGATTCACAAGGTCTTATTTTCTTAACGAGTAATGGCGACTTAGTGAATAAGATTCTGCGGGCAGGGAATCAACACGAAAAAGAATACGTGGTAACGGTGGATAAACCCATCACCCAAGATTTTCTGCAGGGGATGGCGAACGGAGTACCAATACTGGGTACACGTACTAAGCGTTGTAAAATCTCACAGGTGAAACACAATGTGTTCCGTATCACCTTGATTGAAGGGTTAAATCGACAAATCCGACGGATGTGTGAGTATTTCGGATACGATGTGCGCAAACTTGAGCGGGTACGAATTATGAATATTCGCTTGAGCGGCTTGCCTGTTGGCCATTGGCGTGACTTGACCGAAGCGGAACTGAGCGAACTGATGCAATCGATTGCCCATTCTTCATCGGAAGCACCAGCTGGCCAACAACGGCGCAAACCTGCGAATAAAGCACGGCCACCGCAAGGACAAAAAGCGAACCCAAAATCAGCTGGCAAGCCGTCTCACAAGGGCGCTAAGCCAGCTAATTCTCGAGGTTCTCGTTCTCGTCCAAGCTCTCATTCAAACTCTCGTCCAAACTCTCGTCCAAAGAAAGGCCGCTCCTAAGCACTGCGTTTGAAGGGTTGGCGTTTACCATAGGTTAGGGTGCGCCATAGCCACTCAGCAGGGCCAAAGTGGAAACGTTCAATCCACCAGCGACTAAACGGAATTTGTGCCAAATAAAGCAGAATCGCGAAGCCAGTTGCCGCTGCGCGTCCAATCTCCCCATACATGCCGAAGGCATAGCCGTAGAACACGGTGGTAAAGACAATCGAGTGGGTGAGGTAGTTGGTCAACGCCATGCGCCCAGCAGGAGCGAGGTTGTGTAGCCAATGTTTCTGATTACGACCTTCTGCTCTGCGCACCACCAGCGCAATGATACTCATATAAGCTAAACACAGTGCCAGATTGGCGATGGTTTGGATGGTCATCATCTGTGCGCCAAAGACGGTCGGCATCATCATATTCATATTGCGTGCGAATAAGCCAAAATAGATCGCCGTCGGAATACCAATCACCAATCCCAAAATAGCCATGCGACGATAAGCGCTAAAATGCTCAGAAGCCGATGTAAAAATACCGGCTCGCGCAAATGACGCACCAATCAGAAAGGTACCCAACAACGTTGGCAGGAAGAAGATTAAACCGCCACCTAAGTAAATAAAGCTAGCCTCGTATGCACGCCACTGCACAATTTCCCAGAATGAGCCAGTTGCGTAAATGGCTGCGCCTTTAACAATATCTGCTCGCATTGATGCTTCATTCGCTTCGAATTCGGCAGCCAGTTCAGCGGCTTGAGCGGGATCAGACATTGCAGCTTGAATACCAAACGCAAGTAACCACGCCAACAAAATGGGCAGGATGATAAAGAAGACGCCCCATTTCCAGAGTCTTGACGGTTTCGTTTTGGCAAACAACAACAGAAATACACCGCAAATGGCGTAACTCAGAAGAATGTCGCCACCCCAGATAAAGAATAGATGCGCAGCACCGAACAAGCTGAGGACAAATAAGCGTTTAAAGAAGAGTCGTTTAGGATGTTCGACTTTTTGCATGGCACGGTCGAGGAAAATGACGAAACCCATACCAAACAGCAGTGAGAACATGGTGTAAAACTTACCCTGAATAAAGGTAAAGACGAATAAAGCGACACCAAAGTCGAGCCCACTTAAGCTGGTATCAATACCAAGCATCATGGCCATCAAAGGTTTTTGAAAGTATTCGATATTCATCATTAGAATACCGAAAAGAGCGAAGCCGCGGATAATATCCAGCGTTTGCACCCGTTCGTTGCCGCGGACGGGGTGTGTGAGCGTTGTCATAAACTGTCCTCGTTTGCTGTGGCTATATTAACCACAAGCGTGAGTAGAATCCCGCTGTACAACGCGCGGTTCAAAAACTTCCTGTATTGCTGTATTCGGTTGTTGATACACATTTTTAATGACCCAGCGGGCGGCCATTTGACCGATATCGCCGATGGGGTAATCAATAGTCGTCAACTTCGGATAGATATAGTGGGCAAAGTTAACATTGTCAAAACCAATGACTGACAATTGCTCGGGGATCTTTATCTTTAAGTCATGTGCTGATGTGATCGCACCGGAGGCCATTTCATCGTTGGCGCAGACTAACGCGGTAAATTTAAGGTTGTGCTGCAGAAAGTGAGCAAGCGCTTGTTCGCCGCCAGTCTCCTGAAAATCACCTTCATAGACCAAAGCTGGATTCATCTTTACGCCAAATTCAGCCAGTGCTTCTAGATGTCCGTTATAGCGCTCTTGGGCATCATGCTTCCACATGGGGCCAGAGACATAGGCAATATCGCGATGACCTAACTCAAGCATATGACGGGTAGCCAAGTAACCACCATAATGATTATTCAGCGTAATACAGCGGTCTGCTAGATCTTCGACATAACGGTTAATTAAAACGAAGGCACAGCCTTTGCCTGATAATTCAATGAGGTAGTCGTCAGACACGGCTTCAACATGCAGAATCAAGGCATCACAGTTGCGGCTACGAAGGAATTCGATGCTTTCGCGCTCCAATGATTCATTACTGTGTCCAGCAGCGATGATGACATGCTTGCCAGCAGCTCTAAACTCGGCCTCAATGCGGCTCAAGAGAACTCCGTAGAAGGGACCATTCAACTCGGACACTAAAATGCCAATACTATTTGAGCGGGACGATGCGAGCGATTGCGCTACGGAATTTGGACGATAACCGAGTTCCGCCATAGCAGCCTCTACCTTCTTACGCGTAGCCTCGCGTACCGGAGCATTACTGTTAATGACTCGAGATACGGTAGCAAGCGATACACCCGCTAATTTTGAGACTTCGTAAATGGTGGCCATGCGTTCCTTGATTGAATGTGTTACTGCGCTAGATCCTGTGCGATTTTATCACTCGCTTTAAACATAAAAAAAGGCCGTGCAATGCACGGCCTTTTTCATCGTTTTGAATTCGTTTGGTTTCTCCGAAGAGAGTGCGAATTACAGAGCGACGATGTTCTCAGCTTGTGGGCCTTTAGGACCTTGAGTGATTGAGAACGATACGCGTTGACCTTCAGCTAAGGTTTTGAACCCGCTGCTAGCAATCGCGCTAAAGTGAGCAAATACGTCTGCGCCACCTTGTTGCTCGATAAAACCAAAACCTTTTGCTTCGTTAAACCACTTTACAACGCCAGTTACTGTAGTAGACATAATAATATCCTGTATTCTTTGAAAAATTTTCCGCCATAGCCAATGCCATGAACGGGATCATGCGGGTAAAAAAATGGAAATTTAAAGCTACAGGACGAAGATTTACTGCTAGTAATGCGACGTAGAGGAGATTTAACTTGCTGTTTCTTAACCAACGCCGCCCACTGTACGCTCATTCACAGTGAAGTCAAACTTTATTTAGCAGGTATCTTATTCTCTAGGTTCCACAAAAGGTTCGGGTTACCCGTTGTTCAGGCGCGGCGGGTTCGGCGTAGCGAGATAACTTGGACGGAAAATCATAAGGCGTACGTAACACTTGAGCGAGCTCATTAAAGATTTTGAGTTCGCCGCTACGGAGGGTTTCTTGAATAGCCGCCTCCACCCAATGATTTCGCGGAATGACAGCAGGATTATGCTGACGCATACGAGTTACAACACTGGTTGCAGAGTCTTGTTGCCGAGAGAGCAACTGTTGCCAGCTTTGATACCAGTCGTTCCATTCATTGAGGTGATTAAAACGACTATCTTGAATTTCAAGGACGTCAGCTAATCGGCGAAACGACAGCGTGAAGTCTAGTTGATTAGTATTCAGAATACCGAGCCAATCGCGGACTACGGCTTGAGTGTCCTTAGAAGGCGTTCTCAACCCAAGTTTGAGAGCCATTTTTTGATCGTAGTAGGCTTCATAGCGAATCGGGAATTCATGCACCAGTTCGGTAACTGATTCAATCAGCTGTTCCTGAGATTCTCCGGTTTTCGCTAGTAAAGGTAGCCATGCTTCAGCGAGTCGCGCCAAATTCCATAGTGCAATGCCGGGTTGATTTTTGTATGCATAGCGGCCCGCTCGGTCGATTGCGCTGAAGACCGCATTGGGGTCGTAGTTTTCCATAAACGCACAGGGACCGTAGTCGATAGTCTCGCCACTCAGCGTCATATTGTCTGTATTCATAACACCATGCACAAAACCCAAACTCATCCAATGCGCCACGGTGTGCGCTTGTTGGTCAATAATTTGCCGGAGCAAGGCGCGATACGGGGGGTTGCGGTCGTTTGATAACGCGTAGTGGCGCTGAATTACATAGTCGGCAAAGGCTTGTCGTAAGGACTCATCAGCTCCCTGTGCTATTTGTTGTGCGACAAATTGTGCAGTTCCAATACGCAAATGGCTTTTAGCAATACGGGTAATGATGGCTCCCGGCTGTGCCTCGTCGCGTTGAACCCAATCACCGGTAGCGACCGCTGCTAAAGCACGGGTGGTTGGCACGCCAAGCGCATACATAGCTTCGCTAACGAGGAACTCACGCATCACCGGACCTAGTGGTGCTTTACCATCACCGCCGCGCGAAAAAGGCGTTGTACCTGAACCCTTGAGTTGCATATCGAAACGCTGCTGATCAGCAGTCACAAGTTCAGCCAGTAGGAGTGCTCGACCATCGCCCAGGCGAGGCACAAAGTTTGCAAATTGATGTCCCGCATAGCCTAAAGCAACGGGCTGAGCCCAGTCCGGCAATTTCGCTCCGCTGTACAAGTCCAAGCCTGCCTGCGTGGCATGCAGTGATTCTGGAATTCCCAGCTGTGTTGCTAAGTCTGCGTTAAACGCTAGCCATTGCGGATCACGAGCTTTTGCGGGCTGGCTAGGTACAACCAACTCAGCTTCAGTATTCGCTGCAAAGGTATCTGCATAGCTGTGCTCAATCTGCATGCGTATTGCCATCGGGTTGCGGAGAGTGAGCTTTGATTGTAACAGGACAACCAACTTGACGTGAACTGTGCTTAAATAACGTATGGATATTATCAGTTGAGGAACAACATGAGTGAAGTCGATAAGTTTATGCAGGCAGCTATTGCCGAGGCAAAAGAAGGTTTAGCCGAAGGTGGAATTCCGATTGGATCGGTATTGGTCTATCGTGATGAGATTATCGGCCGGGGACACAACCGTCGAGTCCAGCAGGGCAGTCCCATTTTGCATGGGGAAATGGATGCTCTCGAAAATGCCGGACGCCAGAGTGCTCAGGTGTATCGGGATAGTGTCATTTACACTACATTGTCGCCGTGTTGCATGTGCTCCGGTGCGATAGAGCTATACGGAATCCGCAAAGTTATCGTTGGTGAAAACCAGACGTTTATGGGCGCCGAACAGCGTTTACGTGATGCCGGAATTGAAGTTGAAGTCAGGCAAGATGCGGAGTGTATTCAACTGATGAAAGACTTTATCGCAACCCGCCCAGAATTATGGAACGAGGATATCGGTGTTTAATGATTGTGGTCCAGCTCACTGCGTAAGCGCCGGCGCATGAGCCGTAAATATAAACTCGGCGCGATGCGGTAAAATAGACTTGCGAAATAGGTAAATCGATCGGGGAATAAACGTTGCCGATTGTTGCGAATAGCACGCACAATACGTTGCGCCATCCACTCGGTACTACGCATTTTACCAACCATAGAACGTGGGTGCTGTGCGATAGAACCTTGCCCATCGAGGGCATGGTTTTCGATCGGGGTATCGATAAAACTTGGATAGACCATTAATAGAGTAACGCCAGTATCGGCAAGCTCTGCACGTAACGTTTCAAAGTATTGAGATAACGCTGACTTTGCTGCGCAGTAACCCGCTCGGCCAAGAACCGGCATCCAACCTGCCATCGACCCCATGTTGACGATTTTACCGCTACGTTTCTGCAATAGCGGGAGCAATCCTTGAGACAGTTGCACAGGCGCAAAGTAATCGACAGCCATGACTCGCTCGATAACGTCCATTTGCGTGGCAGTAGCCAACGAGCGATGGGTAATCCCTGCGTTGTTAACCAGCAAATCTAACCCATCTAATTCATTCAGTTGGGAAGTCAACCACGCAGCAACAGCGGCGCTGTTCGTTAAGTCAATGGCATAGACTTTGGCATCATCCCAGTCATTGAATTGGTGCTGCAACGCGGTAGCGTTCACATCCACCAACAGCAGCAGGTAATGAGCGCGCAGCTGGTGCGCGAGCGCTAGCCCAATACCAGAGGCTGCACCTGTTATTACTGCAATAGGTTTCGCTGGAGCTGACTTCATGCGCGGTACTCTGGATTATGCTCGACGAAAAAGGCAAAAACTTCACGCGACGTTTTTTGGGGTGTGTAACCAAATACCTCCTTCAAAGCCTGATTCGCCAGTACTGGACGGTAGCGCAGGAAATCAATTTGCTCGGCGCTATATTGGGTAAGGCCGACTTTGTGCCCCAATCGCAAGGCAGACTTGAGCAGCCACGGGGGCAGTGTGAGCAAAGGTTTGTTCAGTGTTTCCGCAATATCACTGATGGTCATCGCACCATCACCGGCGAGATTAAATTGACCTTCTTTACTGGCTATCACGCCGTCGTGAATGATGTTGACGACATCTTGATCCCAGATAAACACAAATGGCGACTCAGAGCCCTTGATAGCCAATAAGCGCCGTTTGGCAAATAAGTCCGTGATCTGATTATTCGTAGTGGCGCCAAGAATAGTTCCAGGGCGCAGCACCAACTGCTTTAACTGCGGTTGTTCGAGTCGGTAATCGGCCAGCATCTCCTCAATCAAGCGCTTGTGATAGCTGTACGCAAAGCTTTTATTGCCACGCAGAGGATCCGATTCGCTTAACCATTTAGGGTTATTGGCATGATAACCGTACGCTGCGCCACTGCTCGTGACCGTTAAATGGTGCACATGGGCTTGCAGACAGGCCTCGACCACATTCTGTGTGCCATTCACATCAATATCGTAATCACGTTGACGATCATCACTGGCTTGCATCACGCTGGCTAAGTGCACCACGTGGGTAATCTCATGTTGTTGTACGATCGCGGCCAGTGCCGGAGAGCGGATATCTTCCTGAAAATAGGGATAGGCCTGCTTGGTCGGAGGCCGAATATCGATGCCGACGACGTGGTGATGCGGGAGTAAACGCGCGATGCAGGCTTGCCCGATGTAGCCTTCACTGCCAGTAATCAGGATATTCATAGTCATTTCGCTACTGTCCCTGCAGAGTTCAGTTGTCGTCTATCCAGCCATTGCCAGAAAAACGTTAAACTGAGACCTGAAATGAGATGCCAAATTCCCCAAGCCGCAGCAATAATCGCCATGTCTGTTTGTGCAGCAAAATAGGTGAAGATAATGCCTAATCCGAGCCCGGAGTTCTGCAAACCTACTTCGAGACTCACCGCACGACGGTCTGCTTTCGGTAGGCCCAATGTACGCGCTGAAGCCCAACCCAAGGTTAACGCTAAAGCGTTGTGCGCAACAACGAACAGCAAATAAATGCTGGCCCCGGCAATAAACTGATCCCAGTTCAGTATGAGTGCTATGGCAACGAATCCCAGCAACGCGGTCAGTGATATGACGCGAAAAAACTGTTCTGTTTTGGCGGCAAAAGTAGGGAACCGACGGCCGCAAATGAGTCCGATTGTAAGAGGAATTGCTAACACTAAAACCACAATAGCGAGCATATCCCAGGTGGAGACATCAATGGTTTTTAACAGCGCATCAGTGTGTGCATTCATACTGGCGTAGAACATGAAATTCAGCGGTGTTAATACGGATGCTAAGAGGCTAGCGATACCAGTCATACTGACCGACATGGCTGTGTTGCCATTGGCTAAGTAAGTCATCAAATTGGAGAAACTACCGCCAGGACAACAACTGACTAAGAGTAAGCCGAGAGCAATTTCTGCAGGCATCGAAATCAAACTAATAGCGACAAACGTTAACGCTGGCAACAGGACAAATTGCGCGACTAATCCAACCAAAGGACCTTTGGGCTTTTGTGCAACGCGTTTAAAATCCTCGGCCTTTAGACTTAGCGCAATGCCAAACATCATCAGCGCGAGCACTGCATTCAAGATAACCAATGACGTGGCGGACATTTATGCCTCGTGACCTACGCGCTTCATCTCGTGAGCTAGCGCCTTGAGATAAGTGTCTTTGTGCACGTAATAGGCCATGCGTTCGAGTTCAAGATAATGCATGCCGCCGTCAATACGCTGCTGTGCATGAGCTTGTGCTCGTTGAAAGAAGGCATCCGCTTGTTCTGGGTTATCCCGTTGCTGACGAATCACCGCAGCAACCAACTGCGCTTGGTCATCACGTCCTTGCCAGCCTAAACCCGCTGCTTCCACCATGCCCATAACAAAGAGATTTGGATGTTGAGGATTGAAGATATTCAGATACAGCTGCGGGGCATGACCGTTCCAATTCAGGTGCTTTGCATCGATAAATGGATAGTGCAGTTTATAGCCGGTCGCTTGCAAAATAAGGTCATATTCACCGCTGGTGCCATCCGTGAACGTTGCACCGCTGTCCGTGAGTTGCTCAATAGCTGGGCGAACTTTAATGTCACCATGACCGATATGATGTAAGAACAGGGTGTTGATGACCGGGTGTGACTCGTACATCCGATAGTCAGGGTCAGGTAAGCCGTAACGACTAGGTTTACCCGACAGCAATCGGACCAAGAGCCCATCTATGGTTTGTTTCAGTCGCGTGGGAAGCTTGATCTTGCCGCCGAGTGTATCAATCGGACGGCCTGCAACAAACTTAGGCAGGAAATAGTAGCCCCGCCGGACAACCATATCGACGCTTTTGGCGCGGTGTACGGCATCAACTGCAATATCGCAGCCACTATTACCGCACCCAATAATCAAGACTCGTTTACCAGCGAAAATATCGGCACTGCGGTAATCACAGCTATGCATCATCTCGCCGTTGAAGCTACCCTCGAGTTGCAGTCGATTCGGGTGGTGCAATGTACCGTTAGCGAGCAACACCGCACTCGCTAATTGGGTCTGCAGTTCGCCATGCTGACGGTAGTGAACCCGCCACTGATCACATTCAGGTTCAATTTTCTCGACAGTGCTGTTAAAACGATAGTGCTCATAGAGTCCAAAATGTCGCGCGTAATCTTGAAAATAGACTTTCAACTCATCGTGTTTAGGGTAGGTCGCGACATGATCTGCCATCGGGAAATCATTGAATTCGGTCATACGCTTCGACGAGATCAAATGTGCCGAGTCATACATAGTGCTGGTTGGACTATCGATATCCCACAAGCCACCGACATCAGCATGCGCTTCCAGCCCAATCACAGCAAGGTTCTGTTCCTTCAGTCGACGCACTGTACAGAGCCCCATTGGACCCGCGCCAATCACCACACATGGATTCATAACGACCTACTCATCAAGCCAATTCTGCTTCGATAATAACAATCACCGCTGACGATGGCATTAGTTTTCAAACTGGTATTAACAGAATGAAGCGGCGAATACCGCAGCAGTGCTACAACGCACGGGCGCGGAAGCGTTTGCCCTTGATTTTGTCGTTATTGATTAGTGCCAAGGCGTGTTTAGCAGCAGATTTTTTGACGGCGACGAAAGCCCACTGGCTTTGTACTTTGATTTTACCGATGTCGGCCATGGTCAATTTGTTGTCGCGGGTAAGGGCGCCGACAATATCACCCGGGCGCAACTTGTCTTTCTTGCCACCACTGAGTTGTAACGTTACGAGTTCTGCTTGCAGCGGCGTGCGGCCGGTTGCTGGATTCGGCAGGGGCTGTAGTTTAATTGGCTCAGCAAAGGTATCTTCGAGTAAACGTAATTTGTAATCGTCTTGGGGACCAATGAGCGTAACCGCAAGCCCCTCAGCACCTGCTCGTCCGGTACGACCAATTCGATGCGTGTGAGTGTCGGTGTCATGAGCCATATGTACGCTAATGACCAAATCAAGTTCAGCGATATCAAGGCCGCGAGCAGCAACGTCGGTTGCCACTAAAACGCGAGCACTTCCATTGGTGAACTGCACCATGGTTTGATCGCGATCTTTTTGCTCTAAGTCACCATGCAACGCCAGGACACTATGACCTTTGGCGTGCAGTTTATCCGCAATACTCTGGGTTTCCGCTTTGGTGTTACAAAACACCATAGAGTTGCTCGGTTGCTGATCGAGGAGTAATTGGTTTACTGCCTGAGCTGCGGTGGTATCTGCCAAATCATAGAAGCGCTGAGTGATTTTCGGCGCGGTCTGTGCTGAGCCAACTTGAATGGACTGCGCGTTTTTGCTGACACGAGCCGTCAACTGTTCAATTTTATTTGGATAGGTGGCGCTGAATAGTAAACTTTGACGTGACGCTGGTGTTGCCGCAATCAGAGCGTTGATTTCGTCTTGAAAGCCCATTTCCAGCATGCGGTCGGCTTCGTCTAAAACCAACGTTGCTATCTGATCGAATTGGATACGCTGCTGATTCGCATGATCGAGCACTCGCCCCGGCGTACCCACGAGTACATGAGCTCCGTGTTCAAGTGAAGCTATTTGATTGCGTGCCGGCACACCACCGCACAGCGTTAGCACTTTCACGTTCGCCATTGACTTTGCGAGTGTTCGAATAGCGTCTGCGACTTGCTCAGCCAATTCGCGGGTGGGGCACAACACCAACGCTTGCGGTGCGAAGACTCCGACATTGAGCTTTGCCAGAATCCCGAGCGCGAAAGCTGCCGTTTTACCGGAGCCTGTCTCTGCCTGAACGAGTACATCCTCGCCCGCTAAAATAACCGGTAAGCTCAACGCTTGTACCTCGGTCATATGCTGAAATCCAGCTTCACTCAAGCTTGTTAACAAGGCTGGCGAGAGCTTCAATTCGGTGAAGTTGCGTGGATTAGCGTTTGAATCAGACATGCTTAAGATCACTTATTGGTGGCTTTGTATGGGCTACATTTAGTTTCGCGCATTGTACCAGAGATATTGGTTGGGACGGATGGTTTGTGTAGACTTCAGTAGTCCTTCCAGAATCAAGGAGAGCTCATGGCTCGCGCACACGCTTTACATATTTTAGTCAAAACCCAAACCGAAGCAGAACAGCTAAAACAGCAATTAGCAAAAGGTGCAAAGTTTGGCGATCTAGCGCGCAAACATTCCTTGTGTCCATCAGCGAAAAAGGGCGGTGATCTCGGTGAGTTTGGTCGTGGCCAAATGGTTCCCGCGTTCGATAAAGTTGTCTTTAGTAAACCTACCTTAGAAGTACATGGTCCAGTAAAAACCAAATTTGGCTGGCATCTTATCAAAACTCTTTCGAGGAGCTAGAACTTTACCAAAGCTAAACATCCTATGTGCGTTACCGTACCGAATTCCCCACAATAATCCTGCAGACTCTGTCTACAACCAACACATTTTAGTGTCGGCTGATTAAGACAGAGGTAGTTATGAAAACACAAGATAAACGTCCAGACGGTTCTCATATTAACGAAAACCATAGCGGCAAAACTGCTCAAGGCAAAACGATTGGTATGCCCGACAAGCAGAAAAATGCTGATTCTGCCCGCCCGCAACAAACTCAGGTGAAGCAGCAAGCCAATCCTAGTAAACAGCAATGGCGAAGACCACTTGGCGGAGAGTACTGATCTACTGGTTGCTCCGGTCATTGCACAGATAGCGCCACGGGGCGTCCAGATATTTCGGGTTACACAAAGACGTCCAACAGTCGCCACGGTGGAACGTGCATATCGACTGGTATTCGATGATATCAGCGCGACTGAGTACAAGAATGAGGTTGATGCGGTTAATTTTGTATTCTCGCATCGTCTACCGGTATTTATTGCCGGAACAGTAACAATGGGTCCGAAACTGCAACTAGAAAAATGTCTAGAATCTGTTTCATTGAATTGTCTCCGGTTGAACAACGATGGTGATAAGTATATTCAGGTACACAGCCTGATGGTGAATGGCAGCAATTAGCACGATAATTTAGCGGCAGGCAACCGTATTCTAGCTGGTTCGTGGATGCAATGGACATTCGCATCACCACCACCGTCTGCCGGGCGATTAACCATTACAGCCGAAACCTCAGTTGGGCAAATGAACTTCGAATTGCCGTATCCTGACCGTCTACCCACAGGTTCGGTCTCTCATGAGCTTTATTGAACTTCGTCGACGGTTCTATTTTTCTTGTATGTTAGCAATCGGGCTGCTTAGCCCAATTGTATTAGCACGAGCGCCTAGCACTGACCTTGGGCGGACTGAAACCCTGTTGCTCAATGTCACCATTAATCATCAACAGCTACCGAGTGTCGTCCGCGCAGAGCAAACGGCAGACGGTCGGGTTGCTCTTGCTAAAGAAGTATGGGATGTAGCTCATTTGAAATTACCGAAAGACGAGCCTCTCTTGCTGCCGGATAACCAATACGGCTACGCGTTAGAATCGGTCGAGGGCCTGACATACATGCTTGATCATGGACAGATGACCCTAACCATTTTAGCACCGGCATCCGCTTTTTCAGCGAGTTCATTAGACCAGCTACAGGTGCCAGTTTCATTGCCAGACAAGGTTCAGCGGGGTTTCTATCTCGACTATGATTCGAGCATCAGTAGTGGCGACCACGGCTATGAAAGTCACAGTCTTTTACTTGAAGGCGTAGCCTTCAGCAACCAAGGCTCCTTAGTATCTGGCCTTTTAAACACCGGTGACCGGAATCACAATCAGGTTGTACGGACACAAAGCTACTGGCGTAAAGACCTTCCAGGCCCTATGGAAACCTTAGTGTTAGGAGATACGGTGAGCGATGGCGGTGCCTGGAGTCGGCCAGCACGCTATGCTGGCATCCGCTGGGCCCGCGACTTTTCTCTAAGACCCGGATTCATTTCTATGCCCATGCCTAGTCTTTCTGGGTCGGCAGCGTTGCCTTCGACTATCGATATTTTGATCAACAATCAACTCAGAAAAACTGAGCAGGTTAACCCCGGTCCGTTCGAGCTGACCAACGTACCTGTGATCAGCGGGTCAGGCGAAATCAATTTGATTGTTCGAGACCTTCTCGGGCGTGAAAGTATTATTAACCAAGCTTATTATTTTTCACCTCGTATGTTAGCCAAAGGTCTGTCCGATTTTTCTGTAGAGGCAGGGGTCTTGCGTGAAAACTACGGTTTGCGAAGCAATAATTATGACTATGACAATGGTTTTGTTGCTGGGACCAGACGCTACGGGTTGACGTCGGTCCTAACAGGAGAGGTTCACTTTGAGGCGCAGGCTCATCGTCAAGCTATCGGATTCGATTTCGTAGCATTGCTTGGTACCTTTGCCACGGTTGAAGCTGCAGTAGCAACAGCTCGCACTGATCAATCTCAGGGGAACCATTATCTGCTTGGTATGGAACGTCGCACTTCAGGCAGCAACGGATCTTTGCGTTGGGAGTATTTCGACCGTAATTTCGTTCAGTTTGCAGCAGTTCCGAACGAAATTAGACCACGTGAACGCCTTAGTGCAAGCTTTGGCACATTGCTGACGGGAACTGTTTCGACAGCTATCAATTACACGGCTCAGAAGTCTTGGGACAATAGTCGGCTCGAACTCTTGACGGTAAACCTGGGGCTGACGCTGGCAGAGGGTATATATCTTAGTAGCTATGCCAGTAAAGATCTCAGCTCTGATCAGGGTTGGAGCGCCGGTATTACGCTCAATTTCTCACTCGGTAAGCAGCGTTCCGCTAGCACTAGCACTCGCATGGGTAGCAACCGAAATACTATCAATCGAGCAGAGGTGAGCCAGTCACCGCCGGGCGGTCCCGGCTCGGGTTGGCGCTTAGCCGTCAGTGATGATCCTAATCAATATTGGCGCGGAGACCTCAGTCGAAACACCAACTTTGGTAGCTTCAGAGCGGAAGCCACCGATACGATCAATAACCCAGCCCTTCGTCTGGGTGCAAGTGGCTCCATCGGCTGGTTGGGCGGGCACACTTTCGCTACTCGTACGATCGGTGCCGGCAGTTTTGCCGTGGTTAAGATCGATAACATTGAAAATATACCCATCTACCGAAGTAATCAGCTGATCGCAAATACGAATGCTAGGGGTATGGCTTTGGTGCCCGATCTATTGCCGTACCAAGCAAACCAACTCACCATTGATCCGATAGAGCTACCTTTTGATATTGAGATTCAGAGCGTCCGAGAGGTTGCTGTGCCGTTTGCTCGCAGTGGACTACTGGTTGACTTCCCGGTGTATCGTTCACGCAATGCTCTGGTGATCCTACACCAGCTCGATGGCACAGTGGTGCCGGCTGGCGCGCGTGTGACGGTAGCGCTCGGTGCGACCAGTTTCATAGTTGGCAAACGTGGAGAGGCGTATCTCATGGATCTAACGGATCGCAATCTCTTATCGGGGCAATGGCAGGGTGGGGCGTGCGGACTGGTTCTTTCGTTAGATCCCGCTGGACCGAGTGAGCCGCGAATCGGACCTGTTACCTGTGGAGAACAACCATGAAGGCAATATTGAGATGGGCAAGTGGTCTGCTGTTGGCTCTAACTGGTTTAGTGATGACAGCGGCCGCACAGGCTGCGAGCTGTCAAGTAAGCGCATCTGGGGTAAACTTTGGCAGCTTTAGTCCACTGACGCTCGATTTTGTGGATAGCACCGGCAATATTACGGTGAACTGTACCGATGTTGTCGGCTACTCCATTGCTCTATCAGCGGGAAATGGTAGCTATAGTCTGCGTAGTATGATTTTCGGTACTCAGACACTCGAGTACAATCTTTACCTCGATGCAGCGTATCAACAGGTTTGGGGTGATGATAGCTCCGGAAACAATAACGTGGTGACTGCAGCCAACCCAGTAGATGGACAAAATTATGTCCATACGATTTACGGGCGAATTCCGCTCAGCTCCAGTCGCGGTAACCAGGTAGGTACCTACACTGATACCATCAGCATTATTGTGAACTACTGACGTCAGTTATTGCTAGTGGCTGTAGACAGGGTTCCAATGCGCTCTATCAGGCGATGGCTTAGCAAATCAAATAGTTTGTGAGTTCAAGAAAGTGGTGCGTCCGAGTAGACTCGAACTACCGACCCCTACCATATCAAGCTGCAATAAATACTCCTGTTTTTTAGAATAAACATATACTGCTAAAATCGCGTACATCCTCCAGGCCACTCTCACTTAGTCAGCGAATATTTCGCTTACCTACACGTTGGCTAAATGATTTTGAAAATAAGTGAAAAAAATGTAACCTATGATTATCCGAGAGTAGATTAGGAACTGTGTTAAATGAAGTGTCCAGTATGTATTACAGAAAAATTAATGCGAATCGGCCGCGAGGGAACCGAAATTGACTACTGTTCAGGTTGTCGAGGGGGGTGGTTAGTTAGCCATGAGCTGGAGAAACTTATTGAGAGCGCGTCATCCTTACACTCTCATAGCAATGATCAAATAAGCTCGGAGAGAGCGAAACGAATTGCAGAGGCAGAAAAACGAAAAGAAGAAATGAACGCTCGTAGAGAAGAAATGACGGTTCTGAGAGAAGAAATGCAGACGCGTGCAGCAAAGCGTTTGCAGAACAGCGCACGGGATAGAGCGCACAGACACCTATTATCAAAAAATAGACGTGTAAAAATGATGGGGCTCGATGAGCTGGCTAAGGACGGAGTTGAACAACTAGAACCGACAGATATCAAAATCCTTCGTTACTTTAAGGATAACCCGAATAGCCGCCTTGAAGCCGCAGAACCTATTTTAAAAATCCCCGCCGCTGATTTAAAAAATATTTTATCGGTAACCTTATGGGACTATATCCACTGTAATGAACATGACGAATGGAGTGTCCATGAGTTAGGTCTCTGGGTTCTTGAACAGTGGGATAGATCAACTTAGGTCACGTTTTTAGCGGCGCCAGGAAGGATTGCCAAAGAACACACATTTTTCCTACGCCTACCTACTTTCAAAGTTCCAGATCAGTTTTTATTCGGATCCTGTGGATGCAGTTTATAAGACACTTGGAGTTAGCTGAGGTTACAAATAATGGAAAAAAGGATGGTAGCGGAAGCGCGGCTAAAGGATCTGCCAGACGATCTTAGTTTTAGAACCATTAAAGGATATTTAGCTGAGCATCTCGGAGACTCAATTACCTTCACAGAGCTTTCTGCGATGAGCAAACTATCGGATAGTTTGTTTGAATTGCCGGGTTTTGATAACGCAAAATTACTAAAGCTGCGGCGCCTGGTTGAATGGTGGGAAAAGGTGATAACCACCGATAGCGTTGACTCTGAGGCGGTAGCTCCATATAGCTATATGTCTGATTTACCGTTTAATAACCGCTATCAGGGCATCAGAAATATTCTTACGAAGACGTTCGACGACTATCTTACCTATAAGCAGGTACGCGATCTTTCTGAAGGAGATTTGGCGGGCATCCCCGATTTTGGCAGCGAAAATCTAGCTGCTTTTTTCGAAATGATGGATTGGTGGGAAGGCTTATTAGGTTTAACGCCGACTGAAGTAAGAAATATATCCTTATTGGTGGAAGAGCCCGAAGTCGAAGAAGAGCCAGTAACCTCCGAAAAGCCATTAGCCGAAGCGGATAATAACAAACCTTATGAGACTAATGATGAACAAAATCTTTTGGCTGACACCCCCGGGGACCCGAGATATGAAACTTTAAAGAATTATCTTTTCAAAATTTTTGGTGAACGGGTCACGTATGAAGAGCTTCGGGATATGGATGAAGGGCAGTTACTTGATCTGGGTAGCTTTGGCCTTCGAAAACTTCGCCGATTCAGAGAAATGTTGCTGTGGTGGGAGGAATTTACGCAATCAAAAAAACGAGCAAAACAACTCGGGAAGAGTTCCAATTATTTAAACGAATTAATCGTTGAGCCAAAATATATTGCGCTACAGAATGCGCTTATCCGGAACTTAGGGCCAGAAATAACCTTTGAGCAGTTAGATTGCATGACTGACGGTGAGTTACTGTTGCTGGGAAGTATTAGTGCTAAAAAGTTAACCGTACTTAAGCAGCTCCTTGAAGAGTGGCCTACTTTACCAGAATACAGGAAGCTCGACTCTGATGATGATTATCAAGCTACTGAAAGCTTAGAAAAAAATGAAAATTTTCATCATAGTGATGAATTTTTTAACGCATCAGTTGACAGCTTGATACTAAATGAAAAAGAGCAGCGACACCTAGATTACGCTAAGTCTATTTTGGGTGATTCAGCCAGTGTCAGAGAGTTGCTTGCTCTGAACATCCGGTCAATGGAAGGGCTACACGGATTTGGTAAGTTAAAACGTGATTTCCTAATTAATCTAATTGAACGTATTGCTCACGGCGACGTGCTAGCAGAAAGGACCACAACGAATGAGAAACAAGCAGCAGGGGGTGCTAAATTCAATTCAGATTCGCTTGATCTTGAGCATGCAGAAAGAACACTTATACACCGGTTAGAAACTTATACAGAAGCCTTGACCTCGCGTGATCGTTATATATGGAATCATCGTCTGGGATATAAAGCACCTCACCTGACCTTAGAAGAAATTGGAAGTTCGTTACCTTCAGGTGCAATCACGCGCGAGCGTGTGAGGCAATTAGAGTCAAGAATACTTAAAAACTGGGTAAGCAGGTGCAGTCTATCTCCTTCGCGATTATGGTTTACCGTTCAGGAACATCTGAGTTTGTTAAAAAGTACCTTGATGCCTCAGCTAAGAGAATCATTTAGTAGTGAGCTCGCGTTTTTTGATTTTCTTGCTGCTACTTGTAACAAACAACAGGTAGAACTTAGAGACGTGCTTTCGCCGGAAATTCCAATTCTTTTAGTTAAAAAATTCTGGGCATATAACAAATCACCCGCTTTAATTTCGGAGCTAACCGATTTTTTAATCGAAGAAAAAGGTTATGGCGGCGCGGTAGCTGATAACGTTATTTTTCGCGGTATCGAGCAGAAAAAGCTTATAAAATACGGGGATTTCGTGTCGCCCGTTGACCTCCCCCAAGCTATTGCTATTGCGAACACACTTCTAGAGATTCCGGCCGGTGCATGTTGGCAGCAAATCCACAAAAGAGTAAATGAGAAAGGAATATCGCAAAAAGAATTACCGGAAGATCGTCTCAATCAATCTATTACCACAGCCCAGAATGCTGGCTATATTTATCAATCAGGTCGCGGAGAGTATCGTCATTCAAACTACCTAGAGCTTATCGATGAAGATATTAATAAGGTGCTAGCAGATTTAGCTGCTGTGCTCTGGACCGCGAAGGCCAATGGTCGTAATACTCTTCATCTCGTGGCTGATTTCTATAACAAACGAAATTTGAACCTCGATTATTTTGAAGTACGCCATATCGCTCGCGCTTATGGTGAACGTAAGGGCATTTTTTTCAGCGGTACATCCGGCGCTGATATAGTAAGTCTCGATGTAGACTTTTCAATTATTTAGCAAATGCAGGTTATTGAGGAAAAAGTAAACCGTTCTGGTAAACAAATTTCAAAGGCTGATATCGAAAAAATAATTCGCAGCGGGTAAACTGGTTTAAATCGGGGATCAACATTATGCTGATCCAGAGGTGGTTTATAAAGATGTCGATATTCAACTGATAAAAACGCTGCTAATAAAATTATTCACAGTGAACAGCAAATTTTAGACATCGAAATTTTGACGAAACGGCTCAATCGCATATTGGATTTTGATCACGATAAAGACTTTTATTTTGGTCTACTTAAGAGCTATGGTAATGATCAGAAATATAATTTTGGCTCCTACTGTGTGTCACAACATAAGCTAAAATTTGCAAGTGTTTCTGAAGCTGTTCGCACACTTATCAGTCAGGGAAGCGTAGGCGCTGAGCAGATATTACTTGAACTGGATCGCTACTTTCTGCATCAATACTAGTTTACTCGACGTTAAACAACTCTATATAGAGCCTACAGAAGAAATGCTCAAGATCCGCTAATGGCACATAGCAGACCAAAGTCGAATCCATATTTCAAAACGTGCGTTCTCCTCACCCACACGCTAAGATAGCTACACCAAAAATCTAACAAAAATAAACACGCGACACATTCCGTCGCACACAGCAGTCATTATGCTATTTTGAGTTACTTATACGCGTAGGGATACCCAATGAATTCGCCAATTTCACAAGACACTATTAACAAAGCGTTATGGAACGCATGTGATACGTTTCGTGGCACCGTCAGTGCCGATACCTATAAAGACTTTATCCTAACCACGCTGTTCTTAAAGTACATCTCGGATGTCTGGCAAGACCATTACGACCAATATCAGACGTCACACGGCGACGTGCCAGAGCTTATTGAAGAACTGATGAAAAACGAACGCTTCGTGTTACCACGTGACGCCAGTTTTTACGCCTTATATGAACGCCGCTACGAACCCGGCAACGGCGAGCGCATTGACCAAGCCTTACATGCTATTGAAGAAGCCAACGGCACTAAACTCAAAGACGCCGGTAAAAGCGTGTTCCAAGACATCAGCTTTAACACCGACAAACTTGGCGAAGAAAAACAAAAGAACGACATACTGCGTCATTTGCTTGAAGAGTTTGCCAAGCCAGAGCTAAACCTCAAGCCAAGTCGCGTGGGCTCACTGGATGTTATCGGTAACGCCTACGAATACCTCATTAAAAACTTTGCTGCCAGCGGCGGACAAAAAGCCGGTGAGTTCTATACACCACCTGAAGTATCCGACCTTATGGCCGAACTGCTCGACCCACAACCGGGTGATAGCATCTGCGACCCAGCCTGTGGCTCCGGCTCATTGCTCATGAAATGTGGCCGCAAAGTCGTTGCCAACCATGGCAGCAAGCAGTACGCACTCTATGGCCAAGAAGCCATAGGCTCAACGTGGTCACTGGCCAAAATGAACATGTTTTTGCACGGCGAAGACAACCACAAAATAGAGTGGGGCGATACCATTCGTAACCCCAAATTACTCGATAAAAACGGCGACCTCATGCTGTTTGATATCGTGACCGCCAACCCGCCATTTAGCCTTGATAAATGGGGTTATGACGACGCCGCCAACGACAAGTTTGGGCGCTTCCGCCGTGGCCTTCCACCCAAAACCAAAGGCGATTACGCGTTTATATTGCATATGATCGAAACGCTAAAACCAGGCTCATCATCAAAGCTCGGTGGGCGCATGGGCGTTGTCGTACCGCACGGCGTGTTATTCCGTGGCTCGTCGGAAGGAAAAATACGTAAACAGCTTATTGACGAGAACTTGCTTGATGCCGTGATTGGATTACCTGAAAAACTGTTTTACGGCACCGGTATACCTGCCGCTATTTTGGTGTTTAAGAAAAACAAAGATAACGAGCGCGTGTTGTTTATTGATGCATCACGCGAATTCAAATCTGGTAAAAACCAAAACCAACTGAGCGACGACAACATTCAGAAGATTGTCGATGTTTATCGCGAACGTGAAAGCGTGGACAAATACGCATACCTCGCAACCCTCGAAGAGATTCAAGAAAACGACTACAACCTCAACATTCCGCGCTACGTTGATACCTTTGAGGAAGAGGAAGAAATTGACCTCATGGCTGTGCGTTCTGAGCGCATGAAGCTTAAAGCTGAACTTGATGAACTAGAAGACCAGATGGCGAAGTATCTGAAGGAGTTGGGTTATGGTGCCTGAAGGGTGGAAAAAGCAACCTGTAGGGGAGTTATGTGACTCTATTGTCCCAGGGCGAAATAAACCGAAGACATTTGACGGTAATATTCCTTGGGTAACTACCCCTGAGATAAAAGGGCGCTATATTCCGTCTCACCATCAAGTTAATTATGTATCTGAGCAGGCCTTAAAAGAAGCGGGAGGAAAGTTGGTCCCAGCTGGAGCTGTTGTGATGGCTGCTGTTGGTGAACTGGGGCTAATAGCTATAACAAGCGAACCGATTGTTCTGAATCAGCAATTACATGCGTTCATCTGTTCAAAGCAGATTTATAACGAGTACCTTGCATATTGGCTCGAAACACAAAAATCATATATGGAAAGTATTGCCTCAAAGACAACTATTCCATATTTAAATAAAGCTAACTGTGAAAGCATTCCAGTGTTTTACCCCGCACTACCTGAACAAAAGAAAATCGCCCAAATTCTCTCTACGTGGGATAAGGCCATCAACATCACTGAGCAACTGCTTGCCAATAGCCAGCAGCAGAAAAAAGCACTCATGCAACAACTACTCATTGGCAAAAAGCGTTTGCTTGATGAGAATGGCGTGCGGTTTAGTGGAGAGTGGAACAATGGAAAACTTAGTGATATTGCGATAATTGATTCGGGTTATGCATTTAAGAGCAATGATTTTACAGAATCGGTGTGCGGTGTCCCGGTCATCCGCATGAGTGACTTCAGATCTGGTGGCATTGATATTTCTGGTGCAGCGAAAGTTGTTGTAGAAGCAACTGGAGGGCTAGATAAATTCAAGTTACGAGCAGGCGATTTCATTTTTGGAATGTCTGGTAGCTTGAGTAACTATGGCTGGGTAAAAGAAAATGATATTCCCTGCTATCTAAATCAACGCGTGGGTCGAATATTGGCAAAAGAATGTTCGGTTCAGCTATTCGTATCGTACTTATTCCTATCCGATAAAATTCAGAAGTTAATAATCGATAAAGCAGCTGGTGCAGCACAGTTGAATATAAGCGTAAGCGATTTGAGAGCCACTAATATTCAGTACCCAAGTTACCAAGAACAGCATAGGATTGCTAATGTGCTTGTTACAGCCGAAAATCACATAGCAGCGATACAGCAAAAACTCGAAGCCCTAAAACAAGAAAAGAAAGCCCTAATGCAGCAACTGTTAACAGGCAAGCGCCGCGTTAAAGTTGACGAGGAGGCCGCATGAGTTTTGAAAAGCAGCCCAGAACTATTCAAATCTTTTTGCCCAGTGGCGACCCGTCAGGAATTCGTGTGGCTGAAATCACCACGTCCATTGTTCGTGTGATTGAAGTGCCGCGCAACCAAATAGCTGAATTTTTAAAAATGCCAGAAGCGCACCAGGTTGGGTTGTATTTCCTTGTGGGGCGCGAGAATCAAGACGAAGTCTATATTGGGCAGTCGGGCGATGTCGGCCATCGGTTGGGGCAGCATTTAAAGAACGAAAAGAAAGATTGGGAGCGTGCTTTGGTTCTTATTTCGTTAACCAATAACTTAACGCAAACCCATGCGCTGTATCTTGAGTCGCTTAGTATCGAAAAAGCAAAGCAATGCGCTCGATACGAACTCGTTAACGGTAATGGAGGGCAGAAGCCGCACACGCCAATCCCGTTGAAAGCTGACTGTGATGAAGTTCATCGCGTTGGTTCATTGCTGCTCGCTACGCTAGGCTATCCCATTTTTGAGGCCTTGGTGGACCCAACTGAAGGCGACACCAAAGAAATGTTTTTCTGCACGCGCGGTGGTGTTGATGGTAAGGCTTATTACACCAATGAAGGGATGGTGATGCTAAAAGGCTCATCAGCGCCTTATGTGCCAATTCGAAAAACGACACAACCACGATTAATAAGCCAGCGTGATGAAATGGTTGAGAAAGGCATTTTGCACAAAGATGCTGATAGGGTAGTGTTTACTAAAGACTATCTATTCAACTCACCTAGTGGCGCTTCGTGTCTACTGGTGCTTGGAGCTACCAATGGATGGCGCGAGTGGAAAACTGCATCGGGCCAAACGCTTGATGATTATGTTGGTCGAGATACTGAAATTATTAAAGACTAACTGTTAAAGAGTTTATTCATTGGAGTTCAGTGATGGAACAATACACGCCCAAGTTTCAGGAAGAATACGCAGCCAAAATTCCCGCCATGACACTGTTGGCCAACTTGGGGTGGACGTTTCTAGCTCCGGCTGGTGCGTTGGCGCTGCGCGGTGATAAGCAAGATCAAGTGGTGTTGCGCGAAGTGTTACGCAAAGTGCTTTCGAATCGCACGTTCGTGTTTGCCGGCGAAAGCCATCCGTTATCGAACAACTCCGTTGACAATATTATCTCGCAGCTATGCTCGCCAGCACTTAATGAAGGCTTACGCCACGCCAATGAGAAAATTTATAACCACCTGCTGTACGGCATGCCGGTAACCGAGTTTGTTAACGGCAAAAAAGTCTCGCCAACCATTCAGCTTATTGACTGGCACAACCTTAATAACAACGAGTTCCACTTTACCGAAGAGTATTCGGTGACTCGAGCTAACGGCTTGGACTCACGCCGCCCTGATATTGTTTGTTTTGTGAATGGCTTGCCGCTAGTGGTGATTGAGGCCAAGCGCCCGGATGGTAATGCACAAAAAGGCCCAACGGTTCTTGAGGGCATCTCACAGAGCTTGCGCAACCAGCGCCCTGATGAAATTCCGCATTTATTTGCCTATACACAGCTGTTGTTGTCGATTAACGGCAGTGAAGGGCGCTACGGCACCGTCGAAACCCCTGAAAAGTTTTGGGCCGCATGGCGTGAAGAAGACATTAACGATGCCGAAATGCTGACGCTTAAAAATAAAAAGCGCTCGAGCGATGACATCAATGCGTTGTTCGCCCACCGCCATCCACGTGACTTAGCTTGGTACCACAACCTGCTAGCCGGTGGTGACTTAATGCTAAGCGGCCAAGACCGCCTGTTGATCAGCCTGCTATCGCGCGAGCGCTTGTTTGATATGGTGCGTTACTTCACCATTTTTGATAAGAAAATCGGCAAAATTGTTGGGCGTTACCAGCAAGTATTTGGCATTAAACGTTTAATTGAGCGCATTCAAAAGCGCCGTAGCGATGGCAGCCGTGAAGGAGGAGTGATTTGGCACACTACCGGCTCCGGCAAGTCATTCACCATGGTGTTTTTATCTAAAACACTTATTCTCAATGACGCCCTTAAGCAGTGCCGCGTTGTTGTGGTGACCGACCGCGTTGATTTAGAAGACCAATTGGCCAAAACCTTTGCTTCTGGCGGCGAGTTAGCAACCAAGAAAGACCGCGAATCGGCCATGGCTACCTCAGGTAAGCGCTTAGCTCAGCAAATAGGCGGTGGTAATGAACGTATTGTGTTCACGCTCATTCAAAAGTTTAATTCCGCGACCAAGCTCAAAGAATGCTACAACCCAAGCCCGGATATTATTGTGCTGATAGACGAAGGGCACCGCAGCCAGGGCGGCGAAAACAGCATTCGAATGGAGCAGGCATTGCCGAAAGCTGCTTTTGTGGCATTTACTGGAACGCCTTTACTGAAAGACGACAAAACAACCAATAAGTTCGGACCGATTGTGCATGCTTACACCATGCAACGTGCGGTTGAAGATAGAACCGTGACGCCGCTGTTGTACGAAG
This sequence comes from Pseudidiomarina aestuarii, assembly GCF_048263735.1. Taxonomy (GTDB): domain Bacteria; phylum Pseudomonadota; class Gammaproteobacteria; order Enterobacterales; family Alteromonadaceae; genus Pseudidiomarina; species Pseudidiomarina aestuarii_B. The sequence continues at coordinate 148,756 of NZ_JBLXDX010000002.1, read as the reverse complement.
AGCGCGTGCCTGATTTGGATGTGAACGAGCGCGCCATTGATGCATGGTTTGACCGCATTACCGAAGGCCTAAGCGATGAGCAAAAAACGGACTTAAAGAAGAAGTTCGCCAAACGCGGGCAAGTTTACGGTGCTGATGACCGTATCCGTCTTATTGCCTACGACATTGCACACCATTTTGATAAGAACATCGGCGATACGCTCAAAGGCCAGCTGTGCTGTGACAGCAAAGCCTCAGCCATTAAATACAAGCGCTTTCTAGACGAAATAGGTCTGTTCGAATCGGCCGTGGTGATGAGCTCGCCTGACACCCGCGAAGGCAATACCTCGGTGGACGAAGCCAGCATGCCCGAAGTGAGCAAATGGTGGAAGGAGAACGTTGGTGGCGGTGACGAGAAAAACTATACCCAGCATTTGATTCAGCGTTTTGAGAATGACCCGAAGTTAAAGCTTTTAATTGTCGTCGACAAATTATTAACCGGCTTTGACGAGCCGCGCAACGCCGTGCTCTATATCGACAAGCCACTAAAAGGCCATAATTTGATTCAGGCCATTGCCCGGGTGAACCGCTTACATCCCGACAAAAAATTTGGTTTGCTGATTGATTACCGTGGCATTCTTGCCGAGCTTGATACCACTATCAAAGACTATCAAGACCTAGCCTCGCGCACCCAAGGCGGGTATGACATTAACGACATTGAAGGGCTCTATCAGCAGATGAGCACTGAATATAAGCGCCTACCGCAGCTGTATAGGCAGTTGTGGGCGATATTCGATGGCGTGAAGAATAAATCTGACACAGAAGCGCTGAAGCATGTGCTGATCCCACGTTTAGAGGAACGTGGCAGTGAGTTTGTTGATGTAAACCTTAAACGCCGCGAAGACTTCTACGAAGCCCTGACTGAGTTTGCCAGTTGCTTAAAAGTTGCGTTGCAATCGAAGACGTTCTTTGACGATAAAAGCTTTGCCGACAAAGACCGTGCTTTGTATAAAGAAACCGTGAGGCAGTTATCGAGCTTGCGCCAAGTGGTGCAGCAAGAGTCGGGCGAACGTGTGAGTTACGATAGCTACGCGGCCGATGTGAAAAAGCTGCTCGACAAACACGTCGTTGGCGTCGATGTGCGCGATGCTGAGGGTGTTTATGAAGTGGGTAAAATGGGCCAGAAACAACAGCCTGAAGAGTGGAGTGAAGACAAAACTCGCAACGAAACCGATATTATTCGCACCCGCGTTACTCGCATGATTGAGCAAGAGTTGCGTGATGACCCCTATGCGCAAGAAGCGTTTTCAAAGCTGTTGCGCCAAGCCATTGAAGAAGCCGAGAAGCTGTTTGACCACCCGCTGAAGCAATACATGATGTTTTATGAGTTTGAAGAGCAGGTAAAAGCGCGCCATTTAGACGAGCTACCTGATGCTTTTGATACCAACAAACACGCCCAAGGCTATTACGGGGTGTTTAAACAAAACTTGCCTGAGGCTTTTGCGCTGTTAGACGAGAAAACCCAAGAGAAATGGGTGAAGTTGGCGTTTGACGTGGACGACGTGGTGAGCCAGGCGGTTGCCGAGAACTCGATTAACCCACAAAACATTGAAGCTGATATTCGTAAAAAATTACTGCCAATGATTTTTGCTGAGTGCAAAGGTTTAGGCGGAGGCATCGACCAAGCGAAGCGCATTGTCGAGTCGGTGGTGCAGATTGTTCGTGTTGGCCGGTTGGACGCTTAACCATGAACGTTGCCATTCAAGGATTTTACTACGGTGACGAGTGGATTCCCTTTAGTCGCGGCGACAGCAAAAGTGTAGCGAATAAAGTTACGATTAGGGTAAAGCCTGACTGCACGGTTCAAGTGGCCGCACCCGCTAGTGCTTCTGACAAAGAAGTGCTGGCAGCAGCGCGTAAACGCGGGCGCTGGATTTACGAGCAATTGCGCGACTTTAAAGAGCAGCAGGCACACATTACACGGCGCAAGTATGTTAGCGGCGAAAGTCATTATTACCTCGGCAAGCAATACCTGTTGAAGGTTGCCGTGGATGCTACGGCACCACGTAGCGTCAAACTACTGCGAGGGCAGTTGTTGGTCAGCGTACGTGCTCAAGAGCCAGAGCGCGTGCGTTTAGCCCTTGAAGAATGGTACAAAGCTCGCGCTAAAGAAGTGTTTCATAAACGCTTAGACGCTGTTCTCGAGCAAGCTTTATGGGTGGACGAGCGACCACCGCTACGCGTTCTTACCATGCAAACGCAATGGGGCAGTTGTTCGCCAAACGGTCGCATCACGCTTAACCCACTGCTAGTAAAAGCCCCACGCGATTGCATTGACTACGTGATATTGCATGAGCTATGTCATATTGCCGAACATAATCATAGTGAACGATTCTACCGTTTAATGGGGCAGGTGATGCCGAACTGGGGAAAGATAAAACACCGACTGGATGCTATGGCTGGGAAGGTTTTTAGTTGAATAAACAAAGTGACGGCGGGTTGCGATATTTCGGTCTGTTGTGTAGGACTGTAATTTCGCCGTTAAAAAATAATATAAGGAAGCCATAATGAAAAAATTAGCATCGCTTATGATACTAGTATGCACCACATTATCAACTGCTTGTTACGCTGGCGTGTTGATGGAAGAGTGGACTGAAAATAACAAACGCTATTGCAAATATAGTGATGGCGAGGTTAAGGAAATCAGTTTTGGTAGCATCTGTCCAAGCACAAACTAACTCATTGTGGCTCCAAAAAGCCTACAACCTAAAAGGGTTTGGCTGTGCTTTTCGCAATTGAGCGTGTCGACAGTTGTGAACCAGGTGTGGTCAATGGGCTTTATGTCATATACCAATGCTTTATATTCAGATTGGTAAATTGAAACAGAACGCTTGTAGCTAACGATTTAATCGAACGGTTTGGTATGAATGGCTCGATTTGCATATATTCCAAAGCGTCGAACAGGCAAAAGAAGTTGCCACAAAGTGGCTTTTTCTTTACGAGAAGGAAAGGTCGAAGACGGCCATTGGAGACATTCCTCCCAAACAATTAACGCGAGCGGTTCATTAGTTTCTAAGAATAACTGCCGCTTAAAATGGGGGGATTACAAAAGGATTTTTACATGAAAAATATAATATCATTGACAATAGTACTTTTATTGGCGGGCTGTGGAGGTAGTAGCTCCGAGTCAGTAATTGATAACTCAGTTGGTTCCTCGCAACCGACCCCACCTGAAGAAATTGTTGAAGGTGGAACTCGCGGGACGCCTGCCGATTTGAGCCTTTCTATCAAAAACAAAATTGCTACTGATAGCGTAAATAACTACTTCAAAATTAATCTGGATATGGGCGATAGACTATACATTTATTCTGTTCTTGATTTGCCTCTCTCTGGACGTTGGCTTGAGCAATGTGTATATGCTTCATCTAATGCTGACTTAGGCATCAATATTGACGGTAAAGCAAACGCCTGTGGCTATAGTTTGGCTTACACGGCTGAAGCGGCTGAAAGCATCACAGTACACTTTGACTTTCCTGACGGACATTCAGGTTATGCATATGCAGATATTGTGAAAACTAATCAGCGGATAGCAGGAGCATATACCGGGAAGGGCAGCAAGCCGTCGACGCCAACGTTAGTGAAACTCAATGAACGGCACGCAATATCCAGAGAATCTTTTTACAATTTTTATGCTATCGAAGGCAATAAATCTCAAACCATTGTAATGACCAGTTACTTAGATGACTCTATCGGTGAAAGATTAGAGGCTTGGTGCCCAACCATGTATCGGGGATTTAGCGCAACGCGATCAGGTCGAGCGTATGGATTTTCGCTGAATGAAGAAGATTATTCTTGCTCACGAGTTGCCGAATTCACGTTTCCTGAAGATGGAACTTATTATTTACATGCGAGATACTTTGATCACTATGATCCAGTAGCGCCAATCGGGGGGTACTTTATTGTAGAGCAAAAACAATAACTTAAGAACTATGGCAATGCTTAAAATGTGCTGGTATCTTATAAAATACTTTTAAGAACAGGGTTTTAAGGTAAGAGAAAGTGGTGCGTCCGAGTAGACTCGAACTACCGACCCCTACCATGTCAAGGTAGTGCTCTAACCAACTGAGCTACGGACGCACATTTTAAAGCAGATGTTCGCAGATGCGAACGGGCGCTATATTAGTCATTTGAGGTTACGGGTGCAAGTGCTTTTTCACCTACACCCGTTTGTTTGCTTGAAATGTGCACAGTCTATGCGTTCATCAAAAGCCCAGTGGAATACCCAGTGTAAAGAACGCGACGAGCAACGCACTCCATACCACCATAAATGCCAAAGAATAGGGCAGCATCATGGCAATCATTTCCCCAAAGGTGAGCTGCGGATTGTACTTGCGCATAAAGGCAAGAATAATGCCCGCATAGCTCATCATCGGCGTGATGATGTTGGTCGATGAATCTGCTAATCGGAATGCCGCCGCAACTAAATCTGGTGTCATTTCGCTATTCACTAAGTACAGCATTGGAATAAAGATAGGGCCCAGTAACATCCACTTCGAAGTTAAGCCACCTACAAAGAGATTGATCAGCGCGGTAACGACAATAAAGCCCAGCAATAACAACACAGGATAAGACTGTAGGCCGAGATTCGTCAGCAAAGTGGCACCGAGATAGGTGATATAGGCGCCCAACCCGCTGTGACTGAGCACACCCAAAAAGTTGTAGCAAAAGAACGTCAGCACCAAAATATAGCCCATGGTATCCATCTGTTTGACCATCGCTCGGACAACATCAGGCAAGCCCTTAAATTTGCCACTCGCCACACCGAATGCGATACCGATCACGATAAAGACAAAGGTGATGAGCAAAATCACATTATTTAGATATGGCGTTACCGTTGTGCCCTCTGCGGTGGTGTAAGGTGCAAGTGGTCCTGCAGCAAGCCCATAAATGGCAAGCAGAGCAAGGATCAAACCGATACCAGCTGCGCGTAAGCCTTTCTTTTCTTCTGGTGTGACGTCAAAGTCGGTGATTTTGAGTTCGTCAGGCACGGTAAACGGCTTTTGTTCGAGGCGTGGCTGCACAAACTTCAGGGTAACCCAAGCACCCACAATACCCAGTACAAAGGTAGAAACGAGGATAAAATAGTAATTCATTGTGGCGGGAGTCAGCGCTTCGCCCGCAGCATTCACAAACGGAATATTTTGGGCTTCGGCGAAAACTTTGGCATTCACGCCAATGATCACATCAATAGGCGTGGCTGGAATCAAGTTTGCGCTAAATCCGGCTGAAACTCCTGCAAATGCCGCCGCCATGCCAATCAGTGGGTTTTTATTTAGTCCGGCATAAAGCAATCCAGCTAAAGGAATGAGGATTAGATAACCTGCATCGGTAGCGATAGAACTCATAATACCGATGAAAACGAGGAACAAGGGTAACCACTTAATGGGGAGTCCGCGTGAAACTTTCTTCAGAATAGCCGCGAATAATCCAGAGTGTTCGGCGACACCGACACCGAGCATCACAATCAAAATAACGCCAAGTACACCACCACCAAAACCCAACCAATTGGCTAGTAGCGCGTTATCAAAGAGCCACACGACATTTTCCGCGGCCAACATATTTCGAATTTCATAATTAATCGGCTGACCATCGCCACCATAGGTTGTAAAGGTAAGGCCACCAATTGCCCAGGTTAATATCAACGCGCCGATTAAAAAGTAAATGAAGATGATGACAGGATCTGGAATTCGTCGACCAACACGTTCAACAAATGCAATAAAACCGCCGTTCTCAGCAGCAGAGGAGGGTTCTTGTGACACCGTAATGTTCCTTGTGAATTATCGTTTTTCTTGTTAAGAAACCGATACTAGCTAATTCAAATAGAGGTGTCACGTATGGTTGAGCTATTTAGCGGAGTTGCTCGCCTAATCGACTTTGGGCTATTAACCGGAATACATATGAGAGCTTAAATAAGCCTGCAAGAACTATCTGTGAAAGATGCAGAACTGCAACAATCATAAGTGGGAAGTGAGCTTCTAGGCCCCACGCAAGATAGGCTACAATCGTAAATAAAGTCAGTGTGATTAACATGGCAAAGTTTGCTGTGGTTAGCATCGTTCTTGCGCTCATAAAATACATCCTCAATGCATGTTTAATAATATGCATTATTAATGTATCTTATAAAAAGATCAAGGGGAGTACTGATGCAAATCAAAAAATATACGGATTATGGTCTGCGGATATTGATGTATTTGGCTGCGCAGCGCGCGTGTGAAGAGGACGTTCAGTCTTTAACGACGATAAAAACGATTTGCGAAACTTTCGATTTGTCCGCAAACCATGTGAATAAAGTTGTGCACCATCTTGGTAAATTGGGACTCATTGAGACGAAACGCGGCAAATTTGGCGGGTTTGTGCTGGCCCAGCAACCAGAAAACATTCGTATCGACTTTGTCATACGCTCGTTGGAAGGCGATGAGTCTTGGGTCGAATGCAGCAGTCCATATTGTGTAGCGACACCCGCTTGTGAACTCAAACACATTATTGCCGCGGGGAAAGAAATTTTTTACCAACACCTAGCAAAATACACCCTGAGCGACTTGGTTACTCAACCACAGCCGTTGTGGCAGATTTTTTTAACAGCGCAGCAATCGCCTCGGTCAAACCCGCAACAGTGAGAGGGTACATGCGGCCGCCCATGATCTCGTGTAGCATGTCAATGGAGTGATGCCAATGCCAGTGTTCGCGTAACTGGGGATTGAGCCAGACGGCATTGGTAAAGTGGCTCAGTAAACGTCGCATCCATACTTCGCCCGGTTCCTCATTCCAATGTTCAACACTGCCGCCTGGGTAAGCGATTTCGTAAGGTCCCATGGTGGCATCACCGACGAAAATCAGCTTGTAGTCGCGACCAAAGCGATGAATAAGATCGAGTGTTGAGAGCTTCTCGGTGTGGCGGCGATGATTCTGCTTCCAAACAGATTCATACACGCAGTTATGAAAATAGTAGAACTCGAGGTGTTTAAACTCATTGCGAGCCGCGGCAAAGAGTTGTTGGCAGGCAAAGATGTGATCGTCCATCGAGCCGCCAACGTCAAAGAGAATTAACACTTTCATGGCATTATGGCGTTCGGGCTGCCACTGCAAATCAAGTAACCCAGCTTTTTTTGAAGTTGCTCGAATGGTTTCGTCCAAATCTAATTCTTCGACCGCCCCAGTCCGAGCAAACTTTCTGAGCCGCCGCAACGCCAGTTGAATGGAGCGATTATTGAGCTTTTCGTCGGTATCCAAGTCTTTGAATTCACGTTTATCCCAAACCTTGACCGCACGTCGCGCATTACTTCCGTCCTGACCAATCCGAATTCCTTCTGGGTGATAGCCGTAGGCACCGAAAGGTGAGGTTCCGCCGGTACCAATCCATTTGTTGCCACCAGCATGTCGCTTTTGCTGTTCTTGTAGACGTTCGCGAAATGCTTTGAGCAATTCATCAAGTCCGCCTAAAGCTTTAAGTTTCGCTGTATCCTCATCGTTCAGATGCTTTTGCATACTGCGTTCAAGCCATTCGGCGGGAATGCTAGACGCAATATCAATTTGTTCGACACCTTCAAAATACTCCGCGCAAGCGCGGTCGAACCGATCATAATGGGTTTCATCTTTCACCATGATCAAGCGCGCCAGATGGTAAAACGCCTCAACATCGGCGAATACCAATTGGCGCTCCATAGCGTTTACCAAATCAAGGAGTTCCGTCAGACTGGTCGGAACGCCATGTTTGCGTAAACAGAGAAAGAATTCGACTAGCATAAGTGGGCTTTGTTACGAGCCATCACGGCGCCGCGCCATGAAGGCCAGTTTCTCGACCAGTTGAACATCTTGCTCATTCTTCAATAACGCGCCGAACAGAGGCATGAGGCCGCCTTTTTGTTTGGTCTCTTGCAGTTGTTGCGGAGTGATTTTTTCCGCTAATAAGAGCTTCAACCAGTCAATTAATTCAGAGGTCGAGGGCTTCTTCTTAACGTTGGGCATTTGCCGCACATCAAAGAACACCTCGAGCGCAGTGCTCAATAGCTGCTTTTGGATATCTGGGTAATGCACTTGAACGATATCGCGCAGGGTATCGGCATCGGGGAACTTGATGTAATGAAAAAAGCACCGGCGCAAAAAGGCATCGGGCAACTCTTTCTCATTATTGGAGGTAATGATGACAATTGGGCGTTGCTGAGCAACGATTTGTTCGCCAGTCTCGTAGACGTGAAATTCCATCTGATCGAGTTCATGCAACAAGTCATTTGGGAATTCAATATCGGCTTTGTCGATTTCATCAATGAGCAGCACCGGCCGCTGTTCAGCAGTAAATGCCTGCCATAACTTACCGGGCTTGATGTAATTGCTAATGTCGTGAACTTTATCGCTACCTAACTGACTATCGCGCAGGCGCGACACTGCATCATACTCGTATAGACCTTGTTGAGCCTTGGTGGTCGACTTAATCTGCCACCGTAACAGGGGAGCATTGAGACTGGCTGCAAGTTCTTCGGCAAGACGAGTTTTACCGGTACCCGGTTCACCTTTTAGCAACAGCGGCTTTTCCAATGTCACCGCGGCATTTACGGCTAAACTAAGATCGTCCGCCACAATATAAGTGGCGGTACTGCTAAACGATTGGCGTGTCATAACGTGTCTCTGTTACTGCTTCGGTGGAGCAATCTTAGCAATATTTTCGAGGTAGTTGGTGCCCGTTTCTTGTACTTGATCAAATTCCATCCGCTCAGAACTGACATGGACCGTTTCAACTTGCTCCTGCATCATGTCAACTTCATCATCTAAACGTTCTAACGCGACTTCAATGGTGTAGGTGAGTTGATGGACTTCCGCCATGTCAGTAGCTGTCAATTCTGCCTTGTTTAAAATGGCTTGCAGTTTAGCGTTATAGACACTGAGGTTTTCTAACGCTGCATCAAGCGTAGGCGATGGCTCACCTTCGAAATGATCAGGACGTTTCTCATCGGCAAACGCAATAGACACAGGAAGTAACGTTAAAGCCAGTACAACAGGTAAGAATTTCATCATAATCTCCATCAGGGGTTAATCGAACAACGAACAGCGAAGCGTACGATCAACGAACAACGCTTTTTCGTTTACAGGTATTGAGAATCATTCGCATTAGAGTATCACGATTGTGAGCCCGGTTGGAAGTCACAGTCACGAAAGAATTGTTGCCAATGTTCTGCGTGCGTTCTGATTGCAGCAGTCAACTCGATGGATAGGTCTTGTAACTCGGTAAGATAATCAACCAATAGCGTTTGGTTGCTGTGTTTTTGAAGCTCTGTGAGTAACGGATTGACGCGATACGCATGTCCGGTCAGGAGTGCGACTTGTGCTTGCACTTCAGCGGCAAAATATTTGCTAAAGACGGTTCGGAGTACCTGGGCACGCTGCGGAGTGCCTGCACTCATACAACCTGCGCGCTCGCCTGAGCCGACGACTAACGAGTGACTTTGCTCAAGCCCATGGATCCATTCGTGCTGATTGCGCCACAATAAACCGAGTGCATCGCTTTGTTCTAACGTTTCAAGAGCTTGTTCAAGGCGCTCAGCACTGATGAGTGATTGCTCGGACTTCTCGGTATACTGAAGCAAACTCAAGAGCACTTGAAAGGCATCTAAACTCTCAGCCAAAGATTCATTCGAGAGGTCAGCGCTACTTTGATTAGCAGGGGTTAGGGCGTGCCGTAATGCGTCATCTGAAGCGATGGCTCGTTGCTTGAGTAGGGGGAGCGTCTCTCGTTTAGCTTCGAGTGCTTGCTGCAACCGTTGTCCGAGCTCAGAATCGGGATTATCCAAGTGAGTCAAACAGTCATTCAATTGGTCAATAATTTCTAAATCACCGTGATAACGTCGAAGACCCGTTTCTAAACGACCCAGAGCCGAGTTCCGTTGCACGATACTGGCACCTGCAGCACACGTATCTAGCCGCAACGAGTCTAATAGCGAGACGGTGACTTCCGGGACTTCAACACGCAGTTCGCGGAGTTCTGGCGGTCGATTTACAGCAGGTAACTGCAACTCTGGTAGCGGCAAATCTTGTGGTGTGGCAACTCGCTCGCGATAGTCGACTAAGACTTTAAGTGCTGGCGGCGCATCACTGCAGCCGCTGAGAGTGAGGCTGGAAAGCAGTATAAGTAGGCCGATTGCATAGCCAAATCGAGTGGTTCTGGTTACAATCATCGGCCTCTCACATCGTTCACGGAATGGGTTTATGTTTACAGGTATTGTCCAAACACAAGCAACCGTTAAAGAACTAACTCGGCGCGGCGAATTCGTCCAGTTGTGCTTGCAAGTTGAGCCTCAGTTTCTGGTCAACGTTCAGCTCGGTGCCAGTATAGCCATAAACGGCTGTTGTCTCACGGTGGTTCACTTTACCGAAACAACGGTCAATTTCGATGTGATTGACGAAACCTTGCGCTTAACCAATCTGGGTGAATTGCGCGTGGGTAGTTTAGTGAATTTTGAACGGTCACTGAAAGTCGGTGATGAAATAGGCGGGCATCATGTGTCTGGTCACATACACGGTGTCGGCACGGTTGCACAACTCGATATCAGCGATGATAACTGGGCGATGTGGATTGAGTTTCCAGAAGACTTTAATCGCTACATTTTTGCCAAGGGCTTTATCAGCGTCAACGGCGCTAGTCTGACTATTGGTCAGGTCAAAGACAATCGTTTCTCGCTGCACCTAATTCCGGAAACACTGCGGTTAACCAACTTAGCTGACGTTGAAGTAGGTACACGCCTAAATCTAGAACTGGATCAACAAACGATCACCATCGTCGACACGGTAGAACGAACCCTCGCCAATAGACAGTGAAAAGTTAATAGTGAACAGGTAATAGAAAACCAAAGATCGAGTCTGGTGGTTGCTATTCACTATTTACCGTTCACTATTCACCATCTCTCGTTATTCCTCCACCCGGAGGCGGAGTTGATCGTGCAGTTCATCGACCTCCAGATGCAGATGAATATCATGCCCACAGGCGCGACATTCGTCCTGATAGTCTTGGTCGCCCTGACTCGGGTCGAGCATTACATGCACGGCATGTCCGCACATGGGGCAATGAACCGATGCATCACGTAATTTCTCAGCATTCATGACAGGTACTCCTCAGTTAAACTCCTTGCTATTGAGAGCTTTCACTGGTGAGTATGGTACGTGGACTGGATATTTTCCTGCCGTAATCAAGCTAACAAAGTTAACTAATTGAAGAGTAGTGCAATTCCGCAAACAGCAAGTAATGCGCCCGCTATTGCGCGCAACGAAAGTCGGCGCCGACCGTGTTCTGCTGGTAGAAACCATTGAATGGGTATCAGCCATAACGGCGCGGTTGCCAACAAGGTTTGCGCCACGCCTGGGTGCACATAAGCAATGGCGGTCTGTTGCAACCAAATAGCAATGAATGTACCTAGTACAATGGCTGTAACTAACCAAGGAATGGACGTGTGGCGCAATGCCGAACGAGTGGAACTAATGAGGCTTGGTTTGAGTACTAATAAAGCGATTGTTAATGCCACGGTTCCGGCAAAAATACGCAGTAATGCAGCGTTCAATGGATTCATATCGAAAGCAGTCAGCGCATGAAACGCCATGACTAAGCCGATGGCTTGACACAATGCCGCGCCAACACCAGCTGCGAGGCCAGACCGGCTCAACTGAACTTTCGTAACTGTGGCTGGTTGTCGTTCAGAGAGCACAATGACGATGCCGCCGATAATCACCAACGCAGCAATAATTTCGACAGCGGCCATTCCTTCATTCAAAAACCACCAAGCAATCAGTGCCGCAAAGGGCGGTGCTAAGTACTCTAGTAGCATGGTGTGCCAGGGGCCAAGGCGGCGTAGGGCAGTGAAATACAGGGTATCGCCAATGGTAATGCCGATCACCCCGCTAGCCAGTAACAGCCATGCTGCAGTGCTACCATCAAAGCTCAGGAGTTGACCGGTTAACCATGCTGCGATGAATAATAACGGACACGCGACGACACCTTTGACCAGGTTCAATTGTGCCGCGTTCAGGTAACTACCCGCTTGGTTGTATAGCAGCGTGGCGATGGCCCAAAATAGTGCGGCGGTGAGTGCGGCCAAATGACCGATATAGGCTTCCATGGCGCGCTATTCTAGCGGCCATTTCGGATTGCAGCAATGCGCAGGCTGCGATATAGTTGCGGGCTAATTCGTGAGAACTCAAACTCGCTTTAAAAATCACAAGTGACACTTGGTAGGTGCCACCACTGTTAAAGGATAAAGTCATGCCTGTAGTAACGCTTCCCGACGGTAGTCAACGCGCATATGAAAACCCAGTCTCCATTTTAGAAGTCGCCCAAGATATCGGCCCAGGTTTGGCAAAAGCCACCGTTGCTGGTCGTATTAATGGTGAGCTTGCGGATGCAAGTGACCTGATCACCAGTGACTCAACACTTCATATCATTACGCCGAAAGACGACGATGGACTGCATATTATTCGTCACTCCTGCGCGCATTTGTTAGGACACGCCATCAAGCAGCTGTTTCCTAATGTGAAAATGGCGATTGGCCCGGTTATCGATAACGGTTTTTACTATGACGTTGATCTCGACAAATCGTTAACGCAAGACGACTTGAATGCCATTGAACAACGCATGCAAGAACTGGCCAAGACTGAATATGAAGTCGTGAAGAAGAAGGTCAGCTGGCAGGAAGCGCGCGAAACCTTCGTGCAACGACATGAGTCCTACAAAGTTGAAATTTTAGATGATGATATCAGTCAGGATGATCGCCCTGGTCTGTATCATCATGAAGAATACATTGATATGTGCCGCGGCCCTCATGTTCCTAACATGCGGTTTTGTCAGCATTTCAAAATTATGAAGGTTGCTGGTGCCTATTGGCGCGGTGATTCTGACAACAAAATGCTGCAACGCATTTATGGCACCGCGTGGACTGACAAGAAACAGTTAAAAGCGTACTTACAACGTCTGGAAGAAGCTGAGAAGCGTGACCATCGCAAGATCGGTAAAACCCAAGACTTGTTCCATTGGCAAGAAGAAGCGCCGGGAATGGTGTTCTGGCACAACAACGGCTGGACCATTTTCCTTGAGTTGGAGCGCTATGTTCGGCAGAAACTGCGTGAGTACCGTTACCAAGAGGTGAAAGGTCCATTAATGATGGATCGCGTCTTGTGGGAACGTTCTGGCCACTGGGAGAAGTTTTCTGAATTGATGTTTACCACTTCTTCAGAAAACCGCGAATACGCAGTGAAGCCGATGAACTGCCCGGGTCACGTCCAAATCTTTAACCAAGGTTTGAAATCCTACCGTGATTTACCGTTGCGTATGGCTGAGTTCGGTTGTTGTCATCGAAATGAGCCGTCAGGTGCTTTGCATGGTTTGATGCGGGTCCGTGGCTTCACGCAAGACGATGCTCATATCTTCTGTACCGAAGATCAAATACAGGAAGAAGTCAGCGGCTGTATCAAAATGGTCTATGAAACCTACAAAACATTCGGTTTTAACGACATTGTTGTGAAACTGTCGACTCGTCCTGAAAAACGATTGGGTGACGATGCCACGTGGGACCGCTCTGAGGCCGCTTTAGCTCAAGCTTTGAAGAATAATGGCATCGATTTTGAGTATTTGCCCGGAGAAGGGGCGTTTTACGGCCCTAAAATCGAATTTACCTTGCACGACTGTATCGGTCGGGCATGGCAATGTGGTACAGTACAGCTCGATTTTGCGTTGCCTGGCCGATTAGGTGCGACCTATGTTGGCGAGAACAACGAAAGACACGTGCCGGTGATGATTCACCGCGCGATTTTAGGGTCTCTCGAGCGCTTCATGGGTATTCTCATTGAAGAGTATGCGGGTTATTTCCCAACGTGGCTGGCGCCAAACCAAGTCGTTGTCATGAATATTACCGATAATCAGGCGGATTACGCCAAAAATATCGTGAAAGAACTGACAAAACTGGGCTTTAGAGCAACAGCTGACTTGAGAAATGAGAAAATAGGCTTTAAAATCCGCGAGCACACATTAAAACGTGTTCCATATTTATTGGTTGTCGGCGACAAAGAAGTCGAGAACCAAGCGGTTGCGGTACGTACTCGTCGTGGCGAAGACCACGGTGTGAAAGGGCTCAACGAGTTTATTGAGCTACTCACAGACGATGTAAATACACGCAAGATTAGTTAACTTGTTGGAGGAATAACCCATTAAAGGCGGAAAAAGAACTCAGAAAGCTAGTGACAAAAATCGGATTAATGAAGAAATTCGCGTCAACGAAGTACGTTTGATTGGCGTTGAAGCCGAACAGATTGGTGTCGTAAGTATTCAAGAAGCTCTTACATTGGCAGAAGAAGCTGGTGTTGATTTGGTGGAGATCAGCCCGAACGCTGAACCACCTGTCTGTCGTTTGATGGATTATGGCAAGTTCCTCTACGAGAAAGCAAAGAACCAGAAAGAGCAGAAGAAAAACCAGAAGCAGATCCAGGTGAAGGAAGTTAAATTCCGTCCTGGAACTGATGAAGGCGATTATCAGGTAAAACTACGCAACCTGACTCGCTTTCTGGAGGGAGGTGACAAAACTAAAGTCACTATCCGTTTCCGTGGCCGGGAAATGGCACACCAAGACCTCGGGATTGATTTGTTAAATCGTATTAAAGACGATTTACAGGAAATCTCGACCGTCGAATCGTTCCCAAGACGTGCTGAGGGTCGCCAGATGATTATGGTGCTGGCCCCTGTTAAGAAGTAACTGTGGTTTGCAAGTAGGGCGGTTGTTGTAACCAATAACCAAACTCACCCTGTTACACTTTTATTAACAATGCGGAGTAATTTTCATGCCGAAAATGAAATCCAATAAAGGCGCATCCAAGCGCTTTAAGAAAACCGCTTCAGGCGGCTTTAAATGCAAGCAATCACACTTGCGCCACATCCTGACTAAGAAGAGCTCAAAGCGTAAGCGTCATCTCCGTGCAAAAAGCATGGTACATGTAGCTGACGTTCCACTTGTCGCTCGTATGTTACCGTACGCTTAAGGAAGGAGATTTAAAAAATGGCACGAGTAAAACGTGGTGTGACAGCGCGCGCGCGTCACAAGAAAGTCCTGAAGCAGGCGAAAGGTTATTATGGTGCTCGTAGTCGCGTTTATCGCGTCGCGAAGCAAGCTGTTATCAAAGCAGGTCAGTACGCATACCGCGACCGCCGTGCGAAGAAACGTCAATTCCGTCAATTGTGGATTGTTCGTATCAACGCTGCAGCGCGTCAAAACGGTTTGTCATACAGCCGCTTTATCAATGGCTTGAAAAAAGCATCTGTAGAAATCGATCGTAAAATCCTAGCTGACATCGCTGTGCACGACCAAAATGGTTTTGCTGCGTTGGTAGAGAAAGCAAAAAGCTCTCTGTAAGCGGGTATAGGTTGTGAAAAAGGGAGCAGAGATGCTCCCTTTTTTTGTGCATTTTCGTTATCATAGGCGACTTTGTAAGCTATGGACCACCACTGAGGAACGTCATGGAGTTAAATGACATCGTAGCAGCTGCAGAAGCTGCTGTAGCGGCTGCCGATTCGCCGCAAGCACTGGATCAAGTTCGGGTCGACTATTTGGGTAAAAAAGGGCGCTTAACTGAGCAGCTCAAAAGCCTAGGCGCACTCAGTGCAGAGGAACGTCCTGCTGCCGGTCAAGCCATCAACCAAGCCAAGCAACAAGTGCAGGGTTTGATTAATGCGCGGAATGACGAGCTAAAACTAGCTGAACTCAACGCAAAATTAGCAGCAGAGCGCATCGATGTCAGTTTGCCTGGACGTCGCAGTCAGGTCGGTGGTTTTCATCCAGTGACCAAAACCATTCAGCGTATTGAAGCGTTTTTCGGTGACCTTGGCTTTCGTGTGGTAGAGGGACCTGAAGTCGAAGACGCCTTTCACAATTTTGATGCGTTAAATATTCCAGCGAATCATCCGGCTCGCGCTGATCACGATACGTTCTACTTCGATGCGAATACGATGCTACGTACACAGACTTCAGGTGTACAAATTCGTACCATGGAAAAAGAACAACCGCCGCTACGGATCATTTCGCCTGGGCGCGTGTATCGCAATGACTATGATCAGACGCACACGCCGATGTTCCATCAAGTCGAAGGGTTAATGATCGACACCGATGTGAGCTTCACCCAATTGAAAGGGATCTTAGAAGACTTCCTCGTGAATTTCTTTGAAGAGTCCTTAGAAGTGCGTTTCCGTCCATCTTATTTCCCGTTTACTGAGCCGTCCGCGGAAGTGGATGTACGCCGTAAAGATGGTCAATGGTTAGAAGTGTTAGGTTGTGGCATGGTTCACCCGAGTGTTCTTCAAGCCGTCGGTATTGATAGCGAAAAATATACCGGTTTTGCATTTGGCATGGGAGTCGAACGCCTCACGATGCTGCGTTATGGCGTGAATGATTTACGCGCATTCTTTGAGAATGACGTCCGCTTCTTAAAACAATTTAATTAAGACCAGGTGAGCAAATGAAATTCAGTGAACAGTGGTTACGGACCTGGGTGAACCCAACATTGTCGAGCTTAGAGTTATCTGAACAACTCAGCATGGCAGGATTAGAAGTTGACGGTATCGAGCCGGTTGCAGAGCATTTTACCGGTGTAGTGGTCGGCGAAGTGGTGAATTGTTGGCAGCATCCAGATGCCGATAAGCTGCAAGTAACCGAGGTGAATGTTGGTACCGATGAATTGCAAACGATCGTATGTGGTGCGCCTAATTGTCGCGCAGGCCTCAAAGTTGCCGTGGCAACGGTCGGCGCCGTGCTACCGGGTGACTTCAAAATTAAGAAAGCAAAGTTACGTGGGCAACCATCGAATGGCATGCTGTGCTCAGCGTCAGAACTGGGTTTGAGCGACGACCATGATGGTATTCTTGAACTTCCGGCAGATGCACCGCTTGGCCAAGACTATCGCGACTACTTAGGCTTAGACGATGTCACCCTAGATGTAGATTTAACGCCAAACCGTGCCGATTGTTTGGGCGTTCGCGGTATCGCCCGTGAAGTCGGCGTACTCAACCGATTACCCGTCACTGAACCGACTATTGAAGCGGTGAAGCCAGCCATTGATGACGAACGAGCGGTCTTCTTGGACGCTCCTGCAGCGTGTCCACGTTATTTAGGTCGAGTAGTGCGCGGGATTAATGTCAAAGCGCCATCACCGCTGTGGTTGCAAGAGCGGTTGCGTCGCAGTGGTGTGCGCAGTATTGATGCCGTGGTCGATGTGACGAACTACATTTTGTTAGAGCTGGGGCATCCAATGCATGCCTTTGATTTGGCAAAAATTGATGGTGCTGTTCATGTTCGAATGGCAACGCAAGGTGAGAAGTTGACCTTGTTAGACGGCCAAGAAGTCACCCTTCAAGACGATGTTTTAGTGATTGCTGATGAGAGCAAAGCGCTTGCAATGGCTGGGATTTTCGGTGGTGAAGACAGCGGAGTGAGCGAAACATCACAAGATATTTTTCTAGAGTCTGCCTTCTTTAGCCCGAATGCCATAGCAGGGCGTGCCCGTCGTTTTGGATTGCATACAGATGCCTCGCATCGATATGAGCGCGGTGTTGATCCTGAATTACAGCGCGACGCAATGGAGCGAGCAACTGCACTATTGATTGAAATTTGTGGTGGTGAGCCGGGTCCTATTGTCGAAGCCGTTGCTCCCGATCAACTGCCCAAGCCAGCACAAGTCACTTTGCGTGCGGCACGATTACAGAAAGTGCTCGGCATTGCCATCGCTGCCGAGGAAGTCACTGAAATTCTTGAGCGACTTGGCTTCAAGGTAGTTACTTCGGACGCTGGTTGGGACGTCACCGTGCCGACCTTCCGGTTCGATATCAGTATTGAAGAAGACCTGATTGAAGAAGTGGCGCGAATTTACGGTTATCACCGTATTCAAGCATCAGCACCAGCGGCGCAATTGCGCATGATTCCGCGCCAAGAACGTCGCAGTAGCGCTGATAGCGTTAAGCGTCTGTTGATTGACCGTGGTTATCAAGAAGCGATCACCTATAGTTTTGTTGACCCTAAGCATCAAGCGATGCTGTTTGATGATATTGCAGCTTTAACACTGCCATACCCAATTTCATTAGATATGTCGTCGATGCGTGTGAGTTTATGGCCAGGCCTGATTGGCGCGGTTACTCATAACCAAAAGCGTCAGCAACCGGTCTTGGCATTCTGTGAAACGGGTCTTCGTTTCGTGCCGGATCTGCAGGCAGAAAATGGTGTGCGTCAGCAAGCCATGGTTGCCGGTATTCGCGCAGGAAAAGCGGCTGCGGAACATTGGAGTGAAGGTGAGCGTGCCGTCGATTTTTATGACATCAAGGGTGATGTTGAAGCACTATTGGCGAATCGAGGGATTGAAGGAGCTTGCCGTTTTGTTGAAGACCATCACCCTGCGCTGCACCCAGGTCAATCGGCGGCTATTTTTGCTGCTGAAAAGCGCATTGGTTGGGTAGGGGCTATTCATCCTCAGTTCGAGAAGAAGCTCGGACTGAATGGTCGTACCTACGTATTTGAGCTTGAGTTAGCGGCGGTAACTGAACGACGTTTACCACAGGCGGTCGGTGTTTCTAAATTCCCGTCGATTCGACGCGATATCGCTGTGGTATTGAAGCAATCGATTGCGGCAGGCGAAGTGATTGCGGCCATTGAAAATATTGGCGTAAATCATTTAGTTGGCCTAAACTTATTTGATGTTTATCAGGGGCCTGGGGTCGCAGAAGGGCATCGCAGCCTTGCGTTGTCATTGACATTACAGCACCCAGAGCGCACCCTCGAAGAACAAGAGATCAATACCACAATCAAAACTGTGGTGGAGATGTTGACAGCTGAGTTTGGGGCAACCCTACGGGAGTGAGCATTATGGCGCTAACAAAGGCAGAAATGGCCGAGCGTTTGTTCGACAAGTACGGTATCAACAAACGTGATGCAAAAGAATTGGTCGAGCATTTTTTTGAAGCCATTCGGCATTCGTTAGAAAATGGTGAACCGGTGAAACTGTCTGGTTTTGGAAATTTTGAGCTACGGACCAAGAACGAACGTCCTGGCCGTAACCCAAAAACTGGAGAAGACATACCCATTTCAGCACGTCGTGTTGTAACCTTTCGGCCAGGCCAAAAGTTGAAACAACGCGTCAGCAGCGCTAAACCTGAATAATCCTCTCTCGTTTTCAACGCGTGATAAGAAGTAAGGCGTCGAGGTTACTCGACGCCAAGTTCCTCGAGTAAGTTATCCGCTTTATCAACGTGCTTCATTTGCCACAGCATGAAGCGCCAATCGACTTGGATGGAGCGGGTATTATCTAGATTGAAATCCCAATCTGAAATAATCGAGTCGAGCGTGCCGTCAAAAGCCAACCCAACAAACTCTCCTTTACCATTGAGTACTGCAGAACCTGAATTCCCGCCAGTAATGTCTAGTGTTGCCAAGAAGTTCACAGGTACTGAATCAAGCGACTCGACATAGTAATCGCCATAATCTTTCGCATCGATAGCAGCTAATTGATTGGCCGGGGCGTTGAACTCGCCTTCGCCCGTAGCTTTCTCGGTGATGCCACGCAACGTCGTAAACGCAGTCCAAGCCGTACCATCATAGGTACCATGACCACGGCCTTCGACGGTTCCAAAGGTAACGCGTAATGTGCTGTTTGCATCCGGATAAACGGCTTCGCCCTGGCTATTCATATAGGCGATTTTGGCGCGCATGTAGCTGGCATAGGCTTGCTGAATTTTACCACCACGTTCTTCACGTTCCGCTTCGCGTTCCCGATCGAATGCGTAGAGTCCTACGGCAGCGCGGACAAATGCATCGTCGGTATCCGCCATTTGTGCGGGCGATTGCTTCAGGAGTTCTAACCGAGCTTCAAGATCGAGCAGTGTGGTATTGGCATACCAGCTGTCGATGAGATTACGAATATCCGCGTCACTCATGTTGTTGCTGATACCCATTTGCTGGTCAAAATCAGCATTCCGCTCTGCTTCTGGAAGGTTAGCGTAAGCACTGAGATTATGAAAATCGAGTGCTTTTTCGACTTCAACGTCGAAGTTGCGCTCCATACCACGCAAGAAGGCCTCAAAACGTGGTAGATCACGTTCTTGGTAGCCAAGATCTCGGTCACTATCTGGTTTTTGCTGCTCTTCGGCAAGACGGTATAACGCTCGGGCCACACCGAGAAGACGCGGACTAGCGTTGTTCAAATAATAGTCTTCGCGACTCTGTGCTTGTGACTCCGCCAGCAACGATTCGATGGCTTCGAGATCATCAGCGTAAGCTTCGCGATTGGATTCCGAGCTCATGACCCAATCAGTCAACTCGGCGTGTTCTGCGCGCTTGCGCTCAAGCATTTCGCCTTCACCATAACTGTCGAGCATACCCTGACGGTTTTTCAGGTAATTGTTCAAACCTGCAACACGGCTCGCGTATTTCAGTTCCGCATCTTTATTGGTTGCGGTTACGGAGTCAATAATGGCTAACTGCGTAGTGAAATTCTCAACCGTTTTCGGGTAACTCCATTCAAAGGTTGATTCCACTTCAGACGGCAAGCGATGGCGATTGGTGCTGCCTGGATATCCGAGCGCCATAACAAAGTCACCTTCGTTTAACGGACTTGAAGCGAGCTCCAAGTGAAAGTCAGGTGCATAAGGTACGTTGTCTTCGTGATATTCGGCCGATTCACCTTCTGGGCTTACATAAGCGCGCAGAAAGCTGTAATCGCCTGTATGGCGCGGCCACATCCAGTTATCCGTGTCACCGCCAAATTTACCAACGCCTTCAGCTGGAGCGTGAACTAAACGCACGTCTTTAATTTCTAATTGCTTGATTAGGAAATATTCCAGGCTGCCGTAATAACCCGCAACGCGACAACGGTGTCCCGCATCAGCTTCACACTCGGCGACTAATCGCTTTTGATTCGCTTCAATGGCATCTAAGCGTGCTTTACCATTCAACTGAGCAGTGTCGTTATCGATAATTTGCTCAGTGACTTGGGTTACTTCTTTCGTGACATAAATACGACTGCCAGGAGCAGCGGGTAGCTCTTCACCAATGGTGTCGGCAAGAAAGCCATTCGAAAGGAGATCATTCTCGGGCGTTGAGTTGTGCGCAATACTGTTATAAACACAGTGGTGATTGGTCGCTACCAAACCTTGCGGTGATACAAATGACGCAGAGCAGCCACCGAGACTGACAATCGCACCCATCGGAAATTCAGTGAGTTTGGTTAAATCACTCGGATCAAGTTCAAGTCCTGTAGCTTTTAATTCGGCGGCAATTTCAGGCAATTGCTGAGGCATCCACATGCCTTCATTGGCACTAGCAGTGGCACTGACAATCGCCAGTGCTATAAGCGTTCGTTTCATCATAGTTATTATCTCTGGATGGTTAGTAAATACCTTTCGACTATAGCGATTTGCGTGGGGTGTGAAAAGCAAAAGCACAGGTCTCGAAACATACGGAAACAAAAATGCCGACTCAACATTGCTGCGGAGTCGGCATTTGTTTTATATGTAAACCGTCTAACGGAAAAACAGACTGCTGAATGGATTCAACAGACGACTGATACCCGTTGTAAAGTGCATTGGGGCATCGAGTGTTGCCAACGTTAAGCAATCTTCACCTTGCGTTTGCGGCGTATGCTTATGGTGCTCATCTAGCAAGATAAAGTCACCGTCACGATATTCGTTGAATTCATCATTGAACACACCGTTAATCACTAACGTTGCTTCACGGCCTTTGTGCGTGTGCTCTGGCACTTGTGCACCATCCGCCATATAAATCAGATTCAACATCTCGCCGTTGCCAATATCTACTGGCGCACGCCACAACTTGCTCACCATGTGGTGCCACTGACCGATGCGATGCTCGTTGCGTGCTAGCGTCGCTGGCAGCGCAAAACGCTTGCCTTCTAGCGAAATATAATCGCGTGCTGCCTCTGCTCGAACTTGGATGGGAGCAGGAGAGTTCATAATCGACTCGAGCATCGAGTCAACCACGGTATTCGGTAACGCAGCGTCAGATACCCGTTCACCGAGCACCTTCAACGCGACCTGTTCTTCAATGTCAGCAACGTGCTGCTGACACTGTGGACACATATCAACGTGCGTACCAATCATCACAAGCATGGCAGGGTTCAATTCACCTGTCGCATACTGCACCAATAATTGTTCGTGAGGATGTGATTTAATCATCAGTCTTAATCAACTCTTTCAGTTTTTGAAGCGCAAGCCGAGTACGAGACTTCACTGTACCCAACGGGATGTCGAGTGCGTCAGCGACTTCTTGCTGCGACTTGCCCTCGATATAAATGAGTTCAACCACCTCTTTTTGGGCGATTGGGAGACTTTCGCAATATACAGCGAGCTGCTGCAAGAGCAGGTCATCATCTAATGCATAGTCGTCATCTAGCGATTCATTGGTCTCAGCTAATACCGGCCACAAATCGTCGGCGCTTAAATCATATTGCCGATGTTTATTTTTCCGTAAGAAATCAAAACGAATGTTTCTTGCGATCGTAAAAATCCAGGTCGCAGCAGAGCCACGATCCGGCTTAAATAAATGTGCCTTGTGCCAGACGTTCGTCATTGTTTCTTGCACAAGGTCCATGGCCGTCTGTTCGTTGCCAAACTGACGGGTAGCATAGGCTTGAAGCTTTGGAGCAAAATGCTTAAACAATTCAGCAAAAGCTTGACGACTTCTGGATGCTGCAATGCGAGAAAGAAGCTCAGCAGCGTATTCAGCACTATCTGGCTGCGCAGAGGACATAGGTTTCCGTTTTGTGGGTGATTCAATCACTGACTGCATAGTCTATACCTGCTGATATTTTCCTCAAGTAAAGTCTATTACGCCTTCTTGTCTAACTTTGATCACTATAGCTTAAAAAAAAGTTTATTGGTCACTTTCTTGAACCAATTGGCGTAAAAAACTCAATGCTGCCGTACAATCATTCTGTTGTAAAAGTTCTTGTTTAGTACTCGCGCAAATGGGTAGTAATTCTAGCCAGCGCATGCAAATCCAATCCGCCTGTTGCATTTGTTGGGGACACTTACTGCCCTCGAGTTCTGGATAACTCTCGTACACTTTCTCGAGTTGTTCTGCCAGCAGTGCGTCGTCATTATTTAAGGGCATTGTCGGCCAAGCGTCTTGAGCTTCCACGGTTCCAATGCGTAATCCATCTGCCGCCGTTGTTACTTCGTTTAGCTTGAAGCATTGCTCGCCTTCAACGGTAATACCTAGCAGTCCGTCGGGGAGCGTCTCGAAGTCAATCACCCGAGCCAATGTGCCTATTGGATGAATGTGCGTATTTTGTTCTACGCTACCGGCGTCGTTAAACATACACATGCCGATGTAGCCGGTGGGCTGGGTTGAGCAAGCTTCCTTTACCATCCGCAGATATCGACTTTCAAAAATTCGCAGGCGCAAGCGCCCGCCTGGCAGCACGTGCGCAGATAGTGGAAACAGTGGAACCTGCATGGGTTCGTGACTCATAGTTGACGCCTCTACTCGTACTGCGTTGCAGCTACTCATACAGCAGCTGTTTAAACGAATTGGTTACTTACTGTCCAGCTTACGCGAATTTAATGGCTTTGGTTCAATGAAAAGCTGAACTTTTCGGGTATTTTTGCGTAAGCTAAAAGCGATTAAAAGGTGCGGTACAACCACCTGTATAAATTTGTTGAAGTTGAAAGTCACGGTCAGTTAGCAAGGAATGATATGGCTGCAATCAAAGTTGGGATCAGTGCGTGTTTGCTCGGTGATTTAGTTCGTTACGACGGCGGTCACAAAAAGTCAGCGTTTTGCGCCGACGAATTGAGTCGACATGTCGAATTTATCAAGCTCTGTCCTGAGGTTGGTATAGGTCTACCCGTTCCTCGACCCACCATTCGATTGGAGCAACATGGTGAAGAGGTGCGCGCCGTCATTCCCAAAACCGGTGCTGATGTGACCACCGCACTGCGAGAGTTTGCTGACCGAGCACAACCCCATTTACGTCAACTCAGTGGTTATGTGTTGTGCGCTAAGTCACCGAGTTGTGGTATGGAACGAGTCAAATTGTATAACCCTGAGACAGGGTATTCACGCAAAGAGGGTGAGGGGATTTTTGTCCGCCGATTGCGCGAATTACATCCGGCGCTGCCAATTGAGGAAGACGGCAGACTAAATGACGCCCATTTGCGTGAAAATTTTGTGTTACGCGTATTTGTCTATGCGGCTTGGCAACACGTTATAGCGAAATTGGATAAAGCAGCTTTGGTCAACTTTCACACCGATTTAAAGCTCCTGTTGTTGGCTCATGATCAAGCGTTATATCGTACTCTGGGACGTTTTGTTGCCGACTGCCAAATAATCACAGATGACATCGCAAATGCTTATATTGAGCAGGTTATGACTGCTTTAAGTAAGCCCGCATCGCGCGCCAATCACACCAATGTGTTGCAACACATCCAAGGCTATTTCAAATCGCAGTTATCAGCCGATCAGAAACAAGAATTAAGCGACTTGATCCTGGCATACCGGCACGGTGAACAACCCTTGTTGGCTCCACTGACGCTCATCCGTCATTATTTACGCGAATATCCAAACGATTATTTGGCGAGACAGCGATATATTGACCCTTATCCCAACGACTTAAAATTAAGGTATGCGCTCTGATGAAAACAGGTATTTGGTTTCGAGGCGACTTACGGCGGTTGGATAATCCGGCTGTTACGGCTGCACTTGAAAGTTCACGAGCAAACGATTCTGAAGCTGTTGTGCATGCATTGTATATTGCATGTCCGAAACAGTGGGAATTGCATGATTGGGCGCCTATCAAAATCGATTTATTGTGGCGTCACCTTGAGCAATTTCGTCAGGAACTCGCTGAGTTCGGCATTCTTCTCGATATTGAAATAGCTGATGACTGGCGTGCTGCGCCCAAGGTGGTCCATCAGTTTTGTCAACGCCATCAGCTGAGTCAATTGCATGCCAACGCCGAATACCCAGTGCATGAGCAACGACGGGATAGAGCGGTGAGCAAATGGCTCGCCGATAATCAGTGCAGTCTGCAATTACATCACGGCTTATTGCTCGTGCCACCGGTTGTGAAGACGCAGCAAGGGAATGTCTATCAAAAATTCACACCATTCAATCGCGCTTGGCGCGAGCATTTGGCGCTCACAGGCATCGCGCCTCTGAAAAGTTGGAATCGTATCGCGCAGCCATTGCCTCTAGAACCCATGCCGACCTGTCCTGCGCCACGCCGAGATTCTTCTGCATGGGTTGTGGGTGAAGAAAATTGCCGACGTGCATTGCAACGATATGTCGAGGAACATGTCCAAGATTATGATGCGGAGCGTGATTTCCCAGCACTTGATACGACCTCTCGGCTATCACCCTATTGGGAGTTAGGTTGTCTGGGACCTGTCACAGCGGCGCGTGCGCTTCAAAAATTAAGTCCAGAGTTCCCGTACGGTCTAGAGCAGGGTGCTGATACTTGGCTTACCGAACTGGCATGGCGTGAGTTCTATCAGCACTTGATGTGTCATATTCCTCGGTTGAGTTATGGCAAAGCGTTTCAGCAACACACCGATGCCTTTCCGTGGCGTGACGCGGACGATGATTTTCAGCGCTGGTGTGACGGACAAACTGGGTTTCCCATTGTGGATGCTGGCATGCGCCAACTGAAACGTGAAGGCTGGATGCATAATCGGGTACGTATGATTGTCGCTAACTTTTTGGTGAAAGACCTGCGTATTGATTGGCGCAAAGGTGAGAAATACTTCATGCAAAACTTAATTGATGGCAGCTTTCCAGCCAACAACGGTGGGTGGCAGTGGAGTGCCTCAACAGGAACCGACGCGGTACCGTATTTTCGCGTGTTTAATCCCACCCGTCAGAGCGAAAAAGTTGATCCTGATGGATCTTACATTCGTAAGTGGATACCAGAGCTAGCAAAGTGTCCAACCAAGCAGATTCATGCACCCCTGCTATGGTTACAAGCAAGTGGCAATGAAGATTACCCTAAACCTATGGTCGACCATAGTGAAGCTCGAGAAGCATTTTTGAGTGCATTCAAAGCACTCTGATTCAGTACGTAACCGTTGATGCAACATGTTGATGCAACATAAAGGAGGCGATTATGAGTTCAAATAATAAAGACGCCGCACCTATCATCGAAAAGCTACGACAATTCTATGATGAATTCGCGGAAAGTAGTTTAGATAAGTTAGGTGACATCTACACAGAGGACGTCACCTTCATTGATCCCATTCATCAAACCAATGGCCTTGACGATCTGAAAGCGTATTTCAAGCATACCATGGGCGGTGTTTCTCAATGTCATTTCGCCTTTGATGAGCAGCGCGGTGACAACGAGGTACAGTTCTTGACGTGGCAAATGCGCCTCATCCACCCGAAGCTAGCGAAAGGACGAGAGATTGTTGTACCTGGAGTGAGTGAATTGCACATACGGGACGACAAGATTCGCAAGCAACAAGATTATTATGACCTCGGTGCCATGCTCTATGAACATATTGCGATACTCGGCTTTGTCATCGACAAAGTGAAACAACGATTAGTGCTGAAGGACTAGGGGACACTATGAATATTCTAATCACTGGAGCAACCTCAGGTATCGGTAAGCAGGTTGCTTTAGATTATGCGGCCGCTGGGCACCACGTGGTAGCCTGTGGACGCAATCAAGAGTCCTTAGCCGCACTGGTTGCTCAATACCCAGAGAACATAGCCGGCCAACAGTTGGATGTGAC
The DNA here is from genome assembly GCF_048263735.1 of Pseudidiomarina aestuarii. GTDB lineage: Bacteria > Pseudomonadota > Gammaproteobacteria > Enterobacterales > Alteromonadaceae > Pseudidiomarina > Pseudidiomarina aestuarii_B. Next base: position 121,971 of record NZ_JBLXDX010000002.1, on the reverse strand, counting down.
CGATGTCGAAGCCACACAAAACGTGTTGAAGACATACTTAGACTTGGACGTTGTCATTTTATCGGCAGGTGTATGTGAATATGTCGACATCGATACGTTCTCGACGGCTATGTTCGAGCGTGTCTACGAGGTGAATATCTTCGGTACTTTGCGCTGTGTCGAGGCATTGTTACCGAATCTTCGGCGGGGTGCCAAGTTAGTCTTTGTCGGCAGCACGGCACGCTTACTCCCATTTACCAGAGCAGAAGCCTACGGCAGTTCCAAAGCCGCGATGCAATACATAGCACGGAGTCTGCAAGTCGACCTAGCAGACAAGGGAATTCGGGTGCAAACTGTGTCCCCTGGTTTTGTTGAAACACCCATGACCGACGCTAATGACTTCGAAATGCCGATGCGTGTGAGCGTAGAATTTGCATCCAAGGCGATTCGGCAGGGAATCGAAGCGAATCGAACAGACATAACCTTCCCGAGAGTGTTCGGTTGGTTTCTTAAAATACTTTCCAGATTGCCACAAAGCTGGCAAGTTGCAGTATCAAAACGGATTGCCTAAGGCGGAAAGAGCGCAATGAAGATAGCAATTATTGGTTCGGGAATAGCCGGATTAACGAGCGCGTGGTTACTACACCGCAAGCATGATGTAACTGTTTTTGAGAAGAATGATTACATTGGTGGACATACCCACACCATCGATTTAGAAAAAGCTGGTCAGCCTTACGCCGTCGATACGGGGTTTATTGTCTTCAATGATAGAACGTATCCGTATTTTCGAGCCTTGATGCGGGAAATCGGAGTAGAGTGGCGTGACACCGAAATGAGCTTTAGTGTTCGCGACCCACTGAGTGGTCTCGAATACAACGGACATAATCTGAATACGTTGTTTGCTCAACGCAGTAACTTGTTCAAACCGTCTTTTTATCGCCTGTTGTCGGGTATCGTCCGGTTTAACAAAGCTGCAAAACTAGCGTATGAAAAGGGCGGCGATGCTCTAGATACGGTCACGTTGGGTGAATTCATTGCTGAGCAGAATTTATCTCAAGATGTTTCAGATTATTATTTGCTGCCTATGGTTGCGGCTATTTGGTCCGCCAGTTTGCAAGAAGCAGAGCAGTTTCCGTTTGGGTTCTTTTTGCGCTTCTTCAACAATCATGGGTTATTGAATATCTCAGATCGACCACAGTGGGCAACGATAGTGGGTGGTTCCAGTGCGTATATTCCAAAGTTAACCACTGGATTCGCAGACCAGATTCGTTTAAACAGCAAGATTTCACGCGTTCAACGCCGCGATCAAGAGCAAGACTCGGTTTTGATCGAATTTGTTGATCGTCAACCAGAAACTTTTGATGCGGTCATTTTTGCTTGTCATAGTGATGAAGCTTTAGATTTGCTGGCAGATCCGGATGCGGCTGAACGTGATGTTCTCACTAACATTCCGTATCAGATGAACGATGTTGTATTGCACACCGATACCCGCTTATTACCGCGAGCTCAGCGAGCTTGGGCAAGCTGGAACTATCTACTGCACCATGGTGAGCAGGCGCGGACACGGCCAAGCTCGGTCACTTATAATATGAACATCCTGCAGGGGATCGAGTCACCACACACGTTTTGTGTAACGTTGAACAATACCGCCGCTATTCAACCGGACAAAATTATCGGTCGTTACGCCTATTCGCACCCGGTTTATAGCGTTGCTTCGATGGCTGCTCGCCAACGTCGTCAGGAAATCAATGGGCATCGCCAGACCTATTTTACGGGTGCTTATTGGTACAACGGCTTCCATGAAGATGGCGTTCGTAGTGCCGTGGACGTGGCTCGTATGTTGGGATCGGATTGGCGCACTGATTTAGACACCAGTGCAGGTTTGGAACCGAAGTCTGGAACCAAAACCTGATGTTAAGCAGCGCCTTACAGAAAGGTCAGGTCTTTCACCGTCGATACCGGCCGACGGAACACCAATTTCACTACTCGACCACGCAATGGTGGCTCGCTTTAGATGAGTTAGACACCTTGCATCAATGTAGTCGTTTGTTGTCAACACAAGGGTTCGCGCCATTGTGGTTTCGTCGGGCCGATTATTTACGTGGCTCGGTGGGAGACTTGGCGACATGCGTTCGCCAAAAGCTGACTGAACTGACTGGAAATACAGTGACTGGGCGAGTGTTTTTTCTCGGCAACTTAAGAACTTGGGGACTCTATTTCAGTCCTATCAACTGCTATTTCGTTGAGGATGAAGCAGGCCATTACAGTTATATGCTTGCCGAGGTCAGTAATACTCCGTGGAATGAACGTCATTATTATGCGATTGATATGGCTGATGCAGCTACTGAAACCACGCGTGTTGAGCATCCAAAGGCATTTCATGTGTCGCCGTTTAATCCGTTAGAAATGACCTATCAATGGCGTATTAAGCCACCGTTGAATCAAGCTGAAGCGCGTTCCCTGATTCAATTAGATGCAGTGCGCGAAAAGAAACATTTTCGTGCCAGTTTGGCATTTCAACGAGTCGAATTGAACCCAAGAGCAATTCGTTCCGTATTTCTTAGATATCCAATCAACACAGTAACGACTGTGGCGGCGATTTATTGGCAAGCGTTAAAGCTGTGGCTCAAACGCACACCAATTTACGACCACCCAGCGAGTTAATACACAGGAAGCGTTATGTACAAGGGTGAAACTGTGCTTGCAGAGCAACAACAAGAATCAAGCTTCGACCGGATGGCTCGAAAACTCGTCTTAAATTTACTGAGTCGTATTCGGCAGGGCCGATTCGTAATCAAAGAGCATGGCACACTATTGGGTGATTTTGGCGATACAGCGAGTCCGCTCGTTGCCGAGGTCAACGTACTTCATTTCTCGTTCTACCGTCGGATGTTGCTGAAGGGCAGTATTGGCGCGGCCGAACTATTTATTGACCAAGCCTGGGAAACCCCCGACTTAACTGCTGTGATTCAGGTGTTTGCGCGTAACCTACGTGCACTGGATGAGCTTGAAGCCAAATTCAGTTGGTTATTGCTGCCATTTCAGAAGTTCCAGCATTGGCGCCGCAGTAATAGTAAGCAACAAGCCAAAGAGAACATCTCAGCGCATTATGACCTGGGCAATGATTTGTATCAGGCATTTCTCGACCCACGGTTGCAGTATTCCAGTGCCGTGTATCCAAGTGCTCAGTCGACACTGGCAGAGGCTCAAGAACATAAGCTTAAACGGTTGTGTGACTCGCTCGAACTTACTGCGGATGATCATCTCATTGAAATCGGCACGGGTTGGGGTGGTTTGGCTGTTTTTGCAGCCAAGAATTACGGTTGTCGTGTGACCACGACGACAATTTCGACCGAACAGCATGACTACGTTCGCGATTTGTTAGTACAAGAAGGTTTGACTGAGCAAGTCACCCTGCTGAAGCAAGATTATCGTGATCTGACGGGTACGTACGACAAGTTGGTATCCGTTGAGATGATCGAAGCCGTGGGGCGCTCCTACATGCCAACGTTCTTCAAAACCTGTAGCCGGTTGCTGAAGCCAGAGGGTAAGATGGCTTTGCAGGCAATTACCATTGCTGACCAGCGAATGAAGTCATACGCAAATTCGGTCGATTTTATTCAGAAATACATCTTCCCGGGCGGCTTTTTACCATCCATTACGATGATGTCGGAGATGTTCACCAAACACACCGACATGGTCATGCGTCATATTGATGATATTGGTTTTGACTATGCGCGAACACTGAAAGACTGGCGCGTACAGTTTAATACCAAGCATCCGGAACTGAAGTCTGCTGGTTATGATGACCGCTTTGGTCGGTTGTGGAACTACTATTTAGCCTATTGTGAAGGTGGATTTCGTGAACGTGCGGTGTCTGCCGTGCAACTGGTGGCCACCAAGCCCATGTGTCGCTAAATATGTCGATTGCTAGCAAAGCTCAATTGAAGAAGACTTTCTCCTGGCAGAATATGCGCCGGCTAGCCGGACTGTTTCTGTTTGATGCAGTTTGGTTTGCAGCGGTAATTGGGCGGGGTGACTGGTTACTTGTTACAGCTTTGCTGGTCGTTGCTCAAATTGGTTTAGCTTGGAAAGGTGGGGCGTTAATAGGTAAGCGCTCATTTTATTTGTATGCGTTGCTACTCGTACTTGGCTTAGGACTTGAAGGCACAGTTATCCTGTCGGGCATTATCAGCTTTACCGAGGGGCCGTTCCCGTGGTGGCTAGTGCTCCTTTGGTTCGGCTTTGTGGCCATGCTGATGAATACACTGGATTGGTTAGCGGGTCGCTATTGGTTGGCTGGCTTCTTTGGAATCGCCTCGGGACCACTGACCTATGCCATAGGTATTCGTTTAGACGCCGCCACTTTGCATGGTCCTGAGTGGCAACTTTGGGCCCTTTATGGGGTCTTATGGTGTATCTATATGCTGATCTTCGCTTATCTCATGAAGCGTCAAGGAGAGTCCCATGAAGAGACAAAAACGGCTTAGTTGGTTTATTGCTGCAAGTGTTATCGGTTTGAGCTCGGTAACGTTTTCTGCTCAAGCCGCCTGCGTGAATGACCAGTTTGAAAATTTAGAAGTGGTTGGCGAAACTCGGCTGTCGGTATTGTTTTGGGATGTTTACGATGCGCAATTGCGCACCGATAGCGGCAATTACGACAGTTATGACCAGCGCGCTCTTCGCTTAACTTACTTGCGTGAAATTAAAGCGTCAGAACTCGTTGAGAGTACTCAGGAAGAGTGGGAACGATTGGGAATCGAGATTACCGAGAACCATCAGACTTGGCTTCAAGAACTGAATCAAATGTGGCCTGACGTGAAAAAAGGTACTTGTTTGATGATGATTGAGGACGCCGATGGATTCGCTCAATTTCATTCGGCAGATGGGCAATTAGGAACAATACAGTCGGCTACGTTTACAGATGACTTTTTAGCTATTTGGCTCGATGAAAATTCTCGCTTTAAAGACGAGCGGAATGAATTAATAGGAGCAGGATCATGACAAAGAAATTTAGCATTATTGCGGCATTTATTTTGGTATTAGCAGCCTGTTCTTCGAGTATTGAAGATTATCGTGGCGAAACCCCAGAACTCAAATTAGAAGAGTTCTTTAACGGTGAATTAGTGGCTTATGGTGTTGTTCAAGATTACAGTGGTGAAGTCATTCAACGGTTCCGAGTGGAGATGGTTGGCACTTGGGAAGGTAACGAAGGCGTGCTTGACGAGCAGTTCTATTATACTGATGGGCGGGAGCAAGAACGTATTTGGTATCTCACGAAGACTGGGCCGAATGAATATGAAGGTCGCGCCAGTGATGTAGAAGGTGTTGCTAAAGGGAAGACGGTTGGTAACGTGTTGACTTGGGAATATGTTTTGGTGATTGAAATGGACGGTGAACCGTTTTCAGTTACGCTTGATGATTGGATGTATCTCGTTGACGCGGACAATATGATTAACCGCACTAAAATGTACAAATATGGTTTACCGGTGGGTGAATTGACTCTCTATATTGGTAAACGTTAATCACTTCAGTTGTACTGCGTGTAGAAAAAAGCCCCAAATAAATGGGGCTTTGTTTTGTTAGAAGTTCGTGGATGACCTAGCTGTCATAGCCACGAGGTAGACGCGACAATGTGGCGTCTTCTTCGAGTTTCTTCTTCCACAATTCTTTTGCCGTCAAACCACCCGATTTGCCGGAAGCAGATTTTTTCGCTGCGGCCTTTTTAGCTGGAGCAGCTTTTTTAGCCGGAGCCTTCGCAGCTGCAGCTTTCTTCGCAGGAGCAGCTTTGGCAGCAGGTTTTGCGGCATCTTTAGCAGGCTTCTTAGCCGCTGCTTTAGTCGCTTTTTTCGCACCGCCTTTTAGCTCATCCACTTGCTCAGCCAATTGTGCTAGGCGCATGTTTTTGCCACCGTCCACGCTATACCAACCACCACTTGCTTCAATTTTCGGTTGTTTACCGTGGGCTTGCTGATAAGCTTCAGTAAAATCAGCAAGAACTTTGTCTTTATCAAGTTTGCTCATGCAATATATCCTATGGATTACCTTTTTAAAGATGAAATTTTATAAATGAACAGTTCGCTTCATTTTTATACCGTTTTTTACGGAGCTTGTCCAACGACCTCGTTGAAGTGAAATAAATACGAGCTTAGAAGGAGCAATACCCATGCTAGAGCGCCAACAACTAAACAGCTATTTAGCTGATTTCTTTCAGGTCGACTCGGTTCAAGATTATTGTCCCAATGGTCTGCAAGTCGAGGGACGAAGTGCTATTCAAACCATTGTGACTGGAGTCACAGCAAACCAAGCGTTAATTGAAGCAGCAATCAGCAGAAATGCTGACGCGATATTGGTTCACCACGGATATTTTTGGAAAAATGAGCGTAGCGAAATAGTGGGAATGAAGAAACGCCGGTTACAATTATTGCTTCAGCATGACCTCAATTTATTTGCCTATCATTTGCCGTTAGATATTCATCCGCGGGTGGGAAATAACATTCAGTTAGCAGAAAAACTGGGGATTTTAGAGCCGCGTATTGTCGCGAGTGCAAATCCGCAGGGTGTCATGATGATGGGTGACATACCGGGTAACCACAGTAGCGTGACTTTTGCTCAACATATTGAAAGTGTGCTTGGACGAACATTGACCTGCCAAATCGATCGCAACGACCCCATTCGAACCATTGCTTGGTGCACCGGCGGTGGGCAAGGTTTTATCGATAGTGCTGCAGATATTGGTGTTGATGCGTATCTGACAGGTGAAGTCTCTGAACAGACGGTGCACAGCGCGCGTGAGCAAGGGCTAGCATTTTTCGCCGCAGGGCATCATGCAACCGAACGCTACGGCATTAAAGCGCTGGGTGAACACTTAGCGGAACGGTTTGAAGTAACGCATCACTTTATTGATATCGATAACCCTGCATGAGTGAACGTGACCAAAGTTTTGCCACGATGACGGGCAAATTTCAGAGGAATATTTATGCCACGACCAAGGGACGGTTAAGGCTCGCAGTTTTGAAACGTGACTTGGCATCGTTTCACGAAGCGTCACCTTTACGAATATTAGATATTGGCGGCGGGCTAGGGCAGTTATCAGCTTGGTTCATCGCAGCAGGCCACCAAGTCACCCATACAGATATTGCAGCAGAAATGGTCGTCGAAGCGAGAACACTGCATCAACAACAGGGTCTATTAGCACATCGTTATGAAGTGGCAGCGTTGCAAGACTTACCTCAGCGCCTTCCGTCTGAACGCTATGATTTAGTTCTGTGCCATGCCGTGTTGGAATGGATGGCGGATCCTGAGCAAGCGCTACATGTCATTAAGGGCCTGATGGCTCCCAACGGTCAACTATCGTTGATGTTCTACAATCGTAACGCGAAGTATTTTGCCAACGCCATTTATGGCAATTTTGACTATGTCCAAAGCAACCTAAAGGTCAAAAAGACGGTTCGGCTCAGTCCACAGCAACCGTTGGATCCTAATCGGGTGGAACAGTGGATTCAGGATGAAAACGGTCAAGTTACCTGCAAAACGGGTGTTCGGGTTATTCATGATTATCTGCGTAATCCAAAGGATGCAGAGCAGTTTGAGCAGCTGCTAGAAATTGAATTCAGGTTCAACCAAGAACCCCCATTTCGTGATTTGGGTCGCTATTTGCATTGGCTCATTCGTTTTGACGAGTAACGATGTGAAGTCATCACTACATATTGCGATCTACTACCATCAGCTTCGGCCGCGAATTTTGCGTTTGGTCGCGATGTATGAACAACACTTCCTTCGTTTGGGATGCGAAGTATCGCTTATTGCAAGCACACCGAGTCGTTGTGGCGATATTCAGCAACTAACTGAATTACGCGGACACATTAATGAATTGGTCGTGATGGGTGGCGATGGCAGCGTCAACATAGCTGCGCAAGTATTCGCACACAGTGACGTACCGATTTCGGTAGTACCTTTAGGCACTGGCAACGATTTTGCTCGTGATAATGGTATCTGTGGAACGCGATGGCGCCTGCAGGATACTTACGAAGCCCGCCAGGTAGCGATTGGTCAATGCGGTGAACATATTTTTGTTAATCATGCGGGAGCGGGGCTTACCGTGGATCTGATTCGTTTACAACGACCATGGATGAAACGGTTTTTACGTGGTGGCAGCTATGTACTCGCGATATTGCGCTATTTATGTGGACCCTATGAACACAGGTCGACTGTACACGATCTTGATACGAACGCTTGGCATGACGCGCAAATTGTTGCGGTCAGTCGCTTTATTGGTGGTGGAATACCTGTTTATCCGAGCGCGAATCGCTCTGAGGGACTCTTACAGTGGGCAGCGGTACCCCGAGCATCAAGGTGGCGTCAATTGAAAGCGTTGATTCAAGTATTACGGGGTCGTATCGAACAAACGGAGCTGGTCAATTTGAGTGTTGGTACTCAGTTCATGATCGGTGATAGTGAAAACATTATTGAATTAGATGGTGATAGTTTCGATACTGGTCCGCAACAGATCCAAGTCATTCCAAAAGGGTTAACTATCTATGTGCCAATTCAACAATCTAAAGATTAATCACAACCAGCAGAAGGAGTCATGATGAAAGCGCAGGTTGCATTTATCGGGTTAGGAGTAATGGGCTATCCCATGGCCGGACATTTACAGCGAGAGGGCTGGAAAACGACGGTTTACAATCGTACGGATAGCAAGGCACAACGCTGGGTGCAAGAATACGGCGGCGAAGCAGCATCGACACCACGAGCAGCCGCGGCTGGGAATGATGTTATTTGCGTCTGTGTTGGTAATGATGATGACGTCCGCAGTGTGTTTTATGGTTCTGATGGTTTGCTCGCTGAACTGAAACCAGGTGCTATTGTGATTGACCATACCACAGCATCAGCAGAACTTGCCCGTGAGTTAAATCAGGCTGTTATTGACGCTGGCGGGCGCTTTTTAGATGCGCCGGTATCAGGCGGCCAGCAAGGTGCCGAGAATGGCAAGTTAACCGCCATGATTGGCGGTGATCAAAGCGCTTTAGCCGACGTCGATACTTTGTTATCCAGCTATGCTAAAACCCGCGAGTATATGGGCCCAGCGGGGCATGGCCAGTTAGCGAAGATGGTAAATCAGATTTGTATAGCCGGTGTGGTTCAAGGATTAGCCGAGGGGTTGTCGTTTGCACGCAAAGTTGGCTTAGACGCAGATACGTTGATCAAAGCAATTAGTCAGGGTGCTGCCGGTTCATGGCAAATGCAAAACCGTTATAAAACGATGTGGGACCAACACTACGATCATGGATTTGCTGTGGATTGGATGCGCAAAGATTTAAAAATTGCTTTAGCTGAAGGTGATCGTCAAGGGTTAACCTTGCCGTTGACCGCTTTAGTGGATCAATTTTATGCAGAGGTTCAGCAAATGGGTGGAAATCGCTGGGATACATCGAGCCTTCTGGCTCGGCTCGAAAAGAATCGTGAGTAGTTCTTATCTAGTCGCCAGTAACCAGTAACCAGTAACCAGTAACCAGTAACCAGTAACCAGTAACCAATAGCCAGTAACAAAAAAAGCCCCGTAAAGGGGCTTTTTCAGTTCTTGAGATGATTAACGAATACCCATGCGGCGCAGCGCAGAAGTACTGAAATCACTACGTTGTGGCTCGATATCGAAGTCCATGTATGAAGACTCTTCGTTCGCCAAGCCAAGTACAATGTAACGGCCTGAGTTCAGGTCATACAGTGCTTCAGCGGCCATCCACGGGGTGTCGTGGTGATAGAACTGTGAGTTGTAGGCTTCAGCAACACGCCATAATTCGCCACGACCGTCGTAATGATCAATCACTGAGGCCGTCCAAGTATCTTCGTCAATAAACATGTGACGCGTTGAATAGATATGACGCTCACCGTCTTTCAATGTGGCTTTTACTTCCCACACGCGATGTTTTTCATAACGAACTAGGTCTTGGTTTAAGTGACCTGCGTTGATGATATCGTCATAGCTTAGGTTGGTATCCATCAACTTATAGTTGTTGTAACCAATGTACATTTCACGCTTACCAACGAGTTCCCAGTTGTATTTATCTGGAGCACCGTTGTACATGTCTAAGCCATCAGAAGTACGCAGACCATCTGAAGCAGTACCTGGACCATCATATGCAACGTTTGGTGCACGACGGACGCGACGCTGACCTGCGTTATACAACCATGCGCGACGACCTTCGCGAACCTGGTTGATCGTTTCATGTACTAACAGCACAGTACCGGTCAAACGACTTGGCGCAAGGACTTCTTGTAAGAAGTAGAATAGGACGTTGTCGTCCGCTGCTTCACGGCCGCTTTGCATATATTCAGGGAATACCAGCGACTCACGCAGTAAAACTGGAACGAAATCACCGTTCTCGAGAACTGGGAATTGGTTTACCAAACGAGTAACGGCACCACCACGGTAGCGGGTTACATGGTTCCAAATCACTTCCAGACCATTTTGTGGAATCGGGAACGGCACATGGCGGTCAAAGTTATCAAGACCATTACCACCAGCGACCATTTCGGCATTCACGGCATTCTTTTTGACAACGTCGTAAACTTCTTGTGGATAAGCAGCGGTCCGACGAGTCGGGTAGATGTTCATTTTGTATTCAGGATACTTGTTGAACATAGCAACCTGTCCAGGAGACAGCATGTCACGGTGCTCATCGAGATTAGCGCGCGTGATGGTGAACAGAATTTCATCGTCAGCAAATGGGTCTGCTGGGCGCGCTGGGATGTCACCATTGGCGTCGACGCTATAACCGCCTGTCCACGCCGGAATGGAACCATCGGCATTACCAGCCATTTCAGCCCCCATTGGGGTTAAATCTTGGCCAAGACGTGCGGCTTCCTCAGGAGTGACTTTCGCCATTACACTGACTGAGATCACAGAAAGCGCAAACACACCGGCTTTAAGCATCATTTTATTCATGGGTTTTTCCTTGTTGTACTTTGTACTCTTATCGATTTATACGCTTAAACTACATGAAAAGCAGACCGATTAAAATCCCCAGCTGATACTAGCGTTTCTACCTTTCTCAAGGTATGGTAGCAGCTGGTTTGACCTGTCATGAAATATCCATAGCATGTATCGCTTATCGAAAATTTGCAACTGTTACAATGACAAAACTAAGACACAAAATTTGTAAGAGGGTTCCATGAGAAGAACAATCGTAGGGTTAGGCATAAGTTGTGCACTGACGCTTATAACGGTGCCAGTCGCAGCGCAAATGGTTACTGACTATGAAGTCATTACCGCGCCAGCTCTGGTTGCGCCAAAGGCTGAGCGTGCTGTACTAACAGAAATTGCGGTAGCCGGTGAGCGGCTGGTTGCAGTAGGTGACTACGGTTTGATACTCACTCGAGACCAGAATACGAGCGACTGGCAACAAGCCGATGTGCCGACAAGTGTTCTGTTCACGGGGGTGAGTTTTGCCGATGCCCAGCGCGGTTGGGCCGTCGGTCATCATGGGGTCATTGTTGCGACCAGCGACGGCGGCTTGACTTGGCAACGCCAACTCGACGGCTTTCAATTTATTGAATTACAGCAAAATTATTGGGGCAGTTTAGTAGAAGAATTAGAATCTGCTATAGATGCGAGTGACGATGACACTGAAATAGAAGAGCTCGAGTGGGCGTTGGAGAATGCGCTATTTCAAGCAGAAAACGCTGATTTTGCCGCTGACGAAGGTCCCACAAAGCCATTCCTCGATGTCTTAGCATTGGACGCAAATACAGTATTAGTTGCTGGAGCTTACGGAACCTTGCTGCGGAGTGATGATGGCGGAGCAAGCTGGAATTTATTGGATGCCAACGTCGAGAATCCTGATGGTTACCACTTCAATGGTTTAGCGAACGGCTCTGAGTATCTATTCCTCGCTGGTGAAGCTGGACAAATATTCCGCAGTGCAGACCGTGGTGATTCTTGGGAAGTTCTCGATTCACCTTATTACGGTTCATTTTTTGGATTGCATATCGATCGATCGGACCGGCTCTGGGTTGCTGGGTTACGCGGTAATATTTTCATGAGTGATGATCAGGGTGAAACCTACACTCAGATCCGTCTGGAAGATACAGTTAACATTAATTCCATCGTTGACGGCGCCAATGGCGGCGTTTACTTAGTCGGTAACGCTGGTGTTGTTGGTTATGTCGATGAACAAGGCGAAGTTCAACAACGAACGCATAGTAGCGGCGCTATTTTGACGGATTTAACGATCAATCAAGATGGTTCGTTGACCTTGGTTGGGCAGCGCGGTGTGCTGTCGCTTGAATCGTTTGATACAGCTTCTGTAGAACAAGAATAAGGAATCGCTGACAATGTTGGAACGTGCATTATTTGGTATTCGTCCGTTGTGGTTCGTTATTTTTGCGGCTTTAACGTTGTTTTTAGGCTGGCATGCGAGTCAAGTTCGTCCCGAGGCCAGCTTTGTAAAGATGATTCCGACGAATCATCCGTTTATTCAGAATTACTTTGAACACCAGGATGACCTGCGCAGCTTGGGCAATGTTGTCCGTATTGTTGTTGCCACAGAAGAAGGGGATATCTTTACTCCTGAGTTTTTGAAAACGCTGCGTTCTGTAACAGATGAAGCAACGTTTATTCCTGGTGTCGATCGTTCAGCGATTAAAAGCTTGTGGACTCCCAACGTGCGTTGGAGCGAAGTCACTGAAGAGGGCTTTGTTGGCGGTCCTGTGGTTCCGGATACCTGGGATGATAGAGATCCTGAAGCATCGCTAGAGCAATTTCGTACCAATACTTTGCGTTCAGGCGAAGTTGGTAATTTAGTGGCAACGAACTTCAAGTCCGCCATCGTTTATGTTCCTTTGATCGAAACGAATCCGGAAACCGGTGAGCCGCTGGATTATCAGGAATTTTCTGAGCAGCTTGAGACCCAAATTCGAGATAAATATTCAAGCGATACTATCTCTATTCACATGACTGGCTTTGCCAAAATTATTGGTGATTTGATTGAGGGCGCACAGCAAGTTGGTTTATTTTTCCTGCTCGCCATCATCATTACGCTGGTCATGCTGTTTTGGTACAGCCGCTGTTGGCGTAGTTCAATTGCCGTGCTTGCTTGCTCGATTATTGCGGTGGTTTGGCAATTAGGGATCATTAAATTGATCGGCAGTGGCATCAATCCATATTCCATGTTGGTGCCATTCTTGGTATTCGCCATTGGCGTGAGTCATGGTGTACAGATCATCAATGCGATAAGTAACAACACGGTTGATGGGCACGACAAATTGAAAGCCGCGCAACTCGCATTCCGCGGCCTCTATATTGCCGGTTTAACCGCTCTGATTTCAGATGCTATTGGTTTCACCACCTTGATGGTCATCGATATCGCGGTTATTCAAGAGCTGGCTATCGCCGCCAGTATAGGTGTGGCGGTTGTCGTCCTAACCAATTTAGGCTTGCTGCCTATCATTATGTCTTATGTCGGTATTTCACCACGCGGACAAACTTATACCGCATCGGTTCGCAATGAAGCGCATCCAATGCTGGCATTCTTTGGGCGCTTCTCTCAGCCCAAATATGCTTACACTGCGTTGATTCTCGCAGTAGTTGGATTGTCATGGGGTGCTTATTACGGCCAACAGATGAAGATTGGTGATTTGGATGCTGGTGCACCAGAATTACGCCCAGACAGCCGCTATAACCTCGACAATCAATTTGTGGTCGATAATTACAGCTCCAGTACCGATATCTTTGTGGTGATGGCTGAAACGGCGCCTAGCCAGTGTATTGCGTATGAAAATCTAGAATTGATGGATCGATTCAGTTGGCATATGGAAAACACGCCGGGTGTGCAAGATGTGAAGTCGATTGTCTATGTCGCAAAAATGGGCGGCTTTGGTTTGAATGAAGGGAACTTGAAGTGGTTCAGCCTCAATCGTAACCAGTACGTACTAAATGCTAATACATCACGCACGCCACCGGGGCTCATTAATCCAGATTGCTCCATGGCTCCGATCATCATCTACCTCAATGACCACAAAGCGGAAACACTGAAAACCGTTGTGGCCTCGGTCAACGAGTTTAATCAAAATTATCAGCAAGAAGGCTTAGAATTGCTGATGGCGGCCGGTAACTCTGGTATTGAGGCGGCGACGAACTCGGTTATCGAAGATGCTCAGTACGAGATGCTGTTGTGGGTTTACGGGGTTGTGGTGGTCTTGTGTTTAATCACATTCCGCAGCATCAGAACGGTCGCCTGTATTGTGCTTCCGCTCGCGTTAACGACGGTTATGAGTCAAGGTTTAATGGCGGTAATGGGCATCGGTGTGAAAGTAGCGACTCTACCAGTGATTGCGCTGGGTGTCGGTATTGGTGTCGACTACGGTATCTACATCTATACCAAGATGAAAGAAGGCTTAGAGCAGGGCATGAACCTGAATGATTGTTACCGTTATGCACTTGAGAATACAGGTAAAGCAGTTGGGTTTACTGGCCTGACGTTGGCCATTGGTGTGGCGACTTGGATATTCTCACCAATCAAGTTCCAAGCCGATATGGGTATCCTGCTAACCTTTATGTTCCTGTGGAATATGTTAGGAGCCTTGATCCTGATACCGGCGCTAGCACGGTTGTTCTCTAAATTAGGTAAACCGATGCATTAGGGACGGGATGAGCTGACTGAAACTTGGCTGACGCGGTGTTAACTGTGGTCAGCCAAGATAAAGTCAGCAGCCTGTTCGGCGATCATCATGGTAGGCGCATTGGTGTTTCCGCTAATGACTTGCGGCATCACTGATGCGTCAATCACACGTAAGTTTTGCACCCCACGAACCCGCAGTTTTTCATCCACAACGGAGTCTGCATCAAGCCCCATCCGGCAGGTACTAGTCGGGTGATAAATAAGCCCGCAATGCCGCTGTAACTGTGCTAGCAACTCCTCATCATCGTCAAACTGCCCCGGCATTAATTCGCCACCATAATGACTGGCTAAAGCGGGTTTCTGCATAATCTGTTGGACCTGTCTGACGCCAGCAATAAGCGCTCTCTGGTCGGCTTCGTTGTCGAGAAAATTAAATTGAATACGCGGTGGTTGGCGCGGATCTGAACTTGCTAAGGTCAAGGTTCCGCGCGCGTGTGGACGCAATACACAGACATGACAAGAAAAGCCATAGCGCAGTGCAGGCGTCAGATCATAGCCACTGTCATTAAAGAGTGTACTGACCAGGTGCAGTTGCAAGTCAGGCTCTAATTGCTGCTCATTAGATTTGATAAAGCCGCCCACTTCGCAAGGTGGATGAGCCATAGCACCTTTGCGATGACGCCAATACTTCCATGTTTGCCCCGCTAATTGCAGCAATCCAAGTGGGTTTAACGATATGGTGTCACGCTTCTTGTTGCGTACATGAACGGTAATGTCGACATGCTCTTGTAAATTCGCACCAACTTCCTGTCTATCCGCGACCACCTCAATACCATGACTGTGCAACTGTTCGCGCGGGCCTACACCCGATAACAATAAGAGTTGTGGTGAGTTAAATGCGCCAGCACTTAAGAGCACTTCTCGCGTTGCAGTGAGGCTTGAGACGCGCTTGCCTTGCCTAATTTGAATGCCTTGTGCTTCACCACTGCTGTTAAATAGGATCTTTTCAACGGCAGTATCTGACAAGATATGCAGATTGACCCGATCGACAACAGGTTCCAAGAATGCGCGCTTAGCACTGAAACGCTCGCCATTTTTGATCGTAAATTGGAACGGACCAAATCCTTCTAGAGTCTCGCCATTAAACTCTGGATTGAGCGGGTATCCAGCTTCTTGTGCAGCCTGAAGAAAAGCCTTCGCAACGGCAAAATGTGGTGCAACGTCACTCACATGAAGTGGTCCATCTGCGCCATGATAGGCATTGGCACCGCGCGTATTCGATTCCAGTCGCTTAAATACCGGTAACACATGCTCCCAGTTCCAATGCTCGCCGGCAGTTTCGGCCCAACGATTGTAGTCACTAGGTAAGCCGCGAGTATAAATCATCGCGTTAATGGCGCTGCTACCGCCCAGACCTTTACCGCGCGGCGCATATAGTCCATTGCCTGCTCGCAGCGGGGCTGGATCGGAACTGCGGTTCAACCAATTGAACCGGCGACTATGCATAAACCGTGCAACACCGCCTGGCATGGTTGAAAAAGGAGACGTAGCTGCCGGTCCAGCTTCAATCAAAGCAACGTGAAAGCGGCCACAAGCCGACAAACGGTTCGCTAGAACACAGCCTGCAGAGCCACCGCCAACAATAATAAAGTCAAAGCTGTTGCGCATATTGATAGAGGTCATTGAGCAGTCGTAGTTGATTAGGATGCTCTTGATACTGCTCACTTAGACGCTGTAATTCAAGCATAAATTGTTCCGCATTTAACCCTTTTGCAGGTGGGTGTGTCAGACGTTCTTGGCAGAAGCTACGCCAGCGTTGCAATTCTTGGTCGGTCAATGTGGCCGGATAGTTACGGGCACGATACCGAAACAGCATGGTGGGTAATCGGGAGTCGGCAAAATTCAACGACAAGCCGGCAAGCTGATCGGGTGCAGTGGCGCGAATAATATCCATATTGGAGCGGTCTTGGTCGGAAAAGAAGTCACCACTGTAGAGCATCAGATCAGGGTCGGTACTCTGCTCATATTGTCTTTGTTCAAGCGCAGCTTGTAGCAATCGTTCGCGCAATTCAGGCTGTTGAATCAGGTAGTCGCGATGACGAGCACAGGCCTCGAGATCAAGCTGCCAATGCTGCGCACGCTCACTATCGAGAACGCGCGGGTCAGCGATAAATGGACATTTATTGATATGTAAGGTGTTACCAGCAAAAAATGGACGCTCTTGTTCACGCAACGTATCTCGGCGTGTAAAGCGCCACTCCACCAATTCATCATGGCTTGCGCTGGCAAAAGCGCGCGGGTCGACCCGTAGATCCCAGTAGATCAGCCCATTGGGTTGTTCCGGATGATACGCCAGAGGCATGATCAGACTCACGTAGCCTTGCTCGGCGCCATAGAAGCCACTGATGTGCACCAGGGGTTTAAACTCAGCCAACTTGATATGCTGTTGCACCGCTTGCTTACGACGTAAGCCATAGGCGTACTCAAACAGCTTGGGCTGTGCTTGTTTTATCTTCATTGCCATAGCAATTGTCGCATTCACATCAGCGAGTGCATCATGCGCTTGCCCATGGTCAATACCATTGGCTTTGGTGAGATGTTCCAATTTCATACTGACCCGACCATCATCATGGTAAGGCCATTCGATTCCCTCGGGGCGCAGTGCATAGCAGGCGCGCACCAAATCGATCAAATCCCAACGCGAATTCTGTTGTTGCCAAGTGTGTGCGTAAGGATCGATAAAGTTGCGATAGAACAGATGTCGCGTCACTTCATCATCAAAAGCAATATTGTTGTAACCAATAATGGTGGTGTTTGGATGCGAAAATTCGGTCGCGATTCGTTCCGCAAAGGCTGCTTCGTTTGAGCCTTGCTTGAGCGCATGTTGTGGCGTAATACCGGTAATCATAACGGCTTGTGGATGCGGCAAAAAATCCGGCGTCGGCTGGCAATATAGCATCAACGGCCGGCCCACAGGTGTGCCATCTAGCGTGGTTCGCAGTCCAGCAAACTGTGCCGGTCGGTCGACCTGCGGGTTGGCACCCCAAGTTTCATAATCATGCCAGTAGAAGGTGGGTTCTTGCATGGGTTCGCTATCGGTTGTTCGCTCGTGGCAACAGAATATCGTATCGGTAACGAAACAGCCAACAACACAAAGAGACAGTGAATAGTGAACAGTGAAACGATGGTCACCTAATATCCATCGATGAATAGAATTCGCTTTACTGCTGAGAACCAGCATAATGTTTCGATTAACGATTAACGATTAACTGACAACGAACAACGGAGCAGTCATGCGATTTTTATTACTTTCGACTTTGTTACTACTCAGCCCTGCAGCAGTGGCTGATGATCACGCAGACGGCGCGGAGTTTGCGATTGCGATTCACGGCGGTGCGGGAACCATTACTCGAGCGAATTTATCCGCGGAACAAGAAGTTGCCTATGAAGCCAAGTTAACCGAGGCAATCAATGCAGGATACGCTGTTCTCGAAGCTGGCGGCACCAGCATGGATGCCGTGGTAGCTGCAGTCACCATTATGGAAGAGTCCCCGCTGTTTAACGCGGGTCGTGGTGCCGTGTATACATTTGATGGCGAGCATGAGTTAGATGCTTCGATCATGGATGGCGCTACCCGTGAAGCCGGTGCGGTTGCCGGTGTGAAAACGGTTAAAAGCCCGATTACGTTGGCGCGTGCCGTTATGGAGAACTCGGTCCATGTGATGTTAAGCGGTGAGGGCGCTGAGGAGTTTTCGCGGCTACAGGGCCTCGAGCAAGTCGAAAACAGCTATTTCAATACGCCAGCGCGTTACAAACAATTAGAAGCAGCGCGTGCGCAGTTAGGTGAACAGCCCGATAAACAAGCGTATCTAGACCTCGACCAACGCTATAAATATGGCACTGTTGGTGCGGTAGCACGTGATAAAGCCGGTAATTTAGCCGCGGCGACCTCAACGGGTGGCATGACAGCAAAACGTTGGGGCCGAGTCGGTGACTCGCCGATTATTGGCGCCGGCACTTGGGCCGACAACGAAAGCTGCGCAGTCAGTGCCACCGGACATGGCGAGTACTTCATTCGCTATCAAGTTGCTGCGGACATTTGTAATCGGATGAAATATCAAGACGTCGACGTCTACACCGCAGGTGATACGGTTATTCATGACGTCCTATTGCCTGCTGGAGGGACTGGCGGGGTGATTATTGTCGATAAAGATGGCCGCGTTCACTTGCCATTTAATACGGAAGGAATGTATCGCGCGAGTCGACAAGCGAATCAACCGATCGACGTCGCTATCTACAAAGATTAACTATAATCACTAGTGAACAGTGAACAGTGAACAGTGAACAGTGAACAGTGAATAGTGAACAGTTAGCTATGGAGGTGGTATGCAATCATTAACGGTAGCAGATTACATGAATCGACATCCTGTGGTGTTTACTGCGTCGATGTCGATTGAGCATGCGGTCGAGCGTTTGTTACAAAGCCATCAGCGCGGTGGTCCTGTGGTCGATGACCAACAACGTGTGGTTGGCTTTCTATCCGAGCAGGATTGTTTAGCGGCCATGTTACGCGATACCTATCACAATGAACAAAGCGCCAATGTTGGCGATTGCATGTTCACTGGTGATGTACTGATGGTTGCTGATCATCACAGTATCACCGACTTGGCGCAATCGATGCAGTCCAATAAGCCCAAAATATATCCCGTCGTGGATAGCAACGGTGTATTGGTCGGTATTATTACACGTACCGATGTGTTGCGAGCGATTGACGTCCACCTCCAGAATCATTATCGGCAGCGCTAAACATCGCTGTCAGACACTGGTAAACTACGCGCTGTCTACTCATTGATTTCTTAAGGCAGCGCGTGCAGTCGATTCACTATCCAGCCGAACTTCCGGTCGTACAAGCCAAAGCTGAGATTCAGCGAGCAATCCAGACGCATCAGGTGGTTATCGTTGCCGGTGAGACTGGCTCTGGTAAAACCACGCAGTTGCCGAAAATGCTGCTTGAGTTGGGTTATGGACAACCACCGAGTCAAGATACCTCGCAGCCCTCTCGTAAAATTGGCCATACCCAACCGCGGCGACTCGCTGCACGCAGTGTTGCACAGCGTATCGCAGAAGAATTACAGACTGCTGTCGGGCAATTGGTGGGTTACAAGATTCGCTTTCAGGATGAAACGCACAGCGGAACCGCCATTAAACTGATGACCGACGGTATGCTGCTAGCTGAGGTCCAGGCAGATCCTTTGCTGCGTGATTATGACGCAATCATTATTGATGAGGCGCACGAGCGCAGTCTCAATATCGATTTCCTATTGGGTGTATTGGCTCAACTCCTTCCTAAACGTCCTGATCTTAAGGTCGTCATCACCTCTGCAACTATCGAAACCGAGCGTTTCGCCAAGCATTTCAATGCGGCACCCATTATCACTGTCGAAGGACGTACGTACCCGGTTGAAGTGCGTTATCGACCGCTGCAGGATAGAGATGCAGATAGCCGTGAAGACTCCGGTGATGTCATTCAAGGTGTGTGCGATGCAGTGCAAGAGTTGCGCCGTGAAGGACCCGGAGATATTTTGATTTTTGCCAGTGGTGAGCGTGAAATCCGTGATTTTGCGGAAGCTCTGGGCGATTTGGATTTACACGATACTGAGCTGTTACCGTTATTTTCAAGGCTCTCCAATAGTGAACAAAATCGGATTTTTCAATCGCATAGCAACCGACGTATTGTGATTGCAACAAACGTGGCTGAAACATCGTTGACGGTGCCAGGTATTCGTTATGTGATTGACCCGGGTACGGCGCGGATCAGCCGTTATAGCTATCGCACCAAAGTGCAGCGACTGCCGATTGAAAAGATTTCACAGGCGAGCGCAAACCAACGAAAAGGGCGCTGTGGACGTGTAGCCCCGGGTATTTGCATACGCTTGTATAGTGAAGACGACTTCTCGCTTCGTCCCGAATACACCGAACCAGAAATACTTCGAACCAACTTAGCCGCGGTTATTCTGCAAATGACAGCCGCTAAACTAGGTGATATCCGCAAGTTCCCATTCATTGATCGTCCCGACGAGCGTTTTATCAATGACGGCTTTAACCTGTTGCAAGAGCTACATGCGGTTCGCTTGAGTGGTCGGAAACGTCGCGGTGGCGGTACACAGCTAACTCCATTGGGACGCCAGCTTGCCCAATTGCCGATTGATCCACGCTTGGGGCGGATGGTATTGGCAGCCAACGAATTTGGCTGTGTGCAAGAGGTTATGGTGATTGTCGCTGCGCTCAGTATTCAGGACCCTCGTGAACGGCCACAAGCGGCCAAACAAAAAGCAGATGAGTTGCATCAACGATTTCATGATAAAGACTCTGACTTTTTAGCGTATTTGAAGCTCTGGAATTATGCTCGAGAGCTTCAAGATGAGCTTTCCAAAACTCAATTTAGAAAACGATTACAGTCGGAGTTTATACATTTTCTGCGGATGCGTGAGTGGCAAGATGTGTATACACAAATTCGGCAAACGGTGCGCGGCTTGGGATATCGAATCAATCAGGAACCGGCCAGCTATGAAGCGATTCACCGAGCACTGCTGACAGGCCTATTATCGCATCTTGGTACCAAAGAAGAAGGGCATGAATTTCTCGGTGCCCGAAACCGCAAGTTCTATGTATTTCCGGGGTCTGGACTCTTTAAGAAGTCGCCAAAGTGGTTGATGAGTGCCGAATTGGTGGAAACATCGCGACTCTTTGCACGTGTGAATGCGCGGATTGAGCCAGAGTGGGTGGAGCCTGCCGCGACACATTTGGTCAAACGAAACTATTTCGAGCCCCATTTTGCCAGTAAGCAAGGCTCGGTGATTGCCGATGAGCAGGTCACATTATTTGGTCTTATTGTCGTTCCAAAGCGCTCCGTTCAGTATGGTCCTATTAACCCCGTTGAAGCGAGAGAACTGTTTATTCGTGAGGCACTAGTGCAAGGTCAACTGAAGCGCACATTGCCTTTTGTGCAGCACAACCTAGCGTTGATCCAGCAAGTTCAGGAACTCGAAGAAAAATCACGGCGGCGCGACATCTTGGTTGACGATGAAGCACTGTTTGCAGCCTATGACGCTGAAATACCAGAGGGAATTTATAATCTGCAACTCTTGAGTGGCTGGTGGCATAAAGCCGTTAAAAAAGCGCCCCGGCTGCTATTTTTTGAACGGGCTGATTTGCTCGCTCAAGACGCTAGTCATGTCACTGAAACGGCTTATCCCGACACTTGGCAACAAGGTGATATCCGGTTGCCACTCAGATACAGATTTGAACCGGGTGAGTTGGATGATGGCGTTACTGTGGATATTCCGTTGACGCTACTCAATCAAGTAGAAGCCGTTGGCTTTGATTGGTTGATTCCGGCACTGCGGGAAGACCTGGTTATGGCTTGGATCAAGAGTTTACCAAAGTCATGGCGGCGAAATTTTGTGCCGGCACCGAATTATGCACAAGCGTTTCTGGCTGATATCGGCGCTGATCCAGATACTCGGGAGCCGTTATTAGAAGTATTAGCAGCAAAGTTACGGCGGATGACGGGTGTTACGGTGCCTATAGAAGCATGGGACTCCAGTCAGCTACCGACGCATCTGCAGATGAATTTTGCCATCTGGGCGAGCCCTAAAGGAAAACAAAAGCCACAACTGGTTGCTCAAGGTCGTGATCTAACAGCGCTTAAGACACAACTGCAGAATCGAGTGAAGCACGCGTTGCGACAAGCTGTCGACGACAAACCGGAGGAGCAAACTCCAGCCGTAGCCACAGACTGGCAGTTCGGAGCGCTACCCGAGGTGTTGGAACAGCAACAACAAGGATTTTCAATCAAGGCGTATCCAGCATTGGTACCTGTTGAACAAGGCGTTCGACAAGAGCTGTTTGATTCCGCAGAAAAAGCGGCACAAGCACACTTAAAAGGTTTGCGTCAGTTACTGCTGATTCAATTGCCATCACCGGTGCGACATCTGCAACAGACGCTGTCGAACAAGGCTAAATTAGCCATGTATTACAATCCCTGGGGCAAAGTGGATGACCTCATTCAGGATTGCGTAGTGGCGGCACTGAATCAACTGATTGAACAGCAGGGCGGCGCTATGGCTAGTCGTGATGCCGATGCCTTCTTACGGTTGTATGAACAAGCACGAGCGGAGCTTAATGATCGGGTGACGGCAATTGCGCAGCGTGTGGAGCCTTGTTTAATTCTAAGCCAAGCGATTCGGAAACGATTAAAAGGACGCGTACCACTCGACCAAATTCAAGCCCATGGTGATATTGCGCAA
Source organism: Pseudidiomarina aestuarii (assembly GCF_048263735.1). Classification (GTDB taxonomy): domain Bacteria; phylum Pseudomonadota; class Gammaproteobacteria; order Enterobacterales; family Alteromonadaceae; genus Pseudidiomarina; species Pseudidiomarina aestuarii_B. Next base: position 99,062 of record NZ_JBLXDX010000002.1, on the reverse strand, counting down.
CAATTAGATCAGCTTGTTTATCCCGGTTTTGTGAGTGCAGCTGGTGCGCATCGTTTGGTGGATATTGAACGGTATTTAAAAGCAATCGAACGCCGTCTTGATAAGCTGCCAGTAGATCCGAATCGAGATCGGTTACAGACACTGGTCATCGATAAATTATGGCAACAGTATCAGGCTAAACGAGCAAAGCAGAGTAACACGCGGCTGCAACAGTCAGATTGGCGTGAGTTGCCATGGTTGATTGAGGAGTTACGGGTCAGTTTGTTTGCGCAAACACTCGGAACGCGAGTTCCAATCTCTGAAAAGCGAGTCGAACACGCAATAAAGGCACTCGATTGAGTGCCTTTATCTAGATAGTCAGTGGTTCTACGCTGGTAATTAAGCGTACAGTCCCAGATTTGCGCGAGCGTAAGCTTCAAATTCGGTGCAGCCACCAACATGACGTTCGTCAATGAAGATTTGTGGCACTGTGTGCACCGGTGCGCCAACAGTTTTCTCTAAATCCGCTTTGGTAATACCTTCTTCAAGCATGTCGATATAGCGAAACTCGAAGTCATCGCGATCAGCGGTGAGTTTTTCGGCAATCTGCTTAGCACGGACGCAGTACGGACAACCAGGGCGACCAAAAATTACAGTAAACATAGAACTCCTTTCTCGCTTTTAATTCAGTCAAACGGCGCGTATTTTCCTACAAATCGTGCACAGAGACCAATAGCTTTGCTGAATAATCACAACATAAGAAATCGATTAATGATCGAGATCAAGATCGGAAGTCGGGACGCAACAACAAGGTAAACAGTCACCCGGTCTGACAAAAGCTAAAGGCTCATTAATGTAATAGACGTCACCACTTAAGACTTTGGTTCGACAGGCACCACAAAAACCATCACGGCAATGATAGTGGGTTTCGATATTGGCAGCTTCCATAGCTTCCAATAGCGTACCTTCAGATGGATCAACGGTCAGCTCGTGCTGACCGTTGACTTTCACTCGGAATGTAGTGGTCATGGTTACCAGTTATAAATCGAAATCTCCCAAGTCAGAGGCGCTGACTTGGCTATCAATTTGACCGACTAAATAAGATGAAATTTCAGCTTCTTGTGGTGCCACCTGGACGTTGTCAGAAACCAAGTATTTATTCATCCACGGTAATGGGTTGCTCCGTTGTTTAAACGGTGCGTCAAAACCAATGGCTTCCATCCGTAAATTGGCAATGTACTCGACGTATTGGCAGAGAATCTCTTCGTTCAAACCAATCATCGAACCATCACGGAACAGATAGTGTGCCCATTCTTTCTCTTGTTCGACGGCCTTCATGAAGATAGCCAATGCCTCCTCACGGAGTTCCTCGGCAATTTCTTTCATTTCGGGATCATCAGACCCGTATTGCCATAAATTCAGAATCTGCTGAGTCGACACTAGGTGCAAGTTCTCATCACGTGCAATTAGACGAATGATCTTCGAGTTGCCTTCCATCAAATCTCGCTCAGCAAAGGCAAAGGTACAAGCAAAACTGACGTAGAACCGGATCGCTTCCAACGCATTAACTGAGTTGATGCATAAGAACAGCTTCTTCTTCAATTCACGCATTGTGACGTTGTGAACTTCACCCAGTACCTCAATTTCACCTTCACCATGGGTTTGCCATAGTTGCGTGTAGAAAATCAGGTCATCGTAATATTGCGAAATATCATTCGCACGCTTCTGAATCTCTTCGTTGATCACGATATCTTCAAAAACTTCACTCGGGTCAGTAAATAAGTTACGCAAAATGTGCGTGTACGAACGCGAGTGGATAGTTTCAAAGAATGACCAGGTTTCGATCCAGGTCTCCAGTTCAGGGATCGATACAATCGGCAGAAGAGCGATATTCGGGCTGCGCCCCTGTACTGAATCTAATAGAGTTTGATACTTTAAATTCGAAATGAATATGTGCTTTTCTGCAGTGGTTAGATTATTGAAATCAACCCGATCGCGACTCACATCTACTTCTTCTGGACGCCAGAAGAAGCTGATTTGCTTTTCAATAAGCTTTTCAAAAATACTGTGTTTCTGTTGGTCATAACGAGCAACGTTGACCGAGTTACCGAAAAACATAGGTTCGGTCAGTGGGTTGATCTGATTCTTATTAAATGTCGAATAACTCATACGTTACTACTTCCTTTCTCATCAGATGCGTTAGATTTTACAAGCACCGCCTGCGCAATCATCGTCTTCTTCTGTTACGTCAACGGTTGCGCTCTGGTTTGCTGCTTCTACTTGTTTTTGGTCAATTTTATCGCGCAGATCGACTTGGTTATCAGACGCACCATCGCGGGTGTTGTGGTAGTACAAAGTCTTCACGCCCAGTTTGTAGGCGTAGAGCAGATCTTGTAGTAACTGCTTCATCGGAACCTTGCCACCATCAAACTTGTTCGGGTCATAGTTGGTGTTCGCAGAAATGGTTTGATCGACAAACTTCTGCATGATGCCGACTAATTCCAGATAGCCTTTGTTGTTCGGAATAGTCCATAACAACTCATAAGCATCTTTGAGCGTTTCATATTCAGGAACAACTTGCTTCGTAACACCATCTTTCGATGCTTTGATACTGATATGTCCACGTGGTGGCTCGATACCATTGGTTGCGTTCGAAATTTGTGATGATGTTTCTGATGGCATCAATGCAGACAACGTCGAGTTACGCATGCCGTATTTCTTAACGTCCGCACGCAATTGATCCCAATCCAGATGCAGTGGTTCAGAACAAACGGCATCGAGTTCTTTCTTGTAGGTATCGGTAGGCATCAAGCCTTGTGAGTACGTGGTCTCGTTGAACTTCGGACACGCGCCTACTTCTTTCGCCAAATTCACCGACGCTTTCATGAGGTAATATTGAATCGCCTCGAATGTTTTGTGCACTAAGCCATTGGCAGAACCGTCAGAATAACGGACCCCATTTTTCGCTAAGTAATAGGCAAAGTTGATCACGCCAATACCGAGTGTACGACGGCCCATAGTGGCGTTGAGTGCTGCTGGCACTGGGTACTCTTGGTAGTCGAGTAGACTATCGAGGGCACGTACTGCCAAATCCGCCATTTCTTCAATTTCGTCGAGTGATTTAATTGCACCCAAGTTGAATGCCGATAACGTACACAACGCAATTTCGCCTTCCTCATCATTTACATGACGCAATGGCTTGGTTGGTAGCGCGATCTCAAGGCACAAGTTGCTTTGACGAATGGGGGCAACTTTCGGGTCAAAAGGACTGTGCGTGTTGCAGTGGTCGACGTTCTGCAAGTAGATACGACCGGTGCTGGCACGCTCTTGCATATATAAACCAAAGAGCTCAATAGCTTTGATACGTTTTTTCCGGATCGAATCATCGGCCTCGTATTGCAGATACAAGCGCTCGAACTCAACCTGGTCAGCAAAGAACGCGTCATACAACCCAGGGACATCCGATGGACTAAAGAGGGTGATGTAATCGTCTTTGATCAAACGTTGGTACATGACCTTGTTAAATTGGACGCCATAATCGAGGTGACGGACGCGGTTTTCTTCAACACCACGGTTATTCTTCAATACCAATAGGTTTTCAACTTCCAAGTGCCACAGCGGATAGAAGAGGGTTGCTGCGCCACCGCGAACACCACCTTGCGAACAGCTTTTCACTGCGGTTTGGAAGTATTTGTAGAACGGAATACAACCGGTGTGGAATGCTTCGCCGCTGCGAATTGGGCTACCGAGTGCTCGAATACGGCCCGCGTTGATACCAATACCGGCTCGCTGTGATACGTATTTGACGATGGCGCTTGCCGTCGCATTGATAGAGTCTAAGCTATCGCCTGCTTCAATCAATACGCATGAGCTGAATTGGCGAGTTGGCGTGCGGACACCTGACATGATGGGTGTTGGCAATGAGATCTTAAATAATGAGGTCGCGTCGTAGAAGCGTTTAACATAGGTCAAACGAGTTTCACGCGGATAATTCGCAAATAAGCAAGCCGCAACCAGCACGTAAAGGAATTGAGCGCTTTCGTAGATTTCACCAGTGACACGATTCTGTACTAGATATTTGCCTTCCAGCTGTTTCACAGCGGCATACGAGAAGTTCAGATCGCGACCATGATCCATATAATCGTTTAACTCATTGAACTCAGCTTCAGTGTAGTCTTCGAGCAAGTGTTTATCATAACGACCGTTCTCGACCATTCGCTTCACCTGTTGATACAGGTGTGGCGGCTCGAACTTGCCATACGCTAATTTACGCAAGTGAAAGATAGCCAACCGTGCAGCGAGGTATTGATAGTCCGGAGCTTCTTCCGAAATCAAATCAGCAGCAGCTTTGATGATGGTTTCATGAATGTCTTCGGTTTTGATGCCGTCATAAAATTGAATGTGTGACTTAATCTCCACTTGAGAGACTGAGACATTATTCAGGCCTTCCGCGGCCCAACTAATCACTCGGTGGATTTTATCGAGATCTAGAGGTTCGCGTTCACCGCTACGTTTCGTCACGAAGAGCTGTTGGTTCATGGGGCGTATTTCCGTCACTTTTATCGTTATGAGTTATTTTTGTTGCCACTAGATGTAGTGCTTTGAATAGGCGTTTCGAGCGAAAATTGCACAATATCTAGGGTTGTTAGCTTTGGCTATCGTAGTCATGGATCTACGGATGATCAAGCGATTCTTTTCGACAAAAGTGCGGGTAAGAGGACAACTGGGTCGAGGTGTCTGCCTAAAAGCGTTGTGGTTATAACGCTTTAGCAAAATCAAGCCGAGAAAAACTTATTTTTAAGAATTTTTTAGTCTTTCAGATAGCTTCTTAAGATATACAAATCATAAGCGCCTGTTTATAAGGCTTACACAAGATATTTGAAGAAATTATGACCACAAACCCCACATCTAGTGTTTGTGGTCATTCCATGTCATCTGCTTACAGCAACGATAATAACTCTAATGGCGTCTGAATTTGGTGATCAGCTTGCCACAAGTGTGGTTGTTCGGAACTGTGTATATAACCGTACGCAGCGAGTACGGTGAGCATTCCTGCTGCTCGGCCAGCTTGGATGTCTCGCTCAGCGTCACCAATGTACCAGCAAGCTTCGGCACTGACGCCGAGTTGCTGTGCCGCATGAAGGAGTGGTTCGGGATGCGGTTTAGCGACCGCTAACGTATCGCCGCACACCACAACATCAATAGCATGCAGTTGTGGGTAGTAAGGCAGCAGTTGCTCGGTCAGTTTACTCGGCTTGTTGGTCACAATAGCAACGGCTATCGAATGCGTTCTGAGCGCTTCTAGTAGATCAATCACGCCAGGGTAGAGCGCTGTGCCGCTCGCAATGGAGTCTGCATAGGCCTGTAAAAATGCCGTACGTAACTCGTGCTTACGTTCTTCAAACTCGGCAATCCCGTATGCGTGCTTCAGCAAACCCGCCGAACCGTGAGAGGCCAGCGGCGTATATTCTTCCGCAGTAACCAACGGTCGTTCTTCCGCCGCGAGTACTTTATTGAGTGCAGCACCTAAATCAGGAGCGGTATCCAGCAAGGTACCATCAAGATCGAAGAGAATGGCTTGTGGCTTCGTCAGAGACATCAGCTGTTCTCCTTGGACTTGGGCTTACGCAACGCCACAATATAGTTCACATCGACATTTTGCTCGTCTAAATAAAAGCCGCGCCATGGTAAGTAATGCAGTCCCGTCATCGTTATTGCTGATAGACCGACTGCATCGGTCATTCGAAGTAGCTCCGCCGGTTGAATGAAGCGTTTATGGTCATGCGTCCCCCGCGGCACCCACCGCAAGACATACTCAGCAGCGACAATACCTAGTAACCACGACTTGAGGTTTCTATTTAAAGTGGAGAACACCACCACGCCACCGGGTTTTACCAGTTGACTCGCGGCTTGAACGACGCTGCCTGGGTCAGGGACGTGTTCCAGCATTTCTAAACAGGTCACCACGTCGAATTGCTGTGGATGTTGTTTAGCAAAGTTTTCGGCTGCCACACAGCGATAATCAATCGTCAGTTGACTCTCTAAGGCATGCAACCGAGCGACTTCTAGTGATTGCTCCGCCAAATCAATACCGGTAACGCGAGCTCCGGCTCGGGCTAACCCTTCAGCGAGAATCCCGCCACCACAGCCGATATCGAGAACATCCAGATCAAAAACACCATCACTATGCTGCTGAATAAAGTCTAAGCGCAGGGGGTTAATGGCATGTAGGGGCTTGAATTCGCCTTCCGGATCCCACCAGCGTGAGGCGAGGGCACTAAATTTTGCGATTTCATTCGGGTCGACATTTTCATGTGCGGGCTGTTTAAGGCTCATAATACTTCTGCTACGGCGAAAAAGTGGGTACAGTGTACTCAACCTACCGCCTTAAAAAAAGCGCCGGAAAAAGGATGCGATAGCATTTTGCTACGGGTACAATGGAATCCGTTTGAATATTATAAAAAGAATGATCGTTTAGGGATAAAGCTATGAGTGATCTCGCAAGAGAAGTCGTACCGGTCAATATTGAAGATGAGCTGAAAAGTTCATACCTCGATTACGCGATGAGCGTCATTGTCGGACGTGCATTGCCAGACGTACGCGATGGTCTAAAACCTGTTCATCGACGCGTGTTGTTCGCGATGAACGAACTACGGAATGATTTTAACAAGCCGTATAAAAAATCAGCTCGTATTGTTGGTGATGTCATCGGTAAGTATCACCCCCATGGCGACAGTGCCGTTTACGACACTATTGTTCGTATGGCACAGCCATTCTCATTGCGCTATATGTTGGTCGATGGCCAAGGTAACTTTGGTTCTGTAGATGGTGATTCCGCTGCAGCCATGCGTTACACCGAAATTCGGATGGCGAAAATTGCCAGTGAATTGCTGTCAGACCTCGATAAAGAAACCGTCGACTTTGTCCCTAACTATGACGGTACTGAACAAATCCCTGATGTCCTACCAACACGTGTTCCGAACCTATTAGTCAATGGTTCTTCGGGTATTGCGGTCGGTATGGCAACCAATATTCCACCGCATAACCTGACTGAGGTTATCGATGGCTGTTTGGCGATGATTGAGAATCCTGCGATCACCATCGAAGAATTGATGGAATATATTCCAGGTCCTGATTTCCCGACTGCGGCAAGTATTTCCGGTCGTGCCGGCATCATCGAAGCTTATAAAACCGGTCGTGGCCGTATTCATTTGCGGGCTAAGGCTGAAATCGAGACCGATAGTAATGGTCGTGAAGCGATTATCGTTACCGAGATTCCTTATCAGGTTAACAAAGCACGATTAATCGAAAAGATTGCAGAACTGGTCAAAGAGAAGCGTCTCGAGGGCATCTCTGGCTTGCGCGACGAGTCTGACAAAGACGGTATGCGTATCGTGATTGAATTGAAACGTGGCGAAGTCAGTGACGTAGTTCTGAACCATCTGTATGCCAATACCCAAATGCAAGTAGTGTTTGGTATCAACATGGTAGCGTTGGACCGCAATCAACCGCGTTTGTTTACCCTTATCGATATGCTCGAATGCTTTATTCGTCACCGTCGGGAAGTGGTTACACGCCGCTCGGTTTATGAACTGCGTAAAGCGCGTGAACGTGCACACATTCTTGAAGGTCTCGCAATTGCGCTGGCCAATATCGACGAAATTATTGAGCTGATCCGCCGCTCACCGACACCAGCGGAAGCGAAAGCTGGTTTAACAGCACAAGCGTGGTTGTTGGGTGACGTGGCAGCTATGTTGGAGCGCGCCGGTGTTGATGCTGCGCGTCCTGATCACTTAGATCCTGCATTCGGAATTCGCGACGGTCAGTACTATCTCACCGAAGAACAAGCGCAAGCAATTTTGGATTTACGCCTGCACAAGTTGACTGGACTTGAGCATGAGAAAATCCTGGAAGAATACAAGAATCTGCTGCAGCAAATCGAAGAACTGTTGTTGATTTTGAATGACTCCAACCGCTTGATGGAAGTGATTCGCGAAGAGCTTGAAAAAATCAGAGCCGATTATGGTGATGCACGTCGTACCGAGATTACCGCGTCGATGCACGACATCAGCATGGAAGACCTCATCAACGAAGAAGACGTGGTGGTGACGCTATCACATCATGGTTATGTGAAGTATCAACCGTTGACCGAGTACGAGGCGCAGCGTCGTGGTGGTAAAGGCAAGTCAGCGACGAAGATGAAAGACGAAGACTTCGTGGAACGACTCTGGGTGGCCAACACCCATGACACGATTTTGTGCTTCTCGACTCGTGGTCGCATTTACTGGATGAAGGTGTATCAATTACCTCTAGCGACGCGTATTTCGCGTGGACGTCCTATTGTAAACCTGTTGCCGCTCGAAGCTGAGGAACGCATTACCGCGATTCTGCCGACGCGCGATTATCCAGAAGATAAGTTTGTCGTGATGGCGACGCGTAATGGTACTGTGAAGAAAACCCCATTAGTCGATTATTCGCGGCCTCGTAATGGCGGTATTATCGCATTGAACTTGAATGATGGTGATGAGTTGATCGGTGTCGATCTAACCAGCGCCGGCGACGAAATCATGCTGTTCTCGGACGCAGGTAAAGTAGTTCGCTTCAGTGAAGATCAAGTGCGTTCAATGGGCCGTACTGCGACTGGTGTTCGTGGTATTCGCCTCGAAGCAGGGCAGCGAGTGGTGTCGTTGATTGTGCCTCGTAGTGAACCTGAATTAGGTGAAGATGAGACGGAAACCGCGGTACTGACGGTTACCGAAAACGGTTATGGTAAGCGTACGCCGATTAGTCAATACCCTGCGAAGAGTCGTGCGACCAAAGGTGTGGTCTCGATTAAGGTCAGTGAACGTAATGGTGCTGTAGTTGGAGCGATGGAAGTAGTCGCCAATAACCAAATTATGTTGATCAGTGACCGCGCCACCCTGGTTCGAACTCGAGTCAGCGAAGTGTCCGTGGTTGGTCGTAACACGCAAGGTGTGCGATTGATCAGAACGACAGGTGATGAAAAAGTTGTTGGCATGCAGCGGATTGATGAAATTGACGAAGATGCAGAGACCGATGCACTTGAACCTGTTGATCCAGCAGATTTGGTAGAAGAGCCAGAAGCGCTGGATGATGCGGAAGCAACTGACGATGCCGCTGACGGTGACACTGATAGCCCGGCGGACAAAAACGAGGATTAAATTGCATGAGTAGTGCCCCGTTTAACTTTTCTGCGGGGCCGGCAATGCTGCCGGCTGAAGTCATGTTGCAAGCCCAAGAGGAATTCCGTAATTGGAACCACAGTGGCATCTCGGTGATGGAAATCAGTCACCGCGACCGAGCGTTTATGGATATGGCTGCGGCGGCAGAGCAAGATCTTCGCGATTTGATGAGCATTCCTGACAACTATCGCGTGCTCTTCATGCATGGTGGTGGTCGAGGACAGTTTTCAGCGGTGCCGCAAAATATCGCAGGGCCCGATGCAACGGTCGACTATCTGCATTGTGGTGTTTGGTCTGATTTTGCGATTCGGGAAGCCCAAAAATACGTGGCTCAAGTGAATGTAGTGGGTGCAACGGTCGATACGCCGCAAGGTCGAGCGATTAGCGCGCCAGATACTTGGCAACGTTCAAGCGCACCGGCTTATTTTCATTATTGCCCAAACGAAACCGTTGACGGTATTGCGTTACATGATATCCCCGATGTTGGTGACGTGCCGTTGGTTGCAGATATGTCCTCCAACATTTTGTCGGAGCCGTTGGACGTGAGTCGCTTTGGTGTCATTTATGCGGGCGCCCAGAAGAACATTGGTCCATCCGGTTTCGCTATTGCGATAGTTCGCGATGACCTCTTGGGCAAAGCTCAAGGCAACACCTCAACCATCATGGACTATACCGTTCAGGCGAAAGACGGCTCCATGTACAACACTCCGAATACCTTTGCATGGTATTTGTCTGGACTTGTGTTTCAGTGGTTGAAGCGCCAAGGTGGCGTTGAGGCGATGGGTCGAATGAACCACGCTAAGGCGAATAAACTATACAATTATATTGATCAATCCGGTTTTTATTCGAATCCAGTGCATCCGAATCATCGTTCTATTATGAACGTGCCGTTCCTGTTAGCCGATAATCGGCTTGACGGTGAATTCTTGCAACAAGCTGCAGCGGCAGGGTTAGTCGGATTAAAAGGTCACCGCTTTGTCGGTGGTATGCGCGCGAGCATCTATAACGCCATGCCTATGGCTGGCGTCGATGCTTTACTCGACTTTATGCGCGATTTCGAAAAAGCCAAAGGTTAGTCATTTTCGACTAGCTATGAGCTATTAACTATTTACGATTTTCCGAGTTACAAGGTGTAATCATGACATTTAACGCGACCGAATTGGCCAATGTTGGCATTCGCAACCTCAGCCCTTATCAAGCGGGCAAGCCTATTGAAGAAGTAGAGCGCGAGCTTGGTATCAAGAACATTGTGAAGCTGGCGTCGAATGAGAACCCGCTTGGTTTGAGTCCGCGTGTGAAAGCTGCGTTGACTGAAATGTTAACCGGTTTGGCGCGCTACCCGGACGCGAATGGTTTTTACTTAAAAGCGAAGATTGCTGAAAAATTTGGTGTGCAAGCGAATCAAGTTACATTGGGTAATGGTTCGAATGATGTGCTTGAATTGCTGGCAAGAAGCTTTGTGAATGATGAGCATGAGGTCATCTATTCACAGCACGCTTTTGTCGTCTATCCACTAGTGACGCAAGCGTTGGGAGCCAAAGGTATTGCGGTACCAGCCAAAGATTACGGCCACGACCTGGATGCAATGTTAGCGGCGATTACACCGCGGACGCGCATGATTTTTATCGCCAACCCCAATAATCCAACCGGTACTTTTTTAACCTCAGAACAGTTAGCAGCTTTTATCGCCAAGGTTCCTGAGAACGTGCTGGTCGTTCTCGATGAAGCGTACTACGAATATGTGCCAGAGGCACAACGCGCGCCATCGATTGAATGGGTTCAGCGCTATCCAAACTTAGTTGTTAGTCGGACTTTCTCGAAGGCCTATGGCTTAGCAGGTTTACGTGCTGGCTTCATGGTGACGCATCCGTCGTTAGCTGATTTAATGAATCGCGTTCGTCAGCCATTCAACATGAATAGCTTAAGTTTGCGTGCTGCTGAAGTTGCTCTCGATGACACTGAGTATTTAACTGAGTCGGTAGCGGTGAATGACGCTGGAATGGCGCAGCTCGTAGCATTTTGTGAAAAGCACCAACTGCCATTCATTCCATCACATGGTAACTTTCTCACTATTGAGGTAGGCCCTGATGCTGCCAGTCTCTATCAGAAACTGTTGCAGCAAGGTGTGATCGTACGTCCAGTTGCGGGCTATGAATTGCCACGACACTTACGGGTCAGTATCGGTCTTGAGCATGAAAACCAAGCGTTTATTAACGCTATGGAAACCATACTGTAGCCGTGTCAACTATGGAATCCATCAGGCTTCAAGGACTACAACAGTGTACCGGTGAAATTCATGTGCCGGGTTCTAAGAGTATCGCGAATCGAGCCTTGCTGATGGCAGCGTTGTGCGCAAGTCAGGATGATGCGCCAGCGCTCACCGAGTTAACCAATCTATTGCGCAGTGACGACACCGAACGCATGCTTGAAGCGCTGCAAGCGTTAGGTGTCGGTATTGAATTTGATGCTGCCAATCCGACCACCGTTCGGGTAATCGGCTGCGGTGGACACTGGTCCCAGATTCCTCAGCAGCTCTATTTGGGCAACGCAGGCACTGCCATGCGTCCTCTGGTTGCAGTACTCGCCACTACATTATCTTCGGCGCAAAGTATTGAGCTCACTGGTGACGCTCGCATGCAAGAGCGTCCGATCCGAGCGTTAGTTTCAGCGCTACTGCAAGCCGATGCAGGTATCCAGTATCTTGCCGAGGAGGGCTATCCGCCGCTTCGTATCCGCGGGGGTATGCACAGTGGGTCAATTAGCATTGATGGCAGCGAATCAAGCCAGTATGTCAGTGCTCTCCTGATGGCACTGCCTTTATTACCGCACGAAAGCCTACTGACACTCACCGGCACTGTGGTTTCCTGGCCCTACATTGAGCTCACGTTAGCAATGCTGGAGCGCTTCGGTATTGAGATTCATCGCATTGCGAAACACGAATTCATGATCCCAGGTGGACAGCAATATCGCTCACCGCAGCAGTATTGGGTTGAGGGTGACGCCAGCTCGGCGTCCTACTGGTTGGCCGCTGGGGTACTTGGTGGTGGTCCGCTGCGAGTGCATGGCATCGGTAGTGCAAGTATTCAAGGCGATGTGGCATTTGCCGAGCAACTCCAAGCCATTGGCGGCAAGGTAACCGTTGCGGAAACTTACATTGACGTCGCCGGTGGCCAGATTCATGGCTTTGACGCTGATTTGAATGCGATTCCAGATGCGGCCATGACGTTTGCAACACTGGCATTGTTCGCCGCTGGACCAACGACCATTCGCAATATCGCCAACTGGCGAATCAAAGAAACTGACCGTCTCGCCGCGATGGCGACGGAGCTCAGGAAAGTCGGAGCGACAATCGAAGAGGGTAGTGATTACATTCAAATTACTCCGCCTGCCGTGATTGCACACGCACACATAGATACCTACGATGATCACCGCATGGCAATGAGCTTTGCTTTGCTTGGTTTTAGCACCGCCGGCGTGACTATTCGTGATCCCAATTGCTGTCGTAAGACTTATCCAGATTTCTTCACGAAGTTTCAACAGTACTGTCATTAACAGGCGGTAGCCTGCACCCCTCAAACTTCGATTAAACGTGCATTTTTTGTAAAAATCCGTATAATTGCGGCGCTTCAATTTTATAGAGGACAGCATGGCGACAAACATACCGGTAATTACAATCGATGGCCCAGGCGGGGCTGGCAAAGGCACAGTAAGCCAAATATTGGCGGAAAAACTTGGCTGGCATTTACTCGACAGCGGTGCGATTTATCGGGTGTTAGCGTTGGCTGCTATCCATCACCGGTTCGCTCCAGATGATGAAGAGAGTCTGGTTGCACTCGCTAGCAATCTTGATGTGAAGTTCGAGGTTGAGTCCGAAAAAGCGCTCACCCACATCATTCTCGAAGGCGAAGATGTCACCATGACGATTCGCACTCAGCAAGTGGCTGATATGGCCTCGAAGGTTGCCGCGTTACCTCGTGTTCGTGAAGCGCTACTGCGCCGCCAGCGCGCTTTTAAAGAGTTGCCGGGTTTGGTTGCCGATGGCCGTGACATGGGCACGGTGGTGTTTAAAGACGCAGCCGCGAAAGTGTATTTGACCGCCAGTGCCGAAGAACGAGCACGGCGACGTCACCAGCAATTGCTGGAAAAGGGAATACCTGCTAAAATTGACCAATTAATCGCCGAAATCCAAGAACGTGATGAACGCGATACCAACCGCTCGGTTGCCCCTTTGAAGGCCGCCGAGGGTTCTTTGTTTGTAGATTCAACGACTTTGACGATTGCTGAAGTCGTGGACCAAATTTTAGAGTTTGCTCATGGCAAGCTCTCACATTCTGAGAAAACAGCCTAAGACGCTGTTGGCTTAGCTGTCTGCCGTAAGGATGCGAGCAGATTATTTTTCACAACCCCGCCTTTCTGGATTGCTTGGTGGACGTACTTAACTAAAAGTAGTTAACACATATGTCAGAAAATTTTGCACAACTGTTTGAAGAGAGCCTGAAAACGGTCGAAACTCGCCCAGGTTCTATCGTAAAAGGTACTGTCGTAGCGATTAACCGTGATGTCGTGTTAGTTGACGCAGGCCTCAAGTCTGAAAGTGCTATCCCAGTTGAACAATTCCGCAACGCTGAAGGCCAAGTCGAAATCAAAGTCGGTGACGAAATTGATGTGGCGTTGGACGCAGTAGAAGACGGCTTCGGTGAGACTATCTTGTCTCGTGAAAAAGCGAAGCGTTATGAAGCGTGGTTGGTGCTTGAGAAAGCATACGAAGAGCAAGCAACTGTTACCGGTTTAATTAGCGGTAAAGTTAAAGGCGGCTTCACAGTTGATTTAGGTGGTGTACGCGCGTTCTTACCAGGTTCTTTGGTAGACGTACGTCCAGTTCGTGAAACGACCCACTTAGAAAATAAAGAACTCGAATTTAAAGTCATCAAGCTTGACCAGAAACGCAACAACGTTGTGGTTTCACGTCGTGCTGTGATTGAGACTGAAAACAGCGCTGAGCGCGATGCACTGCTTGAGAACCTGCAAGAAGGTCAAGAAGTTCAAGGTATCGTTAAGAACTTGACCGATTACGGTGCGTTCGTTGACTTAGGCGGCGTTGACGGCCTGTTGCACATCACTGATATGGCTTGGAAGCGCGTGAAGCACCCAAGCGAAGTCGTGAATGTTGGTGACGAAATCACTGTTAAAGTATTGAAGTTCGACCGCGATCGTACCCGTGTATCTCTGGGTCTGAAGCAGTTGGGCGCTGATCCGTGGGCTGACATTGCTGCACGTTACCCAGAAGGGCATCGTCTGCAAGGTCGTGTCACTAACTTAACTGACTACGGCTGCTTCGTTGAAATCGAAGAAGGTGTTGAAGGTTTGGTACACGTATCTGAAATGGATTGGACCAACAAGAACGTACACCCATCTAAAGTTGTTAACTTAGATGACGTTGTTGAAGTGATGGTATTGGAAATCGACGAAGAGCGTCGCCGTATCTCATTGGGTCTGAAACAATGTAAAGCTAACCCGTGGGAAGAGTTCGCGAAACACTTCAACAAGGGCGACAAAGTATCAGGCAAGATCAAGTCAATCACTGACTTCGGTATCTTCATCGGCTTGGACGGCGGTATCGATGGTTTGGTTCACTTGTCAGACATCAGCTGGAATGCGACTGGCGAAGAAGCTGTTCGTGAATTCAAGAAAGGCGAAGAAGTCACTGCTGTGGTACTGCAAGTCGACGCAGAGCGTGAGCGTATCTCGTTAGGCGTTAAGCAGTTAGAAGAAGATCCGTTCAACAATTATCTGGCAGTCAACAAAAAAGGTGCTATCGTTACTGGTAAGGTCATCGAAGTTGATGCCAAAGGCGCTAAAGTTGAGCTTGCAGATAGTGTTGAAGGCTATGTTCGCGTTGCTGACATTTCACGTGACCGTATCGAAGATGCGAGCACTGTATTGAAAGTTGGTGATGAAGTTGAAGCTCGTTTCATGGGCGTTGACCGTAAAAACCGTACGCTGAGCCTCTCTATTCGTGCTAAAGACGAAGTAGAAGAGAAAGAAGCGATGGAAACTGTCAACAAGCAGGAAGAAGACAACTTCAGTAACGCAATGGCTGAAGCTTTCAAAGCTGCGAAAACTGACGATTAATAACCATTTGCGATGCGCTGTATAGGCATTGACGCTAATAGAGGAGTTTGTGATGACAAAATCGGAACTGATTCAACAGTTATCGGCACTGTATCCAGACCTATCGCCGCGTCAAGTTGAAGATGCTGTGAAGGAGTTGATTGAGCAAATGGCTCAACAGCTATCAAGCGGAGGTCGAATTGAAATCCGTGGCTTCGGCAGCTTTTCATTGCACTACCGCGCACCACGAGTGGGTCGAAATCCAAAAACCGGGGCGAAAGTGGAACTAGATGGAAAGTATGTTCCACACTTCAAACCAGGCAAAGAGCTGCGTGAACGCGTAGATAATCTCGGCTAAGGTTATTGGAATTCGTCGTCGAGTTCATAAAAACGGCATGCTATAGTACAGCATGCCGTTTTTTTATGACGATTTAGCCTCGCTAGAATAGGGAATATCATGTTGCGTTTCGTCTTTGTCATTCTTCCCGTTGTGGTCCTCTTTTTGTTGGCCATTGCCTTTGGTGCGCTTAATAAAAATGTGATTGCCGTTGATTTCATCATCGTGCAAACAGAACTACCCCTCGCAGTCCTGACCGCCATCTTTTTAGTGCTTGGCTTCCTTATTGGTGTAGCTGGATTAGTTTCGCGGAACTGGTGGTTACGTCGTGAAAATCGCAAATTAAAAAAGCAATTGACTAAAGCCCAGCCTACAACAACTTCAGCGGCGGCAGAGCGACCTTAGACGATGCTTGAACTTCTGTTCTTATTGCTTCCAGTTGCAGCCGCCTATGGCTGGTTTATGGGCCGTAACAGTGTCCGTAATGAAGATCGCAAAGAACAAGAGCAATTCTCCAAGCAATATGTCACGGGTTTGAACCTGTTGTTGTCGGATCAGCCTGATAAAGCAGTCGATTTGTTTATTGAGCTGCTTGATGTCGATTCCGATACGCTTGAGACTCATTGGGCATTAGGGAAACTATTTCGCCGTCGAGGTGAATTTGACCGCGCTATTAAAATCCATCAAAACCTGACATCGCGTCCTGCCATTAGTGAAAGTGAACGACGCACCGCCATGTTCGAACTTGGCCTCGATTATTTAGCGGCGGGACTTTATGATCGCGCAGAAGATATGCTGTTAGCATTGCAATCTGACCCACAGTTCAAAGCCGCGTGCTTACGTCACCTGCTAGAGCTTTATGAGTCTACCCATGAATGGGATAAAGCGATTAAGATTGCGCTTAAGTTAACTAAGATTGACAATAATGCCGAGAAAATAGTCGCGCAACTCTATTGCGAATTAGCCGATAAGCAAGACGATAGCGAACTGACTGAGAAGTTTTATAACAAAGCACGGAAACATGACGGCAGCTGTGTTCGTGCTGCTCTTGCGTTGGGACGGCTATGGTACAACCAAGGTCACTTTCGTAAAGCACAGTCGATCTTGTGCGGAATCTTGCATGAAGACAGTGACTTTATCGCTGAAGCGCTCCCGCTGATTAAAGCTTGCTACGAAGCCTTAGATGATGAATCCGGTCTGATTCATTTCCTCCATGAGTGTGTGCGCGAGGGACAGTCGACGACGGCTAGTATTCTGTTGTCTGAGTTGATTGCGCGAGAAAACGGTATCGAAGCCGCTGAACAATTTGTGCAGAGCAGTTTGATTAGAAACCCAACCATGAAAGGCTTCCATCAGTTGATGGACTTTCACATCCGCGCCGCGGATGTTGGTAAAGCACGTGATAGTCTGAGAGTCTTGCAGCGCTTAGTTCAACAACAAATGTCGCAACGCCCGCGTTATCGTTGCCGGCACTGTGGATTTTCAGGAAGTACTTTGTATTGGCATTGCCCATCCTGTCGGAGCTGGGGACAGTTAAAGCCAATTATTGGATTAGATGGAGATTAAATGACCACTCGTTCGCAACTCTTTGTGGCCTTAGATTATGCTGATGCGCAGTCTGCACGGCAGTTAGTAAATCAACTTGACCCGCAATTGTGTGGCTTAAAAGTCGGTAAGGAGCTATTTACCGCAGCTGGACCGGACTTTGTTCGCGAACTGGTGCAGTTAGGGTTTAAGGTTTTTCTCGATCTAAAATTCCATGATATACCCAATACGGTCGCTAAAGCCGTTGCAGCGGCCGCCGACCTCGGTGTGTGGATGGTGAATGTCCACGCAATGGGTGGTCGACGTATGCTGGTTGCGGCTCGAGACGCGTTAGCGGACCGTGAGCATCGCCCGTTATTGATTGCGGTTACTGTACTGACCAGTATGACCGCTGATGATTTACGCGAGCTCGGTATTGAACGGACTCCAGAACAACACGTGCAGGCACTCGCACAACTTGCAGCTGATGCCGGTTTAGATGGGGTAGTCTGTTCGGCACATGAAGCCGAAGCACTGCAACAAACGCGAGGTCATGACTTTATCTTGGTAACTCCGGGCATTCGTCCAGCTGGGAGTGAGCAGGGTGATCAACGCCGTATTATGACACCAGAGCAGGCGGCAGCGCTTGGCATACAAGTGCTAGTGATTGGTCGTCCGATAACGCAAGCGAAAGATCCGCTTGCAGCGCTACAAGCAATCCAAGAAAGTCTTACACCAAGTTCCGCGTAAGCAATTCGTATCCATAATTTTCCTTGATTACACTGAATGGACTGCATTAAGCAGGTCTTTAACAAGGAGCATTACATGGAACGTCATAATCCCCGGCGATCGTTTTTGGTCGCTCTCGCAGTTGTCATCGGTGGTGCCTCGGCGACGCTATATGCGGAACCGTCTTATGCATCAATGAATCCACTGGTACAGAAGGCTGCTGCAGTCGCTACGGAACAAGTAAATCTCAATACCGCGACTGCAGAACAGTTGGCTATGAATCTCACCGGTGTCGGTTTGAAGCGCGCGCAAGCGATTATTGAGTTGCGCGAGAAGATTGGTGGCTTCAGTGATATTAACCAGCTTCTGCAGGTCAAAGGAATTGGCCCGCGGATGCTGGAGATCAACAAAGATCGATTGGCTATCTAGCGGAGCATGTATAAAGACGCATCAGCTCTCTGGTGCGTCTTTTAATGCCAATTGCCGTAGAGCTCTGCGATGTAGGTAAAAAGCCGGTAGCGCGGCAATTAGGCCAGCTGTGTGAACAATAGCGAGCTCTCTTGCTGGCGTTATCTCGAGAAAAGTCCATCCGAGCCATTCACTACCGACTTTCAGAAGCAGCAGAACCAGTGGAATGATGATTAGATAATCGCGCGTTGACCAATTGGCGCGGCGCCACTCAATCAACAATCCAAACAGCAACCAACCATGAATCAGCACCGACCAGCCACCAAATGATTCCGGTCGACCGAAACCATAGATGAATAGACTACTCAGCGTAGTGATAATAAGCACACCATTAATGTAGGTGCGGACGGTAAAATGCTGCGCAAACAAAACGGTCACGAAAACTAATGCCGCAGCATTCCAGCCGACATGTTGCCAGCTGAGATGCAGTGCGTGAGTGGTTATAAGTCGCCAAATCTCCGAAAAAGCTAACTCGCGCTCAAACCAATAGGGTTCAACGAATGAAGGCTGCTCGACGGCCATGCCAAAAAGCCATAGGCTTATGATGGCAAGTAAAAGACTCGTGATAACGACCTGATTTCTATCCGACATTAGTCGTGAAACTCCATACCGGCATTGCGCTCCTGAATCATGCTGCCTATCATACCGAATCTAATGCATGTTTCGAATCAGAAATAATCACAATCATGGATTTTTGGATCCCAGAACGAGGAGTAGTGAGTGTCGTATACATTCTGGTCTAAGGTCGGATGGATAAGCGCAGCAGGCGTTTTAAGTTGCGTTTTAGTCGCTTGCCAACCGGCGCCATCAACTAAGGATTCTGTCGTTGATCAATCCGTAGCAGCAGACCCTGAAGCAGCAACTGGTCGTGCAGCGAAAACGGGACAAACCGCACAAAACTTTATGGCCGCGGCGGCAACGCCGTTAGCAGCGGAAGCGGGCGCGCGGATATTAGCGGCAGGTGGCTCAGCCATCGATGCTGCAGTAGCCGTGCAGGCTATGTTGACCCTGACTGAACCACAATCGAGCGGTATTGGTGGTGGCGCGTTTATTCTCTACTGGAATGCTGAAGAGCAGAGGCTGTATACCGTTGATGCGCGCGAACGGGCGCCATTGAACGCGAGTCCTGAATTATTTTTTGATGCGGAGGGAAAGCCGCCACAGAGCTATTGGGATGCGGTGATTGGTGGCCGGTCTGTAGGAACTCCAGGTGTACTTAAAGGACTCGAGTTAGCGCATCAGAAGTGGGGTGCTTTGGCTTGGTCGGAACTCTTTGCTGACTCCATTCAAACGGCTACAGAAGGCTTTCCGGTGTCGCCACGGTTGGCGAAACTACTCGAGATTGAGATGAATCCGGGAATCAAGAAGCTCCATCCTGCAGCTGATTATTTTTATCCTAATGGTGAGCCACTTGCTGTGGGAACTATTTTAAAGAACCCCGCACTAGCCGCTAGTTTTCAGCTCATTGCAGAGCAAGGAGCGGATGCGTTTTACACAGGACCTATCGCGACACAAATCGTAGAAGCCGTGCAAAACAGTAGCCAATCACCTGGGCTGATGACGCTGGATGATCTAGCACATTACGAGGCTAAGCTCCGAGAACCTGTTTGTTCGCTGTATCGTGTTCATACCATCTGTGGCATGGGGCCACCGAGTTCCGGCGCAACCACAGTATTACAGATACTCGGGATTCTAGAGAATTTCCCGGTCGGCGATTGGAGCCCAACCAGTGAAGCATTTGTTCATCATTTTACGCAGGCATCTCGCCTCGCATTTGCCGATCGGAATCGCTATTTAGCTGATAGTGACTTTGTTGATGTCCCTGTAACAGCGATGTTAGATAAGGCTTATCTGCAAGAGCGCTCTGCGTTGATCGGTAATCAGGACATGGGACGGGCACAGCCAGGTGTATTTGCTCAATACAGTTATGCGGATGACCAATCACCTGAATTCCCGAACACCAGTCATATCTCTATTGTCGACGCGCAAGGCAATGCGGTCTCCATGACCACCAGCATTGAAATGGGTTTTGGATCAGCCGTTATGGCGGGTGGTTTCTTACTCAATAATCAGTTAACCGACTTCTCCATCATTCCTATGGCTGATGGTAGGCTCGTGGCCAACCGTGTTCAGGGTGGTAAACGTCCACGCAGTTCCATGTCGCCTACCATGATTTTCGATCAAGAGGGTGACGATTTGGTGCATGTGGTTGGTTCTCCCGGAGGTTCGCGCATCATCAATTATGTTGCCCAAACGGTCGTCGGTTTGACGGATTTTGAGATGGACATGCAAAGTGCCATCGACCAAGCACATATCACCAACTTGAATGGCTCGACTCAACTCGAGGCCGGAACGGTGATGGCCGAGTTAGAACAAGCCTTGCAAGCCCGAGGGCACAAGGTTCAAGTGCAAGACCTCAACAGTGGCTTGCATGGTATTACGGTGTTACCTGATGGTACCTTATTCGGTGGCGCTGATCCGAGACGAGAAGGGATAGCCGCTGGACAATAAAAAAACGGGCCTCGACGGGCCCGTTTTTATTTAAGCGTTCGAACTAATCGGCTGAGACCGCTGCGATGTAGTCACCATAACCGCGCTCGGCCATTTCATCGACTGGAATAAACTCGAGCGCCGCTGAATTCATGCAATAGCGCAGCCCCGTTGGCGCTGGACCATCTTCGAATACATGGCCCAGGTGAGAGTCACCGTAGCGGCTTCGTGCTTCGATACGCGTCATGAACCAAGACCGGTCCGTTTTGGTGACAATGTATTGATCATCAATTGGCTGCGTAAAACTTGGCCAGCCCGTACCTGACTCAAATTTATCGCGCGATGAGAAGAGTGGTTCACCGCTGACAATATCAACATAGATTCCGTCTCGCTTCTCGTCCCACAATGGATTGTCGAAAGCCCGCTCGGTTTTATCTTTTTGCGTCACTGAATATTGAATGGGTGTCAGTTTTTCTTTCAATTCTGCATCCGATGGCTTCACAAAGTTTTCAAAATTCATAGTGGTAGCTCCAGCGTTGGCACCTGATTCAGCCGCTGATGACGACTGCGAATTGTCCGTATTGGCAGGCACAGTAGGGTCGCTGATTTGACTGTAATCAACTTCATAGTCACGCCCCCAAGCAGCCTCAGTAAATTGAAACCGACCAGAATTAAACGTATAGATTTGATACCGAACCGGATTCTTCTGGTAGTAATTCTGATGATATGTTTCCGCAAGATAAAACTCTTGTACGGGTAGTATTGGAATGACTACGGGCTCGTCGTACCTATCTTCTGCAATCAGCTTCGTTTTTGCTAATTCAGCTAATTGTTGCTGACGCTCAGAATGATAGAAAATACTCGGTCGATATTGTTGACCACGGTCAACAAATTGACCATTGAGGTCGGTCGGATCCATCATTCGCCACAATGCTTCGAGTAATGCAGTATACGTGACGACTTCAGGGTCGTAATAGATTCGCACTGCCTCGGTGTGGCCGGTTTGCCCACCAGCCACTTCCCGATAACTTGGATTGACCTCATCACCGCCGGTGTAGCCCGATATTGCTTCAACCACCCCTGGTACTTCTTCAAAGGCCTTTTCTACACACCAAAAACATCCACCCGCAAAGGTGGCTTGGGCATAGTTGCTGTATTGCTCAGAATCGGTAGCGTCCTGCGCAAAAGAAGCGGGCGCCAACGCGGTGAGCACGATGGCAGCGGTTAAACGGACTAAACGGCGGTAATAATGACTCATAAGCGGCTATCTAACTCCTCAATAAAGGCGCGAATACGGCGCGCATTGGCACCCACATCACTCAAACCAACACGTGATTTACTACGAACATCAATGGCTGTGTTATCACCGGTTGCAACTAATCGGATCACAACATCGTCTTTGAAACCGAACCAAGTGGTTGTTGCGGTGGCTTCAATCAGGCCTGCAGCAGGATCCGAAGCGATAATTTCCCAACCCATATCGGCGGCGACAAGAAGTGCCGTATCGAAAGCAGCTGCAGGGGCAACCGCAGTAAAGTAGGTGGTAATATCAGGGTAAGCTTCACGTTGTTGCTCCGCAGTTTCCGCACCAGCATACTCAACAGGGTTTGGCGCATCCGCTCGCAATGGCGCAATAGCGACAAATGCTGGTGGATTCTCCAAGTCAGTACTGATGTCGTGAATGCGTGGCACACTCATAGCTGTTTGATACTGCTGATAGGGCAGATAGAAACCAATAGCGCCGACCACTATCAACGCAACCAGCAAGCCTTGCTTCGCACCTTGTGGACGACGAAAAATCATGAGTAGTAACGACAAAATCGCAACAACACCGACAATAATCGCGCTGTAGCGAAGAATAAAAAATGCATCGCCGAGCGAGAGCAACTCAAACCGATAGAGTGGCCCAGAAATTGCGAGTGCAAGAACCGCTAGGATTCCGACGACAATGACGGCGAGCGTGAATTTGTTAAACATGGCAATTAATCCTTATTGTTATCGTTGCCTACTGTAAGATCAGTCGATTGAATTCGACGATTCTTACGCATTACTGCACTAAATTGATCACTTTTTTACGCAAATAAAGCTGCGCACATGAACAATTGAGCGCGTATTCTAGTATTGGTAAATCATTGAGAATAATAAAGGAAATTCATATGTCGGTGAGTAAGTTTCGGTTATCGCTGATCGCTCAAAGTTGTGTACTAGCTTGTAGTACTCTGAGTTTACCTGTGTCTTATGCAATGCAAGCCGCTGATTCAGCAGAGAATACCGGCAGAGACGAGACCACTGAAGTCATTGAAATTAAAGGCACGAGAACGGATTCTGCGGCCTTATCACCGCAAAGCGCTGGCATCGGCGATTTGTTCGGCGACACCCAAGCACTCGCTGAATTAGCTCGATCTGTTACACCTATTTCGGCAGAGCTCATTGAAGCGGCTGCTGTAAACGATTTGCATGACATCAATAAAATAGCTCCCAACAGTTTTGCGGCAGCAGGCTTTGGCGCACCAAGCTTACCTACCTTACGCGGGCAGTTGGGCGAGATTTTTCAACTAGGTATGCGCCGCCAGGGCGGAAATAACGGTCTCGGTATTCCGCTGTCGTTTAACAGTGTTGGCCAAATTGACGTGGTTCGGGGTTTACCGCCGGTCATTCTAGGTAGTACGCAGCGCACAGGCGGTTTTGTCAATATTCAGCCTAAGCGCGCCAATTTAAGTCAAGACGTCGGTACCGCCCTTGTGCAAGTGGGTGAGTGGCAGAGTTATCGTGGGCAATTTGATTACAGTGCGTTGATCGAAAAGGATAACGAAGCGCTCCGAGCTAGTGTCGAAGTGATTCGTGAAGATAGCTTCTACGATTACAGCGAGCACCAAAGCGATGACCTCTTTGTCAGTTATCGGTGGCGCCCTGATAGTCAGTCGGAGTTGAATTTATTTGCTGAGTGGTACGACGTTGAATGGACCGACAATGCAGGTTTCAATCGTCCGACTCAAGCCTTGATAGACGACGGTCTATATGTGACAGGACAAGGTCGTCAGCCGAATGGTTCCATGGTGCCTGGTGCATTTGCTCTGATTTCGCCCGAGAGTTTGGTCGAATTACCACGTTCACAAGTCTACACCGACCCGGATGACATCAATGGTGCGCAGACACTCTTATTACACGGTATCTATGAACGAGAATTGAATAGAGAGTGGGCATTTAGTCAACGCTTTTACTATCAGCACCTCGACCGCGAGGAAATTGCTCAGAATTCTTTCGTGGAAATTGTGGACGGCGCGCAGACCTTTGAAACTCGAGCTGAGCTACGTTATGCGAAATCTCCAGATGCTATTACTTGGTTCGGTGTGAATCTGCGTATCAATGATGTGTTGGCATACAGTCAATTTACCACAGAAGCCGACTTACCCGTCGATTTAAGTGGTCCGTTAAGTAATCGACGTATTCCTTTGACTCCTGCGCAGCAAGCTCGTTTAGTCGAGCTACGCCCCGGTGTATTTGTCTCGCCGGGAACTCAGTATGATCTTGATGGCGATGGCGTGGGTGATTTTAACTTGTCCGATAGTACCGACTCGACCAGTCAGCAATGGGGCCTGTTTTTGCAGCACGAGCGGCAGTTGACCGACACAATTAAAGTGAATGGCGGTGTGCGTGCTGATTACTATGATGTAACCGCCAGTGACCCGTTACCGCCAGCAGGCGTGACTGAGGTTCCAGAGGATAACTACACAGACTGGCTGTATGGCGCTCAGTTAAGTATCCAATATCAGCCAAGTCGAGCGCACGTCTGGTATGCAAGTTTGAATCAACAAGAGGCGACGTCGAATAGTGTTGCTGGTGGTACCGTGTTAGGTGCTGATCAACGTATCAACCCGCTTAATTTCGCCAGCGAAACAGACGCATTTGAGGTGGGCTATAAATATGCGCCAGTCGCCGCAAGTTGGTATGCCGATGTAGCCTGGTTTACGCAGACCCGGGGCCTACGCAATCGCGATGGTAGTAATACAGGTATCAAGACTCGTGGCGTAGAAGCTCAGTGGTTTTATCAAGCGGAACAGCTTTGGTTGACTGCCGGCTATAGCTATTTGGATGCGCGCTTCGACAATTCGGCAAGTTTCCAAGATTCTCGCACCGTTTATGACGCTTTCACAGACGAGCGGCCGGATTTG
Organism: Pseudidiomarina aestuarii; assembly: GCF_048263735.1. Lineage (GTDB taxonomy): Bacteria > Pseudomonadota > Gammaproteobacteria > Enterobacterales > Alteromonadaceae > Pseudidiomarina > Pseudidiomarina aestuarii_B. The sequence continues at coordinate 74,049 of NZ_JBLXDX010000002.1, read as the reverse complement.
GTTGCTGGAACGGGGGTTGGTGCGCCGAACTTCGCTGCGTTCGCACCGTCAACGATGCGAGTGCAAGGTTTACCTGATCATCAAGCATCTATTGCTCTTGGCTACGATTTCACGAGTCAGATTGCCCTAGGTGGTAACGCGACCTATACCGGTGACTATAAACTCGACTTTCTGGATACCGTGCGAATTCGAGACCAACATACGCTGAATCTTTTTGCGCAATGGCGGTCAGTAACTCAACGTCATAAAGTACGCTTAGATATCTATAACCTAACCGATGAAGAGAACTGGTCACCGGTGTTTGAGGGTGGATACTTCGGTTCGACTCTGGTGTTTCCAGAGTTACCCAGACATGCGGAATTGACGTACACCTACAAATTTTAATCGAAGCCATATAGCTATAGGGAAGTGCAACGAAAGTGAGCCTCACAACAAGTTGGAAGAAGCTGCTGATTGCAGTACTTATTATTGCTGCCATTGCCGCGAGTATCTTTTTTGATGTTACGCAGTATTTAACCTTAGAACAGTTGAAGCAGCAGCAGAATCAACTCGCTAGTTGGCGAGATGACCACATGTTGGTGTTATTTGCGGCGTATTTTGGTGTCTATGTGCTGGCGACAGCGTTGTCGATTCCCGGTGCGATTATACTGACGCTTGGAGCTGGGGCGGTATTTGGACTCGGCTTGGGTTTACTACTCGCGTCATTCGCCTCTACCTTGGGCGCAACTTTAGCGTTTCTCAGCGCTCGCTATTTGTTCCGCGACTCACTGGAGCAACGCTTCTCCAAACGTTTAGAGTCGATGAATCAAGGCATTGAGCGTGATGGTGCTTGGTATTTAGCGACTCTGCGCTTGGTACCCTTATTCCCATTTTGGATGATTAACCTGCTGATGGGGGTGACCAGAATTCGCCTGTGGACCTATTATTGGGTGAGTCAAGTGGGTATGCTGGCCGGTACAGCCGTGTACGTGAACGCGGGAACGCAACTGGCGCAGGTGCAGCGAGTCGGCGATATCGTCTCTTTCGAATTGTTATTGAGTTTCGTATTACTCGGAATTTTCCCACTGATTGCGAAGTGGTTGGTCGGCGTGCTCAAAGCACGGAAAGTGTATCAAGGATTCAAGAAACCGCGGCGCTTTGACGATAACCTTTTGGTGATTGGCGCGGGTAGCGGCGGGCTGGTCAGTGCCTATATTGCAGCAGCGGTGAAAGCCAAGGTAACCTTGGTTGAGAAGCACAAGATGGGTGGTGATTGCCTAAACACAGGTTGTGTTCCCTCTAAGGCTTTATTGCATGTTGCGCATGGTCGACATGCGGCGGCGCAACTAGCGAAGCAGGGCGCCCCAGTCGATCTCAAGCCGATTCAGTTTACGCAAGTCATGGACTCTATTCATGACGTGATTCGCGCCATTGAACCGCACGATTCTCCAGAACGCTATGAAAGCCTTGGTGTGAATGTTGTGCAAGGTCATGCACGTTTAGTATCGCCGTGGGAAGTTGAGATCACCGATTCGAACGGGACGACCTCAACAAGAACAGCCAAGTCGATTGTATTGGCAACCGGAGCACGGCCTTTTGTCCCTCCGATTCCTGGGTTAGAGAGTGCTGCCTATGTCACATCCGATAACTTGTGGGCGTTGCGTGAACAACCGCAACGACTCGTCGTGTTGGGCGGTGGCCCAATTGGGGCAGAGTTAGCCCAGGCATTCGCACGGTTAGGAACGGCTGTAACTTTGGTTGAAATGCAAGAACAACTCTTGCCGCGTGAAGACGCAGATGTAGCAGCTTTGGTAAAACAGCAATTCGAAGCGGATGGCATTCAATTGCGTTTAGGTTGGAAAGCTGTTGAGGTGAAAACTGGAGACAAGCAGACACTGGTCATTGAACGTGATGGTCAACTCGAGTCGATAGCCTGTGATCTCATTCTGGTTGCAGTGGGTCGCGCAGCCAATCTGAACGGCTATGGACTTGAAGAGTTGGGCATCGAAATCGAGAAAACGATAGTGACTAACGGTTTCTTACAAACAACCTTGCCGAATATCTACGCCGTCGGTGACGTGGCAGGCCCTTATCAGTTTACCCACACCGCGAGTCATCAAGCTTGGTATGCGGCTGTGAACGGTCTATTTTCGCCCTTCAAGAAGTTCAAAGCCGATTACAGTGTCATTCCATGGGCGACATTCATTCAACCGGAAATTGCAACAGTGGGGCATACCGAGCGTTCTGCGCAGGCCGCGAACATTGAGTACGAGCTGACCACTTACGGTATCGATGATCTCGACCGCGCTATTGCTGATGATGCAGCCTACGGTATGGTGAAAGTACTTACGGTGCCGGGTAAAGATAAAATCATCGGGGCGACCATTGTCGGTGCGCATAGTGCAGACCTGCTTGCTGAGTTTGTGTTGGCTATGAAACATGGGCTAGGATTGAAGAAAATTCTGGGCACGATTCATATTTATCCAACCATGGCCGAAGCCAATAAGTTTGCAGCGGGGAACTGGCAACGCGCGCATGCACCAGAACGTGTATTGGCGTGGTTAGCTTCATTTCATCGCTGGCGCCGTGGTGGTAAGGACGATTGAGTTTGACGATGAAATCAATCTGGCAATCTGCAGTGCTGGCGCTGTTGCTGCTGAGTACACCTGCGGTTGCTGATACGACTTGGAATGAGACTGTAGCCACCGCGCGTGGGCAAACAGTCTATTTCTATGCGTGGGGTGGCTCTAGCGAGGTGAATGACTATCTGCGCTGGGCATCCGAGGAACTCGACGAACGTCATGATATCGAACTGGTGCATGTCAAAGTGGCTGATGTTGCTGAAGCTGTGTCGCGAATTTTGAATGAAGATAGTTCAGCCAGTGCTGTCGACCTACTCTGGATCAATGGCGAGAACTTTCACCAATTGAAAGATGCTGGTCAATTACTGGGCAACTTACCGAAGCGAATTCCGGCTGCTCAAAACATTCTCACGGACATTCCATGGCAATCGGATTTCGGTGTTCCTGTTGATGGCTTCGAATTGCCCTGGGGGATTGGACAATTTCATTTGATTGTTCGAACCAGTGCCGTTCAAGATTTCATTGAAGATGGACGACTACAGCCTCAAAATCTATTAGCGTTTGCGCGACAGAATCCGGGTCGACTCAGTTATCCAAAGCCTCCAGAATTTCATGGCACCACCTTTCTCAAGAGTTTGTTGCTCGCGTTGAACGAGGATCCCGAGGTGTTTTTACAACCACCGTCGGGTTCGAGTAGCCAAACGCTGCAACTCTTATGGGACTACCTCGATACATTGCATCCTTTGCTCTGGCGGAGCGGTCAAGACTTTCCCAATGGCGCTGCATTTCAGCAGCAAATGCTCGCTAATGGTCAGCTTGATATTGCGGTGTCATTTAACCCGCAGGAGCTGACCGTTGCGAATATGCAAGGTCGACTGCCGGGTGGCTTAGAACGAGTGGTATTAGGCAATGGCGCGATAACAAACAGCCACTATTTAGCCATTCCAAAACGGACTCGGACTCCACAAGCAGCGCAGGTGGTGGTTGATTTTCTGCTGAGTCCAGAGGCCCAATTGTGCAAACGCGATGTGTCAGGGTGGGGCGATCCAGCGGTTGTCAGCTTACCCGAGGACACGCAGGCGTCGTCATTACTGCCTGCTGTTGCTGAGATGCACATTGGCTGGGTTGAGCGTATTGAGTCCGGTTGGTTAGAGCGCTACCAACAATGAAGTATCCGCAGTTACTGCTGATGATGGTGGTCATGGTTGTTGCCGTGCCACTGCTTCTGATTATTCCGAGTTTATCGGAGTTACTCTGGACACTCGATCTCAAGCAGGTGATCAGCAAGTTGATCAACTACCCCGGATTTTTCACGATGCTGTCACAGTCCATACTGACAGCGCTCGTTTCCGTTAGTGTCGTTACCGGTCTTACACTCATCAGTGCGCGGTATTTATTAGCGCTGAAGCAGAGTGGTCAACAAACTAATCAGCACAAAACACAACACAGTTGGCTAGGTATTTTGAGCATGCCACATCTGGCATTTGCCGTTGCGTTGTTATGGCTGGCAGCGCCAACGGGTTGGTTATGGCGTTTGATACCCGTTGAGACACCTTGGATGCCATGGTTTGACCGCCAATACCTAGTGAGCTTATGGATTATCCTAATCGCGAAAGAATTACCTTTTATGTGGTTTATGACCTTGCGAGCATTACAACAATTACCACTCGAACGATGGCTATTGATTGGTCGTAGTCAGGGACACAGTGAGACACGAACTTGGTGGCTCATTGTCATTCCCGCATTGGTACAACGATTGCGCTTACCATTGTGTGTGGTTGCGGTATATAGCCTCACGGTTGTTGATTTAGCACTCTTTGCCGCACCGCAAACCCCTGCACCATTAGCTGTTCAGGTTGTGCAATGGCAGCTCCAGTTTAATCCGCTCAGTCAACAGTTAGCTGTGGTTGGTAGCGTAATGTTAGCGCTATTAGCTGTGTTGGTATGTGGTTGGGTTCGCCTGCAGGAATGGGTCTTGTTTACTTGGGCGCAACGTCTGTTGTCACGTGCTGTGACGAAAAGCGAGTTGATACTGTTAAAAATTAGCCGAGTAGGGAGAGTGTTGCCCTCAGCTTTTATGGGTCTAGCAATCCTATTATTGCTTGCGCTGGTCGCGTTGGCGCATGGTCGCGGCTGGTTTTATCCAGCGTTGCTACCACAACAGTGGGACTTCACCCTATGGCACAGTGAATGGTTATTCCTAGCCATGGGAGCTTGGCGTGCATTCTGGATAGCTGTGGTAGTGGCGAGTATCAGTTTGGCCTTGTGTATTGTGACTGCAGAGTGGCAGCGCGCGCGACAACAGAAAATACCTATGGCGCTGTTACTACTGCCATTATTCATTCCGCAAGTGTTTCTAGTTTTGGTGTGGATACCGTGGACGGACACGAATCTGTTTTGGGTGGCATGGGCACATGTCCCATTTTCCTATGCCTATGCACTACTAGCATATTTACCTGCCGAGGAACGTTTTGAACAACGCTATCTGCAACAAAGCCAAACCTTTGGTTACTCGTTTTGGCGGGCTTGGTGGGCAGTAAAACGACCACTTCTCAAAGTGCCACTGTTAACGGCCTTCGCACTGGCAATGCTCGTCAGCATTGCTCAATATGTTCCAACACTGTTAATCGGTGGTGGGCGAGTGTCGACGTTGACGACAGACTTTGTTGCACTCAGCAGTGGTTCCAATAGTTCTATGCAGGCACTGTATGCGCTGACCATGTGGTTGTTGTGCGCACTGGTGTTGGTGGTGCTCAAACCGAGAGCAACCGCTGCTCGCGAGGGGGAGATACAATGAGCGATACGGTGGTACTCAGCACCAGTCCAATTCACTTTCGTTGGCGCGATCATCAGGTGGAGGTGCCAGCATTGCAAGTCAATGCGGGTTGCACATTAGGTGTCATGGGCCCGAGCGGAAGTGGTAAATCGACGTTGTTACGTTGGTTACTGGGTGATGCACCGAATTACGTAAAAGTGTTGGGTAAAATCTATGTTGCTGGTGAGCGTGTGGATGAGCTCGCTATTGCGGAACGTTCTATGGGAATTGTCTTTCAAGATATCTTGTTGTTTCCTCATCTCTCAGTCATTGATAACCTATTATTTGCGCTGCCGCGTGCGCAACGGAAACTTCCTCGTCAAGACCAAGTCGAGCATGTGCTCGCCGAGCTGGAACAAGTGCAATTGGCAAAGTATGCGCAGGCATTACCCACAGCGCTGAGCGGTGGTCAACGTGCTCGTGTCGGACTACTACGAGCATTGTTGAACGAGCCGCGGGTGTTGTTGCTCGATGAGCCGTTTGCTGCACTCGATCAATCGCTTCGCGAACGTATTCGCGACTGGGCATTTCAACGCTGTCACGAACGCGGTATCGCGACCGTCATGGTCAGCCACCAAAGCGATGATTTTGCAACGGCGACCGACAATCAGGTGGCTGTTATGCAATGGCCGGAGTCACAGCTGTGATTGATCCATTACTCAATAAAACCTTACGTCCCATTCTCGCGAAGCTGGCTCGTCCATTGGTTGCTCGTGGCGTTCGGGCCGATCATGTCACCATGGCTGGATTTGGTTTAGGTTTGCTGGCGGTGCCGGCGTTGGCAATGCAATGGTATGGGCTAGCATTGGTTTTGATTCTCGCTAATCGCGTTGCCGATGGACTCGATGGAGCCGTTGCACGTTCGACCACAACCAGTGATGCTGGCGGCTATATTGATAGTGTCTTTGATTTTATTTTCTACTCCGCCATACCCTTCGGATTTTTGCTGGCTGATCTCGAGCAAAACGCCGTAGCTGCAGCGTTTCTCATGTTAACGTTTATGGGGACGGGTGCGACATTTCTAGCCTTTGCTGCTGTGGCCTCGAAACGTGGTATCGATAATCCGAACTATCCAAACAAATCACTGTATTACATGGGTGGAATTACTGAAGGATTTGAGACGATTCTGGCTTTTGTCGCGTTTTGCGTCTGGCCGCAGTGGTTTCCGGCGTTGGCTCTTAGTTTCGCGGCATTGTGTTGGCTGACAGCGGCTATTCGGTTGTGGTCGGGGTATCAGACTTTACGTTAGTTTCGCGTGTCGGTGCGGCGCGAAAAGGATTCGTAAGCAATGACCAAAAGCCAGCAGATTCACGTTCATTTTCATACTCTTTCAGGCCGATTTTGATGCCATCGGAGCCATCTTTCGATTGTGCGGTGTAGGTTCCAAATAAGCGATCCCAGACCGAAAAATTAAAGCTAAAATTGCTATCCGTTTCAATCGGACGTTGCGAATGGTGAATACGATGCATCTCTTGTGTCACGATAAGCATCCGTACCGGTTTTTCAAGCCAGCGCGGTAACGCAACGTTGCCATGATTGAAAAGGGACGTTGCGTTCAAAACAACTTCAAAAATGAGAACAGCAATGGCAGGAATGCCAAAAGCAACGACGACCGCAATTTTGATCAGCATACTCAATAGAATTTCGATGGGATGAAAGCGCAGGCCGGTACTGACGTCAAAGTCGAGATCGGCATGATGGACTCGGTGCAAGCGCCATAGCCATGGGATACGGTGAAACAGGCGGTGTTGCCAATAGATAGCGACATCAAGCAGCAGAAAACCACTGACCAGCGCCATGACGGTGCCTGCGTTTAGCGCATGCAATACACCAAAGCCATTGGTCTCTGCCCAAAATGCAGCGCCGATAGCTCCTGCCGGGATGAGTAGCCGCAGCAGCACGCTGCTCACAACGACCATGCTGAAATTAGTCCGCCAACGCAGCGCTTTAGCAACTCGATTAGATCGTTTCGGGCTCAGGAACTCCCAACCGGCCATCACCAACAGGACACCTAAAAAGCAACCTAAGCGAATCCATAACTCGGCACTCATGATGCGTGGCTCATAGCTCTAAACTTGTTTGGGCTGATGATTTGCAAACGGCGGCCAGCCCATAGTGACACCAGCCAGCAGATGCAAGTGAATATGGTAGACCGACTGCCCACCATCTTCATTACAATTCATAACGACCCGATAGCCAGCTTTCGCAAAACCAAATTGAACAGCAAGTTTAGCGGCTACCACATAAAGATGACCAACCAATTCACGATCATCCTCAGTAATGTCGTTGATCGTCGCAATCGGCTTTTTCGGAATAATCAATACATGCACAGGGGCTTGCGGATTAATGTCCCGAAATGCCAAAGCATGCTCATCTTCATAGACAATGTCTGCTGGAATCTCACGATTGATGATCTTCGTAAACAGTGTTGTATTTCCCGCTGTTTCATTCGTCATAGCCAAACTCCGTTGTCATTCTTACTCTAATAGTACCAAGTGTAGTCGAATAATGATCAGGCTTGCAGACTCCCAACAGATAATCAACCGCGGAGGACGAGTCCTTTGAGGTAGAGCGATTCTGGGAAATTGGTGCGCACTGGATGATCGGCGCCTTGGAACAGGCGCTCGATGATATGCATAGGGCGCTTAGCGTCCAGAGCAGCATCAGCGACGACTTTTTGGAATAATTCGCCTGATAGTAGCCCTGAGCAGGAAAAAGTGAATAGCGTGCCACCTGGCTTCAAAATCATGCAAGCGAGTCGGTTGATGTCTTTGTAGCCGCGGCATGCGGACATCAAGTTGGCTTTGCTATCAACAAATTTGGGTGGATCTAGAACAATCACATCAAATCGCTCACCGGTATGGTGGAATTGACGCAATGCCTCAAAAACATCGATTTGTTGGTTGGTAGGTGCCGGTAGCTGATTGCGTTCATGGTTCAAGGTTGCTTGCGTTAATGCGCTCTCAGACACATCCAAATTGACGACTTCACTGGCTCCAGCTTGGGCAGCAAACACTCCGAAACCGCCGGTGTAACTGAACGCGTTTAATACCCGCTTACCTTTGGTGTATTTCATGATGGCTTGCCGACTATCCCGTTGATCAAGGTAATAGCCGGTTTTATGGCCTTTCAGCAGGTCAACCCCGAGCTCAATGCCGTGCTCTTGAATCCAGATGACGTCATCGATGGTGGCATCGGCTTGCTGATGGAGAACTTGAACGATGGGCTCTAAACCTTCTTTGCGCCGCACATCGACGTCTGAGCGTTCGAGGATGCTGCATTCTGGAAAGCATTCGCGCAACGCAGCAACAATCGCTTCGCGCCAGAACTCAGCACCAGCGCTGAGTAATTGGCAGACGAGCCAGTTGTCGTAGCGGTCGATAGTGATACCGGGGAGCTCGTCCGATTCAGCAGCGACGACACGGTATGCATTGGAATTCAACGCCAGACCGCTGCGCAACTCTTGCGCCGCTCGAATACGCGTTAAAAAGAACTCAGCATTAATGCTATCGCGTTGACTGAAACTCCAGATCCGTGCACGAATTTGTGATTGCGGTGACCAAGCGGCGTAACCCAACCAGTCACCCTCAGAACTGTGCACCGACACGGTCTCACCAGATTTCGGTTTACCTTTAACGCGATCGATAGCACCGCTAAATATCCAAGGGTGCAGACGCCGTAATGATTTGTCTTTGCCAGGACTGAGATGGACGGTAGCGACCATTACTTAACTCGCATTCCAGGTTTCGCACCTTCATGCGGATTCAGAATCCATAGATATTCACCACCGGGACCTGCAGCGAGAACCATGCCTTCGGACAGACCGAAACGCATTTTCCGTGGTGCTAAATTTGCGACCATAACGGTATGTTGGCCAATCAGTTTTTCTGGGGCATAGGCTGATTTGATACCGGCAAAGACTTGGCGTGTTTCACCGCCTAAGTCTAAGGTCAGTTTCAGTAACTTGTCTGCGCCCTCGACATGTTCGGCGTTGGCAATCAACGCGATACGCAAATCAATTTTAGCGAAGTCATCAAATTGAATTTCAGCACTGATGGGATCTTTTTCAAGTTCACCATTGGTGGTTGCTGCTGGCGTTGGCGCTTGCGTTTTGCTGTCTTCAATCATGGCTTCTATTTTTTCCATTTCAATGCGTTGTAGTAGTGCTTTAAAGGGCTCGATGGCGTGACCGAGCAATAATTCACGATGACTGTCCCAGCTAAAGGAATCATTCAAGAAACCTTGCACGCGCACAGCTAATGCAGGGACTACTGGCGTGAGGTAGATCATCAGTAAGCGGAATAAGTTGATCCCGATCGAGCAAATTTCATGCACTTCATCGAGCTTTTCTGGATCTTTGGCAAGCTGCCATGGCTCTTTTTCGGCAATATAGAAATTTGCCTTGTCAGCCAGTGCCATAATGTCTCGCATGGCACGCGAAAACTCGCGTTTCTCGTACAAGGTTGCGAGAGAATCACCAGCACTTTGAAACTCATCAAGTAAGCTTCGGTCCGTTAACTCTGTTTTTAATTGGCCAGCAAACTTTTTCTGAATAAAACCAGCACATCGGCTAGCAATATTGACAACTTTACCGACTAAATCAGCATTCACGCGCTGCGCAAAGTCCGTCAGATTCAAATCTAAATCATCAATGCGACTGGTGAGCTTGGCGGCAAAATAATAGCGCAAATAATCTGGGTCGAGATGGTCTAGATAGGTACGCGCCATCACAAATGTCCCTTTCGATTTGGACATTTTGGTGCCATTTACGGTAATGAAGCCATGAGCCCAGACATTGGTAGGTTGGCGGAAGTCCGCACCTTTGAGCATGGCGGGCCAGAACAGACTGTGAAAATAAATGATGTCCTTGCCAATGAAGTGATAAACCTCAGCCTCGCTACCGACTTTCCAGAAGGTATCAAAATCAGCGGCACCAGTACGGTCACAGTAATTCTTAAACGAGCCCATATAACCAATCGGCGCATCCAACCACACGTAGAAATATTTGCCGGGAGCGTCAGGAATTTCAAAGCCAAAGTAGGGTGCATCACGACTGATATCCCAACGCTGCAATCCAGACTCAAACCATTCGTTGAGTTTATTGGCCATCTCGTCTTGTAATGACCCCGAGCGGGTCCAAGCCTTGAGCATGTCCTCAAACGCTGGCAGGTCGAAAAAGTAATGTTCAGATTCACGTAATACTGGAGTAGCGCCTGAGACTGCTGACTTAGGGTTTTTTAGCTCAGTCGGCGCATAGGTTGCGCCACAGACGTCGCAGTTATCGCCATACTGATCGGTCGCGCCGCATTTCGGGCAGTCGCCTTTCACAAAGCGGTCTGGCAGAAACATTTTCTGTTCTGGGTCAAACAACTGTTCGATGGTTTTGGTTTTAATATAGCCATGGTCACGTAAACGGGTGTAAATCAGTTCCGCTAACTCACGGTTTTCAGGACTATGTGTCGAATGATAGTTGTCGAATGCCACATGGAAATCGGCGAAGTCAGCCTGATGAGCTTGATTCATGTCCGCAATCATTCGCTCTGGCTCAATACCAAGTTGTTTGGCCTTCAGCATAATCGGTGTGCCATGAGCGTCGTCGGCGCAGACAAAATGACACTCGTTTCCACGCAATTTTTGGAAGCGCACCCAGATGTCCGCTTGGATATAACCTAGCATATGGCCGATATGAATCGGACCATTGGCATACGGCAGGGCATTGGTGACCAAAATCTTACGCGGAGCTGTCATTCAGAGTCCTAGTTTATCGCTGTGGAAAGACTGCAAAGTGTACCCGAATCAAGCGTGGCAATCCAGCTACACTAGCCGTATCATGAGCGGATTCGTAAGCGTTAGAAAGAACTCAGAAGTGCTCGATTGTATTTCGGGAAAGGAGTGTGGTGTGTTCGATTGGATGAAGCAAAAAGCGCAGAAAAAGTCAGCCTCAGTAGACGGGGCGCAATGGAGCCAAGATGAAGTCGATGCATTGGCGCAAATCAGACTGCCGAACTGGCCTGAGTCACCGTCACTCGAATGGTTTCAGCGCACTGGCTCCAACCAAGCGCTGCTGACTTTGCCTTTTGCAGCACCGGCAACAGTTTTAACGCCGCTATTTGAACATAGCCTGTTAAGTCGCTTTGACTGGTCGCTCCGTTGCGATATTCGTAAACTCCCTAACTCACAGCCTGATCTGCCGATGATATACGGTAATGTGGTGCTGATTGCCTCGGGCAAAGGGGGCGTTGGAAAGTCGTCAGTCACCGCACAGTTGGCCGTAGCGTTAGCTCGTTTTGGTGCCAAAGTAGGCGTTCTGGATGCAGATTTGTACGGACCATCGATGCCGACCATGTTCGGGCAACCAGAACAGAAATTGGTGTTCAACGAACAACAAAAAATGATTCCGCATCACCGCGCTGGTGTGCACGTCAGTTCACTCGGTTATTTAAGTGATGCGAAGGATGCCGCTATTTGGCGAGGACCAATGGCCAGTGCAGCACTGCAACAGTTGATGCGCGATACCAAATGGCCGGCGTTGGATTACTTATTGGTCGATTTACCGCCTGGGACTGGTGATATTCAATTAACCTTCGCTCAGAAACTCCCGATTACTGGTGCGGTTATAGTCACAACGCCACAGACGATTGCGCTGGCTGATGCTTACAAGGGCATCACAATGTTCCGTAAAGTCGGGGTTCCGATCACGGGCTTGATTGAAAACATGAGTGGTTATACCTGTCCAAAGTGCGGCCATCACGAAGATCTCTTTGGTCATTCTGGCGGAGCCGAGACGGCTGCCGCGGAAAACGTACCGCTGCTCGGGCAATGGCCGCTCGATAGAGGCTTACGTGAGAGTTTGGATGCAGGTCAAGTCGACGCCATATTGGCACAGTCGAGTAGCTTGGCCGCCACGATTGAAAACTCTGCTGCTCGTTTAGCCGCGCAGCTATACCTGCAAGCGCAGGATCGGGTATAGTCAGGCTTCAAGGAGAAAGAAACTATGCGTTTGACCGATCGACAAATTGAAAGCTACCTAGATCAAGGCATTATCCATCTCGAGCCACGACCCAAATCCGCCGATATCACTGGTGTGACAGTCGATATTCATCTCGGAAATGAATTTCGAGTGTTACAAGACCATGCCGCACCTTTTATCGATATCAGTGGACCCCGCGATGATATCGAGCGTGCCATTGAACAAGTGATGAGTGAAGCGATTATCTTGACTGAAGATCAGGCTTTTTTTATTCACCCTGGCGAGTTTGCTTTGGCAGTCACTCATGAATCGGTGACGTTACCTGATAATATGGTTGGCTGGTTAGATGGTCGCTCGTCATTGGCTCGACTTGGACTCATGGTACATGTCACTGCGCATCGAATCGATCCAGGTTGGTCAGGGCAGGTCGTCCTCGAGTTCTTTAATAGTGGGAAACTTCCGCTCGCTTTGCGTCCACTGATGAAAATTGGGGCATTGAGCTTTGAGTTGCTTGATGAGCCTTGTTTACGCCCTTACAGCAAACGTAAAGACGCGAAGTACAAAGATCAACGTGGAGCGGTTGCATCGCGCATCAGTGCTGACGATACCAGCGACGATTAGGCTACAACGTTCATATTCAAGTTATAAAAAAGGCGTTGCCGCTGGAATAACGGCAACGCCTTTTTTCATTTCGTGGTGGTTAACGCAGAGGTCGCGCGTGCGCAGAGCCGCCAAAGATGGCGTTCATCAATAGCAAGTTCATGCCGTCAAGGTACGCACGATAGGTCGGTTCTTGTGTAAACGAGACCAACATCCCACGGCCGTGCGGTTGCCACATCAACACTGGCTTATGTGCCAACTGTTGTTGATTTTCCGCCCACAGGTAGCCACTAGCAACAACCCGGTCTGCTGCTGCATAGTTGACGATATTGCGGCCGTTATCAATGGTTAGTGGACGATAAATGTCATTGCCGACAGTAATGCTGACCACCTCAGGCTTAACGCCCGCCGCCAACCAGTGGTCTTGGTCTACTTCACCGCGAGCGAGAATACCGGCGGTCCAATACGGATCAGCCTCGTCTGCTTGAATGTAGTGAGCAAGGTCTCTGGCGGTTTCAAGAAGTAATCCGTCCACACGGTTTTCGTCACCATGGCCGGGTTCTTTATCGGTAATGGCAGCTTCACGAGCGCTGGCAAGAAGGTCGTTATCGACAGCCCAACGTGTCGCAGTTCCCAGCGTGATGAGAACGCCACCTTTCTGCACCCAGTCTTTCAGGTTAGCTAGCCCACTTTCGCCCAGTGCATGAGAGAAGTTGCCAGCCAGAGCGGGTAAGATCAAGACTTGATAGTGACTGAGGTTGGAACGTGCCAACTGCTCCGTGCGAATAGCCGTCACTGGATAATTGAACTGTTGTTCGATCACAAAACGAGTGTGACCGGCATTTAGGCTTGAGAATGGCTCATCCCAGGCCATGGCAACGTTCGGTGCATGAACACGATTGACGTTCATAGACCCAAAGTTTGGTCCCTCGAGAACCCAACTGCGATCCACGCCATCAACCTGTGCGCCGCTTTCACGAGCAAGTTCGAGCACCGCTGCTGCGAGGTTCGATTCATTCTCAGCATGAGTCAAAATCAAACTTCCTGCAGGGTAGGTTTTGCCGTTCACATGTTTGAACGCAAGATCACTTTGCTTCACATGTAACCCAGCGCGCAGGGCTGCAGTGAGGAAGCGGCCCGCATTCATATCGCCCCAAGCAACTATGTAACCTAGTTTCGCATCGGCGTTGGTAACACTACCTGACTCAATCAGACGGCCATCAACGGCGATTTTGTCGACGGATGGGACGCTATTACAGGCATCAATATCGACGTTGAACATGAGTGGTAATGACCATGCAGTCACATCGTAGATTTCGTCCGGTAAATTGTTCGCACGTCGCTCTTCTTGATCATCGATAAACGGCTGATCCATATCGATGCGTTCGTCTAATAAGGTGCGCACCATATACTGTGCGGGTTGTGCGCCATCGACGATATAGCTGCCGGCTGGATAATTATTGCCACATACTTTGAATGACTCGGTCGCTTGGTTCACTTCGACACCATGCTGCACCAACAATCCTGCTAACTTGCGTGCTGCTGCCGCATCGTCGGTGCCAGGAATGATGCGAACGCGATTGTCGCTGCCACGGCCGTCGCGAATAGCTTGGCTGCGGTAGTTCCAAAAATTCTGAAAGAGTTGCTGACGATTTTGAGACGCGCTCTCAATAGTGGCAACAGACGCAACAAAGTGACGTTTAACACCGTCACCGTAGGTCAAAATGGTGCCATCTTTGGTACGCCATTTATGTCCACGCGCAGAGGCCATTTCATAGGTCATTGCGAGTGAACCGTGATAAAGCGGCCAACTGGCTCCGTAACCTGGATAAAACGCATCGAAGATTTCGCGCGTAAAATACTGATAGCCGCGTTCATCAAACCACTTGGCGTTATTTTCACCAATTTGCCATAACGCTTCGCGCTGCGTTTTGGTGATCAGCGGGTTATAAGGACGCGCTTCAGGAGTAAAGTAGTAGCTGGTGTCACCACCCATCTCGTGTAAATCAACAAAAATCAACGGATAGTAATCGAGTAATGCATCGACTTGTCCGGAAATTTCAGGCTGCGTTAAAGCTATCCAATCACGGTTCATGTCGAACAAATAATGATTACTGCGACCACTCGGCCACGGCTCATTGTGTTCTGCGGAAATGCGATCTGCGCTATGTTCTAACCCCGCCGTCATATAGTATCGGCTCACAAAACGACCGCGGCCGTCAGGATTCTGCAATGGGTCAATGAACACCATGGTGTTATCGAGCATTGTCTGTGTTGCTTGATCCTCAGCCGCTAACAGGTGATAAGCGGTGAGTAGGGCAGCTTCTGGTGATGAAATTTCATTGCCATGGACACCATACGACAACCAAATACTTGCTGGCATGCTTTGAATTAGCTGCTCGGCTTCTGCGGCGCTCGTCTGCCGTGGGTCTGCAAGCTGTTGCATTCCCTCACTAAATGAATCTAGATTGGCAATATTGTTGGCGCTAGAAATGATCGCGAAAAATAGCGGACGGCCTTCCCAAGTTTTCCCGTAATATTTGAGTTTTACTTGGTCTGGATGCGCTTTCGCGAGCTCTTGGAAGTAGTCATGGATAGCTTCAGGGCTACTGATTTTCTGTCCAGTTGGATACCCCAATGTTGCCTCTATACTAGGCGTGCTTGCAGCATACGGCACTTCTAAACCGAGTGTATCTGCGACTGTTGAGGTAACAAAACAAGAGGCTACTGCGAGCGCAGAAGCTAAAGCTGTTCGTTTCATGCCAATTCCTTCTTAGACTTGTTTGATGTTGGCGCGCTTAGGTAACTTATGAGCCAGCAGGGTAAGCGATTGCTCCAGAGCGCGACATAAGCCTGATGCGCAATGGCGATGTGGCTCTTGAGGCTGCTGTTGATGCAATTGAACCCATGGCTTATCGATGTCTGGATGCGGATTGGAACTAATAATGAGGTCAACGACATCGACTCCCAATTGTTCTTCCATCCATTGTAATCGCTCAGCCAGGCTCACTTTCCCCGCAGGACTTTGTTCAGGTATGAGATTATCAATAAAAACTACAGGAGCCTGACTATCTGCGACAGTCTGCGCGAATTCCTCTACTAATAACGGCGGCATGACTGACGTCAACAAACTTCCTGGACCGAGGATAATCAGATCGCTGCGGCGCAGGTGGCGCAGTGCTTCAGGTGTCGCTGGTACAGATTTGGATAAATGTAGTGACGCCGGCATGTGCAGCAAACCATCGACATGCAGTTCGCCGAAACAATGTAACCCTTCTTTAGTGCTTGCGACTAAATCGACGGGGCTCTCAGACATCGGTAAGAGTCTGATATCCACATTCAACAGCCGTGATAGTAATTGAATGCCGTCTACCGGACGCGCACTTAATTGCTCGAGTGTATATAAAAGTAGGTTACCGAAATTATGACCCACCAGATGATGATCTTCATTAAAGCGATAGTTTAGGACTTCGCGGGCAAGCGGTTGAGTCGTTAATTGTGATAGACAATTACGGATATCACCCCAAGCAATACACTCGGTATTTCGTCGCAATAAGCCACTCGCTCCGCCATCATCAGTGGTCGCTACAATACCTATCAGGCGACGATTCAGGAACGATAATGCCGAGAGCACACGTCCCAAGCCGTGGCCTCCGCCGATGGCAGTCACGCACCGCAGGTCTGTCAATCGGAGTGTATTAGAAGCGTCGGATACAGACGCTGCAGTATCATTCATGTTAGGTGATTGTTGTTCGCTGCCATAAAAGCTACTTTATGCTGATACGAAGCGACAATCAATTCCTATAACGTATTGTATAAATTTTTGTCTAACTCCAGCCCTCTCATAACAACCAGAGCTTGTGTGTAAAGCTCGTGTAAAACGACTCGACCTCGTTTTTAAAGAGTCTAGACTAACTACCACTATGATAGTACGCATATTGGCGAGGAGCTATTTATGTTGAAAAGCAATAAAATAAACTATAGTACGGCAGCTGTACTAGCGTCATTAGGTCTCAGCGCCTGTGGTGGTTCAGACTCAGAACCAACAACGAGTGACCGCGCTCGTTTGAATCTCGCAGTCAGCGATGCACCAGTCGATAATGCCGATAGTGTTTGGGTTTGTTTCTCCGCTATTGAGTTGGTCGGAAACGGTGAGGGTACGCAAGTATTCGAAATTGGTACGGACACCAACACCATCGAAGAAAATGATGTATGTAAGGATGAGGCCGGTGAAACTATCGCGAATACTCGTGGCATCAACTTACTGGAATTTACCGGTTCCGAATCAGAATCACTGCTATCCGGTGTTGACGTCAAAGCAGGGAGCTATGGCCAACTGCGTTTAGTTATGGCTGAAGGTTCTCACGTTGTAGATGGTGACACGACTATAGGCTTGCGAGTGCCATCGAATGAATTGAAATTTGACGGTCTTACGCTGGCCGCTGATAGCACAGCGAATTACACCGTCGAATTCGATTTGCGGATGGCTCTCGTGAATCCAGTAGGTCAGGATGGTTATTTATTGAAACCACGTGGTGTGCGCTTAGTCGATAACCAAGAGATTGGACATATTGAAGGCACCATTGCGGAAGCGCTATTGATTGCGCAGGAGTGCACAGTTGCGCCAGCAGATCTCAGTGAACCGGTCGCTACGGTATACCTGTATCCCGGTCATGACTTAGATGTAACCACATTAGCCGATAATGGTGGTAGCGAGGGATTGGAAGCCTACGCCTCAACGAGTGTGAACTTCGATGGTGCAACAGACTACAATTTTGAGATTGGCTTTGTTGTTGCAGGTGATTACACCGCGGTTTGGACTTGCAACACCAATGACGACCCAGAAGTTGATGATGACATCAGTTTAATTACTGATGGCTTACAAGAAATTCAAGTATCTGCAGAAGGCGAAGTTACCGTAATTACTTTCGGTGCGGAATAGTTTGCCTGTGTTTTAGTAAGCCTGAGATAGAAATATCTCTCCCGTTCGGGGCTCCTTATTTGGAGCCCCTTTTTTTACCTTTCGTTCAACAGTCATTCGCGCGATACTTAGATTGAATTGCTTCTGTAGGAATATACTTATGCGTCATAGTTATCATCTGTCGGTTCTCAAAACCTGTGCTATCGGGAGTCTGTTGGTGTATTCAAGTGTTGGGATGTCACAAACGTCTTTGAATACCAACCTCGAAACTACAAAGCTCTGTATTGCTGGACATGAACCTACCTTGACCGTCGAAATTGCCGATACATTTGAGAGTCGCGCCCGTGGTCTCATGGCGCGCGAGTCATTAGCTGAACATGCCGGTATGTGGTTTGTGTATGAGACGGAACGACCAGGGAATGCTGGTTTTTGGATGTTTAATACCTACATACCGCTAGATATTGCTTACCTCGATGAGCAGGGCAAGATTTTAACCATCATTCCAATGGAACCTTGCCCAAGTATTGATGCACAACGCTGCCCAGCCTATGATCCTGGTGTGAGCTATTTCAGTGCGCTGGAAATGAATATGGGTTACTTCGACAAGTACGATATTCAAGTCGGTGCGACCATTCAAGAATGCAACGAAGGAGAATAATAAATGCAAAAACACTTGGTATTGATTGCGGGAGGCTTGTTGTTAAGCGCCTGCAGCCCAGCGGCTGATGAGCCTCAGGTGAGTCAATCGGAACCTGCTGTGCAAGTGGATCCGTACAATTTTAACGAGAACTACCGCGGCTATTTAGAGACGCTGAGTTCAGACGAATTCGCGGGTCGTGCGCCGGCAAGTGTTGGTGAAGAAAAAACGGTCGCATTCGTGGAAGGCAAGTTCCGTGAGTGGGGACTCAAACCCTACAACGCTGACGACAACAATTATCAACAGCAAGTACCCCTCGTCAAAATGATGCCCTACAAAGTGTCAGATATGACTTTTAGTAGCGATGATCTAGAGCCTCTGGCGTATCGCACACAAATGATGGCGTGGTCGCCGCGCGTAATGGAAGAAGTTGCTATTGAGAACAGTGAATTAGTATTCGCTGGCTATGGCATCGTGGCACCGGAATATGGCTGGAACGACTATGAGGGCTTGGATGTCGCTGGCAAAACCGTCGTCGTTTTGGTGAACGATCCAGGCTATGACACGCAAGACCCAGAAGTTTTTAACGGTAAAGCGATGACGTATTACGGTCGCTGGACCTATAAGTTTGAAGAGGCTGCTCGGCAAGGTGCTGAGGGCGTGATTGTTATTCATGAAACGGGTCCAGCTGGTTACGGTTGGGGAGTCATTGCAGGCGGGTCGCCGCTGCGCTTTGATTTAGCCAGGGACAATAACAACATGGACCGTACTGCCATCGAAGGCTGGATTACCGATGAAGGTGCAGACCAACTGTTTGCTCGAATCGGTTCTTCTTACACGGAAATGCGTGAAGCTGCACAACAACCTGACTTTGAACCGGTTTCTTTAGAAACTGGACTGTCTGTCTCTGTCAGCACTAAATTTGAATATCTTAATTCACCTAATATCATTGGTTACATCGAGGGTAAGTCACGGCCTGAAGAACATGTAATATACATGGCGCATTGGGATCACATGGGCGTTGACCCGATTAATCCTGATGATGGAATTTTTAACGGTGCGCAAGACAATGCTAGCGGAACCGCAGGCGTCATGGCACTCGCTGAATTTTGGTCGAGCCAGCCGCAACCCGAGCGTTCCATTGTATTTGTCCTCGTTACGGCTGAAGAGCGGGGACTGTTGGGTTCGAATTGGTATGCGAACAACCCGATGTTGCCTGTTGGCAAAGCGGTTGCAGGCATCAACATGGATGTTTTAAACGTCTATGGTCCTATGAACGATATGGTCGTGGTTGGATACGGTAACTCTGAAGTGGAAGAGTTGCTGACTAAGTATGTTGAGCAACAGGGCCGCTACGTAGCGCCTGAACCCAATCCTGAGGTTGGCTCGTTTTACCGCTCAGATCATTTTAATTTAGCCAAGGTTGGTGTGCCGATGCTGTATGCGAAGGGTGGCATTGACCACTTCGAGCTTGGTAAAGAGTATGGTGCTCAGAAACGTGCTGAATACGTACAAGTGGCCTATCACAAACCAGCTGACGAATATGATCCTGAGTGGGACTTACGTGGTGTTCAGCAAGATTTGTGGTTGTATTATTGGGTCGGTGAAGAGCTAGCGAATAGTCAAGTGTGGCCGAATTGGTACGCAGGCAATGAATTTCGCGCTATCCGCGATGAATCGGCTGCGTCACGTCAGTAAAATCGGGTACAATAGAACTCTTTTTTGAGTCAAGCGGCAACCGCTTAGCCGGTTTGCCGCTTTTTTTATGGAGTAACGAGTCGTGACTTTTACGCCCGCCGAATACGTTGGCATGTTGGCCCTAGTGTTGAACTTCATTGCCTATCGGCAACCGACCGCGAATCGCTATCGCATTATATCGGCACTAGCTCTCGGCTCATTGTCGATTCATTTTGCTCTGATTGATGCGACTGCTGGTGCTGTGGTTACCGGTTTAGCATTTTTTCGTAATTTTATCGCATTAAGATGGCAAGGGCCTTTTGTCCTGTGGTTCTTTATTGCAGCAAACGTGGTGTTGTGGATTCTTGAAGCCGTTAGTGGAGCGCCACAATTACCGCTGGTGTTTGCGTATGTATCCTCTTTGATATTCAGCATTGGTTCTATTCGTTTGAACGATCCTGTACTTATTCGGCGCTGGTTTATTCTCGCTGAACTACTGGGTTTGGGCTATGCCTTTATGGTGGGTAGTCTTGAAGGAATGGTTTTCAATTTGGTCAACCTCAGCAGCATTATTCTTAAAATGTTACAAGATAGGCGTGTTTAAAAGGTTGTAACCCATCCATTCGCCCATATAGTACAAGTAAGTTTGATAAAGAAGTGAGCGCTATGCGTATTTACATCCGTCAGTTACAGCAAAAGGTCGGGCCTCGACCGGGTGCAAACCCCTTGATGATGCTATTAAGTTGGCTAGTCATGGGACTCTTGCTAATGGTGGGGTTGTTTCTTGGCTTGGTGTTCTTGTTGGTAGGCTGGATTTTACTGTTACCACTGATGTGGAAGCGGCGCCGCGAATTGAAATCGATGTGGCAGTTCGGTCGTGCAGCGAAGCAAGCTCAGCAGCAAGCCAGACAACAACAGGATGCAGCGCAACAACAGCAACGTAATCGTCAAGACTCCAGTGTTATTGACGGCGAATACCGGGTGAAGGACGACTAGCTCGGCGGCGGCGCCACCAGTAGCGACAACCACTGCAGCAGCCATCGACCAACACCACAATGGCAAACATAAAAATAATGCCGAGTATAAGGGCATCCTGTGTCAGCGGAACGGTAAAACTATAATTCCGCCAGGTTCCGTCCAGTAACTCTTCATCAGCGGAATGCGCCAGAAACCACAACTTACCCCAGATCGTCGTATTGAGTTCGCGCAACTGATACTCAAACGTGCGTACTCGTTCCAATAACGTTCCTAATGGCACGGACTCGGCACGAAATACCTCATCATCACTTTGCTCGTGATGCTGAAGTAGGGCGTTCATGTCACCTTCGAAATACTGATCGGCAATAGTTTGATACTGGTCATAGTAAACCTTCGCTTCTGTCCACTGAGCATCGAGACGTTGCTCATACTGCGTCACAAAATTAGGCACCTGAACACCAGTCATGATGGCCGCGCAGGCGAGAATAATGAGAAAGTAGCGATACAACATTTCGGTCGGTTCCTATCAGCCAGACAAAGAAAAAGGTTGAGCCAGTTACCTGACTCAACCTTAGCATGAAAGTAGAATTTCCGCTCTTTCGTCCGAAGAACTAATCTTCTTCGCGCACCTTGGGTGGGAAGCGCTTGCGCACTACGTAGAACAGCAGCGGCACAAAGAATATCGCCAAAATAGTTCCACCGAGCATACCACCAATCACGCCCGTACCAATCGCTTGACGACTGACGGCACCAGCGCCGGTGGAGATCGCCAGTGGTAGAACCCCGAAAGTAAACGCCAGTGACGTCATGAGAATAGGACGTAACCGTAGTCTCACAGCTTCAAGCGTCGCTTCGAGTAATTCTTTACCTTGCGCTTGTAGATCCTTAGCGAATTCTACAATCAGGATCGCGTTTCGAGCGGATACACCCACCGTGGTGAGCAAGCCCACTTGGAAGAACACATCGTTCTCGAGCCCGCGCCCTAAAGCTGCAATGACAGCGCCAAGAATACCCAACGGCACCACTAACATGACCGCAAAAGGTATCGACCAGCTTTCATACAACGCGGCAAGACAGAGAAATACAATCAACAATGACAACGCGTAAAGAAGTGGCGCTTGGTTACCGGAGGTCTTCTCTTCGAGGGAAATTCCGGTCCATTCAAAGCCGATACCCGCAGGCAATTGACCAATTAAATCTTCCATTTTGTTCATTGCATCGCCTGAGGAGAAACCCGGCGCCGCTTCACCTTGCAGATTCATCGCTGGAACGCCGTTGTAGCGTTCAAGGCGTTGTGGACCAAAGTCCCAACTGCTGGTCGAAAATGCCGAGAATGGCACCATTTCACCGGCATTATTGCGGACGTACCATTTATTAATATCTTCAGGCACCATGCGGGCTTCGGCTTGACCACCTAAATACACTTTCTTCACTCGGCCACGATCAATAAAATCGTTCACATACACGGTACCGAATGCTGAGCCCAACGTGTTGTTGATGTCCGCAATTTCTAATCCCATCGATTTCGCTTTGTTAAAGTCAACATCGACACGAAACTGTGGTGTATCTTCTAGTCCATTCGGACGGACGCCGACCAACGATGGCTCTTGCGCTGCCATACCAAGTAACTGGTTACGAGCCTCCAACAGGGCTTCATGTCCAACTCCAGCGCGATCTTGCAAGTACAAGTTGAATCCGCTGGCTGTCCCTAGCTCCGGAATGGAGGGTAGGTTGAAAGCAAAAATGTTGGCCTCACGAATCTGACTGAAGAAACCCATGGCACGACCAATAATCGCGTCGACTTGGAGTTCCGGTGTCGTCCGTTCGTCCCATTCATCCATGCGCACAAACGCCATACCTGCATTCTGGCCTTGACCGGCAAAGCTAAAGCCGACAACCGAGAATACAGAGCGAATACCGGGTGCATCGTCCAAGAAATAATCTTCAACTTTCTGAATCGTCTCAAATGACTGTTCTTGGGTGGCACCTGCAGGCAGCTGCATCATGGCAAGGAAAACACCACGATCTTCAGTAGGAATAAACGAGCTTGGCATCCGAGTAAACAAGAATGCCATGACTGCAATCAGCCCCAGATAGACAACAATGAAACGTCCTGTCCGTTTAATGATCGATTGAACACTGCTGGTATACTTCTGCGTTGCACTCTCAAGCTTACGATTGAACCAACCCAATGGACCCTTCTTGGGCTTACTGTGATCAATAGGCTTCAAGATTGTTGCACAGAGTGCCGGCGAAAAGATTATCGCAACCAGCACCGAGAGTGACATTGCTGAAATAATCGTAATTGAAAATTGACGATACACTGCACCGGTTGAGCCACCGAAAAAT
Source organism: Pseudidiomarina aestuarii (assembly GCF_048263735.1). Taxonomy (GTDB): domain Bacteria; phylum Pseudomonadota; class Gammaproteobacteria; order Enterobacterales; family Alteromonadaceae; genus Pseudidiomarina; species Pseudidiomarina aestuarii_B. The sequence continues at coordinate 50,541 of NZ_JBLXDX010000002.1, read as the reverse complement.
GCCATAGGCACAAAAACTGCGGCCATTACCAATCCAATAGCTACCAATGCTCCGGTTATTTGCTGCATGGACTTAATGGTTGCCTGCCGTGGCGAAAGCTGCTCTTCCGACATCAATCGTTCGACGTTTTCTACGACAACAATGGCGTCATCAACCAATAGTCCGATGGCAAGTACAATTCCGAACATGGTTAAGGTGTTGATTGAGAAGCCGAGCGCCGACATGATGCCAAACGTACCCAACAAGACGACCGGTATCGCAAAAGCAGGAATGATAGTCGCGCGCAGGTTTTGTAAGAACAAAAACATGAGCAAGAACACCAAAACCACAGCTTCAAAGAGTATCTTCACTACTTCAGTAATAGATATCTCTACGAACGGAGTGGTGTCATAAGGAATGACAAGTTCGACGCCTTCGGGGAAGAAGGGTTCAAGTTCGGCGATTGTTGCTTTCACGCGCTCAGCGGTTTCGAGCGCATTGGCACCGGTTGCTAGATTGACAGCGAGACCTGTTGCAGCTTCACGATTATAGCGTGCGATAGTTGCATAGTTTTCGCCCCCCATTTCAACTTCAGCAACATCTTCTAATCGTACTTTTGAACCGTCACTATCGACACGCAACAGAATGTTTTTGAATTCATCAACGCTCGACAGACGAGTCTGCGCGATGATTGATGAGGTAAGACGTTGTCCTTCGACAGCTGGTGTCCCACCAAGTTGTCCGGCAGCAATTTGGTTATTTTGCTCACGAATGGCAAGAACGACGTCTTGTGGCGTCATCCCATAACTATTCAGTTGCGCGGGGTCGAGCCAAATTCGCATCGCATACGGAGAACCAAATATCTGCACACTACCAACACCAGTAGTGCGGCTCACAGGATCTTGGAGGTTACTGGCAACATAGTCACTCAAATCAACCTGAGTAAATTCAGGGTTGTCTGAAACAAGTGCCAACACCATCAAGAACGAGTTGTTTGATTTAACTACCGACAATCCTTGCTGCTGCACTTCTTGGGGCAGCAGCGGCAGCGCAAGTTGCAACTTGTTTTGAACTTGTACTTGCGCAATGTCGGCATCAGTACCGGAACTAAATGTTAGCGTGATACTGGCATTGCCCGCAGAATCAGAACTTGAAGAAAAGTATTCAAGATTATCGATACCGTTTAGGTTCTGTTCGATAACCTGAGTAACGGTCTCTGAGAGTGTATCGGCATTGGCGCCCGGGTACGATGCATTGATCTGAATCGATGGTGGGGCAATTTGCGGATACTGTTCGACAGGTAATTGCGTGACCGCCAAGCCACCGCCGAGCATGATCATAATTGCAATAACCCATGCAAAAATGGGGCGGTTAATAAAAAACTTAGCCATATTATAAATCCACTTTTACCGGAGAAACCTGAGCACCAGGTTGAATTTTTTGTAGTCCATCAACAATGACTTGGTCACCGGCGGCTAGACCATCGGTTACCAACCAGTTGCTGCCGATAGTACGACTGACTTCGATGTAACGGGTTTCTGCTTGGCCTTCGGCATTGACAATCATCACCGTCGCGCGGCCACGTGGGTCACGCGTAACACCCTGTTGCGGCGCGAGAATCGCGTCACGAAGTTCACCGCTGCTAACATCTGCCGTTACAAACATACCTGGCAACAGTAAATGGTCCGGATTTTCAAACCGCGCACGCAATGCAATTGAGCTCGTTTGTGGGTCGACGGTGGCTTCGTTAAACAGCAATTCCCCAGTGATCGGTTCGTCCGACATACCGGCTAACGTAACGCTCACTTTGGCGCGGTTATTTTCATCTACAGCAATAGCACCACTGCGAATTTGTTGCTGCAGTGCCATATACTCGTCACTACTTTGTGCAATATCGACGTAGATAGGATCCAACTGATGTATATAGGTTAGCGGTTGCGCTTGGCCTGTTTGCACGAGTGCACCAGGGGTAATCAACGATCGCCCAATACGACCACTGATAGGGGCTTTCACTTCGGTATAATCCAGATCCAATTGCGCTCGAGTCACATCGGCTTCGGCAACTTTCAAGTTCGCTTGGGCTTGTAGAAATGCCGCTTGCGCTTCATCAAAGTCTTGTTGGCTAATCGATTTGTCTTCGATAAGTTCACGAACGCGTTCAAAGCGAGCTTTAGAATTCGTGACCTCGGCTTGCGCACGAGCAAGTGCAGCCTCGGCGCTCTCGAGTTGAGCACGAAATAGCGCTGGATCGATTTGATAGAGCGATTGTCCGGCAGTGACGTTGGTGCCGCCTTCGAATTGTTGTGACTGCAAAATACCACTGACTTGAGGTCTTACTTCTGCAACACGAAAGGCGGTTACCCGTCCCGGTAAGGCATTGGATACCGCTACGTTTTGCCGCTCAATAGTCACAATACCGACTTCTTGCGGTGCTTGTTGTTGTGACGATTGATTTGCATCACCGTTGTCACTGCAAGCAGCCAGTGAAAGGGATGCCGCTATCGCAATGGCGATTAGCGAAGCAGGAGTGCGTAGTTGCATGTAGTTACCTCTTCATGTTCAATGGGAGACTGTTCATGAGACGCATATAAACAGCGTTTTCAACAGTCTCGTTACAGCTTTTAATTATACATACATACATGAATGTTTGTAAGAGAGATCACAACTTTTTCTAGTTGTGAGCGAGACTTCGCAACGATTGAAGGATGGATTTCAGTGGCAGTTCAGTTGTTTTCAAAAAAGTTAATCATTTCAATCGTCTCAGTCATTGTTTGTAGTGCGCTCCTTGCGCTGCTAATTGCCGATTGGTTTGGTGAAAGCAGTTCGAGAAATCGTAACGATTTGTATCAGAATTTGCTGGAGCGCTCCGGGCAGCTCAATCGAGATTTACCCAAGTTATTGGATCGACAAACCCGTTTTGAGCGCGCCGAAGTCAATAACTATGGTATGCGGTTTGTTTACAGCCTGATTAATATCGACAAATTTCAGTACGAAGAGAGCCAACTAAAAGAACAAATAGAACCACAGATGCTGCGGTTCTACTGTTCAGATCCTGGTTTAGAATATTTCCGCATGCATGCAGACCACGTTGAAGTTCGCTACCAAGATAGAAAGGAACGGCATTTGTTTACGCTCCGCTATGAACCACAACAATGTCAGTCTGGGTAGCCGTCAACGACCAATTTACCAATTGCGCTATGCGCTTCCAAAGTCCCGTGCGCCTGACGAAGTGTCTCCGCGCTAATTGTGCCTAAGTGTTGGAAGCGGGTGGTTTGAATCGCCCCGGTATCCACTAACTGCGCGACCTCAGCTAAAATTTCGCCTTGTTTAGCTATGTCATGAGTCGTGAACAATGAACGTGTGAACATAAACTCCCAATGTAACGACAAACTCTTTTGCTTCATGAGCCCAATGGGAAGTGGATCTTGAGGATCATCAATTAACGCCAATCGGCCCTGCGGTTCCAGTAACTCCACTAATTGCTCAAAATGCTGTTCGGTGTGCGTTAAGCTAGCAACATGAGTAACATCCGTGATGCCGTGCTCTCGTAGTTGCGGAGCTAGCGCTTGATGATGATCAATAATGACGTCTGCGCCCAACTGTTTCACCCACTGTCTCGTTTCATCTCTGGATGCGGTCGCAATCACAGTAGTGTTGGTCAACGCTTTGGCGAGTTGAATTAACGCTGAGCCGACACCACCAGCCGCACCAGTAACTAACAACATATTGGGTGCAGCCTCATCGAGTTCCAGGCGATCAAAAAGCAACTCCCAGGCGGTCAGAAAGGTGAGGGGCATAGCCGCTGCATCTGCAGCACTCAGTGTTTTTGGGCGCAAACTAATCAGCCGTGAATCGACACTTTGATATTCGGCATTACAGCCATCTCGATTGACTGCCCCGGCGTACCAAACCTCATCACCAATTTGATAACCTGTCACTTTCGAGCCGCAGTCGACGACCGTGCCTGCCACATCCCACCCCAAGACAACGTACTCACCAGCAGCAGCCTCTTTGCGTTGCCGAATTTTAGTATCTACTGGATTCAAGCCGATGCCACGAACTCGCACGAGAACATCATAGTCACCACAACTAGGTGTGGGGATCTCGATATCTTGCAAGGCTAACGCATCGGTGTAGGGTAATGAACGTTGATAACCAACTGCTCGCATGGTTCTCTCCTCGTTTAAATAAAGCACTTCAGCGCTTAATTTTGATCTAAATGGTTGCTTCACTCTATAGTACTTCAGTCGCAAATATATAGATGATGAACAGAAGTAAATAACTTATCTTTCCGGTAATAAACAAGAGAAGACAACCCATGAACCGAATCAAACAATTAGGTCTGTTGAGTGTAGTCGCAGCATTCTCAGTTAGTGCATCCGCCGATGTTGAGTACCGTGACCAACAAGATCTTCACGCGATAGCGGGAGCGGTATCCGCTGAACGCATTGAACAAGATATTGAGAAGTTAGTGAGTTTCGGTACGCGTCACACGTTGTCGGAAACCGAGTCAGATACTCGCGGCATTGGTGCCGCGCGCCGTTGGATTAAAGCAGAGTTTGATAAGATTTCCGCCGCATGTGGTGGCTGTCTCGAAGTTTATTACCAGTCACGGGTGATTGAGGGCGAAGCGCGAATCCCTGATCCGGTTGAGGTGGTAAGTGTAATTGCCGTTCAACGAGGAACCGTTGATCCGGACCGTTACGTGATCATGTCGGGTGACATCGACTCACGTGTTTCAGATGTCATGAATTACACCGCTGACGCGCCAGGCGCCAACGACAATGCCAGTGGTGTTGCAGGAACGCTGGAGGCAGCCCGAGTGCTGAGCCAATATGAATTCGCTGGAAGTATTGTTTATGCAGCTCTCGCTGGCGAAGAACAGGGGTTATTTGGCGGTCGCATTATGGCAGAACAAGCACAAGCCGACGGCTGGCGAATTAAGGCTGTTCTCAACAACGATATGATCGGAAATATTGAAGGGATCAACGGCGTTATCAATAACACCACAGCACGTATTTTTGCAGAGGGAACCCGCCAAGACGAGACCGCGGATGATGCTCGTCGTCGGCGTTTCACGGGAGGTGAGGTTGATTCACCAAGCCGCAATTTAGCGCGCTATATCGATTGGATGGCAGACCGGTACATTCCAAATCTCGATACTATGGTTATCTATCGTTTAGACCGATTTGCTCGTGGTGGCCATCATCGCCCCTTTAACGATTTAGGGTATCCGGGTGTTCGTATCATGGAAACCAATGAGAACTATAATCGTCAGCATCAAGATCTTCGAACTGAAGACGGTATTGTCTATGGCGATACCATCGACGGCGTTGATTTTGACTATGCAGCAAAGCTCACCGCGTTAAATGCAGTTTCACTTGCGGGCATGGCATGGGCGCCGAGTCCGCCAGCAGAGGTGTCGATTTCGGGCGCAGTAACCGCGAATACTACCCTAAAGTGGCGCGCCGCAAGTACAGCTGAGCAAGATCATATTGCCGGTTATCGCGTGTATTGGCGCCACACTGATGCACCAAATTGGGAATTCAGTCGCGATGTCGGTGATGTGAACGAATACACCCTCGAAAATATCGTTATTGATAACTACTTTTTTGGTGTTGCCAGCGTGAGTAAAGACGGCTACGAAAGCCCAGTCGTTTTCCCGGGACCAGCGGGCGCTTTTGGCGAATAAACAATAGGTCGATACGTGCAACAAACACACGACAAACGGGCCAATCGTTGGTTGGCCCGCTTAGCTGAATCAAATCATGTGCTATGGTTGATCTTCACGCTGTCATTGTTGGAATCTATTATTGTTCCAATCCCGCTAGAATTAATCCTGATCCCACTATTACTGAGTCAACAACATCGTTTATGGGCCATTAGTACTGCGACCTTAGCAGGTTGTCTGGTCGGCGCCACCATTGGCTATTTTGTCGGCTTTTGGTTTTTCGATGATGTGGGTCAATGGTTGCTGCAAATATTGGGATACGAAGACGCGTTTGCGAGCTTTTCAGAGCGTTTTCAAGAGCAAGGCTTTGGGTTGCTGTTGTTAGTAGGCATCACTCCCATTCCTTTTCAAGTGGGTATGCTCAGCGCCGGTAGTACGGGTTACCCGTATGGGTTATTTATCACTGCAGCCATCATTGCGCGAGGTATTCGTTATTACGGTTTGGCGCTGCTCGTGTATTGGTTTGGAGACAAGATGTTGGATGTGTGGCAGCGCTATAGTCATCGGGTTGGCTGGGTGCTTGCCGTACTTGGCTTAAGCGCGCTGACGTGGATTTGGATAGGGGCTTAGCTTTAATATTCGGTTTACCAGGGTAGGTGTGGAATAACTCGATTCAGTCCGTCAATACCGTTGATGTCAGTCGGCAACAAGGGAATGTAATAACGACTCAACTTTTGGAACTGATCTTCAATCTCTTCTCGATAAATCGCTTCTTGTTGTCTTCTTTGCGCCAAAAAATCTCCATCGGCGTGTTCGGGCAGGTTACGATTAATAAACAAGCCTTGGATCGGTAAGTGTTCTTTCTGTAACGCAGTAACTGCGCGTCCAGTCTCTAAAATCGGTAACTTTTCTGGAGTTAATACAAAAAATAATGCGGTCTGCTGGGCATCGGTCAGAATGTGGCGCGTACGGTGAAATAGGCGCTGGCGGGTGAGTAACGTTGCCGTGATGTCAGCGGTGCGTTGGTCGACATTCGAAACACTGTGTTTGCGAGCATCACTAAACGGATTACTAATATCTTTCCCTGCTTTCGGACTGAGATGATCAAGAACGCCCTGCAGTTGCTGTGACTGAGAATCATGCCGCAACAGTCCTTGCGTCCAGGCCGCCATTGCTTCCGGTAGAGTGAGTAGTCGCAGGGTATGACCAGTAGGTGCTGTATCGAATATCACACGGTCATAGTGTTGTGGTGCTTCGTCCACTAACGTTGCAATACGCTCAAGAAGAGCCGCCTCTTGAGCTCCCGGTGATTGCTGAGTTAAGCGCATTTGTCGTTCAATTTCCGCAAACATATCTGGACGCGCGAAACGCTTCATCGACTGCGTCACCCGTTCAACATGCGCAATAACCTCGTGGTCAGGATTAATTTCTAGCGCGTCTAAGCCAGGCAATAAAGTCACAGTTTCATCGCCAATCGGCTGTGCGAACGCATCGGCTAGGCTATGTGCAGGATCAGTGGAGATGATCAATACGCGCTCGCCGCGTTGCTGGCAACGTAATGCGAGTGCCGATGCGAGGGTTGTTTTACCCACGCCACCTTTGCCACCGATAAAGACTACTTTTTGTGTGAACATGGAGACTCAATAATGAAGATGAGAGGATTTAACAACAACGAAAATGATCGAGCGGAGAGTGCTCCATGCCCATTCGTTGATGCCATTCATGAAAGCGCTCCAGCAATAACGGCTGGAGCTCTAAAGTATAATATGAAGCGGGATTCGGAACGCCCATGAGTTCAGAGAATACCAACATCATGAACAAATCATCCTCATCCCGCTTGGCACGAGCTATCGCAGCACGGTAGGGGGCGTTATACACCTCCGTCGCATAAGCATTGGCTTGTGCAAACCAACTGCGGATAGCTTTTATCTTCATGCTTGATTCCGCTCCCGACGCAATTTGGTCAGAGTAGCGGCTGATTCCAACGCAATCCAAATCGCAGCGATGAGCACCACTAAATCCAGACTGAATAAGAACCAATCTGATTTTTGGTAGAAGCCCATCAATTGGATAAGTAATGCGTAAATGGTCATTACCAATAAGAACAACAGTGGAATCAGCGTAAAGTACATCGGCCGACCGAGTTTGACCAAAATGGTCGTGATTACCAGTAGTGTTAAGCCCGCCAATAACTGGTTGGTGGTACCGAATAACGGCCAAATGAGTAGGCCACCGGCGCCATCCGCACCACCGGCACCAAAGGCTAGCAATAAGCATGAACCGACCGCGAGGAGGGTGGCAGGTGCCGCTTTCTCCATCCATTTAATATTGTAGATATTGCCCCATTCTTGGAAGATATAGCGCTGCAATCGCAGTCCAGTATCCATGGTGGTACCAGCGAAAAGAACCGCCATCACCGTCAATAGTGTTTGCGCAATATCCACATTGAGTCCAATACCGTTCTGGAGAATATTGGCGCCACCTTGTACGAATGCGGCAACACCACCTTGACCGAAGCTATGATACACAGCCTGCCAGTCAGCCAAGGTTGCGAAACCAGCGGTTGCCGCAATAATGGTTGCTAACGAGAGAGAACCCTCACCAATGGCACCGAAATAACCGACAAACCGCAGGTCTGTCTCTTTATCCAACTGCTTCGATGTCGTACCTGACGCAACTAGGCCGTGAAAGCCAGAAATTGCGCCACAGGCAATCGTCACAAACAGCAACGGCACCATGGATGGCGTGCCTTCGGGGGTGTTGTTATTGAACGCTGGAGCGACTAGTTCTGGGCCACTGATCAGAACGGCTGAGTAAACCAAAATCAACCCAATGAAGAGTTGCAGCCCGTTGATGTAGTCACGCGGTTGTAGCAATACCCAAACCGGAAGCAACGACGCAATAGCAGCATAAAAGAACAACACCAAAATCCACTGCGCGTTGTCAGATACACCGAGGAAACTCTCCGGCAGCTCAATGGGGACTGATGGACCTGCCCAAATAAGAGTATAGAGTGCGACGACTCCGATAATTGAGACGGTGCCAAGGTTCATCCATTTGCGGAAGATGAACTGACCAATAATGAGTGCAACAAAAATTGCACCCCAGACTGGCACCACAGAACTTGGGAAGTTAATCAGCAACCCGGAGATGGCGGTGGCGAAAACAGCATTCACCATCAGTAGTACGAGGAAAATGACGATCATAAACAGCGTTTGTGACCGTTTACCGACGATATCACCGGTCAATGCACCGATTGAGCGTGCTTTATTGCGGTTACTGGCCCAAATCGCGCCCGCGTCGTGAACACCGGCAAAGAAAATGGTCCCGAATACGACCCACAAAAAGGCGGGAACCCAACCCCAGATAACGGCAATAGCGGGGCCGATAATAGGCGCAGCTCCGGCCACAGAGGTGAAGTGATGGCCCCAGAGGACATATTTATTGGTTGGAACAAAGTCTACACCGTCATTAAATTCATGCGCCGGTGTACGGAAATTCGGATCCAGTTTAAATATTTTTTCGGCTATGAATTTTGAGTAAAACACATAGCCGAGAAACATGGCGCCGAGCCCGAGTAACATCAGCAAAATAGCATTCATGGATGGTATCCTTGTGTGCTGTTACAAGCGTTATAGAAGAAAAGTTATAGCCTCCGTATACTACTGGAGAACAGCGTGAAGCCCCATTCGACTAAAGTCTAGATCATCAATAGGTGTTGTGCGCCGTTTTCTTTATACTAAGTCTCTGATCACCATTCACTTTACTGGAATCTATATGTTTAATCGGCTGTACCGATGGTTTGAGGGAAGGCTTGACCCTTTTCCTCCGATCTCGCTCGAACAACCACCACGAGGACTGGTTCCATTTTGTCTGCATTTTACCCGTGGAGCATGGCCTTACATCATCTGTGCCGGCCTCCTTATGGTGTTGATTGCTATCACCGAAGTTTGGTTATTTAGCTTTATTGGGAACATTGTTGATTGGCTATCAGTGCAATCGCGCGAGACTTTTGTAGAAGACCAAATGTGGGCTTTAATCGGCATGGCGGCACTAATCCTTATTGCGCTGCCATTATTCGTTATCCTGCACTCATTAGTCACATCACAAACGCTGCTAGGCAACTACCCTATGCGTATTCGTTGGTTGGTCCATAACTATCTACTCAACCAATCAATAAGCTTTTACCAAGATGAATTTGCTGGGCGCATCGCAACCAAGCTCATGCAAACCGCATTGGCGGTGCGTGAAGTCGTGATTAAACTGGTCGATGTACTGAATTATGTCAGCGTTTACTTTATCGGTACCGTTTTTATTGTTGCGTCGGCCGATTGGCGCTTGGCAGTACCTCTGTTGGTGTGGTTGGCCTTCTACATATTATTACTTAGATATTTTGTTCCAAGGTTAGGGAAAGTCGCGGAGGCGCAAGCTGATGCTCGTTCATTAATGACTGGTCGAATTGTCGATAGTTATACCAATATTCAAACCGTTAAGCTTTTCTCCCATGCTCAGCGTGAGAGCTCATATGCACAAGAGGGGATGAGCCATTTTTTAACGACCGTGCACAAACAAATGCGGTTAGTCACAAAGTTATATGTTCTGCTCTACTTGTTAAATTCTTTCTTGTTATTTTCAGTAGGGTATTTAGCGATTCAATTGTGGTTAGAGGACGCGATTAGTGTTGGTGCTATTGCTGTTGCGTTGAGCCTAGTCTTACGCTTATGGGGCATGAGCCAATGGATTATGTGGGAAGTCTCTGCATTGTTCGAAAACATTGGAACCGTGCAAGATGGGATGCAAACTGTATCGGTACCGAGACTGATTGAAGACAAGCCTAACGCGAAAGATCTCAATGTCACCGCCGGTGCCGTTCAGTTTGATAACGTGAACTTCTTTTATGCGGCCGATAGACCGGTTTTGAAAAACTTCAACTTAACCATTAAAGCGGGTGAAAAAATTGGCTTGGTTGGGCGCTCAGGCGCCGGTAAGTCAACGCTGGTCAACATATTACTGCGATTCTATGATTTACAAAGCGGCAAAATCTCTATCGACGGCCAAGATATCGCGACGATTACGCAAGAAAGCTTGCGGCGCAACATCGGTATGGTGACTCAAGACACATCACTATTACATCGTTCGGTGCGAGGTAACATTGCTTACGGCAGGCCCGATGCAACCGACGCGATGATTGAGGAAGCAGCACAGCGTGCTGAAGCCGACGTGTTTATTCCAGAACTCAGTGATTCAAAAGGGCGGCAAGGCTACGACGCGCATGTTGGTGAACGCGGTGTGAAACTCTCTGGTGGGCAAAGACAGCGCATTGCCATTGCTCGTGTGATGTTGAAAGATGCACCGATTTTGATTTTGGATGAAGCTACTTCGGCATTGGACTCTGAAGTTGAAGCAGCCATTCAAGAGAACTTGTATCGGCTGATGGAAGGAAAAACGGTTATTGCTATTGCCCATCGCTTGTCGACGATTGCAGCTATGGATCGACTCATTGTGTTAGATGAAGGACAGATAGTCGAGCAGGGTACACATGCAGAATTATTGGAGCAAAACGGAATCTACGCACAGCTTTGGCAACATCAGTCGGGTGGCTTTTTGACCGACGACTAACTTTCTCTGCTAAAACTGGAATAAATTCCAAACCTCACTCGTCTCTATAATGAGCACGAATGAATGTCCACCTAGGCAACGGAGAAGAACGATATGATTCATCAACGTCATTCTGATTTGTTGCCGTTACTTCCTGCAGCGCTCAATTACGCACGTCATCTGCTCAAAGATGCTGCTGCCGCTGAAGATATACTGCAGGAAGTGACCATTCATGCTTTGCAAACGAACCATTTCCCAGTAGTGAATGATTCACTCAAACCCTGGTTGTTGCGGCTGGTTCGAAATCGCTGTATTGACCGGATTCGAAGTTTTCATTCTGAAGTTGATGAACAAGTTCTTGATCACGTTGCGGCACCAAAGGCCACCGATCCTGAACATTGTTTAGAACAAACACAACTGCGCGCATCGGTTCTCAGTGCTCTTGCCGAGTTACCGGCTGAACAGCGAGAGCTCCTCGTGTTGCGGGAACTGAATGAGTGTAGTTATGCGGATATTGCAGCGATTCTCAACATACCGGCAGGTACCGTGATGTCGAGTTTGCATCGTGCTCGATTGGCATTAAAAGCCGTCATTGTAAGTCGAATGGGAGAATCGTAATGAGTCAGCAGTTACCGTATTCATGCGGGGCTATGGAGCCACTCTTATCAGGTTACCTTGATGAAGAACTTACTCAGCAGGAAAGTCAGCAAGTTCGCATTCATTTGGCGAGTTGCCCGTCATGTCAGCAGCAATTGGCGGACTTGACTGCTATTCAAGGTGCGTTGCGCAGTGAACTGCCGCAAATCACCGATAAGGAACGTGTTATGGCTATAGTTGATGATAAACCCAGTCTATGGATGCAACGTTTTGGTTGGTTGCTATTAGTTCTCACCATTTTACCTCTGAGTGCCTATGGTGCTTATGTGTTTTGGCTCGATACTGGCGTACCGGTGTGGGTCAAATGGGTGGTCAGTGGTTTCTGGTTGGGATTGATTGTTCTTTTTCTCAGTGTCGCGCGGCAACGTTTTATCGCAGCGAAAACTGATCGATATAAGCGAGTACAGCTATGAGTTCAATAGTAATAGTCACGACTGAGCAAGTCGCAGGGAAAGTCATTCAAGAGCATTTGGGATTAGTGCGCGGAAACACGATACGAGCTCGTCATATTGGGCGCGATATCTTGGCAGCTTTTCGCAATATTGTCGGCGGCGAAATTCATGACTACACCAAGTTATTAGGCGAGAGTCGCGAACAAGCTTTAGACAGAATGGCGGCTGAAGCTCGCGAACTTGGCGCTGATGCAGTAATTGGCGTGCGTTTCTCGACCTCGATGCTCGCACATGGCGCAGCAGAACTGTTGGCATACGGAACTGCAGTAAAATTTGAGAAGTAGTCCTTTTAAAAGGCGAAGCGGTCAATAATTTACATTATCTTTACTTGTATATTGATATAAACGGCATACAATCTTTTTGATTCCAAGAGGGCTTGTATGCATGATTCGTAAGTTAGTATTGACCGCTATTCTTCTCGGTGCTGCCTATAAATATGCGCATACGCAGCACGGTTGGTCGTGGGAGGCACCGCCCGCGCTTGACGAAATAGCGGCTAAATTAGTGGCTCAGAAGAAGCCTCAACCTGACGACCGTTTTGAATGTGATGGCCGTCGGTATTGCAGCCAGATGAATTCGCGCGATGAAGCAGAGTATTTTCATCATTTTTGTCCCGATACCCGTATGGACGGTAATCAAAATGGTGTTCCTTGTGAGGATGATACGCGCTTCTGATCGGTTACATTCCGCAATGTTTTTGGTTTGATCCCCACTGATGGTGCTATCGTACTTGTGAGTAATAGCGATTGAAATAGCACAAGGATAGACGATGGCACTGCCAACATTCTCCGCTGAAGATACCTCCCGTATTATTGAGATGGCGTGGGAGGACCGTACCCCTTTTGAAGCTATTGAAGCCCTCTATGGATTAACTGAACCTGATGTGATCCGGTTCATGCGAGCGCAGCTTAAAGCAAGCTCATTCAAATTGTGGCGTGCCCGCGTCACTGGGCGGGCGACCAAACATCAAAAACTCCGTTCTCCAGCTGTTGACCGCGGCTACTGCCCGACGCAATATAAACAACGGTAATAGTTAATAGTTAATAGTGAATAGTGAATAGTTAATAGCTAATTGAAGTGGTCCTATGCGCACAAACCTGCCGGATTTCTATTATCTGACTCATTTTCATGAGTTTTTATCACATTTAAAGACGAAATCTGGGGAGCTACTCAGGGCAACTGACCTGACGTTTTTGCATGATTTTCAAGCATTAGAGAGAGAACAGCAGGCGTTGGTAGTAAGAATCATCAATCGGAGCCAGCCCTGGGTTCGACGCGAATCACTCAATTATGCTGAACTGCCAAATTGGCAACTTGCTTTAGCAGCACTTGAACAAGACGAATGGGTGGTGACGGCCTCAGCAACGCTCAGCAGCAACAAACTACCGGGCTTCCTGCGCATACTTACCAAAGGTGAACTGCAACAGCTCCATGCTGAAACCTCATTAACAAACTCCAGTAGCCCTCCAAAAAGTGCCACAAAAGCGCGTTGGATTACTGCGTGTCAGGAGCTTACTCTCAACGAATTACGTGATGCAGCCATCACATGTGAATTTGTCGCGTTGGCGGAGCCCTTAGCCGCGCGGATACGCTATTTGCTCTTTATCTATTTTGGCCGCACTGAGACCGATTTTAAGCAATTTTCATTGCGTGATTTAGGAATTCGTCCAACGCATGAAGAAGTGCATGTGAACACTGAGAGCTCATTGCGTTTTGAGAGCATCGAAGCTGCTGAATCAGCGCTCTATTACAGCGAATTACGCCAGCAACTTGGCGACCCCGCTGTGACACTCGATTCCCTTGATGACATCAATGCGTGGCCACCACCAATTGGGGCGCGTGCAGAGCGCTTAGCACTTAGTTGTCGATTTCGATGGGGCGAGGCAATCAAAGCGACCGATCCGGCGAGTGCGTGTGACGTATGGCAATCGACCGCACATCCCAAAGCACAGGAACAAGCGGTTCGATTATTGTACCAACGCGGCGAGCAAGAGCGCGCTATTGCGCTGGCTGAGGCGATTATTCGTGATCCGCTCGATGACACCCTGGCATTGTTCGCAGAAGATTTCGTCGCTCGTAAAGTCGGTGGTAAACGTACCAGTATCTTGACCGATTTGCTGCGCGACGCCTTAGCTGAAATTCCCATCGACGAAGCTTATCGCGGGAATGTAGAACAGGGTGTAGTAGCATGGCATGCGCGGCATGGCGTGCAATGCTTTCATAGCGAGAACAATGTGTGGCGTGCCATGTTCGCTTTATATTTCTGGTCAGAATTGATGGAGTTGCCACAAGGTGGTTTTGTAAGCGAATTCGACCGCACTCCACGGTTACTGCAAACGGGCGAGTTTTATGCCGTTATGCAGACCGAAATCGAGCAGCGATTGCAGTACTTTTCGCAATCCCAACAAGCTTTTAAGCACATTCAAAAACAATTCACTCAGCACTACGGACGTTTGACTAGTTTGTTTCATTGGCACTCCGATTTACTGCAACAATTGTCGGTGTTGATGCAAGCTCCGGCGCAGGCACTGGAAAATCACCTGAAAGCCATGTGTAAAGACTATTTTGCTTTTACCGATGGCTATCCAGATATACTCGGGAAAGGTGCTAACGGCGTCTTTCTCGAGGAGGTTAAAGCACCTGGCGATCAATTGCGACGCAATCAAGCACGAATAATTCAGCATCTGCGCTCGGTTGGCTTCACTGTGGACATTCGGCCCATCGTTTGGCAGATCGATAGCGACCAGCCCTATGTAGTGATTGACGTCGAGACAACTGGCGGCGGGCGTGACTATCATCGCATCACCGAAGTGGCGGTGGTACGAATAGAGCAGGGTGAAATTGTTGCACAGTGGAGTCAACTGCTTAATCCAGAGCGACGTATTCCCCATGCCATCACGCAACTTACTGGTATTTCGAATGAGATGGTTGTCGATGCACCCTTGTTCGCAGAACAAGCCGACACCTTTCTAGCTTTATGTGAGGGAGCGATTTTTGTCGCGCACAATGTGAATTTTGATTATGGCTTTATTCGACGTGAATTTGACCGTTTGGGCAGAGCCTTTCGTATGCCTAAACTGTGTACCGTCCAACTTGCTCGTAAGCATTTGGCAAAGCTCAGTTCTTACCGACTGAGCGCTCTCTGTGAGGCGTACAATATTGATTTAACCAATCATCATCGCGCGTTAGCGGACGCACGAGCCACGGCTGAGTTATTTCTACTTATTCAATCGCATCGACTGGGATGTCAAACTGCGCAGTAATTTTTTGCGCGAGTACTTTTTGTACAGCAGGGTCACCGTGTGTCAGCCGAACGCGCTTAACACGACCTTCCGCGCTCCCAACAAAATCGAGCAATTCTTGTTGATCGGCGTGAGCAGAATAACCGCCCAACGTATGAATTTGCGCATTCACGATAACACGCTCACCATTCAGTTCGACATAACCACCCAACGGACCAAACATCTGAATTTGATAACCTGGTGTGCCATGTGCTTGGTATCCGACAAACACAACATCGGTACGAGCGTCTGGTAGTAATGCTTCCAGATAGTTAACGATGCGCCCACCGGTACACATACCCGCACCAGCAATGATGATGACCGGCTCACCGGTAGTGCGGAGCCGATTGACCAAACGTTCGTGATCAGCATGACTAGTAATAGTGACCAGCTGCGAGAAGTCCAACGGGTGACGACCTTTCGCAATACGATCTTTTGCTTCATCGTCCCAGAGCGCTTTTAATTTGGCATAACGTTCAGTTACGGCTGCTGCTAACGGTGAATCGAGAACGACGACTGGGAATTCATATTTTTCGTGAGGTTGTCGTTGTAACTCATCGATGATCTGTTCGATGTCATAGAGCAACTCTTGCGTGCGACCGATACTAAAGGCTGGAATCAATACTGCGCCTTTGTTTTCGACACTGCGCTGAATGACTTGGCTTAAGCGGCTCGTTCTATCCCGTCGTGGTTCGTGCAAACGATTTCCATACGTACTTTCCAGGAATAGCCAATCGGCTTTTTCTAACGGTGTGGGGTCGGGGAGTAATGGCGTGTTCTTGCAGCCGATATCACCAGAAAAAACAACCCGCTGATCACCGACTTCACATTCAACATAAGCCGAGCCCAGAATATGGCCTGCTTGGCGAAATCGAATCATCAAGTCATCACTAATACTGAGCCACTGATCGTATTTCAAAGGGCGTATCAGTTCTTGCAGCAAATCAAGCAGCCCTTCAATGACTCGCCGATCACGCGTCATGCCAATCTTGATGGCGTCACTCAATATGAGTGGCAACAATTCTGCAGTCGCCGTGGTACAAAAAATAGGGTTGCGGAAACCAGCAGCCAACAGCCACGGAATCCGACCAACATGGTCTAAGTGTGAATGGGTGATGATAAGTGCTTCGATGCCATCCATCTCAAAATCGATGGTCTGCGCTTCATCAGAATAATCACCTTCCTGCAAGAGACCACAATCGATGAGGACAGCGCGCCCACGAGCATACCGAAACTCGTGACAGGAGCCAGTGACTGTGCGTTGGCCTCCGTGATGTATAACTTCCATGACTACCCTTTATTCCTTAATGTTGCGCATAGACTACGATGAATATGTCTTGTACGCGAGGATCTTTGCAATCGGTTCAACCACACCGAAATAGATCTTGTTACTTGATTATGAAGTGCTTATCTATAAAACTGTTCCAATCTTCAAGACCAAAAGACGATACCAACTATGAAAACAATTATCGCCACTTTGACTCTCGCACTGATCAGTTTGCCAAGCCAAGCTGCTGAAATCAAAACCGCCGTACTCGAGAACTACGCGAAACCAGCACAGTTTATGAATATCAAAATTTCGCCAGATGGCAGTTATTTGGCTGCAACAGCGCGTGACAACGAAGGTTCGGTGCAGCTGAGTGTGCTTGATATCAAGAACTTCGATATTTTGTCCGTCACGCAGTCAGCGGACGGTGAATCCGTTAGCTCGTTTGAGTGGGTGAATAATGACCGTTTAGTGATCACTATGGCGCGTGAAGTGGGCGCCCTAGAAATTCCAGCACCAACGGGCGAGTTGTTCGCAATGAATGCCGACGGCTCGCGCAAAACAGTATTAACGGGACCGCGCTCACGCGACGGTGAATATGTCCGAGCCAATGTTGTGGATTGGCTGCCGAAACAAGACGATCGAATCATGATTTATACGGCTTCCATGTTTGAAGCCGACCAATTTCTTACCCTGTGGGAAGTGAACGTCGATTCAGGTGCGAAACGTCGTGCTGGCCGTATACCGATTCGCGCCGGTAATGGCACATCCTCACAGGTGATTATCGATCAAGCGGGTACTGCACGTGTCGCCACCGGAGTCGCGCCAGAGGACAATAACGCAATTGTTATTATGGCGCGTGATGGCGCGAATGAAGATTGGTATGAAATTATGCGCTATGACGAGGATGAAGGCGGCTTCATGCCGATCACTGTGTTGCCCAATGGCTATGAGGTGATGGGCTTAAGCAACTCCGAAACAGACACGCGTTCTATCTCTATTTACAATCTAAGAACACGTGAGGAAGAGCTATTAGCTACGCATCCAGAGGTCGATCTGATGCCAGTGATGAGTATTCGCGATGGCTATCCAAACGATCTGATTGGTGCGTCATTTGAATACGATAAAATTGATGCGGTTTTCTTTCAGGGCTCTGAAGATGATGATTTTGCGCAAGTAGTGCAAAGCTTGATGGCGACATTTCCGCAGCGCCAAGTGGCTGTAAATTCTGCAACACGAGATGCGAATCAAGTCATTCTGCGGGTTGCCTCTGCTAACGATCCGGCGACGTTTTACTTGTTCGATCGAAAAGCGCGTAAGTTGACGCCGATAGCCCAGGCCCAGCCGTGGTTGAAAAAGGAACAGATCCCAACTACCGAAACTATTGTCTACACCGCCGATGATGGCACCGAACTAACCGCATTGTTAACGTTGCCTCGCACTGAGAAAGCAGAGAAGTTACCGCTGATTTTGCTTCCACATGGCGGTCCGCATGGTATTCGTGAATCGGTCAGTTCTATGGACACGGATGCTAAAGTTTTAGCCGAGCATGGTTACGCGGTTCTGCAACCGAACTTCCGTGGTTCGGGTGGCTTTGGTCGTGAGTTTCAGAGTGCGGGCTATCGTAAGTGGGGTACTTTGATGATCGATGACATGACTGCTGGTGTTGATTATCTCATTGAGCAGGGAATTGCCGATCCGGCGCGTATGTGTGTCTACGGTGCTTCTTATGGTGGTTATGCAGCACTAATGAGCGTGATACGTGAACCAGAGAAATACCAGTGTGCAATTGGCTTTGTGGGCGTCTATGACTTGGATCTCATGTTCGAAGAAGGTGACACCACAGAAGTGGAAGCTGGACAAAACTTCCTTGCGAAGGTCTTCCATCCTGAAGCGGCTGAGCGTCACAAGCAATCACCGGTTCATCGTGCAGACGAAGTGAAAGTTCCTGTTTTCTTAATTCATGGTGAACGCGATCGACGCGCACCATTCACTCATGCAAAGCGGTTACGTGAGAAATTTGATGAGCTTAAGCATGATTACGAGTGGATGACCAAAGAAGAAGAAGGCCATGGATTCTACAAACCTGAAAATAACGTCGAGCGTTGGACACGGATGCTGGAATTTTTAGACGAGCATATTGAAGTTGAATAAGAAAGGAAATTGGTCGGCGTGACTGGATTTGAACCAGCGACCCCTGACACCCCATGACAGTGCGCTACCAAGCTGCGCTACACGCCGACCGAGGTGGCTATATTACTTAAATCTACTCAATAGGCAAGGGTGCTGCGGGGGAAATACTGGGAAAGTCATAGGAATTCAATGCAACCGGCGAATTATTCGCCAGTTGCACTGAATCGTTTCACGTCGCGAAGAGCATTAATCAGAATTGGGGTTGGTGGAACTGCATTGGGCATTTCTTCAGTGCCCTGAAACATGCGGGTTGTCGCATCCTGATCGATAACGATTCGCTCTGCTTCTGTATAGATAACTAATTGGCTGCCATAGCTCGCAATCATCGGCCATTCGGTGTCATGCTTCGCTATATCTTGTCCTAGTGACCACGTTTTCGTACCCTCAGCACAATTCATATAATGACCGACTACCGTCGGCATAATATCGACGAGTTGTGTCAATTGTTGGGCCTGGAGCTCTACATTAGCGACGTATAGAGGCACTTGCATGGTGTCTTCAGAGAATCCCTGAGCGGGAGCTTTTTGGTTGGTTAAACCGAGTACAAAGACACGCATGCCACTTTCTATAGCCGTTTCGACAGCGCGCATATCCGTTGCCGACACGCGTTCCAACTGTGCCCACCATATCGTGTTGGAATCTTCTTCAACAGCAGTGGGAAGTGATGACACTATGCGAATATCGTAATCTTGTAAGCGATCAATGTACGCTGGTTCTTGCTGAGCTTTTGCCATTGCGGCCATATACAAATCAGGCAATCCATAGCGCAACTCGAAGGCACCACTGGTTGCGTCCAGTTGACCTAAAACCGGCCACGTCACCGCCTGTAAGCCATTAATTTGGTCGACAGCATTGGAGTCGAGTACATCCATGGTCACAATCAGCGTATCGACCACATTCGCTTGCTTGGCACACAACAGTGCTGCGGACGGATAGGTCAGCTCGAGTGTATCAATCTCACGTAATAACCGATCGGTGGTCACGGCTTGTTGATCATCCAATAGCCCGTGCTTGTTCATCAGCGTTTTGGCGGTTGTTGGATAAGACAATGGGAACAAATCATCTTGCTTCGTAATAGGTGTGTAGAACACCGCGTCAGCCCAGATGTGAATGGTATGACTGGTCAGAAAACAAAGCACGAACACCGCACTAACCGAGATGCCCCAATGTTTGGTTTGCAGCCGCTCCAAGCGCTTGTAAGCTAAATTCGCAAGACCGAGTTCAAACACCAGCACCACAACGAAAGTCAGCAACATCCCTAATAAAATCAGGAAACTCGCGCCGGCGAAGGCTGTCTCTGCATCCAGCGCGAGCTGGCTTAACGAGTAGGTGTTGAGATGGAAACCATACTGTCGGTAAAACAACATATCGGCAATCAGTGCCAACAAGCCAATGGATGCCAGCAATGACGCGATACCACGCAAAATTCGCGGGTAGGGTATCAACATACAAAATGGGAAGATGAGGATAATAAAGAAGACAAACGGAAGAAACGCAAAATGCCCGAGCCAACTAATCAGCAGATAAACAACACCAAGCGCTGAGCCCGGTGTTTCAGCAGCCTCAACATAAAACAGACCAACAACCAGCGCGACAAGTATGTTGAAAAACGTAAACCAGTGTCCCCAACTAATGAGGCGCGCGATTTTATCTCGCCGTTGCTTTCGTTGTCTCATTGTGAACTCGTCGTTGTTATGATTGGTTGGTTCGACAATACGCGAACTATGCGCGTTTCTGCATCGATTGTAGCAGCACTTTACCGAATTGTTCAGCAATCTGTGCTGCTTGTGCTGACGAATAATGCTGATCGATCACATTACTCACTGCGTTACCGAGCGTCATCAAGGCAAGGTCAGCAGGGGCATTGGCGAGCGCAGCAAGCACATCTTCTAGCAACTGTTGTTGGGTTTCAGCGGAATATTTCGACACAATCGGCATGGCATTTTTTCTCAACGTGTTAGAATGCCGGCCATCTTAACACAGCAGTAATGGAAGGACAGCGACTCGCTATGCTAGCCGAAATACATGACAGCATTATTCATCAATTTTACAGTAACGATGGTCAAATAGGCCTCCGCCTCGCGCCGCACACCTTAGCCATTGATAGCGAAGTTCAAGATTTACTGAATGAACTGACCGATGTGTTTCAAGCAAAGCCGAGTAAAGGTTACGCGCGGTTTTTAACGGCCGCCGATGAAGCAGCTCCAGAACAGCAGAGTGACTTCCCTAATCAGTTAGCAGAATGGCAACAGCAACAGGTCAGCTTTATCGATTTTTCCCACGTTGCCGCAAAAATTCTCCTGCAACAATTTCAGCATTACGGCATTGTCGAACCAGGTTTTCTCTTGGTTTCTAACTACCAGCAACAGGGTCAAACCTATGTTGTCGTTGCTTATTTGCCGAGTATCGATGGTGTGACCATTGCCGCCGATTTATCGGTTGATCGCTCGTCTCAGCTAGACCTCAGCAAGGTTCAGCTAGCTGCAGTGATTAATGTGACTGAATGGCAAGAAGATACCGATTCAACCACCTACATTAGTTTTATTAAAGGGCGAGTAGGGCGCAAGGTTGCCGATTTCTTCCTTGATTTCCTTGGCTGCGCAGAGGGTCTCAATGCCAAGAAGCAATCGCAACAATTGATTGAGTCGGTGCAAGCCTTCGCACAAAGTGAAGCGATGCCAGCCGAGCAAACACGACAACTGCGACAAGCGGTGTACGATGTTTGTGATGAGCAATGGCAGCAAGGTGAGCCTGTGCGTGTCAAAGATCTATCGGAACAGTTGCAAGCAAGTGTTCCAAGTAGTCGCAGTTTTGCTGATTTTAAACAAGAAGCAGGTAGTGAACTTGCTGATGAATTCCCGACGGATCGCTCAACGTTACGCAAGCTGGTGAAGTTTCAAGGGCAAGGCGGCGGCTTGAGTATCGGCTTTGATCAAAACTTATTGGGCGAACGCGTCGTCTATGACCCAGCGATTGATACACTTACTATTCACGGCACACCACCAAATTTACGTGATCAATTACGCCGTTATTTCGGTATTGATAGTTGAAGAGAAAACGCCGGCGAGGCGCCGGCGTTTTAAAGAGGATTGAACACGTCTCGAAATGAGTGTTCAGGGTGCGCTATTTTTGCACCGGAGTAATATTGGTAGCATGTAAGCCTTTGGGGCCTTCCTCAAGTTGAAACTCGACGTCTTGACCAGCTTTTAACGTGCGATAGCCGTCCATTTCAATGGTTGAGTAATGTGCAAAGATATCGCCATCGCGATCTTCTGCCTCAATGAAGCCGAAGCCTTTGGAATTATTGAACCATTTGACTTTACCGGTTGCCATACTTCTACATCCTTTATTCTGCATATTAAATTTAGTTATTGTTAGATAGCGTAAAGTGATTTGCTTGGCTTGAAAAAAGCAAATGTTAACGCCATGTTTTACTCTAGGTGAGAAATACGTGGTGTCAAGGCAAAAGTTGCTGCTTTTATGAACATTTGGTGGCATGCAAGATTGTCTTACAGACATAATGTAAATTATTCAGCGTTTTTATCTGACAACGTCTATAACTAAGAGAAAGAGTCATTGTGAGTGTCGTAAATCAACAGCGGACAAACGGTTCACCGGCAGATGATAGTGTCGTCAAGAGTGTCGAGCGGACGCAAGCCAAGCCGCCACCCCAGTATAAAGTGATACTGACGAACGACGACTACACGCCAATGGACTTTGTCATTGAAGTACTAATCAAGTTTTTTCGAATGGACCAGGAACGTGCGACGGATACGATGCTGACCATTCATTATAAAGGACGTGCCATTTGTGGCGTCTACTCTGCAGAAATCGCAGAAACCAAAGTAGTGCAAGTAAACCAGTATGCGCGTAGCCATGACCATCCTTTAATGGCCTCAATGGAACGCGAATGAGTGGTCTGGTGACCGATAGGAGTAGTCATGTTAAATAAAGCTCTGGAAGTATCGTTGAATGACGCGTTTAAATTAGCGCGTGATCGTCGTCATGAACTCATGACGGTGGAGCATTTACTCCTCGCACTCTTGGAGAATCCAGAAGCCGCGCAGGCATTGCGTGCATGCGGCTTGGTATTTGACCAGTTGAAACAAGAATTGGTGGGCTATATTGAGCGTAGCACGCCCAGTTTTGATACAGAAAGTGTCGATACCGAAACACAGCCGACTCTCGGTTTTCAGCGGGTGTTGCAACGCGCTGTGTTCCATGTGCAATCGTCTGGCAACAGCGAAGTCACTGGTGCCAATGTGTTGGTGGCCATTTTCTCCGAACAAGAATCACACGCGGTGTATCTGCTGAACAAACACGATATAACGCGCCTTGATATTGTCCACTTTTTGTCGCACGGCTTAACCAAACTCGATGACGAGCAAGGTCGCCCTGAACAGCACGACAGTGAGACCGGTGAACCTCAACCCGACGAGCAGCAGAGCCACCTGAAGCGGTTTTGTACGAATTTGAATGCCCGTGCACGTGAAGGCAAGATCGATCCGTTAATCGGTCGTGATAGTGAACTTGAGCGCTGCATTCAAGTGCTCTGCCGCCGGCGCAAGAACAATCCACTGTTAGTAGGTGAGGCTGGTGTAGGTAAAACAGCAATTGCCGAAGGTTTAGCTTATCGTATTGAGCAAGATGACGTGCCCGAAATCATGAAAGATGCTGTGATTTACTCGTTGGACATGGGTGGATTGCTGGCCGGCACTAAGTATCGCGGTGATTTTGAAAAGCGCTTCAAGCAGTTGTTGAAAGAAGTCACTGAACACGAACATGCCATCCTGTTTATTGATGAGATCCACTCGATTATCGGCGCTGGAGCAGCCAGTGGTGGCGTGTTGGACGCTTCGAACTTGCTCAAGCCGATGCTCTCCAGTGGTGAGTTAAAATGTATCGGTTCAACAACCTACAATGAGTTTAAAAACATCTTTGAAAAAGATCGTGCGTTGGTACGTCGGTTCCAGAAAGTCGACGTGAACGAGCCTTCGGTAGATGACACCACGCGTATTCTGCAAGGTTTAAAAGAGCGTTACGAAGCGCACCATGGCATTCGTTACACGCAACCAGCTATCCGAGCTGCGGCGGAATTGTCGGCGCGTTACATTAACGAGCGGCATTTACCCGACAAAGCCATTGATGTGTTAGATGAAGCGGGAGCAAGTCAACGCCTGTTGCCGCCTTCCAAGCGCAAGAAAACCATCGGTGTTGCAGATATCGAAGCGATTATTGCGAAGATAGCACGGATTCCGGAGCAATCGGTATCACGCACCGACCAACAATTACTGCAACAACTGGATCGTAATTTAAAATTGGTGGTCTTTGGTCAAGATCAAGCCATCGATCAACTGACTGCAGCCATTCGGTTGTCGCGTTCAGGGCTTGGCAATGAACAGAAACCCATTGGTTCGTTTCTATTTGCGGGTCCCACCGGTGTCGGTAAAACGGAAATTACGCAACAGCTTGCGAAGGCTTTGGGGATTGAGTTCCAGCGTTTTGATATGTCGGAATATATGGAGCGACATGCGGTAAGCCGGCTCATTGGTGCACCTCCCGGTTATGTTGGGTATGACCAAGGCGGGTTATTGACCGACGGTGTCATCAAGCATCCGCACTCGGTTGTCCTACTGGATGAAATTGAGAAAGCACATCCAGATATTTTCAATATTCTTCTGCAAGTCATGGACCATGGTAGTTTGACTGATAACAACGGTCGTAAGGCAGATTTTCGGAACGTGATTTTGGTGTTAACCACCAATGCTGGTGTTCAGGAAACCGTTCGCCAGTCGATTGGCTTTAAACAGCAAGATCATGCGCCTGATGCGATGTTGGAAATCAATCGGCTGTTCTCACCTGAGTTCCGCAACCGACTCGATAGCATTGTCTGGTTCAATCATTTGTCACCGGAAGTCATAGAGCAGGTGGTTGATAAGTTTATCTGTGAACTCCAAGCGCAGCTCGACCGCAAACATGTCTCACTAGAGTTAGATGCAGATGCGTGCAAATGGTTAGCTGAGAAGGGGTATGACAAAGCTATGGGAGCGCGTCCAATGGCACGTGTCATTCAAGAGCACCTGAAGAAACCGTTGGCGAACGAGATTCTATTCGGCAAGCTTGCCAATGGCGGCTCGGTACAAGTGAGTGTCGTAAACGACGAGCTTAAATTGGAAATTTCAGAACGTGAAACACGCAGCTCAACAACTAGTTGAGTTGCGTGCTCTTTCTAAAGCAATTTAATCAAACAATGAGAGATTAACGAGCGCGGAAAACAATACGACCCTTGGTTAGGTCATATGGAGTCAACTGAACAGTTACCGTGTCACCGGTTAAGATGCGAATATAGTGTTTGCGCATTTTGCCAGAAATGTGTGCAGTCACAACGTGACCATTCTCCAGTTCAACACGAAACATGGTATTCGGCAGGGTATCAAGTACCGTGCCTTGCATTTCAATACTGTCTTCTTTTGCCATTCAATTCCTCGGTTTTCTTTTGTTGGGTGCGTCGATAACGCAGGCTCAAATTAAAGCCTTCTAAAAAGTGGTCAGAATTCTAGCGGTTTTCGTGGCTAAAAGCCAATCTTTAACTGGCGTCGCTGGTAGAAATCTCGTAATGCATTCGGTACAGAAGCCTTCAATTGTTCAATGAATTCACTTCGCGGAACGTTTATCGCGCCTAAACTCATGATGTGAGGGTTCTCTATCTGAGCATCGATACAACGTCCACCGGTATTAAAAAAAGCATGAGCAAAAGTGAGTAAAGCCAGCTTCGAGGCGTTTGGACGCTGGTGAAACATGCTTTCCGCAGTGAATACTGAATTGACACCAAGCCCATAAAGACCACCCACCAATTCGTCGTGGTCCCACACTTCGACGGAATGTGCCTGACCTTGTTGATGGAGCAGGGTGTAAGCATCAATAAATTCGTCGTGGATCCAAACGCCGCTCGCTTGATGTGCCTGACGACAGCCTCTAATAACCGCGACGAAGTCTTGATTGAGCGTTACGCGAAAGCTGGTGATGCGGCTGAAACGACGCATCGAACGACTGTAATGAAGTGAGTCTGGCGTGAAAACCGCGCGTGGGTCAGGACTCCACCAGAGTATTGGATCATCCTGACCGTACCACGGGAAAATACCACTTTGGTAGGCACTCAAGAGACGTTCAGCAGATAAGTCCCCACCGACCGCCAGCAACCCATTGGGGTCTTGCAAAGCATGGTGAACCGGCGGGAACGCTGTCGTTTCGTCGAGAAAGCGTAACACGGTGAGTTGCGGCTACGCTTTAGTCAGCCCATCGAGATAGCGTTCGGCATCAAGAGCAGCCATACAACCGGTTCCCGCAGAGGTGATAGCTTGACGATAGATATGATCCATCACATCACCCGCAGCAAAGACACCAGGCACGCTGGTTGCGGTCGCATTACCGTTTAAGCCAGAGCGAACCACGATGTAACCATCATGCATTTCAAGCTGATCGGCAAACAACGACGTGTTTGGCTGATGACCAATCGCGATAAAACAACCCATCACGTCGAGTTCCTTGAGTTCGCCAGTTTGCGTATTCTTAGTTCGCACGCCGCTAACGCCCATGTCATCACCGAGCACTTCATCAAGGGTTTCGTTCAAGTGCAGCACAACATTACCGTTGTTTGCTTTTTCCATCAGACGATCGACCAGAATCTTCTCAGCGCGGAAGGTGTCACGACGATGAATGACATGAACTTCACTAGCGATATTGGCTAAGTAGAGTGCTTCTTCAACTGCGGTGTTGCCACCACCGACAACACACACTTTTTGATTGCGATAGAAAAAGCCATCACAGGTCGCACACGCCGAAACGCCTTTACCCATGAATGCTTGTTCTGATTCTAAACCTAAATATTTAGCTGAGGCACCCGTCGCAATTACTACCGCATCTGCGGTGTAGCTACCGCTATCACCCGTTAGTTGCAAAGGACGAGCAGTAAAATCAACTTTATTGATGTGATCAAAAATGATTTCAGTATTGAATTTTTCAGCGTGCTGCTGCATCCGCACCATTAAGTCTGGGCCCGTTAGCCCTTCCGGATCGCCTGGCCAGTTTTCTACTTCGGTGGTGGTGGTCAGCTGACCACCTTGTTGCATACCCGTTACCAGTACTGGGTTGAGATTAGCGCGCGCTGCATAGACGGCAGCCGTATATCCCGCTGGGCCCGATCCTAAAATTAATAGTCGACAGTGTTTGGCCTCAGCCATAATACCTTTACTCCCTTTCGATACCGCAATTCAGTAGATTATGAAACAAGTGGGGTCGATTGTAGGAATTACCAACCCCTGAAACAAGAGACCCGCAGTATTAAATCTGCGGGTCTCGTGCCAGCCAGTCTTTACAGTCAATGATTAGCTTTTTACTGCTTCATTTGGGTCTAGATAGTCTAAACCTAACTGTTCACCTAGGTCATCATGTACGGCTTTGTACGTGATCTTACCTTTGTGCATGTTTAAACCATTCAACAGGTGTGGGTCCGCAGCCATAGCTTTGAGACCTTTGTTCGCTAACGCTAGGCCAAACGGCAGCGTAGCGTTATTCAAAGCGATAGTAGAGGTACGAGCAACGCCACCTGGCATATTCGCGACACAATAATGGATAACATCATCCACCACATAGGTTGGATTTTGGTGGGTCGTTGCTTTCGATGTCTCGAAACAACCACCTTGGTCAATTGCTACATCGACCAACACAGAGCCTGGCTTCATGTTTTTGATGTGCTCGCGAGTCAATAACTTAGGTGCAGCAGCACCAGGAATCAACACAGCACCGATAACGAGGTCTGCTTCACGCGAGAAACGGTCAATAGCATCGACAGTCGAATAAATCGTTTTAATGCGACCACCAAAGATATCGTCGAGTTGACGTAAACGTGGAAGTGAACGGTCAAGAATTGTGACATCTGCGCCCAATCCGACCGCCATTTTAGCTGCTTGTGTGCCCACGACACCGCCACCAATAATCAAGACTTTACCAGGCTCTACACCTGGGACACCACCCAGCAAAGTACCGCTACCGCCGTTGGCTTTTTCCAGGTTATGGGCACCAGCCTGAATGGACATACGACCCGCAACTTCACTCATTGGTGCAAGTAGTGGCAAGCCACCGTTACGGTCAGTAACTGTTTCATAGGCAATCGCGGTAACGCCAGATTCGGCGAGCAATTGAGTTTGTGTTGGATCTGGAGCCAAATGCAGATAGGTGTAAAGAATTTGGCCTTCGCGGAGTTGTTTACACTCCTCTGGCTGTGGTTCCTTCACCTTAATGATCATTTCAGCGCGGGCAAAGATTTCCTTCGGGTCGTTGACGATTTCAGCACCCGCTATTTCGTAGTCTTCGTTGGTGAATCCAATTGAGGCGCCGCCGTTTTGCTCAATCATGACGTGGTGGCCATGTTCAACATACTCACGCACGGCTGCTGGAGTTAGACCGATGCGGTATTCGTGGTTTTTTATTTCTTTTGGTACACCAATTAACATGTCGATTGCCTCACTAGGTTCTGCAAAAACTTATCGAAAAAGATGGTGCGCATTATAGGGTAAAGCCCTAGTGTGTTTCGTACTTTTTTATAGGGCAAAAATAGGGTATAAAGAGGTAAATATTATCTATTTCCGTGGAAAACCATGTTTAATCCAGAAGAACCCGTGAAAATCACTATTGACCGAATCGACCGAAAGATCTTGCGACTATTGCAGAATGATGGACGCATGACCAACGTCACACTGGCCGATAAAGTTGGGTTAAGTGCTACGGCTTGCAGCGAGCGTGTCCGCAAGCTTGAGAAAGAAGGGGTTATTGAGGGATATTTTGCTCGTATCAATCCGGCTAAACTTGGCGCCAATCTCATGGTTTTTGTTGAAATTACACTGACTCGCACCTCGGCCGATGCCTTTGCGGAGTTCAGTGACGCAGTGCGCACCACTCCGGAAATTCTCGAGTGTCACTTAGTTGCTGGTGATTTTGACTTTCTGATCAAAGCGCGAGTGCCGGATATGCCGTCCTATCGAAAACTCTTAGGGGAGACAATTCTCATGATGCCTGGAGTTAACGAGTCGCGCACTTACGTGGTTATGGAAGAAGTGAAACATGAGAATAAGGTCTTGATTAAAGGTTAAGAAAAGACGCTTTTAGCTACTGCGAAACCAGCATAATCGCGCTACACTGATGGGTATTACCGTGAGTATGGAATAGCGCAAGGTAGCGGCAATGATAGGTACGAACTATAACGATAAAGCCAATGGAGATTTGCCATGAGTGGCGTGCAACGGGTGCTAGAAGTAGGTCTGATATTGTGTGGAGCCTTTGCGCTGTTTTTAATGTTAGCGCTTGGCAGCTTCAGTCCTGCTGATCCCAGTTGGTCACAAACCAGTTACGAAGGCACCATTGAAAATGCTGCCGGTGCCATTGGCGCCTGGTTTGCCGACGCCTTATTGTTCGCGTTTGGTTACGTCTCCTACTTTGTCCCGATTGGTTTCGCTGCATTGGGATACATGCTCTTTCGGCAACCGCATCGCTTATTAGAACTCGACTATCTCGCACTGGGGCTGCGCCTCATTGGTTTGCTGTTAACCTTCATCGGAGCTTCAGCGTTGGCATCCATGAACTTCATGAATGTGTATTCATTCTCAGCGGGCGGAGTAGTGGGTGATGTGATTAGTTCGTCATTGCTGCCGTATTTCAATATTATTGGCACGACCTTGTTGCTGCTCACATTTTTACTGACCGGGCTGACTCTGGTTAGTGGCCTGTCTTGGATCAAACTCATTGATGGTCTGGGTGCCATTGCGATTCGAACGGGTATTGTTGTTGCACGCCAGTTGCAAGCGTTTGGGCGCTATATTCAATCCTATTTGCGGTCTGATTCAGGCACATCCGACACCGCTGAGTCGTCGCAAAAACCTCAGAAAAACACTGCTAAACGCGGTCGTATCGAGCGAGCTGAACCTGAATTATCGTTACCAGAAATGAGTGCGTTAGACGATGATGAGCCGCCATTTGCGCTCGATTCGTTGGATTCCACGACCTCGTCTAAACCAACATCACCCAGCCGTTTTAGTCGCGAAGCACGACAAGCGAGAGCGGCCGCCGCCATTGCAGGTAAAGAATCGAACCGTTCTGACGATGTTGATGAACAATTAGATGATGCTTCAAGCATTAGCAGTGACGATGATGAGTCACCGGTAACACTTTCCGTTGACCCATTACCGTCTATAGAACTCCTTGATCGGCCGAATAAAACGCACAATCCGTTAACGCAAGAAGAGCTGGATCAAATTGGTAGTACCGTTGAAGCAGTGCTGCTCGACTTCGGTGTTGAAGTAAAGGTTGCCAATGTCCAACCGGGCCCAGTCATTACGCGTTTTGAGCTGGATTTGGCGCCGGGAGTGAAGGTGTCCAAAATTTCCAACCTCGACAAGGATATCGCACGGTCATTGTCGGCTATATCGGTGCGCGTGGTAGAGGTTATTCCAGGAAAATCTTACGTCGGCCTTGAATTGCCAAATAAGAGTCGAGAAACGGTCTATTTTAGTGAAGTAGTCAGTTGTGATGCCTTTCAACAGAGTACTTCACCACTCACCATGGTGCTCGGGAAGGGTATAGCTGGCCAACCTGTCATTGTCGATTTAGCTAAGATGCCGCATCTGCTAGTCGCGGGTACTACAGGTTCTGGTAAATCCGTGGGCGTCAACGTCATGATTCTCAGTTTGCTGTACAAAAGCTCACCTGAAGATGTGCGCCTGATCATGATCGACCCCAAGATGCTCGAGCTTTCAGTCTACGAGGGTATTCCGCACTTACTGACGGAAGTCGTTACCGATATGAAGGATGCTGCAAATGCGCTGCGTTGGTGTGTGGGTGAAATGGAGCGTCGGTACAAGTTGATGTCCGCTCTAGGCGTGCGTAACTTGAAAGGTTACAACGCTAAAGTTGTGGAAGCACGTGAGGCGGGCGAACCCCTATTAGACCCGGTATGGAAGCCCGGTGACTCCATGGACCCACTGCCACCCGAACTCGAGAAGCTGCCGAGTATTGTGGTTGTGATTGATGAATTTGCCGACATGATGATGATTGTTGGCAAAAAAGTTGAAGAGTTAATCGCTCGTATCGCGCAAAAAGCTCGCGCGGCTGGCATTCACCTAATTTTGGCGACTCAGCGGCCATCCGTAGACGTCATTACAGGTTTGATTAAGGCCAACATTCCGACTCGTATCGCTTTCCAAGTGCAATCGAAGATCGACTCGCGAACTATTCTTGATCAACCCGGCGCAGACCAGTTACTCGGTGCTGGTGATATGTTGTACTTACCGCCGGGCAGTGGCGTTCCAACACGTGTGCATGGCGCCTTTGTAGACGACCATGAAGTGCATGCGGTGGTTGCCGATTGGAAAAAGCGTGGGAAACCCAACTATCTGGATGAAATCCTGAAAGGGGATATGGGTGAGGATTCGTTGTTGCCGGGTGAGCAAATGGATATGGGCGATGAAGAATCTGATTCGCTTTATGATGAAGCCGTTGCTTTTGTCACCGAAACACGGCGAGTGTCCATTTCCAGCGTCCAACGCAAATTCAGAATTGGTTACAATCGCGCAGCACGGATTGTTGAACAAATGGAAATGAGCGGTGTCGTTACTAATGCGGGCCATAATGGCCAACGCGAAGTCTTAGCGCCAAAGCCACCAAGAGATTAATGCCATGAGAAGTATATATAAAGTCGCTGTTGTAACCACGTTTGCCGGTGTAATGACTGCCTATTCAAGCATGGTCGCTGCCGATGAACGCGCAGCGCTGCAAGAACGGTTGCAGCAAATCAGTAGTATGGACGCTACCTTTAGCCAGCAGGTCACTGACGGTAATGGTGAATTAGTTCAACAGCTGCATGGTCGTTTAGCGCTGGCACGTCCGCATTTCTTGTATTGGCAAACCGACGCACCGGATGAAACCGTGATGGTCGCTGATGGCGATAGCCTTTGGTATTACAACCCATTTGTGGAGCAGGTCACTGTCACCGACCAAACCGATACCATGGAGCAAAGTCCTTTGCTGCTGTTATTGGATGATTCCGCGGCAGCTTGGGACGATTATGAGGTGAAGCAAGAGGGTGATAGCTTCGCTTTGCAGCCGCTTGCTACGGCGAATTCATTACAAAGCTTACAATTGGTTTTTGAAGCCCAAAGCCCGGTGATGCGCACCATCATTCTCGACGATGGTCAGGGGCAAATTAGCACCATTGAATTGGCAGATGTCACGGTCAATGGTGACTTAGCGCCGACACTGTTTGAATTTACCATTCCTGAAGGTGTGGATGTCGATGATCAACGGAATCCTCAGGGTTAGCGTGAATGAGCAATCAGACGTTTGATTTTACGCCTGATTTTCGCCCCTTAGCTGCGCGGATGCGGCCACGCACCTTGGCCGAATATACGGGTCAAGATCACATATTAGGTCCAGAAAAGCCCTTGCGCCGCGCACTCGAGCGTGGCGTGTTGCACTCCATGATTTTGTGGGGACCTCCGGGTACCGGGAAGACCACGTTAGCAAGTTTGATTGCAGCCAATGCTCAAGCGGAGTTTGTCACCTTGAGCGCTGTGACCAGTGGCGTCAAAGATATTCGTAGTGCCATCGAAGCTGCCCAAATGCGTGGGGCGGAGCATCATCGTAGAACGGTTCTCTTTGTTGATGAAGTGCACCGTTTTAATAAAGGGCAGCAAGATGCCTTTCTACCGTATATTGAAGATGGCACCATCATTTTTGTCGGTGCCACCACTGAAAATCCAGCCTTTGAATTGAATCGGGCGTTACTCTCACGCGCTCGAATCTATCGTTTGCAAAGTCTCACAGAAAGTGTGATTACCGAATTGGTCACGACTGCTCTGAATGATGCAGAGCGCGGGCTAGGTGAGCGCAAGCTACAGATAGAGGCTGATGCACTCGAGTTTTTAGTTGCGAGTGCTGCCGGCGATGCGCGGCGAGCATTGAATTTTTTGGAAATAGCGGCAGATGCTGCAGAAACCGTTACCATTCAGCTCAATTTAGTCCAGCAAGCCGTCGGCAAAAAGCATGCGAGTTATGATAAGCGCGGTGATGCGTTTTTTGACATTCTTAGCGCACTACACAAATCTGTGCGCGGCT
Source organism: Pseudidiomarina aestuarii (assembly GCF_048263735.1). Classification (GTDB taxonomy): domain Bacteria; phylum Pseudomonadota; class Gammaproteobacteria; order Enterobacterales; family Alteromonadaceae; genus Pseudidiomarina; species Pseudidiomarina aestuarii_B. The sequence continues at coordinate 17,280 of NZ_JBLXDX010000002.1, read as the reverse complement.
CGTCTGTAGACGGTGCTTTGTATTGGTATGCCCGGGTGTTGGAAGGTGGCGGTGATGCTTTAGTGGTTGCGCGCCGGTTACTGGCAATTGCTTCCGAAGATATCGGCAATGCTGATCCACGCGCACTGCAACTCGCTTTAAATGCATGGGATACGTTTGAGCGCGTCGGTCCAGCCGAGGGTGAACGAGCTATTGCACAAGCATTGGTTTATTGTTGTTTAGCTCCGAAAAGTAATGCTGTTTATGTAGCGTTCAAAGCTGCTAAACGTGCGGCTGCTGACTATCCTGACTCAGCGGTACCTAAGCATCTGTGCAATGCGCCAACCAGTGTACATAAAGAGCTCGGGCACGGTGTTGATTATCGGTATGCACACGATTTCCCGAATGCAGTGGTACCCGGTGAGCGTTATATTCCTTCTGAGTTAGGTCGTCCTGACTTCTACCAACCGTCCGAACGCGGCTTAGAGAAACAATTGCGAGCCAAGTCGAATTGGTTACGCGAACAAGACCAAACCAGTGACTGGAAACGTGATGACGATAATTAATTTTGTCTATGTAGCAATAGGCGGTGCAGTGGGGTCAATGGCCCGCTACGGGGTTAGTCTTGCCTTGGCAAATTCTTCTTTGAAAGCATTCCCTTTAGCTACCTTAGTGGTTAACATAGTCGGCTCATTTTTACTGGCGATTGTATACCTTTACGCACAACATCATTCGAGTCAGCAAACCTTGTGGTTATTGCTAGGTGTGGGACTGCTCGGTGCCTTTACTACATTCTCCACCTTTTCGTTGGAGGTTGTGCAATTACTGCAACAAGCGGCGTGGTTTAAAGCGGTTGCGGTCGCTAGTCTGAATTTCATTTGTTGTATTGCTGCAGTCGCAGTAGGACTGTGGTTAAAGCCATTTTTAGTTAACTATTGGAACTAGCATGTTAGACGCTAAATTATTTCGTAATGACCTTGCTGATACAGCCGCGCGATTGAAAGCGACGCGTAACTTTGACCTGGATGTTGCTTATTTTGAGCAACTAGAAAGTCAGCGCAAAGCCATTCAGGTGCAAACGGAAACCTTGCAAGCTGAGCGAAATAGCCGTTCCAAATCCATTGGCCAAGCGAAAGCAAAAGGCGAGGATATTCAGCCTCTGCTGGCCGAAGTCGACCAGTTGGGTGAAAAGCTAGAAGCAGCGAAAGCGCAGTTGAAGATCATTCAAGATGAAATGCATCAAGTGATTGCTGGCATTCCGAATCTACCGGCAGAAGAAGTGCCCATCGGCAAAGATGAAGACGAAAATGTCGAAGTCCTCCGCTGGGGCACACCGCGCGAATTTTCGTTTGAACCGAAAGACCATGTGGACGTCGGTTTAGGCCTGCAGCATGGTATGAACTTTGATCAGGGCTCGAAACTTGCAGGTGCACGCTTTGTCGTTTTACAGGGTGCTATTGCGCGTTTGCATCGTGCTTTGACGCAATTCATGTTGAATTTGCACACCACTGAACATGGTTACTTAGAAACCTATGTCCCGTATTTGGTGAATCAAGACACTCTGTTTGGAACCGGTCAATTACCGAAATTTGGCGAAGATTTATTCCATGTCCAAGGCGCTACAGAATCTGAAGTAGCTTTGTCATTGATTCCGACTGCCGAAGTGCCGCTCACGAATTTATGGCGAGATGAGATTGCTGAAGAAGCTCAGCTGCCATTGCAATACGTTGCTCACACACCTTGTTTTCGGAGCGAAGCTGGTTCACATGGTCGTGACACCCGCGGCCTGATCCGTCAGCATCAGTTCGATAAAGTTGAGTTGGTTTGGTTAGTAAAACCGGAAGAATCGATGGCGACGTTAGACACGCTCGTAGGGCATGCTGAGAAAGTACTGCAGCTGCTTGAGTTGCCGTATCGTAAAGTCGTTCTGTGTACTGGTGATATGGGCTTTGGTGCCTGTAAAACCTATGACTTAGAAGTGTGGTTGCCCACGCAGAATAAATATCGCGAAATCAGCAGTTGTTCAAACATGGGAGATTTTCAGGCTCGCCGTATGCAAGCGCGTTTCCGCCGCAAGGGTGGCAAGCCCGAATTAATGCATACCTTGAACGGTTCAGGCTTAGCCGTAGGGCGCACCTTGGTGGCAATACTTGAGAACAATCAGCAAGAAGACGGTTCAGTCACAGTTCCAGCAGCATTGCAGCCTTATCTAGGTGGCACCGCGATCCTCCCAGCCGACTAACTCTCTGTTCACCATTCACCATTCACTGTTCACTATTCACCATCTTTCAGATGCATTTCGCAGGCTTCGGTAAGCCTGCGATGCGTGTGGCCTGCTTGGCTGGACCTTTAGGAAAGAGCTTATAAAGATAGGGACTGTTGGCCTTATCTGCGCCGAGTGATTTCCCAATGGCCTTAACTAGCACTCGCATTGCTGGACTGGTATCAAACTCTTGGTAAAAAGAGCGGACAAAGTGCACCACTTCCCAATGCGCAGGAGTCATGGTGATTTGTTCTAACTCTGCAATATGCTCAGCTAGTTCCGGTGACCACTCGTTGAAATGGGCAAGATAGCCATGTTTGTCGGTTTCAAATTGCTGACCATTGAATTCGAACATCAGTCTTCCTCAGGAGTGTCAGCCGCTACCGTCATATCATCCCACAATAGCACTGGTTGGCAATTCAACGTTAGTTCCACCCACTGTGCAGCATTGACCTGAATTAAGCCCGCTGGCGGTTCCTCAGAGAGGATAGGGTAATGTGGTTGTAGTTGTTTAAGCTCATCCATCAATACGTAGGTCGCAACCGCGATTTCCCGCAGCGCGCCGGGTTCTTGATACGCATGTAATAACGCGGCTTCACTCAATAACACACAACTCGGTGCCAACAAATAGCGCTCGCGCCATGCTGGCGTAGGCCACTGGCGAATATGATGTAGTGTCGTGGTCATTGGTTTTTGCATGAGGTTTGGTTCACCAAGCGGAGACATTAATAGCGAAGAATAGAGGGTAGTGACTGTAATTGCAGCGCCCACTCATGATCGTCGAACACTTGAACGGGTAAGATCAGCTCATCTGGATCGAGTTGGTAGTGTTCCATATCACTTCGAGAAATCCATACCGCCGGACAATCAAACAGCTCCAAAATGCGAAAACGCTTATGCAGCGATTGGCGTTGTTGCTCACTGCCACGAAAACAATCATGATCTGCGGCTAACAGTAAAACCGCAGGACCTGTCAGCAGTAGTTGTGGATTTAAATCGAGTGAGGCCAAGCCTAACGCTATATCCTGACCAGCCCAAGTGCGCCTAGTAGCGGGATATTCTGTCAACAAGATAGCGGTCGTCATTCCTTACCTCAAAACTGCAAGACACGATTCGCGCGTGCTGCAGCTTGCGCAAATTCGGTCACTCCGGCTCCGATAAAACTAGCTGCCATATCCGCTTCACTAAATTCGAATTCACGCTCAGCGATAGTGGCACAGTAGACCAAGTCAAAATCGTACTGTTGAGCAAGCTGTTGCCACAGCTGCTGTGTCGATCGAATCAAAGGGTCATTGGGCTCAGACTGAGCTAACGGCACCGCATCTTGATAGAAAAACACTTGTAAAATCTGGTGACCTGAAAGCAGAGCAGCCTGCGCGTAATGATACGCTAACAGGCTGCTTTGTTGGATCGGGACGCTCTCATCAAGGGATTGATTGAGAGTTAAAACGAGAGCCGCCACGACTTAGTCGTCACCGCCACCGAATGCCATCAAAATATTAATGAGGCTTAAGAAAATATTGTACAGCGATACGAACAAGGTCACCGTCGCAAGTACATAATTGCGTTCACCGCCATGAATAATTGCACTGGTTTGCATTAAGATGGCACCTGCAGAGAACAAGATGAAGACTGCAGATAAGGCTAAGCCTAAAGCAGGAATGTTCAGGAACAGGTTCGCAATAAACATGACGATAATGGCGACAAAGCCGGCCATCATCATGCCGCCTAAAAAGGACATATCCTTTTTGGTGGTCAATACGTAGGCTGACAAGGAAAAGAAAATCAACGCAGTGCCACCTAGGGCCATCATGATGATTTCTTGTCCTGCAGGTCCAATGGCGCTAATCATGCCTAAAATAGGGCCTAACGTGTAACCCATGAAACCAGTTAACGCAAAAGTTAACACCAGTCCCATGCTGCTATTAGCGGTTTTATGAACGGCAAACAGCAATCCATAAAAACCAACCAATGTAATAATTAGTCCTGGATGAGGGAGTCCCATGGCTGCTGAGAGATACGCTGTGAACGCACTAAATGCCAGCGTTAAGCCCAACAACATGTAGGTGTTACGTAATACCTTGTTGGTTTGTAGAATCGACTCACTTGTTTGCGAAGTCGAAATGTGAGCTTGGTTACTCATGGATATCTCCGTGTTGTTGTAATACCACTAGTCTACCGCAAAAATGGTGGTGACAAGCAAGGTTTTCAAGTGTATTTGCGGTCGATCTGATTAAAATGACAGCAAACAAACCATTTGGTTTCAATTTTTGCTTTACAAGCGTGTTTTGGCTCTTTATCATTCGCTTCGTCTTGAGGCACAGCCTCGAAGACTGCGGAGAGATGGCAGAGTCCGGTTTAATGCACCTGACTTGAAATCAGGCGTGGGTTTGCGCCCACCGGGGGTTCGAATCCCTCTCTCTCCGCCACTATTCCGAAAGCCCGCTGCTAATCCCAGCGGGCTTTTTACTTTCTAGCACCATGTTCATCCAGTCTCACTTCTTTTTCCAACGAATCTTTGTATAATCAAACGCACGTTTGAATTTTAAGGATTTGATGATGCAGTTTACGGATATTCTGAATAGTATTACTCCAGCAGCAATACAAAAGATCGACCTACCAGCCGGGTGGGGACAAGGCCGCGCGTTGTTTGGTGGACTTACCGCTGGTATCGCGTGGCAGCACGCTCAGCATGGTGCAGCAGCCGAGCAGGATTTACGTGCGTTGACCATCTCCTTCGTAGCGCCAGTGCAACCTGGTGCCGCTGAATTGCATCGACGAATCCTGCGTGAAGGGAAAAACGTGACCCAAATTGCAGTGGAAATTATTCAGGAAGACAACGTCGTCCTCTCAGCCCTGGCAACCTATGGACGCTCACGCCAGTCGGCAGTCACCATTACCGATATGCCCACTGCCAGTATTCCCCCGAAAGAGCAGGGGCCTGCATTTCCCAATCACCCATTGATCCCTGAATTTACTCATTTCTTTGATTACCGAGTGAGTGTAGGCGGCTTACCATTCTCGGGTATCACGTCACGCAGCTTTGGCGGTTGGATGCGGTTTCGAGACGAACAACAACCTATCACGATTGGTAGCTTTTTAGGATTAGTCGATGCCTGGCCCCCAGCGCTGTTGCAGCACCTGAAAGAACCGGTACCTGCTAGCTCATTAACATGGACTATTGAATTTCCTGCGCCATTACCCGCGTGCTCAACGCATGATTGGTGGCAGTACGAAGCCTATATTGACCACGCTGCGGATGGTTATGGGCACACGCACGCTCATATCTGGGATCATTCAGGGCAACTTGTTGCAATTAGTCGACAAACTGTCACGGTTTTCGGATGAATGAAGCGCTAAGCGTTGTTATATGTCCGTATTTACCGTTCATTCGACAGGCATTGGCTATCGCGCGAGCAAATGAGATAAAAATGCAACATTTAACTTGATAAGTGTTTAGATGTGAGTCATACATGAACTCCTCTGGAATGGTTCCAGAGTTTATACAACTACAAGGAAGTGTCAGTATGACTGACTTCATCATCGCTATTTCTAGCGATCTTGTGCGGGCTGGGATGTACGCCACTCTTAAAAGTAATAACTATCGAGTAGTAGCAAGCGTAAGCACGCTACAGCAGTTGCGCGATGAAGCAAAATCGTACCCTTATGCAACCGTTATTTTAGGGAGCCACTTCGGCGGTGACGGTACGATTGAGACATGGAAACGTCTCCAACGTCGACATGACGGTCTGCAGCTGTTGCTGTGGGCTCGCCATTTTCAAGATGTACTCGACTTTCAATGCAATCTTAAACAAGTCGATGGCTATTTACTTGAGAATGCAAACTACGATGTCTTTCTCGAAGCTTGTGCTTCGGTGAATCGTGGCCAGATGTATGTGGCTCAAGCAGTCGCAGAATATTTCGCAAAAAATCCACGCCGCCAACAGCAAGTGCGCGTCTTACAATCATTAAGTGATCGAGAGTTACAAGTCACACAAATGATCGGACGGGGCTTACGGGTGGCCGATATCGCGAAATCGCTCAATATCAGTTCAAAAACAGTCAATACCTTTCGTTATCGCATTTTTCAGAAGTTGGCGATTCGTGGAGATGTAGAACTGACTCATCTTGCGTTACAATCCGGTTTAATCGAGCTCGATTTTGCCGGAACTAATGACGACTAAACCATTTGACTCAAAGGACTTTTTAAAAAACCTGACTCATCAACCTGGCGTGTACCGCATGTTTGATGAGTCAGGCGAAGTGATTTATGTGGGTAAAGCGAAAGACCTCCGCAAACGTGTCGGTAGTTACTTTCGTGAGAAAGTCGATCGCCCCAAAACACAAACGCTTGTCGCACAAATCCATTCGATGGATGTCACCGTCACCAATTCTGAAGCCGAAGCTCTGATCCTTGAGAATAATTTCATCAAGAAATATCGCCCGCGTTACAACGTTTTACTGCGCGACGATAAATCTTATCCCTTTATTTTTGTGTCTGGACATCAACATCCTCGACTTGCTTTTCACCGGGGAACCCGACGCGAAAAAGGGGACTACTTTGGACCATTCCCCAATGGTTCGGCGGTTCGCGAAAGTTTGCGCTTAATGCAGAAGCTCTTCCCAGTTCGGCAGTGTGAAGATTCTTATTACCGTGCTCGCAGTCGGCCGTGTCTGCAATATCAGCTGCAGCGCTGTTTAGCGCCCTGTGTGGAAGGCTATACCACCGACGCCGAGTACAGTGAACAGGTTCAATTAGCCAAAGCCTTCTTGCAGGGGCGCAATCAACAGGTCATTGATCAGTTGGTCGTGCGCATGGAGGAAGCGAGTCTCGATTTACAATTTGAGAAGGCTGCGCGTTATCGCGACCAGATTTCTGCGTTACGGAAAATTCAGGAACGCAATGCGGTTACCGGTAATCAGCAAGAGCTAGATATTATTGGCTATGTGCGGCGTGGTGGTATTGCTGCAGTTCATCTGCTCTTCATTCGCGAAGGTGCAGTGCAGGGTAGTCGTTCGTATTTTCCGCGAGTGCCACCGGATACCGATGATAGCGAGATCCTGCTGTCGTTCATGTTGCAGTTCTATTTGAATACATCGTTGGGACGCCGTTTGCCGCGAGAAATCATTCTCCCAGAAGCCAATGCCACCCAATTACTCGATCCTGAGCAAGATCTGGAACTGTTAGAAGCTGCATTAGTGCAAAAGGTGCGGATCACCAACAAAGTTCGCGGTGAACGGAAGCAATATCAAGTTTTAGCGCAGAAAAATGCATTGAATGCGCTAGAAAGTAAAATGAATCAAGCATCGACGGCATTAATGCGAACACAATGTCTGGAAGCAGTGCTTGATTTAGGCATTTCAATTCAGCGGATGGAATGTTTTGATATCAGCCATACCATGGGCCAAGAAACCGTCGCGAGTTGTGTGGTCTTTGATCAACAAGGGCCCAAAAAAAGTGATTACCGACGCTTTAATATTAAAGGTATCACCCCGGGTGATGACTATGCAGCCATGGCACAAGCTTTGGCGAAGCGCTACGACCCAGTGAAGGATGATACGAGCGAAACTGCAGTATTACCTGATATTCTGTTTATCGATGGTGGTAAAGGACAGCTCAGTATGGCGGAGCAGTACTTTGCCGATTGGGGGAGTCGAGCTCCGCTATTGATTGGTGTTGCCAAGGGCGAGAGTCGTAAACCGGGCTTAGAAACGCTGATTATTGCCGGAAGCCATCAAACTATCCCGCTCAAGGGTGATGATCCAGCGCTTCATTTAGTTCAGCACATTCGCGATGAGTCACATCGATTTGCCATTACGGGACATCGTCAACGGCGTGCTAAGGTACGACGGACCTCACGTTTAGAGGACATACCGGGGATCGGCGCTAAACGGCGGCAAAAGATATTGCAAAATCTCGGTGGATTACATGAAGTGAAACAAGCTAGTATTGAACAACTTGCCGCCGTACCCGGCATCAGCCGAGAAATGGCAGAAACCATTTATCATGCGTTTCGTGACGAATAAAGGATAATCGCAGTAATGACCTGGAATGTACCCAATCTCCTGACACTATTTCGGCTCGCGCTGATTCCGGTGTTTTTGATCATTTATTATATTCCTGGGCAAGATGCTCACTTTTGGGCTGCGTTTGTTTTTGCTCTGGCGGCTATCACTGATTTTTTCGACGGATACATTGCACGTCGTTTTAATCAATTCACCAAGTTCGGTGCATTTTTAGACCCAGTGGCTGATAAAGTCATGGTTGCGGCATCGCTCGTGGTGGTAGTAGAAGATTACGCGACCTGGTGGGTGAGCATCCCAGCTCTAGCGATTATCAGCCGGGAATTGGTCGTTTCTGCACTCCGTGAATGGATGGCACAAATTGGTCGCCAAGAACAAGTGAAAGTATCGAATTTAGGGAAGTACAAGACCATTGCACAAATGGTTGCGATTACGGGGCTTATTTGGGAGGCAAATACCTTTGTCATCGTGACTGCGGCGATATTATTGTATGTGGCGTTTGTTCTAACGCTGTGGTCAATGTGGGCATATTTACGTGCTGCATGGGCAGATTTAAGCGAAGTGGATTAAAAATAGCCAAACGGCACGCAGAAAGGCAAAAAATCGTTGATTTTGAGGAAATAGCCAGTAGAATGCCTCGGCACTGGATGCGGGAATAGCTCAGCTGGTAGAGCACAACCTTGCCAAGGTTGGGGTCGCGAGTTCGAATCTCGTTTCCCGCTCCAAATTCAATGGCGGGTTGGCAGAGTGGCTATGCAGCGGATTGCAAATCCGTGGACCTCGGTTCGACTCCGGGACCCGCCTCCATTGAATGTTTTAACTCAGTCAGTCCTCATGATTGCCCGGGTGGTGAAATTGGTAGACACAAGGGATTTAAAATCCCTCGCTGGTAACAGCGTGCCGGTTCAAGTCCGGCCCGGGGCACCATCTTCTAACCTCATCGGTTAGCGCATTAAAGCTCAATCTCGTTAAGGGGTTGGGCTTTTTTGTTGTCTCTTCAAAGTTGAACTGGCAGCCATCGATTGAGATTCAGCGTCCTGGGTAACAGATTAAAGTCTAGCTTCTTCAATAGGTTGGGCTTTTTTGCTATGGTCGGTGAATTCGTGCCCACTAAAGATGACTCATGAGCTCCGGAACGTTAAAAGCAAGGTTGCTGCCTCCCCTCATCTATCTGCCGGTCGTCTGTTCAATGTTGGGGGCGGTAATCGCTTCGCTGCACCACTGGGCACTGGATCCCCTCAGCGAGCTCTGCTTTAACTTGCTCAGGGTGGAGGTAGCGCTGTTGTCGGTTGCTGTTGCAGGGTGGTTACTCAATATCTGTTTGTTGCTCAGGTTGTGGAAGGGGTGCATCCGCCTGTTTGACCATGCGGTCACCGGCATACTGCTACCCCCGCTCTTCGGTACCCTGGCTATGGCGCTGGATGTCATTACCCTGGTCTATGGCGCCTAGCCTGTTAGATGGTGAAGAAAGCTCTGCTCTGCCGCTGCAGATTGCAGGCTTAAGCTAGTCACTTTCTAGGTTTGCATAGGCGGCGTCGGAATAGGGCTGCAAGTGGGATGAGTAGACCTGGGAGGTTGAGGCTACCTCCGCTGGTGGACTTTTCCTCAGGGACCGGAAGAAAGGTCAGATTGTGGTCGTAGTAGTAGCTCTGGCCTTGGTTTGTACCCAACTTTTCTCCATAGCGTATGCCCACCTCCAGCCAAAGGTATTGTGTACCGGATAGGTCTATATTCAAACTGACACTTCTGCTGGACACCCCCGGAAGAAAATCTATACGTTGGGTAAATCCGTCATCAAAGTGGACTCCGGGCTCTGCATTGTCAGAATCGGCATACACTTCGATTGAAACTCGCTCATCCAGGGTGATCTCCTGTCCCCGGGCATCAGCCAACCAGATTCTGTAGTCAATCCTTCCCTGCATTTCCTCATTGAGCACTTTATGGACGACTTCGAATTGAGCAATAGCCAGCTCTGGCATGGATGGAGTGATGTTGGACCAACGTTTTGTGGAGGGGGAGAGTGTGGAAGTCATCTGATGAATCAGGTCGGCTTGCTGTTCATTAACCTTCAAAGGGAAAGCGGTTCGTAACTCCTGGCGCGGACACATGACATTGTCTTTATTGATGCACTCTTCTTCGGCTAATTTCGTTAACCCTACCAGGCGAAAGGCTTCATGCGCCCAATTGTCCGGCGTGCTCTCTTCCAGGGAAAGAATGGAGATTGAGTTACCTGATGATCCTGAAGAGTTTCCTTTAGAGTCAGGCTGAAGGACGACGTAGGTTACCAGGTCAGCCCCGAAACGTTGCATGGCCTGAAGAGCTTCTGATTTTGAATTCTCAAAAATCTCTTGTTGTATAAATGAGGCCGCTGAGTCCATTTCCGAAATTGGGGAGGCATAAATGACCTCCGCCTGATCACCGTAACCCGACATCAATACCGCTTTGGTTTGAAAATTCACCCTCGGGTAGGGGACGCCGTGAACATGATTAGCATGGTAAACCCACTGCTCAATGGTATTTCGAATGGACTGTTGGCTGTGAGCCTCAGTGGCCTGGGGCTCGACCATGAACACTACGTCGACATCGATGAGGGGCTCTGGCGGGCTGATGTTAAGTACCGCTGACACTAAGAGTGAACCGACTTCCAACATGAATGACTTCCTTGTTATTGATTGAATCAAACCATGTTATCTGATGGCGTTTTAATTGTTGGTCTGGATTGCTCAAAATGTGACAAGGCGTTGAAATGTATGGTCTTTGAGCGCTTGCCTATAAGGTGCGGTATCATGTTGAGTGAATAAAATAGCGTTGAAATGCTTATAACTCGCTAGGGAGATAATTTGAACGGACTTTTATAGCCAGGATAAAGCCGTAAGCTGTTTATGACCCGCTGTCTTTCGTCCGAAAGCCATTTTTCGTTTAATGAAACGTCCGCCAAAAGGGCTGCTTAATGCTGAGCGGCTCGTTGTGATAATCAAGAGGGCGAGTTTATGTTGTCGGTGACCGTATTCTGGCAAAGTTTAAAGGCTGTTCCTGGCTTGGCTCCAAATCGACGTTGAAAGGTCAGCCTTTGCCTTTCTTTAAAATTCCTCCTCAGTTTAAGTGAACAGCACTTTTTGGTCGTTATCTATCTAGAGAAGCTTCGGCTAACTATCTGGAGGATAACGAGAATGCCCCTAGGGTTCTGGCGATTTATGCAGGCTGGTCTGGCGATCTTTGTGGTCGCGGCCAGCTTGTCTGCGCTCGTTGTCTATCGACAGGACCATCAAGTGCCGAGACAGTGGTGTGCCAGGCAGGGCTGCCTATCCAAGGAGTGGGCGAGGGTGGCCGAACGTGTAGTGGCTAACGAGCTCTATATTCAGGCCAGTGATCCCGCCCAACTGCTGAATCTGTTTCTCGTGGATCTCGGCTCCCTCCAGCACCAGAAGGGTGCCGTGTACCAGTTTTTGCTGCTGACCCTCGATAAAGACGCCAGGTTCGCCACCATCGCCTCGGCGATGCTGCTAAATGGTTACCGGACCGACTGGAAGTTTGCCCAGGAACGCCAACTGAAGGGGGCGGTGCTCGATTACTGGCACGATCATCCCGGGGACGGATACTGGTGGGCGATGCTCACGGGAGCCGCACCCAGGCCAAACTGGACGCCGGCACAATTGGACGCCTGGTTAAGACATCATGGCAACTCCGAGTCCAAAAATGCGGAGTAGCGCCAACATTTCACTCTGGTTTCAGGGGCGGAGAACCCTTGCTTTGAAAAAGTCGTACCGATTTTGGGTAGGAAAATAAGAGAAAGTGACTAAAGAGTGCGCGGTCAATTGCCTGTCACTCCAATGCCGCTAATCAGATCAAGGCATGGAATGCAAAGTCACCTGGCGCAACCGCATATTAACTTCCGAATTACCTCAGAACTGATGACAGGCCTCGATTCTCAGTTGTTTATTGCTAAATGGCGTTGATATTCAAGCTTTAATCCATTTTCCCAGTACCTTTCCCTTCTATTGGCTGTTTGGCATGGCGAACCAGGGGGTGTTAACGGGCCGCTGACAGGGGGTGGTCTCAGGAATTGACATGCGCCCGCGAAAAGTAACTTGCCGCCAATAAATTCAACATAAACAACAGCCTGTAACTGTGGTGCCTAAGCGATTTTGTTGTGTTTGACAAGATGGTGCCAGGGTGACTCAGCAGGTAAAATTAGCCTCATGATTGAAACTATCCTCCAGCTTCATTTCCGCGGTTGTGGCTACACACAAGCCCTGATCGCACCTTAGGGAATTTTCGCTCCTTTATCCCCAAATTGGTGACACTCCTGGCACTGGGTCGTGCAGATCCCGGGGCGGTGCTCCTGTTTGGCAGTTCAAAACGACTTAAAAAGATAATCTCATGAACTCAGTGATTGTAATCAACGAACTGGAATCTCTGATGATCGCCATTGTGGTGTTGTTTCTCGGCTATTTCATCAATGGTAGGGTGGCGGTGCTCAGACGATACAACATTCCAGAGCCCATTGTCGGTGGGCTGGTTGTGGCCTCCGCCATCGCTTTGGCTCACCGTTTTGGCGTGGATTTTCAGTTCAGCCTGGCCATCAAGAGCACCCTGATGAAGATGTTCTTTGCCACGGTTGGCCTGGCAGCCAGCTTCAAACTGCTGGCTCAGGGAGGCTCCAGGGTGTTCCTGTTTCTGGGTTTGGCCACGGTGTTTATTCTGATTCAGAATGGCGTCGGTGTGGGCCTGAGCTCTCTGCTTGGGCTGGATCCTTTGCTCGGACTGGTGGTGGGCTCCATTACCCTGTCAGGCGGGCACGGTACCGGTGCGGCCTGGGCTCAGACCTTTGCCAACGAATTCGGCTTGCAGACTCTGGAGTTATCCATGGCCTCGGCCACCTTTGGTCTGGTGATGGGCGGCATCATTGGTGGACCGGTGGCGCAGAGACTCATTCGCAAGCACGCGCTTAAGTCCTCTTTCGGTGAGGGGGAGAACCATCACCTCGAGCATCCGGATCTGGTGACCTACAGCGACCATGAGCAGGACAGGATTACCTCCAAAAACAGCATCGAGGTGTTGTTCATTCTGCTGCTCTGTGTCGCCAGTGCGGCCCACATCAAAGCCTATGTGGATGGCTTCGGGATCGATTGGCTGCGCATTCCTGACTTTGTCTACGCCCTGTTCGTTGGGGTGGTGATCACAAACCTGTGTGAGGCCACCGGCATCTACAAGATCAACAACGAAACTGTCGATGCCCTGGGAACCATCTCTCTGTCGCTGTTTCTGGCGATGGCGCTGATGAGCCTCAAGCTGTGGGAGCTTCTGGATTTGGCGCTGCCGATGCTGGTGATCCTCTGTGCCCAGACGGCGATATTGGCGATGTTCGCTTACTTCGTGACTTTCAGGGTAATGGGCAGCAATTATGACGCCGCCATCATCTCCGGCGGCCATTGCGGCTTTGGCATGGGCGCCACCCCGACGGCGGTGATGAACATGGGATCATTGGTGTCTCATCACGGACCGTCGCCCCAGGCCTTTATGGTGGTGCCTGTGGTCGGGGCCTTTTTTATCGATCTCACCAACCTCATTGTGCTTCAGACCTATGTCAGTTTGATTCGATAAGGGTGCAGAATAAAAAAGCCAGCGCGACGCTGGCTTTTTTTGTACAGAGCCCCTGGTCCTTCGGGGGCCGCTTGTCTGGCCGGGATGAGATTATGTTCCTAACCATGAGTCTCCCGGGGTCATTGATATCGTTTTGTCCCTTTGAGACTATCGCGGCTTTCAAGCGTTTAATCATCTATTGTGATTTATGAACACAGCCAGTATGTGTACTGATTTGTTGATTCGGAATGGTTCGGTGGCGGATGCCGAGTCTGTTCAAGGGATCGCTGGTCCCATTATGGAAAGCTATGGCCTGGTGCCAGACTTTGAGCTCCTGGATTATGAGCTTGGGCACTTCGGCCAGGGGTATCAAGGGGCCATTGCCCAGCTCGTTGCGTGCATTGGGGAGCGGGTGGTTGGCTCGGCGATACTCAAGGAGTATCAGCCCAGTGTGGCTAAGCTCACCGGATTCTATGTTTGTGGTCAGTTCAGAGGTAGGGGCGCAGGGCAGCAATTGCTGATCGAAGTGATTCAGCGGGCCCGAGAAAGCGGGTGCAGTGCAATCTACCTGGAGACGTGGGACAAGATGGAGGCCGCAACGGCGTTGTACAAACGATTGGGGTGGCAAAAGGTGAAAGATCTACCCCCTGACAGCGGAGCCGAGCGAGGTTATCTGCTTGAGCTGGGCAGCATAGCCGGGTTTGTCTGAGGCAATATTGTAGGGCGGGGACCCAGTTGCAACGGCCATCCATCCGGTCAGGCCACCCCGGCCGAAGGTTGGTGCAGTCGCTTCTATATAGCTTTTGATGTTTCGCTTCAAAAGCAGGGAAGCTCTCAGCTTGCCTTTAGGGTTTGGTCGATGAGACCCTGTGCCTTGTTTTTGTACCTGGGAAGAGCAGAATGTTGAAGGGAATCCAATTGGGGGTGCTGTTGACCCTGGCCCCATTGTTTTTTGGCTATGGGAGCAGTGCGACCGCCAATGAACTTACCGCTGATGAGTCACCCTTGACGGTGTTTCTGGTGCGCCACAGTGAAAAGGAAGCGGGGAAAGATCCGGCGTTAACCCCTGAAGGTCTGGTTCGGGCCCAGTCATTGGCACGGCTGCTTGGCAGCGTTCAGCTGGATGCTGTTTACTCTACGGATTATCGCCGAACCCTCGCGACCGCTAAGCCCACGGCCAGCATACAGGACCTGTCGGTCTCCCTCTATTCCCCCAGAGAGTTAAACGGGTTTGCTGAACAACTGAAGCAACGTGGCGGCCAGGTGCTGGTAGTGGGGCACAGCAATACCACGCCCCAACTGGTGTCTGTGCTCGGCGGTGATGCGGGCCAGCCTATCGATGAGAAGCGGGAGTTTGACCGCTTATACCTTCTTCAGACAGACAGTGCCGGGAAGGTTTCTACCCTGGTGCTACGTTACGGACAGGACGCAAACACTAAATAAGCCCACGTCTTATTTACAGATGCCAAGCAATAACTGCAGTCGTTGATATTCGCTTTTAATGAGAGCAAACATGGCTGCAGTTACTATTATCTTCAAGTAAATCTAATAATTACCAATCGAAGAAATAACAGAGCGCTAGTGATTTAATGTTCTTGGTGAAATCAATGCATTGCGCTCATGTTGAAGGTAAGAAAACTATTTCAAATAGTGATTTAACTCTAAAGTTTGATTGTGTAACCCTTCTGTAATCAATAACGGTCGACATCCTCGCAACTTGGAACTGGTTCCAACACTAACCTAACACTCGATTAACTAAAACAAGGGTGAGAACCAAATGAGTAAAGTTAATATGTTAGGACGCCGTAACTTCATTAAAGGGCTGGGTGCAGCTGGCGCAGTAATGGCTGCACCTGCCATGGCGGCCTCTGTCAACGCCAAAGGTGTGAAGTGGGACGAGACTGTAGAAATCGCCATTATCGGCTCCGGCTTCGCCGGTCTGGCCGCAGGCATCGAAGCGGCCCGCCAAGGCTGTAAGTCAGTCACCATCTTCGAAAAGATGCCTGTTTTCGGTGGTAACTCCGCCATTAACGGTGGTCTGTTCGCTGCGCCTCAAACTCCCATGCAGAAAGAGAAGGGTGTTGAAGACTCTGTTGATCGCATGGTGAATGACGGCCTGAAAGCCGGTCGTGGTATTGCCGACGAAGCTCTGCTGCGTCACGTGGCGTCTCACGCCATGGAAGCGCTGCAGATGACCATCGACGCCGGTGCCGTATACCACCCCTACCTGCAGCAGCTGGGTGGCCACTCCGTACCTCGTACCTACCAGACCACCGTCAGCTGTGGCGCCGGTATCACTCAGCCTCTGCTGGGTGAGTGCCGTAAGTTGGGCGTAAACATGGTGCCTCGCACCAAGTTCAAAGGCTTCATCCTGGATGACGCTGGCAAGGTTGTGGGCGTACGTCTGAACCAGGGTTACTACTTCGAAGATGAAGATGCCGGTGTAGAGAAAGAGATCAACGTACGCGCGACTCGCGGCGTGATCATGGCCACCGGTGGCTTCGCTCAGAACGTTGACCTGCGTATGGCTCAGGATCCAACCCTGACCGCCGAAGTGGGCTGTACCAACGCCAAGGGTGCCACCGGTGAAGGTATGTTCGAGATGTTCCGTCTGGGTGCCATCCCCGTGCACATGGCGCACATCCAGTCCGGTCCCTGGGCGTCCCCAGATGAGGGTGGTTTCGGCTATGTGTCCAACTACTCCATCTTCAACTTCCCACACTCCATCGCGGTTAACCGTATGACCGGTAAGCGTTTCATGAACGAAATCGCTGACCGTAAGACCCGTGCCGACGCCGAACTGGCTTGTCGTGATGCTGAAGGCAAGCCTCTGCCTCCGATCATGATCACCAGCTACGAGCACGCCAAGCAGCACCCCAACTGCAAGAAGGTACTGAAGTACGGCGTAGGCTGGAAGTTCGACTCCCTGGAAGCACTGGCCAAGCACTTCGACGTGCCTCTGAAGCCTCTGCAGGAGCAGGTTGAAGAGTACAACGGTTACGTGAAGACCGGTAACGACGAGCAGTTCGGTAAGAACATGGGCAAAGCCAAGGGTAAGTACCTGAAAGCGCCCTTCACCGTGGTTCGCCTGTGGCCCAAGGTTCACTACTGCCAGGGCGGTGTTCAGATCAACACCAAGGCCGAGGTTAAAGACTCCTTCACCGGTAAGCGCATCGAAGGCCTGTACGCCGCGGGCGAAGTGGCCGGTGGCATGCACGGTGTGAGCCGTCTGGGTAGCTGCTCCATTCCAGATTGCATGGTAATGGGCATGACTGCTGCTCGCAGCATCATGGGCGCCTGAGTCAATAACGGAATTAATGAGGATTAGATGATGAAAAAGTTAATGACCCTGGCCGCTGTTGCTGCTCTGCTGGCAAGCACTCACGTTGCTGCTGAGATCAAGGCTGATGCCTCTCTGACCGACCAAGGTA
>NZ_JBLXDX010000001.1:711408-1017774 GCF_048263735.1 Pseudidiomarina aestuarii | reverse complement strand
TCATGCCAGGCGACAACTTGAAGTTTGTTGTTGAACTGATTCACCCAATCGCGATGGACGAAGGTTTACGCTTCGCAATTCGTGAAGGTGGCCGTACAGTAGGCGCAGGCGTGGTCTCTAAGATCATCGCTTAATGTCGCTGAAACTGATTAAAAAGGGAGCCTAAACGGCTCCCTTTTTTGTGAACGGTAAATAGGTAACAGAGAATAGGAAAGTCAAAAGACCAAATACAAAAAAGCGAGATCTGTTTTAGTCTTTTGACTTTCCTATTCCCTGTTCACTATTCACTTTTCACTTTTCACTCCGGTCGTCAAAAAGGTTGACATCATCTTGGCTTCATTCGACTATAGCTAAATAACCACATAAAATTTACATCTCTATAGTGATTAAGCTCATAACTCCATTATTTCTGCTTGTTGTGTCTATGACTGTGGCTGCTCAGCAGACCATCTATGTCGCTGCCTATGAGTTTCCTCCGTACTTTTCTGAGAACACCGAGAATCATATGAGCGGTCAGTTAATAGCGGCATTGAATGCGGAGCAAGACGAGTATGAATTTGTCCTGCAGCATGTGGCACCGAATGCGCGATATGATGCATTGAGTGCGGAGGGCTGCTGCAGCCTAATTCTATTCGAAGATAAAAAGTGGGGTTGGGCCGAGAAAGCGGATTATGCGGTGGCAACAACACAACCGATTAAACTTGGATATGAACGTTTTGTCGCGTTGAAAGAACCAGATCGTGATCAATCATTTTTCACCCAGACTGGACTCAAGTTTGGTGGCCTAGTCGGATACCATTATCCCTTTGCGGGGAATATTACCGACAATGGCGTGTTGGAAAATGAATACGGTATCTATCTCTCGCATTCGCACAGTACGAATCTGAAAATGCTACTAAACAAACGGCTTGATTTGATCATGCTGTATGACGATTACATCGAAGCCATGATTCCAGCAGAGACCCAACAACAACTACTGATTGCCAAGGAACCCTACGACCGCTTCGAACTCGCAGCAGTGGTCAACGAAAAGAAGGGACTAGCGGCAAGCAAACTCGAACAGCTTTTGAAGAAGCTCAATCTCAACGAGTTGCTGAGAATCTCAGTAAATAGTGAACAGTAAACAGTGAACCGAGTCTCTTTCCATTACCTGTTCACTATTCCCTATTCACCGTCACTTAGTACACACTCAGTCCCAGCTTGTTCGCCAGTTCACGAATCATAAACATCCCACGGGCGGAGTTGCCGTAACTATTCAGTGGTGGGCTCCAGGCGGCGATCACGCCGTAGTCTGGCACAATCGCGATAATACCACCGCCAACGCCACTCTTCGCCGGCAATCCGACGGTGAAGGCAAACTGTCCAGATTGGTCGTACATACCGCTCGTACTGAGTAATGCATTAATGCGTTGCGAATCACGATGGGAGGTTATTTGACGTCCGCTGTGTGGGCACTTACCGCGGTTCGCCAAAAATGCCATGCTACGCGCCAATTGTTCGGTCGACATGGTCAACGCGCATTGCCAAAAATAGTGGTCGAGGACTTCTTCAACGTCAGACTCAATGTTGTTGAAGCTCTTCATCAGGTAGGCGAGAGCCGAGTTTCTGGCACCGTGCTCGCGTTCCGATTCATGCACGCGATAATCGACGTACACCTCTTCACTGCCGCAGAGTCCGCGCACCATGCTCAATAATGCTGATTTACTAGCAGAGTAATGACTCACCAGCACGTCGCTGATCAGAATCGCGCCTGCGTTAATCATCGGGTTACGCGGAATTCCTTGTTCCCATTCGAGCTGCACAATCGAGTTAAAGGGTTGCCCGGAAGGCTCCATTTGCACTCGCTCCCACAGTGAGTCGCCCACGCGTTCCATGGCTAACATGAGTCCAAACACTTTCGAGATCGACTGAATGGAGAACGCTTTATCCGCGTCACCGACTGAAATCACATTGCCATCCAGCGTTGCCACGGTTAATGCGCAGTAATCGGATTTCACTTCGGCAAGGGCAGGAATGTAATCAGCAACTTTACCATCGTTCACCGTGAGCGCTTGCTGAAGAATCGACTCCAGCAAAGGCTGTAGGTTATCGGGAGCATGAATAGGCTGCCCGCCGCTGATCACATCGTTGGTCATTCTATCCTTTTGCAGACTTGGCTAATAATGGCTTTAAGAAGCGTGCCGTATGCGAACGCTCACAAGTCACAATATCTTCTGGCGCACCTGCGGTCAAAATCTCACCGCCACCACCGCCGCCTTCCGGACCTAAATCGATGATCCAATCTGCGGTTTTTATCACATCAAGGTTATGCTCGATAATGACAATGGTGTTGCCGTGGTCACGTAAACGGTGCAATACCGCGAGCAGTTGCTGAATATCGTGGAAATGCAGACCGGTAGTCGGCTCATCCAGAATATAAAGAGTTTTGCCCGTGTCACGTTTGGACAGCTCACGCGAGAGCTTCACGCGTTGTGCTTCACCACCTGATAACGTTGTGGCTGATTGGCCCAAACGAATGTAGCTGAGACCAACATCCATCAGCGTCTGCAATTTGCGCGCAATAGCAGGTACAGGCGCAAAGAACTCGTGTGCATCTTCGACGGTCATTTCTAAAACTTCGTGAATGCTTTTACCCTTATAATGAATCTCCAAGGTTTCACGATTGTAGCGTTTGCCTTTACAGACATCACACGGCACATACACGTCAGGTAAGAAGTGCATCTCTACTTTGATCATGCCGTCGCCTTGGCAGGCCTCGCAGCGTCCGCCGCGGACGTTGAAACTAAAACGTCCAACCTTGTAGCCACGTGAGCGCGCTTCTTCAGTGCCCGCAAAGAGTTCGCGAATTGGGGTGAAGATGCCGGTGTAGGTGGCAGGATTCGAGCGCGGCGTACGGCCAATCGGTGATTGGTCGATATCCACCACTTTATCCAAGAACTGCATGCCATCAATTTTCTTGTACGGTGCCGGCTCCGTTACTGTTGCCTTATTCAATTCACGATGCGCGATACGGAAGAGCGTATCGTTGATCAGGGTCGACTTTCCTGAGCCGGAAACGCCAGTGACACAGGTCATCAAACCAATCGGAAGTTTCACTTCAACGTCCTTGAGGTTATTGCCTGTGGCACCCGACAAGGTCAGCCATTGCTTACCCGGCTGATGACGCTGCTCAGGAATGGCGATAGCCTTACGTCCTGACAAATAGTCAGCCGTCAATGAACCTTCGGCATCGAGGATGTCCTCATAGCGCCCCTGTGCGACAATTTGGCCACCATGCACACCAGCACCAGGACCAATGTCGATAACATGGTCAGCGGCTCGTATCGCATCCTCGTCGTGTTCGACCACAATGACGGTATTGCCGAGATCGCGCAAATGCGTCAGTGTTTTCAGTAATCGTTCGTTGTCACGTTGGTGTAAGCCAATAGAGGGCTCATCCAGTACATACATCACGCCGACCAAACCCGCACCAATTTGTGATGCTAAGCGGATACGTTGCGCTTCTCCACCCGAGAGTGTCTCCGCACTGCGCGATAGGCTCAGATAATTCAGACCGACATTCACTAAGAAGCCGAGGCGATCGTTAATTTCCTTCAGGATTTTCTCAGCAATTTTGGCGCGCTGACCATCTAATTGCAGCGTCTGGAAGAACTCCAACGCATCGCCAATAGAGCGGTCGACTACTTGTGGCAGTGTCGTATTCTCGACAAACACATGCCGCGCTTCTTCACGTAAACGTGCACCACCACAACTTTTACATGGTTGTGAAGCGAGATACTTAGCCAGCTCATCGCGCACCGCTTGTGAATCGGTTTCACGATAGCGGCGTTGCATATTCGGGATAATGCCTTCAAATGCATGGCGACGAACCACGCGATCACCGCGGTCGTTCATATAAACGAATTCAATTTCATCGCGACCACTGCCGAATAAGATGGCTTGCCGCTGATCATCGGTGAGCGTTTCAAACGGCTTGTTCAGATCAAATTTATAGTGCTTCGCGAGTGACTGCAGCATTTGGTAATAGTAGAAATTGCGCTTGTCCCAGCCGCGAATCGCGCCGCCAGTCAAACTCAGTTCGGCATTCGTGACTACGCGTTCTGGGTCAAAGAATTGCTCAATACCGAGACCATCACAACTGCCACACGCACCGGCTGGATTATTAAATGAGAACAACCGCGGCTCGAGTTCTTGCATGCTGTAGCCGCAATGTGGGCAAGCGAAGTTAGCCGAGAAAATCATGTTAACCAGCTTCGAGTCAGCATCCATTGGCGCCACAATAGCGGTGCCGCCGCTCAGTTCCAACGCGGTTTCAAAAGACTCGGCGAGGCGCAACTCCAGTCCTTCGCGAACTTTAATCCGGTCCACGACTACTTCGATAGTGTGCTTTTTCTGGAGTTCCAGTTTGGGTGGATCGCTGAGGTCGCAGAGCTCGCCATCAATACGTGCGCGAATGAAACCCTGCGCCGCGAGGTTCTCAAGTACTTTGGTGTGCTCACCTTTGCGGTCTTGAATAATCGGCGCCAAGATCATGAGCTTCTCGCCCTCGGGCATGGCAATGACCTGATCGACCATCTGCGAAATGGTTTGCGCAGCTAACGCGACATCATGTGTTGGGCAACGGGGTTCGCCAACCCGCGCGAACATCAAGCGCAGGTAGTCATAAATTTCGGTAATGGTGCCCACGGTTGAACGCGGGTTATGTGAAGTCGACTTTTGTTCAATGGAAATAGCGGGCGACAAGCCTTCAATACCATCAACGTCTGGTTTCTCCATCAGCGATAAGAATTGGCGCGCATACGCAGACAATGATTCAACGTAGCGGCGCTGGCCCTCGGCATACAAAGTATCAAAAGCGAGTGACGATTTTCCGGAGCCTGAGAGGCCGGTAATAACGACTAATTTATCGCGTGGAATAGTGACGTGGATGTTTTTCAGGTTGTGCGTGCGGGCACCGCGTACTTCAATTTTATCCATAGTCAGACTTCTCTCCGAGGGTTCAAGCGAGAACCCGTTGCAAAACAAACGAGCATTATCGCACAGACGGTTGGTTCTGGTACAATCACCAACGATTTTTTCCAGCGTAGTGAGCATGGCATGTCCCGAACCCAATCAGAACAACACCTAACTCCACTCGAGCGGCGAGCAGCGGGAGCGCTCGCGACTGTCTTTGGGTTACGGATGTTAGGGCTGTTTTTGATCATGCCGGTGATTGCTATTTATGGTCGTGCCTATCCGGACTACACACCACTGCTCATCGGCTTAGCTATTGGTGCTTATGGTTTGACGCAAGCAGCACTGCAAATTCCCGCTGGTCTGCTATCTGATCGCATCGGGCGACGCCCCGTGATTATTGGTGGGCTGTTGATTTTCGCTGCCGGTAGCATGATTGCAGCGACCGCCGATACACTCACGGGCGTCGTGATTGGCCGCGCGTTGCAGGGGTGTGGCGCTATTGCGGCAGCTATTTTGGCATTAGCTGCCGATGTCTCACGTGAGTCCCAGCGCCCGAAAGTCATGGCCACTATTGGCATGTTCATTGGTCTGTCCTTTGCTTTAGCTTTGGTACTGGGCCCACTGTTAGCGGCTAGTATTGGGCTTAGCGGCATTTTTTGGTTTACTGCGGTGTCGGCTTTGCTAGGTATTCTAGTGCTGCAACTTGCGGTGCCGCGGGTGCAAGTGCATGCAGCGAAAGGTGAAGTATTGCCAGCAACGAATCAGCTGCAGGCGCTGTTAAAACATCCACAGTTGTTGCGGTTAAACAGTGGCGTTTTTGTGTTACATGCGCTGCTGACCGCATTCTTTATAGTCATACCCGAGCAACTGGTGGCAGCAGGTTTGGCAGTCGAAGATCATGCTTGGCTCTACCTGCCCACTTTATTGTTGTCGTTTGCTTTGATGCTGCCGATGTTGATTCGCGCAGAGCGCAAACGCCAACAGCCCCTATTTTTCCGCGTTGCCATTTTGCTGCTCGCACTGGCAGTCGTCGCCAACGCCTTTTTCGCCGCGCATTGGCTGCTTGTCGCAGGGGTAATTGTCTTATTTTTCACTGGATTTAATTTCCTTGAGGCGACGTTGCCATCGTCATTAACCCGGTTTGCACCCGCAGGGAACAAGGGCAGTGCCAGCGGTTTGTACGCCACCTTCCAGTTTCTTGGCGCATTTGTTGGTGGCGCGTTCGGTGGTTGGCTACAACAAGAATTTGGCACGATTGGCGTTGGGATTTTTGCTTTGCTGCTGTTACTATGCTGGTTCATGATCACCGTTGGTATGCAGCCGCCGCCACAGCGGGCAAGTGTCAGTTTCAAGCTCGCCCCACTGGATCAACAGCGTGCTGACTTGTTACTGGAAAACTTAGCGGCACAAACCGGGGTTACCGAAGTGCACGTGGTTGCTGCAGAGCAAGTCGTCTATCTAAAAGTAGACAAATCGACATACAATGAAGACCAAGTGAAGTTGGTTTTAGCACCGTATCAAGCGTAAAACAGATTGAATAAAGAGGACTAAGCATGGCAAGTCGCGGCATAAATAAAGTCATTTTGGTGGGCAACTTAGGCGCCGACCCAGAAGTGCGTTACACCCAGAACAGTACCGCTATCGCTAACTTGTCGATCGCAACCAGTGAAGCCTGGAAAGACAAACAAACCGGCGAACCTCGTGAAGTCACCGAGTGGCATCGTTGTGTGGCCTATCGTCGACTGGCAGAAATTGCTGGCGAATTCCTGAAGAAAGGCTCCAAAGTTTATATCGAAGGCAAGCTGCAAACGCGCAAGTGGACCGATCAAAACAACATCGAGCGCTACACGACCGAAATCGTGATCAATGAATTACAAATGCTCGACAGTCGTCCAAACCAAGGTGGTTACGGCGGTGGTCAAGGCGGTCAAGGTGGTCAAAGCAACCAAGGTGGCGGCTACGGCGGCGGCCAAGGTGGACAGGGCGGTCAGAAGCCACAAGGCGGGCAGCGCCAAGCAGCTCCGCAAGGCATGAATCAGAACCAGCAACGCCCAGCGCAAAATGAGCCAGAGCCGTTCATCCCAGACCAAGACTTCGACGACGACATCCCGTTCTAACTGCAGAAAAAAGGCCGCACTTGATGCGGCCTTTAACTTTTTGGACTCGGTGAGACGTGTTTACCAACCGAGTCGTGCGATGACCTGTTGTCGGTCAGTTAATAGTGAGAACGACCAGTTGTTACGTTCACACAGGCGTTCCACAATCCCCAACCCTAATCCATAGCCATGTGATGCTGACTCGTCAGACTGCGCGGATTGCTCACTTTTGCCATTGCTAACTTGATTGTATATGCGTAGCTCCTGCGCTTTGATTTGAATGACAATGGGTCCTTGTCCGTCGAGCGTATACTCGAATGCATTCCGCACTAAATTATTAACGGCAATAGCAAAGGCGTGTGGATAGCCATTGATTGTCGGACTTGCATGTTCTTCGACACTGATATTAACCAATTTTCGGTGCAGCAAATAGCGTTGTTGTTCTATCGCATCAGTCACAAGGGGCACAACAGCGAACTGCTCATTGTCTAATCCGGCGTCGGTTTCGCGAGCGAGACACAAGAACATTTCAATCGTCGTTCTCATTTCGAGTGTCGCCCGTTTAATTCGATCCAACACCTTGGCATCGGCTGCTGACAAATCACGTTGCGCTAACAGCTCAAGCGCACCGGTGATCACCGTAATGGGCGTGCGTAACTCATGACTGGCTGAACTGGTAAAGTATCTCTCCCGCTCAACAAAGGCATTGATGCGCTCGAGATTTTTCTCGATAGCAGCGGCAAGTAAGCCCACTTCATCGTCACCGAAGCGAGTAGAATCGATACGTTTATAGTCTTCTGCCGATACGTGCTCCAAATCGATGTCAGCGACTGCTTTTGCAAGATGCGCCACTGGAGCAATTGAGCGGCGCATCACCGCAACTCCCAGCCCGAAACCAAGGGCACCAAGCGTGCCAACAACACCAGTAATGATCAGGAGGAGCCACCAATCCTCTGCGGAGTCAGCCTCAATTTGAGCAACGTCAAAGACAACAAAAGCTCGTTGCTGGTCGTTGTCAGCGGGTACCACTGCAACGTGCAGTTCGTCGCTCTCAAATTCATGCAGTCCGAAATTGGGATTAGTCTGCGCCCATTCTCTTAACGGCTCGGGCAAGCCGTCAATATTATCGTAACCACGAAGATTGGACGTTAAATCAGGATAGCTTTCCGCAGCATGTTGTAGCTGTTGAGTCATGACTCTGTCTTCGCTCAACCGAACCGCTGCGACGAAAGCGAAACCCCACACGACGCTCAGCACAGCAACGCACATTGCGAATGCAAATGCGACACGCGTGCGTAAGCTGTGTTTATACCTCACTGTGACTCCTCTGCAACTCGATAGCCAATGCGGTGAACCGTGTGAATGAGCGAATTGGCGAAGGGCTTATCAATCGCTTGTCTTAGTTTGTACATGTGGGAGCGCAAAGCGTCGCCGTCAGGACGCTCATCGGCCCACAGCAATGTTTCGAGCGTATCGCGAGTGACAACCGTTGGTGATTCTTCCATCAGGCGTTGTAACAGTTTCATCCCGGTGGGGTTGAGCTCAATCAGCTTGCCGGAACGATGGACTTGCAGTGTAGACTTATTCAAGGTGAGTTCACCAACAGTCAGTAGGTTGTTCATGTTGCTATGACTGCGCTTATACAGCGCCTGCAGTCTCATATGCAATTCCTGCAAAGCGAATGGCTTGACCAAATAGTCATCAGCTCCAGCTTCGAACCCCATTAACTTATCGTCGAGTGTGTCTCTCGCGGTTAGCATAAGCACTGGGGTATTTAATTGTGCTTCCGCTCGTAGTTTTTTGCAGAAGCTTAAGCCATCCATCCCGGGTAGCATCAAATCCAGCACCATAACGTCGAAAGCATGAGTCAATGCCAGGTGCATCGCGCGAATACCATCATAAGCAAAGTCCACAATATAACGATGCTGTTCCAGATAGTTTGCAATGTTCTCACAAATGTCGCGGTTGTCTTCAACAATCAACACGCGAATAGGCACCGCATCTTGCGCGTGCACCATAAGCATTCCTCTTTACCAAGCGTAATCGAATCTCAGACCAATTAAGGGCTCTGCTTCGCTGTCATCGGAAACCAAAACTCCGCGGCGGTAGTCGAACTCAGTATCATCACTCGAAGACGCTGAGGTAACGTTGATGACGTCAAGAAAAGCAGTGACATCAACCGGTCCAACTGCGCGCCGATAATCAACACGTACGTTGACTATACCTGAACCACTTTTCCGGCCCACATTACGTTCAATAATTTCTTTGGAATAGCGTAACGGTTGGCCGGGTCCTAACACATCGGAGTGAATGATAAATCTATCATCGGGTCTTCCTGATAGATATTTATAGCGTCCGGCAACTTTCCAGCGATCGTTGATTTCCCAAGTTAAGCCGAGGGTAGCAACATGATCGCGACTGAAATCAGCAGCTACCTCACCACGGCCGTCTTTCCGATCGACGACTGCATCGTTGTAGGAATACGTGGCCGTAGCATAAAGGCCGTCGCGAATGGTTCCGTTGACAACGAAATCGACGCCATAGGAGTGACCTTCACCGATGTTTGCATAGGTGCCGTTCGCTCGATCGAGATCGACAACAAGGTCGTCAAGGTTTTGGTAATAGGCTTCGGTCAACAGCGACCAATTGCTAGTCGGGAAATATTTGAATCCGATACTACCGTGAGTGATTTTTTCAGTTTTCAGGTCATTGGATTCGTTTGCAGCAAGTTCTAAGTACCGAGGCGACTGAAGAAAGCGTCCTGCAGTGGCGAAATAACGGATTTCTCGGTGTGGTTGCCAGTTGACGCTGAACCGCGGTGATATCGAAGTTTCATCCGCAAAACCGTCTCGTTCGAATCTTAAACCAGTGCGGAAATCCCATTCGCCAACCTCAAACACCTGATCGGCATAAGCAGCATAGCTGGTTTCTTTCCGAATTATTGCAGAGTTAAGATGCTCAGGAGTCAGGACAATATAGCGCTGCTCGGGGTCTGGACGAAAATCATCGTCGTCGTAGACAAAGCGGTTCCAATCACCATCTAAGACCGTGTTGTAATCGAGCTCGATTTGCGTGACACGAAGACCAGTACTGAATACGCCCCACTGATTCAATGTTTCAAAATCGCTGCGCCAACCGATTTCCGTTTCATCTTCGCCAATAGTAATAATGTCCTCGCGCACCGGATAACTCGAAGCAGGGGAACCTTCAGGGACAAGATCGGGAAATGCCTCGCCCTCAGAACTGATTTTGTCGCTTGAACGATAGTAAACCTTGTTGGTCCAGACCGCAGATTCGCCGATTAAAGAACGCAATGTGAATCCGTATAAATCACTATCTTGTTCGGAGTCTTGCAGCGCAGCGTCTTCGAAATTAGGTGATGCGGCCACATGGGTGACGTCGCGAGTATAATCCTCATGCGTATCGATCAGAAGCAACTCAAACGTATGATTCTCATTGATTGGTATGACTGATTTGATAATGATATCGCGTAAGACAGGATCGCCAATGTCGAGCTCTTCAATGGTTTCAAATAACGCGCCGAAGTCGAGTCGTCTAGCAGAAAAGAGCAAGGTTGCATCGTCAGTAATAGCGACTGGACCGTCGTAACCCACTTCATACCCTGCAAGGTCGTAGCGAAAACTTGCAGATGGACTTGGGTTTCCGTCAGCCACATCTAGCTTAAGAAGTGATGCAGCACGACCTCCATACGCAGCTTCCCAGCCGCCCGGTGAAAACTCAGCACCACTAATCACGTTCGGAGCGAAAATCGAGAAGCGGCCACCACCGCCGACATCTTCTTCTTCACCTAGAGTGGCATCAAAATGCACGGCTTTATCAAAAGGGAAGTCATCAACAAAGAGCAGGTTATCTCGGGGGCCACGGCCGCGGACACTGAAACTAGCGAATTCACTCGCGGAAGCTAAGCCCGGCAAACCGTCCAAAGAAAGGAGTGGATCAGCACCGCCACCTACAGCACTTCGTAAGGCTTCACGATCAAGGTAGGTACTGGAAGCTGATGCAAATGTATCCGTCTGTTGGCCGCGAACAACAACTCGCTCAATGTCAGCTTCCCTGAGTTTGAATTCCAGTTTGACATTTTTGCGCGTGATCACGCGTACGCTGGGTTCATATAATGAAGCAAACCCGCTCTTTTCGATGTTGAGAGCGTAAAGGCCAGGATCTAGCTGATCTACCACGACACGACCTAGCTCATCTGTTTGAAGGACTCGAGTCGCAGTGGTTTCTCGTTCTTCTATCGTAATCTGCACGCTAGAGATAGGACGATCCGTCACTTGATCTTTAATGATAAGAGTCAGTGCGCCAGGTGCCTCGGCTGCGTGCGCAAAAAATGGAAATCCGATTAAAATCACCCACAGCGTCAACCACAATGGCTGTTTCAAATGCTTGTTCATATGCTACTCCCAACACCTACTGTATTTAGTTGATGAAACGCTGCGAGTCTAGCAAAGCAAATGTGACCAAAAAGTCGCCAAGTAGCGCTTTGGCTAGATTCGACTACACTTGTGCTGCGGTAGCTTTCTACTACACACAAAGGATCTGCTATGCGAGTTTTTGTTTCTTTCAGTACGATGGTTGCCCTCAGCTTTTTTGCAGTAAGCTGCGGCAAAGCACCCGAGAGCCAGGCGCCCACTGAAACGCCAGCGGCAATAACCCTGCCGACCTACAGCGCTCAAACATTTTTTGATACCACCACACTTTATGGTTCGTCGATTAATCACGACGGCACGGCCGTGCTCGTGACCAGTGATGAGAGTGGTATTTTTAACGTCTACAGCTATCCACTCGATGGCGGTGAGCCGACGCAATTGACCAGCTCAACCACCGATGCCATGCGAGGTGTCAGTTGGTTTCCGAATGATGGTCGGATGCTGTTTACCGCAGACCAAGGCGGTAATGAGCTGAATCACGTTTATGTGCGTCTAGAAGATGGCACGACCCAAGACCTGACGCCGGGAGAGAATCTGAAGGCTATGGTTGCTGGTTGGCATGAAGATGATATGCATTTTTACGTCATGACCAATGAGCGTGATAATCGGTTCTTTGATGTTTATCGATACAGCACAGACGATTTCAGTCGTGAGTTGGTGTACGAAAATAACACCGGTTTTAATGTGGAGTCGATTAGCCCGAACGGGCGTTATTTGGCGCTGAGCCGCACCAATTCCAATGCTGATTCCGATCTGTTTTTGGTGGATCTGCAAGCCGCAGGCACTGAGCCTAAACTCATTACGCCAACCGAAGGCAACGTGTCTC
Organism: Pseudidiomarina aestuarii; assembly: GCF_048263735.1. Classification (GTDB taxonomy): domain Bacteria; phylum Pseudomonadota; class Gammaproteobacteria; order Enterobacterales; family Alteromonadaceae; genus Pseudidiomarina; species Pseudidiomarina aestuarii_B. Next base: position 1,005,445 of record NZ_JBLXDX010000001.1, on the reverse strand, counting down.
ACAGCGCTTACACCTTCACTGTCGATAGCACCAAACTGGTTTACGGCACGGATGGTCACGGCGAGTATTATCAAGCTTGGGAATATGACATCGAGCAAGATGCGCATGCGCAGTTGTATGAAGCGGCTTGGGATGTGTCGTTCTTGTATTACTCTGAAACCGGTCGTTATCAGGTGGTGGGTGTAAATGCTGATGCGCGCACTGAATTGTCGATTTATGACCAGTCTACTGGCGAAAGAGTAGCATTACCGGAGCATCCACCGGGTGATTTGCGGGGCGTGAATTTCTCACAAGACGAAGACACCATGGTGTTCTACGTGAACTCGGATGTCTCACCATCGAACTTGATGGTATGGAATGTCGGTAGTGACTCGGTGGCGCAGCTTACTAGCACCTTAGCGACAGAAATGGATCCAGACCATTTAGTGCAAAGCACTGTGGAACGCTTCCCCAGCTTTGACGACTTAACGATTCCAGGTTTGCTGTATAAGCCTCACCAAGCCAGCGCCGATAATAAAGTACCCGCCGTAATCTATATTCACGGAGGTCCGGGTGGGCAAACGCGTCAAGGGTATAGCGCGATGGTTCAGCACTTGGTGAATCATGGTTATGCCATGTTTGGCGTGAACAACCGCGGTTCATCCGGCTATGGTAAAACCTTCTTCCATTTGGATGATAAGCGCCACGGTGAAGATGATCTGCAAGATATCGTGTACGGCAAAAAGTATTTGCAGACGTTAGACTGGGTCGATCCAGACCGCATCGCTGTGATGGGCGGTAGTTATGGTGGCTATCTCACCATGGCAGCACTAGCGTTTACCGATGAATTTGATGCGGGTATCAATATCTTCGGCGTCACCAATTGGGTACGTACTCTTGAAAGCATTCCGCCGTGGTGGGAAAGCTTCCGTCAATCACTGTATGACGAGCTGGGTGACCCTGCTACCGATATGGAACGCTTACGTCGCATCTCGCCGCTATTCCACGCGGATAAAATTAAAGCGCCTGTTTTAGTGGTTCAAGGTGCGAATGATCCGCGCGTGTTGCAGGTCGAGAGTGACGAAATGGTCGAAGCCATTCGAGCCAATGACGTACCCGTCGAATATGTATTATTCGAAGACGAAGGTCACGGCTTTGCGGTCAAAGAAAACCGCATTGAAGCCCAAGAGGCGTATCTGCAGTTCCTGCTAAAACACCTCTGAGTGCAGTGAAATGTGAATAGTAAACAGTGAACTGATTCGTTCGGTTCACTGTTTTCTTTTCACTGTTCTCTCTTCACTTTTCACCGTCTGTCAGGTTATGCTCCGCCGCGATGCGATCGAAGTATTCGAGGACTTGTTTCGCGTACGAGCGTTTTGCTACATAGTCGCCGTGGAAGAAGTTCTTTTTGAAGCCATAGGCGACCATGTCTTTGAGACGTTTCAGAGGCACATCGACCGAACTTAACGCTAGCTCATATTCCTGCGTGACGGTAGTGCGTGACACCAAGCGATTGTCGGTGCAAATCACGGTAGCTAAGCGATTGGCGTACATGTGTTTGAAGTTGTGATTCTTCACATCGCCGATAGCTGGGTTGGTTTGCAGGTTGCTGGTAATACAGACCTCAATGGCAATGCGACGATCCGCAATGAATGACGCCAACCGGCGGGCATAGTCGGTTTTGTCGGTAATGGCTGGGTCTTGAATCATTTCCGGTGAGAACAATGAGTAGCCGTGACCAAGACGGTCGGCATAGCATTGTGTGAGCGCTTCAAAAATACTCTCCGCACCATAAGCTTCACCTGCGTGAACCGTTTTCAGTAAAAAGTTCTGGTGTGCGTATTCGTATACTTCTTTAAAGTCATGCGCAGGATAACCCATTTCTTGACCCGCAATATCAAGCCCAACAATGGGCAGACCTTCTTCATCACGCAAGCGCACGCTGGCGCGGATCATTTCCATCGCAGCAGTTTTAATGACTTGTTTGGGTTCGTGGTCGCGCAACATTTGGAATAATTGCGTGTAGTAGGGCGAGAAACCCTTCTTGCCAAACATGCGCATGGCGCAATTGATAATGCCATAATCGAACGGTGGCTTGTCGCCATTTTTAACCGCAGAAGAATTGTTGTACTCAGCTTTAGCGCGGGCTAGACCTCGATTGGTGGTGTGCATGACCGTATCAAAGTCGATGCCGTGCGCTGGATCCATCATTAATTGCGGTGCAAAGCGCACTTCAATGTAATTCACACCCTCAGCGAGGTTATCGACGGCAAGTTCATACGAAGCTTGTTCAAGGTTCTCCATATCTCGTAACACGGCACAGGTATACTGAAAGCCGTTTAGGTATTCGCCGAGATTGTTGTATGACTCTTTGAATACCAGCTCATAGAGGCCATCAACAGTATATGAGGGCAGCTCAATGTTGCTGCGCTTCGCCATCTCAATAAGACCTTCTGGACGCAAGCTACCGTCAAGATGCAAATGCAAGTCCGCTTTCGGCATGGCTTGCAAAAATTCACGGGAATATCGTGGTGACTGAGTGGTCATAGCATCTCCTCGGTAGGGTTGGGTCCGTACAATTGCGTCATAATAGCAAATTTCGGCTTTGCAATCATGCGAGAATATCAGTATAAATCGAGGACAATTAACGCTTTTTTTGACAACTTCGATCACACACCATGGCATCTCTTTATTTTACTTACTCGGCAATGAATGCGGGCAAAAGCACATCCTTGCTGCAGGTTGCACATAATTATGAGGAACGTGATCAACGCGTTCTCCTGCTGACTCCCGCCATTGATGATCGGGCAGGGAACGGCAAAATTGCCTCGCGTTTGGGCATTGATCGGCAAGCGCTGGCGTTCTCCAATACCACTGATTTGGCTGCACTCATTGAGGCGCGTCACCGCCAGCAAGCTATTGACTGCGTGTTGCTGGATGAAGCCCAATTCCTGTCAGAAGAGCAGGTGTGGCAGTTGACTGATGTGGTCGATCGTATCGATATTCCGGTGATGTGCTATGGCATTCGGACCGACGCGTTTGGGCGCAACTTTCCAGGTAGTGCGGTGTTACTGGGTGTTGCCGATAAAGTTTCCGAAATGAAAACCATCTGCCATTGTGGTCGCAAGGCGACCATGAATCTGCGAATAGACGAACAAGGCAACGCCGTGAAAGTGGGCGATCAAATCGCGATAGGTGGAAATGATCGGTATGTCAGCTGTTGCCGTAAACATTGGAAGGAAAAGTTGGATAAAAACTAACGGATTGTTGGGTTGTCCATAGTGTAAATTTCCCAGTTTTATCAACCAGATTGTTCGCTTTTTCAGTGGTTCAGGTCTAGAGTTAGATGGACTAACTGCGAGGAAATCTATGAAGCTGGCGCCCATTCCACATAATGAGCAACAACGACTCGCTATGATACGCGAGCTCGAACTCATTGATTCTAAGCCAAACCCAGTCATTGATAAGATTGTGCAGATGGCGCGGGAGATCTTTCAGGTCGAATTTGCGCTCGTCAATATAATTGATAAAGACCAAAGCTGGTTTAAAGCCACTGCGGGATATGATGGCAAAAGTGCGAGTCGAAAGGATTCTTTTTGTACTCATGCCATTGCCAGCGACCAAACGCTGGTTATCCCCGATGCCACCAAAGATGAACGTTTTCACGATAATCCCCACGTCGCCATTGAGAATGGTGTGCGCTTTTATGCCGGTGCAAATTTAACGGTAGAGGGTGACATTAACCTCGGTTCTCTCTGTGTGTTTGATTCCAAACCGCGTCAATTTACGGAGCAGGAAGGTCGGTGGCTCGAAGTACTCGCAAGCTGCGTAACCGATGAAATTCTTAAAGAATACCAATACGAAAACTATGCAGCAGAACGTGACGTTTTGGCTCAAGGGCCTGTTGTTGCTGTGGTTTGGGAAGTTGAGCCCGATGTTAATCTGATTTATGTAGCCGAGAACGCCAAACGAATCTTGGGCTACGATGCAGCCTATTTATTACGCAAAGATGTGCCCTACGAAGCCATTGTTCATCCTGATGACCGCGACGAGTTGTTGGCGCGGATGCAAAAGTTGATTGACGGTGTCGAAGTTTTTTTGGAAATGGATTACCGCATTGTCACACCGCACGAAACCGTCCGTTGGGTGCATCATTTCGCGCGGGCTGACAAAGACCACAACAACAAAGTGATGCGCGTGCGTGGCTATTTGCTCGATGACACTAAAGGTAAACGTCTCGAATTAGAATTGTTGGAGGCGAACCGTAGCTTCGATTTGGCGCTAGCGGTTGGTGAGCTATCTACGTGGGACTGGGATCTTGAAACGAATGCTGTTGACGTCAGCCACACGTGGGAAGAGATGCTTGGAATTCCTGAATCACAAGCCGATTCACGAGGTTGGATGAAACTGCTGCACCCAGACGATATCGAAGCAGCGAGACAAGCGTTGTTTGCTCATATTCGCGATGAAACTGCGCGTTTCGAAACACGATTTCGACTACGTCACGCTGATGGGCACTATATCTGGTTGCACTCCGTAGGTCGTGTAGTGCAGCGTGATAAACAGCGAAAAGCACTGCGCATCGTGGGGATTCATCATGACATCACCGAGCAGGTTGAGAATGAACGCATTCGCTCCCAGCAGGAGGCGGTGCTGAGCTTAGTTGGCCAAGTTCAACATGACTTTTTGTTGGTCAAAGACTTTGCTTCGGTCTGCCAAAGTACCCTCGACCGGCTGCTTGATCTAACAGGTAGTCAGCTAGGTTTAATCGGTGAGCTACCGCCGCAAGCTCGTCAGCGAAACCTACTGTATTTGCATGGTATGCGAGGTGTTAATGAGCCTACCTTGACGAACGAAATTACTGACAAGCTAGTCAGTCAGGGCGTTGATGTAGCTGTATCGGGAGATATCATTAAATCGGTGTTAGTGCGCGGTGAACCCATTATTTGCAACGAGCCAGTGTCTCTTCTCGAAGCTGAATTTAAACCATTGCAACTCCCCGAATTTAAGAATGCTTTATTTATTCCAGTGTACTTTCAACGCGATGTTATTGGCATGCTGGTGCTTGCTAACGCTGAGTATTATGAGCGCGAGCAGCTCTATATGCTGCAACCACTGCTCAACACTCTAGGTACGTTGATGCATATGCGACGTGTCGAAGAAGAGCGGGAGCATGCCGTTGCCGAACTGCGTCGTTTAGCAACCACTGATGAGCTCACGGGGTGTGTTAACCGCCGCGTATTTCTGGAGCAATGTGAGCTGCGCTTCGACGAATTAAAGCGATATAAAACTCCGGTGAGTGTTGCGGTTATCGATTTAGATCATTTTAAAAAGGTCAACGACACCTACGGTCACGCGGCAGGGGATGAGGTATTGAGAAAATTTGCAGAGCTTGCCCGCGAAGAATTACGTGAACTCGACGTATTAGGTCGCTTAGGTGGCGAAGAGTTCGCTATTTTATACCCATATACAGATAGCGACAAAGCGTTACAGGCAACAGAGCGATTGAGAGAGCGATTAGCTACATTGACGATTCCGTTTGAACAGCGGGAATTAAACGTCACAATGAGCGCTGGAGTTACTGAATTGTCCCCCGAAGAAGCGGATATTGATCGTTGGATTGCCCGTGCCGATGCAGCTCTCTATGCGGCAAAAAATGCAGGTCGGAATCGCTGTATCGCGTCAGATAAGGTATAATCGTCGTCCATCCGTGATCTGCATGATCGATTGAACGATAGAGCAAGAACAGAGGCCTCATGACGACAACCCAACTCACCATTGCAACCCCTGATGACTGGCATCTTCATTTACGTGACGGTGACCTTTTAGCAAATACTGTACCCGCCACAGCCGCAGTGTTTCAACGGGCTGTTATCATGCCGAACCTAGTGCCACCGGTGACTACAGTTGAGGCCGCTACTGCTTATCGTGAGCGTATTTTGGCACAGGTTCCGGAAAACATGACCTTTGAGCCATTGATGGCACTGTATTTGACTCAAACGACTACTGTCGAAACGATTCGCGCTGCTGCAGAAACTCCTTTCGTAATTGGCTTTAAGCTATATCCATCAGGCGCGACCACCAATTCTGACGCTGGCGTGACCGATGTCGCAGCATTGGGGCACTTGTTTGAGGTGATGGCAGAGTTACAAGTACCTCTGCTGGTCCATGGTGAAGTAACGGATGGAGATATTGATATTTTTGATCGTGAGAAGATCTTTATTGACCGTCATTTGCGGCCAATACTCCAACGACACCCGCAGATGAAGCTAGTTTTAGAGCACATCACCACTAAAGACGCGGTCGAATTTGTTAAGAGCATGGGTGACAATGTGGCAGCAACCATCACACCGCAACATTTGTTAATGAATCGTAACGATTTACTGGTGGGTGGAGTACGTCCGCATAACTATTGTTTACCTATCCTTAAGCGTCGAGAGCATCAATTGGCGCTAAGAGAGGCTGCCGCGTCGGGTAATCCAAAGTTTTTCTTGGGTACCGATTCCGCACCACATGCGCAATCGAAGAAAGAGAATGCATGCGGTTGCGCGGGCTGCTACTCGGCTCCAGCAGCACTGCCGCTCTATGCAGAATTCTTTGATCAAATGAATGTTTTGGATAAATTAGAAGGGTTTGCTAGTTTTTATGGTGCCGATTTCTATGGTTATCCGCGAGCGACCAGTCAGGTAACGTTAGAGCGTGATACTTGGTCAGTTCCTGAACAGGTCGATACCGCTGTTGGTCCAATGGTGCCGTATTGGGCTGGACAGCCTTTAAAATGGAGAGTTTCAACATAATTGCAACGTGGTACTTAACAATATAACAGCGTAAAAAGTCGCTTTGAATCGTGGCGATATGCTTCATTTGTAGGCATACTATGACTATAACAAGAATTATAAATTGTGAGACGATTCACTCAAGGGAAATAACAAATTGCTGAAGTTATTGCGCAGCCGGACTAAGAACGAACATAGCGTTGTATTCGCCCTGTCGAATTCAGCGGTTAAAGTCGTTGTCGCTCGTTGGCTCAATAACACCCCAGAATTAATCGTTTCCGATCAGCTTGAAGTACCGGCGCAAGACTACGCGGCGGCAATGTTGCAACTCGCCAATCAATACAGCCGGTTTACCAAGGGTGACCCACAGCTCGCTATCGTGCTCGAGCCCAGTTTGTATCAGAGCGTGGCCGCTGACCGTCCAAACTTACAGGAAGAAGCCGAGATTGCCGCTGCACTGAAATACAGCCTGCGCGATCTCGTCTCATTGAATGCGGCTGACATCATCGCGGATTATTACGAACTGCCAATCCAACTGCCAAACCAGTCGAAGATCAACGCTATTGTGGCTGATCGGCAACTGCTGCAACCACTGGTCGAAATAGCTCTCGATATATCAGATGAGTTTGTCGGTATCTTCCCAGCTGAGTTAGCGCTACCAGCGCTTATTGAAACAGCCTCTGAGCCCGTTGTGATTGCCTATCAAAGTGGCCAAGAGCCAGCGCTTTTGCAAGTCAGTCGGGACTCGACCCTTCAAGTGAATCGTGTGGTTCGTCCGCTGGAGAAACTCAGCGAGTTGAGTTCTGATGAGATTAAACTCGGTGGTCTACAACCGCTATCTGTCGAAATTCAGCGCTCAGCCGATTATTTTGAGCGACAACTGCGTCAGCGTCCTATCAAAAAGGCCTTACTCGCGGCGGCGCTGCCTAACCTTGCAGAAGTGACTCAGCAACTCAGTGATGATCTTGGTTTGACTGTTGATGTCTGTCCTTACCCTGCTTGGGCGCAGGAACTGGCGGCTGGAGACTTTAGCGATTTTGCTGCGCTTGGCGGATTGCTACTACTGCAACAAGGTCAGGACAAAGCGAAGGAGGATGCAGCATGAAGTTGATTGCAAACCTCTACGTTAATGAACTCAGACCACGCCATGAGCGCTATACATTGCCATTTGCTGCGGCGATTTGTGGCGGTCTTGCGGTTGTTTTAATCATTGCCAATATAGTCGGTAATTGGTGGTTGGCCGCAGAACAAGAATCGGCGCGGTCGCTGCAAGTCCAAATTCAAGATCAGCAAAAATTACTCACGGTGCAACAAGAACTGTTAAAGCAGCGGACCAATGATCCGACCTTGCTTACTGAAAAGGATCAGTTAGAGAAAACCATTTCGCAACGGCAGCGCTTGCAGCGACAAATGCAAATCGTTCTTCAATCAACTGATGATCAAGTTCCGGAGCTCTTGGCCGATATAGCCAGAGTAGATGCAGAAGCCATTTGGTTGCAGCGCATTAGTTTGCGAGATGGTGAACTAACCTTAAGTGGTTATACCCAGCAACCTGCAGAATTACCATTGTGGATTGAACGTTTCGCAGAACATGAAAGTTTGCAAAATCGGCAGTTTGGTGTGTTCGATTTACGTGTTGCGAATGACAGTGCTCTCGAATTCACAGTCGGTACGCTACCTGCAGCAAGTTCGCGTGGACAGACCGTTCGCTCGGAAGATCCACAGGTGCTCCCACAAGTCGCTGCTGGGGGGCAACAATGAAAGAACAGTGGTTAAAGTGGCAAGAACAATTTTTAACGTTACCCGAAAATCGGCGTCGCTTTTGGATGCTGTTCGTGATTGCTATTGTGCTCTATATCGGTGTGTGGATGAGTCTATTGCCGCTGTACAACGAAATCAGTACTGCTCAAGCTCGCCAGCAACAACAGCAGTCACAGTTAGTTGGTATGGAGCGTGAATTGGCATCTATCCAACGTTCATTAGCTGGCGATCCTGCTGCAGCATTGCGGCGTAACATCGAGCAACTGCAAGAGCGCTTGGCCCGTATTGATACGGAGCTAGAGGCTTCCTCCAGTTACGTAGGTGCCGCAGATAACCGAGAATTTTTGAAGCAGTTATTGGCCGCTGCAGATGGTGTCACTATCCAATCTGCGCTAGCGATGCCGGTTGAGGTGGTCTATCAAGATCAAGATCAGCCAGACACAGCAATCTACAAACATCGGTTGCAGGTGAAGTTGACTGGTACGTATTTCGCCGTGCAGCAGTATTTTGCCAAGCTCGATAAATTGCCGTGGACCTTCTACTGGCAAAGCATGGACTACAGCGTACGTACGCATCCACATGGAGATGTACTGATCGAGCTTTATACCTTGAGCCTGGAGCGGAATTATGTGGCGAGTTAACGTCCTAATCCTCTTGCTCTTGAGTGGCGCTGCAGTGGCACAACAGTTGAGTGATCCGACGGCACCGCCGCGCTATCGCGCGCAAGTAGCAATGTCTTCGGTAACTAATTTGCAATTACAATCAATTCAATGGTTTGGCGATTCAAAAATGGCACAAATTAGTGGTCAAAGGGTGCGTGAAGGCGATAACCTAAACCAATATCAGGTGCTAGAAATTGAACTTCATCAAGTTCGATTAATGAATCGAGAAGAACAACAAGAGGTGACTTTGTCGTTATTTTCTCCAATTAAATCAGCTGTGAATTCGCAGTCAGAACAGAAGTCAGGGGAGTTGATTATTCAATGAGACTACTGACCTGTACCTTGATGTCACTGCTGCTAACTGCATGCGCTTATTCGCCGGATCGAGAGCCGGCAGAGTTGCATCGTGCGTTAGAATCAGGAACGCAAACTCCCCAACCGAAAACGCGGCCACCTTTACCAGATTCCGTGCGCGCAGCCATTCAGGGGTCTCGCGACAGTCAGCTCCAAGCACAAGGCGAAGCTTTGCTTGCAGAGCCGCGTTTTTCTGTATCTGCGAATAATGTTTCGGCGCCTGACTTTTTTGCGGGTCTTGCGGCGGACTCCCCTTACAACATTGTTTTGCACCCAGATGTCAGTGGCAGCATAACAGTGAGTTTAAAGGACGTTACTTTGCAAGAGACGCTGGCCGTGGTCAGCGACATTTACGGCTATGATATTCGCCAAGAAAATCGGATGATTCGTATTTTCCCGTCTGGTTTACGTAGTCAAACCTTCACGTTCGATTACTTGTCTATGCAGCGCAGTGGTTCCTCATCCACCAGTATTTCTAATGGTGGAGTACGCGAGAATGACCGCAATCAAAGTAACCAAGGCACCAACACCAATACGAATAACCGCAATTTAGGTAATGAAGCTGGCGGCAATAACAATAACAATCAGAATTCTGGTGGTTCGCAAGCGAATGGTTCGTCAATCTCAAGCAGTTCATCGACTGATTTCTGGGGTGAGATAGAGCAAATCATCGAAGGCATTATCGGTGATGGTGATGGCCGACGTGTAGTGTCAGCACCTCAGGCGGGCTTGATTACGGTAACAGCACTGCCACAAGAACTGCGTGCAGTCGGCGACTTTTTGGCAAATGCGCAGGAGCGTTTACAGCGCCAAGTTATCCTTGAGGCTCGTATTGTTGAAGTCTCTCTGAATGACGAATATCAGCAAGGCATCAATTGGAGCGACTTGTTCCGCATAGGCAATGCCACCGGGACTATTGGCTTCTCTGGTTCAGCGATTGCAGCGCCGAATGGTGTTTTTGGTATGTCACTGGATGTCGGTGATTTCAGTGGCGTTCTGAACTTGCTACAAACCCAAGGTAATGTGCAAGTGCTCTCTAATCCGCGCATTTCTGCATCAAACAATCAGAAAGCGGTCATTAAAATCGGTGAAGATGAATACTTCGTAACCAACGTTTCGACAACCACGGTCACAGGAACAGCAACCACCAGCACACCAAATGTCGAACTGACTCCGTTCTTCTCGGGCATCTCGTTGGACATCACACCACAAATCAGTGATTCGCAAACGGTCACGCTGCATGTGCATCCGTCGGTTGTGCAAACGACGGCGCAAGAGCGCGTCGTGAAGTTGCAAGATGACACGTTGGTGCTGCCATTGGCGCAAAGTAATATTCGTGAAAGTGACACTATTGTCACTGCTCGCAATGGCGAAGTAGTGGTGCTCGGCGGCTTGATGCAAAGCAACTATACTGAAAGCGAGACCAAAGCACCGTTGCTCGGCGATGTGCCTGTGCTAGGTAACTTGTTTAAGAATAAGCAGCGTCGCGAAACCAAGAAAGAATTAGTGATTTTGATTCGCCCGATTATTGTTGGCGCCGACTCATGGAACACGGAGCTCGAACGCTCCTCGGATTTATTAAAACAGTGGTACGGGAACTAGCACACGCATGTATCAGAACCACTACGGGTTGCGTGAACTGCCGTTCACGCTAACACCGAACACCAGTTTCTACTGTGATCTCGACGGGCATCGTTCGGCGCTCGAGGTCTTGTTGACCGCTTTGGAAACCGGTGAAGGGTTCATTAAAGTTGTAGGTGAAGTCGGTACCGGCAAAACATTACTCTGCCGTAAGCTGCTGAATGAGCTACCCGAACAATTTGTATCTGCCTATATCCCGAATCCCTACCTCAATCCAGCCGAACTACGCGAGCAGATTGCGCGTGAGTTACAGGTTGAGATTGATGACGAGCATAACCAACAGTTGCTCACCCAAGCTATTCAACAGAAGTTGCTGGAAATCAACCAGCAGGGCAAAACTGTAGTCATTGTACTCGATGAAGCACAAGCACTGCCGTCGGAGAGTTTGGAGGCTTTACGGCTCATTTCCAATTTAGAAACGGAGAGTCGTAAGCTACTGCACATTGTGTTGTTTGGTCAGCCTGAACTCGACGAACGACTGGCGCAGCGCGAACACCGCCAGTTGCGTCAACGTATTTCGTTTAGCTACAACCTGCATGCCATGTCCATACATGAATTAGCGCGCTATATTTCGCACCGTTTACATGTGGCTGGCTACAAAGGTCCACCTATTTTCAGTGGTAAGGTCGTGCAGCAGTTGCATGAAGCGAGTCGTGGTATTCCGCGTCTTGCTAATGTGTTATGCCACAAGGTTCTGCTGCTCTGCTACGGTGAAGGAACCTATGCAGTCCTCCCTAAACATGTCAAAACGGCGGTTGCTGATACTGAAGATGTCGAGCTAAACCCAACCGCCTGGGGCGTATGGATTGGCGTAGTCAGTGCAGTTGTAATTGCTGTTACTGGTTTCTTTGCCTACCGCCAAGGCTGGCTTGGAGGCTGGCTGTGAGCGTCATTAATCGGATGTTGCGTGACTTAGATCAACGCCAACAACAGCAGTCAAAAGGTTCCTACACACCCGCTGCGGTAGCACCACAACCACTGCATTGGACCTGGATGATTGGCATTGCCGTAGGTACAGCAGTGGTGATCATTGTTCTCTTGAATATCTATTGGTGGCTGACCACGGATACTGACACCGTAGTGCAAACGGTTGAAGCTCCGGTCACGAATCAGCCAACCGTTGTTCCTGCAGCTGCAGAGGAACCGACGAACCCAGTCGATGAAAAAGCGGAAACCGAAAGTGAAACTGCTAGCAAGCCTGCTTTGCAGCGCGGGCCAGTAAAACCACGCGAACTTGTCCAGATCCCGGCATCGTCATCCGAGTCAGCAGCTACGGAATTGGAAGAGGTAGCAGCGGAAGCTGAACCCGCAGTGAGTGATGACACCCTTTCACAGAGAGCAGTGGCAGTTGAGCTTGAACCTGAAGCCGAAGTTGAAGCGCCCGATGATACCCCATCAACGTTTGCCGTCGAGCGGGTGCAACTGAGTCCGAATGAGTTAGCCGAGACTAATTTACAGAAAGCGCGCAGTGCACTGCGGCGCGGCGAGCGTGAACAGGGCCAAGAATTATTGGAAAAAGCACTCACCGTAATGCCTGAGCACGTTGCCGTGCGCAGCGAGTTGGCGGCTTATTGGTATGGTCGCGGTTTCGCGACACGAGCTGTCGCGATCTTACAACAAGGGCTGGATCGGGTGCCGCAGCAAAGTCAGTGGCAACTCTTGCTCGGTAGAATTCTTGAGCGCATGGGGCGCATTGAAGATGCTTACATTGCGCTGCAGTCTTTGGATTCGAGTACAGCTGAATATTCCGATTTACTCGAAGTTCGTGGAAACTCGGCAAACCAATTAGGTTACTTCACAGAAGCCGCACAGGATTTTCTGGCGCTAGCGAATTTGAACGGTGAAGGCCGTTGGTGGTTAGCAGCTGCAGTTGCGTTTGAGGACGCAGGTGAGCCAGCAGCAGCGCTAAGGGCCTATCAGCAAGCAGCATTCGCGCGTGACCTGGGTGTTGATGCGCGACGTTACGCGGAAGATCGCTTGCAGGCGTTGGGAGGCTCTTAACATGCGTCCACGTCTGAAAATGCGCCTCGGTGATCTGCTGGTTCAAGAAGGCATCATTAAAGAAGCTCAGTTAGAGCAAGCCCTCAACGACCAAAAGCAGAATGGGCGTAAGCTCGGTGTGACGCTGATTGATCTTGGTTTGATTACCGAACACGACTTGCTCGAGTTCCTTGCCAAGCAGCTGAATATTCCATTTATCCAACTGTCAGAACGGAAAATCCCGCCGGAAACGGTCAATTTGTTACCTGAAATTCAGGCGCGGCGGCATCGTGCGCTGGTAGTAGAGGCATCAGCGAGAGAGGCCACCGTAGCGATGTCGGATCCTGCCGACTTAGCCGCTATAGATGCGATTTCGCAGGTGTTGTCGCCACGTGAAATCAGCCTCGTTGTTGTCCCCGATCATGAGTTGCTGTCAGCATTCGATAACTTATACCGGCGCACCAAAGATATCGCGCAGTTTGCGAGTCAGTTGCAGACGGAGTATGAGGACACATCTGAGTTTGATCTGGGCTCATTGTCCTTGGATGACGAAGATGACGATGCCACCGTCGCGAAGTTATTGCAGTCTATTTTTGCCGATGCGGTGCAAGTACGCGCATCGGATATTCACATAGAACCTGATAATAATGCGCTTCGCATCCGCATGCGGGTCGATGGTGTCTTACAAGAAAACGTCTTACGCGAGACGAATATCGCGAGCGCCTTATTATTGCGCTTGAAGCTAATGTCCGGCCTCGATATTTCGGAAAAGCGGCTGCCTCAAGATGGCCGTTTCCATATTAAAGTGCGGGACCACGCAATTGACGTGCGGGTATCCACACTACCAACGCAGTACGGCGAATCCTGCGTCATGCGTTTGCTCGACCAGTCCGCGGGACTTTTGAATCTTGAACAAACGGGTATGCCTGATGAGATCCTGAAACGCGTGCGCCGCTTGATTCATCGTCCCTACGGCATGTTAATTGTTACCGGTCCAACAGGTTCTGGTAAAACCACCACACTCTATGGTGCACTCAGCGAACTGAATCAGGCTGAGAAGAAAATCATTACCGTCGAAGATCCGGTGGAATATCGCCTGCCTCGAATCACCCAGGTTCAGGTGAATTCGAAGATTGGTCTGAATTTCTCGAATGTACTGCGGACCACATTACGGCAAGACCCCGACATCATCATGGTGGGTGAGATGCGTGATAGTGAGACCGTTGAAATTGGTCTCCGCGGCTCCATTACCGGTCACTTAGTATTGACCACACTGCACACCAACGACTCGATTACCAGCGCATTGCGCTTAATCGACATGGGTGCGGCTCCATATTTAGTCGGTGCTGCGTTACGTGGTGTGTTAGCTCAGCGTTTGATCCGCCGTGTTTGCGAAAGCTGCAAACAGCCGCAAGAATTAGAGCAACAAGACATCACATTGCTGCGACGCATGCGTCCCTCATTGCCAGCCGATGGCAGTGGTTTTGTTCACGGTCGTGGCTGTCGAAACTGCAACCATACCGGTTACAAAGGTCGAGTCGGTGTCTTTGAATTATTAGAAATGAATGAAGCCATGATCGACGCACTGCGCGACAGCAACATGCGCGAATTCGCGCAAGCAGCGCGAGAGTCGGCAGGGTTTCGTCCACTCGCCGACGTCGCACTCGACTATGCACGTGACGGCATCACCACCGTGGAAGAAGTATTGTTCTTGGCAGAAACCGTCGAAGAAAAAGAACTACGCATTGATACGGCGGATATAGCCGAGGTCGAGGAGGGCAATGATGGCTGATTTTAGTTATCGTGGCCGCGGCTCCGACGGCAAGTTAGTCTCTGGTATGGTCGATGCGTCAACCGAGTCTGGCGCGGCAGAGGTATTGCTCCGCCGGGGCGTGACCCCAATCGAAATCGCTTCAGCGAAGAGAGCTGCCGCAAAAGACTCGCAATCGCTGGAGTTGTTCAAACCAAAAGTTCGCGCTGAAGATTTGATAGTCTTCACCCGCCAAATGTATGCTTTGACCAAAGCCGGCATCCCCATGCTTCGGGCAATGGAAGGTTTGGCGGAAAACACCACCAACAAACGATTATCGGAAGTCCTGTTCGACTTGGTCGATCAACTTGAAAAAGGTCGGCAACTCTCAGCTGCGATGGCGATGCATCCGAAAGTGTTCCCACGCTTATTAGTGGCGGTGATTCATGTCGGTGAAAATACCGGTCAATTGGAAGAGTCGTTTGAACAGCTCTCCAGTTACTTAGGTAAGGAAGAAGAAACCCGCAAACAGGTCAAAGAAGCAACACGTTACCCGACCTTCATTTCCATTACCTTGGTCATTGCGATATTTGTACTGAATATTTTCGTGATTCCAACGTTCGCGTCAATGTTTGCAAGATTCGGTGTTGAGTTGCCTCTAGCCACGCGAATCTTGATTGGCACTTCTGATTTCTTCGTTGCTTATTGGCCGGCCATGATTCTCGGTATTGGCGTGACTTGGTTCGGTGTCGTTAAATACATAGGTACAGCCGGCGGAAAATTAAAATGGGACCATTTAAAGCTGAAGATCCCGCTCATCGGCAGCATTATTATGCGTTCATTGCTGTCGCGCTTTAGCCGCAGCTTTGCCGTGATGTTGCGCGCCGGTGTCCCACTCACACAAGGCCTGACGCTGGTTGCTGATGCCGTTGATAACTCGTGGATGGGCCGAAAAATCAATGACATGCGTCGCAATATTGAACGGGGTGAAAGTTTAACCCGAGTCACTAAATCCAGCATGTTGTTCACCCCATTAGTCCTGCAGATGATCGCAGTCGGTGAAGAAACGGGACGTGTAGATGAAATGTTGACTGAGGTCGCTGACTACTATGAACGTGAAGTCGATTACGACTTGAAAAGTTTGACAGCTAAGATAGAACCTATCATGCTGGCAATCGTTGCGGTTATTGTGGCAGTGATGGCGTTGGGTATCTTTATGCCAATGTGGGACATGATGAGTGCCTACCAAGGTGGCAGCTAGTAAAAATAACAAAATATAAACGAATACCCATAGCTTATATTATTTGAAAAAATGTATAGATGACTAGATAATAACCACAGTGTTGTAAGGGGAAGTTCCAAGTGCTACAAAACAGACAATCAGGTTTTACTTTAATCGAGCTGATTATTGTGGTGGTAATCCTTGGATTACTTGCAGCTTCGGCGTTACCACGATTCACCAGTGTCACAGCTGACGCTGAAGACTCTGCGCTTGAAGGCGTTGCCGGTGGCTTTGCTACTGCCATTTCTTTAGTGCGAGCAGAGTGGGAATTACGCGGCCGACCTGCCGGTAATACCGAAGGCGCTGGCGCTGAAGTGGTGATGGATGGTATTACCGTCAATGTAGATGGTAATACGGGTTTCCCAGTCAGTGGCAACAGTAATTTGGATGCCCATGACGAGAATTTAATTGCTGACGATTGTCGAACCTTAATGCAGGCTATACTGCAAGGAGCGCCAACCGCCACTACCAATTTTACCCTACTGGGTGAAAACCGTTATTTCGTGGCTCGCGAAAATAACGGGACGAATGATATTTGCGTCTATTACTTAGCAAATACCATTAAAAGTCGCACCGCTGCACCGGCGGGTGATGACTATCTGAGCGTGGGCAATGCGTTTGTTTACAATCCACGCACCGGTGGGGTAAGCATTTACAGTAATAACTGATTTTAGATTTATACTTATAATTGGGGTTTATCCTCTTAAAAATGGAAGGAAGTGCGTTATGAACTCACAAAAAGGTTTTACATTGATCGAATTGATCATTGTTATCGTGGTCCTGGGGATTTTGGCAGTCACCGCTGCGCCTCAGTTCATTAACTTCGGAGCTGATGCTCGTGAAGGTACACTAGAAAAAGTTAAGGCGTCGATGATCTCAGCTGGCGACATTATTTATGGTAAGTCGCTGATTGAAGGTAATGAGACTTTGGGTATTGATGATAATGCGACCGTTGGCAACATTACCGATGATACTTATCCAACTGCTGATACCTATGAGATCCAGTTCGGTTACCCAGCACCAACGGCGCTGGGCATAGTAGACGGATTAAACCTTAGTTCAGGTGATTGGGACATTGGTTATGGCGGCGCTTCAAAAGATCCTGTTGGTCCTGAACTGACTGATACTGTGCGTATTTCTCCAGCAGGCCGTAACGTTGACGACCCAGATGCTGCAGAGGCATGGCGCGTAACTCCAGGTATCGACTGGGATGAAATTACGAACTGCTATGTTGAGTACACTCCAGCAGCTTCGGCTGGCGCTCAGCCAACCATCACCATTACAGCGACTGGTTGTTAATAGCTTTTAAGAAAGGCGCTTCGGCGCCTTTTCTTTTCTTCAATATTTGGCTTGTCTTAGCCAGTTCTTGCCACGTATGATTTCTAAACCACTTTCACGCTAGGTTTCGAGCGATGGCAGCACAACCGTACCAATCCAATCAAGGCTTCACTATCATCGAGTTGGTGATTGTGGTCGTGGTGATTGGTATCCTCGCGGTTACTGCTGGCCCCGTCTTTTTCGGCCGTGAAGGTTTTGATGAAAGGTTTTTCCAAGCACGTCTTCACAGTGTCCTTCGGCTGCAACAGCAGCGCGCGATGCAAGACACCACGCAATGCTATGGTGTGCGCATCGAAGCCGACCGCTTCGGTGCCGTGGATGATTGCGCCGCAGTCGCCATTCCCAATCCGCTACCGAGCACCGGCAGTGGTATCTCCACGTCCGAAGCAGCGTCAGCCAACGTCACCATTGCCAGCTCCGCCGTAGCCGTTCCATACACACTAGCGTTTAATGCGCTCGGTTGTCCGATTGAAGCCCCCGGTATATGCGAAGATGCAGTGAATCACGAATTCACCATTACCGGTGTCAGCAGCCTCAAGGTCTGTGTTGGTCGCCAGGGCTATATTTATGTTGGGGCTTGCCCATGACGTCAAGCAAAGGTTTCACACTCGTCGAAATTATCGTGGGTTTAGTCGTGCTGGCAATCGCGCTCGTCGGCATCTCGTCGACGCTGTTTCAGCAATCCCGAAATTCGGTCGACCCCGTTTATCAAGTGCGAGCAACCGAGCTTGGACAGTCGTTACTGACCGAGATTTTAGCGCTCGACTTTGACCAAGCCAATTCGCAAGGCTCAAGCGCAAGCTCCTGTAATCCATCGCCACCACGGCAATGTTCCACAACACTCGGGGCTGAAGAATCCAATCGCGAAGACTGGAATGATGTCGATGATTTTGATGACTACACCACCGCAGGTGAACTACTCAGCGGTGAAACCATCAGTGATTTGTATCGTAACTTCGAGGTCTCCGTCGAAGTCTGCTACGCCGACAGTATTACGGGCAGCTGTGGACCTGATGCGACCATCGAAGACTATAAGCGTATTCAAGTTGATGTCACCACGCCAAATGGGCAAGTGATTACCTTTGCTGCGTATCGAGGTAACTTATGATACGCGCACAGCAGCAAGGTTTTACCTTAATCGAATTGATCATCGTGATTGTCTTGCTCGGTATTGTTGGCATTGGCGGTTATCAATTTGTTGGCTTCGGTACCCAAATATACGTGGATGCAGTAGCTCGTGATGAGCAAGTCAGCAAAGGGCGCTTCTTGTTAGAACGGCTCACGAAAGAGCTTGAAAATGCACTTCCAGCGAGTGTGAGAGTGAGTGCTGACTATCGCTGTATTGAATATATTCCGGTTATTTCTGGTAGTATCTATACACAATTACCATTTCAAACCAACCTCTTGCAGGTGGTGACTCCCTTCCAAGACGATTTTGAGGTAGGCCAACGCATTGCGATTTTTGCACAAACCGAAACGCATGCCTACGCGGATGACCGTCGGGTCAAGGAAATAACTGTCATTAATGCTGATACTCCCGCAGCGGGCTATACTGAATTTGAATTGGATCCGACCACGCGCTTTCAACGTGAAAGTCCGGCCAAGCGGTTTTATATCCTTGATGACCCTGTTAGTTGGTGCGTGACCACCACGAACCGGTTGGTACGATTCAGTGGTTATGGCGTTGAGGAAGATCAACCGGATTTACTGACTTTACCATTGACGGGTAGCGAAGACGTAATGGCAAACTTTGTCGTCAATAATGTCGCATTAGAGGCAGAGCGGCCGTTTCAGGAAGTGGCCAATGACGTCCGCCGTAAAACCATCGAGCTAGTGCTGATTATTGGCAGTGCGCGCAGTAATGAACGCTTAACTATGCATCATGGGGTGACCATTGTTAACTTACCCTAACCGTCAATCCGGAAGCGCACTGGTGGTCGCCATATTTGTCATTGTGGTGATGGCACTGATTGCGGTTGCGCTCTACAGTTTATTCGGCAGTGCCAGCAGTGCTACGGTGGCCAATGTCGGTGGTGCGCGAGCGAATTTTGCCGCGAAGAGCGCAACGCAAGAAGCCTTGTTGAAGCTATTCCCAGTTGGTGGCGGTGTTGCCGATTGCAGCGTAACCACCATACCCGCATTTGACTCCGAGGGGCTGCGAAATTGCAGTGCTGAAGTCACTTGTGCAGAAATAATTGTGACCGAACTCTACGCGACTTTGTATCGACTCGAAGCGGAAGGAAGTTGTGACTTGGGTACTGAAACCTACACCCGCAGAATATTGACGGAGGCCACCGATGCGAATGATTAAGTGGCTCGCACTGCTTACACTGCTACCATCGGTAGCATGGGCGGATACATATTTCCTGCCCGATGATATCGGTACCGGCGGTGGTCAAAACCCGATTCGCGACTGTGATGTTCCTGGAACCACTCAAACTATTGGCACAGTTACTTATCTGGATGTGGTGTGTACCGGAAATATTTCCCTCATTAACGGCAATAATAATTTTATTGAGTTCTCCGAGCCGGTGTATTGGACTATTACGGGTGACCTCGATTTACGCGGAACGGATATTAACATCGGTGGTTTAGCAACTGAGGTTGTTCTTTACGTTCAGGGTGACTTATCTGCTGGAAACAATGGGAATACGGTCAATGCTCAGCTGATTGTCGATGGCTCTATTCAGGTGGGCAACAATACAAGTTTTGACGGTGACCTCAACGTCAGCGGCAACGTTACCTTAGGCAATAACAGTACCATTGAAGGGAACGTGACCGTTGACGGTAACCTAGATACCGGTGAGAACGTGACCATTATCGGCAACGTCACCGCCGATGATATCACTCTCGGTCAGAACAATAATGTAGAAGGTGATTTAACTGGTGACGA
The DNA here is from genome assembly GCF_048263735.1 of Pseudidiomarina aestuarii. Lineage (GTDB taxonomy): Bacteria > Pseudomonadota > Gammaproteobacteria > Enterobacterales > Alteromonadaceae > Pseudidiomarina > Pseudidiomarina aestuarii_B. Next base: position 985,029 of record NZ_JBLXDX010000001.1, on the reverse strand, counting down.
TATTATCATTTCTGGTGGGAACTCAACCGTAACAGGTACAGTGACCGGAACCGGTAACCTCACCAACGAAGGTACAGTTGACGGTGATGTCATCGTCAACTGTGACGACAATGAGGGCGAAACTGTCGTCAATAATGGTCAGATTACGGGTAACGTAAACTCCGGCTGTATTACCGACAACAACGGCGATGTCGACGGTTATGTGAACGCCCCTGATGGAAGTGATTACGGCGATCCCGGTGGTGGTGCCTGTGACTTTGGAGTCAACGAAGAAGACCCTTGTGCCGATCCGAGCGGCGACGTTGACCATTTTGAAATTGTGCATGATGGCGAAGGCCTGACGTGTTTAGCGGAGACCATTACACTGGTGCCCTGTATTGATGCGGCTTGCTCGGCAAGCGTCGCAGCTACGGGCACTTACACGCTGACCGCGACCGACGGTGTAAACACATTTACTGAAACTGGCAGCTTCCCGAGTGGTCCGGCGACAGTGCAACTGGCAGTGAGCGTAGCTGGTCCCTATACACTGTCTTTGCAAACCTCTGAGTCTTTCGTGACGCCGAATCAGTGTGATTTGGCTGGCGTTGACAATTGTGCCATCAACTTTGTCGATACTGGCTTTTTGCTAAGCGCACCAACCACTGCTCAAGCCGGCGTCGGTTTTAACTTGACCGTTGAAGCCATTCGCACGGATAACAATACCGGTGCGTGCGTGGCTGCACTGGATGGCGCGCAAGATATCGAATTAGCGATGACGTGTACTAATCCTATGACTTGTTTGCAGAATGCGACAACCGGTGCGACGACTATTTCGACTGCGCCAACTTTTGCGACGGTCAGTACTACTTTTACCGGCGGTATTGCGACACTACCTGTCGAGTATTCGGATGTCGGTGCGATTGATTTCACCGCTCGCAAAACAGTGGCCACGGCAGCTGAACTTACAGGTAGTCTTGACACTGATGTGATAGTAAGACCATTCGCGTTTGTAATTAGCACCGAGGCAGCAGCGGATGTGTCTGCGTTTTCGGCTGATTACAGCATTGCGCCCAAATATAAAATGGCTGGCGAAACCTTCCCGATTGCGGTTACTGCCGTCAATGCACAAGGTGCGACGACACCGAATTATGGCAATGAATCACCACAACAACGCCCACAGCTAGCCGGAACTCCGAACTATGTCGCACCAACCGGAGCTGGCGGTGCAGTGACGCTGGATGACAACTTAGCCTTTGATGGCAGTGGCACCGGAACTTATTCCAGTGCCACCGCAAGGTACAGCGATATTGGCGTGGTGGAGTTTTTAGCAACACACACCGGTGGTGCTTATTTAGGCACCGCAGATGTCACTGGTACTAGCGTCCCTATGGGTCGATTCTACCCAGCTTATTTCACCGCTAGTGAGGTGGTTCAGCCTACCTTCCTACCCGCGCAAGATGATTTTACCTACGTGGGACAACCGCTTGTACTGAGCGGTAATTTCCCGCAGCTTAGTTTGGCGCCTCGGAGTGTCCAAGGCACCCCTGTTACCAACTACCGTGATGATTTCTTCAAATACACGCCCGATTGGTCGCTGCGCAGTTATACGCATTCAACCACCTGCGACGCGCAAGGACCTTTTGCGCTGACTGGTTTTGGCGCTTCAACCGCCACCATAAACAGCGGTACAGATACAGATGTGGACGGCGAGTTTATTGCGTCACTGACCACTGAAGCGGGTTTGACCTATGTCCAGGATCCAGCGGTATACACTCCGCCATTTCAAGCTTGCGCCGAACTAACCCTGCCAGCCGCCAGTCTGACTGACAGCGATGATGTCTGCGTGAAAACCAGTGCTGCCGGTGCTTGCCTGAGTTATGTATTTACGCCACTGCAGGGAACCGAATTGTTAGACGGTCGGTTACGCTTACTAGCCAGCTATGGTCCAGCCAATGATACTTTGGAACTGGATTTCACCATCGAGTATTTTGATGGCGCCGGTTTTGTAAATAACATTCGCGATGACAGTACTTTGTATAGTGATGTGTGGATGCAACCCGAAGCAACGCGCTTTCAAAACTTTGTCTCAGACGAAAGTTTGACCGCTGCCGATCTCGAAGCGCAAACGCTGGTCGCGACGGCGATGAGTGATGGTACTGCCACCACGTTAGAGCCATTATTACTGGGACAAACGGCCGTTGAAGGATTGTCAGGAACCTTTGACTGGATTCTGAATCTGAATGATATCGGTTTGCCGTGGCTACAGTTTAATTGGGACGATGATTGCAGCCCTGCAATCAGTCCAGAATTGAATCCATGTGCGCCGATTGAATTTGGCGTTTTCCGTGGTAATGATCGAATTATCTATCAACGTGAATTGGGTTGGTAATGAATCGGTAAAACCGTGGTAATATAAGCCCCTCGCTGCTTGCCGTACGAAGCCCACATTGCTAAAGTGTGGTGATCAACCACTGTGCGCTGCATAGCAACACCAGAATCACGCATAAAAATTATTAAGTAGGGATTGGCCAGTCCATGTTTAAGAAACTTCGGGGTATTTTCTCCAACGATCTGTCGATCGATTTAGGAACAGCAAACACACTCATCTATGTCAAAGACGAGGGTATTGTGTTGAACGAGCCATCGGTCGTTGCGATTCGCCAAGAACGTTCAGGTGGACCGAAAAGCGTCGCTGCGGTAGGCCATGCGGCCAAACAGATGCTCGGTCGAACGCCGGGAAATATCAAAGCCATCCGCCCCATGAAAGACGGCGTGATTGCAGACTTCTATGTCACCGAAAAAATGCTGCAGCACTTCATCAAGCAAGTACATGACAGCCACTACTTCCGCCCAAGCCCACGTGTATTAGTGTGTGTCCCTTGTGGTTCTACCCAAGTTGAGCGTCGTGCAATTCGCGAATCTGCACTCGGTGCTGGTGCGCGTGAAGTGCATCTCATCGATGAACCAATGGCTGCGGCAATTGGTGCGGGTCTACCCGTTTCTGAAGCAACCGGCTCTATGGTTGTGGATATCGGTGGTGGTACAACTGAAGTCGCCATCATTTCATTGAATGGTGTGGTGTACTCATCGTCGGTACGTATTGGTGGCGATAAGTTTGACGAAGCCATTGTGAATTATATTCGCCGTAACTTCGGCTCACTGATTGGTGAAGCGACCGCGGAACGCATCAAGCATGAAATCGGCTCGGCATTCCCAGGCGATGAAGTGCGCGAAATTGAAGTGCGTGGCCGTAACTTGGCTGAAGGGGTACCACGCTCGTTTACCCTCAACAGCAACGAAATTTTAGAGGCTCTGCAAGAGCCACTGCAAGGCATTGTGAGCGCTGTTATGGTTGCTCTGGAACAGTCCCCACCTGAATTGGCGTCAGACATTTCTGAACGCGGTATGGTGTTGACTGGCGGTGGTGCCTTGTTACGCGACCTCGACCGTCTTCTCATGGAAGAGACCGGCATTCCAGTCATCATTGCTGATGACCCGCTCACTTGTGTAGCGCGAGGGGGCGGTAAAGCTCTGGAAATGATCGATATGCACGGCGGTGACCTTTTTAGTTACGAGTAGGCGATTGCATGCAATCGCTGTTTGAACGAGGTCCCACGCTCCGCACACGCCTGCTACTCACGCTGGCGTTTGCTGCCCTCATGATTTTTCTCGACCACCGGCTCAATACCATGCAGCCGGTGCGTTCGTTTTTAAGTACCCTAGTTGCACCTGTTCAATATCTAGCTGTGCTCCCTGAGCAAGTACTCGACCGTTTAGTGTATCTGGCACAAACAAGGTCGGCGTTGCGTGAAGAGAACGAAGCCTTGTCGCAGGAACTGCAAGAATTACAAATGGCCGTGCAACGGCTCAACTTCCTCGAAAATGAAAATGCCCGATTGCGACAGTTGCTCGGCTCCGATGTGCGCCAAACCTCACGGCGTATGGTCGCCGAGGTGGTTGCTGTTGCCACCGACCCGTTTTCTCACCAAGTTGTTGTGAACAAAGGTTTCGCAAATGGTGTGTATGAGGGCCAGCCGGTGTTGGATGATCGCGGAATTGTCGGACAAGTGCTCAGCGTTGGTCGCAATACCGCACGAATCTTGCTCTTAGCCGATCAAAGTCATGCCATTTCGCTGCGCGCTGAACGCAATGATATTCGGGTGCTGGCGCAAGGTTTTGGTGATTTACAACGCGTCGAATTGAAATTTATTCCGCATAGCACCGAATTGGAAGAGGGTGATGTGTTGCTCACCTCAGGTCTTGGCGGTGTGTTCCCCGAAGGCTACCCAGTGGCGCGAATTGTGTCGATAGACCGTGACGAGCGCCTGCAGTATGCCAAAGTACTCGCCGAGCCTTTCTCGCAACTTGACCGCATTCGTTCCGTGTTATTGCTATGGCCTGCTGATGCGACCGAATCGCCAGTTTATGATGAACCAGTTGACACTGAACTCGAAACCGAGCTTGAGCCAGCAACGGAGGCAGCCAACAATGTGGATTAAGTCTGGCCTAACACCTTTGTTGGTGAGCTACGTAGTAGCGATGGTGTTGACGGTGATGCCGCTGCCTTCGATGCTGGAAGCGTGGCGTCCCGATTGGCTCAGTCTACTCATCATTTATTGGTTGCTAGCTATACCGCACCGGGTCGGTGTGGGTACGGTACTTATCTTAGGTTTGCTCGCCGATATTCTCATGGGCTCGGTATTCGGTATTTATGCCACTGCATTACTGATCATGGCTTATCCTGCTATTCGTCATTTTCAACGGATCCGCAACTACTCCCTGACACAGCAAGCCATTATTGTCGGCATGTTGGTACTGGTGAAGCGAGCCATTGTGTATGAACTTGAACATGTCTTGAATGATGCTGTGTTCCAGTTGTCCTATATGTATCCGGTGCTGTCGTCGGCGATTCTATGGCCGTGGATGTATCTCATCCTGCGTCAGTATCGTCGTCGTTACGCCATTCGCTAGGAAGCTCTTATGGAACTGATCCTTGCGTCCGCATCGCCGCGCCGTCGCGAACTACTGCAACTGCTCGACCGTCCGTTTCAGGTTCTGGTTACCCACGTGCCTGAAGAACGGGAATCCGGCGAAGCGCCAACCGCTTATGTGCAGCGCTTAGCTGAAACCAAGGCAGCAGCAGGTTTCGCGTTGTGGCAGCAGCAACATCCCCAGCATGCGGCGATGGTGATCGGCTCCGATACCATAGTCACCGTCGACGACACTGTGCTCGAAAAACCTCAAAATGAAGCCGATTATCGTCGCATGATGGCGCTGCTATCCGACCGCAAGCATCAGGTTTTGACTGCGGTTGCAGTGACCGATGGCACGCAACAACAGGTCGCAGTAGTCAGCGCAACAGTGACCTTCAAAGCATTAACCGAAGCCGAAATTGCGGCTTATTGGCACAGTGGCGAACCCCATGACAAAGCAGGTGGCTATGGCATTCAAGGGCGCGCGGCCAAGTTCGTGACTCACCTCGAGGGAAGTTACCTGGCTGTGGTAGGATTACCCTTATATGAAACCGAACAATTATTGCAGGCGGTTGAGCACGCGCATGCGGCTGCAGACTCAACCTCCATCAGTAAAGGATCTTAGCCTGTGAGCGCAGAAATTTTAATGAACGTGACGCCAACCGAGACGCGCGTTGCGTTAATCGAGAATGGCATCTTGCAAGAATTGCATATAGAACGCCAAGCCAAGCGTGGTTTGGTCGGCAATATCTATGTCGGCAAAGTGTCACGGGTTCTGCCTGGGATGCAAGCAGCCTTCGTTGATATTGGCCTCGATAAAGCCGCATTCTTGCATGCGTCCGATATTGTGACGCACATTGAACAGGTCGAAGAAATTGATGCTAAGCCGATGCGTAGCACCGCCGATATCGCGCAACTGGTGCGGCCGGGGCAGCAAATTCTAGTACAAGTTATCAAAGATCCTCTGGGTACCAAAGGCGCACGTTTAACCACCGACATCACTATTCCGTCACGCTACATGGTGTTGATGCCGCAATCGCCTCATGTGGGTATTTCCCAGCGCATCGAAGATGAAAAAGAGCGTGATCGACTCAAGCGAGCGGCTGAACCGTATTGCGATAGCGAAGGGGGCTTTATTGTCCGCACCGCTGCCGAGGGTGCCAGCGACGAGGACATTAGCCGTGATGCCGCCTTCCTGCGGCGGCTTTGGGACACCATCCAAAAACGCCGTAAAGCCATGCGTAAAATTGGCCTGGTGTATGAAGATTTGAATTTGTCGTGTCGTATTCTGCGCGACTTTGTCGGCGAACAGATTGAGCGGATCCGAGTCGACTCGCGCGTTACTTTTGATCTGCTCAATGAATTTGTGACCGAATTTATCCCTGAGCTTACCGAAGCGCTGGAATACTACACCGGTGATCGGCCGATCTTTGATTTGTTCGACGTTGAAAACGAAGTACAACGCGCCTTGGACCGCAAAGTGGACCTCAAATCGGGTGGCTCCATTATTATTGACCAAACCGAAGCCATGACCACCATTGATATCAATACTGGCGGCTTTGTCGGGCATCGGAATCTCGAAGAAACCATTTTCAACACCAATATTGAAGCGACCCAAGCGATCGCACGACAGCTGCGACTGCGTAACTTGGGTGGCATTATCATCATCGACTTTATTGATATGCAGAACAACGACCACCGCAAGCGGGTTCTGCACAGCTTGGAACAGGCACTGGCAAAAGACCGTGCGAAAACCTCCATCAACGGATTTACCACGCTCGGTCTGGTCGAAATGACCCGTAAGCGTACCCGCGAAAGCCTGGAACACGTGTTGTGCTCCGAGTGCCCGGTCTGCAGTGGGCGCGGCAGCATGAAGACCGTGGAGACGGTGTGCTACGAAATTATGCGCGAAATCGTCCGCGTGAATCGTGCGTATGCAGCCGACCATTTTGTGGTTTATGCTTCACCGAAAGTAGCCGATAGCTTGCTCAATGAAGAGTCACACGCGCTGGCGGAACTTGAGGTCTTTATTGGCAAGCAAGTGCGCATTTCGATTGAACCGCTCTATAACCAAGAGCAATTTGATGTGGTTATGATGTAACTATGTGGCGGCTATCAGCACGTTGGGCTTACCGAACACTTCTCTACAGTGTCGCTACTGCGCTGGTGCTGTTTGCTGTGCTGCTGACAATTCTGCGTTACTTGTTACCGCAACTCCCTGATTTAACCACCCAAGCTGAAGCCTTTGTGCAGCAACAATACGATGTACAGGCAACCATTGGTAGATTAAGTGCTGATTGGCGTACCAGTGGACCTCAACTAGTACTGCACGAGCTCGCTATTCAATCATCTTCGCAACAAGCCACAAGAGTGCAACTGCCCGAAGCTCGGGTTCATTTGAATTTTTGGGATAGTTTGCGCACTTGGACGCTGCAGTTTGAACAAATCACCCTCGCTGACGCCAAGTTTACCTATGACTTGCGCGACGTGTCTGGAACCGAAGGATTACCGACCAATGAACTGATTCCGCGCTTGTTGCTGAACCAACTCGATTTAGTAGTCATTGAAGATAGCACCGTCGAGCTGATCAATTTGGTGGGCGTTCAGCGCGTGATTGAAATTGCGCGATTGAGTTGGATGAATGATGGCTCCAAACACCAAGGCACTGGGCAATTGCGTATTGCCGACTTTACTGAGAACACTCTCGATATTGTGATTGATATTGAAGGGAACGACTTGCAGGCTCTTGCGGGACAAGTGTATGTGAATGCCGAGAATCTCGACATCACTCCGTGGTTGCAACAACAAGTCATTGATACAGAAATTGAAACCGCGGAATTTAACTTTACCTTGTGGCTCAACTTTGCGGATTCGACCTTTAATGACGGCAGTCTCCAACTCGGTCGCAATGCATTGCGGTGGCGAGTGGATGATCGTGATCATCGATTGGTCATCCCTGCCGGCCTGCTCAAGCTCAATCCTATTACCAACGGCTGGTTGGTGAATAGCAATCCAATTACTGTGCAGCACGATGATTCCAGTTGGCAGCTACCATCGTTTAGTTGGCAGCGTGATGCGGCAGGGCAGGCAATCAGTATTGAAGCAGCTCCTTTGGCTGAACTCGCGCAACTGCTCACCATCACCGGGAGTGCGGGTGCCGTCCTAAGTGATGATTTGGCTGCTCGTCAGTTAACTGGCCGAGCTGATGTGGTTGCTCACTTTCCCATCAACGAATCCCCACAGTGGTGGTTAAGCAGTGACGATCTCAGCTGGCAAGAAGCGGCGGGCATTCCAGGCCTCACCGGTGTGAATGTGGAATTATGGGGACAGGGCTTTGGCGCTGGCTCAAGTGTGCAGTGGCACTTATTCGGCACCGACAGTGCCATTCGTAGCGAAGCATTGAGTGTCTCAGAGGCATGGCTGTTACCGCGCATCGATACGCGCGGGGAACTCAGTTTCAATAATGCAGAGCAAACGCCTCAGTGGCGGCTGCAGATCGACTCATCGAGTCGCATCGAGTTACCCGGTTTACCGCTGCGCCTACAGGGCGCCATTGAGCCCCGAGACGACTCGATTTATGTCGATTTAGCGCTACACAGCACGAATCAAGAATCAATGGATGTGTCGGCACTGCGTGGCAATCTCCCAATAGTAATGGGCGGCAATCTGCAAGACTATCTTTCGACTGCAATGGTAGAAGCGCAGGTCGATGACCTCGCCATGGTATGGCGCGGCAAGCTGAGCGACTTTCCTTATGTTGATGGTAGTGGGATCTTTCAAGCGCGTACACGCCTCGAACAGTTAACCTATCAATTCCGCAGCGAGTGGTTGCCGCTGACTGATAGCAGAACCATTGTCGATTTTCATAATGAGCGGATGCATATCGCTGCCACCGGCAGCCGATTGGGGAATATGCAGTTGCCCATTGTGCATACCCGCATTCCCAATTTGATTGCAGACATTCCCGAGTTGGTGATTGATGCAGAAATCAGCGGCGCAGCTCAGGAACTTCAACCTGTATTTGCTGAGAGCCCGTTGGCGAATAGTCTGGGCACCACCTTTACCCAACTGAAATTAGCTGGACCATTGAACGGTGAGCTGAAGCTCACCATTCCTCTTAAAGGTGGTGGTAATGTTGTGGCCGAAGGCTATGCCAACTTGGCGGACAATGATTTGTTTGTCGAACCGCTGCAACAACAATTCCGAGACTTGAATGGAGTAGTACGATTTCGCAATGCAGAAATTGAAAGTGAAGACTTACTCTTTAGTTGGCTTGGGCAGATTGTTGAAGGTGATCTTAACGGTGCGCCAGACGGTGAGGATTACCGCGTCGACCTGGGGCTTACCGGCACATGGCAGAATTTTGATAGCGACCTCGTTTCTGGTGTGTTCGACTGGACCGGACGTCTGCAACTGGTATTAGAGCCCGAGGCGTATTCATTCAACTGGCAACAGCGATCTGATTTAGCCGCGCTTGAACTCGAGTTGCCGACACCACTTCGCAAATCAAGTGATGTGGCTATACCTTGGCAGTTACAGATATCCGGTGGAAACGACTCCATTTTGATTAACAGCCAGTATGGCGACCAAGCGTTATTGGAGTTGCAGCTTGACGGTGCCGCGACTGAGCTGCAACAGGGCTTTTTGCGCGTCGGCGAAGGCGTGCCGAGTGAGCCAAATCCCAATACCTTGCGCTTGAATCCGAACTTTATGGTCGAAATTGGTCATGATGAAATCGTGTTGGAGGATTGGATTGACACCATAGCGGCATTCGCTGAATTAGGTGAGCAAGCACCAGCAGAGGGACGCGAACGCTATCGCTTCCTCCGTCCTGACTATATTGAAGTAGTGACGCCAGCCTTTCAGTTCGGTGACCATCAGCTGAGTAATTTCGACGGGATTTTGTGGCCAACCGATGAGGGTTGGTTGTTTCGTGCCAATGCCGACCAAGCGCAACTGGAAGGTAGCTTGATGGCAAGCGCCGAGGCGCCGCTAGCGGTCACCATCAGTGCGGATTATCTCGAATTGGAGCCTCCCGTAAAAGCTATCGCCGAAGCCGTAGATGAAGAAGTGGAATCGATAGCTGAAGTTGATTTGCGCAAGGTGCCGCAGATTGATTTTAGCTGCCAACGTTGTCGCTACGGCGAATATCCCTTAGGTGAGGTCGCTTTTTCGGTAGCGCCTGATTCAGCCGGTCTGCGAGTTAGCAACTTACGCATTGCGAACAATGGTCATGTGTTGACCGCTACCGGTTTGTGGCAACAAGGTGAGAGCATTGACACGCTCACGCGGATGGAAGGTAATTTTAGTAGCGATGACTTGGGTGCATTTTTAAGTGATTACAATATCACGACCATGGTGCAAGACAGCCCAGCTAGCATGGACTTTGATTTGAGCTGGCAGGGCGCGCCAGACGCCTACAACCCAGAAACATTGAACGGCCAAGTCGACTGGCGGTTGGGCCAGGGTTACTTGAACGAAGTGAGCGATGGTGGTGCACGAATCTTCTCACTACTGAGCCTGGAAGGAATTCTTCGCAAACTGCGCTTTGATTTCCGAGATGTGTTTGCCAATGGGCTTTTCTACACATCGTTTGGCGGCACGTTTGCGATTGAAAATGGGTTGGTGCGAACCGACAATACGGTCATGAACGGTTCAGCCGGTGATATGGATGTAGCAGGGCAAACCAATTTAGTGACGCGCGCCATCGATTATCAACTTTTCTTTGCTCCGAAAGTGACATCGAGCTTGCCGGTTATTCTGGCGTGGATGGTGAATCCGCCGTCTGGACTCGCAGCGCTATTGATTGACCGCATGTTGCAAAACGCGCAAGTGATCAGCCGTCTTGAGTATAAAATCAGCGGAACTATGGATGAGCCTGTTGTCGAAGAGGTTGCACGCTCCAGTCGTGAAGTGACCATTCCACAAGATGAAGAGCCAGCCGCAGAACCCGAAGCTACGGAGGTGAAGGATGACAACAGCATCGACAACACAAGCACCGACAACACAAGCACCGACAAAAAGCCCTCAGCAAGCCCTGCAAGTAACGGCAGTGCAACTGACCAGCCAGGCGGAACCCGCGGCTAATTTCGCGACCATTCGGAAACTATTTGAGCAACTTCCAGCGGCACGTCCGCAATTAGTGGTACTTCCCGAAGCGTGCCTGTGTTTTGGCGCGGGCGACAAACGGCAACGCGAACTTGCCGAGCTGACCGGCGAGGGACCCATGCAAGCCCAGTTGGCCGAGCTTGCGCGTGAGTTTGGCGTGTATTTGGTAGCGGGCACCATTCCTTTGATTGACGATATGGAGCAAGCCAAGTTTAGTGCCGCATCACTAGTTTTCGATCCGCAAGGAACTTGTATTGCACGCTATAACAAAGTGCATTTATTTGATGTGGATGTGGACGATAACACGAAGAGCTACCGCGAATCGGCGTGGACCGAAGCTGGTGATGAAGTCGTGACTGTTACCACGGAGTTTGGCGTATTGGGATTGGCAGTATGTTATGATGTGCGCTTTCCAGAGCTATTCCGAGCACTTCGCGAACAAGGCGCTGATCTAATAGTACTCCCGTCTGCGTTTACCCAAGTAACGGGCGTCGCGCATTGGCATGTCCTGACTCGCGCGCGAGCTATTGAACAGCAATGCGCACTGGTTGCCGCAGCGCAAGTCGGTACTCATGCCAATGGCCGCCAGACGTACGGGCATGCGTTAATAGCGGATGCTTGGGGCAGCATAGTCGCGGAATGTGAGACGCCCACAGAGGGCTTAGCGACAGCGTCTATTGAGCTCCACAAACAACAGCAGATCCGGGCCAATATTCCCGTATCGAAACATTATTCAAGTCGTAAACAGGTGTATAAATGACCCTTTCCAGTCGTGTTGAACAACAACTTTTGCAAGCGAACGGTTTAGACCGCACTGCGCTCGTTGATGCGCTTCAGAGTATGTACAGCGGCACTATCGATTTCGCGGATATCTATTTGCAAAGTAGCGTCAATGAATCCTGGGTACTCGAAGATGGTATTGTCAAAGATGGCAGCTTTCATATCGAAGCGGGCTTAGGTGTGCGCGCTATTCATGGTGAAAAAACTGGGTTTGCCTATGCCGATGATATTTCACCGGCTGCATTACAGAATGCCGCCGCCGCAGCGCGGGGCATTGCAGCTGCCGGAGCACATGGCACCTTACCGCAACTGCAATCGGTAAAAACACCAGAGCGTTATGCAGCAACCAATCCTATTTCGACGCTGAACGAAGCCGCAAAAATCGACCTGTTACGAGAAGTTGATGCCTTCGCACGCAGCCTCGATAAGCGCGTTGTGGAAGTCATTGCCAGCATCAGTGGTAGTTACGATGAAGTGTTGGTAGCTGGCACCGATGGTATTTTTGCCACCGACTCGCGTCCTTTGGTGCGTTTGAATTGTACGGTGCTGGTTGAACAAAACGGCAAGCGCGAGCGCGGCAGTGCAGGTGGTGGCGCGCGGGTTGGCTATGACTATTTCTTTGCCGCAGAAGACAGCCTGCAACCGCGCTGGCAAGACTACGCGAAAGAAGCCGTTCGGCAGGCATTGGTGAACCTCGAAGCGCAAGCCGCTCCAGCAGGTACTATGCCGGTTGTACTGGGTTCAGGTTGGCCGGGCGTCCTCTTACACGAGGCCGTTGGGCATGGTTTGGAAGGCGACTTCAATCGCAAAGGGGCATCAGCGTACTCCGGCAAAATGGGTGAGTTGGTGGCGTCTGAGCATTGTACTATTGTCGACGACGGCACGATTGCTGATCGCCGTGGCTCATTGGCTGTGGATGATGAAGGCACGCCAGCGGGTTACAACGTATTAATCGAGAAAGGCCGCTTAGTCGGTTACATGCAAGACAAACTGAATGCGCGCTTGATGGGCGTTGCTCCGACCGGTAATGGTCGTCGAGAGTCTTATGCACATCTACCGATGCCGCGCATGACCAATACCTACATGCTGGCGGGTGAACATGACCCGAGTGAAATTATTGCGAGCGTGAAGAAAGGTATTTATGCACCGCATTTTGCCGGTGGTCAGGTGGACATTACGTCGGGTAAGTTTGTGTTCTCGGCTTCAGAAGCGTATTTGATTGAGGACGGTAAAATCACTGCACCGATCAAAGGCGCAACCTTGATTGGTAATGGTCCGGAAGCCATGTGCCAAGTATCTATGGTCGGCAATGACTTAGCGTTAGATGCTGGCGTCGGTGTGTGTGGGAAAGATGGGCAAAGCGTTCCCGTAGGCGTCGGTCAACCGACCTTGAAACTCGACGCCTTGACGGTGGGCGGTACGGCTTAGTCGTGAGCGGCGACTTCGCGTAAATATTTAAACAGTTCGCGAGCAGCGGCAGGTGGTTTACCGGTTTGTTGCTGCTTCACAATTTGTCGGTGTAGTTGCCGCAACTTTTGTCGATCTGCCTGCGGATGCGCATCGATAAATTCTTGAATGGCCTCGTCGCCGTTGGCAATGATGGCATCGCGGAATTGCTCTAATTGATGGAAGAGTGCGGTTTGCTGGGAATGTGCTTGCTCTAATTCAGACACTGCAGCTTCAATCGGCGCTGTGTCACGAACACGCATCATTTTGCCAACCAGTTGGCGCTGGCGCCGAAAGCCTTCGCGTTTGTTGCGAATACGCTGGGCCAGCAAAATGGCGTCGAGCAGTTCTTCGTCCAGTGGTATTTTCGCGAGTTTGCCCGCAGGCATGGCAATAAGTTTTTCGCCGAGCGCTTGTTGTGCTTCGGCATCACGTTTTAGTTGCGACTTACTTTGTAGGTCGTCGTCAAATTCATTGAAATCGTCGGTCATGAGACTCTTAGTGAGGTTCGTTCATTTGCCATCATTGTAGCAGTGAATGCCAAACTGAACACCGCGTTATGAATAGAAATGAGGAGATTCCTGTTGTCATCAGTTCAATCAGCTAGCAGCGTTGTTACCAACGCTGAATTACATGAAGAAATGCGTGAAGTCGAGTCTGCAGTTGCTACTGCTCTCGAACAAGCACAAAAGCTTGGCAGTTCCGCGGCGGAATGTGCGATTAGTCGCAGTCGCGGTATCAACGTTGGCACGCGTTTGGGTGAAGTAGAAACGGTTGAATTTAATCAAGATGGCGCGCTCGGTATCACCTTGTATGTTGGTCAGCAAAAAGGCTCAGCATCGACCACCGACCTCAGCAGTAAAGCCATTCGAGCAGCAGTCGAGAAAGCCTTCGATATCGCTCGCTATACCTCACCTGACCCGTTCGCAGGACTCGCACCTGCGGAACTGATGGCGACCGATATTCCTGATCTCGATCTCTGTCATCCAGCCGATCAATCTGCTGACTACGCGCTGGAACAAGCCTTGGCTTGTGAAAATCATGCGCTGCAACTCGACCCACGTATCGTCAATTCAGATGGCGCAGGCTATAGCAGTCACGTGGGTTATCGCGTGTACGGTAATAGCCATGGTTTCCTCGCAGGTTATCTGCAGTCTCGGCATAGCCTGAGCTGCTCATTGATTGCGAAAAGTGGCGACGCCATGCAACGCGATTACAGTTATACGGTTGCCCGTCATAAAGATGACCTGTGGACGCCACAGCAAGTCGCTGAAGATGCTGCACAGTCGACGCTAGCACGCTTAGATAGTCGTAAGATATCAACTGCCAGCGTCCCAGTTCTGTTCCGTGCTGACGTTGCCAATTCATTGTTTGGTCATTTCGTTGGAGCTATCAGCGGTGGCAACCTCTACCGCAAATCGAGCTTCTTACTCGATCATCTCGGTAAACAAGTGCTACCTGACTGGCTCACCATTACCGAACAACCGCATTTGCGTGGTGCACTGGGTAGCAGCCCATTCGATCACGAAGGCTTGGCAACCACCGAAAAGAATATTGTCACCAACGGCGTTTTAGAAACCTATCTAATGACCAGCTATGCCGCCCGTAAGATGCAAATGCAACCGACCGGTCATGCCGGTGGCATTCACACCTGGAACGTCTCTCACGGTGACCAGACACTCGCTGATTTATGCCGAACCATGGGCACCGGTTTACTCGTGACCGAGCTGATGGGGCAGGGCGTCAATCTCGTCAATGGCGACTACTCGCGCGGCGCTGCAGGATTCTGGGTCGAAAATGGTGAAATCCAATACCCGGTCGAAGAAATCACCATCGCGGGCAATCTTAAAGACATGCTGAAGCGCATCGTCGCCATCGGTAACGATGTCGACTTTCGCCACGGCGTGCGCACCGGCTCCGTCCTCCTCGAAAACCTCAAAATCGCCGGTAACTAATTAGCCGAGGAGGAGGGTGGCGGTGCCGAGAAAGGCAAAGATGCCGACCACATCGGTGACGGTGGTGAGGATGACGCCACCGGCTAGGGCTGGATCGATATTGTATTTTTTCAGGATTAGCGGCACCGTGACACCAGCTAAGCCAGCGGCTAGTAGGTTTGCCATCATCGCGAAGGCGATGATTAAACCGATCATGAGATCTTGTTTCCATAGCGCGACCACGCCGGCAATCAGTACCGCCCAAATCACACCGTTCAGTGCCCCAATGGCAAGCTCTTTGCCGATCAGCCAGCGTGAGTTACTCGGGCCGATATGACCCAAGGCCATACCACGAATCACCAGGGTGAGTGTTTGTGAGCCTGCAATGCCACCCATACTGGGGACTATGGTGTTCAAGATGGCGAGGATTGCCATCTGCGCCAAAATGTCTTCGAATAGTGAGCTCACCATGGCGGCTAATAATGCCGTGATCAGGTTGACGCCCAACCAAATAGAGCGGCGACGCGTACTTTTGAGAACTGGGGCGAACGTATCTTCGTCATCATCTAAACCCGCCATACTCAACATCGAGTGCTGAGCATCTTCGCGGATAATATCGACCACGTCATCGATGGTAATACGACCCAGTAGTCGGTTTTCGTCATCGATAACCGGTGCAGAGATCCAGTCTTGGCGCTCGAATAACTTGGCGACTTCGGTTTCGTCCATGTCGACCGGGATACCTTGAATGTCACGGTCCATCACATCTTCAACCAGGCGCGTCGGATCAACGGTCAGCAACCGACTGATACCAATTTCACCAATAAACTTATCTTCGCGACTGACCACATAGAGTTTATCCGTCGCTTCCGGCAATTCGCCTTTCAAGCGCAGATACCGCAGAACCACATCAATGGTGACATCCGGACGCAGGGTAATGGTGTCGGTATTCATCATACCGCCGGCAGTTTCTTCCTCGTACGAGAGCGCTTGCTCTGCACGTTGCCGATCCTGCTCGTCCATCGACTTCAATACTTCTTGATAGACCTGCTCTGGTAGGCCACGTAAAACGTAAGCTAAGTCATCGGTGTCCATGCCTTCGGTCGCGGCAGCCAATTTTTCTGGCGCCATTTGACGGATGACGGACTTTTGAACTTCTTCGGAGAGTTCCTCGAGAATATCACCATGCTCGTCGGCATCGACGAGTTGCCAAATCACCGCACGTGATTTCGGTGGAGAAGACTCAAGGAGTAATGCGATATCCCAAGCTGGGAGATTATGGAGTTGCCGCCGCGCCTGTACGTACATGCCACGGCTCAACGCTTCAGAAACTTCCTGCAAGCGCTGTTCTGTGAACTCTTTTTCGGCGACTTCTAACATGACGAAACTCCCTTTGATATGAGGAGTTTAACCCATTTTACGGGGTTCGTCAGTAAGGGAAAGCGTAAGGAGCGTGCAAGAACCCTGCACGAACTAGAAATTATTGGTCTTCGTCGAACCGGGCTGCAATCAGCGCAGCAATGGCTGCAACTGCGGCTTCTGCCTCTGGACCTTCGGCAACCACGTCAATCACTTTGCCTTGCCCACTAGCGAGCAACAATAGACACATCACACTGGATGCATCGACTTTTTGTTCGCCTTGGACAATCGATACCTTCGCATCGAACTGGTGACTCAGCTTTGCCAACTTAGTCGCAGCACGTGCATGCAAGCCGAGTTTATTGCGAATCGTGACCGTTTCACGGGCTGTATGCGTCATAACTAGCGATTCGCCTCACGATGTTTGACTTGCACTTTAAAGGTTTGGTCGGCGAAGCGTTGGCCCAGCTGTTCGGCAATATACACTGACCGATGTTGCCCACCCGTACAGCCAATTCCAATTGTCAGATAGCTACGATTACTGCGTTGGAAGTGAGGCAGCCAAGTTTCTAAAAAGGTCTCGAGCTGATGAATAAACTTCGTGACCAATGGCTGTTGTGCAAAAAAGTGTTGTACTTGAACGTCAGTGCCACGCAGCGCTTTGAGCTCAGGTTCCCAATGCGGATTCGGCAGAATTCGGGCATCAAAGGCGTAGTCAAGATCCGGCGGTAAGCCGTACTTAAAGCCGAAGGATTGAAAGACCACAATGAGTCGCGAAGCCGCTTTGCCTAACACGCGTTCGCTGACTTGCTCACTGAGTTCATGAATACTGAGCTTACTGCTATCAATACGCCAAGTTGCGCGTTCTGCGAGTGGCTCCAGCAACTTCAACTCTTCTTTCAGCGCGTCACCCAACGGTAGCTCGTGTCGAGATAGTGGGTGCAATCGTCTAGTTTCACCAAAACGGCGCAGTAGCACTGAATCAGAAGAATCAATGTAGAGAATTTCGGGTTTAATTTTGTCCGGCAGAAAGTCGAGCGCGTCAGTCAGCTCGTCTTGTTGATCTGGCAAATTGCGGACATCGACGCTTACGGCAACACGGTCATATTGCTCAATAACGGCATGCACTAGCGTTGGCAGCAGCGTAATGGGGAGATTATCGACGCAGTAAAAGCCTAAGTCTTCAAGGACTCGTAAGGCAATGGTTTTGCCTGATCCTGAGCGGCCTGTCACTATAATCAACTGCATCGCCATCAATCCTTTCGCTACGTTTCACACTGCGTGAAAATTTCAAACAATTCCATGTCACTGGTGGCTTCACGAAGCGCCCGAGTACACTGCTTGTCGTTGAGTCGACCGGCGACGGCAGCGAGTGTTTGCAGGTGTTGTTCGTGTTGATCTTCGGGGACTAGCAACGCAAAAATAATATCGACCGGTTGATTATCAATCGCGTCAAAGTCAATGGGTGCAGACAATGTCATGAGCACGGCGACGGGTTTCGTAGCGCCTTGTACACGGCCATGTGGAATGGCAACGCCAAGCCCAATACCGGTGCTACCCAAACGTTCGCGATTGAGTAAACTCTCAAAGACATCGAAGCCAGTGACACCAGAGCAGCGTCCGGCAGCGAGTTGACCGATGGTTTCTAGAACCTTTTTCTTGCTTGTTCCCGCGACTGCACGACGCGTGCAGTCCGGGGTTAACAATGCGGTTAAATCCATGATGTTAGTGACGTTTCAGCTTTTCTTTATGTTTAATGACTTGCCGATCCAATTTGTCGATCAGCCCATCTATAGCAGCATACATATCTTGGTGTTCAGAATCTGCGAAAATCTCGCCGCCATGTAAGTGGACGGTAGCTTCCGCTTTTTGGGTCAACTTTTCAACATTTAAAATTACATGGACATTGGTGATATGGTCAAAGTGGCGCTCGAGCTTGGCAAATTTTTCATCCACGTAATCGCGCAGTGCTTCGGTAATATCGACATGGTGACCAGTCAAGTTAATTTGCATAACATCTTCCTTCTGTTGTCCAAGATATTAAATTAGACGTTTGCGCTGACTCGAGGGCGGAATTTGCATGGCCTCTCGATACTTTGCAATTGTCCGTCTAGCTACTTGGATACCCTGCTGTGCCATGAGTTCAGTCAGTTTACTGTCACTCAACGGCTTTTTTGGGTTTTCCGCAGCAACTAGTTTTTTCAACAACGCCCGAATGGCCGTTGAGGAAGCGTCTTCACCGCTATCTGTCGATAGTTGTGATGAAAAAAAGTATTTCAATTCGAACAGGCCGCGTGGCGTGTGCATAAATTTTTGTGTTGTGACTCGCGAAATCGTAGATTCGTGCATGTCGACTGCTTGTGCTATGTCTGCCAGAACCATAGGTTTCATGGCTTCTTCACCAAACTCAAAGAAGGCTTGTTGGCGTTGCACAATGCTACTGGCGACCTTCAACAAAGTGTCATGGCGACTCTCAAGGCTGCGGATAAACCATTTCGCTTCTTGGGTTTGCTGGCGAATATACTGCATGTCATCACTCGCTTGGCACAATGATGCGTACACATCGTTTACCTTTAGTTTAGGCACAGAATTGGCATTTAGCTCAACTATCCAACGACCATTTTTTTTCCGCACTAACACATCGGGGATCACATAATCATTATCGCCTCCGCCAAAGCCGTCGCCAGGCCTCGGTTGCAGGGCTTGGATCAGTTGAATGACTTCCGTTAAGGCTGCTTCATTGAGTTTGAGTTTTCGCGCTAGTGTGCGGTAATCACGACTACCGAGTAGGTCAATGTGTTGTTGGACGGCTTGTATTGCAGCAGCTCGTGCTGGGGTTGTCTCAGGGAGTGCCTGCAACTGCAGCAATAAGCATTCGCGAATATCGCGTGCGCCCACGCCGATAGGGTCAAAGTGTTGAATACGCTTCAAGACAACTGCAATATCGTCGCCATCAACCAGTTCTTGAATGCGTGGGTCGAGGCTCTCGTAAATCTCGTCGAGTGAGCTATTGAGGTAGCCTTGCTCATCAATGCTATCAATGATGGCAAGCGCAATCAGTTCATCGGTGGGAGTAAAGTGTGATAAGCGCATTTGCCAGAGCAGGTGCTCATGCAGGCTGTCTTGAGTATTCCCTTCAAAAACGCTGTCTTCACCGTCAAAACTTTGTCCTGGCGCAGAGCTGGAATGCGAACCGCAGTCCGCAGAATAGCTCTCCTCCCACTCGGTATCATCAATGGGCGTTTCGCCCTCGACACTCGCGTCTTCAAGTTCCAGTAGAGGGTTTTCGTCCAGCGCTTGTTGAATTTCTTGTTGCAGCTCAAGGGTGGAGAGTTGCAGCAGGCGGATGGCCTGTTGCAACTGTGGTGTAATGGTCAGTTGCTGACTAAATTTGAGCTGTAAGCCCTGCTTCATAGGGTAAATTGTTCACCGAGATAAACGTCTTTCACGTGTTGATTCGCCAATATGCTCTCTGCATTGCCGCTTGCGATGAGTTCGCCGTGCGACACAATGTAGGCATGCTCGCACACCGACAGTGTTTCACGAACGTTGTGATCGGTAATCAACACACCGATGCCGCGATTAGCTAAGTGCTCGATAATTTTCTTAATATCTAGCACTGAAATGGGGTCGACGCCGGCAAATGGCTCATCGAGTAAAATAAATTCAGGTTCTGCAGCGAGTGCGCGGGCAATTTCAACGCGACGGCGCTCACCACCCGATAAACTCATACCCAAGCTATTCGCGATATGACCGATATGAAACTCCTCGAGCAAGCTATCGAGCTTTTCTTCGCGCGCCGTATTGTCGAGTTCGTTACGCGTTTCGAGGATGGCCATGATGTTGTCGCGAACCGTGAGTTTGCGAAAAATAGACGATTCCTGCGGCAGATAACCAATGCCACGACGTGCGCGCTCATGCATCGGCAATAACGAAATATCATCGTCGTCGAGCACAATACGGCCTTTGTCATTGGCGACCAGGCCGACAATCATATAAAACGTGGTGGTTTTACCCGCACCATTCGGGCCGAGTAGCCCAATAATTTGACCAGACTCAACCGTCAAGCTGACATCTTTGACTACAGTTCGCTTTTTATAGGTTTTCGCTAAATGCTCAGCGGTTAGTCGGCTCATCGTTTTTTTGCTTCGGTAATAAAATGGTAGAAACGCGATCGGATTCTTCGTCACCGCGCCGCGCGCTCAATTGTTGGGTCGCGAAGTTATAGACAATTTCATTGCCTTGCATGACGCTATTGTTCTGTTCGACTTTGACGTTACCACGAAGCGTCAATAACTGCTGAGCTTGGTCGTAACGAATCGTTTCAGCTTGGGCCGCAATAATGCTGCCGTCGTCCAATTGCTGTTCATACGTAGCTGGAGAGCCCGTCGCTTCAAACACATCGTTGCCAGGCTCGGTCTCACGAGTAACCTGCAGATGATCCGCACGAATTTCAAGGGTACCTTGTTTAATCAATACGTTTTCATCGAAGGTGGCAATGCGATTGGCAATATCAATCAGGTCACGCTCAGCATCAATGCTGACCGGCTGATTGAAGTCTGCTTTGCCCTGTGCCACTGCAACTGCAGTGAGACCGATACTACTGAGTAGCAGTAGCGTTGTTACCAAAATAGGTGCTTTCGACATGTTTTTTAAATTCCAACACTTGGGTGCGTAAGTCAGCAACCATGCCTTCTCCACGCATTACAAAATTTTTGCCATAAATGGTGACAGGTTGTTCGGTTTCCATGATTTCGGTCAGTGTATTAATCACCAAATAACTAGTTTCGACCCGATCCATAAAATCTTCATGATCTAAGCTGTTGATTTGAATATTGCGCTCCAATACCAACGTCTTGTCATCATAAAATGAGCCTTGCTCAGCAATAATTTGCCAATTCGCAGCATCACCATCCGCATGCACAATATACACTGGACTGGTTAATTCCGTCAGCCCAATAGGCTCATAATGCGTCATTTTCTCTGCGGCGATACGATGCGCAAGCTTACCATCGGTGTCGTAGATACGCATGATCAGACCCGACGCAGTAAAGTCTGGCGCCACTTCACGGAAGCCAGTTTCTTGTTGTGACTCATCGCCGTCACCAAAAGGTCGCCATATCAGTAGCGAACCGATGACAAAAATAAGCGCTAAAAACAGCCACACATTCCGATTCAAACGCTCATCCCTCCTTGCGTTTGCAATGCCCCCTGACTGAGCAGGATCAAATCACTAATTTCACGGACAGCGCCAAAGCCGCCGCGCTGACTGGTCACGTAACGCGCTTGCTGCTGAACCCACGGGTGGGCATCTTGAACGGCAATGCCAACACCGGCACGCTGCAACAAGGCGACATCAGGAATATCGTCGCCGACTCCAACTATTTGAGCTGCATTGAGTTGATATTGTTCCGCCAACCGTTCAAATACACTTAATTTGTCGGTACAGCCTTGAACGATGTCGTGTACTCCGAGTGCCCGCATGCGCGTTTCGACAATGATTGAAGAGCGGCCAGTAATGACTGCCACTTTGATACCGTGCTCAATCAATGCTTTAACACCAAAGCCGTCACGAGTATGAAATGCTTTGAATTCTTCGCCGTCATTACCGAGGTAAATACGACCATCTGAAAAGACCCCATCGACGTCGAACATCACCATGCGGATAGCAGATAGCGCTTCAATCAGCGCCGCGTCGACGTCGCCATACCAAGTGCTGACGGTAGCCATAGGCTGCAGGGGAGTGTTCATCACAGTACTCCTGCTTTTAATAGGTCGTGCATGTTCAGTGCACCCTGCGGGTAGCCTTCAGCATTCACTGCAAACAAGCCATTAATTTTGCGATCTTCCATGAGCTTCAGTCCCTGTGCTGCAAGCACATCGGCGCTAATCGTAATGGGCTGACGCGTCATCACTTGGGCAATTGGAGTCTGGTGAACGTCTAATCGTTGGTCGAGGATGCGGCGCAAATCACCGTCGGTGAACACACCTAATAATTTGCCGTTGGCGTCGGTAATCCCGGTCATGCCTAAGCCCTTCTGGGACATTTCCAGTAAGGCCTGACTGATAGTGGCAGATTCAGCCACCAACGGAATGCGCTCGCCTTTGTGCATGACATCGTGAATATGCAGGAGCAACCGGCGACCCAAACTTCCACCCGGGTGCGATAGCGCGAAATCATCGGCGGTAAAGCCGCGTGCGTGCAACAAAGCAACAGCAAGGGCATCGCCCATAACTAGAGTTGCAGTGGTTGAAGAGGTGGGCGCTAAACCCAGCGGGCAGGCTTCTTTTTGCACAGCAATACACACGTGCACATCAGCTAATTCAGCCAAGGTTGATTGCGGATTCCCAGTCATCCCGATCAACTTCACGCCTCGGCGTTTAATCAGTGGTGCAATACTGAGCACTTCGTTGGTCTCGCCAGAGTTCGAAATCGCAATCACCACATCAGCGGCGGTAATCATCCCCAAATCACCATGACTGGCTTCACCGGGATGCACAAAGAATGCTGGCGTGCCAGTGGATGCTAAGGTGGCTGCAATTTTGCCGCCAATGTGCCCAGACTTGCCCATACCAATGACAATAGCGCGGCCTGTACAAGCCAGTAATAGCTCGCATGCATGTGCGAAGTCTGCGTCGATATAGCGGCGGAGTCCGTCGATTGCGGTCAATTCGGTATCGAGAACATCTAAACCCAATCGGATGAACTCGTCAGTAGTCTTCTGTGCAGTCGATGTTTGCGTCATAAAGTGCTCTCTTTACAATCTCGCGTCATCATACCCGATCGTTTTTCGAATTGCAGACGTAAAAAGCATACGGATAAACGATTTGTCACAAATTTAACGCGCTAAATCTAGGGTTGTTGGCCCAGCTGCGGTAAACTATCAGCCATCTAAATGAATGGATATGGATTTTCATGAGTTCACAGGATACGCCCCAATCGCCCTATTTGGTGGAAGTCGACGCCATCGACTTCTCCCATGCGCATGGTGCACATCAAGTATATAGCGGACTTTCGCTCAACATTCCACGCGGCAAAATTACTGCGGTGATGGGGCCGAGTGGTATCGGTAAGACCACATTGTTGCGATTGATCGGCGGCCAGTTGCGGCCACAGAAAGGCGAAATTAGATTTGCTGGGCAGAATATACCGGCTCTAAGTCGCTCTGAACTCTACGCGGTGCGCAAACGCATGAGCATGTTGTTCCAAAGCGGCGCGCTGTTTACCGACATGTCGGTGTACGACAACATCGCATTCCCGTTGCGGGAAAATAGCATGTTGCCAGAAGAAATTATTGAAACCATCGTGTTGATGAAACTAGAGGCGGTTGGTTTGCGCGGAGCACGGCACTTGATGCCAGCGGAGTTGTCGGGCGGGATGTCACGACGAGCTGCTTTGGCACGCGCTATCGCGCTGGATCCTGAATTGGTGATGTACGATGAGCCTTTTGCTGGGCAAGACCCCATTTCAATGGGCGTGATCGTGAAGTTAATCAAATCCTTGAACGAATCAATGGGTTTGACCAGCGTTGTGGTCACGCACGACGTTGAGGAAGTACTCACTATCGCTGACTACGTTTATATCATTGCGGATAAGCGGGTCGTTGCACATGGTTCGCCGAAAGATTTGCAAGCGCTGGATGACCCATTAGTGAAGCAATTTATTCAGGGTGAAGCGGATGGCCCAGTGCCGTTTCATTTCAAAGCGCCATCGTTGACGGAAGAATTGTTTGGAGACGCGGGAGGTCAGCATGATTGATGCAATCGCGCGTCTTGGTAAGGCGGTTCTCGACTCTATTGCTGGCGCTGGTGCGGCACTATTAATGTTGTTACGCGCGCTGGTTGGCAAACCCCAGTTGCGCAAGTCGTTCCCGCTACTGATGCAACAAATGTATTCAGTCGGTGTGTTGTCGTTGGTCATTATCATTGTCAGTGGTTTGTTCATTGGCATGGTATTGGGCTTGCAAGGCTACACCATCTTGGTCGACTTCGGTGCCGAACAAAGCTTGGGTCCTATGGTCGCGCTATCACTGTTACGCGAATTAGGGCCCGTAGTCACAGCGCTTTTATTTGCAGGGCGAGCGGGTTCAGCGTTAACCGCAGAAATAGGTTTGATGAAGGCGACTGAACAGCTTTCTAGTCTGGAAATGATGGCAGTCGATCCGTTGCGGCGCATTATTTCGCCGCGGTTTTGGGCCGGCTTCTACAGCATGCCAATATTGGCTGTTATTTTCTCAGCGGTCGGTATCTACGGTGGTTATCTAGTAGGCGTGCGCTGGCTGGGTGTCGATGAAGGCGCATTTTGGTCGGTCATGCAATCGCAGGTCGATTGGCATCAAGATATTTTGAACGGCATCATTAAAAGCATTGTCTTTGCATTCGTCGTCACTTGGATTGCACTGCACAAAGGCTACAACTGTGTGCCAACCTCGGTGGGGATCAGCCGAGCGACAACTTCGACCGTAGTGACTGCATCGTTAGCAGTACTTGGCCTCGATTTTATTTTAACCGCATTAATGTTTGGGTAATGGATTATGGAATCACGTACAACACAATTAGCAGTCGGCTTATTCGTCATTATCGGCGTTGCAGCTTTGTTGTTCCTGGGTTTGCAAGCAGCTAACACGAGCGCGGTCAGTAGCGGAGATACCTATAAAATCTACGCGAAGTTCGACAACATTGGCGGCTTGAAAGAGCGCTCGCCAGTGAAAGTTGGTGGCGTGGTAGTCGGGCGTGTCAGCCGTATTACGTTAGACGGTGAATACTATGAGCCGTTGGTCGAAATGACCATTAGCGCAACCTACGATGAATTTTCTGAAACATCGTCGGTCTCAATACTGACATCAGGCTTATTGGGCGAGCAGTATCTCGGTTTAAACCCAGGGTTTATTGATGACACCGTTGAAATGCTGAAAGACGGTGACTATATCTACGACACCAAATCAGCGTTGGTGTTGGAAGATTTGATCGGGCAGTTCCTGTTTAGTCAGGGTAACGATTAAGAATCACGGTGTAAGGAGTACCGCATGAAAAATTGGTTAATGGCACTATTAAAGGCACTAACAGTCGCGTGTATCACGTTGGTCAGCACAACTGCGAATGCAGATGTGATTCGCGATGAGAATCCGTACAAATTACTCGAGAAGGTTGCGAATGAAACCTTTGATCGAATTGGCGAAGAGCGCGGTCAAATCAATGAGAGTCTCGACCATTTTCGCGTGATTATCCGTGAAGAGATGATGCCTTACGTTGATTCTGTGTATGCAGCGAAACGCGTATTGGGTCGTAACCTGAAAGATACGACTGAAGAACAGCGGCAAGAATTCTACAAAGTGTTTCGTGATTATTTGATTGCGACTTATGGTCGTGCGTTTACTCAGTATGATGAGACGAAGCACACGGTCGAGTTTGATAACGCGAATCGCTTTGAAGAAGGCAGCAAAGCTGTGACGGTTTACACTCGGGTGATTGAGCAAGGTCGTCCGCCTATTCGCATGGACTTCAAAATGCGCTACGACGACAACGATAACCTGTGGAAAGCCTACGACATGGTCGTAGAGGGCGTCAGCTTGCTGAATAGTAAAGCAGCGGAAATCTCTGCTGTAATTCGTTCACGTGGCATTGACGGAACCATCGAACTGTTGCGTGAAAAGGCGAATGAGCCGATTCGCAATTACGACGGCAACGAGTCTCTCTAATGGCGGCAACAGCAACTTGGTCCCCTCAAGAAGATGCAGCGGTGATCGCTCTCAGCGGCCCGCTCGACCGCAATTCGGTGCCAGCACTTTGGCAAGAACGTGCAAAGTGGCTGGCAGGCGAGGGTGATTTAACGTTACACTTAGCCGACGTAGAAAAGGTCGACTCTGCTGGTGTGGCGTTGCTGATTCAAGCACAAAAAATCCTCAAACAGCAGCGACGGACGCTGAAACTACAGCACGCAAATCGCCAATTACGGGCGATTGTCGAGGTCAGCGGTGTCGCTGATCTGTTGAATTTCAACGACTAAAGAATCAATCTCATGACTGCTGAAGATATTCGCGCGTTACTCGAGAACGCGCTCCAACTTGACGAACTCATTGTAAAAGCTGAAGGTAGTCACGCGAACATTATTGCGGTGGGCGAAATTTTTGCTGATCTCAGTCGCGTGAAAAAGCAGCAATTGGTGTATGCGCCGTTAAAGGCGATTATTGCCGATGGTAGCTTGCATGCTGTAACGATCAAAACCTACACTCCGCAAGAGTGGCAGCGCGAGAAGAAGCTCGCACTTTTAAGCTAAGCCAACTGAGTTAATCAAACTATGCAAAAATTTGTAATTCGTGGCGGCCAACCGTTACGTGGTGATGTAACCATTTCTGGTGCAAAGAATTCAGCACTGCCCATTCTTATTGCTTCCCTGCTCGCGACCGACGACGTTGAAATTGACAACGTACCTGCGTTGCATGATGTGAAAACGACCCTGAAGGTTTTGACTGAGCTGGGTGTCGGTAGCGCCATGTTGGGTCCCAACAAAGTCCGGATTCAACCGCAAGGGTTAAACCACCACGTTGCCAGTTACGAATTAGTGAAAACCATGCGCGCCTCCATTCTGGTCTTGGGACCCTTGTTGGCTCGCTATGGTAAAGCACAGGTGAGCTTACCCGGTGGTTGCGCAATTGGCGCACGCCCGGTGAATTTGCACATTGAAGGGCTGCGCCAAATGGGCGCAATCATCAAAGTCGAAAACGGTTATATCAACGCGCATGTCGATGGTCGCCTGCAAGGTGCCAATATCTTGATGGATACGGTAAGTGTTACGGGTACCGAGAATCTAATGGCCGCCGCAACGCTTGCCGACGGCGTTACTTATATCGAGAACGCTGCGCGCGAGCCTGAAATTGTCGACCTAGCGGCGTTTTTGAATACGCTGGGTGCCGATATTCGAGGTGCAGGCACCGATACTATTGAAATTCACGGTGTTGATAAGTTGCACGGCGGTCAGTATCGCGTGCAACCAGACCGTATTGAAACTGGAACCTTCCTGGTTGCGGCGATGGCGACCGGTGGCGATGTCACGTGTCGTGAAACCGACCCGGATATGCTCGATGCAGTATTGAAGAAGCTCACGGAAGCTGGCGCCAAAATTACGCGCGGCGATGACTGGATTCGACTCGAAGCCACGCAACGTCCGCGACCAGTCAATATCATTACCGCACCACATCCCGCGTTTCCAACCGATATGCAAGCCCAGTTCTGTGCGCTCAACGCTATTGCAGAAGGGGCTGGCTGGGTTCGTGAGACCATCTTCGAGAATCGCTTCATGCACGTACCTGAACTACGTCGTATGGGCGCAGACATCGAACTAGAGGGCAACACGGCTATCTGCAAAGGGGTGCCACAACTGACCGGCGCACAAGTTATGTGTACCGACCTGCGGGCATCAGCTTCACTAGTGATTGCGGGCTTGGTGGCAAGTGGTGAGACGGTGATCGAGCGGATCTATCATATCGATCGCGGCTACGAATCTATCGAACGCAAGCTAACCGCGCTAGGCGCCAACATCCAGCGCCTGTAACCACCAGTGAACGGTAAATAGTGAATAGGTAATAGGAAAGACTAAAAAGTACTTTTTGGGTCTCTCCGTTATCTATTCACTGTTCACTATTCACCGGAGCTTTTCGATCAGGACGGTGCGGGTTAGTTCTCGATTGCCGCGGAAGAAGCGTACTTCGATCTCCGTTCCCGGTGGTGTTTGAGCCACTATCGCAATACCCTCAGAGCCTGAGCGTACCGGCTGACCATTCATCTCTATGATGTAATCTTCAATTTGCAGACCAGCTTTTTCGGCAGGACTGCCAGCATCGATGCCAGTTACGAACATACCCGGTTGTTGATACGGATTGGCATAGGGGATTTCGCCAATGCGCACTCCAAAGTAGCCACGGATGACCTCACCCTCGCGAATTAAAGTATCCAGAATTTGTTTGGCTAATAAGTAGGGGACCGCAAAGTAGATACCGTCGATTCCCTGACCAGTCAGGTCTTGGAACTGCGCATTATTAATGCCGACTAAATAGCCTTGACTATTGATCAGTGCACCACCCGATGCGCCTTCGTTGATTACCGCATCCATCTGTATCAGGTCGGCATGTGAACTAATCACACCCATCCGTCCGCCAGTCGCACTGATAATGCCTTGGGTGATGGTTTGACCCAAATTCAAAGGATTACCGATAGCCAGCACAACATCACCAACGCGGGTACGAATGTCACTACGTTGGGGAATAATGGGCAAGTTATCAGCTTCAATGCGAACTACCGCTAGATCGGTGACTGGATCCGAACCAATCACTTGCCCACTGTATTGGCGGCCGTCTTGCAGGGCGACTTGAATTTCGTCCACGTCTGCAACTACATGCGCAGCAGTTAAAATGTGTCCGCTGTTATCCATGATGACGCCGGAACCGAGTCGGTAGACCGTGGTTGGACGGCGCGAATAATACGAACCCGGCGTTTCCCCGACGCTGTAGATATTCACCACCGCTGGCGCTGCACGATTCACTGCCGTGGCAAAAGAAATCGGCATATCGGTGGCAGGTGATGGCTGCTTGAGATTTTGCAGGTAGGGCATTACCCAAATGACGATAACGGCTACGACCAAGCCCAAACCTACTGAGCGTAATACCAGCCAAAACCAATCACGTGATGTCATGCGGTGTCCACAGTTTCAAGAAGTTAGATTCGCACAGCATATCACTGAAATGTAACGAAGGCAGCATGGTGGAGGTAATCCTCCGACCACACTGCCTTCGCACGTGCGCTAATCGTTTCGCTTTCTCGTTTATTCGGTACCGCGCAGCACCAAGTAAAGCGATGAGTTGCCGCGACGGATATTCAATGCAATCACGCCTTCGGTATTTTCCAGTACTTGCTTCAACTCAGTGACAGTTGTGACGCGCTGACGGTTCACGCCAATAATCACATCATCATCACGCAGTCCGTAACGAGCCGCAATCGAACCTTCTTCCACATCGCTGATGAGAATACCGCCATCGGTAGTTTCTAGCGTCACACCTTGCAGTGCGGGGTGTAACGTTTCAGCTTCAACCACGGTGTCATCTGGGCTCAATGTGACTGTATATTCGCGCTCGTCGCCATCGCGCAGCACGGTGATAGTAACTTCTTTACCTGGACCAATGGTATTCACGCGAGCTGACAGATCCGCAAAAGTCCGAATCTTCTCACCATTGACGCCAACAATCACGTCACCAGATTTGAGACCAGCTTCTGCTGCAGCACCGTCTGGCAATACTTCGGCAACAAAGGCGCCTTGACTCACATCTAAATCCAGTGCTTTGGCGATTTCCGGCGTGAGGTCATTACCGCGTACACCCAACACGCCCCGACGCACTTCACCGAATTCAATCAATTGCTGAACTAAGTTATTCATCATGTCTGACGGAATCGCAAAGCCAATACCAATATTGCCGCCGTTGGGGCCCAAAATTGCAGTATTGATACCGATGAGCTTGCCGTCTAAGGTCACCAACGCACCGCCCGAGTTACCGCTGTTAATAGCAGCGTCGGTTTGGATGAAGTTTTCAATCTCTTCAATGCCTAAGCCACTGCGACCTAGTGCTGAAACGATTCCTGAAGTCACCGTTTGGCCAAGGCCGAATGGATTCCCGATAGCGACCACAAAGTCACCAACACGCAAATCTGCAGACGAGCCCAGTTCAATCGCAGTAAGGTCTTTACCGTCTTGGATTTTCAGTAACGCCACGTCCGAACGCTCATCGGTACCAATCACTTTGGCATCGAACTGACGACCATCCTTCATCGTTACCACAATCTCAGACGCACCATCAATCACGTGGTTATTCGTCACCACATAACCCTCTTCAGCGTCAATAACCACGCCAGAACCTAAGCCCTGAAACGGACGTTCCTGGACTTGTTCACGCGGACCATTCGGGCCAAAGAAAAAGCGGAACATCTCTGGAATGCGTTGACGGACTTCACGCTTACCTTTCACTGAAATATTCACCACCGCAGGAGTCACTTCCTCCAGCATCGGCGCCAGTGTTGGTAATTCATCTTTGTCATTATTAAAGAAGGGAATATTCGCACTAACGGGAGCGACAGCGAACACACCCACCACGGCGAGCACAGCAAGAAACTTTGCTTTCATCGGGTTCATACTCCAAGTTTATGTGTGTAATTCAAGATACGTGTATCACGCAAAGAAAGACCGATATCGACGATATAAGTTCACCCCCGACATGTTTCAAGGTGTTTCTGACTGACGGGGAACAGTGAGCAGTGAAAAGTGAACAGTTTTTGGCAATTCTGTTCACTGTTCTCTTTTCACCATTCACCGGAAGTTCAGGGTTTGTGTGCTAACGCCAGGTAGTCGTGTGACTGCATTTCTTGGAGTCGGCTGATGCAGCGCTTGAATTCGAAGCTGAGTTTGCCGTCGCTGTAGATGTTTTCAAGTGGTACTGCGGCGGAGAGGATGAGTTTGACGCGGCGTTCGTAGAATTCGTCGACGAGAGCGAGAAAGCGGCGTGCGGCATCATCATTATTACTGCCCATTTGTGGCACGTTACTGATCAAAACTGCGTGATATTCGTGGGCGATTTGGATGTAGTCGTACTGGGACCGCGGGCCTTCACAAATGGCTTTAAAGTCAAATAAGACGACGTCATCGCACTCGAGTCGAACCGGGATATCTCGCCCGTTAATGTGCACGGTGCCGTCGGTATTGCGGCTGCAATGGTCGGGTGACAATTCACTGAAATAACGTTTCAAATTAATATCAGCGTCGTCATCTAATGGCGAGTGATAGATTTCAGCGCGGGTCAGAGTTCGCAAGCGGTAGTCAATGCCGCTGTCGACATTGATGACTTCGCAATTGGCCTTGATTAAGTCAATAGCAGGCAAGAAACGCTGGCGCTGCAAACCATTTTTGTAGAGTTCGTCAGGCACAATATTCGACGTGGCGACCAGCACAACATTGCGCTTGAATAGCTCCTGCATCAAAGTGCCGAGCAGCATGGCATCGGTGATGTCTTGTACAAAGAATTCGTCGAAGCAGATGATTTGGGTTTCTGCGGCTAGTTTTTCCGCAATAATCGGTAATGGGTCGCTACGGCCTTTTAATTGTTTCAGTTCCGCATGAACGCGCTGCATAAAGCGATGAAAATGCACGCGCATTTTTTCTTCAAAAGGTAGCGCATCGAAAAAAGTATCGACCAAATAGGTCTTGCCGCGTCCAACGCCACCCCAAAAGTAAATGCCCTGCGGTGGTTGCGGTGGTGAACTAAACAGGCGCCCCAACAAACTACGGTCTGCTTTTGCACGATACTGAATCAGCGCCTCATAAAGCTTTTGCAGCGCTTCCACAGCCTTGCGCTGAGCGGCGTCTGGGGTGAAACCACCACTGCTTAAATCACGTTCATATTTGGCGATAGGGCTAAGTCTTTCGTTTGTCACTACCACTTCCACCTCAAACTGGATTATGCTTATAGGGAAGAGTTTATCATGCGAAGGACGC
This sequence comes from Pseudidiomarina aestuarii, assembly GCF_048263735.1. Classification (GTDB taxonomy): domain Bacteria; phylum Pseudomonadota; class Gammaproteobacteria; order Enterobacterales; family Alteromonadaceae; genus Pseudidiomarina; species Pseudidiomarina aestuarii_B. Next base: position 952,918 of record NZ_JBLXDX010000001.1, on the reverse strand, counting down.
AGTAAAGGAGTGTTTATGAGCTGGATTATTGGCATTTTATTAGTTGCCGTGGGTGCTGTGATTGGTTTTTTCGTCGCCCGCTACTGGCTGCATGAGCATTCAGAAGAAGCGCGCTTGAGTGAAGAAGTCACGCAAAGTAAGCAACAATTTGCTGCCTATCAGCAAGAAGTCGCCGAGCATTTGAGCACCGCTAACGCCTTAGTAGAGCAACTCGAAGAAACCCAAGAGAAGCTGAAAGCCTACTTAGCCAACAGTAGTGAGCTATTGCAGCGCGAGCAAACACAACCCAGCTTGCCATTTTTTGCCGAAGACACCATTCGACAAATTCGCATGGCGAACACCACACGCAGTGATCGCAGTCGCAGCAGCGAGAAAGAAAATGCCAGCGAACCCCCACGCGACTACAGCGACAAAAAGCAAAAGCTGTTCACCAAGGACTGACAGGGAATGGTGAACAGTGAACAGGTAATAGACAGGGCCGAAAGAAGCTCAAATCTAGTGTTTGCTATTACCTATTCACCATTTACTATTCACTATTTACCGTTCACTGTTCACTTTCCAAATTAGTTCGCGTATAATCCGCGCCAGCCCACGTTACAGGTACAACTAACCGAGATTGTGGCACTGAAAATGTAACCACAGCGGTTGTTGTGGTTCGCGGGGAAGCCCGGAACTACTGTCGTGAACCTTTAAAAAGAGTATGTTTCAATGAGTACATTTGTTGCAAAACCAGAAACTGTTCAACGTGACTGGTACGTAATTGACGCTGAAGGTAAAACTTTGGGTCGTTTGGCTACTGAAGTTGCCCGTCGTTTACGCGGCAAGCATAAGCCTGAATACACTCCGCATGTTGATACTGGCGATTACATTGTCATCATCAACTGTGAGAAAGTAGCTGTTACTGGTCGTAAGGCGCAGGACAAAATCTACTACTCACACTCTGGTTACCCAGGTGGTATCAAAGAAATCAACTTCGAGAAGTTGATTGCTAAGGCACCAGAAATGGTTATTCAGAAAGCGGTGAAAGGTATGTTACCCCGTGGTCCATTGGGTCGTGCCATGTTCCGTAAACTGAAAGTATACGCAGGTGCAGAGCATAACCATGTTGCTCAGCAACCTAAACAACTTGAAATTTAATACGGAGCATTAAGAAAATGGCAGAGAATCAATACTACGGTACTGGTCGTCGCAAAAGCTCTACTGCACGCGTTTTCTTGCGTCCGGGCAGCGGCAACATCAGCATTAACAACCGCACCTTAGAAGAATACTTTGGTCGCGAAACTGCGCGCATGGTTGTACGTCAGCCACTTGAGTTGGTTGAGATGATCGAAAAATTCGATCTGTACATTACCGTTGCTGGCGGCGGCTCTAGCGGCCAAGCCGGTGCAGTTCGTCACGGTATTACTCGTGCGTTGATGCAATATGACGAAGCTTTACGTGGCGATTTACGTCGTGCGGGTTATGTAACTCGTGACGCACGTCAAGTTGAGCGTAAGAAAGTCGGCTTGCACAAAGCACGTAAGCGTCCACAGTTCTCGAAGCGTTAATCGCAGCCGAAACTGTTTCGCAGTTCAAAAAAACCCGGCCTTCGTGTCGGGTTTTTTGCGTTTATCCTTGTAAAAATCAGGTCATTTCTTTATCATCTGAAGGCTTTTTTTGCCGATAGTTCGTATATAGATTTGAAGCACTTGCTGTACGTACGAATCAACGCAGCAGCTAATTACTGACTTCATGGCTATGTTCCATGAAGCGTCCAAACTGGAGAGTAAGTGGATGAGCAATGCGCCTGTAGATAAAGGCCGCCGTCGTTTTCTGACTGTCGCGACTTCCGTCGTGGGAGCAGCTGGCGCGGTGGGTGTTGCTGTTCCTTTCATTGCATCGTGGAACCCGAGTGAAAAAGCGAAAAACGCGGGTGCCCCTGTGGAAGTGAACATCGGAAAGATGGAACCGGGTCAATTGATTCGGAACGAATGGCGAGGCCAGCCAGTCTGGATCGTCCGTCGGACTCCGGAAATGTTAGCCAGCCTTGAAGGCTTAGCGGACCAACTCCGCGATCCAAATTCAGAAGAACCACAACAACCTGAATATGCGAGCAATCTCTACCGGTCGCGCAAAGATGAATATTTCATCGCGGTTGGTATTTGTACCCACTTAGGGTGCTCTCCACAGTACTTAGAAACCGATTTCGGTGAGCAGGTTGAAGGCATTGAAGCGGGTTTCTTCTGCCCATGCCATGGTTCTAAGTTTGATATCGCAGGACGCGTGTTCTCGGGTGTACCTGCACCATACAACTTGGTCGTACCCCCACATTATTATGTGAATGACAACGTCGTTCTCATTGGTGAAGATGGGGAGCAAGCATAATGAGTAAACTAATTGCTTGGTTTGATGAGCGCATCCCACTGTCGAAAACGTGGAATATCCACCTTGCTCAGTATCCTGCGCCGAAAAACTTTAACTTCTGGTACCTGTTTGGCGTGCTCGCCATGCTGGTATTGGTAAACCAAATCCTGACCGGTATTTGGCTGACTATGAACTATGTTCCTTCTGCTGAAGGTGCGTTCGCGTCAGTTGAATACATCATGCGTGACATTGATTACGGTTGGCTATTGCGCTACATGCATTCCACCGGTGCCTCGGCATTCTTTGTGGTCGTCTATCTGCACATGTTCCGCGGCATGATGTACGGCTCCTACCAGAAACCACGCGAATTGCTGTGGGTATTCGGTATGTTGATCTTCCTGGTGCTGATGGCTGAAGCCTTTATGGGCTACTTGCTGCCTTGGGGACAAATGTCGTACTGGGGTGCACAGGTTATCATTTCACTGTTCGGTGCAATTCCGATTATCGGTGACGACTTAACGCTGTGGATTCGTGGTGACTACGTTATTTCTGGCGCAACGTTGAACCGCTTCTTCGCACTGCACGTTATTGCGTTACCTTTGGTACTCGTCATTCTAGTATTCCTGCACATCATTGCTTTGCATGAGGTTGGCTCAAACAACCCTGAAGGTATTGATATCAAGAAGAAGAAAGGCACGATTCCAGAGTCAGAGAAGCCGAAGTTCACATTCCACGAGCGCTTCACGAAGAAGTATGACGTGGTCGATGCGGTTCCTTTCTTCCCTTACTACGTGGTGAAAGATCTGATCGGTATCGGTATCTTCTTATTCTTGTTCTGCTATGTGATTTTCTTCGCTCCAGCTATGGGCGGCCTGTTCTTAGAGCCACCAAACTTTGAAGCGGCGAATCCATTGAAGACACCTGAGCACATTGCTCCGGTATGGTATTTCACACCGTTCTACGCAATTTTGCGTGCGGTTCCTGACAAGTTGTTAGGCGTTATCTTGATGTTTGGCGCTATTGTCTTCTTGTTCTTGCTGCCGTGGATTGATCGTGGCCGTGTTCGTTCGATTCGTTATCGTTGCACGTTCCACAAAATCAACCTGACGTTGTTTGTGATCAGCTTTATTGCGCTGGGTTACTTGGGTCTGAAGCCTGCGACTGAGGTCTATACCTTCTTCGCCCGTGTCTTCACCTTCTTGTATTTTGCGTTCTTTATCTTCCTGTGGTTCTACAGTAAGAACGAGAACACGAAGCCCGTACCAGAGAGGATTACCAAGTGATGAAATCATTTCTTAAAGCGACTCTGTTAACCGCAGCATCACTTTGGACCGCAGCCGCTTTCGCTGCGGGTCCAACGGTCCCACTCGACAAGGCGGAGATCGACTTACACGACAAAGCGTCGTTACAGCGTGGTGCGCAATTGTTCATGAACTACTGTTTGGGTTGTCACTCAATGCAGTATCAACGCTACAACCGCACGTTCCGCGATTTAGAAATTCCGGAAGAACTGGGCGTAGAAAACTTGCAGTTTACGGGTGAGAAACCTGGTGACTTGATCACCAACGCGATGCCAACTGAAGCCGCAGGTGCTTGGTTCGGTACTGCAGCACCTGATTTAACGTTGGTCGCTCGCGTCCGCGGAGCCGATTGGTTGTACACCTACTTCCGTTCGTTCTATGTGGACGAGTCGCGTCCGTTTGGCGTCAATAATGCGGTGTTCCCGAACGTCGGTATGCCGCATGTCTTGCAAGAACTGCAAGGCGTGCCACGCAAAACGCATGAAAAACGCATGGTTGATGGCGAAATGAAAGATGTCTACGTCGGTATTAAATCTGACGGCAGCGGCATTTTGAGCCCAGCAGAGTATGACCAAGCCATGCTCGACTTAACCAATTTCCTGGTCTATACCGGTGAACCTATGCTGCTCGAACAGCGTCGCTTAGGTTGGTATGTATTCGGGTTCATACTGGTCTTTACAATTCTCGCGTGGTTGTTGAAACGTGAGTACTTCCGAGACTTGAAGTAATTTTATGGAGAATAAAATGTCGGTTGCGGCAAACAAGCGGTCAGTGATGACCTTGTACGCAGGTAAAAATGACTTACGCAGTCATCAAGTTCGTATCGTGCTCGCAGAGAAGGGCGTTGGGGTTGAGATCACTTTTGTCGACCCTGACAATCGCCCGGAAGATTTGCTGCAGCTCAACCCATACGCAGATGCACTGCCGACGTTAGTGGACCGTGAGTTGGTGTTGTATAACGCCCACATCATCATGGAATATCTTGATGAGCGTTTCCCGCATCCGCCATTAATGCCAGTCTACCCAGTGTCACGCGGTACTAGTCGTTTGATGATGTACCGTATTGACCGTGACTGGTATGAGCTTGCTGACAAAATTATGGCTGGTGGCAAAGGTGCTGAGGCGGCTCGCCAAGAGCTTCGCGAAGGTATTTTGGCACTGGCGCCAATTTTTGCGGACACGCCATACTTTATGAGCGAAGAGTTCAGTCTAGTCGACTGTTACTTAGCACCATTGTTGTGGCGTTTGCCGGTCTACGGCATCACCATTGATGGTACTGGCTCTAAAGCGGTTAAAGCGTACATGGTACGTGTATTTGAGCGCGAATCTTTCCAAGAATCACTCACTGAAATCGAGCGAGATTTAGGTCGATGAGTGAGCAGGCCATGAGCCCTCGTCGCCCGTATTTATTGCGGGCGATGTACGAGTGGTTAGTGGACAATCAATTGACTCCGCATCTTGTTGTAAACGCCAGTGTGACTGGTTGCCAATTGCCGTGGGAATTCGTCAAGAACGGTCAAATTGTTCTGAACGTTTCACCCACTGCAGTTGCACAATTGCAGATGCATAACGAGTTCGTCGAATTTAACGCCCGTTTTTCCGGCAAGCCTCACCACGTCGTAGCCCCTATGGCAGCCGTCATGGCGTTGTATGCTCGAGAAAATGGTGCCGGCACTCTGTTTGAAGAAGAAGCTTACTATTCGGAAGAGCGTGATATCAGCCTGACCGATGATGATGAGCCTACTGCGACTGGTGCACCGCCTGCGGTTGAGCCAGCTCCTGAAGCTTCCAACAAACAGTCCAGCAAATCGAAGCGCAAAACCTCACACCTCAAAGTCGTTAAATAGCTTACGAATAGATTCAGTTGGTAGAAATAGCCGATTGGGGTCAGATGTCAGCGCAATAAAACCGTAGTTGAGGTAGAAGTCACGAGCACCTAGCTTTGCATCAACAAAGCATGCTGCTGCGCCCGCAATATCTGCAATCTTCAGACAATTCTTTAATGCATTCATGAGTAGTAAACCGCCAAAACCCTGACCTTGATGGTGTTTATCAATCCCTAATCGTGCCAGATTGACGCCTGGCATTTGCGGGCGATAGCGGCGGTCAAATGGTGAGGGTACCTGTGCTGCTGTGACGGTACATAGGGTCAAAGTATAAAAGCCTAAAATACTTTGTGGTTGTGATTCTGAATGCAAAATATAGGTTCTTGAACTCGACCGGCGCTGTGCCTGAAAAGCAATGTTGCGCAGAAAGAGATTCAGTTCAGCTGAGCCACAATCAAAGGCATCCCGCTCGAAGGTTCGGTTAAGAAGACTGACTTTAAGCAAGCCCCTGGCTCCGAGCTCTAGCCGCTGCGGCTTTGAGTTTTGCGTTCGGTTCGTCGGGGTTGTCGATAGCGTTGTAGAAAACTTTACTGTCTTCGACCGTCAACTCAATTAATTTATCTCGCGCAATAATTTCTTGGGCTTTTTGGAGAGCGGCCTGAACTATAAAGTCATTGAGTTGCGAACCGACCATGTCAGCGGCCGCCTGAATATCATCTTTGATGTGCTTCGGTATGCGCGCTGTAATTCGGTCGCGCTCAAGATTATTGTTCATCATTGCCACCATTAATTGAAATGGTGCCAATTTGGCACCAATTAAAAGCATAGCACAGATTGGATAAAATGGTGCCAAATTGGCACCATGCAAGATTAGCGGACTTCGAAGGCGTCGATAACGCGGGTCACGCCATTCACATTGCGTGCTATATCGATAGCGGTTTGTGCTTCAGCACGACTCACGATACCCATCAAAAAGACTTCGCCATTCTCGGTGACAACCTTGACGCGTGAGCCTTCCACCTCTTTATTGGCAAGCAGTTGAGCTTTAACTTTGCTGGTAATCCAGGTGTCTTTGGAAATGGTTTGGACACCAATCACGTCGCCAACTCGAATCTCATTGTGAACCCGAATCACTCCATCAATGGAACGGACCGTGTTGGCCGCGAGGTCGCTTAAATTACGATTCGCCACTTGTCCCATCAACAGAATTGAGCGATTAAACGAGACCACTTGAATACGGGCCGCATCAAGCTTGTCTTCCCGTTGCAGAGCGGTAATGGCTTTCACCTCGATGGCTTGGTCATCGACTTGCGCGCCAACCGTGCGGCTATCGCTCGCCGATGCAATACCCACAGCAGTCGCACCAACAAGCGCCGCTGCGCAGCCACTCAACGATAGGGTCAATACGGCAACTAATGTTGTTCGTTGCAAAATATTCATTCGTCTAACTCCTGCGGGAATATATGTTGTTCAGCAAGATGGCAGAGCATATTCACGAGTTGCAAAATATGTTCGCTGACGCGCGCGGTGTTGCGTGATGGGATGCGAATTTCCACATCATCAGGACCGAGTAAACCGGCAACATCGGTATCGGCATCACTGGTAATCGCGATGATAAACAGGTTGCGTGCAACGGCTGCCTCCATCGCTTTACTGACGCGCGGCGCTTGTGCACCAGAACTCAATACAATGAGTAAATCAGCGGCTTGACCAGCGGCAAGAATTTGCTGCGCAAAAATGGCTTCGTGTTCTTTCGCGCCAAAGTCGGCATGCAACGCGGTCACAGGAAAAGGTGGACGCTCAAAGTTCAGGCCAGTCAGCATCATGTGGCCGAAATGTCGTGCACTCGCGTGAGCCATATTCTCACCACAGCAATAAATGCGCCGTCCATTGAGCAGCGTATCGACAAGTAACTCTGCGGCACGCAATAAGGGTTCCTGTAATTGATCAGCAGCGGCGATCTGCGTTTGAATACATTCGGTAAAAATACCTTTTACAGAGTCCTGCATCATGGAGTCCTTGTTATGCTTTTCTGGGTATCGGCCAACGGTTAGAACGCGTCAACCAGCCAATGCAATTGGGTTGGGTTATCAACAATAGCCACAACATCAAAGCGCATCTGCACGCGGTGTTCATCGAGCTGCTGCGACATTAAAAAATACTGCGCTGCGCGTCGTATACGTCGACATTGTGCAGCACTAATTTGTTCCACGACCGTTGCGAAATTTTCATCACTGCGGTGTTTCACTTCAACAAACACTAAGGTTTGTTCGTGCTGCATGATGAGGTCGATTTCACCGTGATCACAGCGATAATTTTGCGCGACCAAACGCAAATCATGCGCTTCCAAGTGTGAGATAGCTTGCGCCTCGCCTTGATTCCCGAAGCCTTTTTTGCCGTGAGTTTGGGTCTCGACCAAAACTAATTTGCAGCTTCGTTATCGGCAACCACACGATGACCATCGTAGCGCGCCCATTGCAACTCACGGAGCACCCGATTCGTATCTAAGCGCAATGCACCAGTCAACCCATCAACGGTCAGTCCCGGCAATGCCGCTAACCAATACCCTTGCTGGGTCAACAGAACACTGTCATGACCAAAGGCAGCGAGGCGTGCCAAGTTGTGGCCCCAATGCTTGCGCAACTCAATCAATTGCTCCAGCTGTTGATGCCGCGGATGTTCAGGGAGCAACCAAGGCGCATCGGTAAAATGAACGGCATCCAGGTCATTCTCGCTCAGGTCATTGCGTAAGGTGTGACTGCCAGAGTTTGCATACACCGGAATGGGTTGCATGAATGGCGCAATGTTGACGTCAATAAACGGCTTCAGCAAACGCGTTTGCTCAATACCACCGACTAAATAAATCGCATCGATATCGGCGCGGCTGCGTGCTTGGGAATCGACAATAATTTTGCCCGCAGCAATTTTAACCTGCCAAATACGCGCTTCGCTCTGAGTCACCCCGAGCTGACTTTGCACCGTTGCTTTCATGTCATCAGGTGTTTGATAGGTGCCGAAGCTTAAGCTGCCGCTGTCCTGTAACTGCGTCCAGGTGTCACTAAACACTTGGCTGAGTGATTCACCCCGAGTGGATTGCGGAAATAACACCAATGGCGATCGATGGCCCAAGGCATGAATGTGTTGTGCGGCTTGACGCACCTCGGTTTCCGTATCTAACGCGTAAAACCGCTGCCGATCCAGAGACACCGTCAAATTGCCGGTCGGCTCATTGAGCGTCAGCCATTGTAATTGCGCCGGCAATGCGCTGGCATCCACCCGTGCAATGTTGTCCTTCAGCAGAGGTCCTATCAATACATCGGCTTGCTTTTGTTGCAGCAGCTCAGGAATGGTTGCGAAATCGAGACTTTGTGTATCGACAATAGTGACAGCAAGTTCCGGTCGTTGCGCCAATGCCATGATCATGCCGTCGCGAACTGCCTGTCCCTGCTCGGCAAATTGACCCGTTAAGGGCAGCAACACCAGTGCTTTTTGTGGCGCCCGTTTACTGGCTTCCTCCAGTAATCCTTCCGCCAAGTTGGTGGCTGGGTGTTGTTCAAATTGCGCTAACCAACGTTGCCAGAGTGACTGACCAGTGCTGGGGTCAGCTGCCGCCTGATGCAAAGTCACTAACAACTGTTGCCAACCGCGAGTCAATTGGGTCGGCTCGACGATGTCGAGCGTTTCGGGTTCGCGCACATGCTGGAGCAATGACCATACTGCGTCAATGTCATCGGCAGCGATATCGCCACGGTCTAACCGTTGCAATTGATAGACAGAAGCTTGGTCCCAACGATCTTGTGCGAGCTGACTCCGAATAGCGAGTTGCAGTGCTTCATCACCGAAGTGGGTACTTACTCTTGGAGTGAGCAAGGGGCGGAGAAACAGATCCACTTGCTGCCATTCACTTTCATGCGCGGCTTGCTGCGCCAATAAGTACTGCCGCAAATGCAGGTGTGCTTGCGTCAATTCACTATTCGGAATGTGATTTTGCGACTGCGCTAATACAGCTGCCGCATGCTGCCATTGACCAGCGCGCTGGAACTGAGCTGCCGCGTTGAGCAGCGCCTCGTTGCGTTGGTCACCTTCGCTTTGCTGAGCCAGCTCTAACCATTCGCGACTACTGCGTTGATCACTAATGCCAACTTGTGGCGCAACGTCGGTGACAGCAGGTTGTGCTGGCTTCCGCGAGGAATCTACTTGCCGCGGTCCAGATGCACAGGCACTGAGCGTCAGCACAGTGATCACAATCAACAGCTTCTTTGCCGAGTAAATATTTGGCACAATAGCATCCAACTTATCGCTTGCCTGAATGGCCATACTATAAACGTACGCGTGACCTGACACAACGCGCAGTGCCGTCTTTACTAGGGGTTAACATGTCTACTTCGACTCACGGGACGCTCTTTATTGTGCCCACACCCATTGGTAACTTGGGCGATATTACCGAGCGTGCAATTCAAGTCTTACGAGATGTTGCTGCTATCGCTGCCGAAGATACTCGCCATAGCGGACAGCTATTACAGCACTTCGGTATCAAAGCAGAGATGATTGCATTGCATGAACACAATGAGCGCAACAAGTCGCAATTATTAATTCAACGACTCCAAGCCGGTGAGTCATTGGCACTCATCAGTGACGCTGGGACGCCGCTCATCAGTGATCCAGGCTATGTCTTGGTGCAACAGTGTCGTGCAGCAAATATCCGCGTCAGCGCGCTGCCAGGAGCTTGTGCTATCACCACCGCACTGTCTGCAGCAGGACTACCGACCGATCGCTTCACCTTTGAGGGCTTTTTGCCAGCCAAGCCACAGCAGCGACGGGCTAAATTAAAAGAGCTTGCGGCAGAAGTCCGCACCTTAGTGTTCTATGAGTCACCGCATCGTATCACGCATACGTTGGCGGATCTGCGCTCTGTGTTTGGTGACGAACGTCCTTTGGTGATGGCACGCGAACTCACGAAGCAGTTTGAGACTTACCTACATGGCACCATTGCCACGGTCGAAGAGCAAGTGTTAGCCGATAGCAATCAACAACGTGGCGAAATGGTGCTAATGCTGGGCGGTGCCGAGCCTGTTGCTGCCGACGACTTGAATCCACAAGCACTCGTCACCTTGCAACTGCTGCGAAAAGAGCTACCGCTGAAAAAGGCCGCGGCGCTCGCCGCCGAAATTCACGGCGTGCGCAAAAACGCACTCTATCAACTGGCTTTAGAGGCCGATCAAGCGTAGAATCCGCCGCGGGAGTCAGCCAGACAATCGCTGCCTAGTGGGAAACTGCTAGGGGGAGGAAAGTCCGGGCTCCATAGGGCAGGGTGCCAGGTAACGCCTGGGCGGCGTAAGCCGACGACTAGTGCAACAGAGAGCAAACCGCCGATGGCCTGCGCAAGCAGGATCAGGTAAGGGTGAAAGGGTGCGGTAAGAGCGCACCGCGCGGCTGGCAACAGTTCGTGGCACGGTAAACTCCACCCGGAGCAAGGTCAAATAGGGGTTCATTGGCGCGGCCCGCGTTGAACCCGGGTAGACTGCTTGAACGCTAGGGTGACCTAGTGGCTAGACGAATGATTGTCCTCGACAGAACCCGGCTTATCGGCTGGCTCCCCATTTCTAACTTTTCTTCAGCTTGCCTTTGGTCTGGTTGAAGCTGTGCGCCATTTTCAAGAACTCATCGCGCGGCACCGCTTGGCCATAGAAGAAGCCCTGCTGATAGTGACACTCTTGCGCACGTAAGAAATCCACCTGGGCTTCGGTCTCGACACCCTCTGCAATCACTTGCATGTTCAGCGTATGGGCAATACGGATCAATACTTCAACTAAAGCCGTTTGTTGGCCATGATACGGCACATCTTGCAAGAAGCTGCGATCAATCTTGATTACATCAATGGGATACGAGCGTAGGTAATTCAAGCTTGAATAACCGGTACCGAAATCATCGATAGCCAGATGTACACCCGCATCGCGCAGTTTACGCAGATTCATAAACTGCCGTTCCTTATTGCGCATCAACATGGACTCGGTGATTTCCATCATCAGCTTGTCCGCTGGCATGCCACTTTGTTTCAAAATTTCGAGCCAGTGATCAGCTGCCTCGCGGTCATTGAATTCACGGGGTGAGCGGTTAATCGCAATCGTCACATCGAGATTGTCATCAGCAAAGTACTTCCAATCTTTTACCACTTGCTGCATGACAAACTCACCCAAACCTATAATCGCACCGGTTTTTTCCGCAATCGGAATAAACTCTGCTGGCGATACCATGCCACGCTCTGGATGCTCCCACCGAATCAATGCTTCACAACGTGTCATCTTATGACTCGCCGTATCAATAACCGGCTGGTAGTAAACGCGGAACTGACCTTCCTCTAAGCCACGGATGATCTGGTGATGAAGAGCAATGTGCTTCTCAGTGGTTTGCCGTAACTGTTCATCAAAGAAGTAAACACTCAGCGAACCGGTGGTTTTGGCTGCATACATGGCAAGTTCGGCATGCTTGACCAAGGTCTGCACGTCGGTAGCGTCGGTTGGGAACATCGCAATACCGACACTGGCGGTCATATTGATATGATTGTGTTCAATGTCGAGCGTGTTCAACAAATCACTCATGATCACTTTGGCCCGCGCTTCGGCTTGTGAAGCATCCTCCAGAGCACGCAGTGCAATCGCGAATTCATCACCACCAATCCGTGCCAACAAATCATCGGCACGAATACTTTGCCGAATACGACTGGCGACGTTCTTCAACAATTCATCGCCAATGTCATGGCCTAATGCGTCATTGATCTCGCGCAAATGGTCGAGGTCGAGCAAGAGCACCGCAAACTGCTGTTCATGCCGAATAGAGGTACGAATTACGCGGTCCAATTGCTGCTGGAAGTAATTTCGGTTCGGCAATTCCGTGAGCGGATCGAAACGTGCCTGAAACGCAATCGTCTTGATTGCTCGGCGTAACCGTTGTTGGGTAATCATCAGCACCATAAATGACGCGATAATAAAAGCGGTTAGCGCAATACCAATGGACCAATGCAGGAAGAACGACTGTGGTGCATCAACCCATGCGCCTTTGCGTGGATATGCGGCCAACTCCCACATGCCTCGCGGTATGCGAACATCAGTGATCATGGCATCTTTGTTAAAAATCAGATTTGGCCCCGCGAATGCCGTGGCAACGTTATCGGCATCTTCCATTTTGTGACGTAACGCAAACACATACTCGGGATGCTGACTAAACTCGACGCCATCCAATAAATGTTGTGGGTTGATAACCAAGGAGGTCACCCCCCACAGTTCGCCTTCTTCATCAAATACCGGCATCCGGGCGACAAAAGCATCACGGCCCTGTACCAATTGAATGGGTCCAACCATCGTAATATCTTGCGCGGCAATGGTACGAAGGATATCGCCATACTGCGCTGCTGAAGTGCGGTAATTAAAACCTAAAGCGGACTGATTGCCAGCCAATGGATACACAAATCGAATGATCAGATCTGGAGCGAGTGCGAGATGTTCAATATCTAGGTCAGTCGAGAGGAATTCATCCATCAGGCGTTGCAAGCGCAATCGGTCAGGGGTGTCTTGCCAAAGAATTTCTGGACGCAGTGCTCGTAGCACAAGCGTATTGGCGAGAATGCGTTGTTCGAGCCGACCACGCATGGCCGTGAGTTGCTCGACGGCGCGGCGTTTTTCAATCTCGAGTTGCTGTTGGCGCTCACTATCGACCACTAAATAGACGGCATACAGCAGCGCCGAAGTGATGAATAGCAAGACCACAGCATAACGAACGATACGCCATTTGGAGCGTTCGCTGGTGTTCCCATCTTGTTGTTCAGCAGCCGCTTGACTCACGACACTACTCTTTGTTGGTTTACGCATGGTGTAGGGCGTTGCTTATTATGTTTGTTATGAGTTTACGCGACCTTTCACGCATCATCCTGTAGATACAACTTCTCGTCAAGTGCTCAAGCGCCTCACTGAAACACCAATCCAAGCGCGCCGTTACACGTCGCAAACACCACTTTTTTTCTTGACAGTGGGAAAGATCGGCACCTAGACTGTCACCTTGTGGGGATTTGTGGGTAAAAGTGGATCAATTATCATGTTTCGTGGTGCAGCATCATTAAGTCTAGATGAGAAGGGGCGTCTTGCGATACCAGCAAAGTATCGTAAAAGCCTCCTATTAGACTGTGATGGCCAAATGGTTTGCACCATAGATATCAAGCAACCTTGTTTATTGCTGTATCCGTTGCCCGAGTGGCAACTGATTGAACAAAAGCTCACCACCTTATCTAGCATGAACCCCGCAGAGCGTCGTCTCCAGCGGTTATTGCTGGGTCATGCTGAAGATTGCCAGATGGACAAAGCGGGACGCATTTTGATTGCGCCGACGCTACGCCAACACGCGGACTTAAGTAAAAAGATCATGATTGTTGGTCAATTGAACAAGTTCGAACTCTGGTCTGACGCAGCATGGCAAACTCAAGTTGCAGCCGATATGGCCGCAGAACAACAAGACGATTTGGCACTCAGTGAACGACTACAAGACTTCTCATTATAATGACAAAAGCGCCGCAACATGTCTCGGTGCTGTTACAGGAGTCGATTGAGGCTCTTGCGATCAGACCAGACGGACTGTATCTCGATGCTACCTTCGGAAGAGGGGGGCATTCACGGGCGATTTTGTCTCAATTAAATGACCAAGGCCACCTTTATGCACTGGATCGCGACCCCACCGCGATAGCAGCCGCAGCGGAATTGGTTGACGATCCACGCTTTACCATCATCCACACTCCTTTCTCACAACTTGCCGACGTTGTCGAAACGCACCAGCTTCAGGGGCGCTTGGACGGCATTTTATTCGATCTTGGCGTCTCATCCCCACAGCTTGATGACGCTGAGCGCGGTTTTAGCTTCATGCGTGAAGGCCCACTCGATATGCGCATGGATACCAGCACCGGCCCCACCGCTGCTGATTTTGTGAATACTGCAACTGCCGATGAAATCGCTTTTGTGTTACGCGAATATGGCGAAGAACGCTTTGCCTGGCGCATTGCTCAAGCCATTGTGAAGCAACGCGAGGAACAGCCGTTCACGACCACCAAGCAATTGGCTCAACTAATCGACCAAGCGGTACCATTTAAAGATAAGCACAAGCATCCGGCAACGCGCAGTTTTCAAGCCATTCGCATTCATGTGAATGGTGAATTGAAAGAAATTGAAGCCGGTTTAGCGGCGGCTATTCCAGCATTGAAAGAAGACGGTCGGTTAGCTGTGATTAGCTTTCACTCACTCGAAGATCGCCTCAGCAAACGTTTTATGCGAGCGCAAAGTCAGGGGCGGCCAATCCCCGCTGGCTTACCCGTGCGTGACGATGAGTTTGATCGCGGTCGGACACTGCGGTTGGTGGGCAAAGCAATCAAGCCCAGCGCTGCAGAAATTAATGCCAATCCAAGAGCCCGTAGTTCGGTTCTGCGTATCGCGGCGAGGTTAGCTTATGACGACTAGTCGCGTACCTGGCCTTATCAGCGTATTAGTGGACGATCTTCGCCAGCAATTTGTGCTGGTTTTGCTGTTTCTATTGGTCATCGTCTCAGCATTAGCAGTGATCTACGTGTCGCATGCGCATCGCCAGCTCACCATTGAACGCGATGATCTGTTGTCGGCGCGTGACCAACTGGATATCGAATGGCGTCACTTACAAATTGAAGAGACGGCGTTGACCGAGCACAGCCGCGTTGAACGCATTGCAGAGCAGCGCCTCGACATGGTGCGTCCTGAAGGCGAACAGGAGGTGCTAGTACCATGGCAATAAAATCTCCTCGCCCTAGTTTGAACAAACGGTTGAAGAAAATTCAGCCGCACTTGGCGCATGGTCGCTTCTACTTTGCGCTGGGCATGCTGTTCTTGGTATTCACATCGTTGGTTGCTCGTGCGGCCTACATTCAGGTCATTGAACCTGAGCGACTGATTTTTGAAGGCGACCGCCGCTCATTACGCGCCGATACCACCATGGTGCAGCGCGGTACTATTGTGGACCGCAATGGTCGTGAATTGGCGGTCAGTGTGCCGGTACAGACGGTTTGGGCCGATCCGAAACAAGTTCATGACGGTGATGGTCTCGCTGATCGAGAGCGTTGGTTAGCGCTCGCTGAAGTATTTCGCGTCGATGTGAATGACCTCATCAGCAAAGTCGAAGATCCTACACGTCGGTTTGTCTACTTGGAACGCAAAGTCACCCCTGGAGTAGCCGACTTTGTGCAACAGTTGCGTATTCCCGGCGTGCATTTGAAGACCGAATCACGACGTTTTTATCCCGTCGGTGAAATTGCTGCCCATGTGGTTGGCTTCACCGATATTGATGGCCGCGGAATTGAAGGCCTCGAAGCTATTTATGATCAAGTACTCACTGGCATTCCCGGTGAGCGTGTTTATCGCAAGGATGCGCAAGGACGGGTTGTTGAAGAGATTCGCGTCACCGCTGCTCAAGAACCACAACAACTCACACTGAGTATTGACCAACGTCTGCAATCACTCGCTTACTCCGAACTAAAAAAAGCCGTGCGCTATCACCAGGCAACGTCCGGATCAGCTGTGATTGTCGATGTGAAAACAGGTGAAGTACTCGCGATGGTCAACAGCCCGTCCTTTAACCCGAATAATCGCAACGATATGCAGTCGCACAAACTGCGCAATCGTGCGATTACTGACTCCTATGAACCAGGTTCTACCATGAAGCCGCTGGCGGTTTTGGCTGGGCTTGAGGCTGGAGTGATTCGCAAAGACGACATCATTGATACCCATCCGGGTTGGATGCGCCTGGGCGGACGCCGTGTTAGCGATCCGAAGAATCGTGGTGAGCTGACGGTCAGCGAAGTCTTGGAAAATTCAAGCAATATGGGCTCCGCGCGCATTGCGCTCGAAGCTGGCATCGACAATATGATGTCGACCTACGCCGCGCTGGGTTTGGGCAACGACACCGGTGTCGCGATGCTCGGTGAGAGCTTCGGCATCTTGCAGAGTCGTCGCCGCTGGTCTGACTTTGAAATCGCCACCTTGTCGTTTGGTTACGGCTTGTCAGTTACGACCCTTCAGCTGGCGCAAGCTTACGCCATTATCGGTAACGG
Source organism: Pseudidiomarina aestuarii (assembly GCF_048263735.1). Lineage (GTDB taxonomy): Bacteria > Pseudomonadota > Gammaproteobacteria > Enterobacterales > Alteromonadaceae > Pseudidiomarina > Pseudidiomarina aestuarii_B. The sequence continues at coordinate 936,335 of NZ_JBLXDX010000001.1, read as the reverse complement.
CGGCGTGAAGCGTCCACTGAGTATTCAACGTCGCGAGGGTATCCCAGAAGGCGAACAAGTCATTAGCCGCGAGAACGCGGAAGCCGTGCTCAGCATGCTGGAAAACGTGGTTATGAAAGGCTCCGCGAAAGAAGCACGCGTGCGTGGCTATCGCGTTGCCGGTAAAACCGGTACCTCACGCAAAGCGGTGGCAGGTGGTTACGGTGATGAATATGTCACGCTATTTGCCGGTATTGCACCGGTCAGTGACCCGCGCATTGCAGTAGTGGTGACCGTGAATGAACCGAGCGGTGATGAATACTATGGCGGCGATGTATCGGCACCAGTGTTTGCCGAAATTGTCGGTGATGCACTGCGCATCATGAATATCGCACCAGATAATCTTGAAGATACTCAGCCACGTGTGGCTGGCTTTGTTGGCTCCGCATTGCCGGGAGGTGCAGATGATTAAGCTCAGTCATTTGTTACCCAACTATCCGTTACCGTTGCCAGAGGTTCCGGTTACTGGCTTGAAGTTAGACAGTCGACAAGTGGCTGGCGGTGATGTGTTTGTTGCAGTGCCAGGTTATCAAAGTGATGGTCGCCAATTTATTGATGCAGCGTTAGATGCAGGCGCTATTGCAGTGTTGGCTGAATCAGATAGCTACGGTATTGAGCAACGTGGTAGTGCCATCGTGATTGAAGTACCGCAACTGAAAAATGAGTTGTCCTTTATTGCTGCGCGTTTCTATCAGCAACCGGCGCAGCAGATGCGCGTCATTGGCGTGACCGGCACGAATGGCAAAACATCGGTGACCTATATTGTGGCGCAATTACTCGAAGCGCTTGGAGAAAAATCTGGCGTTATCGGCACCACCGGCAGTGGCTTCCCGGGTCGTTTAGTCCCCGAAACCCATACCACGCCAGACGCGATTGCGGTGCAACAGCGCCTGTCGGCATTGCGTGCTGAGGGAGCAGTGAATGTTGCAATGGAAGTCTCTTCCCACGCGCTAGTTCAGCGCCGCGTTGAGGCCATTTCATTTGCGGCTGGTATTGCGACCAATATCAGTCGTGATCATTTGGATTATCACGGCACCATGGCGAACTACGCCGGTGCGAAACGTCGCTTGTTCACCGAACTAGATACGCAGGTCAGTGTGCTCAATGCAGATGACAGTGCGGTTGCAGCGTGGCTGCCCGACCGCACCGATAGCTGGCGCTTTGCGACAACACCACAAAATACCAAACGCAGCGTCTGGGCCACCGACATTCATTACACCGCAACTGGCACCACGTTCAAGGCGCACATTCGCGTCACGGACGAGGTTCAAGAGTTTGCGGTCAGCAGCCCCTTATTAGGTGGCTTTAACGTGTTTAACGTACTCGCAGCGATGACCACGTTGTGTGCGCTGAAATACCCGTTTGCGCAAGTTGCAGCAGCCGTTGCTGATCTGCAACCTATTCCTGGGCGGATGGAGACATTTACTGCGCCACAACGGCCGTTAGTCATTGTTGATTACGCCCACACACCCGATGCGCTTCAGCAAGTGCTGCAGAATCTGCGTCGACACTGTGACGGTCAGCTTTGGTGCGTGTTTGGCTGTGGCGGTGATCGTGACCGCGGCAAGCGCCCGCAAATGGGGCAAGTGGCTGCGCAATATGCGGATCAGGTGGTTGTGACCGATGACAACCCACGCACGGAACCGCCTGAGCAAATCGTCCAAGACATTATGACAGGCATTCATCAGCGTCAGCATGTGCAAGTTCAACATGGACGCCGTGAAGCCGTCGCTGCTGCTATAGCGGCTGCAGCACCGCAAGACATCGTCTTGTTGGCTGGGAAAGGTCACGAGGATTATCAAATTATTGGCCGCGAGCGAATCGATTATAACGAGCGCGCGTGGGTTGCCGAACAGATGCAACAATCAGTCGAGGTGCGCTCATGATTACAGTGAGTTTACAGTGGATAGCCGCTGCCGTAGGTGGTGAGCTGCAAGGCGAACATTGCACCATTAATCGGGTGAGTACAGATACTCGCTCACTGCCACCAGGCTGTTTATTTATTGCTCTGAAAGGGCCGCATTTTGATGCGCACGACTTCATTGCTGACGCCATTGATCAAGGGGCCGCAGCCATTCTGGTTGAACGTCCGATAGACATGGATACGCGCCGTGGAGTTCCACAAATTATTGTCCCGAACACTCGGCATGCGCTTGGCCAACTGGGTGCGGCGGTGAAGGCACAAGTAGCTCCAAAAACTATCGCGATTACCGGTAGTAGTGGAAAAACCACAGTCAAAGAAATGCTGGCCGCCATCCTACAAACTCGCGGCGATGTGTTGGCTACACGCGGCAACTTTAACAATGACATCGGTTGCCCACTGACGCTGCTGAGGCTTGAGCCACAACACGAGTTTGCGGTGATTGAATTGGGTGCGAATCATCCGGGTGAGATTGCTTACACTACACGTCTAACCATGCCCGATGTTGCGATTATCAATAATGTTGCGCCGGCGCATGTGGAAGGTTTCGGGTCGGTGCATGGTGTGTTCCGTGCCAAAACGGAGATCTTCCGCGGTCTAGGGCCAGCAGGGATTGCACTAACTCCGGCTCACTCGGAGTTTGCCGAATGCTGGCAGCAAGAACTTGCAGAGCGGACTCATTTTACGTTCGGCCGCCAGTCCGATGATGTGCAACCGCACATCGCCGCAACAGACGTTGAATTGAATGACCAAGGCTGCGCCAGTTTCACCGCGCATGTTCCAGCAGGATTATCGACACTGGAACCGACCGAACAGACCGCTCGAGTGCAGCTGTCATTGCCAGGTTTACACAACGTTGACAATGCTTTGGTAGCCATTGCGGCAGCGCTTGCGGTAGGTTGTGCGCTGGCTGATGCAGCCACAGCTCTCAACCAATTAACGCCGGTCAGTGGACGCCTGAATGTGATGACTTTATCACCGCAGTTGCGCCTCATTGACGACACCTACAATGCCAATGTTGGCTCCGTCAAAGCTGCCCTCGATACGCTTGCCGCGTACCCAGGCTTTCGGTTGATGATTCTTGGTGATATGGGCGAGTTGGGTGCACAAGCCAGACAATATCATGAGGAAGTCGGCGCCTATGCCATTCAAGCGGGCATCGACAATTTATTTACGCTCGGGGTGCTGAGTCAAAGCGCGAGCGAGGTTTTCAATGGTCGCGGTGGACGTCACTTCTCCCAGTTCGATGCGCTCATTGAAGGTGTTATTGAAGCCGTACAACAAGCCAAAGTGCCAGTGACGATTCTTGCCAAAGGGTCACGCAGTGCGCATATGGAACGTGTCATAGAAGCTTTAACAGTGCGCCAGAACGAACTGCAACCCGGCTACACCGAAAAAGGAAAACACGCATGTTAGTGTGGTTGGCGGAGTACTTAACCCAGTACGCGACATTCTTTAACGTCTTTTCGTATTTGACGATGCGCGCCATTTTGAGCGTGTTGACCGCATTATTGATAGCGTTATGGATGGGGCCTGGGTTGATTCGCTGGTTGCAGCGCCTGCAAATAGGCCAATCGGTTCGCGATGACGGACCTCAGTCGCATTTAAGCAAAGCGGGCACACCCACCATGGGTGGTGTGTTAATTATTGCCGCCATCGTTATCTCAACCGTTCTTTGGGCTGATCTCGCGAATCGCTATGTTCAAGTGTTACTTGGCGTTGTGCTCGGCTTTGGTCTGGTGGGCTTTATCGATGATTACCGTAAAGTCGTACAGAAAAATTCGAAAGGTCTCCCTGCGCGCTGGAAGTACTTCTGGCAGTCGGTCATCGCCACTCTTGCTGCGGTATTTTTATATGCCAACGCAACCGTGGGTGCAGAAACACAACTACTCGTGCCATTTTTCAAAGACATCATGCCGCAACTGGGTTTGATGTACATAGTGTTGGCATATTTCGTTGTGGTGGGAACCAGTAACGCGGTCAACTTGACCGATGGTCTCGATGGACTCGCCATTGTGCCGACCATCATGGTTGCCGCGGCTCTCGGTATCTTCGCCTATGCCGCCGGTAACGTGAATTTTGCTGCGTATCTGAATATTCCTCACTTGCCGCTCGCTGGTGAATTAATCATCGTCTGCACCGCCATTTGCGGTGCCGGACTCGGTTTCCTCTGGTTCAACACTTATCCAGCGTTGGTGTTCATGGGCGATGTAGGTTCCCTCGCACTCGGCGCAGCGCTCGGCATGATTGCGGTGTTGGTTCGCCAAGAATTTGTTTTGTTCATCATGGGCGGTGTGTTCGTGATGGAGACAGTATCGGTGATGTTGCAGGTCGGTTCGTACAAACTGCGCGGGAAACGCGTGTTTCGGATGGCCCCCATTCATCATCACTATGAGTTAAAAGGTTGGCCAGAGCCGCGCGTGATTGTGCGGTTTTGGATCTTGTCGTTGGTCTTTGTCCTGATTGGACTTGCCACATTGAAACTGAGATAAGGCAGCACGTATATTATGCCCGTTATGCTCAATAAATCGCTAACACAGTATGACACCATTGGTGTGGTCGGAATCGGCCAGACCGGGTTGTCTGTGGTGCGTTATTTATTGGCACAAGGTGTTGAGCCAGTAGTATTCGATACCCGTGAGCAACCGTCTAATTTAGAGGCGTTGACTGAGCTGCATGATGGTCTCGAAGTGCATTTAGGCGCTTTAGATCCGGCTTTACTGCTGCAGATGGATGTCTTAGTCGTCAGCCCAGGCGTCGATTTGCGTTTACCAGAATTGCAGTTGGCCGCCGATGCTGAGATCCCCCTGATTGGTGATATTGATATCTTTGCCCGCCTCGCCACCAAGCCAGTGATTGGTATCACTGGGTCGAACGGCAAGTCGACCGTGACGCGATTAACCGCAGCCTTGCTAGAGACAGCCGGCAAACGTGTAGCGGTAGCGGGTAATATTGGTGTGCCGGTGTTGGATGTAGTGGCGAATGATGCTGACTACGACATCTATGTTCTGGAACTGTCTAGCTTTCAGCTCGAGCTCATGGAAAATCTCAGCTTGGCAGCGGCTACGGTGCTGAATGTTTCCGACGATCATATGGATCGTTATTACACCCGCCGCGATTATGTGGATGCCAAACAACGCATCTATCAGAATGCGCGTTGCGCGGTATGGAATCGTGAACAGCCGGCAACTGAGCCGATGTCGATGGCGCCACGCCAACATTTCACATTTGGTCTAGATGCGAGTGAAACCGAGCGCCCACACCTGTTTGGAATTGGCGTTGATGGTGGTGATGCCACCCTTGAATTCAAAGGCCAAGCGCTTGCCAAAGCGTCTGAATTACAGTTGGCGGGTATGCACAACTTAATGAATGTGCAAGCTGCACTGGGTCTGGTGTATGCCGTAGGTGTAGAACCGCAGCAAGTGCTCGCGACCATCAAATCATTCAAAGGCTTACCGCACCGCTGCGAGACCATATTAGAGCAAGGCGGTGTCACTTGGATCAATGACTCCAAGGCGACCAATATTGGCGCTGCTGAAGCGGCTATTTTTGGCGTGCGACGTCTGGTTTCAGGCAAGCTGATTCTGCTTGCTGGTGGTGATGCAAAAGGAGCAGACTTTAAAGCGTTTCGCAGTGCACTTGATCAAGTGGATGTGCTCATCACCTTTGGTCGTGATGCGGATCGAGTCAGCCAGAATTTTGCCCAAGAGCGCCCCCATGTGCGCGTAAAAGATTTACCGGAAGCGGTCAGTGTTGCGGCGCAGCGAGCGATACCAGGGTCTATGGTGCTACTGTCACCAGCTTGCGCAAGCCTCGATATGTTCCGCAACTATGAAGACCGCGGTGAGCAATTCCGTAAAGCAGTGGAGGCTTATTATGACTAAGTCGATATCAACTGCTGAACAACAATTAGAACTGGGCATCACACAGACCAGCGAACGCAGCCAACCGTGGCAGCGTTGGCTACGTTGGTGGCAACCTGAGTCAGCGCCGCTGTACGACCGTGTATTGCTGTGGCTGAGCTTGGCGTTATTGGCCATTGGCCTGGTGATGGTTACTTCGGCCTCTTTTCCAGTGGCTGAACGGTTAACCGATAATCCGTTTCACTTCTTCTTCCGTCACTGCATGTATCTGGCGCTGGGCATGGGACTGTTAGCAACAGTGGTGCAAGTGCCTATTCAAGTGTGGTTCCGCGGTTCTGCTGTGTTGCTACTCATTGCTATCGGTATGTTAGTGATGGTGCTGATTATTGGGCATGAGGTAAACGGTGCGAAACGTTGGATCAAAGTCGGTCCGTTGACACTGCAAACCGCCGAGCTCGCCAAACTATTCTTTGTTGCTTATGTGGCGAGCTACCTGACGCGACGCCATGACCAAGTGCAGGAAAACTTGCGCGGCTTTATTAAACCCCTAGCAGTGCTGTTCATCTTCGGCTGTCTGTTGTTGTTGCAACCTGACTTTGGCTCGGCGGTCGTCATGACCAGTATTGTGGTCGCCATGCTGTTCTTGGCGGGTGCGCGACTCTGGCAATTCTTCGCCATTTTCATTGCTATCAGCTTGCTGTTGACGTTCTTAATCTACTTTGAACCTTACCGGATGCGTCGTGTAGTGTCGTTCCTCGACCCTTGGCAGGACCCCTTTGGTAGCGGTTATCAATTGACGCAGTCACTGATGGCCTTCGGGCGCGGTGACTGGTTTGGACAAGGTTTGGGCAACAGTATTCAGAAGCTCCAATACCTGCCTGAAGCGCATACCGATTTTATTATGGCTGTGGTTGGTGAGGAACTCGGTTTCGTCGGCATTTTGACGGTGCTCGTGCTGGTGTTCGCACTGGTATTTCGGACCATGCAACTGGGGCGTCGCGCATTGGAACGTGGGCACCAGTTTGGCGGCTTTATGGCCTATGGCATTGGCGTCTGGTTTGCCTTTCAAGCCATGGTCAATATTGGTGCTGCCGCCGGCCTACTGCCAACCAAAGGACTGACATTACCACTGGTCAGTTACGGTGGAACTAGTTTGCTGATTAGCTGCATCACCATAGGCATTTTGTTGCGGCTTGATTATGAAGTTCGCATTGGCTCCATGAAAGTGGCGCCGCGGTCAGGGAGGCGCGCATGAATCGAGTACTAATTGCTGCCGCTGGAACTGGCGGACATGTATTTCCGGCGTTGGCTGTGGCAGAAAAACTTCGCAGCTATGGCTGGGAAGTTCTCTGGCTCGGTACTGCTGAAGGTCGATTGGAATCGAAGGTTGTACCTAATGCTGGGTTTCGGCTTGAGACCGTTGGTATGCAGGGGCTGCGTGGGCATGGACTCATGCGTAAATTGAGCATGCCATGGCAGTTACTCAAGGCTGCCTGGCACTGTCGTCAGTTGCTTCGCCGCGAACGCATTCAACTAGTGGTGACCTTTGGTGGATATGTCTGTGGACCAGCGGGACTCGCTGCACATTGGTGTGGAATTCCATTGCTGGTTCATGAGCAGAACGCGGTTGCGGGCATGACGAATAAATTCTTAGCGCGTTTTGCGAGCCATGTAATGATTGGCTTTGCGGCTGCTCGTAAACAACTCCCGAAAGCGGATGTCACCGGTAACCCATTACGCGAGCAAGTGCTCGACAATGCCCGCCAACAACGCGGACAACCAAAAGCGGACCGCGACGGTGTCGCGGCCTTGGTGATTGGCGGAAGCTTAGGCGCAACGGCGTTGAACGAAGCCTTGCCAGCGGTTTTTGCCGAGCTGCAAAAGCAGTTGAGCGACCAACTCATACAGGTCGTGCATCAGTGTGGTGCAGGTCGACAAGCTGAAGTAGAGCAGTTTTATGCAGCACAAGATTTTACCCGCGTGACCGTGGTCGATTTTATTGACGATATGGCCAGTGCTTATGCCGCTGCTGATGTAGTGATATGTCGTGCCGGCGCACTGACGGTTGCCGAGTTAGCGCTATTAGGTAAGCCTGCGGTACTGATACCGCTGCCACATGCCGTGGACGATCATCAAACCGCAAATGCCATGGAACTCGTGCGCGCTGAAGCTGGCATTTTGTTGCCACAATCAACGCTCGCCAAAACGAGCACTGCAGTGCAACGGTTGGCGCCTGTGTTTGCCGATGCTGAGCTCCGTCGCAGTATGCAGAAAAATGCTGCAGCGGTCGCCTATCCGAAGGCTACCGATGCAGTGGTGAATCAATGTGAACGCTGGGCTAACCCAGAAGCAATCAAGGCAGGACGAGTATGACGCAGTTGAAGAGCCAGCCATTTACCGTGGTAAGCGTGCCAGAGATGCGGCGAGTGCGCCGTATTCATTTTGTCGGTATCGGCGGTGCCGGTATGGGCGGCATTGCTGAGGTATTGGTGAACCAAGGCTATGACATTGCGGGCTCCGACATTGCCGAAAATGCAAATACTCAACGGTTACGTCAGTTCGGCGCTGAGATTTTTATCGGTCACTCGAGTGAGCATGTGAAAGGCGCTGATGTAGTAGTGGTGAGTACTGCGATTCGAGCCGATAACCCTGAGTTAGTTGCCGCTAAAGCAGCGTTTATTCCGATTGTACGTCGCGCTGAGATGTTGGCAGAGCTCATGCGATTCCGACATGGCGTCGCCATTGCTGGAACCCATGGGAAAACGACTACCACGTCGCTAATCGCGAGTATTTTTGCCGAGGCAGAGTTAGATCCTACCTTTGTTATTGGTGGCTTGCTGAATAGCGCCGGTACGAATGCACGGCTAGGAACCAGCAAGTATTTAATTGCCGAAGCGGATGAATCGGACGCATCGTTCTTGCACTTACAACCGATGGTGTCGGTGATCACGAATATTGAAGCCGACCACATGGATACCTACGGCGGTGACTTCAACAAGTTGTTGGACACCTATGTCGAGTTTCTGCATAACCTGCCGTTTTATGGATTGGCAGTAATGTGCGTCGATGACCCCGTGGTGCGCGAATTGTTGCCGCGCGTGGGACGTCAGCTCATTACTTATGGTTTTAGCGATGATGCTGATGTACGTGCATCGGATTATCAGCAAGCCCGCGGACAAAGCAGTTTCACCGTGCATCGCGCCGGTCGCGAACCGCTACAAGTGACAGTCAATTTGCCGGGTAAACATAATTGCTTAAACGCCTTAGCGGCTATTGCGGTAGCGACCGATGAGGGTATTGAGGATGGTGCTGTTGTACGAGCACTGACTAAGTTTGAAGGCATTGGTCGACGGTTCCAGCATTTAGGTTCTTATGCTTTAGCTGGCGCAGCAGGTGAGGGTGATGTGATGTTAGTCGATGATTACGGTCATCACCCATCAGAAGTGGCAGTAACTATTGCAGCAGCGCGCGCTGGGTGGCCTGAGCGGCGTCTTGTGATTGCGTTTCAGCCGCATCGTTATTCACGCACCCGTGACTTGTATGACGATTTCGTGCAAGTACTCGCGCAAGCCGACGTGGTGTTGCTGCTCGACGTATACAGCGCTGGTGAAGCACCGGTGGCTGGCGCCGATAGCCGTGCGTTAGCTCGTTCATTACGGATGCGTGGTGGCAACAAGCTCGAACCGATTTATGTCGGCAGCCAAGCCGAGTTGAAGCAAACCTTGGCCGATTTATTGCAGCCGGGCGACCTGTTGCTTGCGCAAGGCGCTGGCAACATCGGTGCGCTGGCTCGCGATCTCGCTGCAACCGAACTTCAACCTGAACAATTACGTGCAAGTACGGCGCAAGCAGGAGGCCAAGTATGAAGCAGTATGGCAAGGTCGCGGTGTTGATGGGCGGTCATTCCGCCGAGCGCGAAGTATCGCTGCGTTCAGGCGCTGCCGTGTTAGGCGCGTTGCAATCGCAGGGCGTCGATGCGCATGCGTTTGACCCCAGTGAACAAGCATTGACCCACTTGGTTGACCAGAATTTCAGTCGCGCTTTTGTGGTGTTACATGGTCGCGGTGGAGAAGACGGAACCGTGCAAGGTGCATTGGAATACTTGGGCATCCCTTATACCGGTACCGGCGTGCTCGGTTGCGCGTTAGCGATGGACAAAGTGCGCACCAAACAAATTTGGCAGGCGCAAGGATTGCCCGTTGCAGAGAGCGTGGTGATCCGCCGCGGACAATCAGTTGATGCAGCCGGCTTACTCCGTCAGCTTGGTGGCAAGGTCATGGTGAAGCCCGCTCAAGAGGGTTCAAGTATTGGCATGAGTTCGGCGAACACGCCGGAAGGTTTGAGTAAGTCACTACAACTAGCGCATGAGTATGACCAAGAAGCGTTGGTTGAGGCTTGGTTGGCTGGTCCGGAATACACCATCAGTATTTTGGGTGAACGCGCGTTGCCGTCGATTCGGCTGCAAACTACGCATGAATTTTATGATTACGCCGCCAAATATCAGGCTGGCGATACGCAATACCACTGTCCAGCTGGGCTATCGCCGTTACAAGAGCAGGCGTTACAGCAATTAGCCGTAAGCGCATTTCGCGCGGTGGCAGGCAGTGGTTGGGGTCGCATTGATGTGATGTGTGACGCCTTTGGTGAATTTAAATTGTTGGAAGCGAATATGGTGCCTGGCATGACAGCCAAGAGTTTAGTGCCTATGGCGGCGCGGGCAACCGGACTGAGCTTCGAGCAATTAGTGTTAGAAATTCTCGATTTCAGTTTGACTGAACACGAGGATTAAGGTGGCCGCGGTACGTTGGCAGTTTTGGCTCGGTTTCACGTTTTTTGTTTGCGTGTTAGCAGGAGCCATTGGCGGGGGAATGTGGTTGTACGACACCGCCATGGATGCCAACGAAGTACCACTGAAGCGCTTGGTAGTGCAGGGTGAGTTGACCTATGTGACACCGGCCGAAGTACGAACTGAATTGCAAGGCGCTGAGTTAGGTAGTTTCTTCTCAGCCGATGTTGATGAGATTCGGCAGCGCGTTGAAGCGATGGCATGGGTACGCCGCGCCTCAGTTCGCAAGGAATGGCCTGATATTTTGCAGGTCTATGTGGTTGAACAGCGGCCACTTGCGCATTGGAATGCCGGCCAACGTAGCGATGCGTTGGTGAATGAAGACGGCGAGATTTTTCGCGCGGACAAAAGCGTGCTCACTACCGAGTTGCCTTATTTGGCCGGTCCTGAGCATGCAGTTGATGAGACCATTGAGGCTTATCGACAAGCGCAAGAGTTATTGCAGTTGAACGGCCATAGTGCGGTCAGTCTGCAACTCAGCGAGCGCTTCGCAGTAACGGTAGTGCTCGGCTCAGATATCGAGTTACGACTCGGACGCGAAGGATTGCTAGAGCGGATGCAGCGGTTTATTGATTTGTATCCGCGTATTGCGGAACACAAGCAGCAACCGATTGAATCGATTGACTTGCGTTACGACACCGGTGTGGCAGTGCGATGGTTGAATTCGGATAACGATAATAATCAGACGAATAAAAAGTAGAGAGTAAAACATGTCTAAAGCAGCAGAACGGAACATGGTGGTTGGTCTCGATATCGGCACAAGTAAAATTGTCGCGCTGATCGGCGAGATTATTCCCGATGGTGATATCAGTATCATCGGTGTCGGCGCGTCGGCTGCACGTGGCATGGACAAGGGCGGCGTCAACGACTTGAACCTAGTGGTGCAGTCCATTCAGCGCGCGGTGGAAGAAGCGGAGCTAATGGCCGACTGCCGCATCGCGTCGGTCTACTTGAACATTTCGGGTCGTCATATTGCCTGCCAAAACGAAAGTGGCATGGTGCCGATTAACGAGGCCGAAGTGACTCAGGATGATGTGGATAGCGTGATCCACGCTGCTAAATCGGTTCCGATTGCGCAAGAACGCCGCATTTTGCATGTGTTACCACAAGAGTTCGTCATTGATTCGCAAGAGAGTATCAAGAGCCCAATTGGCATGTCAGGCGTTCGGATGGAGGCCAAGGTCCACATTATTACGTGTGCCAATGACATGGCGAAGAATATTCAGAAAGCCGTCGAGCGTTGTGGTTTGACCGTTGATCGACTGATTTTCTCGGCGTTGGCATCGAGCTATTCAATTCTGACCGACGATGAAAAAGATTTGGGCGTGGCTTTAGTAGATATGGGTGCTGGCACCATCGACATCTGTATCTATACCGGTGGTGTGTTGCGCCACACCGCAGTCATTCCTGCGGCGGGTAATCAGGTCACCAGTGACATCGCGAAGATTTTCCGTACGCCACTGAATCATGCCGAAGAAATTAAAACCAAGTATGCGTGTGCGCTGCGCGACATGGTCAGCAAAGACGACAATATTGAAGTGCCTTCTGTAGGTGGGCGACCATCGCGGATCATGCAGCGCCATATTCTGGCTGAAGTGGTCGAGCCTCGGTATGGCGAATTGTTCGAATTAGTGCGGGATGAAATTCAGCAAAGCGGTCTCGAAGATCAAATTGCTGCCGGCATTGTGATGACCGGCGGTAGTGGACGCATGGAAGGCGCCATTGAGTTTGCCGAAGAAATTTTCCAAATGCCAGTGCGACTGGGTGAACCGTTGGGTATGCAGGGTCTGAGTGATTACGTTCAAGACCCGACCTATGCGACCGCTGTCGGCTTGCTGCGCTATGGACAAGAAGATGTATTAGCTCGCCAGAAAGAAGCGAGCAGCACCAACGTGATGGGCTTATGGAAGCGCATCCACGGTTGGTTTAAAGGTGAGTTCTAAGATTTAAAACAAGAATTTTAGAAAGAGTTTTGGGGTAGTACAATAAGCAGGTAAAGGAGAAACAATATGTCTGAAGTATTTGAAGTTGTAGACAATTTTGACGCAGATGCAGTCATTAAAGTGATTGGCGTCGGGGGCGGCGGTGGTAACGCCGTGAAACACATGATTCATGCCAACATTGAAGGGGTGCAGTTTATTGCCGCCAATACAGATTCGCAGTCACTGCGTAATCATGGCGCGCATATCACCATTCAATTAGGCAATGACCTCACCAAAGGTCTCGGCGCTGGCGCGAACCCAGAAATCGGTCGCCAAGCTGCTGAAGAAACCCGTGAGCAAATTAAACAACAGCTGCAAGGCGCCGATATGATCTTTATCGCCGCTGGTATGGGCGGTGGTACCGGTACTGGTGCGGCACCCGTAGTTGCGGAAGTGGCGCGTGAGCTGGGTATTTTGACGGTTGCGGTCGTCACCAAGCCTTTCCCATTTGAAGGCAAAAAGCGTATGGCTATTGCTGACGAAGGGATTGCGCAGTTGGCTCGCTATGTCGATTCCTTGATCACCATCCCGAACGAAAAGTTGCTGAAAGTTCTCGGTAAAGGAACCAGTTTGTTGGATGCATTCAGCGAAGCCAACAACGTTCTGTTAGGCGCTGTTCAAGGTATCGCTGACTTGATTACCCGTACTGGTTTGATCAACGTCGACTTTGCGGACGTCCGGGCGGTTATGCGTGAAATGGGTACTGCCATGATGGGAACCGGTGTTGCGCGTGGTGAAGACCGTGCTCAAGAGGCTGCAGAAATGGCGATCAACAGTCCATTGTTGGAAGATATCGATCTTTCTGGCGCTCGCGGCGTACTAGTCAACATCACTGCGGGTATGGACCTCAGTATCGACGAGTTCGATATTGTCGGTAATACCGTCAAAGCCTTTGCATCAGAAAACGCGACGGTCATTGTTGGTACGGTTATTGATACCGAGATGTCTGAAGAACTCCGCGTAACAGTTGTCGCAACCGGTATTGGTGCTGAACGCAAGCCAGACATTTCATTGGTCAACAATCAGCAGCAACAGCCACGTCGTGAATCGCTGTACGGTCGTTCGAGCGGCGGTTACGAAGGTGCAGCCACTGCACGTCAATTGATCGAAGAAGAAGACTATCAAGAACAGATCGAAGACGAAGTGGTGAAACCAGCGGCAAAACCGAAAGCAGGTGCTGGTAAGGATATGGATTACTTAGATATTCCTGCGTTTTTACGTCGCCAAGTGGACTAAACACCACTATTTGACGTAAAAGAGGGGTAAAGGGCCTGAAAAAATTGCGGTTTTTTCAAGTTTTGGGTAAACTATTGCGCCTTTTACTGGTCAGATGACAGGTGAGAAGAAGCTGAAAGATGATTAAACAACGTACGATTAAGCAACCTATTGCAACCACAGGTGTGGGTTTGCATAAAGGGAACAAGGTACAGTTAACACTGCGTCCGGCGCCTGCGAATACAGGTCTGGTGTTTCGTCGTGTCGATCTGAATCCTGCTGTAGATATCGTCGCCAATGCAGAGTTGGTGCGCGACACGCGTATGTGTACCTGTTTAATCAACGAAGACAATGTGCGCGTTTCAACAGTCGAGCATTTGCTTGCTGCTATCGCCGCCATGGGCATCGACAATCTGATCATTGAAGTCGACAGTCACGAAATCCCGATCATGGATGGCAGCTCTCATCCATTTATCTACCTGCTGCAGAGCGCCGGGATTGAAGAACAGTCGTCTGCCAAAAAGTTTATCCGAATCAAGCAACCGGTTCGTGTTGAAGACGGTGACAAGTGGGCGGAACTACTACCCCATAATGGTTTCCGCATCGATTTTGCCATCGACTTCGACCATCCGGCCATTGCTGACACCGGCCAGGTGTTCAGCATGGACTTCAGTACCAAAGGTTTCGTGAAGCAAATAAGCCGTGCGCGCACGTTTGGCTTTATGAAAGACATCGAATACCTCCGCGCTAATAATCTGGCGCTAGGTGGTAGCTTCGACAATGCAGTGGTACTGGATGAATTCCGCATTTTAAACAGCGAAGGCTTGCGTTATGACGACGAGTTCGTCAAACACAAAATTCTCGACGCTGTTGGTGATTTGTACATGGGTGGTCACGCTATTCTGGGCCACCTGCGTGCGTTCAAATCAGGCCACGCTTTGAATAACATGCTGCTACGCGAAGTCTTGGCAAATCAAGAAGCGTGGGAGTTTGTGACCTTCGAAGAAGCGGACGTGAAAGCACCAATCGCGTTCCAACCGGTCACCGCCTAAACACAGTAAATTGTGAATAGTGAACAGATAATAGAAACAGACATATAGGCCAGCAGTCGCTGGCCTTTTTGTTTTTTTCACTTACCTATTCACTATTCACTATACACTGTCACTTTTCGTATTTGGTTGCTAGCGCTAGCAGTTGCGAGCGCAGCGGCTCTTCGCACTGTTCAGCTTGTTCCCGTAATTGTCTTACCGTATCGCTCAGCGAGTCGCTGCTCGAGGGCTGCTTGCGTGGTTCTGGTGCAGCGTGTTTGGTAGTAGGGGCGATGCGTAGTTCAAGTCGTTCGACCGCAAGCATAGCTTCATTGCGAAAATACGTTATAATGCGGCTTTGTTGCATTTTCAATCGTGTCGCAATAGCGGCCGATGAAACTTGCATGATTAGGGTTTGTGCGCGGACGTTCAAAACCTGACAATGCTCAGACAAAGGCGACAGCTGCAGTACGTGAAAACAATCACGTAATTGCTGTTGCCAGCGTTTGTGTTGCTCGGTAAAGTCAGCAAATTGCTGAAGCTTTTGACCATCGAGCACATGTTGTAGGGTACGGGGTCGAGAGCGAGCCATAAGTTTCAAAGCAACGAGAGATTGCATGAGTCTAACAGTCTTCTATCGAGGCACCAAAGTAAAATTCGGATTCGAGCTCACGCGGCGCCGATTGCTGTCTTTAGCAGGTTTGACGGCTTTGGGTGTGCTGGCTCTGAGTAAACCCTGGGAATACAGTGGGGTGGATCCAGAGGCTGCGCGTGCCAGTATTAGCGATGAGCAAATTCGATTGGCAGCGCAAACAAAAGCGGTTGCCCAATTGAAGGATGAAACCGAGAAAAAGCTCGCAGCAATGACCATCTATTTGGGTGAAATGCAGGCGCAGATGCGCCGGCTAGACGCTCTAGGTCAACGGCTGGCTGCGGTAGCTGAACTCGATAACGGTGAATTCGAATTTGGCGAACAATCCGCATCACCACTCGTCGGTGGACCAGAAATTTCCATCACGGAAGCGCCGCGTGTCGATGGTCGCGATGTGGTTGATCAGATTGATCGCATGCTCGACCAGCTCTCCGATAAACAAAATCAGCTCTCCCTCCTTGAGTCTGTGATGATGAGTCACCATATCTCTGCTGAGAGCTTTGTGGCAGGGCGTCCAATTGCGTCAGGTTGGTTGTCGTCACAGTATGGTGTGCGGAAAGATCCGTTTAATGGCACACCAGCTATGCATAAGGGCCTCGACTTTGCCAGTTTGGAAGAAAATGCCGGTGTGTACGCAACCGGTGCTGGGGTTGTCACATGGTCAGGTGAGCGTTATGGCTACGGCAAGCTCATTGAAATTGACCATGGGGGCGGTTTAAAAACGCGCTATGCCCATTGTAAAGAATTGTTGGTGAAAGAAGGCGATGTTGTCACACGCGGCCAAGAAATAGCCATACTCGGAAGCACCGGACGCTCGACAGGTCCACATGTGCATTATGAGGTGCTCCGCAACAATCGACAAATTGACCCTTATAAATATGTATATCGCGAAGCCAATTAAGGCACGCGACAACGACCACAGGATTTTAAATTCTCATGCTTGGAAGTATTTTTCGGAAGGTTTTTGGTAGCCGTAACGATCGTATCCTCAAAGGTTTACAAAAAAATGTGCAGCGCATCAATGCGCTTGAACCAGAATTTGAGGCATTGAGCGACAGTGAATTAAAACAGAAAACTGCTGAGTTTAAGCAACGCTTAGGCCAAGGTGAAACGCTCGACGACATTCTCGTTGAAGCATTTGCAACCGTGCGCGAAGCATCCAAGCGTGTATTTAACATGCGTCATTTTGATGTGCAGCTGGTTGGCGGCATGATCTTAAATGACAACCGTATTGCCGAAATGCGCACTGGTGAAGGTAAAACCCTTACTGCGACCTTACCCGCGTATCTCAACGCGTTGACAGGTAAAGGCGTGCATATTGTGACGGTGAACGATTACTTAGCGCGTCGTGATGCCGAAACTAACCGTCCGTTGTTCGAATTCCTCGATATGACTGTTGCCTTCAACATTCCGGGTATGAATCCACGGGACAAAAAGGCTGCGTATCAAGCCGATATCACATACGGGACCAATAACGAATTTGGCTTCGATTATCTGCGTGACAACATGGCGTTTACGCCGCAAGACCGCTCACAACGTGAATTGAATTATGCCATTGTGGATGAGGTTGACTCGATTTTAATCGATGAAGCGCGGACTCCACTAATTATTTCTGGTGCCGCTGAAGATAGCTCAGAGCTCTATATCAAAATGAATGAGCTGGTGCCGTTGCTGAAGAAAGCCGACAAAGAAGATAGTGAAGAAGGCCGTGTTGAAGGTGACTTCACAATCGATGAAAAAGCACGCCAGTTACATTTGACCGAAGAAGGTCAAGAGAATGTCGAGCAATTATTGAAAGAGCGCGGCATGCTCGCCGAAGACGACTCGCTTTATTCGGCCGCAAATATCACTTTGCTACACCATGTGAATGCAGCGCTGCGCGCGCGGCACTTATTCCATCGTGACGTCGATTATATTGTCAAAGACGACCAAATCGTGATTGTCGATGAACACACGGGTCGGACAATGGAAGGTCGTCGTTGGTCGGAAGGCTTGCACCAAGCCATGGAAGCCAAAGAAGGCGTCACCATCCAAAATGAAAACCAGACGATGGCGTCGATTACCTTCCAGAACTTCTTCCGCCTGTACAATAAATTGGCGGGTATGACAGGTACCGCCGATACCGAAGCATTCGAGTTTAAATCTATTTATGGTCTAGAGACGGTCGTTATTCCAACCAACCGTCCGATGATTCGCGATGACCGTGCTGACTTAATCTTCCTGACCGCTGAAGAGAAGTTCGATGCTATCGTCGAAGATATCCAACAGTGTCGCGAGGCCGGTCGACCAGCACTAGTTGGTACAATTTCCATCGAAACCTCCGAGCTACTGTCTGGCTTATTGAAGAAAAAGAAAATTCCACACAACGTCTTGAACGCAAAATTCCATGCGCAAGAGGCCGATATCGTTGCCCAAGCTGGCTTGCCAGGAGCGGTGACCATCGCTACCAACATGGCGGGTCGTGGTACGGATATCGTACTGGGTGGTAATTTACAGTCTGAAATTGAGAAGCTGAAAGAGCCAAGCCCCGAGCAAATCGATAAAGTGAAGACAGCTTGGCAAGAGCGTCATGATGCCGTTATCGCCGCGGGTGGTTTACATATTATTGGTACCGAGCGTCACGAATCACGACGTATCGATAACCAGCTCCGTGGTCGTTCAGGTCGTCA
The DNA here is from genome assembly GCF_048263735.1 of Pseudidiomarina aestuarii. Lineage (GTDB taxonomy): Bacteria > Pseudomonadota > Gammaproteobacteria > Enterobacterales > Alteromonadaceae > Pseudidiomarina > Pseudidiomarina aestuarii_B. The sequence goes on along the minus strand of NZ_JBLXDX010000001.1, from coordinate 918,120 downwards.
AGGTGACCCGGGTTCATCACGCTTCTACTTGTCACTGGAAGACCCGTTGATGCGTATCTTCGCCTCAGAGCGCATGGGTGCCATGATGAAACGCCTCGGTATGAAACGTGGTGAAGCCATCGAACATCCTTGGGTGTCACGCGCTATCGAGAATGCACAGCGCAAAGTTGAAGGCCGTAACTTCGATATTCGTAAGCAATTGCTTGAATACGATGATGTCGCCAATGACCAACGTAAAGTGGTGTACGAGCAACGCAACGAGTTGCTCGATGAAGGTGATATTTCAGAAACGATTAAAGTTATTCGCGTAGATGTGGTTGAGAATGTGATCAACGAGTACATCCCGCCGCAATCTCTTGAAGAAATGTGGAATGTCGAAGGTTTAGAAGAACGCCTACGCGCTGATTTCGATGTGCAGTTGCCGGTGCAGAAGTGGTTGGATGATGACGACAAGCTGCATGAGGAAACCTTGCGTGAACGTATCTTCAGCGAAATTGAGCAAGCGTATGCAGCCAAAGAAGAACAAGTGGGCTCGCAAGTATTACGCCAGTTCGAAAAGGCTATCATGCTACAAAGCTTGGATTCGCATTGGAAGGAACACTTAGCGGCGATGGATCATTTGCGTCAGGGTATCCATTTACGCGGCTACGCGCAGAAGAATCCAAAGCAGGAATACAAACGTGAAGCGTTTGAACTCTTCACCGACATGCTCGAAGCGCTGAAATTAGAAGTCGTGACGATTCTGAGCAAAGTACGCGTACGTGCGGAAGAAGACGTCGAAGCGGTTGAAGCTAAGCGCCGTGAAGCAGCAGAGCGGGCGCCGAAGCAATTCACTCACGAGAGTGCGAGCACCAGCGGTAGTCCATCACCTGAGCCAGCAGAGTCTGCTGCAGCGCAGAAAGTGGGCCGCAACGATCCATGTCCATGTGGGTCGGGTAAAAAATATAAACAATGTCATGGCAAAATCTAACGCCATTCATGTTGCCGTCGGTGTCATAGAAAACACCGACGGTGCCATCTTCATCAGTCGTCGCCATCAGCATTTACACCAGGGCGACAAATGGGAATTTCCAGGCGGTAAAGTCGAAGCGGATGAGTCTGTCTACGATGCCTTATGCCGTGAGCTGCAAGAAGAGTGCAACATCCAAGTTACCTCGGCAACACCCTTCACAGTGATTCAATTCGATTACCCGGATAAAAGCGTCATTCTGGACGTCTGGCACGTTCATTCGTTCACGGGCACAGTGCATCAGCGCGAAGGCCAAGAATGGCGCTGGGTCGATCGTAGCGAACTAGAAGCCTATCCTTTCCCGGAAGCCAACACCCGAATCGTCAACCTCTTGTGTCAGTGAACAGTGAATAGTGAACAGTGAACACAAAACATGAACTGTTCCTCTATTCTTTTTTCCCTTTTCACTATTCACTATTCACTATTTACTGTCAGTTAAGGGCATAACGCCAGGCTGAACGTCACATCTTCTTCGTAGGACGCTTTCCCATCGACTGGGGTGTAGCGCAGGAAGCGGATGCTGAAGCGGGTTTTGTGGCCACTGATGACCGGGTAGGCAGGAATATCTGCTGGGACTTGTAAGCGGAGTAACGACAGAGCTTCGGTGGTTTCTTGTAAGAGGCCTGCAGGCGCGACCACGTTGCGAAACATCGCTTGACCACGCAATAGTTGTAGCTCTAATTGCAGGCTCGATAGCAGGACATCGAGCTCTTTCCACCAGCGCGCGCAATCGGCGGTACGCAGGTCTTGTGATTGGTGAAGCCAATAATGTAATTGCGGGACATCGAAGTTACAGGTACCACCTGGCATCGCAAAACGCTGGCGAATCACGCCCAGTAAACGATCTTGCTTTAAGCTACTACCAACACGCGTCATCGGCTGAATTGCTGCTAGTGCATCGCGCACGCGGGTTGCGGTGGCGGCCAGTTGTTCCTGATTCACATCAGGGTGCTGCGCCCACAATTGTAGTTGTGTTTTGCGGCGGTCTAGGTCTTTTTGAACATCAGTGCGAACATCACTGCGTTCACAGAGTTCTAAAATGGCAAACAAAGCTGAGAAGTAGCGCGCGTAATTGGTCGCATCGACCGGTCGCTGAGGAGCGAGCATTTGCAACAAATGTTCAAGGCGCAGGTAAGTACGTACCCGCTCATGAAGTGGATATTCATAATCAATCGTTGCTGCAGTGTTATCGCTCATGGTCTCTATCATAACGGCTTATTGCGCAGTTGCAATTATTGTTCGAGCTGCTGGAGGTAAAAGCGGTGTAAGCGCGCCACTGGCTCCACCAAAGCATCCTGCGTACCGCTGTTATCAATAACATCATCTGCAGCTTGTAGGCGCTCAGCGCGCGACGCTTGTGCCTGCATGATGGCAGCAACTTGCTGTGCGCTAACGCTATCGCGCTGAAGCGTTCGCTCAACCTGCAATGCCTCGGAAATGTCGACCACCAGTACGCGATCACACAACTCGGTCAGCTTATTCTCAACCAACAGTGGCGCGGAAAGAATGACATAAGGCGATTGTGCTTGTTTCAGCGCGGCAAGAATCTGCTCGCGAATCAGCGGATGCGTAAGCTGATTCAGCCAGACTTTGTCTTCTGGATGCTCGAACACTCTGGCTCTCAACCAAGCGCGATTCAACTCGCCCGTTCCGAGCAAGGCTTGGTCACCAAATCGTTCATGAACTTGCTGCAGGGCGTCGCTGCCGAGTTGAAAGAGTCCGCGGGCGATAACATCCGCATCCACCACGTCGATGCCATAGGTTTGAAAGAGGTTAGTGACGGTCGTTTTACCGCTACCGATGCCGCCGGTCACGCCTACTACATACATCAGCGTGCCAACCAAGACCAATAGGTAGACAGAATCAGCTCACCCCAGACCATGGTAATGACCCCGCCACAGATCAAGAACGGGCCAAATGGTATTGGCTGACCAGCTTTGGTTTTGCGCAGCCATTGCAAAGTAAGGCCCAATATCGCTCCGCTACCCGCAGCAGCAATAATAATGACGGGGAGATACTGAAAACCGGTCCACGCACCAAAGGCAGCCAGCAATTTAAAGTCGCCATAGCCCATACCTTCTTTACCGGTCAGCAGTTTGAAGATCCAATAAACCGACCATAGGAATAAGTAACCAGCCATAGCGCCAATCACGGCATCTTGCAGACTCACTGGGCCGCCATAAATGGCGTAACCGAGCCCCAGCCAGAGCACGAACAATGTAAATGGGTCTGGCAGTAGCATGTGGTCAAGGTCAATAAAGAATAGGACAATCAATAGAGCGGCAAGCAACATATAAATGCCTGCATCAATGCTCATTCCGAACTGCCACGCCAACACCCCAAATACTGCACCAGTCAGTGACTCAATCCACGGATAGCGCGCAGAAATGGCAGTTCCACACGAGCGGCATTTTGCTCGCAACAGCAGCCAACTGATCACCGGAATATTGTCGTACCAACTAATAGCGGACTGACATTTGGGACAACGAGAATTGGGCGTCGCTAGATTAAAGGGTTCAGCTTTTGGGAGTTCTTGCTCTTGCAATTGGGCACATTCGGCTCGCCACTGGCGTTGCATCATGACGGGATAACGGCCAATGACCACATTGAGAAAGCTGCCGACAATCAACCCGAAAGCAATACCAAAAGCTGCTGCCCAGGGGGTGTGTGCAGCATAAAGCGTCATTAAGTCCATACGATTTCCTAGTCGAACTGATTCTGCGGTTAATGAACCGACAAATTGTTAGCCAACAACTTGGCCCAAACTGAAGATCGGCAAGTACATCGCGACAATCAAGCCACCGACGAGTACCCCGATAACCACCATAATCATCGGCTCTAACAATGCGGTTAAGTTATCCACTAAGTCATCGACTTCGCGCTCATAGATGTTAGCAACTTTGGCCAACATATCATCCAATGCACCAGATTCTTCACCAATGAAGACCATTTGTACTGCCATAGTGGGGAAAAGGTCGGCACTTTGCATTGCGGTATTCATTTGCATACCCGAACTGACCTCTTCGCGAATACGCAAAATGGCGTCACGATACACCGCATTGCCCGATGCGCCTGCAGCGGACTCGAGTGCGCTGATTAACGGCACACCCGCAGCGAAGGTAGTGGATAGGGTACGTGCGAATCGCGCCACCGCTGCTTTATTCAAGATAGTGCCTACAATCGCAATTTTGAGCGACAATTGGTCAACACGATCGCGGAGTTTCTGGCTCTTCTTATAGGCGCGTTTAAACAGCCAACCTGCTGCTGCTATTCCTGCAGCAACATACAAGAAATAGGCTTGCACAATTTCTGACAAGGTCACCACAAATCGAGTCATGGCTGGCAACTCAGCGCCGAAGTCTTTAAATACAGCTTCAAACTGCGGTACCACAAACACTAATAGGATGACGGTAACGGCTAATGCCACCACGATTACGGATGCGGGGTAGACCAAAGCTTTTTTGATTTTGGCTTTGAGAATCTCAGACTTTTCGCGGTAGGTGGCAATCCGATCATAAATGGTTTCAAGTGAACCGGACTGTTCGCCGGAATCGACGAGGTCACAATATAACGAATCAAATACATCGGGGTGTTTGCGCAAGGAAGACGCTAGCGGTGAACCCGCACCAACGTCAGCACTAATGGTCAGCATTAACTCGCGAATACGAGGATTATCGACACCTTTGGCAACCATTTCGAGAGCCTGCAAAAGTGGCACCCCAGCTTCCAGCATCGTCGCAATTTGCCGGGTAAATAGGGCGATGTCTGCGCCAGTGATTTTCTTTTCGCCAAACAGTGGTTTCGATTTCTTCTTGATAGACTTTGGGGTGACGCCTTGGTCCCGCAGTTTGGCTCGAACTTGCTTATCATTATCGGCGCGCATCAGGCCTTTAACTTTGACGCCACGCTTATTAATGCCAGTCCAATTAAACTCGAGAATCTCTTTTGCTTTTGGGCCTTTGCCAGCCACTTTTGTTGCCATAGTCAGTACCCCAAGAAATCGTTATGAGCTCGTTACGCGATTGGCTTCAATTAAACTTATCACTCCGGACGCAACTTTGAGAAGCGCTGATTGACGCAACGAGTTGATTCCTTCATCGCGCGCGGTTTGAGCAATCTTCAGCGCTCCAGCACTGGTCATAATAAGCTCTTGGATAGCAGATGTAATCGGCATGACTTCGTAAATACCTGTACGACCTTTATAGCCACCTGTGCATTGATCACAACCCACCGCTTTGTGAATGGTGAGATTTGGAATTTGCTCTTCGGTAAACCCTTGTCGGATCAATTCTTCATGCGGTAATTCTTCTGGCTCTTTGCACAGATTACACAGACGACGTGCCAATCGCTGCGCAATAATGAGGGAAACGGAACCGGCAATGTTGTAGGCGGGAACGCCCATGTTCATCAATCGAGTCAGAGTTTCGGCGGCTGAATTCGTATGCAAAGTGGACAATACTAAGTGACCGGTCTGGGCTGCTTTGATCGCAATTTCTGCGGTTTCCAAGTCACGAATCTCCCCCACCATGACCACATCAGGGTCTTGGCGGAGGAACGATCGTAGCGCATCAGCGAAGGTTAAACCGGCCTTCACGTTAATTTGTACCTGGTTGATACCCATCAGGTTAATCTCAACCGGATCTTCCGCTGTTGAGATATTCCGTTCTGGGGTATTGAGTATATTCAACCCCGTGTAAAGCGATACGGTTTTACCTGAACCCGTAGGTCCAGTCACCAGAATCATGCCTTGAGGTTTTTCTAGCGCTTCTTCGTAACGCTTTTGTTGTTCCGGTTCATAGCCTAATGATTCGATGCCAATCATAGCGGCTTGCGCATCCAGAATCCGTAGTACAATTTTCTCACCATAAAGTGTGGGGAGTGAACTCACGCGGAAATCAATCGCTTTGTGCTTAGATAGTTTGAGTTTGATGCGGCCATCTTGAGGCAGCCGACGCTCAGCAATATCGAGCTGCGACATAACTTTGAGTCGCGCTGCGATACGGCCGGCTAATGCTACTGGTGGCCGAGCAATCTCATGGAGCACACCGTCGATACGAAAGCGGATGCGATATTCTTGCTCATAAGGTTCAAAGTGCAAATCTGATGCGCCGCGCTTGATCGCATCAAGTAGCATTTTATTGATGTAGATAACAATCGGGGCATCGTTTTTGACGTCGGCCATTACCGAGCCAGCGTCTTCTTTAAATTCGTCAGAGGCGTCAATATCACGCAGCTCTTGCTCGTCTTGCTCGGTAACGCCGAGCATCGAGCTTTCATTTTCGAGAAGTTTGTCGATCAGCTTCTGGAGCTTATTTTCCTCGACTAAAACTGCTTCCGCTTGTAACCGAGTGCGGAATTGGAATTCATCCAAGGTTTCGATTCGAGTCGGATCAGAAACCGCGATGTAGAGGACATTACCGCGCTGGTACAAAGGCACCGCATGGTTTTTACGAATCAGGCGTTCATTGATGTAATCGGTCGGCACTGCATCAATGTTAAATGCATCGAGGTCAATCCAAGGACAGTTCGATTCTTGATAGCAAAAGGCAGCTAAATCATCAGGTTTGATGAGCTTGCGGTCGAGTAAACAACTGGTGAAGGGGAGCTTAGACTCCCATGCATATTCACTGCAGGCAGTCAGTTTATCTTCAGGAATCATCTTATCTCGCAGCAAGAGAGCGGCGAGCGAATGATGCAGCATGGTCGACCTTCTAATAGAAACACGGCCTCCAAAGAGGCCGTGTGGATAACCAAATTACAATTACATATTACTCAGCTGCTGGGCGGCCTGGTGCACCGTTAGCAGCATACGCACAACCATCTACGCGTGAGTTACCGTCTGCGTCATAATCTGAACATTCGATATCCCAGTTCAGGTTTGAACCTTCAGCTGTGTTTGGAACGATAGCAATAGTGATGTTGCCGCCAGCTTCAGCGACAGCATCAAGCGTTGCGGTGATGACACCGTCGACCACATCAGCTGCATCGAGACCATTTACTGCATCGGCATCAGCAATCGCAGTTGGGATACGATTCGTACCCGCATCACAATCAGCTAATGCGCCTTCGTTCTGGTAGCACAGTGCCACAGCTTGCTTGAATGATGCTAACGCAGCAACACCCGTACTCGCTTGTGCACGTTGCGTGTAATCACTGTACATAGGAATGGCCACGGCGGCCAAAATGCCGATGATTGCAACTACAATCATCAATTCAATTAATGTAAAACCACGTTGGATTTGCGCTTTCATGAAATATCTCCCGAGTATTCCGTAACTTTCTCATTATTGTTGTTGTAATGTGTGGCGCCCATTGTCATTCGACTAGAGTCAATAAACACGCTGTACGACCACATCGCTACATCAACTAACCAACTGCACTAGCTGTCAGAGCAAGTGGTTGCGCTAACCGACGTTTCGTCGGGAAGCCACTCCATTCCACCAGACTTGAGCCTGCAGCCCCGCTATCCAAACAACTGGACCGGAGGTTTTGCGTCACCGCCTCACGACGGTTTTGCCTTTTAAAGCATGCCTGGCATGCCGCGACGTCCACTTCGCGGATGCGCATTGCAACATCAAACATAGCACAAACGTTTAAGGCGTCAATATTTAAAATTTACAAATTCGCAATGACAAATCGATTGATTGTATGTTTTTAGTCAGCGCACCGGACGAAATGTAATCCACACCAGTACGACTGAGTTCAGCCAAGCGATCACTGGTAATATTGCCGGACACTTCCAATTTGGTGTGCTGATTTCTTTGCTCAACGGCAGTGTAAATATCTGCCAACGAGAAGTTGTCTAACATAATAATGTCTGCACCCGCAGTCAGCGCTTCGCTATATTCAGCAAGGTTTTCCACCTCAACTTCAACCACTTTGTTCGGCTGTAATTTGCGCGCTTGAGTGATGGCTGCTGCAATACCACCGCAAGCAAAAATATGATTTTCTTTAATGAGATACGCGTCGTACAAACCGACCCGATGATTGTGACCACCACCACACACAACTGCGTATTTCAGCGCCGTCCGCAACCCTGGAATTGTCTTACGAGTATCCAACAACTGCGTATGAGACTCTTCTAAGTATTTGACATATTTTGCTGTGGTGGTTGCAACTCCGGACAGGGTCTGTAGAAAATTCAGCGCAGTCCGTTCACCGGTCAGAATGGCACGCGCAGGTCCGCGCAACTCAAACAGGGTTTGATCAGCACTAACTGCATCGCCATCTTTCACGTGCCACTGTAACTCAACGTCACCGCCCAACTGCGTAAACACTTCATTGACCCAGTCGACACCACAAACAACCGCGGGCTCCCGCGTGATGACCCGAGCTTCAGCGTATCGATCTGCTTCAATAAGCTGCGCTGTAATATCCAATTCCGCTGCCGAACCGTTCAGATCCTCACGCAGCGCTAGCTCCACCATGGTGATTCGGTCACGCCGCAACAATTCAGCATCTACACGCGTATCCATGTCTACTCAGTCCTACCTATAAAAGAATGGGGCTATTCTACGTCAGCTCCAGCCGCAGTGCCAAAAAAGCTGACGGCTCCACTGCTTCGCGCTACGATAAACACAAAGTGAATAGTTAATAGTGAACAGTGAAATGACAGTGAACAGTGAATAAAACCCGAAAGCAGCTCTTATTTCTCATTTTTGGCTTTTCTGTTCACTGTTCACTATTCACTGTTCACTGTGTCTTCGGGGGGTGTTTTTGATTACCGATGGGAAGCTCAGTTATGCGCAGCAGCGGCCGTCGCCGCATTGTGATGCACGCCCGGACGCCACCGATATCAGTGTATTGGTGGTGCATGGCATTAGTTTGCCCGCAGGGGAGTTTGGCGGACCTTATATCGATGCTCTCTTTATGGGGCAGTTGGATAGTGCCGCACACCCAGAATTCAAGCCGCTGGAGGGATTACGAGTATCCGCGCATTGCCTGATTCGACGTGATGGTGAAATCATCCAGTACGTGCCATTTCAGCAACGCGCTTGGCATGCCGGTCGGTCGTATTATGCGGGGCGTAGACGTTGTAATGACTTTTCGATTGGAATCGAACTTGAGGGAACCGACACCGCCCCCTACACTAAAGAACAATATGATAGGCTGGCAGCTGTTGCTGCAGATTTGATCAGGACGTATCCGAAACTCAACCGGCGTCGCATTGTCGGGCATCAACATATTGCACCGGTACGAAAGACGGACCCGGGTCCTGCATTTGATTGGGCTTACTTTAATCGCTGTTTAACAGCATGTATTTCAACTTAGGATCATCATTATGCAATTGCTGGCCATTATTCTTGCATACGCATTAGAAAGAACCGTAACCGTCGGCAAAAACTGGCACTGGCGTCGCCTGGTTCTGCGTTGGCAGCACCTTGAGTTCGAACATACCGGCCTCAAAGAGTGGAAACAAAATGGCCTCGGACAGCTGGTATGGGCGTTGATCCCAGCATTCTTGATCGCCTTCGTGGTGGCATTAAGCGGCAATCTGTTACTGCATTTCATTGTGGGAACTGCCGCCATAGTCCTCAGTATTCAGTGCCCGCAAGCGCGTAATGCTTATAAAGAGTACCTCGATAGCGCTAACGCTGGTGACACCGCGCAAACGGCTGAAGCCTTGCGACAATTACGATTGGCCTCGGGTCGCACTGATGCAGCCCCAGTTCATGACTTATTACTGTGGATTCACCTGCGTCAGTATTTCGCGGTACTACTTTATTATGTGCTATTCGGCATTGTCGGTGTGCTGGTATATGCCACCTTGCGTGACATGCGTCGACCACGTCGCACCTCGTCAATCAACTGGCAGCGCGCTCAGTTCATGATTGATTGGTTGCCAACGCGCGTCATGACATTCGGCTTCTTACTTGTCGGTAATTTCTCGAAAGCGGCGGGCATATGGCTCAGTTCGGTCGGAAATATTCCCGGTGATAACTTCAGTGCGCTCACAAAAATTGCAGCTGCGGCTGAGAATCTAGAGCCAGAATCGTCCGACGACGTTACTAGCACTGCTCTGACCACTGTCGCACTGCTAAAACGTAACCTGTTGTTATTCATCGTATTCATTGCAGTATTCACTATTAGCGGCTGGCTCTAACAGGAAAATGTTTGGGCTTTGCCGCGTCCTGATCTACAATGCGTGGTAAGACCAATGACCCAAAGTGATGGTGAACTGTGAATAGTGAACAGAAAATAGCCCTTTTTCCGCTCTTCTGTTCACTATTCACAGTTCACTATTCACGATTCACTAGTATCCGGTATTTATGGCTTTTGAACGCATCCAACAGACCAAGCTGTCCGATGTCATCATGCAACGCATTGAGGGCATGATTGTCGATGGCACCCTCGAAGCTGGCGCGCGCTTGCCGTCGGAGCGTGATCTTGCGCATCAGTTTTCAGTGTCGCGACCGAGTTTGCGTGAAGCCATTCAAAAGCTGGAAGCGCGCGGATTGCTCGAGCGGCGTCAAGGCGGTGGCACTTATGTGGTCGACAATCTGCAGCAGCGGGTCGCTGAACCTTTATTGGATTTATTGACGAAACATCCGGAGTCGCAGTTTGATTTGCTCGAATTCCGGCATGCCTTAGAGGGGATCTCCTCCTATTACGCCGCACTTCGTGGCACCGCAGCTGACTTAGAGCAGGTACAGGCCAGCTTTGAAGCCATTAGTCGTACCGATCCAACGGACATCGTCGCATTAGCAACAGCGCTCACCGAGTTCAACTTGTGTATTTGTGAGGCATCACACAATGTGATCCTATTGCACTTGGTGCGCAGTATGCAGCCACTGTTACAGAAAAATATTCAACAAAACTTGCAGGATCTCGCGCACAAGCCGGGCATCGTGCAACAGTTACACGAACATCGGCAACTCATTGTTGCCGCTATAGCTGCTGGTGAGCCAGAGCAGGCACGGGAAGCGTGTCATCAACTGCTCGCCTACATCGAAAATGCATTGTTGACACTGAATCGCGAGCAATCGCGAATGCTGCGTTCATTGCGCCGCACCAACAATGTCGAACACAAACTGGGTAAGGATAAAGTATGACTGACCACTTAAAAGACGACCTCGATCCGCAAGAAACGCGGGAGTGGCTTGATGCCCTCGAAGTCGTGCTGGAAGAAGACGGCCCTGAGCGGGGTCACTTCCTGCTGGAATCCTTAATCGAAAAAGCGCGTCGTAGCGGGGCCTATTTGCCATATGCAGCGACAACAGCCTATTTAAATACCATACCAGCGAGCCAAGAGCCGACCATGCCGGGCGACCAGAGCATGGAAGCACGCATTCGTGCGGCAATTCGCTGGAACGCGTTGGCCATGGTTTTGCGGGCATCGAAAAAAGAATTGGAGTTAGGCGGTCATATCTCGAGCTTCGCGTCATCGGCGATGATCTACGATATCGGTTTTAACCATTTCTTCCGCGCACCAACCGAGCAAGATGGCGGCGATTACTTGTACGTGCAAGGTCACGCGTCACCGGGCATTTATGCTCGTGCGTTCTTGGAAGGACGTATTTCTGAAGAGCAGCTCAATAACTTCCGTCAAGAAGTTGATGGCAAGGGTGTTTCTTCTTATCCGCACCCGAAACTCATGCCTGATTTTTGGCAGTTCCCAACGGTATCTATGGGCCTTGGCCCGATTCAAGCCATTTACCAAGCACGCTATTTGAAGTACCTCACCGACCGCGGCATTAAAGACTGCTCGAAACAACGTGTGTACTGCTTCTTGGGTGACGGTGAAGTGGATGAGCCAGAAAGCTTGGGTGCGATTGGTTTAGCTACTCGTGAAGGTTTAGATAACCTGACCTTTATTGTGAACTGTAACTTGCAGCGTCTGGATGGCCCAGTGCGCGGTAACGGCAAAATTATTCAAGAACTCGAAGGCACATTCCGTGGCGCGGGTTGGGAAGTGATTAAAGTCATTTGGGGTCGCTATTGGGATCCACTGCTGTATCGAGATACTGACGGCAAGCTGGCGCAAATCATGCAAGACAGCGTTGATGGCGAGTACCAGAATTACAAAGCTAAAGGTGGTGCCTATACCCGCGAACATTTCTTCGGCAAAACCGAAGAAACCAAAGCGATGGTCGCCAACCTATCTGACGAAGATATTTGGCGCTTGAACCGTGGTGGTCATGACCCGGTGAAAGTCTACTCGGCGTATCACAAAGCGGTGAACACCAAAGGCCGTCCACAAGTCATTTTGGCGAAAACCGTCAAAGGTTACGGCATGGGTGCTGCAGGTGAAGGTAAGAACATTGCGCACCAAGTGAAGAAAATGGATATGGAAGCCATTAAACACTTCCGTGACCGTTTCAATATTCCAATTAAAGACAGCGAACTTGAAGACATTCCATTGTACAAATTCCCGGACGACAGCCCGGAAATGAAGTACATGCGCGAGCGTCGTGAAGCACTAGGTGGCTTTATGCCAGTGCGTCGTCCAGAAAGCGATAAAGAACTCGAAATGCCGCCACTGAAAGCATTCGATGCGGTTCTGAAAGGCTCTGGTGATCGTGAAATCTCAACGACGATGGCGTTTGTCCGCGTGCTGACGGCGTTGCTGAAAGATAAGAAAATCGGCGACCGCATTGTCCCGATTATTCCAGATGAAGCACGTACGTTCGGTATGGAAGGTTTGTTCCGTCAGGTGGGTATTTACTCCAGCCAAGGCCAAAAATATGAGCCGCAGGATGCGGATCAGGTCGCCTACTATCGTGAAGATACGAAAGGCCAAGTGCTCCAAGAAGGCATCAATGAGCTCGGCGCCATGGCGTCATGGGTGGCAGCAGCAACCAGCTACTCCACTAACAATGAGCCAATGATTCCGTTCTATATCTATTACTCGATGTTTGGTTTCCAACGTGTTGGTGATTTGGTGTGGGCTGCAGGCGATAGCCAAGCACGCGGCTTCCTGGTGGGTGGTACGGCTGGCCGCACCACACTCAACGGTGAAGGTCTCCAGCACCAAGATGGCAGCAGCCATATCTTGTTCAACACGGTTCCGAATTGCGTCACTTATGACCCAACCTTCGGCTATGAAGTGGCTGTGATTGTGCAAGATGGTTTGCGTCGCATGTATGGTGAAGGTGAAAACGTGTTCTATTACCTCACTGTCATGAACGAGAACTACCAGCAGCCAGAACTCCCTGAAGGTTCTGAAGAGGGCATCATTAAGGGTCTGTATGAACTCGAGAAGCATGCACCGAAGTCAGCCAAAGGCGAAGTGCAGTTGCTAGGTTCAGGCACAATTTTGCAGCAAGTACGTGAAGCGGCGAAATTGTTGGCAGATGACTTTGGCATTAGTGCCACTGTTTACAGCGCAACGTCATTTAATGAGTTGGCGCGTGATGGTATGGATGTCGACCGCTACAACATGTTGAACCCGACCAAGAAAGCGAAAACGGCTTATGTCAGTGAAGTACTTGGTAAAGCCAAAGGGCCAACTATTGCAGCAACTGACTACATGAAACTTTACGCCGATCAAATTCGTGCTTGGGTTCCGACCGCGTATCGTGTGTTAGGTACGGACGGCTTCGGGCGTTCAGACAGTCGCGAAAACTTGCGTCGTCACTTTGAAGTGAACGCGCATTACATTGCGGTGGCTGCGCTCAGTGAATTGGCAAAGGCCGGCACTATTGACGCGAAGGTGGTGACGAAGGCGATTAAAGACTTCGGCATCGACGTGAACAAAATCAATCCACTGTACGCGTAAGCGACGGGAGCGGAGGCACTTATGGCAGATTTAAAAGAAGTCCTAGCCCCGGATGTGGGAGGCGAAGCGGTTGAAGTCATCGAAATTCTGGTGAGTACGGGTGATGAACTCGCAGCAGAAGACGCGTTGATTACCGTTGAGAGTGATAAAGCATCGATGGATATCCCAGCCCCTTTTGCCGGCAAAGTTGCCGAAATAAAGGTCAAGGTTGGCGATAAAATTAACGAAGGTGATTTGCTGGCCATGTTTGAAGCAGCAGGTGAAGCGGATTCAGGTTCTGAACCTGAACCTGAACCGGAGCCAGAGCCAGAACCTGCTCCAGAGCCAGAGTCAGCTCCAGAACCGGCTTCAGAACCAGAGCCTGACGCGGAAGAGAGCGCAGGTGAGAGCAAAGTTATTGAAGTGAAGGTTCCCGACATCGGTGAATCTGGTGAAGTGGATGTGATTGAAGTTTTGGTCAAAGAAGGCGATGAGATAGCAGCTGAAGACGGCTTGATCACGTTGGAAACCGACAAGGCGACTATGGACGTGCCGGCACCGCAAGCGGGTGTGGTTGAGTCTGTTGAAGTGAAAACAGGCGACAAAGTAAAAGAAGGCTCGTTGGTCATCATGCTGCGCGTGCAAGACAGTGGCAGCAAGAAAGCGGCTGAACCCGCGCCAGAGCCAGCTCCAGCACCGCAGCCAGAGCCAGAGTCGAAGGCGTCAGCGGAGAAGTCGAGCGACAGCAGCGAACAGCGTAAACCACCGGTTCCTGATCATCCTTTGGATAAAAAAGGTAAAGCCGAAGGTCTTGCTTATGCATCGCCTGCAGTGCGCCGTCTCGCACGTGAATTTGGTGTGGATCTGAATCAAGTCAAAGGTTCAGGTCGCAAAGACCGCGTGATGAAAGAAGACGTGCAGGATTATGTGAAATACGAATTGTCACGTCCGAAGGCAAATGCTGGCGCTGCTACCGGTGGTACGGGTGGATTGCAAGTAATTGCGCCACCGAAAGTCGACTTTAGTAAGTTCGGTGAAGTCGAGCAGGTGCCATTGACTCGCATCCAGAAAATTTCTGGGCCTAATTTGCATCGTAATTGGGTCACGATCCCACACGTGACGCAATTTGACGAAGCCGATATTTCTGAGCTGGAAGCATTCCGTAAGCAAGAGAACGAGCTGCAAGCGAAGAAGAAGGATGGCATCAAGATCACGCCATTGGTCTTCATTATGAAGGCGGTTGCGAAAGCCTTACAAGAGTATCCGGTCTTTAATTCATCGCTGCATGAAGATGGCGAAAGCCTGATCATGAAAAAATATATCCATTTGGGTATAGCGGTGGATACCCCGGGAGGCTTGGTGGTACCGGTTATTCGTGATGTCGATAAAAAAGGTATCTATCAACTGTCGGAAGAGTTGATGGATGTCAGTACACGAGCTCGCGATGGCAAGCTGAAAGCGCAGGATATGCAAGGCGGTTGTTTCTCGATTTCTAGCCTCGGCGGTATCGGTGGAACCGCGTTTACGCCGATTGTGAATGCGCCAGATGTCGCCATTTTGGGCGTCTCGAAAAGCGAGATGAAACCGAAGTGGAATGGCAAGGAATTCGAACCGCGCTTGATGTTGCCGTTGAGCTTATCGTACGACCATCGAGTTATTGATGGTGCAGTAGCCGCACGATTTAGCGTCTATCTAAGCAACGTGTTATCGGATATCCGTAAACTGGTCTTGTAAAGTAAACAAATCGCTATGGGGCTGCTATAATGCGCCCCGTTTATCGAATCTGGTCAATGAACGAATCAAAGAGGTCGTCATGAGCAAAGAAATTAAAGCCCAGGTGGTCGTACTCGGTGCGGGTCCTGGTGGATATTCAGCCGCGTTCCGCGCTGCTGACTTGGGACTTGAAACCGTTTTAGTCGAGCGCTATAGCACCCTTGGTGGGGTTTGCTTGAACGTCGGTTGTATCCCATCGAAAGCCTTGTTGCACTTGGCGAAGCACATTGAGGATGCCAAGCATCTGGGTGCTGAAGGTGTTGATTTTGGTACGCCAAAAATCGACCTCGACAAGATTCGCGAGCACAAAGAAAAAGTCATCGGTCAATTGACCGGCGGTTTGAGCCAAATGTCGAAAATGCGCAAGGTCACCGTGGTGAATGGTACCGGTGAATTCGCCAGCGACAAACAATTGAAAGTGAAAGGTGATGACGGCGAAACCGTGATTAACTTTGAACACGCGATTATCGCGGTAGGTTCACAGTCTATTAAGTTACCTTTCGTACCGCACGACGACGAGCGTATCTGGGATTCGACTGCAGCACTCGAGTTGCGCTTCATTCCAAAACGTATGTTGGTTCTTGGTGGCGGTATTATCGGCCTGGAAATGGGCTGCGTATACAGCGCCTTAGGATCAACTATTGATGTGGTCGAAATGACCGATCAGTTGATTCCACCGGCAGACAAAGATGTCATCAAGCCGTTCATGAAAACCATGAACAAGAAGTTCGACAACATTATGTTGAACACCAAAGCGGCGAAAGTAGAAGCCAAGAAAGACGGTATCTACGTGACGTTTGAAGGCGACAAAGCACCTGATAAGCCAGTCAAATATGACGCGGTGTTGGTCGCTGTCGGTCGTGCTCCGAACGGTAAGAAAGTCGGTGCGGAAAACGCTGGCGTGAAAGTGACGGACCGTGGCTTTATTGAAGTCGACAAGCAATTACGTACCAACGTGAAGAATATCTTCGCAATTGGCGACCTGGTCGGTCAGCCAATGTTAGCGCACAAAGCGGTTCACGAAGGTCATGTGGCTGCTGAGGTGATTGCAGGTAAGAAACATTACTTCGATCCGAAAGTGATTCCATCCATTGCTTACACCGACCCAGAAGTCGCGTGGGCAGGTCTCACAGAGAAAGAAGCGAAAGAGCAAGGTATTGAGTATGAAGCAGCGACCTTCCCATGGTCAGCTTCAGGTCGTGCGATTGCGCAAGGCGCAACGGATGGTTTCACTAAGCTGATTTTCGACAAGAATAACCGCATCATTGGTGGTGCTGTTGTGGGTACGAATGCAGGTGAATTGCTGGGTGAAATCTGTCTAGCAATCGAGATGGGTTGTGATGCTGAAGATATCGCACTCACCATTCATGCGCACCCAACACTGCATGAGTCAGTGGGCCTTGCCGCCGAAGTATTCGAAGGGTCAATCACTGACCTGCCGAACAAAAAGGCTAAGAAGAAGTAAACGATCGTCTAATTTGCGATCAACGACCGGGGACATGCGCTGCATGCCCCGGTTTTTTATTGCCGCGCTCCCACCCATCCGCTATCGTACGGACAGTAAAAAGTGAACAGTGAATAGTTAACCGATCGAAGTGCTCTCTATCACGCTCTGTCGACCGGCGTCATCTATTCACTGTTCACTGTTCACATCTCGACTTTAATGGAGTACTCATGAACAAGATTAATACCATTGCGCTTAGTGTCGCACTTGCCCTCGGCGTGGCTGCTTGCTCGCCGCAGCAGAGCACCGAACAACAACAAACACAAGCTGCAGAGCAGCAGCAAGCGCTGACTTCAGGTCTGCGGATGGAAGCGTTTGATACCAGCGTTCGTCCACAAGATGACTTATTCTCGTATGTGAACGGTACTTGGGTGAAAGAAACCGAAATGCCATCGGATCGCTCGCGGATCGGCTCATTCACTGAATTACGTGACGAAAACCAAGAACGGTTGCGTGGCATTATTGAAGCAGCCGCAGCAGCAAACCCAGAGCCAGGTAGCAACGAAGCCAAAATTGGTGACTTCTTTAACAGCTACACCAATGTTGAGCTGCGCGACCGTTTGGGTGTGACGCCAATTGCGGCTGATCTTGAAGCGATTGCTCAATTACAAGACCACAATGCGATTGCGGCGCATTTCGCCAAACTAGCCCAAATGGGTGTTGGCTCACCGTTCGGGTTCTATGTCTATCCAGATGCGAAGAACCCAGGTATCAATGCCATCTACATGTCACAGTCGGGTTTAACCTTACCTGACCGCGACTACTACCTTAGCGAAGACGAGAAATTCGTCGAAATTCGCGCACAATACAAAGACTATCTGGTCGATATTCTTGAGCTCGCCGGCTATGCCTCAGCGGCTGAAGCTGCTGATGCGATCATGGCTTTAGAAACCGACATCGCGACGGCTCATTGGACCCGTGTTGAAAGCCGCAATGCAGATAACACATACAATAAAAAGTCGATGGATGAGCTCACTGAGTTATTTGGTGACTTCAACTTCGGTGCGTTTACCGAAGCGGCTGGTCTGGCAACTTTAGACGAAGCTATTGTGCGTCAGCCGTCTTATTTCGAGACTTTTGGCGACATGTTTGACGACGTATCAGTCGATACGTGGAAGCACTACATGGCCCTGAAAGTAGTGAACCGCTATGCATCTGCGCTGACTACCGAAATGAGTGACCGTCGCTTCGAATTCTTTGGCAAAGTATTGCAAGGTACGCCAGAGCAAGAACCATTGTGGAAGCGCGGCGTGTCGGCTACTGACAGTGCCCTCGGTGAAGTACTGGGTCAACTTTACGTGGCGGAATACTTCCCACCTGCTGCCAAGGCGCGGATGGAAGAGCTTGTCGCTAACTTGATCACCGCTTATGGTGAGTCGATCGATAACCTCGAGTGGATGACCGAAGAAACCAAGCAAAAAGCACAAGAGAAACTGAGCAAGTTTACGCCGTACATCGGTTATCCAAGTGAGTGGCGCGATTATTCAGACCTCGTTGTGGCTGCGGACGATTTAGTGGGTAACTACAAGCGTTCAGCACAGTTTGAATTCAACGATAACTTGAGCAAAATTGGCAAGCCAGTTGATGAAGAAGACTGGGGTATGACGCCACAAACGGTCAATGCTTACTACAGCCCAGTGCGCAATGAAATTGTGTTCCCAGCGGGTATCTTGCAGCCGCCATTCTTTGATATGAAGGCGGAAGATGCGGTCAACTATGGCGGTATCGGTGCAGTTATCGGACACGAGCTTGGCCATGGTTTTGATGACCAAGGTTCGAAGTATGATGGCGACGGTAACTTGAACAGCTGGTGGACTGAGCAAGACCGTGCTGCGTTTGATGAGCGCGGCACTATGCTGGCGAACCAATACAGCGAGTATGAGCCGATTGAAGGCTTGAAAATGAATGGTCGCTTAGCATTGGGTGAGAACATTGGTGACTTAGCTGGTTTAACCATCGCTTATAAAGCCTACGTTGATTCATTGAATGGCGAGCCTTCGCCAGTACTGGATGGCTTCACCGGTGAACAGCGTGTGTTCTTAGGTTGGGCGCAAGTTTGGAAAAACAAAGCGCGTGAAGAAGCGATTCGTCAGCAAGTTGCAGTGGGTCCTCACTCACCAGCAGAGTTCCGTGTGAATGGTACGGTCGTCAACATTCCAGCGTTCTACGAAGCGTTTGATGTGCAAGAAGGCGATGACCTATACGTGGCTCCTGAGCAGCGCGTGACTATTTGGTAACGCTTAGGCTATACTTGCTGGCATGAACATTATCATTCGCATGCTAATCGTGTTACTGGTGCTGGGTTCCCTCGGGACCCCGGCATCTGCGCGTGTGAGTGATGACAGCATGTCGGCAAGTAATGTTCCAGCCATGCAGCACCATATGGCAGCTGATGCCGACGCTGATCATTCATGCTGTGATGATGAGACGAATGCTAGTGAGATTGTAGCCATTCAACACATGGACTGCGATAACACCTGTAGCGACTGTCAGCACCATTGTGCGGGCTCCGCGTCTGCACTTACACAATCTGCATTTACCTTCCCGAGTACTCTGCCAGCGCAAATATTGCGAGACGATGGCACAGTCATTACCGCTTTACCCGGATACCTCGACCGCCCACCGATGGCCTAAAGATCAATTTGTTTCGTAAGCGCGCTGTCTCCCACAGTGCTTGCAGTTCTGTCTGCTGAAATTGGTTTTACATAAGGTCATTTGCTATGAATACGCTTTTTTCGACCCGTTTGGTGTGGTTGCTTATGGTTGTTTTAACCCTAAGCGTGGTGGTGTTTCCTCAGCCGTTGCTCGCTCAAGAGCATGAGCACGAGCATCAAGAGCCAACCAGTGCTCAAGCGTTAGCGCAACCAGAAATACTGGAGCAAGATGCTGCAGTCGAATATATCTGCCCCATGCATAGTCATATCGTCCGTGATGAGCCCGGTACTTGCCCCATTTGTGGGATGGACTTGGAAGCACGCGAACGGCAAGAGCAAGTGACGGTGCAAATCAGTGACCAGATGCAACAGAACCTCGGTATTCAGACGACAGCGGCGTACCGGACCACATTGTGGCGTTACTTTGCAACCCTAGGTACCGTCGAATGGAACGACAATGCTCGCGTGCATATTCATCCACGCGCCGATGGCTGGCTCGAAGAGTTAGCGATTCGGAGCGAGGGACAACGGGTTGAAGCTGGTGACTTGCTGTACACCATCTATAGCCGAGAGCTCGTGGTTGCCCAACAAGATTTGTTGCAGGCAGCTGCAGGGTCCACCATGGCGGATGCGCAGCGTCAACGACTGCTCCGTGATGCTCGCTTACGCTTAGAGTTATTGGGTATGAGAGCGACACAAATTGACGCGATAATGAAGTCAGGTGAGATTCTCTACCGGGTTCCTGTGTATGCTCCGGCGGCGGGAGTGGTCACTGAACTCAACGTGGCGCAGGGTATGTATGTGCAACCGAGCACAGAACTACTGACTATTACCGGAGACCAGAGTGTGTGGCTGATCGCGGATGTTCCCGAACGTTACAGCAATTGGCTCCGCGTAGGTGCACCAGCAGACATTACTTTGCCTCAAGCAGACCTACGCGGCTTTGAAACCGAAATTGATTACATTTATCCCGAGCTAGATAGACAAACTCGCAGTCAGCGGGTTCGTATCTTGCTACCCGAATCGGTAACCACTCCGGTGCAGGTGGGCATGCAGGCGCAAGTTGAGTTATTTGGTGGGCCACGCCGAGATGTGCTAGCGGTGCCAGTGAGCAGCCTGATTCTGACCGGTTCTGAGAATCGCGTCATGGTACGTAGTGCCGAAGGCAGCTTCGAGCAACGGCCTGTTGAGGTCGGCTTGGTCGTTAATGGCGAGGCGGAGATTCTGTCAGGCTTAACTGAGGGCGAACAAGTGGTGACTGCCGGCCAATTTTTGCTGGATTCTGAGGCAAGTCTATTACTGAGCCGTCAACAGCGAAAAGATGCACCAGCGGAGGCGCAAGATGCTCACGCACATCATTAATGCCTCCATTCGTAATCGCCTATTGGTGCTGGTCGCAGCTTTTATTGCGGCATGGTTGGGTTGGCGCGCCATGGTGTCGACACCGCTGGATGCGATCCCTGATCTATCTGATGTTCAAGTCATTGTAAAAACGCCGTACCCGGGGCAAGCGCCGCAGTTAGTGGAAGAACAAGTCACCTGGCCGCTCGCCAATATCATGCTGGCGGTGCCTGGGGCGACGCAAGTGCGTGGCTATTCATTTTTTGGCGACTCGTATCTTTATATTTTGTTCGATGACGACACCGATATGTATTGGGCGCGTAGCCGTGTGCTGGAATATCTCAATCAGGCAGCGGATCGTCTCCCTGAAGGTGTCACACCAACACTCGGGCCTGATGCTAGTGGAGTAGGCTGGATCTACCAATATGCGCTGGTGGACCGCAGTGGTAGCCATGACTTAGGTGAGCTCACCAGTTTGCAGAATTGGTTTTTGAAGCAAGAGCTACAAAGTGTGTCGGGTGTCGCCGAAGTGGCTACTGTCGGTGGCATGGTGGCTGGCTATCAAGTGGTGGTGGAGCCGCAGCGCCTGCAGGCGTTGGGTTTAACGCTAGAGCAGGTGCAATCGGCCATTGTTGACGCCAATAATGAGGTGGGTGGCGGTATCATCGAAATGGGTGAGGCTGAATATATGGTGCGTGGCACCGGTTATATTCAATCTCTCGAAGACCTCCGGCAGGTGCCATTGCCCGTCATGAATTCGCGTGACGGCACGGTGACGCTGGCTGATGTTGCCACCGTGCGCCGCGGACCTGAGCTGCGGCGCGGTATTGCGGAGCTTGACGGCGAGGGCGAAGTGGTCGGCGGTATTGTAGTGATGCGTCATGGCGAGAATGCCTTGGCCACCATTGAAAACGTCCGCGCCAAGCTTGACTCAATAGCTGCGGGGCTGCCTGATGGTGTCGAAATCGTCACAACTTATGATCGCTCGCAATTGATTGAGCGCGCCGTGGATAACCTGCAAACCAAATTGATTGAAGAGATGGCATTCGTTGCGCTAGTGACAGTGCTGTTCTTGCTGCATCTTCGTTCCGCACTGGTGGCGATTATCACACTGCCTTTGGCCGTGCTCATGAGCTTTATTGTGATGCGGAGTCTGGGCATCAACGCCAATATCATGAGCCTAGGTGGTATCGCGATCGCCATTGGTGCGCTGGTCGATGCAGCTATTGTCATGGTTGAGAATGCACACAAACACCTTGAGCGATTTACACAGCGAGAGCAACGCCAACCCAACTCAGCAGAACATTGGCAATTGGTAGCAAAAGCCAGTGTCGAAGTCGGTCCAGCGCTATTTTTGTCGCTCCTCATCATTACTTTGAGCTTTCTGCCAGTCTTTGCACTGGAAGCGCAAGAGGGGCGCTTATTTGCCCCCTTGGCATACACCAAAACTTTCGCGATGGCGGCCGCCGCATTGCTTGCCGTGACTTTGGTGCCGGTGTTAATGGGCTACTTTGTCCGTGGCAAAATCATTTCTGAGAATCGCAATCCGCTGACTCGAGGATTGATTTTTGTCTATCGACCGCTGCTGCGTGGTGTCTTGGCGTGGCCTAAGCTGACACTAGTTTTGGCTGCATTATTGGCAGTAAGTGCTTACTACCCATACAGTAAGCTCGGCAGTGAGTTTATGCCGACCATGCAAGAAGGCGACTTACTGTATATGCCAACCACGCTCCCGGGTATTAGTCCGGCAACCGTCAGTCAATTATTGCAAAAAACCGATCGGCTAATTGCTCAAGTGCCAGAAGTGGACCGCGTCTTTGGTAAAGCAGGTCGGGCTGACACAGCAACCGATCCCGCACCACTGACGATGCTAGAAACCACCATTCAGTTGAAGCCTGAAGCGGAGTGGCGGGACGGTGTAACCATTCAAGATATCATCGCCGAACTCGATGCGACTGTCCAAGTGCCGGGTATCACCAATGCTTGGGTACAGCCTATCAAGACCCGTATCGATATGTTATCCACCGGTTTGAAAACGCCGCTTGGACTCAAAATTGCCGGTCCTGATTTAGCCGAGATTCAGCAGCTCGGACAAACTATCGAGCAAGAGCTTGCCGATGTAGCAGGCATTGCTTCAGTCTATGCTGAGCGACCTGCGGCAGGACGTTACATTGAAATTCAGCCCGATTTAGCACGTGCGGCACGCTACAACGTGAGTCAGGCGGAGTTGCAGCGAGTTATCCAGTTTGCCATTGGCGGTGGGCGTATTGATGAAACGGTTGAAGGGACAGAACGTTATCCCATTACTTTGCGCTATCCACGTCAGTACCGTGATCATGTCGAAAGTCTGCGGCAATTACCCGTGGTTAGTCGCGACGGCGCTTGGGTGACGCTAGAGCAGTTAGCAACCGTATCTGTCACCGATGGACCGGCAATGATTCGCAGTGAAAACGCTCGGCCAACAGGTTGGGTGTTCATTGATGTTGCGGGTGATACGGACGTTGGTACGGTGATTACCAACGCACGAGCAGCGTTAGCTAACTTAGAGTTGCCGCCACGGTACGCCTTGACTTGGTCGGGTCAATTCGAGCAGATTGAGCGCGTTGAAGCCAAGTTACAGGAAGTGATTCCTATAACCTTGGCGGTTATTTTGATCTTGCTCTATTTAACGTTCCGTTCGTTCAAACAAGCACTCTTGATCATGGCGACGCTGCCTATTGCACTGGCTGGCAGTCTTTGGTTCCTCTGGTACTTGGAGTTCAATCTCTCGATTGCCGTAATGGTGGGCATGATTGCCTTAGCGGGTGTGGCAGCCGAGTTTGGGGTAGTGATGTTGCTGTATCTCAATAATGCCTGGCGAGATACGCAAGAGCGCACGCTAACAGGCCTTGATTCGGCGATTATGGAAGGTGCAGTGATGCGGGTTCGGCCCAAGGCCATGACGGTGCTGACTATCATTGCCGGTTTGCTACCGATCATGCTGACACATGGTACTGGCAGCGAGGTTATGCAGCGTATAGCTGCGCCGATGATTGGCGGTATGATAGCGGCACCGCTGCTATCATTGTTGGTGATTCCAGCCGTTTATCATCTTTATTGGCAATGGCAACTGAAGCGCGCGACCCGTTAAGGATCGCGCCCAAATATTCCCACTCCGCGCAGGGCGTCACCGCCGCCCTGTGCCTCTATAATCGACATGATGCCCTCAAATTCAGCGCCGACAAAGGTCGCTTCAATGCTACCTGAGTCAAAGAAGCCGCTACCAATCAAGTCAATGGCTCCATCCGCCCAGAAAGTGCTGAAATCGACACCAGTAGCGGTCAAGCCGCCACTGTCGGTTGCATTCATAAAGGCGAGATTGATATCGACCAACCCATCATCAAAATTCACCTGAATGTCGGATGTGTCGTAATCCATATCAAACTCGTAGGTACTACCTTTCAGTGTCGAACCTGTAAACATCGAATAGGTATGGGTGCCACTTAACAAGGTCGCACCTGCAGGCGTGAGATCATTGGTGTACAGATAGTACATGCGTGAATCATTGTTCTGCGCTGTGAATCCACTTGGGTCAGCAGTCTGTACTGTGTAGTCTTCCGCTTCCCAATAACCCCAATGAATTTGCGGTGTGTCGGGTCCAGCCGAGCCAGGCAGGGCATAGTTGTCACTGTAGTTCAGTGTGTTGCCGCCAATGTAGGTGACGCCGTCCCAAGCACTACGGAGCCCCAGAGTCGGTTCTGTGCCCGGTGTCGTGAGCAACAGTCGTAACGCGTCGCCATTGATGCGATACAAGCTATCGGCATTGGAGAACCAAGCAATGCCTGGGTTGCCGCCTAAATCTGCGAGGCTGACTTCATCGACACTATTCGTGATGCCCATTTGTTCGAACACCAGTACATCATGGAACCAATTACCACCGCTGTTCGTGCCGCGGAATTGCGCCATAATGCCTTCGTGTTCAGAGCCAATGAATTGCCCCCACAAAGCGCCCGAGCCACCACTAAAGTAGCCGTCACCAACCAAGTCGATTTGCTGTGCAGAATACAGTGCTGTCAAACCGCTGGTGCCAAAAAAGCTTCCTAGTATGCCAGTTGAATCAAAGGTATCTGCATCGAGGAAGTCAATGCGGATATCGACTGCCACCAGTTCATCGTCGAAGTCGACAATAATGCGGCTACCATCGTAGTTTGAGATAGCACCATCAACAGCATCATAAGCTCGATTCTGTTGTGCCGCTGGCACGTAGTTATAGCTCAGGGAACCTGTTGGTGTCGTTGCAGTGGCTGGAGTAATCACCGATGCGGCCATGTATAGCAGCATCGAGTCACCAGCAACCGAGCTCGGCGGCACTTCGATACTGTCGAAGATGCTGTAGCTACCCGCAGTCCAGTAACCCCAGTTGAGGTCAACACTGCCCGCCGCCCAGTTGAAGCTGTAATTGAAAGAGCTTTCTGCATTTCGGTTGTTAAAACGCAAACCGTCGCCGCGCAACTGCGCCAGAACCGCCGTAGAACCCGAACTATTGAATAGCCCTGCGTTGATATTCGTTGCTAGCATGTAATCACGATTACCAGCAATGATACCACCGGTATTCCATCGATTCGGATCAATCTCATTGAGTGGCTCAATCGCAACATCACGTCCCCACAACAAGAAACCTCGATAGAAGCTGTCGTCACCAGCATGGTAGCCTTCGAGTAAACCTATAATTCCTTGTAGCTCAGCACCTAACCAATGCGCGTGATAAGTGAGCTCGCTGAAGTTGCCCGAACCACCGTTAAATAAAATGGCGTCCATATCGAACAGCTGTTGCACCGTAGCGCTGGCGGATAGGTAATAGACATTACCGTCACTAGCTTCGTCAATACCGAGATCAAAATCTATGGTGCCGCTAATAAAGTCAACGTTCGCTGTTCCATCTAAGCCAATCCAATTGCCTTCGAGCGCATCGAACAAATAACCAAACTCAACGTTATAACTGAAATTCTCGAGTGATAGCGAAGTTGCAGGATCACTGAAGTTCGGGCTCGAAATACCGCGCAATAGTTCGCTTGAGATCCGCTCATTTTGCTGACCAAAGAGCAAATAATCCGAAGGCGGTGCTTCCCAATAGGAGAAGTAAATATCTTCACCAGCCAACTGCACTGAGTAGTTCATTACATAGTTAGGGTTGAGGTATCCCCATAGCTCATAGCCAGCGGCATTGCTGGCGTAGTTGGGTAGGATGGCAGCGCCCACTTCTTGCGGTTCTTGGGCATAAAAATCGGTAGCGTAAAAATGCGTGTTAAAACCGTTGCCCGCAATCATGATGCCGGCATTTGCCATGCCTGAAAACTGATCAAAGGTCGCATCGCTGCCGCCAATTGCAGGAATGCCACTAAAGGAATACCGCGTAAACAGTAGGTCGCCTAGCAAGGCATCCGTACTACCGACCAAATAAGCACGCAATAAGGTGGCTATACCTTCCATCTGAGCACCTACAGGACGTGCCCAAAGTCGATTGCCAGTGGCAGCGAAGATTCCTTCACCTTGTAATTCTATGCCTTGTGATTCGTACAGGTCAGCGAACAATACTTGTGTCCAGAGGCGACCAGCACCTAGTGGCAGTTCGAAGGCATCGTACTGTTTGAAATCGAGCGAGATCGCTACTTCACCTGTATCGAAGTTGACTGTGAGGAAGCCGTCTGTCGAGGCAATAAAACCACCTCCCAGCGAATCGTCAGTAAAGTACAACGAACTATTCGGCCGCCAGGAGTGTACTCCAGCAATGGCTAAGGTGTTTAAGTCAGTCAGTACATCGGTATAGCTGTAATAGAATGGACTCGTGTTGTCGGTAGACTGACTCTGTGCATCGCCAGCCGCATTAATTTGCTCGAAAAGCGCGTAACCACCAGCAGATACCCAGCCAGAAAATACTGAAGCTGCGACGTTGCCACTACTGTCATAGACATACCATTCTGATTCACTACCCATGTACTGAGGGAGTTGTAACAATTGGAATAGCCAATTTTCAGACTGTGCTTGTGCGAGCGTAGTGCCGATAACAGCCGTATTTTGCGCATTCGAGAAAATCGAAATGTTGTCATTCAGACCCAGCATCCCACCATTGACTGCGCCCATTGCAGCAAGGCTTTGCCCCAACGAATCACTCGCCGAGAACACAGCGGCGCCAACAAATGCATCGTTGTAGCCAAACACTCGCAACAATGCGGCAAGAGCCTCTAAATCTTCACCTACGAGCGATGCATACATCACTCCGCTAGAAATGATCTCACCGTAGCCGTATAGCGAAAAACCATACTCAGAGTCATTGAGTAAACTCCAGATGGAACTCGATCCTTGCAGACTTTCTGTTGCTTCACCCACATCGAACAGCAGGGTCACAAACACAGATTCTTGACCAAAATCGATGGCGATGTTGCCATCGATCAGATCGATGGAACCACTTTGGTCGTTAGCAAGCAGTGATCCACCTGCCGCAAATTCAAAAGAACGGATGCCAGAATCTGGCAATACACTTGGGCCATCGACATTTGACCAGACAAAGTGATACGGGAGTGAACTTGCATTCTCGACGTCGTAGCTCCATTCCAATCGATAGTTAGGATCATAGTTCTTGATCATGTAGCTACCAGGTTCCCAATAGCCCCAGCGAAATTCGATGGCACCTGATTCGGTAGTTAGCGAATAACTATGCGCGCTGTCACCACCGACTAAGCCAGTTGGGTCCAGTACTACAAAGTGAGGCGAGTAACCGTAAACTGCGTCGCTGCGAGCGGCAATCGGAGCCCAAATATCGGCGGCAAATTGATCACCATCTAACCACAGCGAATCACTGTTGGGTCGCATGGCTATATAATCAGCCTGTCCTATAAAGGTGCTACCTGCGAGAGTAATGTTTGTAGATTGGTAGTTGGCATCAATAAAGTCGCAGGGGAAGCTACGCCAGCAGTAGGTATTCACAAGACCAATTTGAATCCAATAACGAACTAACTCGGTTTGTGCGAGTTGACCTAGTTCGAGATAGATTCCCGCTAACATGCCATCAATCCCCCAGTCTTCGTGCCCGGTGAATTGACCGTACAAGCGACCATCAATAAAGAGTGGGTTACTACTATCCTCAGTAAGGTTTAAGTAACTGTCATAGAAGTCTTGTATGGTTCCTGCGGCGGATAGATTGAGACTACCAGCATCCTCATAGAAGAGGTTGATCTGCGCATCAATGGTTGCCGTGCCGAAGTCGACATCTATCCATGAGGTTTCCTTCATGACATTCAAAATGCCATTGGCTTCACTTGGTACCTGACTAAAGACAATTTCAAACCGCGCTGGCTCGGAATACAGCGCTGCTTGTGCAATGGCACTCGCTGCATCGTAATAGACATGTGGTGCATAGCTATAGCCAAAGCTACGACTGTTATCCAAGGGCTCATCATTGTATGTCAGCGTATAGCTCTCTGGTGCCCACAGGCCCCATGAGAATGTATTGGTCGATCCAGGGATATAGGAATCAAGCGGTAATGAGTCAAAACTGACATTACTTTCAGAAACAGATTCAGAGACTGATTGGCTGGTGACGTTATTGTTTGCATTCTCTGCGACAAAGACAAAACCGCCGTCTTCAATACGCACCAACGCGCCGCTCTCGTCAAACATGACGCTTGCAGTTTGTGTACCACCGCTAAAGCCACCATCATTTAAACCCGCGCCAGTAGGCGGCAGATCGCTGGGATCGGGCTCAGGCTCAGGCTCGGGCTCGGGCTCGGGCTCGGGTTCAGGTTCTGGCTCTGGCTCAGGTTCTGGCTCTGGCTCTGGCTCAGGTTCTGGCTCAGGTTCTGGCTCTGGCTCAGGTTCTGGCTCAGGTTCTGGCTCAGGTTCTGGCTCTGGCTCAGGTTCTGGCTCTGGCTCAGGTTCTGGCTCAGGCTCGGGTTCCGGCTCAGGCTCGGGTTCCGGCTCTGGCTCTGGTTCAGGTTCTGGCTCGGGTTCGGGCTCAGGTTCTGGCTCTGG
The DNA here is from genome assembly GCF_048263735.1 of Pseudidiomarina aestuarii. Lineage (GTDB taxonomy): Bacteria > Pseudomonadota > Gammaproteobacteria > Enterobacterales > Alteromonadaceae > Pseudidiomarina > Pseudidiomarina aestuarii_B. Next base: position 889,135 of record NZ_JBLXDX010000001.1, on the reverse strand, counting down.
CTCGGGTTCGGGCTCAGGTTCGGGTTCTGGCTCTGGCTCGGGTTCAGGCTCGGGCTCAGGCTCGGGTTCTGGCTCAGGTTCAGGTTCGGGTTCTGGCTCGGGTTCAGGCTCAGGTTCCGGTTCAGGCTCGGGTTCGGGTTCAGGTTCTGGCTCTGGCTCGGGTTCGGGCTCAGGTTCGGGTTCTGGCTCTGGCTCGGGTTCAGGCTCGGGCTCAGGTTCAGGTTCTGGCTCTGGCTCGGGTTCAGGCTCGGGCTCAGGTTCAGGTTCAGGCTCTGGCTCTGGCTCGGGTTCTGGCTCAGGCTCCGGCTCCGGCTCAGGCTCGGGTTCAGGTTCGGGCTCTGGCTCAGGCTCTGGCTCTGGCTCTGGTTCGGGCTCTGGCTCTGGCTCTGGCTCTGGTTCAGGCTCCGGCTCAGCTACTTCCTCACCGCGATCTTCAGCATCATCTTGTCCGGCTTGCTCGGGAGGAATAACGGGGTCATTGTCGTTACCACCATCATTGCCAGGACCTGGATCGGAACCACCGCTATCTGGATCGACAGGCTCCAATTCGTCATCGTTTTCAATACCTTCTTGATCGTCAGCACCTTCATCATTGTCATCGGTATCGTCGTCAGAACTCTCGTCTGGATTTTCTTCAGAGCCTTCTTCAGTATTCTCGTCGTCTTGCTCTTCATCGTCCTCAACAAATTCCTCTTCTTCGCCAAAAACTTCGTCAGAGCCAACAGGAGGATCACTCGGTGGTGAGTTCTCATCTTCCGCATATTTGAAGCCGCCAGCAGGAACATCTTCATCGGCTATCAAGGTCTTAATGTTAACCAAACCATCATTTACCAATAGGTACACACCGGCTGGCAAACCACCATACTGATCTTCTTGACCTACAGGTATCACGACAATACGTAAGTCGGTGCCACGAATACCCATTGTCGCAACTGGCGTTGTAAATTCCACGTTCTCTGGTGTCGATTTACCAATTAATCCGGTTACCGCGCGCAAACCACCGCGCAGGAGGTGGCTCGAGTGCGTGTTATCAGCAGCATTATCCGGGTCAAACTTGTGAGCAATAATTTCGTAGGCTGACTTAGGACGAATGGCGACCAGCTGTTGGTCATTAAACCGCATTTGGGCGCTACTATTCTCATGAGTGATGACGCGATCACCCACAAACAACACGTTACCGCGCCGAGCTTCAATCACTTCAGCTTCGCGATGTATTTCTACTTGTCCATGAACGAACAGTAGGCGGGCAATTTCGACCGTTTCAGCTGCACTCAAAAGGGGACTAAACCCAGCTGCAGCCAGCACAACCAAGAGCACACTGAGTGTGCGCAAGCCAATCCACGTAAGTGTCTGTTTTAATGCCTTAGTAAGCATAAGTCACCGTCCACTGAACCAAGCTCTGGTCCAAATCGAAAAAGTCTACGCTCGAGCGCTGGTTTCGGTACTGAGCGCTCAGGGCAAGTTGCCAATTACGAGTTAAGTTGTGTTGCCATTCGCTACGCAGACTTACTAGGTCATCACTGCGCATGTCATCCTGACCGCGATTAAAAATGGCGAAGCCAGGATCGTGGTAGCGTAATCGACCATAAATCAGTCCTGCCGATACTTTATTGCGGTCATCCCACTGATAGTCAAAGTCGGCAGAGACGTATAGCCGAGTAGCATCACCACCGGGACGAGCAGGGTTATTCTTTACCCGTTCAATTTCAGCAGCACCCCGAAAACGTCCGGTCAAAACCTTAGAAAACTTGTGTGTCCATTCGGCTTCACCCATGCCAGAGCGGTAATCATTGCGGTTATTCTTGAAATGAAAATCGCGTAACCTCGTGGTGGCGCGAACCAAATCTTGATCGTTCATTTGATGTTCATAGCTAATTTGTAGGCCAATGTGCGAGCGAAAGCTTTGTTCATCGAGCCATATTTTGCTGGCTTCAACACCATATTTAAATTGCTGACGATCATTCACGCGTTCGCCATAAAGCGCGGCAAGTTGAACAATGTTGGTATTAAACGCACCGGCTTCGTCGGCTTGGTTGACACGTGCTTGACCGCTGGCCGTAACCTCGAAATATTCACTTTCGTTCACCGGCTTCTGGCGGTAATAGCTGCCTCGTAACGTCGCAAACGCGGTCTCATCCGCCTCTAAAATGGCGATACCTTCTAAAAAGGTCCCCTGAAATAAATCAAAGGTGTCTGGATAATTCATATAGTTGCTGTCGTAACCGACATCGGTTCCCAACACCACCAAAGAAACACCGTCTCGCGCCCGCTGCTGGCGCTCGGCAATAGCTTCTTCATAGCGTTGAATCATGGTCGCGGCGCGTTCAGGTGGATTCAGTGACTTCGCAATGGTTAGATGATGCTGTGCGCGCTCGACATTATTCTGCCGTAAGTGAGCACCTACTAACTCCATATGAGCTCCAGCATGCTTTGGGTTCACCGCAATGACGCGTTGCAGAGCAACGATTGCCTCACTCTCCTCACCAGCGCGAAGGGCAATGACGCCATACCAATAATCAAACTCGGGATCACCAGCGTAATCATTTTCTAAGGATTGGAGTTCCGTGAACGCGGAGGTTACGTCGCCAGCAGCAGCGGACTGTTGGGCGCGAGCAATGGCGTCCTGTAGTGTTTGAGCACTCAGATGGGGAGAATTTAAGCACGCGACCAGTACCACGAGAGCTAGTCGTGCGTTCCTGCACAGTAGCATCTATCGATCCTTCAGTAAGACTGTAAATATCCTGTGAAGATTAGAACATGCTGAAAAATTGCGCAATGCCATTTCGCTTGTGCGAATGAGGTCGTCATCAAGCTTCAGGTGGTGATCATTGCTCCAAATAACGCCACGGATAGTCCGCCAACAGCTCAGCTAACTCGGCACGGATTGCCGTCTCGTAGTTTGGTTTTAAATGAGCGACCAAAATTTCTTTAGGTTGATACTGCAATTGGTCGATAAATCGTTTCAATAATTCTGTGGTTAAGTGTTTGGAAAGCATCGCCATTTCATGCTGTGATTGCGGAAATGAGCATTCGATCACGAGCTGATCGGCAGGCGGGAGTTGATTCAAGGCATCAATCAAGTTGGCGTTGTAGGTGGTATCCGCGCAGTAAATTAAATGGTGGTCATCGATGCGAATACTAAAGCCAACCGTTGGCACCGTATGCTCCATAGTAATCGGCGTCACTTGCAAGTTCTCTACTGCGAAAGTTTTGCCGGGTTGCAGGGGTACCATGTCAATAATAGGTTGCTCGACATTGGGGAGTACCGTGAAATCAGGCCACACTTGCCAATTAAATATATGTTTACGGAGGACTTCCAATGTAGCGGGTTGTGCATACACGCGGACCGCCTGTTCTCGATAACCAATCACATTCGATAGAAAAGTGGCCAGTGCACTAATGTGATCCATGTGGGCATGCGTCAGCAAAATATGGTCAACTTGGCGCATGGCGTCGAGTGATAACTGCTCTAAGCCCGAACCTGCATCAATCAAAATGTTCGGTGTTAACTGGACGCAAGTACTCGGAGTACTGCCGCCGATGCCGCCGCTGCAGCCTAAAACATGTAAGTTCATCGTGCTGAGTACCCCGGTAACTGCGTTAAATCAACGGTATCGATTTGCTCAGGTTGCAAAAATTCTTGTGCATAATTCAAATAGACTTGCTTATCGACAAACAATCGGAACAGGTCCGCATCGAGATGATTGTTCTCAACCATTCGTCCCATAATGGTGAGGCTCTGTGACAGTGGCATCGGTTTTTTGTAGCTGCGCTCTGGTGCAGTCAACGCCTCGAACACGTCCGCAATCCCCATAATTCTCGCTGGTATCGACATTTGCTCTTTGGTGAGTCCACGTGGATAGCCATTGCCATCCATGCGCTCATGATGGCCACCAGCAAATTCTGGAACCCGTCGTAAATGCTTCGGAAACGGCAGTTTCTCGAGCATGTTGATGGTATGAACCATGTGGTCTTCCATAATTTTGCGTTCTTCTGCGGTGAGCGTGCCGCGGCGAATGGACAAAAACTCGACTTCTTGAGCAGTGAGCAGAGGTTGCTGCTCGCCCTCGAGCGTTGGATAGGTGCGAGTTGCAATACTTTGAACCCGCGCAACATCCTCATCGCTCATAAACTCTCCACCCGCATTGACGACGCGCAGGAACTCTAAGTCGTCGGCTAGCTCCTCGCGGCGGTTCGCCCATTCAGGTTGCGCTGCCAGCGCGGCAAAGCGTGCTTCAATAGTGCCAATACGGTCATAGATGGTCTCGAGTTTACGACTTTTTTCAACCACATGGGGAGGCGTGACGATTTTGCCACAATCATGCATCCATGCCGCTGTTTTAAGCTCGTATCGTTCGCGCTCGTCCATACTAAAGGATTCAATGCCAGGATACTGAGAACCACTTGCCGCATCAGCAATCATCAGAGTCAGCTCTGGGACACGTCGACAGTGTGCGCCCGTTTGTGGTGACTTCGCATCAATGGCCTCTGCTATGAGTTGTGTAAAACTCTCGAACAAGGTTTCCAGCTCGCGAATTAGGCGTTGGTTGGTGAGGGCAATTGCTGCTTGGGATGCGAGTGACTCGGCTAGTTCAATGTCATCATCGTAAAATGCGGTGGTTGCGCCATTTTCTAATTTGTTGATCAACTGGAGCGCGGCAATAACCTCATTTTCGTGATTGCGAAGCGGTATTACTAGAACCGATTCTGTGTGATAACCGGTTTTCTCATCGAATGCACGTGTGCCCGAGAAGTCGAAGCCTTCGGCATGGTAGGCGTCATCGATAACAATCGTTTTTTCATCTAACGCTGCACTCACCACAATCATCGAGTCGTTGGGTTTACCGTTCTTAAATAGTGGCAGTGGCGCGAACTTATCGGAAAGCGGCTCACCGGAGCCGCCATAGTGAATCTTGAGTTTGTCATTTTGCACGAGTGCGAAATGCAATGCGCGCTCGTTATCTTCGCCCTTCATTAAATACAAAGAGCCAGCGTCAGCTCCTGTAAGCTTCCGCGCACTGCTGAGAATCATCTCCAGCAATCTTAATGGATCGCGCTCAGCTGTTAGGGCAATACCAATGTGGTTTAAATAGCGAATCCGTTCCACTAAACGTTCAGTACTCATGACCTCAGCCTATTTTTGTTGGTGCGTAAACACGCCGTCCCAGTCCGGTGACGGTGGGTTCTTCTGATAATAGTTGCAGCGCTCTGCAAAGAGCAAACCGAGCGGGTCATTTGTAAGACTTTGGAAGGCTTGTTCAGCGTCAGCAAATTCTCCATTGCGATAGCAGTTCCATGCAAATTGAACTTGGGCAATGGTGGCTTGTTGCTCTGAGTCTAAAACTACTTGATACAACATGACTGGGGTCTCGCGCCCTTTGACTCGCACCAAATCAACTGGACGAATACTGAAGTCATGGTCATTGCCAAGGGCTCGCAGCGTATCATCGCTAATGAGAATCTCAGCACCATAAGTTTTGGTGAGTCCCTCAATACGCGAGCCTAGATTCACATTGTCGCCCAACACTGTGTAAGCCATGCGGAAGTCAGAACCCATGTTGCCAACATTCATCACCCCAGTATGAATACCAATTCCCATGGCAAGTTCAGGTAAGTTAGCTGCCATAAATTCTTGATTCGTTTTCCTGAGCGCCTGCTGCATGGCAATAGCACCTTGCACTGCATGAACTGCATGTTCCGGGTCGGTCAATGGTGCGCCCCAAAAAGCCATAACGGCATCACCCATGTATTTATCAATGGTGCCGCGATGTTCGTGAATGGCGCGCGTCACTGGCGACAACAATTGATTCATGACCGCGGTCAATTGAGCTGGTGGAATAGTCTCTGCAAATGAGGTGAAGTTACGAACATCTGAAAACAGTACGGTCAGCTCTTTTTCTTGACCGGTGAGGTCTTGCGCATCAGGCGCGGCAACAATATCGGCTACCAGCTCAGGTGGCACATACATGCCAAATTGCGACGCAACCTGGCGTTTCGCCTTGCTCTCGCGCCAGAAGTTTAGTGTTAGGTGCCAACCAGTTAGCAATACTATTAATACGACCCCTGAAGCGACGGGCAAGACCAGTCCTTGGCTCCAAGCAAACATATTGGCAGCAATATGAACAAACAGTATCACCAAGCTGGTAATAGCCAGCGCAAATGCTGGCAGTCGCGGGTACAACCAACTTAAAACTAAACCTAAAAGAACCAAACCGAGAAAGGTAATGGCGACCGCATAACCGGGCTCGCTTTTAAAGTTCATGGTTAGCAAGCCTGCTAGTACTGAAGCATGGATCTCCATACCGGGAAACACATTGGCAACGGGTGTCGCTCGTAGGTCCATCAATCCAGGTGCTGACGTGCCCAGAATAGCAATCCGATCTTGAAGCTTAGTCGCAATATTTGGGTCGCCGCGCAAAATGGCTGCGGCTGAAACTTTATCGAACGTATTTAGACCACCATACCAAGGCACTAACACCGCACCTGATGGGTCTGTCGGGTAGTAAAAGCCGCCCATATCGACGCCTTCCAGTTGCCACAATCCGCCTTCGAAGTGTGTATCGAGCGTGACCGGAGCTTGCCCAAGTAACGTTCGGACCATAGCTAATGGCAAACTTGGATAGAGTTGCTGATTAAATTCTTGTATCAGCGGGACACGACGAAATATCCCATCGCCGTCGACAGTAGGGTTATCGAAGAAGCCACCAGCCCAAGCGGATTCTTGCAGGGCTTGGATGTTACTCGCGTACCGGTCAGGACGCACCAGCGGCAGTTCTGCAAGTGGAGCTGAAGTATCTGTGGAAATGACTTCAAGGGGCGTGGGCAACATTCCCGTGCTGGTTGTTGCTGCGCCAGAACGCTCAAAGTAGAAACCGGTGACCACAGGGTAATTTGCTATTGCTCGCGCTAGCGCAGCATCACCAGTGGCAGGCAATGGTTCAGATAACAAAGCAGGAATACGTTGTTGTAATTGCTGCCATTGTGCTGCCAACAGGTTTTGTTCTTGCTCCGCAAATACTAAGTCAAAGCCGAGCATTTGCAGTTGATAGTCGTCAAAAGACTTTTCAACCAGCGTCGCTAATTGCTGCCGCGGCCAGGGCCATTGGCCATAGGCTTGCAAGCTAGCTTCATCAATATCGATCAGTACAAATTCTTGCGGGGCTTGGTTTGGCAGTGTTTGGTTGACGCGAATGTCGTAACTCATCCATTCCAACCGTTGCAGTAATTGCGTTGGCCACCAGCCAGTTTGTTCACCAGCTAGCCACAGCACAATGGCAAGACTTCCGACAAGTTGGAACCAGCGCGCCCGAATCATTTCACTCGCATCACCATGGCATACATTAAAGGAACAACGATTAGAGTCAGCATAGTCGCGAAACCTAATCCAAACATAATTACTACCGCCATACTGGCGAAAAAGTCATCAAACAGCAACGGTAACATTCCGACAATAGTGGTGACCGCGGTCATCGCCACTGGCCGGACACGGCTCACCGCGGCATCAACCAGTGCTTGCATTTCCGCTTTGCCTGAAGCGAGCTCAACTCGAACTTGCTCCAGTAACACGACACCATTCTTGATGAGCATCCCCGATAAACTGAGAAAGCCGAGCAGTGCCATAAAGCCGAAAGGTTGACCGGTGACGACTAAGCCCAATGTTACACCAATAATGCTGAGCGGTACCGTAGTCCATAATACCCCAGCTTGGCGAATTGAACTGAATAACAACACGGTAATGATAAACATCACCAAGAAGGCCAGTGGGAGCGCTTGGAAAACAGCCCCCGTGGCTTTTTGTGAGGCTTCGAATTCACCACCCCACTGCAACTCATACCCAATCGGTAAGTCAATCGCTTCAATAGCTGGGCGGATCCGTTGCAAGACTTGTGCTGGCGTTTCATCACCAAATATATCGTGATCCGCCATGACCGTCAGTGTGCGTTTGCGATCACGCCGCATGATCAGGTTGTCCTCGACCCCCAGATCAATGGCCGAAACTACTTGGCCAAGCGGAATATACTGATTCAGCGCCGAACTATAAATTTGCAGCTCAGACCAATCGTTGAGGTCGGTACGCTCGACTGCGGGGGCGCGCACGACAATCGGCAATAAATCCGTACCATCACGGAACACTCCAACCGTTTGACCGGAAAAATTGCGCTTCAGTGCATCATTCACGTCTGCTTTGGTAATGCCCAGGCGCCGCGCCGATGCCTCGTTGAATTGGGGCTCGAGAATCTTCGTGCGCTGACGCCAATTATCCCGCAAATTTCGAACGCCCGGGTCGGCTGCCATAATGTCACGCGCTTGCTCACCAAGTTGGCGCAAGACGTCTGGGTCTGAGCCAATAAAACGCGCCTCAATTTTGGCTGCCTGCGCGGGACCCATCTCGACTGGCTTAAATTTGAATTCGACGTCCGGTTGTTCCGCATGCAAATGCTCTTCGAAATCAAGTAGAACGGTTTCGAGCGCATCCATATCGGCACCGCGAAGAATCAACTGTGCATAACTTTCATAGGCCTTTTCGACCATGTAGGTCAGCGTCATCCGCGGTCCGCCTTGTCCAATGGTGGTGGCGACAAACTCGAGCTCACCGGAATCGCTATGGCGCTCCAGTAAATAGTGCTCCAACTGTCGCACAAACTGTTCCGTTGCTCGAATATCAGTGCCTTGTGGATACCAGAGATCCACGTATGCAATGGGGGTAGTAGAGGGCGGGAAAAACGACTGCTTCACCGTGCTAAATCCAGCACCGGCGAGAACCAGTAATCCCAGCATCACCAGCATGGTGGTTTTGCGCCAATTCAAAAAAGCCAATAGGGCTTGTTGATACGCTCGAAAAAACCAATGATCGTAGACGTTGTCATCGTCTGCCAAGTCACTGGCGCGGCGGGCACGGGCATCCGAGCGATACAATAAATTGCCGAGAAACGGGGTTAGTGTGAGAGCGGTAAACCAACTTAAGAGCAATGAAATGAATAAGACCCAAAACAATGAATTCGCATATTCACCGCTAGCATCTTTCGACAAGCCGATAGGTGCGAATGCGATGATCGCGATAATGGTGGCGCCCAACAGCGGCCACATATTTTGTTGCACCACTTGCGCCGCTGCTTGAATTCGCGTCAGTCCGCGCCGCACCCCAACCAACATCCCTTCAGCGATTACGATCGCATTATCCACCAACATCCCGAGCGCAATGATGAGTGCACCGAGTGACACGCGTTGTAATTGAATATCCGCCAAATACATAAACAAGAAGCTACCCAATACCGTCAGCAGCAAGACGCTGCCAATCAACACGCCGCTGCGCAGTCCCATGCTTAAGAGCAGGGCGACCACAACAATCACCACGGCTTCTGCGAGGTTGATCAGAAAGCTCTGGACGGAGTTTTCAACTTCAGCAGGTTGGTTATAAATTGAATGAATCGACATTCCCACCGGTTGGGCATATTTGAGCTCGTTGAGCTTGGCTTGAATGCGTTCACCCACGGTAACGACATTCACATCTTCGGCAAAAGAAATACCCAACCACAAGGCTTGATCGCCTTGATAGCGAACCCGATGTGTCGGTATCTCTTTATAGTCACGACTAATGGTCGCGACATCGCGCAGTAAAATGCGCTCATCGGCGCCGGGGTTACTAATGAGCAGATTGGCTAAATCATCTACTGTGGCAAATTCGCCGCTGGTTTGAATTCTTAGCCGCTCGCTGCCAATTTGGATACGGCCTGCATCACTAACCGCGTTCTGCGTTTGCAGTAAGTTCACCACTTGTTGAGGGGCAATGCCGACATTCGCTAACCGTGAGCGCGAGACTTCAACGATCACTTGCTCGTCTTGCTTGCCTGCTACCGTGACTTTGCCGATACCTTTCACGAGGACCAATTCACGCCGCAAGAAATCGGTATAGTCGGCAATATCCTGATAGGTGTAGCCTGCGCCGGTCACCGCAAGCGTAATTCCATACACATCAGCAAAATCATCCCGAATCATAGGTTCGCCGGTACCGGGCGGAAGATGCCGACGGTTATCCGAAATTTTGCGCCGGAGCTGATCCCAAATTTGTGGCATGTCCTCTTCACGATAGGTGGTTTGGATTTCCACTTGAATTTGGCTCAGGCCCGGTTGTGAGATCGAGGTGATGTGATCCACCTCACTCATTTCTTGAATTGCGTTCTCGAGTCGGTAGGTGACTTCTTCTTCAACTTGCTGTGCAGTCGCGCCGGGGTAGGGGGTGATAATAAGCGCTTGTTTGAGCGTGAACTCGGGATCTTCGAGACGCCCCATTTGCTGTAGAGCAAATACACCACCGAGCAGTAAAATAACAATCAGTAGCCAACTGGTGGTGCTGCGTTTAATACTATAGCGAGCGATATTGATCACAAGCCGCGCTCCCGCAGCCAAGGCCGCACGCGTTGTCCATCATTCAGTTGATAGACGCCAGCAGTCACTACTTGCTCGCCCGCGTAGAGACCACTCGTGATCTCAACGCCTTGATTGGTCACAGCGCCAGTTTCAACGGCGCGCTTGGCAACAGTGCCTGACTGGTCGTCATACACCCAAACAAAGTAGCCCTGTGCCTGTTCCACTTCACTTGGGGAAAACAGGGCCGTGGTCGGAACCAACAGCGCATTCGTGAGTTGTTGTGATACCGCATCCATATCGACACGCAGGGTCGCTGACATACCCGGCAAAACATTAAACTCGGTCGGACTCGGCAGAGTAAACACGACCTTATAGGTATTGGTTGCTGGATCGGCGGTGGTATCGAATTCTTTCAGGGTTGCGGGGAACGTTTGTTCTGGAGCTGCAGCAAAAATGACATCCGGCTGATAGTTGTTGTTGGTATTTCGCTGTACCCTTGCAAACAAGCTTTCCGGTACTCGAATACTGATATCGATAGCATCGCTCATTTGCAGCGTGGCAATTTGTCGTTGCGGCTGCACAGTTTCAAAATTCTCGACAAAAACATGCGCAATCACGCCAGCGAAGGGCGCCCGTAACTCGGTGTATTGCAGATTGGTTTTCGCGGTTTCTAGATTTGCGCGAGAGACTTCCAAGTTCGCTTTCACCTCATCAAATTGCTGCGGTGAAATGACGCCTTGTTCGACTAAATTCTCGGTTCGTTGATACTGAGCCAGTGCCAAGTCATAGCGCGCCTGAGCTTGGTCAACCACCAACTGATAATCCTTCGGGTCCAGCTTTGCGATTAAATCGCCTTGCTCCACGTCGGTTCCTGCCCGCGCTGGAAACGCTTGAATCTCGCCACCCACGCGAAACGCTAGTTGCGCCACCTGCGCCGCTTCAACCACAGCAGGAAACTCCCGAAGGCGCTGCCCATCCCCTGTAGTGACGGTATGGAGTTTGACCGGTTGCACAACAGGCTCAACCGCACTAGCGGGAACACCGTCGCTACACCCAACCAGCAGCAACAAAACAAGTCCAAAGAAACGCATGTAACCTCCGGTGAATAGTGAACAGTGAATAGTGAATAGACAAAAATGTAACCGGGAGCTCAGACATGTTTTCTGTTCACCGTTCACTATTTACCATTCACTTTCCCAAAAGATTTTACTCTTCTTGATATTAAGTTATATTGAATTATTCTAATCAAGATATTAAGTATTAATTATGAAGATTCAGCAGTTACAGATGCTTGATGCGTTAGCCGATACCGGCAGCCTGCAGGGCGCTGCCGATCAGCTCCATCGTACTCAAGCTGCCGTCAGTATGGCGTTAAAAAAGCTGGAGGAGCAGGCTGGATTTCCGCTCTTTGATCGCACTGGCTATCGGCTAGTATTGACGCCGCGGGGCGAGCAATTTTTGCGGCAAGCCCGCGAGGTCTTGCGACAGCAGCAGCGACTGCAGTCGTTGACCCAACAGTTACAAACTGGAGCAGAACCACAGCTCCGAGTGAGCTATGACCATACTTGCTCGCCAAGTTTATTATTCAATGCCATGCGACAAGTGCAGGAATGTTTCCCTGCCACCGAACTATTGCTCAGTGGTGAGTCACAGTTGAAGTCACTACGCGCCATTCGCGAGGGTGAGGCCGATCTAGCTTTGTGTCCGTGGCTGCCAGTGTTTCGGCAACATGGTGATTTTGAAACACGCTTGGTGCGTCCGTTTGAGCTCTTTGTGGTGATGTCGCCACGGCTTGCCGAGCGTTTTGGTGGTGTACCGACGCATCGCTCCGAGTTGTTAGAAATGCCAATGTTGATGCCACAAGATCAGGATGTGGGAATCAATATGGATCGCATGATGCGAATGCCAGGCCAACAGCGAATTCGGGTGAATGATTCAATCGCTCAACGCGAATTGCTGCTGGCTGACATGGGTTGGGGCATTATCCCAAGTGACTTGGTCGGTGATGCGCTCGCTCGCGGCGACTTAGTGCGCATCGAAATTCCCGGTTTCATCAACCAAGTACACCTCGAAATTCATTTAGTACGTTCGGCGGAACGGATCGCGGGCCCAGCTGCGAACCTCATCTGGCGTACTTTCGATGGGTGAAATGAGGCGCGCTACTAAGCCAGTCATTCTCATTTCAGCACCAATGGCTTGTACGTTCTCATTCGCTTCTAAAATCGTATCGATACGCGCATCGGCGATGATTTCGCTACTCGCGTTGGCAATATCGACCATCAGCGTTTCCACCTGATTCTCGAGAGAGTAGGTGTACACATAACGCTGCATTGGCGCTTCATACTGATACGATTGAATAGGTGCACTGACTGCTACCGAGCTCATCAATGCCGCTGCAAATACAGATAACAAAGTTAAAGTTTTCATCACTAGGCCCCCCACTTGACCGTTACTACTTAAGATAGATCAAACATGTGAAAGGTTTATGTCACGGCTATGTATCTTCGCAAGCAAGTGTAAGCAAACGTAAAAAGTCCGGTGAACAGTGAATCGTGAACAGTGAATAGAAAAGATAATGACCAAAACAAAGACTGAGCTCTCATCACTTTTGTCTTTAGATCTCGCTTTCCCATTACCTATTCACTGTTCACTGTTTACCGTAATTAGTCTATGGTTAGTCGAAACAACCTACAGGCTACCGCATGTCTTTTACTCAGTCGTTTACCGAATTTTCTGCTGGTGTTGCTGCTGTTGTGTTCTCAACCATCCCCGTCAATGGCGCCGAGATCCCGCTGGTGGTGATTTGGCTATTCGGTGGCGCGATTGTTTTTACGGTTGGTCTTGGCTTTATCAATATCCGTGGCTTCTGGCACGGCGTCCAAGTGCTGCGAGGCAAGTTCCGAAAGGAGGATTCAGCGGGTGAAATAAGCCCGTTTCAAGCACTCACTACCGCACTTTCTGGCACCGTTGGTACGGGTAACATCGCTGGTGTCGCTATTGCCATTACCTTAGGTGGGCCTGGTGCAACATTCTGGATGATTGTCGCGGGCTTATTCTCCATGGCCACCAAATTCATGGAAGTTTCGCTCGCAGTTAAATATCGCCAGATCAATGCCGATGGCAGCATTGCCGGTGGCCCCATGTATTACATGCGCGATGCATTTAAAGCACGAGGCTGGCCAAAGTTTGGCGCGGTATTAGCCGTCATTTTCTCGATCTTTTGCGTCTTCGGTTCCATCGCGTTCGGTAACGTTAACCAAGGCTTCGTGCAATTCAGTACCGTCACAGGTTTTGATAATTCCATCATCTACGGTGTCGTTTACGGCAGCCTAGTGGCGGTTGTTATTATTGGCGGTATCAAACGTATTGCCGACGTCACCAGTAAATTAGTTCCAAGTATGCTGGCGCTGTATTTCGGTGCTTCTTTATATATTTTGGCTATGAATGCTGGAGCCATACCGGGCGCCTTCGTTCTTATTGTCGAATCTGCGCTGCAGCCCGACGCAGCATACGGTGGCTTCATTGGCGTCATGATTATGGGGATTCGCCGCGCGACCTATTCCAATGAGGCGGGCACTGGTTCCTCTCCCATCGCGCATGCTGCAGCTAAAGTCGATGAACCCATTCAGCAAGGCTTCGTTGCCATGCTCGAGCCTTTTATCGATACTGTTATTATCTGCACGATTACGGCGCTGGTAATCATCGTAACTGGCGCTTATCAAATCGATAACGTGGACGGTATCGCCATTACCTCTTATGCCTTTACCACTTCGTTTAGCTGGTTCCCGTGGGTGCTCACACTCATCATTCTTTTGTTTGGGTTCTCCACCGTCATCAGCGTCTCGTACTATGGCAACAAAGCTTGGGGATACCTGTTTGGTGAACGCTACGAAGTACTCCTGACCCACAAAATTCTCTACTGCATCACCGTCGCGATGGCTGCGTCCGTCGATATCCTCGCCATCGTCGATATCACTGACTCGCTGTTCTTCCTGATGGCAGTGCCGAACATCCTCGCGCTCTATTTGCTGCTACCGGAAGTGCGCCGCGACCTGAGGGACTACCGCTCAAAACTGGTGAACAGTGAATAGGGAACAGGCTGGTGAACAGTGAACAGGGAACAGATAATAGAAAAGTCAAAACCTAAAACCTAAAATCTAAAACGGAGAGCTATTGATTTTTGGCTTTTCTATTATCTGTTCCCTGTTCACTATTCACTGTCTTTATAAGCTACATTCTGCTTTATATTGTCCGATGAATTTTATTCTCACCGTAAAACCCCTATAATTGCGCCACTTTTTAACAGCGCAACAGTGAAGGGGTATATCAGTGCTGCAAGATTATCGTAAGCATGTTGACGAGCGGGCCGCAGAAGGCATTCCGCCAAAACCATTAACAGCAGAACAAGTTGCTGATTTAGTTGAACTATTAAAGAATCCTCCTGCAGGCGAAGAAGACTTTCTCGTCGAGCTATTGTCAGAACGCGTTCCTCCCGGTGTTGATGAAGCGGCTTACGTTAAAGCAGGCTTTTTAGCGGCTATCGTCAAGGGCGAAGCACAGTCACCAGTCATCAGCAAAGAAGCAGCTGTGAAGTTACTAGGCAATATGCACGGTGGCTACAATATCGTGACTTTGGTTGAGCTATTAGATGACGCTGAATTGGCGCCATTAGCGGCAAAAGAACTCAAGCATACCTTGCTCATGTTTGACGCATTCCATGACGTCGAAGAGAAAATGAATGCAGGTAACGCCATCGCGAAGGAAGTCGTGGAATCATGGGCGAACGCAGAATGGTTTACTGGCCGTAATGAACTCCCAGAAAAAATCACTGCAACCGTATTCAAAGTCACCGGCGAGACCAATACCGATGATTTGTCACCTGCACCAGATGCATGGTCACGTCCAGATATCCCATTGCATGCCAAAGCTATGTACAAAATGCCACGTGAAGGCATTACTGACGCGGCTAAGCAAATTGATGAATTGAAAGCTAAAGGTCACCCGGTTGCATTTGTCGGTGATGTTGTAGGTACCGGTTCTTCACGCAAATCAGCCACCAACTCAGTGTTGTGGTTCATTGGTGAAGACATGCCAGGCACGCCGAACAAGCGCGCTGGCGGTATTTGTATCGGTAGCAAAGTGGCACCTATTTTCTTCAACACCATGAAGGACGCCGGTGCGTTAGTCTTTGAAGCTGACGTCGAACAAATGAACATGGGTGATGTGATCACCATCTACCCATACGCAGGCAAAATTGAAAACGAAGCTGGCGCCGTCATTGCTGAATATGACTATGCATCACGTGTGATTCTCGATGAAGTTCGTGCCGGTGGCCGTATCAACTTGATCATCGGTCGTGGTTTGACAGAAAAAGCGCGTGAATCACTGGGCTTAGGTCCATCCGATTTATTCTTGAAGCCAGAACAACCAGCGGACAGTGGCAAAGGCTACACGTTGGCACAGAAAATGGTCGGTAAAGCTTGTGGTATGACTGGCGTTCGTCCAGGCACTTACTGCGAACCTAAAATGACCACGGTAGGCTCACAAGACACCACGGGTCCAATGACGCGTGATGAACTGAAAGACCTAGCTTGTTTGGGCTTCAGTGCCGATTTGACCATGCAGTCATTCTGTCACACTGCGGCGTATCCGAAGCCAGTCGACATCGAAACACAACATACATTGCCTGACTTCATCATGAATCGCGGCGGTGTTAGCTTGCGTCCAGGTGACGGCATTATCCACAGTTGGTTGAACCGCATGTTGTTGCCTGACACCGTTGGTACTGGTGGTGACTCACACACCCGCTTCCCACTGGGTATTTCATTCCCTGCGGGTTCTGGTTTGGTTGCATTCGCCGCGGCAACCGGTGTGATGCCACTGGATATGCCAGAGTCAGTGCTGGTGCGCTTCAAAGGTGAAATGCAGCCGGGTATCACACTGCGTGACCTTGTGCATGCCATTCCATTATTTGCGATTAAAGAAGGTTTGTTGACCGTTGAAAAACGCGGCAAGAAAAACATCTTCTCAGGTCGAATTCTCGAAATCGAAGGTCTCGATCATTTGACCGTCGAGCAGGCGTTTGAGTTGTCGGATGCATCAGCAGAGCGCTCTGCTGCAGGCTGTACCATCAACTTGTCTGAAGAGTCGGTCGCGGAATACCTGCGTTCGAACATCACTATGTTGCGTTGGATGATCAACGAAGGCTACGGTGATGTGCGTACGTTGGAACGTCGTGCTCGTAAAATGGAAGAGTGGATTGCGAATCCAAGTCTAATGCGTGCCGATGCTGATGCTGAATACTCACAAATGATTGAGATCGACTTGGCCGATATTAAAGAGCCAATCGTCTGTTGTCCAAATGACCCTGATGACGCGAAATTCTTAAGCGAAGTCGCAGGCGATAAAGTAGACGAAGTATTCATCGGTTCATGTATGACCAACATCGGTCACTTCCGCGCCGCAGGTAAGTTGTTGGAGAAGAACCAAGACGAATTAAATACCCGTCTGTGGATTGCTCCACCAACCAAAATGGACGAAGCACAGTTACGCGAAGAAGGTTACTACAATATCTACGCCAATAACGGTGTGCGCACTGAGATGCCAGGCTGTTCATTATGTATGGGTAACCAAGCTCGTGTTGAAGCCGGTGCTACTGTACTCTCGACTTCTACGCGTAACTTCCCGAACCGCCTTGGTGACGGAGCGAACGTATATCTGACCTCTGCTGAACTAGCCGCTGTTGGCGCAATTTTGGGTAAACTCCCAACGCCAGCCGAGTACATGGAGTATGCGCAAGACATTAACTCGATGGCAGGTGAAGTCTACAAATACCTCAACTTCGATCAGATGGATGCGTTCCGCCAAGCAGAAGCTGCTGCGAAAGCGAACATCATACCAACCATCCAGGTTGCATAAAAAAAGGGGCTTCGGCCCCTTTTTTGTGAACGGTGAATAGTGAACAGTGAATGGAACAGCAAACCTACTGACGAACTCAGTCTTAGCTTTCGGTTTGTCTATTCCCTGTTCCCTGTTCACTTTTCACCATCTTTATCCAGCTGTTGATTTCTTCCTCTAGCACATCCAGCGGGATGCTGCCGTTGCGCAGCACTACCTCGTGGAACTCACGCAGATCGAAGGCCGTGCCGAGTTCTTGTTCCGCTTTGGCGCGCAGGTCGCGAATCAACATCTCACCCAGTTTGTATGACAATGCTTGGCCGGGCCAGGTGATGTAACGGTCGATTTCCGTTTTCACGTTGTGCAAGCTTAACGCGGTATTGCTCGCCATAAAGTCCAATGCTTCTTGGCGCGTCCAACCCATCGCATGCATGCCAGTGTCGACAACTAAGCGTGCGGCACGCCACATTTCATAGCTTAAGCGCCCGAAGTTGCTGTAAGGGTCCTGATAGAACCCAGCTTCCAAGCCAAGCCACTCGGCATAGAGCCCCCATCCTTCGCCAAAGGCGGAGATATAGGTTTGTTGACGGTAACTCGGAACGCCTTCCATTTCGCGGGCTAATGCGCCTTGTAAATGGTGCCCCGGCACTGCCTCGTGCAGTGTTAAAGCCTCCATTTCATAAAGCGGGCGACGGTCTAGCGCATAGGTATTTACCCAATAAAAGCTGGCGCGATCATCGCGGCTCGTACCTGCGTAGCGGCCAGTAGTGTACTTCGGTGCAATTTCAGCAGGAACTGGAGCGATGCCATAAGGCTGACGCGGTAGCGTTTTAAAGAATTGCGGCATGACGCCGTCGGCCTTCTTGGCAATGAAGGCTGCTTCCTTCAGCAATTCTTCAGCCGTTTCTGGATAGAACTGTGGATCCGTCCGCAGGAACTCGACAAATTCGGCGAAACTGCCATCGAAGCCGGTGTCGGCAATTACTTTGTCCATTTCGGCGCGGATCCGTTTGACCTCGGCTAATCCACGCTTGTGAATCTCCTCCGGCGTGAGATCAAGTGTGGTGAAGTGGCGAATACGGTTTTGATAATAGTCACGGCCATTGGGCAACTCAGATGCACCAATGGTGTCGCGACTATTCGGCAAATACTCCATTACCATAAAGTTAAAATAGTCTTGATACGCAGGTATTACTTGGCGGTCGATGATTTGCCGAGCTTCCGCTTGCAGCTCCGTCCATTGTGTCTCAGTAAGAAAATTGGGGCGCTGTTCGAATGGATCGTAGAACAAGCTTTCTTCAGGGCGCTGCGCAATAAAGGCAGTAATACTGTCTTCAAATCCAACCATTGACGCTTTTGGTTGGGTGTAGCCTTCCACTAAGCCCAGGCGCTGCCACTCGGTTTGCTGCTCCATGTAGCGAGGAATAGACGCCAAACGAGACAAATAATTCTGATAGTCTTCAAGCGAGCGCAACGAACTATTACGCACCATAAAGCCCAAGTTACTGTGGAATCCACCCTCTGCATTCAGCGGTTGGTAGTGCTCGTTAAACCGAAAGCCATCGACGCTGTTTTGCAGTCGATAGGTGAGCATCCGCCAGTTAATTTGATTCGCGCGTGACAGTGCGTCGACATTAACTTGCTGCAACTCCGCTAACCAGGCTTCTTGCTCGGCAGCTCTCTTAGCTAACGCTGTGGCAGACATGTCTGGCAAACTATCCGCACCGGTCGAGCGGCTCTGCGCTTGCATTTGTTCCCAAATACTATCGGCAAGCGTCGTGAATGCTTGGTCGGCGGTTTGTACCGTTGTTTGCGGCTGAGGTTGAGCGGCCGTGGTGTTCTGCGGTGCGGTTGCACAGGCGTTCAAACCCAATGCAACGAGGATAGCGACAGAAGTATAGGTCAATCGAGTCATCGGTTATGCTACCTTATTCTTTTTGTTCGAATTCTAATTCACTGCGGCCATTGTATGTGACAAACTAACCGCTGCAAGTTGAAACTTCATGCAATTGAGGAAGCTATGGCACGACCCCAAGTCGGCGTGTACGCAGAGCCTAATCTACACGGCTTAACATTATTGATGAATGTGATGACGGATGACGTTGATGCAGTCCGTCGTAAGCTTGCGCGTATTCCGAGTATAGCGAGCGAGTTGGACGATCGCTTCTCAGAATCGATGCTCAGCGTGTTTGTCGCGATTGGCAGTGACTATTGGGACCACGTGTATCCAACGCAGCGCCCGGCACAATTGGGCAGCTTTCCAGAATTACGGGATGGTGATCGTCAAGCACCGCGTGAATCCGTTGACTTGCTTCTCTGCATTCGATCAGACCGCTTTGATGTAAATTTTCAATCTGCGCGAACGTTCTTAGAGTGGCTCGGCCACGACGTCGAGTTGCTGGACGAAATACGCACGTTCCGCTTTATGGATGGCCGTGATTTAACCGGCTTCATTGAATCACCCGACAACCCGCATGGTATGCGCCGGCGCCAATTTGCCACCATAAAAGCCGAAGATGATAAACACTTTGCGGGTGGCGCATATTTATTGATGCAGAAATTTCGGCACGATTTACGTCGCTGGGAACAACTTAGCGTCGACATGCAAGAGCATGTGATGGGACGTCAGAAAATTACCGGTGAGCGCATCAGCGAAGCGGTCCTGAGTTTGGTTACCCATGCGCAAAAGTCACGACTCGTGGATGCTCACGATCAACCGCTGTTATTGCTTCGTCAGAATATGCCGTGGGGTGATTTACGCGAGCAGGGCTTATTAGCGATGTATTTTAGTGGTGACGCACAGCATCTCGTGCAATGGCTGAAGCAACGTTACATCGCTGATAATGATGGCGATTATGATCCGTTACTGGATTATGTGGAAGCAGTCGCCAACGGTTCCTACTTTGCCCCGTCGATTGATTTTCTCGAGCAGCTCGGCCACAGCAAACGCTAATCGGCGTTTTCAAACAACTCTTTGACTTTCTGTAGTGTGAAATCTATTTCCGACACTTTAAGTGGCGCTATGAATATGGTGTCGTCACCAGCAATAGTGCCAAGCACACCTTCTTGTTTACCGACTGAATCGAGTAATCGCGCGATCAGTTGCGCCGCGCCCGGAGTAGTGCGGATAATCACCATCACATCATTGTGCTGAATATCTAAAACAAGCTGAGTCAATGGCGCGCGCGTCGACGGAATGCCCAACTCAGGTGGTAAGCAGTACACCATTTCTTGCCGTGCATTACGGGTGCGGACCGCGCCATATTTACTCAATAAGCGCGAGACCTTTGACTGACTAATATTGCTGAAACCACGGTCTTTCAAGGCATCAACAATAGCGGTCTGTGAACCATAACGCTCTTGTTTTAAGAGTGCTTTAAACGCATCAATTAGTTCATCTGAACGCACAGTAGCTCCGCAATAGTCGTAAGTTGATTAGGATTCACAGCAGTGTAACGGAATTCAACAAGAACGCCTAGAGCGGCGGGCTTTGGTTGTAATTTCGGCGGTTCTGGAGTAGTATTTTCGGCCTAAATTTCCCCACACGATTGGATGGAGTCTGAGATGAAAGTTGCAGTTTTAGGTGCAGCCGGCGGTATCGGTCAAGCACTATCATTACTTTTGAAAACCCAATTACCTGCTGGTACTGACTTAGCGTTGTATGACGTGGCACCAGTTGTTCCAGGCGTTGCTGTTGATCTCAGCCACATCCCAACTGCGGTTTCCGTGAAAGGTTATGGCAAAGATGACCTCGCCAGTGCATTGGTAGGCAGTGACATCGTATTGATTCCAGCTGGTGTCCCACGTAAGCCAGGTATGGACCGTTCTGACTTGTTCAACATCAATGCTGGCATCGTTGCCAACTTGATCGAAGCGATTGCGGACAACTGCCCGAAAGCTTGCGTCGGTATTATCACCAATCCAGTCAATACTACGGTTGCAATCGCCAAGCGTGTGCTTGAGAAAAAAGGCGTTTACGACAAGAACAAACTGTTCGGCGTAACCACCTTAGACGTGATTCGTGCTGAAACCTTTGTTGCTGAAATTCATGGCAAAAATCCAGCTGAAGTCACTGTGCCAGTCATTGGTGGACACAGCGGCACCACCATTTTGCCACTGTTGTCACAAACAGGTTTAAGCTTCACCGACGAGCAAATTGAAGCGTTAACTAAGCGCATTCAAAACGCTGGTACTGAAGTAGTTGAAGCCAAAGCGGGTGGCGGCTCTGCAACATTGTCTATGGGTCAAGCAGCCGCACGTTTCTGCTTGTCACTTGTGAAAGCTCTGCAAGGTGACGACAGTGTAGTTGAATGCACTTACGTTGAAACCGATGGCGCTGACGCGTTGTTCTTTGCACATCCGGTTCGTTTAGGTCCAAACGGCATCGCTGAAATTCTCCCATATGGTGAGTTGAGCGCCTACGAGCAAGCTGCGAAAGCCGCGATGCTTGACGGCTTGAAAGGCGATATCCAGACCGGTTTGGATTTCGTGAGCTAATTGACGCTGATACAAAAGCGTTGACCTCTGCAACGCCGAGCTTGAAGATAGTCTTCAGCTCGGCGTTTTTTATGGGACTAAGTTAATTCGATGATCAAGTGGCGACAATGGTGGGCAAACCTCCCGTTTAGTAAAGCAACACTGATTCCAATTAGTACCGTCAGCGTACTCATGTTGGCGCTGTTTTACGGTGGTCATTGGTTCGACGCATCCGCTGCATTCGTGTATCAACGTGAGTGGATCCTTGCCGGCGAATGGTGGCGCTTGCTCACCGGAGCGCTGGTGCACCACGATCAACCACACTTGTGGCTGAACATTCTTGGACTATGGCTGTGGTGGCTGCTGTTCATCGAACATCTGTCGTGCTGGCGCGATTGGTGCTGGTTACCGGTATTATTACTCAGTAGTACCATTGCCATGTTGTGGTTGGATCCAACCACGCTGGTGTACGCCGGTTTTTCAGGTGCGCTTTATGGACTCTATGCTTGGGGAGCGCTCGCCGACACTTTTATTCGGCGTTGGAGCGGCACTGCCATTGGCGTTGGTCTACTGGTGAAGTGCGGTTACGACACGCTGTATCTGCCCAGTTCTTCAGACATTGCTGTAATGGCGCATTGGGGTGGGATTAGTGCGGGCATCGGTATCGCGTTACTGCGTCAGTTCCTCCTTCAGCTCTCGCACAAGCAGAAGCGTCATTCTGCTGAGCAAACTCGTTGAACTACTGCCCCTTACTGTTTTTTTACGGTACAATTCGGTCTCTCTCAAGTAACCGTACCAGCAAGCGATGAAGTTATCTGAAATCAACACGCTGATGGCAGCCGATATGCAAGGCGTGAATGCTTTAATTGGCCGCGAATTACAATCCGACGTCGCCCTGATCAATCAACTGGGTCTTTACATCGTCAATAGCGGCGGCAAGCGGTTACGACCTTTGTTAGCGGTGACTGCTGCTCGCGCTGCGGGTTACGCAGGTGAAGGGCACCTAACGCTAGCAACCATTATTGAGTTCATTCACACCGCAACCTTACTGCATGATGACGTGGTTGATGCATCGGAGCTTCGGCGTGGTCAAGAAACGGCCAATGCGGTCTTCGGAAACGAAGCCAGCGTGCTGGTGGGTGACTTTCTCTACACGCGTGCCTTTCAATTGATGGTGACGCTGGACTCCATGAAGGTCATGAAAATTCTCGCTGACGCCACCAACATCATTTCGGAAGGCGAAGTGCTGCAATTAATGAATTGCAATGACCCCGATACTACCGAACAAAGCTACTTTGCCGTGATTTATGGCAAAACCGGCAAATTGTTCGAAGCCGCCACTCAACTCGGCGCGGTATTAGCCAATCAACCCTCTGCAGTTGAAGATGCACTCGCCGCTTATGGTCGCCACTTAGGCACCGCCTTCCAGTTGGTTGATGACCTACTCGATTACACCGCCGACAGCGATGTGATGGGTAAGCAAGCCGGCGATGACCTCGCTGAAGGGAAGCCAACATTGCCGTTGCTATACGCCATGTGGCACGGCAACGAACACGAAGCACAGCAAATTCGCCTCGCCATAGAACAAGGTGATGGGCGGGCTCAACTCAGCACTATTCTCGCGACGATGCAGCGTACCGGCGCACTTGAGTACACGCGTGATCGCGCACTCAAAGAAGCCCAGCTCGCGCAAGCTCAGCTGGCTGCTTTACCGGCATCGGAGTATCGCGATGCGCTGCACGCACTAGCCGACATAGCCGTCAACCGCCTAAACTGACAGTGAACAGTAAATAGTGAACAGATAACAGAACTCACTAGCCCCTCGTTTTTTTCTTCTTTTGCTCTTTCTATTCACTGTTCACTATTTACTGTTGTTTGCAGAATAGGTATACTTCGCGCCCTGATTTAAATATATGGCGTCCCACTGGGACAAATCGGAGAAAACTATGTACGCAGTATTCCAAAGTGGCGGTAAGCAACACCGTGTTACTGAAGGGCAAATCGTCCGCCTGGAAAAGCTGGAAGCGGCCACTGGTGAAGTGGTTGAGTTCGGAGAAGTTTTAATGCTCTCGAACGGTGACGACGTGAAAATCGGCGCACCTTTTGTTTCTGGTGGCTCTGTTAAAGCGGAAGTGGTAAACCATGGTCGTGCCGACAAAGTGAACATTATTAAGTTCCGTCGTCGTAAGCACCACATGAAACGTCAAGGTCATCGTCAGTGGTTCACAGAAGTGAAAATCACTGGTATCAACGGTTAATTGAAGGAGTAACGACACATGGCACACAAAAAAGCTGGTGGTTCAACTAAGAACGGTCGCGACTCAGAAAGTAAACGTCTGGGTGTGAAACGTTTTGGTGGTGAGTCAGTATTGGCTGGTAGCATTATCGTTCGTCAACGTGGTACTCGTTTCCACGCTGGTGAGAACGTCGGCATCGGTCGTGACCACACTTTATTCGCTTTAGCGGATGGTAAAGTTTCTTTTGCGGAAAAAGGTCCTAAAAACCGCAAATTCGTGAGCATCGTAGCTGAGTAAGACTGAGCTCAAAGCGCACGTTTGAACTAGAAACCCCGTCCGGTGTGACGGGGTTTTTTCATGTTAGCAGGTAGGAAATCATGAAGTTTGTAGATGAAGTCGAAATTCGCGTAGAGGCTGGCGACGGCGGTAACGGCGTGGTGAGCTTTCGGCGTGAGAAGTACATCCCGAAAGGCGGCCCAGATGGCGGCGATGGTGGTGATGGCGGCGACGTTTATCTGGAGGCGGATGAGAACCTCAACACGCTGATTGATTATCGTTTTGAACGCATCCATAAAGCGCAACGCGGGCAGAACGGTTCAGGTAAAAACTGTACCGGTAAACGCGGCGACGATATTATTCTGAAAGTACCGGTCGGCACTCGGGCGACGGATGTCGAGACTGGCGAAACCATCAGTGACTTAACGCGTCACGGTCAGCGCCGAATGGTTGCTAAAGGCGGTTTCCACGGGTTGGGTAATGCGCGCTTTAAAAGCAGTACCAACCGTGCGCCACGCCAGAAAAGTGATGGCACACCCGGTGAAATTCGTTCGTTAAAGCTCGAACTGATGTTGCTCGCCGACGTGGGTCTTCTGGGTATGCCGAATGCAGGCAAGTCAACGTTCATTCGTTCGGTTTCTGCAGCGAAGCCCAAAGTTGCAGATTATCCGTTCACCACCTTAGTCCCAAATTTAGGTGTAGTGCGTCCGGTTCCGCATGCGAGCTTTGTGATTGCCGATATTCCAGGCTTAATAGAAGGTGCTGCAGAAGGTGCCGGTTTAGGTATTCGATTCCTGAAACATTTGGAACGCTGCCGACTCCTGTTACACCTTGTTGATTTAGCACCGTATGACAATACCGACCCTGCTGAACAAGCGGTGAAGATTGTACATGAGCTGGAAAAATACAGCCCGGCCTTGGCGGGCAAGCACCGTTGGTTAGTCGTCAACAAAACCGATTTGCTCGATGACGAGGAAATTACTGAACGTTTGCAACGTGTGAAAGAAGCGTTAGATTGGGACGGTCCCGTTTATCAAATCTCGGCTTTGGCGAACTTGGGTACGGAAGCACTGTGTAAGGAAATCATGACTTACATTGAGTCGCAGCCTAAGCAAACTCCCGAAGAAATGGAAGCAGAAGCGAAAGCCACCACCGAATTCAAATGGGATGATTATCATCAACAACAGCTTGACGCCTATGCGGAAGATGACGACGATGATGATGACGATTTCGATGACGACGACTACGACGTAGAAGTGGTCTACCAGAAATGACAGTGAACAGTGAATAGGTAATAGTGAACAGAGTTTTTCCGTTCACTGTTCACAATTTACTATTCACTCTTAGGGGGAGTAACTTGATAGTCGCACTAGTAGCCGCGATGGCGCAGGACCGAGTCATTGGCAAGGACGGCGACATGCCTTGGCACTTGCCTGCCGAACTCCAACACTTCAAGAAAATCACCCTAGGTAAGCCCGTCGTGATGGGCCGTGCGACCTATGAGTCTATCGGTCGCCCACTCCCCAACCGGACTAATATCGTGCTCTCGCGGCGTCATCAACAACCCTATACGGATGAACAAGGGGTGATTTGGGTGAACTCCCCAGAGTTGGCCTTACAAGCGGCCGGACATAGTGATGAAGTCATGATTATTGGTGGTGGTCACGTCTATCGTGAGTTTCTGCCGCAAGCTGAGCGCTTGTATCTCACCGAAATCGATTTAAAGACGGCCGGTGATACTTATTTCCCCGATTTTCAATTGGAGGGGAACTGGGATCTGGTTGAAAAAATCGAGCATCCTGCTGATGCAAACAATCCGCATAAATTCTTCACATGTGTGTACCAAAGAGTTAACGACTAGCAACAATAAATTCCGTTGCAGGCCCTGTATGACAACGGTAGCATTCGTTCTATGATGAACCAGCGCCGCGGAGTAATAGGTCGCAGCACATGAAAAATTGGCTCAGTCGAATCACGCTTGCAATAATCATTTTGAGTGGTGGTTTTCATATTCCCAGTCACGCTCAGCAACTAGGTGTCCAAAACGTAACGGCGGACACTGCTCTGGCTATATGCAGCTATGTCCGCACCAATGATAGTCGGGCATTAAAGCAAAAGCTCCAGTACGAGCGAAAGCGTCTACGCGATATCTATTCTTCGATTCGGTGTAATAACCTTTCATTGATTCAATTTGCACTACAACACAATGCGCACGACGTTGGTCGCTTTCTAGCAATCAGTGCCACTCCCGACTCTATTATTGAAGCGGGCGATATAGAATGGGCAAAATCGAAAAATCTACTTGATACACCAACCGGCAGCTTGCTGCGTGAGCGTATGACCTGTGTGCGGCAGAGCCGCGCTTATGGTGCCGAGGAATCGTGCTCTCAGCTGTTTCGAAGCAGTGACTCACGAACTCAGAATACTCCTTCCTATCTGCGCTAACACTTCTTTACAGTTTAAGCTCTTCTCTGCGGTACATTGAAACGCTACACTATGCCAATTGTTACAATTGGATAACATTCTATGAAGCGTCTACCTCTTGTATTACTCGCATGTTTTGGGGCTTTGGCGATCTTGCCAAGTTCAGTAGCTGCGCAGTCTTCGGCTCAACCCAACCCTACGCAGTTAGAGGGTTGCTATTTGCGCAACATTTCTGAACAGGTGCAGTGTGGTCAGATTATGGTTCCAGAGAACTATGATCGCCCTGATGGCCGTCAGATCCCGATTAATTTCGCTGTGTTACCAGCAGTTAGCGAGAGTAAAGCTCCTGATCCACTACTGATTTTGGCTGGTGGGCCTGGGCAAGCGGCAACGGATCTCGCATCGATGATTGATCGAATCTTTAAAGATGTCCGCCGTAAGCGCGATATCCTGTTGATTGATCAACGTGGTACGGGTAAATCAAACCCACTCAGTTGCGAAGTCGATCATATGGATGAGCTCGTCAAAACTGACGATGACATGCAGCTCGACCAAATGGCCGGTGAATGTTTGGCTCGTTATGACGAGACTGACCTCACACAATATCATTCGGTGAATGCCATCCGTGATTTTGAGCGGGTGCGTGAGCACCTCGGCTATCAGCAAGTAAACCTCTATGGTGGCTCTTATGGCAGCCGTGCGGGTTTGGTATATATGCGTGAAGCTCCAGAAGCAGTGCGCAGCGCCGTACTCGATGCTGTGGCACCCGTACAGGTGGTCGTCGGCCCATTTGGTAAACATGGTGCTGAGTCGTTCGATAAGCTATTGGAGCGCTGCCGTGAATCGACCGCATGCAACAGCGAGTTCCCGAACTTGGCAGAAACTTATCGTAATGTGTTGCAGCAGTTAGAAAGCAATCCAGTACCTATTACAGTGCCGGATCCGCTTAGTAATGAGGAGACCGATATACTGGTGACCGCGGGTCGTTTCACCGGTGTCATGCGGGTGTCTTTGTACCATCCGACGACGCGTCAAATGTTGCCATACGTCATCAATGAGACTGCTCAAGGCAACTATGAACCCTTGCTCGGCCTTATGGGCGGTGTGATGAATCAATCGCAACTCTATATGGGGCTGATGTTGTCTGTACTCTGCAGCGAAGATTTGCCGCGTGCCACCGATGAATTGCTGGCCAGCGATGGTGACAATGACTTTATTGGCAGCCGCACCGGTGATGCTTTTGTCGACATGTGCTCGGTATGGCCACAAGCGCCACGCCCAGACACTTGGTTTGAGCCGGTTCAGAGTGACATCCCAACACTACTGTTATCGGGTGAATTAGATCCAGTAACGCCGGTTGCGTGGGGCGAAATTGCTGCAGAGACGTTGTCGAATAGCCGTCACCTAGTGGCAACCCACGGGTCGCATACGATTGTGGGTCACACTTGCGCGAACAAACTCGCAGGTCAGTTTATTGATCACAATGACTTATCGAAGTTAGACGATGCCTGTCTGACTACGGATGCGAAGCCCATGCCATTTGTGCTGAATGCAAACGGCAAAGGTCTTTAGGAGCAGACGATGATTGAAGTAAAACAACTACAAAAAGCCTTCGGAAACGTCAACGCATTAAACGGTTTATCTTTCAGTGCTCCTGAGGGCGAGATTACCGGTTTGTTGGGCCCCAATGGCGCAGGTAAAACCACCTGCTTGCGAACGATTTATGGGTTATTGCAAGCCGACTCTGGTGAAGCACTGATTGACGGTATAGATGCGAAAGTAGCGCCCTTAGAAGCTCGTAAACGCATTGGTATTTTTCCAGATAAATTCGGTTTGTATGAGCGCCTTACCGCGCGCGAACAAATTGCTTACTTCGCTGCATTGCATGGCATGCAAGGCGGGAAGCAGGCTGAGGCAGTTGCGCATGTAATTGAGCGTTTAGATATGACTGCTATAGCCGATCGTCGAGCGACAGGCTTTTCTCAAGGTCAGCGGATGAAAGTAGCATTAGCGCAAGCGATTGTGCATCAACCGAAGCACCTGATTCTTGATGAGCCAAGCCGGGGCCTCGATGTTATGAGTACACGCATTTTGCGTGACTTGCTGCGAGAACTAAGGCAGCAGGGCACCAGTATTCTGTTTTCGTCTCATGTGATGCAAGAAGTTGCAGCGCTGTGTGACAAAGTCGTGGTGATTGCGGCGGGCAAAGTGGCGGCACAGGGTACTACTCGAGAACTCTGTGAGCTGACTGGCGAAAATGCGCTGGAAGAAGCATTCGTGAAAATTATTGGTACCGATGAGGGGATCGCAGCATGAGCAATCCATTACTGATTGTCTGGCGCAAGGAATTGCGCGATGCCCTGCGGGATAAGCGCTCAGTTATGGCCGCTATGTCCTATGCATTCTTCGGTCCACTGTTGATGGCCGTCGCTTTCTTTGTGTTGATATCCCAATTGACCGATGAGAGCGATGTTGGCATTAACATTGAAGGCGCAGAACACGCGCCGGCGTTTATTGCCCATCTGCAACGACAAGGTATTGTGGAACGCGAAAAGCCATGGCCTGACGGCCAGCAGCCTATCGTATTAGCTATCAGTGAAAACTGGGCGGACAATATTGCCAAGGCGAAGCCCATCGAAGTCACACTTACCGCTGATTTTTCTGCGCAAAAGCAACGCACCGACATCAATCGGGTGGAACGTGCTGTACAGAGTTATAGCAATCAGTTGACCTATATTCGGTTACAGATGCGCGGTATTGATCCTGGCATCATGAACGCCATTGATCTGGTCAAGCAAGACACTGCAACCAAGGGTTCACGCGCAGCTCTTCTCATGGGTAGTGTGTTGGTGTTTATGCTGTTGTCGGTCTTCTTTTCAGGAATGAACGTTGCCATTGATATTAGCGCCGGTGAGCGCGAACGTAATTCACTGGAACTGTTGTTGTCGCAGCCGTTAACCGCCCAGCAGTTGGTGTGGGGCAAAGCATTAGCGGCCAGTTGCTTCGCAATCTTTGGCGGCATTCTGAGTGTGGTTTTAATCCCGTTTATTTTCAGTTTCCTACCACTGCACAATATCGGTATTAGCATTGCCTTAGGCTGGCAGTCGATTCTGTTGATCATCGCACTGCTGTTTCCATTGGCATTATTTGCCACGGCTTTACAGCTATTCGTATCGTTTCGAGCGAAGAGTTTTAAAGAGGCACAAACCTACATTTCATTCTTGCTGATGCTGCCCATGCTGGCTGTATTTGGGGTCGAGTTTTCACGCGTGAAGCATCAAGCGCTCTATTATTTGCCGATTACTGGTCAACATCAGGCCTTACTCGACATCATCAAAGGTGAAGCCTTACAGTGGCTGCCTATGGCATTGAGTGCTGTTGCTACCGTTGCATTATCGGCTTTGCTACTAATGCTGATTGGGCGCATGCTGCGCAGTGAGAAGGTCGTTTTCGGTCTGTAAGTGCTCTTAGCAAGTGCTATTAGCAAGTACAATTAGCGGTTGACGTTGGCCTGGTAAAACAACCATTGGCCAGCGCGCCGCAGTCCAGCAAACGGAAATTTCGGTAGCGCCGATTGATAGAACGGCAGAGCGGGTAGTTCAGCACCCATCGCAAGTTGCGCGACCCGTTGTCCAGCTAGCTGGGTAAAAGTCACTCCTGAACCGCAATAGCCCATGCTGGTGAAAATACCGGGTGCTGGACTATAGATCCGCGGATAGTCATCCAACGCCACACTCACCCAACCACTCCATGAATAGTCTGGTTTCTCCGCAGCAAGGCTGTGCAATTGCGGGAACGTAGCACTGAGTGCTTGCATCAAATCACGGGTGTAGCGCGGATTGTTTGCATCTTTACCACGAATCGCGCCGCGACCACCAAACAATAAGCGTTGATCGGGCAGCAACCGGAAATAATATTTCAGCGTGCGCGTATCCATGACCAATTCACGACTGTTTAAATGCGTTGCTGCTAATTCAGTGGCGGTCAGCGGTCGCGTAACAACCACACTGGAAAGCACCGGTAGCGTGCGGCCGTGGATGCTGGGATGCAAATGATTCGGGGTATAGCCGTTACTGGCTATAATGACCTTCCGAGCACGAATGTCGCCACGAGGTGTATGCAGGCAATGAGTGCCATCAGCGTCGGTTTGCCACTGAATCACAGGGGCATGCTCAACCACTTTAACACCAGCTTGAACCGCTTGCCGGGCAACACTGGTCGTCAGTAACACCGGATTGATTCCAAAACTCTGCGGGAAGTGAATCGCCGCATGGGCTTGCGGGCTGTTAACGCGCGCTTGAATCGCAGAACGATCAAGCCAAGTTGTGCTCGGTTCATACCGCTGCAGCGCATCAAATTGCTGCCGCAGTTCGGGCACTGCTTTAGCACGATGGGCAATCTTTAAATAACCACCCCGTTGCACCTGAGCGTGTTCAGGACAAGCTGCAATATGTCGCTCTAAGCGTTCAAATGCGCGTTGATACTCTGCTTGGATACCTTTGGCGACATCAATACCGCAACGCTTCTCCCACGCGGCATAGCCGAGTCGGCCAGTGCCAGGCATGGCGAAGCCAGCGTTACGCATCGAGCAACCCCAACCGAGTTGATTGGCTTCTACCACCACCACTTGTTGTTGGTAGGTCTCAGCCAATTCTAAGGCAGCATTGAGCCCAGTAAATCCGGCACCAATTACCACGATATCAGCTGTGGCTGGCAAATCCGTTACGGTTGGTGGGAATTGCGCGGAAGCGGTCTGTTGTAGCCAATAACTGTGTGGATAAGGGCGGTGTGGGCCAGGGTTTACATCGTGTAATGGGTCGTATTGGCTCACAACGCCTCCGCAGAAGAGTTAACTGAAATCTTTAAAACGCAGAATCATCTCACCAGCGGCACAGTGACAAACGCCGTCACAAATGGGGCAGTGATAGCCTTCTTCAACCGATAATCGATACCAGCGATCGGCGTGCTCTTTAATGAGCTCGCCACCACAACGGCTGAAATATGAATAGGCTGAGTTGTTCGGACTTTGCATCCAAATATGCGCGAGCCCAGCTTTGCAACCCAATTGACGGGCTGCTTGAATCGAGTGGTCTAGC
The DNA here is from genome assembly GCF_048263735.1 of Pseudidiomarina aestuarii. GTDB lineage: Bacteria > Pseudomonadota > Gammaproteobacteria > Enterobacterales > Alteromonadaceae > Pseudidiomarina > Pseudidiomarina aestuarii_B. The sequence goes on along the minus strand of NZ_JBLXDX010000001.1, from coordinate 857,361 downwards.
AAACCCCGACCAATACCAGCACCACGAATATTTGCGTCTACTGCGGAGCATTTGAAGTAACACATTTGCTCTACGGCAACCGGCCATTCAGAGGGTGTACAGTATTCGTCGATGTCCCAGTTACCTGGAGCAAAGGTCAAGCGAATACCAGCCAGTTTGCCATCGACAAAAGCGAGCCAATTAAGATTGGTTGAGCCAACTAGGCCGCGCTGGGCATAATCTGCCAAAGATTCAGGAGTGAGATAATTTTCACCATGAACCTGGTTCCCTAATTCAAGCACGGCCGCGTGATCGGCGGCCGTGAGTTCCTTATAAATAACCGTCATAAAGTTTAGTAACGATAATCGTCCGATTTAAATGGTCCTTCGACGGCAACATGGATGTAGTCAGCTTGCTGCTGGGTTAACTTGGTGATTACACCACCAAAACCTTGCACCATATACTTCGCGACTTCTTCATCGAGCTGCTTCGGTAATACTTCGACGCGCAGCTTGGCAGCTTTTTCAGCCGCTGGCAAGTCGGCAAACTTCTCTTCAAACAAGTGAATTTGCGCAAGTACTTGGTTTGCAAAAGAACCATCCATAATACGACTTGGGTGACCGGTGGCATTACCGAGGTTCACCAAACGACCTTCCGATAACAGCAACAAGTAATCTTGTTTATCATCGCTACGGTAGATTTTATGTACCTGTGGTTTCACTTGCTCCCAGCGCCAGTTTTTACGCATGAACGCGGTGTCAATTTCGTTATCGAAGTGACCAATGTTACAGACTACTGCAGTTGGCTTTAATGCTGCCAGCATGTAGCGGTCACACACATTGACGTTACCAGTGGTCGTTACCAGCAAATCGGTGTTGGCCAGCAAGTTCTTGTCGATACCCGATTCATCGCCAGTGTTGACACCATTCAGGTATGGCGACACCACTTCGTAGCCATCCATGCACGCTTGCATGGCACAAATCGGGTCAATCTCAGCGATTTTTACTATCATGCCTTCTTGGCTAAGACTTGCGGCAGAACCTTTACCAACGTCACCATAACCAATCACCAACGCTTTCTTACCCATCAGCAAGTGGTCAGTACCACGTTTGATAGCGTCGCTTAACGAGTGACGGCAACCGTACTTGTTGTCGTTCTTTGATTTAGTGACCGAGTCGTTGACGTTGATAGCTGGAACTTTCAGCGTACCGTGCTTCAGCATCTCGAGCAGACGATGCACACCGGTAGTCGTTTCTTCGGTAATCCCATGCACGTTGTCGAGCATTTGCGGGTACTTATCATGGATCAACAGGGTCAAATCACCACCATCGTCTAAAATCATGTTGGCATCCCACAACTCGCCGTCTTTCCGACAAGTTTGTTCCAAGCACCATTCGTACTCTTCTTCAGTTTCGCCTTTCCACGCAAACACAGGCACACCAGCGGCTGCCATTGCTGCAGCGGCATGATCTTGCGTTGAGAAGATATTACATGATGACCAACGCACTTCCGCACCCAACTCAATCAGGGTTTCAATCAACACTGCGGTTTGAATGGTCATGTGAATACAGCCGATAATGCGCGCACCAGCCAATGGCTTGCTCGCAGCATATTTACGACGAATGGTCATCAACGCTGGCATCTCTGACTCAGCGATAGAAATTTCTTGACGGCCCCACTCGGCGAGGCTGATATCGGCAACTTTATAATCTTGCATGACTACCCCTTAAAGATAGTGAATGGTGAACAGTGAACAGTGAAAAGCGAGACAAACCAAAATCCTTTCTGTTCACTATTATCTATTCACCGTTCACCTTGTTTTAGTTGAATTCTGGTTCGTGCTGCAGTCGGATCAGCAGTTGTTGCTGCCGGTCAAGACTCAGCCGCGGTCCAAACTCCGAGACCACTTCGGCAGCTGCATGACTTGCGAGCATGCCGCAGGCCGCTAGTGAGTACCCACGAGTCAGACCATACATCATAGCGCCTGCGAACATATCGCCGGCACCGTTACTGTCTTTCGCAACCACTTTGACGCCTGGTACGGCTATTTGACGCGTACCGTCGGCCAGTAATGCGCCGTCTTTACCCAGCGTAATGGCAACAATGCCAGCGTGTTGCTGTAATTGTTGCATCGCAGCTTGTACATCCGCTGTGCCGGTGAGTAACTCAGACTCTTCGTGGTTACAGAAAAGTACGTCAACACCGCCGTCTAGGATCGTATCGATACCCTCACGGAAGTATTTCACCATGGCTGGGTCAGAGCAGGTGACTGCAATCTTCGTATTATTGGCTCGAGCGACTTGTTTGGCATGACGAATGGCCTCTAAAGCAACTGGAGACGTGACCAAATAACCCTCAATGTACAGGTATTCGGCGCTCGCAATGGCGTCGTCATCCAGTTCTGCAATAGATAAATCGGCGGTAATGCCCAAATAGGTCCGCATTGTGCGTTCAGCGTCTGGAGTGACCATCACTAAACAACGACCGGTTTTGCCTTCATGCTGGCAACTGCCGATGTTCGTGGTGATACCCACGCGCTTCATGTCTTCACAGTAGAAGGTGCCCGCTTGGTCGTCAGCGACTTTACAGCAATAGAATGCTTTGCCGCCAAACTGGCTGAACGCCACCAGTGAGTTTGCAGCAGAGCCACCGCCCGATTGCTTCTTCAATTCACCGCGTTTGGCCAATTCTTTAATCAAGCGCTCTTGGTCAGCGTCCTCGATTAAGGTCATCATGCCTTTTTCGATGTTATGTTGACGGAGAAACTCATCCGTGACTTCAAACTCTTGGTCGACTAGCGCGTTGCCAATCCCGACAATATCAATCGATTTCATAGTTGCTCAAAACAAAAAAATTCCGGCCGAGTAGTATAACTCAGCCGGAATCTGGGGTCGATGAATCAGGCTTTAAAACCGCCCGGAATACCCTTTGTTGTGATGCTCACTGCGTCATGCGCATGCAATGACTCATAGTGATTCACACGGATCCAGAAGTCTGAGTAATCAGGTTGATGATTCAGAGTAAACTGGAGACGACGTGCTGCATCTTCACAGAACATTAAATTTTGACCGTTTAGACGCGCGAATTCTTGCTCGTCTTCACGTTTTACCGCAGCTTGTACCGGAGTCTTGAGTGAGCCTTCGATGGCATCAATCAACGCGATAATTGGAAACTCGGTGATTGCGTCGCCCAGCTTCACTTTTACTTCAGCAATGGAACGCTGACTGTGCGGAGTTGCCACGATACCTTGTGTAGTTCCCAACCAACGGTGAACAGCCTCTGCATCCACATCTGCATCGGTACCAAATTGGTTCGAGAATGCTTCTTGGATAAGCTGACGAGCCAATGCTGCTGAACACGGGCAGGTAGACGAGTACGGCACATCGACGGACAACTCGAGGTCAAGTTCGCCGGCGTTGTAACGACCCACCAAAACCACTGGGTACGACTTCCAACCTTGCTTCTTACTGATCAGCGCTTTTCGACGAATCTGGTAATCGAAGCTAAACTTAACGTAAGCTTGATCAGCCAAGCCGTCGTGGCTGGCGATAAAATCGTGCAACAAACGACGTAACGATTGGTGAGTGAGCATGTCGTTATTCGACAACTCCTCGAGCAACAGATACAGTCGAGACATATGAATGCCTTTTGCTTTCGGATCGGTGAGGTTCACGAACGCATCGATCAGCGCATTGACTGGACGCTCCGGTTCGTTTGCTGCACCGACAACCATCGGCATTTCGATATTACTCATGCCAACCCAATCCAATGCACCTTCTGTTTGTGCTTTGGTTTGATTAGCGATATCTGGCATCATTGTTGGTGTTGCTGTTGGCATGCGTTACGGCTCCAAACGTTGCAAAAATTTAATGTCCCCAAAAAGGGGGCGCTAGTATACTTGATCTTACTCATTTACGGTAGTTTGCCAGAATGAGTTCAATCAGCGACTGAAAGTTTTCGATTAAGACAATCGAGTCCAAACCACTAAGGATAGCTAAGATGTTGGATGAACGCCTACTTGAACAGTACGCCGAGCTTTTGGGCAATGAAGGATTGCTCGAAATGTATGAGACTTTCTCAGATAACATCCGTGGTTATGTGGATACGCTCAACTGGCTTCTGGCGCAACGTGACGAAGTAGAAACGCGTCGGCAAGCGCACAAATTGAAAGGTGCCTGTCGGTCAGTTGGTTTGCGACAGTTGGCGAGAACCATGGAATCGGTTGAGCGCGAAGCTTGGACATGGGAACAAGTAGAGCCGCAGATAAAAGAATGGGTAGCTGAGCTACCCATTCATCAAGCACAACTGAGACGCTGGCTATCAGCTCGGGGAATTGAGTGACGGCTGGTCTAGGTGACGAATATTCACTTGGCCAACGAATCGATAGCCTTCGCCGTGAATAGTCGTGATTAGATTTGGAGTATCGCCAAATCCTTCAAAGTGACGACGAATACGGCGAATGGCGACATCAACAGTCCGGTCATTCGGGCGTAATTCGCGGTCCAACATCTTCTTCACTAAGGTTTCGCGGTCCAGAATTTTCCCTGGATTCGTGAGGAACAATTCCATAGCACGATACTCACTCTTCGGCAGTCGGAACATTTTTCCTTCTGGGGAGAATAAGCAGCGGCTATCGCTCTCTAAACGCCAGTTATTGAATTCGTAAACGATACTATCGTGACCAATCGTTTTCTCTTGGCTCTTCAGTGCCTCAATACGACGATATAGGTTACGCACGCGAATAATCAGTTCTTTCGGATTATACGGTTTGATCAGATAGTCATCTGCACCCAACTCGAGTGCCAATAAACGATCTTCTTCAGCGTCACGGCCGGTAAGGAAAATGAGACCGATGTTTTGGTTTTCACGCAGCTTCTCAGCCAACTCAATACCGCTCTTGCCAGGTAGGTTGACGTCCATAATAACTAGGTCAACTTGTTGACGAGCCATGATGCGTTGCATTTGCATGCCATCTGCCGCATCAAAAACGTCATAGCCTTCTTGTTGAAATAGGCGAGTGAGTGTATTGCGAGTCACGACCTCGTCTTCAACGATCAGTAATCTTGCACTCATAAGTAGTTCCATTAACATATGTTGAAAAGTGGTGAACATTGTTAGTGTAGCAGAAGCTAAAAAAAGATAAATTAATTTTGTGTAAGAAATCGACCAATAACTCGCAAAGCTAGACTAAATGCGGCCGCACTGTTGTAGGGGGATCTCGATCAGGAAGGTAGTGCCGGCATTAAGTTGCGTTTCATACTCAATGTGACCCTCCAATAATTGATTAACGAGGTTATAGACGAGATGCAATCCGAGGCCGGTTGCACCCAATCCACGTTTGCTCGTTACGAAGGGGTCAAAGATGCGTCGACCAATCTGTTCCGGAATACCTTCACCATCGTCCGCGTAAGTGATTTTCAGGTGTGTCGGTTGTTCTTCGAGTTTAGCTGTAATCACTTCAAACTGAATACGGATATGACCATGATCACGCTCTGCGAAAGCGTGCTGCAAGGAGTTCTGTACCAATTGCATCAATATTTGCGTGAGTGGGCCTGGCCGACTACACACCACTATATCTGCTGGACACTCGACATCAATCTGGTGCTCGTCAAGTTGCGGGAAACGATTGTGCAGCGATGCCACCACGTCAGTCACGAAACTGTTGAGTTCGAACTCACGCGGATCTTCTGCAAACTGGTCCATTGCTAACTGCCCGAAACGCGTAATCAAATCGGCAGTCCGTTTAATGTTACGACTGATCAACTGTAGGTTTTCATCCGTGGCCTGCAGAAAGTCTTCAAATTGTTGGCTGGTAATTTGCCGCTCAGCAAACTTACTCCGCATCGACTCCAATTTATCTTGCAGAATTGATGTGGAGGTAATGGCCAGGCCAACTGGCGTATTTACCTCATGCGCAATACCCGCAACCATGTCGCTAAGCGATGACATTTTCTCCGCTTCAACGAGCTGACGTTGGTATTGATGCAGTTTCTCGAGAGTATTCAGTAATTCTTGGTTGGCATCACGCAGTGCCGCAGTGCGCTGCGCTACCTGCCGCTCTAATTCGGTATTCAGTTGACTGGCTTGTTGTTCAGCCAGCTCTTGCCGCCGAATGTGCTGTTGAATGCGCTCAAGCATGGTATTGAAGCTGCTCGAGAGACGTTCCAGCTCATGCAACGAGGCCTCTGGTAAGCGCATGGAGTAGTCTTTATCTCGTGCGACTTCTTGTAATGAGTCCACCAACTGATCAATCGGACTCATGATGTAGCGTCGCAATCTGAGTGTAATCAGCCAAGCCAGCAACATAGAGCAAAGCACGACAATAAACGACACGACGATACTCAGCCAAACGAGGTTATCGATATCGTCCCGAGAGGCACGCAAATAGACGTAACCAACCACCCGGTCATCAATGCTGACCGGCCACGCGGCCTCAATATAGCGCTCTGCTAGGCGCGCCCCCAGCAAGCTCTCAACACGCTCAAACCGCGCTGGTATAGGCGCCAAACTCTCGCGGTTATAGCTACCAAAATAGCGCATCATGGCGGAGCTCTCGCCCAGCTGATACAAATGAATATGATCGATGTACTTAGTTTCAGCGAGGTTTGCCAGCCACTCGGTGGGGTCGCGCCCGCCATCAAACACAATGCTGCGACTGCCACTAATCGCAATCAAGCGCGTAAACTGCTCAGTACGCTCTAACAGCCTCTGTTCGACATTTTGAATCAACAGCGTGCTCACCACTATGCATGCAAGCGTCACCAATATGGTCGTGGTGGATATGACCATAAGGGAGATGCTGCGTTTAATAGAGGTGAATCCGATCATGGTTTAACGCCGCTTGCGATCACGTGACTTGAGTCGAGCCCGATAAACCGCAAATCGGTTGTCTTCTGCAATTCGGTCATAGGTACCGAAAGTCTTTTCTAGCAATTCGGGCCAGGGTAAGAAGCGGTTTGCGACCAGCCAGAGCTCGCCGCTGAGAGTCAGATGTTGATGGACGTCACGTAAGAATTGTTCACCGATCTTATAATCGGTCGCCAGCCCGGTATGGAAGGGCGGATGGCTGACAACATAGTCGTAGCGTGGCAAATTGGACGGTAATCCTTCCTCGGCAAGCAACGTACCGGTGAGGCCGTTTTGCTCGAGAGTCTTGCGGGTCGCCGCCAACGCCATGCAACTGACATCAAGATAACTGACGTCAAGTTCCGGACCAGCGCGGTTTAACCAAGCGCCCAACACACCATGGCCACAAGCAAAATCAAGTAACTTCCCGCGCTGCCATTGTGGTAGATGTTGCAGCAACATAGCGCTGCCTGCATCAATGCTTGGGAACGCGAAAACACCAGGGTAACTGGCCAAATGTAAGGGTTCTTCTTGACCGGGTTGCGGGAGTTCGCAACTGGTTAAAAACGACTCCAGCGCGAATGTAGTCTGTTGTTTGACCGCCGTCGCAATCAGTAGAGAATGATTGCCACTGGTAATTTTCTGCGCGGGTTCGAGACAGTCTGGTAACACCTTGTGAATACTCTTGATCCCACTACGATTTTCGCCGACCAGCCAGATGGTGCTTCCGGTTGGCAACACGCTTGCCAGTGCGCGGACGATATAATCGGTTAGCGGTTTTTCTTTAGGTAACCAGACCAGCGCCGCAGTCGCTTCGCTGTGCGGGGGCAGCTCACCGAAGTGATGTAAACCAGAACCGCGTTGCCAGCGTTTCGCGTAGCCTGCGTGCAAGTTCCAAGTAGCTTGGACATCCAGCTCGGCTGCAACTTCAGGATCAGGCGCATTCACTAGCAACAAGGGTTGTCCTGCAAACCGATCGGCATGCCGGATAATCAGTTGTGACGGTGCCTGTAATCGATTCTTCATGTGGGCTTCCGTTCATATGCTTCGGTAAAGACATCGACGCTCTCAGTGGCATCGTCCATGTCTTCATTGTCTTCAAACTGAGCGACATTAAAAAGCGCTTCCCCCTCATTGGCAACCGGAATATTCGAAATGCCAATGACAATGCCATGATAAGGGCTGCGAATTGGATTCAGCTCCACACCATGTGGGTTGACGGTTTGCGCAATAATCTGACCCTTAGTGATGGTTTGGCCAAGCTCAACTTTGGGGATGACCAATCCGTCTGATTCTGATCGGATCCAATTGCTGCGATGCGCGACTACTGGCGTAACCTTTTTACGAGTGCGTCGACCCTTCAACATCTTCAGCATTTTCATGACGTTCTGTACGCCATTAACGCCCGCATGAATGGCCGCGTAATCAAAACGTAGCGCTTCACCGGCTTCATACAAAATTAACGGAATGCCCAGCTCGGTCGCGAGCGAACGTAAGGAGCCGTCGCGTTCTTTCGAATGCAAAATTACCGGTGAGCCAAAGCTTTCAGCCATCGCCAATGCTTCATCATTAGTGGTATCGACGCGAATCTGTGGCAAATTACTGCGATGAATAGCACCCGTGTGCAAATCAACGATGTGCGTCGCATTTTTGACTAAGGTCTCACTGAATAAATGAGCGAGTCGACTGCCTAATGCGCCACGTTCTGACCCCGGGAAACAGCGATTTAAATCGCGTCGGTCCGGCAAGTAACGCGATTGCTGGATAAAGCCAAACACATTCACCACTGGCACGACGATGAGTGTACCCGCGAGTTGGAGTGGGTCAATCAAGCCCATTAAACGTCGGCAAACTTCGACGCCATTGAGTTCATCGCCATGAATCGCTGCACAGACAAGTAATGTAGGTCCCGGCTTCACGCCATGGAAAACTTCTGCATGCAAATCCATCGGCGTGTCGTTATACAGGCGCGCTGCAGGAATTTTGATGCTATGCCGGGAGCCAGCAATAATGCGCTCCCCAGCTAAATGAAATACTTTTACTTTCCCAGCCATGAAACCCCAAGCAAGCAAGTGAATAGTGAACAGTGAACAGTGGACAGTAAAGATTCTCTATTCACCGTTCACTTTTTACTGGCAGTTCGTTAGCCTCTGCCCTTGGTTCGCGTGCGATGTGCTTTCGCGTGATTCTCAATAAAACTGATGATTTGCCCAGCAACGTCTTTGTTGGTCGACATCTCAATTCCTTCCAGACCCGGCGACGAGTTCACTTCCATCACCAGAGGGCCATGATTGGAGCGCAAGATATCGACACCCGCTACATTTAAGCCCATGGTTTTAGCGGCTTTAACCGCAGTCGCGCGTTCTGCCGGCGTGAGTTTGACCAGGCTCGCGCTACCACCACGATGCAGGTTGGAGCGGAATTCGCCGGCTTTCGCCTGACGTTTCATGGCGGCAATAACCTTGTCGCCGATGACAAAACAACGGATATCGGCACCACCCGCTTCTTTAATATATTCTTGCACCATGATGTGCGAGCGTAAGCCCATAAAGGCTTCAATGACGCTTTCGGCTGCTTGCCGAGTTTCGGCTAAGACCACGCCGATACCTTGGGTGCCTTCCAGCAATTTGATAACCAGCGGTGCACCACCGACCATGTCGATCAAATCGGGAATGTCTTGCGGCTGGCTAGCAAATCCAGTGATCGGCAAACCAATACCTTTACGGCTCAATAATTGCAGTGAACGCAATTTATCGCGGCTTCGGGAAATCGCTACCGATTCATTCAGAGGGTAGGTCCCAATCATTTCGAATTGGCGTAATACAGCCGTGCCGAAGAAGGTTACCGACGCACCAATGCGTGGGATTACGGCGTCAAAGGGCGGTAAATCGCTTCCTTTCATGTGAATCGACGACTCACGGGCATTGATATTCATATAGCAACGTAGCGGGTCGAGCACGTGCATTTCGTGCCCAGCAGCCTCACCGGCTTCGACCAGTCGCTTGGTTGAGTAAAGTCTTGGGTTTCGCGATAAAATGGCGATTCTCATGAATGCGCTCCAGTCACAGGTTGACCGAGTAAAAAAGATGATTGTGGGTCTACCACAAATTTCCCGCGCATGGCCTGTCGGCCGAGGAGCATGCGGAATTTCATGGTATCACGATTCGTTAATGTTAGCTCTATCGGCTCAGCGAACGCACCTAACTGGAGATGGCTACGAATCACGTAGCGCAGCTCCGTATGACCGCCAGAATCGGTCACCTCGCGTTGATCAGCAATCGGTGCTTCACAGACGTGCTCACGATCGCTGTCTTGCTCTGGATGCAGCCAAATACGCAACCACGGCGCACCGTCGCGCTCAAATGGCTCCAGCCGAAATGCATGCAGACACGAGGTCTTGGCACCGGTGTCTACTTTCATTTTAATGGCATCAACTCCCAATTCGGGGAGGGCGCCCCATTCGCGCCAACCAATAGTTTCCATGCATTACTTCCGCTTTAGAATGATGTGGCAAGAATAATGGGCTGACGCCTAAACAGCAAGCGTCTATAGATGTTGCTGACGACTGCTCTGTAACTGGCGTAAATGCTGGATAAACTCATCGAGCGGGCGGTCGAGTGCACTGGCATGAATATAAATATCGTAGCCGAGTAACTCACGGAGTTGCTGGGAGCGCACGGCAAACATGGCTTGCAGTCCTTTATATTCGCGGCCGCTACGGCCAATAAAGCGCTCGGGGATATCGTAGTACTGGCTGTAATCACTAAGATCCGGCCGTTCATAGCGCAGCCCCAGCGCAAGCAAATGGCGCTGTTCCACTATCACATGAGACATAAGTCGGGGTGAAATGCGTTCTAGGAGTACCTCAATATCTTCCAATCGAAAGCCAAGATAGGGCAGGTCTTCTAGGTTTAAGCCACGGTGAACACGCGGTGCATCAAAGCGAGTAATGGCTTCCCATGGCAAGGTCCATCGACCACGTCGGTGTGAATAGGTAATTTCGGCAGGAGTAATAATGAAGCTGGTCTCAGGCTCTAGTAGTTTCGCAATACCGAGAAACAGCAGTACCGCGCTGGCAATCCATAATAGTCCGAAAGCAGCAGGCGCTAACGGTGCCTCCACCAACCAACAGAACATCGCTACTGCAAAGAACAAAACGCCGAGCAGGCAGAAAGTCAGCGCGTTTTGGCGCGCCGAGGGACTGATATTACGCTGTAAAGGGCTGGGTGTACTCATAACTCATCAGTACGAGTGTCATCGAAATCTAGATTGAAGGCTTCAGCAATTAACTGCTGCGTAAACTGGGTTTTCAGATAGAAGCCGCGAGGCAGTGTCTGGATGACTTCGCCATGACGTCCAATGGCGGCCGTTTTGACCCTGCCATTGGCTGCCTTTGGACGCAATTGCATCACTTCGCCTTGGTGCGCGCTAATCGATTCCACTTGGCCCAGCGCAATTTTGTCCATGTGCTCTTGCCAATCTGCTTTCAGCTGAGCTTCCTGCTGAGCCGACGGCCGCCATAAGAAAGCAGTGCCAACCGTGCGTTGGGCCAGCGGGACATCACGGCGCCCGTCAATCGGTATCCACAACACACATTGCAATTTATTGCGAACGTTGGAGCGCTCCCAGGTTAGTTCGTGCACATCCATCAACGGAGTGGTGCACACAAAGGTGGTTTCGAGCGGTTTGCCGCGTGCGTTCAAGGGAATGGTTTTGAGCTCGACGCCTAACTCTGGGAAGTCTTGTGCTGCTTGCGAACCTGCACTAGCACCGAGTTGCTTTTCTAACAATTGCCCGACCCAACCTTTATGCCGCCGTAAATCGGCTGGCACTGCTAATTTTACCTCGGCGGCCAAGTCGGCAAACGTACGACCAGCGAGCGCGCTGGCGCGATTAAACAAGGTTATCAGGTCTTGCACGGGCGTCCTCTCTGTGCTTTTCCTCTTTTCATCACGCGGCGATTATGGAAGAATCAACCTTAGAAGTCGAATTTAAGAGGATGCTCGCGTGATAGACGCAGAAGGGTTCCGAGCAAACGTCGGAATCATCATCTGTAACGAGCAGGGACAAGTCTTTTGGGCGCGTCGATTTGGACAACACAGCTGGCAGTTTCCTCAAGGTGGCATCGATGACGGCGAAACAGCCGAACAAGCCATGTACCGTGAGTTGTGGGAAGAGGTAGGCTTAAAGCCCGAGCAAGTAGAGATCGTCTACACCAGTCGCAACTGGTTTCGCTACCGCTTACCGAAACGTCTTGTGCGACGCGAACAACGACCAACCTGTATTGGTCAGAAACAGAAGTGGTTTTTGCTACGACTCAAATGTGCAGAAGCAGACGTCAACGTGATGTGCTCGTCACATCCCGAATTTGATGACTGGCGCTGGGTCAGCTATTGGTATCCTGTGCGACACGTAGTGTCGTTCAAACGGGATGTGTACCGTCGCGTGATGAAAGAGTTCGCCCCTATTGTCATGCCAACCGCCGGTGGTCAACGACAACAGCACTCGGCGCCGCGTTCAGGACCAGTAAAGAGGCAACGCCACTCCCGTCGTAAACGTTGATGGAGTGCAACCGTGCTACGAGTATTGCAACGTATTGTCGAGGCCGTGAACCAAGCGCCAGATTTCGAACTGGCGCTGCAAATCATGGTGCGACAAGTAAAAGAAGCGTTGCAGACTGACTCGTGCACGATTTATTTGGCTGACCACGATCAGCAGCAGTTTGCACTGGCAGCAACTGATGGCCTCGTTATTCATTCCGATAAACCCATTCATGTCCCTTTTGGCGAAGGGATCATTTCACTCGCGGCGCAACGCGAAGAGCCGTTGAATATTGCCAATGCGGCAGACCATCCAAAGTTTCTCAAGCTCGACCAAGTAGATGAAGAACGCTACAAAGCCATGTTGGTAGCGCCAGTTATTCATCGCCGTCGAGTGCTCGGTATTCTCACCGTCCAACAAGCCAATGCGCGTGCGTTCACGCGTGACGAGGAAGCCTTTGTGGTGACACTCGCAGCGCAGCTGGCCGTGGTGGTGGCGCATGCCGAAGCGAAAGGGCTGTTGCGAACCACTAGTCAGTCTCCTTGGTTGCACACACTAAAAGGCTTGCCGGCAGCTCCCGGTGTCGCCATTGCTGAAGCCTATGTAGTGCGACCGCGCGCTCGACTAAGCGAAGTGACGCCGAAGAAAACCGAGATGCCGGAGCACGAGATTCGTCGCTTCCGCGCGGCGGTAAAACGGACGCGAACCGAACTGACTGAGCTGAGTGATCGCATGCGTGACCAAGTGGCGGAAGAAAGCCTCGCAATTTTTGAGGTTTATCACGCCATGCTGGATTCGGAGTCGCTAGGGAAGGAAGTCGAAGAGACAATCAGCCAAGGCTGGCGTGCGCAAACTGCCCTGCGCAAGGTTGTTGAGCATCTCGTCAATCAATTTGAAGCCCTCGACGATGAATACATTCGCGAGCGAGCTAGTGATGTCCGCGATTTAGGACAGCGTATTTTATCGCACTTGAAGCAGCACACTAGTGCTCAGCATAATCCTCCTGAGAACTGCATTTTAGTGGCTGAAGAAGTCACGCCAACTATGCTCGCTGAACTTCCCGATGCCAATATTATTGGGATGGTCTCGCTGCGTGGTTCGGGTAGCTCGCATGCAGCCATTATGGCACGTAGCATGGGCATTCCCGCGGTACTCGGTGTGGATGACCTTGCCCTCGATGAAATTGAAGGGCAAACCCTCATTGTCGACGGCTATAACGGTGACATCTTTATTAACCCACCGTTACAGGTCGAATCGGAATATCGTGAACTTGCTGATGAAGAGGTTTTGCTGCGTGAAAAAGTAGCAACTGCTCGTCATTTGCCAGTCGAAACGCTCGATGGTATCCGTATTCAATTGCAGCTCAATGTTGGCATGTCGATTGAACATGATTGGTTGACCGAGTTGAACGTTCAGGGGGTGGGGCTATACCGCACCGAAATCCCGTTTATGATGCGCGAGCGCTTGCCGACCGAGGATGAGCAAGTAGAGCTCTACACCCAAGTGCTGGATCAATTCAGTCCGCATCCGGTGGTGATGCGCACACTCGATGTCGGTGGCGACAAACCCTTACCCTATTTGCCGATGAAAGAAGAGAACCCATTCCTTGGCTGGCGCGGTATTCGTATGACGCTGGATCATCCGGAAATCTTCTTGGTGCAAATCAGAGCCATGCTAAGAGCCTCAGTTGGCCGGAATAATCTGCGTATTCTGTTACCGATGATTACCAATGCCGAAGAGGTGGATGAGTCCGCACGTATGGTTAAGCAGGCTTATCATGAGGTGGCAGAAGAGTATCAGTGCGGCGTCGATGAAAGTCTGTTTCAACCACAACTGGGTGTGATGATTGAAGTGCCAGCTATGATTTATCAGCTGCATACGGTAGCTGATAAAGTCGATTTTTTCTCGGTCGGAACCAATGATTTAACGCAATATATGTTGGCGGTTGATCGTAATAATCAACGGGTGGCGGGACTCTATGACGCCTACCATCCGGCGGTATTGCATGCGCTACAGCAAATCGCAGAACGCTGTCGTGAGCTCAATAAACCGGTATCAGTGTGTGGCGAATTGGCGGGCGAGCCGGGCGGTGCGCTATTATTAGCAGCAATGGGTTACCGCACCCTGAGTATGAATAGTTACAACATCGACCGTATTCGCTGGATTATCCGCCATGTGGAGTCGCAGCAACTCGAGCGTATGTTAGCCGCGGCATTAGCATCTCGCTCACCGCAGCAAGTGCGGCAAATTATTACTATGGAACTTGAGAAGTTAGGTCTGGGCGGATTTGTGCGTGCTGGTGCCTAATGGCAACCATTTCTCAATGCAATAAGGAACCTTTGTGCTGTTAACAGGCTGGTTATGGTGTTTAGCGGGTGGCGTGCTAGCGGGAACGCTAGCGGGCATGCTCGGCATCGGCGGTGGCCTGATCATTGTTCCATTGCTCATTTATTTGCTCCCCATTCTCGGCGTAGACCCGCAATTAGTGGTGCAAATGGCTGTTGCCACCTCGTTGGCCACTATTGTCATGACAACTCTCAGTTCCGCACGGTCTCACTTGCGTCACGGTCAGGTAAGTTTCTTTTGGGTTCGACGACTCATTCCCGGGCTCATGGTCGGGGCTGTCTTTGGTGCTTGGTTAGCGACACAGTTGAAGCCGCAATGGCTACAACGTATCTTTGCAATTGTGCTGATGGCACTGTCGATCCGCATGTTGATCCCACAGCGTTCAGGTGAGCCTTTAACCGATGTCTCGAAGCGTTTAATGGGGCTGATCAGTGCTGGTATGGGTACCCTGTCGGCGTTGGTCGGCATTGGTGGTGGTTCGTTAACCGTGCCGCTTTTACAGCGCTTACATGTACCCATTCGCCAAGCGATTGCGGTATCATCGGTGGGCAGTTTAAGTATCGGTTTAAGTGCGGCAATCGCCTTTATCGTGTTAGGTCAGCAATTGGAAAATAATTCCGGCTTGTTTGGCTACGTACATTTCGAAGCCTGGTTGGCAATTTCAATTAGTTCGGTATTATTTGCCCCTATTGGCGCATCACTGGCACAGAAAATACCCGTAAAACATTTGCAGCGGTTTTTTGCCGCGTTTTTAGTCATTATTGCCATTAAATTAGTTATAGGATAACTCATGTCGACCACCGAGTTTTTGCAGCACCCGAATATCGATCCCATCATTTTTGGCTTCGAGGTATTCGGTTTTGACATCGCGCTGCGGTGGTATGGACTGACCTATTTGGTGGGTTTCTTCTTCGCTTGGTATTGGGGAAATCGGCAGTGCAAAATGGCACACTACAAAGCGCACGGCTGGACCGAAAAAGTATTTGGTGACGTGCTGTTTTGGGGTTTTGTCGGCGTCATCTTAGGCGGCCGCATTGGTTACGTTATCTTTTATCAATTTGAGTATTTCATTAGCAACCCAATGTACCTCTTCAATTTCGGTAGCGGAGGGATGTCCTTCCACGGTGGTATGTTGGGTGTCATTGCCGTGCTGGCGTTATATGCCCGCAAATTGAATATGTCACTGCTCAGAGTTGGTGACTTCATTGCACCACTTGTGCCCATTGGGCTCGGCATGGGGCGTATCGGGAACTTCATTAATGGTGAATTATGGGGACGCGTAACGGACGTGCCTTGGGCCATGATTTTTCCTGCTGCTGGACCAGAACCACGCCACCCATCACAGTTGTATCAAGCTACCCTTGAAGGCTTTGTGTTGTTTGCCATTTTGGCGTGGTATTCACGTAAGCCGCGTCCGACTGGAGCGGTTGGTGGACTCTTTTTGCTGGGCTACGGCGTAGCGCGTTTCGCGGTGGAATTTGCACGTGAACCTGATTCGCACCTAGGTCTGTTGTCTTTAGGGATGTCGATGGGACAGTGGTTATCACTACCGATGATTCTGGTCGGTGCCGGTATCATGATCATCGCACACAAACGTCAGCTTCCAGCCACACCAGCCGGTAAGAAGGGCAAGGTATGAAACAGTATTTAGAATTATGCCAACGTATCGTAGATCAAGGTGAGTGGGTCACCAACGAACGCACGGGTAAACGCTGTTTAACTGTGATCAATGCTGACCTTGAATATGATGTGGCTGGCAACCAATTCCCTCTCATCACCACCCGTAAAAGTTATTGGAAGGCCGCAATAGCCGAACTGATTGGTTACATTCGTGGTTACGACAACGCAGCTGATTTCCGACACATTGGCACCAAAACCTGGGACGCGAATGCGAATCTCAATGAAGCTTGGCTCAATAATCCTTACCGCAAAGGCGAAGATGACATGGGCCGCGTCTATGGTGTGCAGGGGCGTGCATGGGCAAAGCCTGATGGTGGCGTTATTGATCAATTACAAAAGGTCGTCGATGACTTGAGTGATGGACTCGATGATCGCGGCGAAATTATTAGTTTCTATAATCCCGGTGAGTTTCACATGGGCTGCTTGCGCCCGTGTATGCACACCCACAACTTCTCGTTATTAGGTGACACGCTGTACCTCACTAGCTTCCAACGCTCGTGTGATGTGCCACTGGGTCTTAATTTCAATCAGATCCAAGTGTTCACATTCTTAGCACTGATGGCGCAAATTACCGGCCATAAAGCGGGACGCGCGTATCACAAAATCGTCAATGCCCACATATACGAAGACCAACTGGCGCTGATGCGTGACGTGCAACTGAAACGCGAACCTTACCCATCGCCGCAGTTACACATCAACCCTGACATAAAGTCCCTCAAAGATCTGGAGACTTGGGTCACCATGGACGACTTCGAAGTGACGGAGTATCAGCACCACGAGCCAATCGCGTATCCCTTCTCAGTCTGAGTGACAGTGAATAGTGAGCAGCTGGTAAAAAGTGAACAGTGAATAGTGAATAGAACACAAAGCAAAGATAGAGGTAACGGGATGCGGTTTGGCGGTATTGAGCGAGTCTATGGTACACAGGCATTCACTGTGTTCCAGCGTCACCATGTTGCCGTTGTTGGGCTTGGTGGGGTTGGTTCGTGGGCAGTTGAAGCGCTTGCTCGAACAGGTATAGGTGCCATCACGCTCATCGATATGGATGATATTTGCCTGACCAATATTAACCGTCAACTTCCAGCTTTGGGTAGTACAGTTGGACAATTGAAAACAGAAGTATTGGCGGCTCGCGTTCGCGATATAAATCCTGACTGTGAAGTTCGAGTGATTGATGATTTTCTCTCACTCGATAACCTTGATGAATACTTAGGCGCGCCCGTGACAGCTGTCCTCGACGCGGTTGACAGCGTGATTACGAAAGCAGGATTAATTGCTTGGTGCAAGCGTCGTAAGTTGCCTTTGGTTACCTGCGGTGGAGCAGGTGGGCAAGTTGATCCGAGTCACATAACCAGTAGCGACTTAGCCAAAGCGACCCAAGACCCTCTGCTTGCCAAAGTACGTTCAATTTTGCGCAGAGATTATCATTTTAGCAAAAATCCCCGGCGCAGCTTTGGGGTTTCAGCGGTCTATTCGACAGAACAGTTGCGTTATCCAACCGGTGATGGAGCCTGGAGTCACGCGAAACCCGGAGCGGGATCGATGAGAATGGATTGCGATACTGGATTTGGCGCATCAATGGTCGTCACCACCACGTTTGCAATGCATGCCACGTCGATACTCTTAAAAAAGTTAACCTAGTAACCGCGCACCACGATTTTTTTCACTGTTCACTGTTCACTCTTCACCATTTTTGTTGTCCGTAGCACCGCGCGCAGCCCGCTGCGGCGCGAGGCCGTCAGGAAGGCGTCCAACCCCACGCGTTGCAGATGCGCATCCAGATCATAAGCTGCCACTTGTGCTCGAGTGGCGCCATCTAAAGCGCTGGCGATAATGAGCAACAGTGCTTTGACCACGCGTGCCTCGCTGTCGACTCGCAGGGTGAGACGATCATCCGAACGATAGTTTGCTGTCATCCACACGCGAGCTTCACAACCAAAGCGTTCAGTTTCCGGGGTTCGCTCAGAATCGCTAAATGCTGGCGTCGAACGGCTCAGTTGCACCAAATAGCGCATGCTTTGCTCGCGGCCACCAATCAACTGCGCCTGCTCGGATAGATCGGTTTCATTCAATTTCCCGTAAACAGACATAGACAAGCTTTTCCTCGTTGATCAGCGCCAAAAATCGCGCGAATAGTACCATTTTTACCCTGAAAAATGTTAATCTGCGCGCTGTTCAAGCAAATTATCTACTGAAGTTAGTTCATTTCAGCAACACAGGAACGACAACATGAAAGTATTAGTGGCGGTAAAACGCGTCATTGATTACAACGTGAAAGTGCGGGTCAAGGCTGACCAATCTGACGTTGATCTCGCAAATGTGAAAATGGCGCTCAACCCGTTTTGTGAAATTGCGGTTGAAGAAGCAGTACGCCTGAAAGAAAAAGGCATCGCTGAAGAAGTCGTCGTCGTCTCAATTGGCCCGAAAGCCGTTCAAGAACAAATGCGCACGGCTATGGCACTTGGTGCTGACCGTGGCATCCATGTCGAGACGGATGATCTTCCCGATAGTCTCGCTGTAGCTAAGTTGCTCAAAGGTGTGGTGGAAAAAGAACAACCGCAACTGATCATCTTAGGCAAACAGGCGATTGACTCAGATAACAATCAAACCGGCCAAATGCTGGGTGCTTTAACCGGAATGCCGCAAGGTACCTTTGCGTCGAAAGTAGACGTCGACAGCAATACCGTTAGCGTCACGCGTGAAGTCGATGGCGGCTTGCAAACAGTGAAACTCCAGTTGCCGGCAATCGTGACCACCGATTTACGCTTGAACGAGCCGCGTTATGCGTCGTTACCGAACATTATGAAAGCGAAACGCAAACCGCTTGATACTTTAACGCCAGATGACTTGGGCGTTGCCGTGAAACGTACGGTTAAAGTATTGAAAGTTGAAGCTCCAGCCGAGCGCAGCGCAGGTGTGAAAGTTGCTGATGTGGCTGAGTTGGTCGAGAAACTGAAAAATGAGGCAAAAGTGATATGAGCATTCTCGTTATTGCCGAGCACAACAACAGTGAACTAAACCCAGCAACGCTGAAAACTCTAGCTGCTGCACAAGCTATTGGTGGTGACATCGATGTGTTGGTAGCCGGTGATGGTTGCCAAGCGGTTGCTGAAGAAGCAAGCAAAATTGGTGGAGTAAATAAAGTACTCTGCGCGAGTAATGCCGCTTACGGTCATTTCCTTGCTGAAAACTTGGGCACTTTAGTGGCAGAGTTAGGTAAAGACTACAGTCATATTTTGGCACCAGCGACCACCACGGGTAAGAACTTTATGCCACGTGTCGCTGCGTTATTAGATGTCGCTCAAGTGTCTGACATTATCGCAGTCGAAAGTGCCGATACCTTCAAGCGTCCAATCTATGCGGGTAACGCTATTGCGACTGTGCAGTCGGAAGATGCCATCAAGGTCATCACCGTTCGCGCCACTGCCTTTGATGCAGTGTCAGCTGAAGGCGGTAGTGCAACCGTAGAAACCGTCGATTCTGCACATTCGAGTGATAAGTCGGAATTTGTCGGTGAAGAACTGGCACAATCTGAGCGTCCAGAGTTGACCGCCGCGCGTGTCGTCATTTCTGGTGGTCGTGGTATGCAGAACGGCGAAAACTTCCACTTATTAGAAAAAGTTGCTGATAAGTTGGGTGCTGCGGTTGGCGCTTCGCGTGCAGCTGTTGATGCGGGCTTTGTTCCGAACGATTATCAGGTCGGACAAACCGGCAAAATCGTTGCGCCGGAGCTCTATATCGCGGTCGGTATCAGTGGTGCCATTCAACACTTGGCGGGTATGAAAGACTCGAAAGTTATTGTCGCCATCAACAAAGATGAAGAGGCGCCAATCTTCCAAGTTGCGGACTATGGATTAGTCGCAGATTTGTTTGAAGTATTGCCGCAACTCGACGAATCACTCTAAGTTACACAATTCGTAACGTTTTAAATGGGCTGACTATGAGAATAGTCAGCCCATTTTTTCTAACCCACCACTTGCATATTTGTAACTCATCGGACATGATTGACTGCATAACATCCTACATGGATAGGTGGCTAACATGAAAAGAAGAACAACTATGCTGAAAAAATTACCACTCGCAACCGCTATAACGCTGGCCCTGGTTGGTACTGCAGGAGCTCAAGCAGCAGAATTCGAAGTCGGCGATTTTCGTGTCAAATTCGATTCCATCATCTCTTATGGCGCCGCTTGGCGTTTAGAAGAACGTGACATGCGTCTCATCCACCCAGGCAATATGGAAGGTGGCATGGGTCAGTCGGGTGTTGCCGATGATGGTAACTTGAACTTCGATAAAGGTGACATGGTCTCCTCGGTCATCAAAGGTGTTCATGACTTAAGCATCGATGGTGGCGACTACGGCGCCTTCGTTCGGTTTAAGTATTGGTATGACGACGTCATTAAAAATGAAGCTGTGCCACATGGTCACACCGCAACCAATTATTTCCCAGATGCGACATTAGATAATGATGCACTGGATGATTTCTCAACCGGTTCAGGTTTTGAACTGCTAGATGCCTTCGTTTATGCCTACTTTGACCTCGGCGATATGCCGGTCAACTTGCGGGTCGGTCGCCAGGTACTGAGTTGGGGTGAGAGTACTTTCATCTTCAACGGTGTGAATGCGATTAACCCGATTGACGTGAACGCAGTACGTCGCCCGGGTGTTGAAATCAAAGAAGCTTTGCTACCCGTTGGCATGGTGAACTTGAACTTAGGTTTAACCGACTCAACCAGTTTAGATTTGTTCTACCAGTATGAGTGGGACAATACCAAACTTGATGGTTGCGGTACCTTCTTCTCTACCGTAGATATCTTAGGTGGTCCAGGTTGTGACAAGGTTACCTTGAACCCAACACTAGTAGCAGGCGTCCCTTCATCGTCATTGAGTGACCGTGAATCGGTAATGTTTGGTACTTACCTTGACCGTCAGCCGAATATCGAGCCAGATGACGATGGCCAGTATGGTTTTGCATTACGTCACTATGCAGTTGATTTAGACGTTGAGTTTGGTGTGTATTACATGAACATCCACAACCAAACCCCAATTATTTCTGCATACAACTGGCAGTTACAGCCATCTCCGTCGCGTTCGCACCCAGATGGTATTCCAATTGCCGGTCCAAACTATGCGCTTGAGTATCCAGAAGACCAAGAAATTATGGGTGCGAGCTTCTCAACCAACTTTGGCCTCTGGTCAGTGGGTGGTGAGTATAGCTTCCGTCCTGATCAAGCCGTTCAGATCAACACCACTGAAATTTTGACTGCAGGTTTACGTGCTGGCGTGCCAAGCACCTTCCTGAACCGTCTTGAAGCCGATGCTGATGGCAACTTCACTAATTTGGGTGAATTGTTATCTGGTTATGATGAGTTAGACGTCAGTCAGTGGCAGTTAACGGGTATTCGCTTTATCGATAACGTGATGGGTGCGAGCCGTTTGACCTTTATCGGTGAAGTAGCGATGAACAAAGTTCATTCGTTACCTGGTTTAGACACCCAGCGTTACGGTCGTAACCCAGTGTACGGTAAATGTTTAACTCGCGCAGACCAAATGATGTTGGGTAACCCAGCACCAGCTGCTGACATTAACTGTGATGGTTTTGTCACTGCCAGCTCGTGGGGCTATCGCGCTCGTTTCGTTGCGAACTACAACAACGTTTGGAACGGTTGGAACTTAACGCCAACGTTAGCGCTTGGTCATGATGTGAAAGGTACTTCACCAAACAGCAACTTCTTAGAAGGCCGTAAAACTGTCGGTCTAAGTGTTGATGCGGATTACCTCAGCAACTACAAAGTGAGCGTAGGTTACAACATCAACACTGGCGGTGAATACGAAGCTGCAAGCGACCGTGACTTCGCGTCAGTGAGCTTTAGCTACTCGTTCTAATAGCTGCTTAGTTTGAATAGAAATCAAAAACCCGCTTCGGCGGGTTTTTTGTTGGTCGCAATTGCATGGTCATTAGCCGAGTATCGACTAGGAAAACGACCATCGAGCGACTATGGTATGTACACACCGTTTTCTCATCATTGAGGTTAGGCGCATGAAACAACTTTCCTACATACTTTTGGGCTTAGCTCTGACCGTTCCGACGGTTTTTGCGGACGAGAGTGAATCAAAACAAGCCAGTAAGACTCTGCAATTGGAAGATGTTTTCCAACTGGAATATGCCAGTGACCCGCAAGTACACCCCACCGGTGAGTACACCGTGTTTGTCCGTAATTACATGGACATTATGGAAGACCGTCGTTACGGCAATCTCTGGAAAGTCGAACACAATGGCACTTTGCGCCCGTTAACTGGTGGTATGCATCAAGATCATTCCCCAGTTTGGTCGCCCGATGGCAAAACACTCGCTTTTGTTTCTAATCGTAGTGGTAGTCAACAGATTCATTTGTACTGGAATGATACCCGTGAGCAAGCACCTATTACTCGATTGACTGGCTCGCCTTCGGGACTTAGCTGGTCGCCAAATGGTCGTTGGATTGCATTCAGCATGTTTACGCCGAAGCCGAGCAAACCGCCAGTTTCATTACCCGGCCAGCCGAAAGGCGCAAATTGGGCTGAGCCAGCCAAGTATATTGATAAAGATACCTACCGCGTTGACGGCGGTGGTTATGCGCCTGAAGGCTATCGTCAAATTTACCTGATTCCAGCAAGTGGTGGTACGCCTCGCCAGTTGACCTTTGATGACTACAACCATGGTGGCACCTTGGCTTGGAGCGGTGACTCGAAGCAGATTATCTTCAGTGCAAACCGTCGCGACGATGCTTGGCAGCAACCAGTCAACAGCGAGCTTTATAGCTTGAACGTGGAATCAGGCGATATCAAAACGCTAACCGATCGCGTTGGTCCTGATAGCTCACCAGCAGTCAGCCCCGATGGTCGCTTTGTGGCTTGGTTAGGCTATGACGACAAGGAATTGAGCTATCAATTAAACCAGTTGTACGTAATGGAATTGGATGGTGGGAAACCACAATTACTGACCGAAGACTTGGATTACGCTATTGATAGCATTCAGTGGGGCGCCAACAGTCGCACTATCTACGCATCATATGAAAAGCATGGCAATGGACATGTTGTGAGCATGAACCTTAGTGGTCGCCGTACCGAATTGGTCGCCAATATGGGTGGCCTAAGTTACTCGCGTCCATATAGCGGCGGTGCCTTCTCCGTAGCTGATGACGGTACGCTGATTTATACCTTAGCGCAGTCACAACGCCCTGCTGATTTGATGCTGAAAGCGGGCAACCGAGAGCGCAAACTGACGTCACTCAATGACGATGCACTGGCGCACAAAGAACTCGCTCGCATTGAAGAGATTTGGTACGAGTCGAGCCATGATGGCAAACAAATTCAAGGCTGGATCGCGTATCCTCCGGGCTTTGATGAAACCAAGAAGTATCCACTGATTTTAGAGATCCACGGTGGACCGCATACCGCCTACGCCGGTTCGTTCGCTGCCGAAATTCAGCTGATGGCTGCCAAAGGTTACGTGGTGCTATACACCAACCCACGTGGCAGCACCAGTTACGGTGAAGCCTTTGCACAAGAAATTCACCATAACTATCCGAGTCATGATTACACCGACTTAATGGATGGCGTGGATGCGGTGATTGCGAAAGGTTTTATTGATGAAAATCGTTTACACGTGACCGGTGGTAGCGGTGGCGGAGTGTTGACCGCGTGGATTGTCGGACATACCGATCGCTTCGCCTCTGCTGTCGTCGCCAAGCCCGTGATCAACTGGTACAGCTTTGTGTTGACGGCGGATATGTACAACTACTTCACGAAGTATTGGTTCCCGGGCATGCCGTGGGACAATCTCGAGCACTACATGAAGTTTTCACCGATCAGCTATGTCGGCAATGTCACGACGCCAACTATGCTGCTTACTGGTGAGGCGGACTATCGCACGCCAATCTCAGAGTCAGAGCAATATTACCAAGCACTGAAACTGAACGAAGTAGAAACAGCAATGGTACGAGTTCCGGACGCACCGCATGGCATCTATGCACGCCCGAGTAATCTAATGGCGAAAGTAGCCTACATCCTGCACTGGTTCGAAAAGCACCCCGCAAGAACTAGTGAATAGTAAATAGTGAATAGTGAACTGAAAGTGAATAGTGAACAGTGAACTGAAAGAAAACAGTGAACAGATAAGAGGGCAGGCTTTAGTCTTGGCTCTGTCTGTTCACTGTTTACAGTTCACTTTTCACCGTGTTTACAACGATAGCGCTGCTCGTAGAGCTTGGCTTCGGTTAGGAAGAAGTGGAATGCGTCAATGTGCGCCTTCACGAAGCCTCGCCAACCCGAGAATACCATTCCTCGAAGTAGATAGAACTTCAGAAACATCAGCGGATAAATCAGTAGCAATCGTAGCATCGATACCGGCCGGTTGCGCTCGGTACGCACCCGCGCTTTGAGGTCTGAGTAGCTATTTAATTTTGCCATGTAGCCGTGCACAGTATCGTATCCGTAGTGCTTCATGGTGATGTTGGTTTTTTGAGTGGTACCGTCAATGCGAATGTGCTCATGAACATGCTGAGTAACATCCCAATAGGCTTTGTTTTTGCGATAGAAACGACAAAATTTATAGCGTTTAGCGCCGGGTAATTTGCCGCCGAACCACCAATCGTCGCGTTTAAGCCAATACCCATCAGCTTGATTTGATGCAGCGAGTTCACGCAATTGTTCGATGGCACCAGCAGGTAGCACTTCATCACCATCTAAATTAAGCACCCAATCGTGAGTGCATTGCTCTAGCGCAAAAGACTTCTGTGCTGCATAGCCAAGCCATTCCTGATGAATGACGCGTGCGCCATGGCGTTCTGCAATCGTCAGAGAATCATCGTGCGAACCGGAATCAACGATGACGATTTCGTCCGCACCGCGAACACTACTGAGAACCTCTTCTAAATAGCGTCCTTCATTAAGCGTGATAAGATAAACACTGATTTTTGGTGCTGCTGACATAGTGAATATGGATAGCCGTTCCAACTGGTAATCAATTATTTAACCAGAATTTTATCGAAGATTTATGACATTTACCAAATCAATACAAAGGCCAATGCAACTATGAGTACTTGGACGGATTTACTTGGCGAGGAAAAGCAGCAGCCCTATTTTCAGGAACTCATTGCGCGCGTCCAGGCGCGGCGAGAGCAGGGCGTGACTGTCTATCCGCCAGCACATGAAGTGTTTCAGGCGTTCAAGCTCACCACGGTCGAGAATTTAAAGGTGGTCATTATCGGACAAGATCCGTATCACGGTCCCGGTCAAGCGCATGGCCTGTGTTTCTCGGTTCCAGTTGGTATTCCAGCGCCGCCTTCATTGAAGAATATCTACAAAGCTTTAAGTCATGATTTCGCTGATTTTACCGCACCACAGCATGGCAATTTGACTCATTGGGCCGAGCAGGGCGTGCTACTACTCAATACCGTACTCACGGTTGAGCAAGGACAGCCAAACTCACATGCCAACTGGGGCTGGGAACGGTTTACGGATACGGTGATACAACAAATTAATCAGCACTGTGAGGGGATCGTGTTCTTGCTGTGGGGCAGTCATGCGCAAAAGAAGGGGAAAATAATCGACCGCCAACGTCACCATGTGTTGACGAGTGTACACCCATCCCCACTTTCAGCTCATCGCGGCTTTTTGATCTGCGGTCATTTCGCAGAGACGAATCGACTGCTAGGCGCCAATGCAATTGATTGGCACCTGCCACGTGCTACTTGAATTCGTTAGCGGCTTTTAGCGTCTAAAAGTCGTCGAGTTCTTCCGCATAACCGTACTCTTCGAGTTCGGCCTGCAAACGACGCTTCTCTTTGAGCGCTTCAATTTCACGCCAGCAGCGCTTACCTGCGCTTTTCCCTGATTTACCACTTTCAACATTATCGAGCTCTTCTGAATGATCCATGGGATCCTCCTTGGCTGTTATCGTTGTTTTTAGCGCAACAATTAGATAACACGGAATGCTACACCTGACAAGTGACAAAACGATGAAATCCCAAAAAATCGTTGCTCGTACGCTTCGCTGTTGGTCCGCTGCGCTGTTCGTCCGTGCTGCGCACTATTCGAAGAGCGTAGCGTTCGAGCAGTGAGTACAACGAACGGACGAAGAGCGAAGCGTACGAGTAACGCTCTTGGCTTTTATAATGTTTTGCAGTATCATTTGCGCCCGAATTTGTTCTTTTACAGCACAGGTACTTTGGTATGCATCCGATGTTAAACATAGCGGTGCGCGCTGCGCGTGCGGCCGGAAAAATCTTAGTTAAGAATTTTGGTGTCGAAGCCGACATTAATGTTCAGGCAAAATCACAGAATGATTTTGTGTCTGAGATCGACCAGGCGGCCGAGAGTGCGATCATTCGCTCCATTCAAAAAGTGTTTCCTGACCACACGTTTCTTGCGGAAGAAAGCGGTGAGACGGGTGGCAAAGATGCGGATCATCAGTGGATTATTGACCCACTCGATGGCACCACCAATTACCTGCGCGGTATCCCGCATTTCGCCATTTCTATTGCCTATCAATTTAAAGGTGTAACCCAAGTAGCGGTGATTTATGACCCGTTACGTGAAGAGCTGTTCACGGCAACCAAAGGTGCTGGTGTTCAACTCAATGGTAAGCGTTTGCGCGTCAAAGCACGTCGCGATCTACAAGGCGCACTGTTAGCCACCGGCTTCCCATTTAAGCGCAAAGATTTACTCGAAACTTATCAAAACGTGTTCGCTGCATTGTTTGAAGATGCCGCCGATATGCGTCGCAATGGCTCCGCTGCGCTAGATTTAGCTTATGTTGCAGCAGGCCGTATGGATGGCTTCTGGGAATTCTCACTCGAACGTTGGGATATTGCTGCTGGCGCCCTTATGGTGCGTGAAGCGGGTGGCTTGATCACCGATTTTGGTGGTGGCCATGGCTATATGACGAGCGGTAACGTCGTTGCTGGTAACCCGAAGGTTGTGCAAGGTATTCTCGGTAAGGCGCGTCCACATTTACCGAAAGCCATGAAGTAAGGCGATAAGAGGAGAGGCGCGGACATGCTCGATTCCATTCGTATTGTATTAGTAAACACGTCGCATACCGGCAACATAGGTTCGGTTGCCCGTGCCATGAAAACCATGGGTTTGTCACAACTGACTCTGGTAGACCCGGTACAGGCCCCGGACAGTCATGCATCGGCATTGGCTGCCGGTGCTACCGACGTTTTACACCGCGCCAAAATTGTTGGTACGTTGGCTGAAGCTATTGCCGACTGTGGTTTGGTCATTGGCACGAGCGCGCGCAATCGCACGCTGGATTGGCCGTTGATTGGGCCACGTGAAGCCGCCGCGCAAACCCTCAAAGAAGTATCGCAATACCCAGTTGCGCTGGTGTTTGGTCGAGAAAGCAGTGGCCTGACCAACGAAGAACTCCAGCAATGCAGCCATCATGTGCATATTCCATCGAACCCGGAATACAGTTCACTGAATTTGGCAATGGCCGTGCAAACCTTGGCTTACGAAATTCGCATGCAATACCTCGAAGCCGACCAGCAACCCAAACCAGAAACCACCGAGTACCCGCTCGCTGAAGATCTCGAGCGCTTCTATGCGCATCTCGAGAGCACACTACTCGACACCGGCTTCATCATCAAACAACACCCAGGCCAAGTCATGGCGAAACTGCGTCGTATGTTCGCCCGCGCCCGCCCCGAAGTCGCAGAACTCAACATCCTCCGCGGAATCCTGACTTCAGTCGACAAATACGGTAAACAGTAAACAGGTAACAGTGAACCGAAAACACAAAAGGCTCTCTTTTGTATTTTTATTGTTCCGTTCACTGTTCCCTATTCACTCTTCACTGTAACTTCATAATACTTGACTAAAACAGTCGGGAATGTCACAATTTGCGTAGATTTTTAGGAGAACGCACTATGCGATTAACCTCGAAAGGACGCTACGCCGTGACTGCAATGCTCGACGTTGCGCTCCATACCCAAGATGGCCCAGTTCCGCTCGCCGACATCTCAGAACGGCAGGGTATTTCGCTGAGTTATCTTGAACAATTATTCGCTCGCTTGCGTAAGCAAGGGCTGGTGAGTAGTGTGCGCGGTCCAGGCGGTGGTTATCGCCTTGGGTTAGAGGCGCATGCCATCTCAATCAGTGCAGTGATTCAGGCCGTCGATGAATCTATCGACGCCACTCGCTGCCAAGGTAAAGGCGGGTGCCAGGGCGGCAGCCGTTGTTTGACCCACTCATTGTGGGAAGGTCTGAGTGACCGAATCGAAGATTTCCTAGCCGGCATTACGCTGGCAGAGCTTGTCACCAAGCAAGACATCGCACAAGTTGCCCAGCGTCAAAACCTGCAGGCAGCCGAGCAAAAGAAACGCGAGCAGCAAATCGCTCTCAATTGCCAGATGGGGTAGTACCAATGAAATTACCAATTTATTTTGACTACGCAGCAACCACGCCGGTTGATCCGCGTGTTGCCGAAAAGATGATGCAGTTCTTAACGCCAGATGGTCAGTTTGGTAATCCAGCGTCGCGCTCACACCGCTTTGGCTGGCAAGCTGAAGAAGCTATTGATATTGCACGTAGCCAAATTGCTGAACTCATTAATGCAGACCCACGTGAAATCGTTTTCACGTCAGGTGCAACCGAGTCAGACAACCTTGCCATCAAAGGTGCGGCTGAGTTCTATCAGAAAAAAGGCAAGCACATCATCACCGTGAAAACTGAGCACAAAGCCGTATTGGATACGTGCCGTCAGTTGGAGCGTGAAGGCTTTGAAGTTACGTATTTAGAAGTGCAAGAAGACGGTCTGATCGACCTAGATGCTTTCAAAGCAGCACTGCGTGAAGACACTGTGGTGGTCAGCGTGATGCACGTGAACAACGAAATTGGCGTGATTCAAGATATCGAGACTATCGGTAACCTGTGTCGTGCCAACAAAACTATTTTCCATGTCGACGCAGCGCAAAGCGCTGGTAAAGTCGCCATTGATTTAGAGCAACTGCCCGTTGACTTGATGAGTTTCTCAGCGCACAAAATGTATGGTCCGAAAGGTATCGGTGCATTGTACGTGCGACGTAAGCCACGGGTACGTTTGAATGCGCAAATGCATGGTGGTGGACATGAGCGCGGTATGCGTTCAGGTACTTTGCCGACGCACCAAATCGTCGGTTTCGGTGAAGCAGCACGTATTGCCAAAGAAGAAATGGCTGCTGAAAGCGAGCGTTTCCGTGCTTTAGGCGAGCGTCTGTGGAACGGCGTAAAGGACATCGAAGAAGTGTATATCAACGGTAACCAAGAGCATGGCGTACCGCACATCTTCAACATCAGCTTTAACTTCGTCGAAGGTGAGTCACTCATCATGGCATTAAAAGACTTAGCGGTATCATCAGGTTCAGCCTGTACTTCCGCAAGCTTGGAGCCATCTTACGTACTCCGCGCGTTAGGGCGTAACGACGAATTAGCACATAGCTCCATTCGCTTCAGCTTCGGTCGTTTTACCACTGAGGAAGAAGTAGACCACGCTATTGAGCAAATTCAGAAATCAATTGGTCGCCTACGCGACATGTCACCACTTTGGGAAATGTACAAAGATGGTGTGGACTTGAACAGCGTCGAATGGGTTGCTCACTAAGAGTAGCCACCAAGAGAGGTAGAAATTATGGCTTACAGTCAAAAAGTTATCGACCATTATGAAAATCCGCGCAATGTTGGCGGTTTCGACAAAAATGATCCAAGCATCGCAACCGGTATGGTTGGCGCACCAGCTTGTGGTGACGTCATGAAGTTGCAAATCAAGGTCAATGACCAAGGCATTATTGAAGATGCCAAGTTCAAGACCTATGGGTGTGGTTCAGCTATTGCCTCTAGCTCACTGGTAACTGAGTGGGTAAAAGGCAAATCACTGGAAGAAGCAGCTCAGCTCAAAAATACGCAAATTGCGGAAGAGTTGGCATTGCCACCAGTGAAGATCCACTGCTCGATTCTAGCCGAAGATGCAATTAAAGCGGCTATTGAGGATTACAAGAAAAAACACGCAGGGTAAGCGATGGGCATCACGATGACTGAAGCGGCCGCGCAACGAGCGCGGGCGTTCCTAGAATCTCGCGGCAAAGGCGTTGGAATTCGTCTTGGCGTGAAAACGACAGGCTGCTCCGGCTTAGCCTATGTCATGGAATTTGTCGATTCAGTAGATGACACCGACTCGGTTTTCGAGGACAAAGGTGTGAAAATCATTATTGACGGCAAAAGCCTAGTCTACCTTGACGGAACCGAGTTGGATTTCGTGAAAGAAGGCTTGAACGAAGGGTTCGAATTTAACAATCCAAACGCCAAAGGCGAGTGTGGTTGTGGTGAGAGCTTTAACGTCTAAGACGGTGATTGTTTAAGCGTATGAATCATTTTGAATTGTTCGGTCTACCCGCCGCATTCGCTATCGATGCGGCGGAGTTACAACAGCGCTACCGAAAGTTGCAGCAAACGCTGCATCCTGATCGGTTTGCCAATGCGAGTCAACGCGATAAATTACTCGCGGTACAACGCACTTCGCAGCTCAACGATGCCTATCAAACCCTCCGCCGCCCACTGTCTCGAGCTGAATACATGCTTGAGCTACGCGGTATTGACTTGCAGCACGAGCAACAGACGCTGCAAGATCCTGAGTTTTTGATGGCGCAGATGGAATGGCGTGAGCGACTCGAAGACTTGAATTCAGCAGCAGATGTGCTCAGCGCTCAAACCGAGCTCGATGGCGAAATCAAGCAACTGCAGACCGAACTCGAATCCTTAATCGAAAGCGAAGATAATGACGCGGCAGCGAACGTAGTACGAAAGCTGAAGTTTATGCATAAACTCGACTACGAACTCGACGCCAAAGAATTTTAAGATCGTTGTTCGAGCGCTACGCTTGTCGTACGCTGCGCTCTTCGAACGCTGCGCTCTTCGCGAATAGCGCGTAGCGCGGACGAGCAGTGAGTGAAGCGAACGGACGAACAACGAGCAACGCATTTTATTATGTAGAGGTAGTATGGCCTTACTCCAGATAGCTGAACCCGGACAGAGCACCGCCCCCCATCAACACCGCCTTGCCGTGGGTATTGATCTCGGTACCACCAATTCATTGGTTGCGACGGTGCGTAGTGGTAAAGCAACCGTACTGCGTGACGACCAGGAGCGGGGTATCCTGCCATCAGTTGTGCATTACGGTAGTGAGCGCATACTCACTGGTTATGACGCATTGGCATTGCATGCGGATGCTTCAATTGCCAGTGAAGACACCATTGTTTCCGTCAAACGTTTCATCGGCCGAACCG
The DNA here is from genome assembly GCF_048263735.1 of Pseudidiomarina aestuarii. Lineage (GTDB taxonomy): Bacteria > Pseudomonadota > Gammaproteobacteria > Enterobacterales > Alteromonadaceae > Pseudidiomarina > Pseudidiomarina aestuarii_B. The sequence continues at coordinate 825,664 of NZ_JBLXDX010000001.1, read as the reverse complement.
TGGCTGATGTGCAAAAGAACTTTCAAAACCTCCCGTATCACCTCAGTGAAACGGAGAATGGTGTGCCGGTATTCCATACCTCAGCCGGTGCTAAAACTGCTGTCGAAGTGTCGGCAGACATTCTGCGGACCTTGAGTGCGCGTGCTCAAGCAGCGCTCGGTGGCGAACTCACTGGTGTGGTGATAACCGTGCCGGCTTACTTTGATGATGCACAGCGTCAAAGCACGAAAGACGCCGCGCAATTGGCGGGTGTGAATGTGCTGCGGTTATTGAACGAACCGACCGCAGCTGCCGTGGCGTATGGTCTCGATACTGGGCAAGAAGGCCTCATTGCTGTCTATGATTTAGGTGGCGGTACTTTCGATATTTCGATTCTACGTTTAACTGGCGGCGTGTTCGAAGTGCTGGCAACCGGTGGCGATAGCGCACTCGGTGGTGACGACTTTGACCAACTCATCGTGCAGCAATTGAAAAGTGAATGGCAACTTGATGCTAACGTGGATGCGCGGACTGAGCGCACGCTCATCAATGCGGCGAAAGCAGCCAAGGAAGCTCTCACCGATGCCGATGAGACCACGTTGCAGGTCGACATTGCTGAACAACATTACGAATTAACCATCACTCGTGAGCAATTTGACGGTTGGATTGAACCGCTGGTTCAGAAAACGCTACAAAACTGTCGTCGCGCGTTGAAAGACGCTGAAGTCAGTGCCGATGAGATTTTAGAAGTAGTTATGGTTGGGGGCTCGACACGCGTCCCGAAAGTGCGTACCGATGTCGGCGCTTATTTTGGTCGAGAGCCACTCACGTCGATTGACCCAGATGAAGTGGTAGCCATTGGCGCCGCCATTCAAGCTGACATCTTAGCTGGCAACAAGCCCGATTCTGATATGTTGCTGCTCGACGTCATTCCATTGTCGCTGGGACTGGAAACCATGGGTGGTTTGGTCGAAAAAGTCATCGATCGGAACACCACAATTCCGGTTGCCAAAGCGCAAGAATTTACCACGTTCAAAGATGGCCAAACGGCGATGATGATTCACGTGGTCCAAGGCGAGCGTGAGTTGGTCGACGATTGTCGTTCATTGGCACGATTTGTTCTAACTGATATCCCACCGATGGCCGCTGGTGCTGCGCACATTCGTGTCACGTTCCAAGTGGATGCGGATGGGTTGTTAAGTGTTACCGCTATGGAGAAATCCAGTGGTGTTAGCGCATCCATACAAGTGAAGCCATCGTATGGTCTGGCGGATGACGATATTGGCGAGATGATCAAAGCATCGATGACCAATGCCAAACAAGATATGCAAGCGCGTATGCTGCGTGAGCAACAAGTGGAAGCTGACCGCGTCCTCGAAGCATTGAGTAGCGCATTAGCAGCAGATGGCGACTTGTTGGAAGCAGATGAGCGCGAGCAGTTAGACGCGCGCATGCAAGACTTAGATGAAGCCCGCAAAGGCACCGACGTGAAAGCGATTGAAAAGGCTATTGATGCCGTCGATCGCGCCAGTGATGCCTTTGCCGCAAGACGAATGGACGCATCGATCCGGAAGGCCCTCACCGGCACCCGAGTCGACGAAATGTAGTTAAAACACAGTGAACAGTGAATAGTAAACGGTGAACGGAAAACCCTAAATAGTCGTCTGTTTTAATGTTTTCTGTTCACCGTTTACTGTTCACTATTCCCCAAGAAGTGAGGTACTTATGCCCAAGATAGTGTTTCTGCCCCATGACGAGCTTTGCCCCGAGGGTGCAGCAATCGATGCCGCAGACGGCGAGACTGTTTTAGATGTAGCTTTGCGAAACGGCATTGGCATTGAACATGCGTGTGAGAAAGTGTGTGCGTGTACCACCTGCCACGTGTATGTCAGAGAAGGCATGGATTCATTACCCGAAATTAATGACAACGAAGATGACATGTTGGATAAAGCTTGGGGTTTAGATCCTGATTCGCGGCTGAGTTGCCAAGCCAAAGTGAGCGGTGAGGACCTCGTTATCGAGATCCCCAAATACACCGTCAATATGGTCAAAGAAAACCACTAATTACATTCTAATCAAATTAGGACGGCTGCGTTAGCCGTCCAGTTTGTCAACGAATGTGCGCTTGAACTTCGCCAGTTTCGGATGCACCACCGCTTGGCAATAGGCGTTCTGAGGATTACGCTCGACATAGTTGTCGTGGTAGTCCTCAGCCGGCCAAAACTTCTCTAAAGGCTCAACCGTCGTCACTACAGGCGCATCCCAAGTCTGGTCTCGCTCCATTTCAGCAATAATTTCCTCAGCCAACTGCTTTTGCTCATCCGTCTGATAAAAAATCGATGTCCGATACTGCGTACCGACATCATTGCCTTGCCGATTTACCTGCGTCGGATCATGCAGCGCAAAGAAAATCTCAAGAATCTCACGCACCGTTAACGCTTGTGGATCAAACGTAATTTGCACCACTTCTGCATGCCCCGTTTGCCCCGTACAAACTTGCTCATAAGTTGGCTCCGCTTGCGAACCACCCGCATAACCAGATTGTGCTTTCAACACCCCACGCACCTGCTTAAAAGCGCCTTCGATACACCAAAAACAACCACCACCTAATGTAATTTGCTGCGTCATAACCACCTCATATATAGACGTCTAGATTGCTATCGAGTCTAACGCAAATCCCTCACTGCGCCAATAGCTATCCAAGTAAATAGTGAACAGTGAATAGTGAATCGCAACCACTCGCTCGCAGGCATCAACTGTTATCTATTCACCATTCACTGTTACCTATTCACCATTCACTGTTCACTATTCACCATTCACTGTTCACTATTCACTAGTACTTGTGGTTAGCCTTTCAACTCGAGCCGCACTCACGTATAATCCGCGCGACTGTTTTTAACCTCAATTTTCTATTTGAAAAATTTGACATCCTTATCGGAGAATCTCATGGCTTTAGAACGTACTTTTTCAATTATCAAACCTGATGCTGTTGCCAAAAATGTGATCGGCGCTATCTACAACCGTTTTGAAACGGCTGGATTCCGCATTGTTGCAGCCAAAATGTTGCACCTGAGCACTGAGCAAGCAGAAGGCTTCTACGCTGAACACAAAGAGCGTCCTTTCTTCCGTTCATTGGTTGACTTCATGACTTCTGGTCCAGTAATGGTTCAAGTATTAGAAGCAGACAACGCTGTCCGTCGTCATCGTGACATCATGGGCGCAACCAACCCAGCTGACGCGTTGGCAGGAACTCTGCGCGCAGACTATGCTGTATCTATCGATGAAAACGCGGTACACGGCTCAGACGCAGTTGAATCTGCAGCTCGCGAAATTGCTTACTTCTTCACTGAAGAAGAACTCTGCTCGCGCACCCGCTAAACCACAGGGAATTGTGAACTGTTAACAGGTAACAGAACAAGCCAATGAGCTCGGTCTGCTGTGTCAGTTCACCATTCACTATTCACGTTTTACTGTAGTTAGGTTTTTATGAACGCTGTTGATAAGAAAGTGAATTTGCTCGATTTGAATCGTGCCGGCTTACGTGAGTTCTTCCATGAACTCGGTGAGAAGCCTTTCCGTGCCGATCAGGTTATGAAGTGGATTTATCACTTTTGTGTCGATGACTTTGATCAGATGACCAATCTGAACAAAGCGCTGCGTGAAAAACTGAAGCAGATTGCAGAAATTCGTGCACCTGAAGTTCGGACGCAACAGCAATCGACAGATGGCACCATCAAGTTCGTCATGACCTTGTTTGATGGCCAGGACGTCGAGACCGTCTGGATTCCAGAAACCGACCGAGCCACGTTGTGTGTGAGTTCGCAGGTAGGTTGCGCACTGGAGTGCACGTTCTGTTCCACCGGACAGCAAGGCTTTAACCGTAACCTCCGGACCGCCGAAATTATCGGTCAGGTGTGGCGGGTAAGCAAGTTGCTCGGTGCATTTGGCGAGACCAATGTCAAAGCCGTGACCAATGTGGTCATGATGGGCATGGGTGAGCCGCTCCTCAATCTAAACAACGTTGTGCCCGCTATGGAACTGATGTTGGATGATTGGGGGTTTGGTCTATCGAAGCGTCGCGTGACCTTGAGTACCTCAGGCGTTGTGCCGGCGCTCGATAAACTCAAAGAACAAATTGATGTGGCATTGGCTATTTCATTGCATGCGCCGAACAACACGCTGCGTGATGAAATTGTGCCGATCAACAAGAAGTATCCGATTGCCGAATTCTTGGCGGCCAGCCGCCGTTATATTGACGGTTCCAAAGCCAACAAAGCGGTGACGGTTGAGTATGTCATGTTGGATCATGTAAACGATTCAACCGAACTGGCTCACGAACTCGCGGAAGTGCTGAAAGGTACGCCAGCGAAGATTAACCTCATTCCTTTTAATCCATTTCCCGGTTCCGATTACGGTCGGTCCAGTAATTCACGCATTGACCGATTTGCCAAAGTTCTGCTAGAACACGGGTATACCGTCATGGTTCGGAAAACTCGTGGTGATGACATTGACGCGGCCTGTGGGCAGTTAGTCGGTGATGTCATTGACCGGACCAAGCGGATCCTGAAAAAGCAGCAAGCGCAGCGCGGCGGCAACGAAATTTCTGTCAAAGCCGTGTAAAGCGTTGTTGTACCCTTTCGCCTGTGCGGCGCTTGGGTTAACATAGTTTTTTTACCGAGGGCTTGGCATGCGTGCAGTCATAATCATCAGTCTCGTTACACTGGTTACGCTCACTGGTTGTGTGAGTAAGCGTACCGTTGACGGCAAAGACCAACCTGCCCAAACCTTCAACGCCGAAGAAGCAGCTAGCACCCGGCTCGCATTAGGTTTGCAGTATTTGCGCTCGGGCAACTTCCAGCAGGCAAAAGCCAACCTCGAGCGCGCGCGCGAATACCAGCCGAATGACCCCGAAGTGTTTACTGGGCTTGCCTATTACCATCAACAAGTACAAGAGTTTGCGCAGGCTGAGCAATATTATGAGCAAGCTATGCGGCTTGATCCTGATAATGGTGATACGATGAACAATCTCGGCGCATTGCTCTGTACGCAAGGTCGCTATGCCGAGGCGGATAAATATTTTCGTGAGGCGGTTGAACAGCCGCGTTACGTGCGGGTTGCGAGCACCTATGAAAATGCGGCACGTTGCGCTGCAGAAGCAGGGCGACTTGCGGATGCAGACCGCTATTATCAATTGGCTGTAAACCACAGCTCACGGAATAATCAGATTTTAGAGCGCTACGCGACTTGGTTATTGGAACAAGGCCGCAATGCCGATGCCTTACGAATGATCGAGCGGCGCGCTCAGCAACCGCAACTTTCCGCCCAATATCTGTGGCTGGAAGTTCAACTTGCACAATACACACAGAATACTGCGAAGCAACGCCAATTCGGCGAGTTATTGCTAGAGCGGTTTCCGCAGTCTCAACAGGCCGAACAATATCGGCAGTTAACGAATTAATGGCACCCACTTTATGACCAACGAGCACGATCCAGTTGAACCAATAGTCGAACAGCAAGCTTACCAAGGTGACTCGCCGGGTACTCTGCTGCGGAAGGCGCGTGAAGCGCGTGGTCTGAGCCAACAACAATTGGCCGATAGCCTGCGGTTGCGCCTGGTTATTGTGCAATATATGGAAACCGATGCGTTTGATAAGTTGGCATCGCCGACCTTCGTACGCGGTTACTTGCGTTCGTTGTCGAAAGCGCTCGAAACCGATCCAGCGCCTATTTTTGAAGCGTTTGAAAAAATGGGTTTTGACGTACCAACCAACAATAACGTCAAGTTACAGAGCTTTTCAAAGCGCAAAGTTCGCGAGCGCAGTGACTTTCAACTGAAGTGGATCAGCTACGCGCTGATTATCATCGTTATCGGCTTAGCTGTCGCTTGGTGGGCACAACAGAGTGATTTCAGCTGGGACACCATTTTTGGCAGCGATGACGCGCCAACCTCATCAGAATTTCGTGCCTCGCAAGAGGATGGCCGTATTGCCGTGAGCAACCGTCCGTCGAATTCAGCAAGCTCTGCGACCAGCGTCGATGAAGAGCAGGGCACTATTGCTGAGGGTGAGGCCGAACCCGTTCTAGAAAGTGACGTGCAAGTCAGTGACCTCTCTACCACATCCATGCCAGCAGCAGAGCCGGATGACAGCGCTCCGACCGAAGTCGATGAGCAGCCGACCACTGTGGATACTGCAATGGATACCGCAATGGATACCGCCATTATTGCACCCGCTGCGACACCTGCTGTCGAGGTCACTGAAATGGCTGAAGACGAGCCGGACACAGCCACTACATCGCCTGCAGGCACCGACAGTCTGACGATGGTGTTTAGTGATCGTTGCTGGATCCGCGTCATTGATGCCACTGGTGAAACCATTGCCATTGGCGAGAAAGTAATGGGTTACGAGATGCCATTAACGGGCACCGCACCATTTGATATCATTTTGTGTAAGCCAGAAGCGGTGACATTAACGTATAATGGTGATTCCGTTGATTTGAGTGAGTATCGTCGCAATCGCTCGGTCACCATGACGCTGAACTAATTCACAAAAGTAGTAGAGTATGATGCACGAAAGTCCAATCCAACGTCGTAAATCGCGCCGCATCTATGTCGGCAATGTGCCTATTGGTGATGGTGCACCTATTGCTGTGCAGTCCATGACGAACACAGAAACGACCGACGTAGCGGCTACCGTGAAGCAAATTCAAGCCATTGCTGATGCTGGCGCCGACCTTGTCCGCGTATCGGTGCCAACCATGGACGCCGCCGAGGCGTTTCGTTTCATCAAGCAACAAAGCCCCATTCCAGTCGTTGCCGATATTCATTTTGACTACCGCATTGCACTCAAGGTCGCCGAGTATGGCGTTGATTGCTTGCGTATCAACCCAGGTAATATCGGTAACGAACAACGTATCAGAGCAGTAGTCGATGCCGCGCGTGACAAAGGCATCCCCATTCGCATTGGCGTCAATGGCGGCTCACTCGAAAAAGATCTACAAGAAAAATACGGTGAGCCGAATCCAGCCGCATTGGTCGAATCAGCCATGCGCCATGTGGATATTTTAGACCGTCTCAATTTCCAAGATTTTAAAGTCAGCGTGAAAGCATCAGATGTCTTCCTTGCAGTCGAATCTTATCGACTGTTGGCGAAGCAAATTGAGCAACCGCTCCACTTGGGTATTACCGAAGCCGGTGGTTTGCGTAGTGGTTCGGTGAAGTCAGCAATTGGCTTGGGCATGTTGCTCGCCGAGGGCATTGGCGACACGTTGCGTATTTCACTCGCGGCGAACCCGGTTGAGGAAGTCAAAGTCGGTTTCGACATTTTGAAATCATTACGCATTCGCAGCCGTGGCATCAATTTTATTGCTTGCCCCAGTTGTTCGCGCCAAGAATTTGACGTGATCAGCACCGTTAATGCGTTAGAGCAACGCCTCGAAGACGTGACCATCCCCATGGACGTGTCGATTATTGGTTGTGTCGTCAACGGTCCGGGTGAGGCACTCATCTCGCAAGTTGGCTTGGCTGGCGCCAAGAACAAGAGCGGCTTTTACATTGATGGCGAGCGCCAAAAAGAGCGTCTCGACAACAATGACCTCGTTGATCAGCTCGAACGACATATCCGCGCTAAGGTGAAACGCTTAGAAGCTGAGCAGATTCCTGTGAAGCAAAGCTAAACCTGCGGTATACTACCCGCCTAAAATTGATCCCAACTGTGAACAACTGACGAGAAAGTAACAACGTCGTGGCAAAAACTATTCAAGCAATTCGTGGAATGAACGACATTCTGCCGAGCCAAACTCCGGCCTGGCAGTACGTTGAGGGCGTGATTCGCAATACCGCCGCCGCCTATTCCTATCAAGAAATTCGTATGCCTGTGGTCGAAAGTACCGACCTGTTCAAGCGCTCCATTGGTGAAGTCACTGACATCGTCGAAAAAGAGATGTATACCTTTGACGATCGCAATGGCGACAGCCTAACCCTGCGCCCAGAAGGCACAGCGAGTTGCGTGCGTGCTGGTAACGAACACGGTTTGCTCTATAACCAAACCCAACGGCTTTGGTACATGGGCACAATGTTTCGTCATGAGCGTCCACAAAAAGGTCGTTATCGTCAGTTCCATCAGTTCGGTATTGAAGCTTTTGGTATGGACGGCCCCGACATTGATGCTGAGGTGATTCTGCTCTCCGCACGATTGTGGCAAGCCTTTGGTATTCGTGACCAAGTACAGTTACAACTGAACTCACTTGCGTCCAATGAAGCTCGCGCCAATTATCGTGTTGCGTTACGTGATTTCCTGCGTGCTCACGAGGCACAGCTCGACGAAGACTCGAAGCGTCGTCTCGATACCAATGTGTTGCGCGTGTTAGACAGCAAGTCGCCGGAAACCCAAGCTATTCTGGCGGATGCACCTAAACTGAGTGAGTACTGGGATGATGAATCTCGTGCGCATTTTGATGGTTTGTGTCAGCGTTTGGATGCAGCGGGTATCGACTACGTATTGAACGAGAAGCTGGTCCGTGGTCTCGACTATTACAATCGTACCGTATTTGAGTGGGTGACCACCGAACTAGGCTCACAAGGCACCGTTTGTGCTGGTGGCCGTTATGACGGTTTGGTTGAGCAACTGGGTGGCAAGCCAACTCCAGCAGTCGGTTTTGCCATGGGTATTGAGCGTTTGGTTCTACTCTTGGAAACACAAGGCTTAATTCCAGCCACGCAGAGCAGTGACTTGTACCTAATTGCCGGTAACGATGACGCGGAACTAAACGTGTTGACCGTTGCCGAACAACTTCGAGACGCTTTGCCGACACTGCGTATCCAAGTGCACAGCGGCAGCCAAGCACTGAAGAAGAAATTAGCGAAAGCCGATAAATCGGACGCCACCTATGCACTGGTGGTGATGAATGACAATGGCGAGTTAAGCTATCAGCTGAAACACTTACGCGAGCGCGAAATCGAATACAGCACTACGTCCGCTCTCAGCGCTATTATCGAACAATTAGGTAACGGTAAATAGTGAACAGTTAATGGAAAAGAGTCAGGACTCACGCCTCTTTTCTTTACTATTCACCGTTCACTATTCACTATTTACGAAGAATTACAGAACGAGGATTTACGAATGGAAACCGAAGATCAACAAGTCGAACGCATCAAGGACTTTTGGAACGAGCATGGCAAGGGAATCGTCGCCGGATTGGTGATCGGTTTTGCCCTGTTCTACGGCTGGCGCTACTACGATGCGCAAACTATTGCGAAGCAAGAAGCCGCATCAGAAGCTTACAGTGAAGTGCTTGCTCGGTTAGCCAGTGCTGACGAGACTGCGATTGCTGATGCACAGAAATTTGTGAATGAGCAAGCGGGTACCAGCTATGGCAACATCGCAGCACTTGAGCTAGCGCAGCAGGCAGTGAATAAAGGTGACTTGGCGACAGCGGTCAGCGCACTGCAAATGGTCCGTGATAATACGCAAGGCGCGATGAATGCGGTAGCAACCGTACGTCAAGCACGTGTCTTGATTGCACAAGACCAATACGACATGGCTATTACTGCGTTGCAAAGCATTGAGTCGGTTGCTGGTTTTGCTGGTATCGCAGCGGAGTTGCGTGGTGATGCATTGCTCACCAAAGGTGACTCTGCGGCAGCACGGGCTGCCTATGAAGACGCGCTAGCTGTGGTGGACTACAACTCGCCATTGGCTGAAATCAAACTGAAAAGTATCCCGGCGGAATCATGAAATTTTTGAAGTTAACCGCAGTGGCAGTAGCCGCTACTGTGCTCAGTGGTTGTTCTATTTTCGGTGATGACGAAATCACCTACAAAGAGCTACAACCCATCAACGCGACTGTGACGCCAAAAGTACAGTGGACCCAAGAAGTGGGTGAGGGCGTCGGTGACTTTTTCTCGCGCTTAAATCCTGTGGTTGTCCGTGAGCAGGTGATTGCGGCGGACCGTCGCGGCGTAGTGGCAGCATTTGATCGCAATTCAGGTCAGCCGGTTTGGCGTGTGGACGTGCGAACATTACTTGGCGGTGAAGAAGAAGGCTGGTTGTTCCCAGAAGAGCCGTTGCGCATTAGTGGTGGCTTAACTTCAGGTGGCAATCGCATTTTCTTCGGTACCGAGAATGGCCAAGTCATTGCGTTGAACCCAGACAACGGTGAGCTCCTGTGGCAAGCCGAAGTCAAAGGTGAAGTATTAGCAGACCCTGCGGTCGGCGACGGTTTTGTCGTAATACAGACTGGCTCTGGAAACATTGTCGGCCTTGACGAGCGTACGGGTGAAGAGCAATGGACTTTGCGGACTGAAGTGCCAGCACTGACGTTGCGTGGCACCTCAGCTCCTATCATTACCAATGGTGGTGCCTTGTTCGGTACTGCGACCGGTAAACTATCGGTTGCCGTTCTCGAAAATGGTCAGCAAGCGTGGGAAGCACGGTTAGCGATTCCAAAAGGCGCAACCGAATTACAACGCTTGATTGATGTGGACTCTAAGCCTGTTGTCTATGGTTCGGCAGTATATGCAATTGCATATAATGGCCAGGTGGCTTCGGTCGAGCTGAATACAGGTCGAGTGATTTGGCAGCGTGAATACTCGTCGTTCCAGAATATCGATATAGGCGGTGGCCGTTTGTATTTAACGGACGTCGACGACAGTGTTTATGCACTGGATCCGCAAGGTGGCGTTGAAGTATGGAGCAACAATGACCTTAGTGGTCGTGAGTTGACCGCACCAGTGCGCTATAAAAATACGGTTGTTGTGGGTGACCGCTTTGGCTATCTGCATTTCTTAAATGCCAGCAACGGTGAACTCGTTGGGCGTTTAGAAATGGATGACGAAGCCTACGTGGCGCCTGTTGTGAGTGGTGACACTCTCTATGTTCAATTACGCGACGGTAGTTTACTCGCGGTAGGAATTTAAAAGCTATGTTACCTGTTGTGGCCCTGGTCGGGCGCCCAAATGTGGGCAAATCTACCCTGTTTAATCGGCTGACCCGCACTCGGGACGCACTGGTAGCAGACTTTCCTGGACTCACGCGTGACCGTAAATACGGCCAAGCGAACTATGACGGCTTCCAATTTATCGTGATCGACACCGCCGGTGTCCATGGCGATGAAGAGGGTATCGATGCAGAAATGGCATCGCAGTCATTGCGCGCTATTGATGAAGCCGATGTCGTGCTGTTCATGGTTGATGCTCGCGATGGCATCACCGTAGCCGACAGTGCTATTGCTGAATACTTACGTAAAACCAGCAAGAAGGCCTACGTTGTCGCCAACAAAATTGACGGCATTGATGCCAATGCCGCACAAGCTGATTTCTTCGAGCTTGGCCTCGGTGATGTCTATGGTATTGCTGCTGCCCATGGGCGTGGCGTTGAGCAGCTCCTCGACAAAGCCTTCACGCCGTTACTTGAAGCCTACCCAGATATTCGCGTTGAACCTGCAGAGCCGGTTCCGCTTATTGATGAAGATGGCAATGTGGTGGTCGATGAGGCCGGCGAGACTATCTATGTTGACCCGAGCCAAGACCTCGCACACGACGAAATTGATTATTCCACTTTACCGTTGAAGCTCGCCATTGTTGGGCGCCCAAATGTAGGTAAATCGACATTGATTAACCGCATTCTCGGTGAAGAGCGTGTGGTGGTTTATGACATGCCAGGCACCACCCGCGACTCGGTCTATATTCCGATGGAACGTGATGAGCGCCAATATGTTTTGATCGATACTGCTGGCGTCCGTCGCCGCGGCAAAATTGACGAGACCATCGAAAAATTCTCGGTCATCAAAACCTTGCAGGCTATTGAAGACGCGAACGTGGTCATCGCCGTGATTGACGCCCGCGAAGTGGTTTCCGACCAAGACCTGAACTTAATCGGGTTTGCTTTAAATGCCGGTCGCTCGATTGTCATCGCAGTCAACAAATGGGATGGCCTCAGCCATGACCACCGCGAAGAAATTAAGCGCGAACTCGACCGCCGTTTAGGCTTCGTCGACTTTGCTCGACTGCACTTTATCTCGGCGTTGCACGGCAGCGGCGTCGGCAACTTATTTGAATCCGTACAAGAAGCTTTTGCTAGCGCAACTCAACGCGTCAGCACCGCTAAACTTACCCGCATTCTTGAAATGGCGGTCGATGAACATCAACCACCTTTGGTGAGTGGCCGCCGCGTCAAACTCAAGTATGCGCACGCCGGTGGTTATAATCCGCCGCGTATCATCATTCACGGCAACCAAGTGGAGCGCTTACCCGGCTCCTATCAGCGCTACCTGACCAACTATTTCCGCAAAACCCTCGGCATTATGGGCACGCCCATCAAGGTCGAGTTCCGCGAATCGGTGAATCCCTACGCTGGCCGCAAAAACAAGCTCACCAGCACCCAAGAGCGCAAACGCAAGCGCCTGATGAAGTTCATCAAAAAGAAAAAATAACACGTTCCATGAGCCACCTTCGGGTGGCTTTTTTGTATCTGTCATTCCGATAATAAATCGAGGTGGACAAATCACCTGCTCAAGGTGTAACATCATGTGTTACGGATGAGTCTGCGAATACATGGAGGTTCGTTTGATAAAATCATTCAAAAGTGCAGCGCTAGAACTTTATTTTCGCCATGCAGATGCCTCAAACTTGCCATTTTGCTCGACTGCGTTAGCTGAGGTTAGTGAGATCTTAATTGATTTAAATCTGCCTGATTTTGATATCGCTGACTTAAGACTACTATGGACGGTCAATGAATACTCTGACTTCACGAGTGTTACGGTCACTGTGAATCGAACAGAGCCGACTGGAGCTATCCTGTTCAATTATTATCAAAGTCAGGTCTACGAAGTTGATTACTTTTGCGAGGGGTATTCCCATGACTCAAATCATGACTAAACTGACGGTCAAGCATCCGGGCGAAGTATTTCGGGCGCGGTTTTTGGAACGGCACAATATTAGTATTCAAGCGGCGGCTGAAAAGCTCCACATGAAACGAGAACAGCTGTCGCGTTTTGTGAATGGACGAACATCTGTGTCGAATAATTTAGCGCTCAAACTCGCTAAGGCTACAGGTGTTTCAGTGAGATACTGGCTATCGCGTCAAATGGAATTTGATCTTCAGCAGCTCGAGCGACAGGACGTCAAGCAAATAGAAGCCGAACCCCTTCTTGAGCAATAGCAAGCTAACCTTACCGCAGAACCTCAAGAACATGCTGACGAGATGCATGTAGTTGTTTGGCAAATAGTAGCTACTGAGATTTAAACTTGATCAGTTGGCGGCGCTCTTTCTTGTCCGGCTTGTGGTCGGGGTGCGGGTTGTAGAGCGCATTGACGCGTCGTAATTCGGCTTCTTTTTCGCGGCGTGCCAGTGATTCTGGGGTTTCTTCGTAAAGTTCTTGTGCCAACGGTGCGCTGAGGCGGTGCTCGCTGAGTGCAAGAATCACCACATCATAAATGTCATGTCCGCGCGGGCAGCGCACGGTCTGCCCTACGGTGACGGTTTTGGAAGGTTTGCAGCGTTGTCCATCCACTTGTACTTTCCCGGATTGCACCAACTGTCGAGCCACTGAGCGCGTCTTGCAAAAACGCGCTGCCCATAGCCATTTGTCGATGCGTACCGGTTCCGAACGAGTGTTCATTACGATTCCAACAAGTCAGCTTCAGTAAAGCGGTACTCGGTTAGGCAGTACTCGCAGGTCATCACCACGGCACCATCTTCTCGCAAAATGTCGCGTAGCTCTTCTGGTTGTACAGACGTTAGTGCGCTCATGGTGCGCTCGCGTGAGCAGCCACAGTGAAAACGCACTTGCTGCGCCGGGTAGAGTTCCACTTGCTCTTGGTGATACAAACGTAACAAAACTTCTTCACCGGGTAAGGTGAACAATTCCGCGGCAGTCATGGTCTCAGTTAAGTGCTCCAGATGTTCAAAGGCCGCTAGGTCTTGACCGCTGGCTGGCATCACTTGCAGTAACATGCCGGCAGCGTGCTCGCCGTCGGCGTGCAACCACAAGCGGGTTTGTAACTGTTCAGATTGCAGGAAATAGTTTTGGACTACCTCAGCAATAGAACCGCCGCTGGCATCGACAACCCCCTGATAGCGCTCACCGCGCTCGGGTGTTAAGGTGATGACCAATAGGGCTTTGCCGAGTAACTCTGTGAGTCCAGCTTCGATGTCAGCAACGTCCTGACGCAGGCGTGCAATGCCACGTAGATCTTGATGATGTGAGCCGTTAACTGCGATAAAGTTAACTGGGCCATCGCCTTGTAATTGCAAGTTGATATGGCCTTCGAATTTCAGCGTCGCGCACAACAATGCGGTCGCCGCCATCAGTTCGCCTAGCAACCGTTGCACCGGCGCTGGGTATTGATGGCCTTGTAGCATGCGTTGATAGCTGCTGCTCAATTGCACCAGTTCACCGCGAACGTCTTGCTCGACAAAGGTGTAGCGATGCAATTGATCCATTGGATAATGGCTGGCTTTGGTCATGGAATACGTCTCGAAGTCATGATTGTGTAAAAGAAGGTGGTTATGATACCAAATTCTTCAAATTTTATCTGTTCAGCGGCAATTTGAGTCGCTAGAATGAATTTTCTTAAAGCGACGTCACAAAATTATAACGAAAATGCAGAAGCTACTTGATAACCCAGTGTGGTGGGCTCGCGGACTATGGACGCTCACCGCTATTTGCGCAATTGCCGCCGCACTGTTTGTTGCCCAACTGACCTGGCAATTTTTGACTCCTCCAGCTGCACCTGAAGCAGGGCCATTACCGCCAGCGCAAGTGCAGTCGCGTGCTCGCGTGGACGTTGCCGGCATCAATCGGCTCAACTTATTTGGTAGCACTGCCACGGTTCAACAGGCCTCCACCAACGCGCCGAAAACCCAATTGAATGTGCGTTTAATGGGTGTATCCGCAGCTTCGGCGCCTGAGCGTTCTGCAGCCATTATTGAACAACGCGGTACGCAAGAGGTTTATGCAGTGGGCGAGAAGCTCACCGGCACTCAAGTGACCGTGCACGAAATCTATGCCGACCGCGTTATTCTAGATAACAACGGGCGTCTTGAAACCTTAGAGCTCGAAGGTATCGGTGAGCTGAGTGAAGGACTATCGCTGACTATGGAGAATAGTCGTGAGCGCGCAGCGGCAAGCAGCGCAGAGCAAGGCCGTCCACCTATTAATCGCCGTGCTGCAACGCCGTTAAGCCGTGACCAAGTGCAGCAGGCACGCCAAGCGGGTAGTGCCGGTATCTTGAATTATATTCGGTTTAGTCCGGTGCAAGAGTCCGGTGGTATTTCAGGTTTTCGACTCAATCCAGGGCCGCAACCGGAACTCTTTAACGAGGCAGGTTTCCAAGCGGGAGACATCGCAGTCGCCATTAATGGTGAGAACCTGACCGATGCCAGTACCGCTATGCGCATGACCAGTGAGCTGGGTAACATGCAACAAGTGACGGTCACGGTATTACGAAATAACGAGTACATTGATCTTGAACTCAGTGTGCCAACAGAACAATAAAAGCAGAATCAGAATGAAAGGAACACGCATGCGTCACTCCACACTCTCCATCGCGCTGGCATTGAGCCTCGCCGCCGCAGCTACTTCAGCTGTGAGCTACGCCCAAGCACAACGCAGCGCAGCCGAAGAGCCGGTCGAATACGCCGCGAGCTTTAAGAACACAGACATCACTGAATTCATTCAGGTAGTGGGACGTAACTTGGGTAAAACTATGATTATCGACCCCGATGTACGCGGCAAAATTGACGTGCGTAGTTATGATGTGATGACAGAAGAGCAGTATTGGCAGTTCTTCCTGAACGTGTTGGATGTCTACGGTTTTGCCACGGTACAAATGGAATCGGGCGTCATCAAGGTTATGCGTGACAAAGATGCGCGCAACGGCGCCATTCCGGTGGTTGATGACAACTCGCTAGGTGGCGATACATTAGTCACTCGCGTCGTTCCTGTTCTGAATGTTTCTGTGCGTGAATTAGCTCCGTTACTGCGTTTGCTGAATGACGCCAGCGGTGGCGGTAACGTGGTTTCTTATGACCCGTCAAACGTGATCATGCTGACCGGCCGCAGTGAGACCGTGCAGCGTTTAGTTGAAATAATTGAGCGGGTCGACCGCGCCGGTAACCAAGACGTCCGCGTCGTGAAGTTGCAGTACGCGTCGGCATCAGAAGTGGTCCGTATCGCTTCTGCGTTGTTTGAGAAAACTGCGGATGGTACGCCAGCATTATTGATCCCAAAAATTGTCGCCGATGAGCGCACCAACTCGGTGGTAGTGAGCGGTGAGCCGCAAGCACGCGAGCGTGTTGTTAAACTCATTGAGCAGCTCGATAAAGATCTGCAAACCGAAGGCAACACCCGCGTGGTGTATCTGAAGTATGCCAAAGCCGAAGAGTTGGTGGATGTGTTGCAGGGCGTGTCAGATTCTTTAGTAGCAGAACAGCAGCAGGGCGGCCAGGGCCAACCACAGGGCGCACCGCAGCGCCGCAGCCGTTCCAATAACAACATCAGCATTACCTCACACGAAGCCAGCAACTCACTAGTTATCACCGCGCAACCAGACATGTTGTTGAACCTTGAGAACGTGATTCGCCAGCTCGATATCCGTCGAGCGCAGGTTCACGTAGAAGCCATTATTGTTGAGATTTTCGAAGGCGACGGTGTTGATTTTGGCCTGCAGTGGATTTCAGAAGACGGTGGCTTGGTGCAATACAGCAACGGTAACCAAGTACCGATCGGTCAGTTGGCTGCTGCCGCTTATTTGGCGCAGGAACAACCGGGTCGTATTACCCGTGAAGTCGACAATGCGGGGAACCCATTGGTAACCGAAGAGCCAGCGCAGCAAGGTAACGTTGAGTTACTCGCGCAGTTGCTCGGCAACGTGAACGGTACCATGATTGGGGTCATCAAAAATGACTGGGGCGCCATTTTACAAGCGGTCAGCACCACCACCAATTCCAACATTTTGGCCACGCCAAGCATCATGACCGTGGACAATGAAGAAGCATCATTCCTGGTCGGTCAGTCCGTGCCAACTATTACTGGTTCGACTATTGGCAGTGACAATCAAAACCCATTCCAAACCGTGAACCGTGAAGACATTGGTATCAAGTTGAAGGTGACGCCACAAATCAACGAAGGTAATGCGGTACAAATGGTTATCGAGCAAGAAGTATCCAGCTTAAGCGGTGCTACTGCAGTGGATATCACCATCAACAAACGTGAGCTGAACACCGTGGTCATGGCCGAAGATGGCGAAACCATCGTGTTAGGTGGTTTGATTGATGAAGATGTTCAGGAAAGCGTCTCGAAAATTCCATTGCTCGGTGACATTCCATACTTAGGTAAACTGTTCAGCTCTACTTCAACTACGCGGCAAAAGCGTAATTTGATGGTCTTTATAAAGCCGACCATTATTCGTGATTCGTCCACGGCAACTGGCCTCAGCAGCCGCAAGTACAATTACATTCGCGCTGAGCAGCTAAAAGCGAACGAAGATGGTATTGAGTTAATGCCACGTACAGAATCTCCAGTGTTACCTGAATTTGATACGTCGCTGGCATTACCGCCTGGGTATGAAGAATATCTGCGCGAGAAGGGTGCCATCAAAGATCAGAAAGAAGGGTCTGGCAATGAGTGAAATCGCTGACGTCGCAGCAGTTATAGCGCCGCGACGCTTGCCATTTGGATTCGCCAAGCGGCACGGTGTGGTGGTACAAGAAAATCGCAATGAACCAGACGGTGAGCCGACTTACATTGTCCACACCCGCGCTGACTTTGACCGCGATGCCTTGATTGAAGTGCGCCGCGTACTCGGTCAATCGTTCAGCGTGCAAAAGCATGACAACGACACCTTTGAAGCGATTTTGACGCAAGCCTATCAGCGTGATTCTTCGGAAGCGAAGCAGTTGATGGAAGACATTGGTAACGAAACCAACTTATTCTCGCTCGCCGACGAACTACCGCAAACCGAAGACTTACTCGAAAGTGAAGATGACGCGCCAATCATTAAATTGATCAACGCTATGTTGTCGGAAGCGATTAAAGAAGGTGCGTCGGATATTCACATCGAGACCTTTGAGAAAGACTTATTAGTGCGCTTCCGTATTGACGGCGTGCTGCGTGAAGTCATTCGCCCCAACCGTAAACTGAGTTCGCTGCTGGTATCGCGGATCAAGGTTATGGCGCAGTTAGATATCGCTGAAAAGCGGGTGCCACAAGATGGTCGTATTAGCCTGCTGATTGCCGGTCGTGCGGTCGATGTTCGGGTTTCCACCATGCCATCGAATCATGGCGAGCGGGTAGTACTGCGTTTGCTCGATAAAAACAACGCGCGTTTGAATTTGGCGCAGCTTGGCATGACAGAAGCGAACCGCAAGATTTTCGCAGAACTTATCAAAAAGCCCCACGGCATCATCTTGGTTACCGGCCCAACCGGTTCTGGTAAAAGTACCACTTTGTATGCGGGCTTAAGTGACATCAACTCCAAAGACCGTAACATTTTGACCGTTGAAGACCCGATTGAGTATGCCATTGAAGGTATCGGGCAGATGCAGGTCAATCCCAAAGTGCAAATGACCTTTGCTCGTGGCTTACGCGCTATTTTGCGACAAGATCCCGATGTGGTCATGGTCGGTGAGATTCGTGATGTCGAAACCGCCCAAATTGCCGTGCAAGCGTCGTTGACCGGTCACTTAGTAATGTCGACCTTACACACCAACACCGCCGCTGGCGCGATTACGCGTCTGGAAGATATGGGCGTTGAACCTTTCCTATTGAGTTCTTCACTCCTTGCAGTGTTGGCACAACGACTCGTGCGTACGCTGTGCGAAGAGTGTAAAGAAACCTATGACCCGAGTGACGATGAACTCGAGTTTTTCAGCAAGAAAGAGCGCAAAGCGGCGGTCTTGTATCGTGCGAAAGGTTGCGACAAGTGTAACCATACTGGTTATCGCGGTCGGACCGGTATTCATGAATTGCTGGTGGTCGACGAAAAGGTTCGTGAACTCGTCCATAACGGGCATGGCGAGCAGGCCATCGACAAGTACGTGCGCAAGCATACGCCGAGTATCCGCGATGACGGTTTGAGCAAAGTCGCACTGGGTTTAACCACATTAGAGGAAGTCTTGCGCGTTACGCGTGAGGAATAACGTATGGGTGCATTTGCGTATCAAGCGCTGGATGCCAGTGGGCGCAAAAAGAATGGTGTTCTCGAAGGGGATACCGAACGCCAAGTGCGTCAACTCCTGCGTGAACAAGGTTTGTTGCCGGTATCGGTTGAAGTTGCTGAGCAACAAAATCGTACCACGAGTGAGTCGACTGCAGGTGGGGTTGCGGGCTGGTTTGCGCGAGCGCGAATTCGCCGTATTAAGGCCGCCGATTTAGCACTGATTACTCGCCAACTGGCAACCCTCGTGCAGGGCGCACTCCCTATTGAACAAGCATTGCTGGCAGTAGCGGAGCAGACCGACAAAGCGCGGTTGACCAACCTACTGATGGCGGTGCGTTCTAAGGTCGTTGAGGGCTATTCCTTAGCAGAGGCTATGAGCGAATATCCCCACGTATTCGATAAGCTCTTCACATCAATGGTGGCTGCGGGCGAGCGCTCAGGGCACCTCGACGAAGTTTTGAATCGACTTGCTGATTACACCGAACAGCGTAATCGCCTGAAAAGCCAAATGACGCAAGCGTTGATTTATCCGATGGTGCTGACATTCGTCGCCATTTGCATCGTGATTTTCTTATTGGTGTCGGTGGTACCGAACATTGTTGAGCAGTTTATCTCGCTGGATCAGACTTTGCCGACCACGACTACGGTGATGCTCGCTATCAGTAGCTTCCTACAAACTTTTGGGCCTTATATTTTGGTGGCGCTGATCATCGCTAGCATTGTGTTCACGCAAGCGTTGAGAAAGCCCGCGTTTCGCGACAAATACGATGCCTGGGTGCTGAAAACGCCACTGTTCGGTCGTGTGATTCGAGCCGTCAACACAGCACGTTTTAGTCGGACTTTAAGTATCCTGTCGGCATCGGCAGTGCCACTCTTAGATGGCCTGCGGATCACCGGCCGCGTATTAACCAACCGCGCCATGCAACAAGCTATTGAAGATGCATCCGACCGTGTGCGAGAGGGCTCGTCATTGCGTAACGCGCTAGCCAATACCAAACTTTTCCCACCTATGATGCTGCACATGATTGCCGCCGGTGAGAAAAGTGGTGAGCTGGAACAAATGCTGGGCCGCGCCGCAGACAACCAAGATCGCGACTTTGAAAACACCATGAACGTGGCTCTGAAAATATTCGAACCAGCCTTGATTGTGACTATGGCGGGGATTGTCTTATTCATCGTGTTAGCGATTATTCAGCCCATCCTGGCACTAAACCAAGCGATGGGACTCTAATTGAAAGTGAAAGGTGAATAGTGAACAGTGAATTGGAAAACCAAGCTGTTCCGTTCACCATTCACCATTCACTGTTTACTAGGGGGGTATTTATGAAACAGAAAGGATTTAGTTTGCTCGAGATTATGGTCGTGATTGCCATTCTCGGATTGTTAGCCGCACTCATTGTGCCCAACGTTATTGGTGCCAGTGACTCAGCCAACCGTCAGAAGGCGCGCACGGATATCGTCTCGCTAGAGAATGCACTGGCGCAATATCGTCTCGACAATGGCGTCTATCCGACTACTGAGCAAGGGTTGCAGGCACTAGTTGAGGAGCCACAAATTGATCCGCCACGTAACTATCGCCGCGGTGGCTACATTGCTCGACTTCCAAACGACCCATACCAGAACCCGTATTTAATGCTGAACCCGGGTGAATACGGTGATATCGATATCTTCTCTGCAGGTCCTGATGGTCAAGCCGGCACCGAAGATGACATCGGTAACTGGAACTTAGAAGACTAAAAGCGTTACTGGTTAATGGCTACTAGTTACTAGAACTACCTAGATCTGTGTTTTCGAGTAGCAAGTAACTAATAGCTAGTAGCGAGCAACGAAGGAGCTCCATGCGTCAGCGCGGGTTTACGCTTATAGAGGTGATGGTCACACTGGCGATTATTGCGATTCTCGCAACCGCCGTGACCTTTGTAGTGCCCGACCGCCGCGATGACGATAATGCCGAGTTTGTGCAAGAACTCTACTACCGTATGGAATATGCGCGTGAGTATGCGCTGGTTCGGCATGCGATTTTGGGCTTTCATTTTGATGATGAGAGCTATCGTTTTGTCCGTTGGAACCAAGACAATTTGCGCTGGGAAGCGCTGGATGAGCGTGGTTTACGTGAACAGCTACTGCCCATGGATACGCGGCTGACGGTCGATATTCAAGGCATTGGCATGATTGATGACGAGCAAGAGGTCATCGAGTTATTCAGTGCAGAAGACAGTGACGATGATACCGATTCCTCATCAGGAACAGATGACCAAGGCCCGCCGTTATTTCCGCAATTGTTTATTTTTGGCAGTGGTGAGTTACCCATCTTTCGTCTGACCTTTACTGACTTAGAGCGTCCTGAAGCGCCCGAACTAGGCATTCACAGCCTCGATGGCTTCCAGTTGGATTTCGGTCGATTAGATTATCTTGATGATTTGGCGGAGGCGTTTGAAAATGACATCTAAGCCGCATCATCAATCAGGTTTCACACTCATTGAAGTTATGGCTGCGTTGGCTATTTTCGCATTAGCTGCGATTGCCGGCATTTCTTCGTCCAGTGGTCATCTCAATGACTTAAGTTACATGCAAGAGAAGACGTTGGCGCGTTATGCCGCCAGCAATGCAGTGGCGCGGATGTCGCTCGAGTATCCGCCGCGTGACAACTCGAATGGCACCGAGATTATTGCCGACCAATCGTTTAACTGGACCGTTGAAGTCAGTGACACACCCAACGAAGGCATTTATTACGTAACCGTGCGGGTTGCACCGGCGGATGATCCTGAGCAACGTCCGTTGCATCAGATCAGCGTCTATCAGGGGCCTATTCGCGAATGAAACGGTTAGGCAACACCTCAAGCAAAAGCGGCTTCACCTTAGTGGAAGTGCTCGTCACCATGGCCATATTTGCCATTATTGGTATAGCGGCGTCGAGTGTCGTCAACAGTATGATGCGCACGAGCGAACAAAGCGAAAGCGCGATTCAAGACCTGCAACAACTGCAATATTCCATGCTGACCTTAGAACGAGACATTCGCTCCATGGTGCCGCGCAAGAACGCTACGGGCAGGTTCTTTTTTGCCGATGACGAGCGGTTTGCCTTTGTCCGCAACGGCTGGTTAAACCCCGGTGCCATGTTACCGCGCAGTGAACTCGAGCCAGTCGCATATTTGCTGGAAGAGGGTAATTTGGTTCGCGAGAATTTTTATTATGTGGATGTGAGCGCCAGTGAAGATGCCAAGTCTCGTATTATTTTCGAGGGTGTCGAGTCGATGGAGTTGATGTTTTATCGTCGCCCACCTGCTGATGAAGCGCGCAATAATGCTGGCGCGGGCGCAGCTGGCAGTAATGAATGGCTCGAAGAGTGGAACTTTACTAATGAACTACCGTTAGCCATCGAGTTGACGTTAGTCACCGAGCGTTGGGGGCACATTCAACGCGTGTTCACCATTAACGGCGGTGATTTCACAGAGCAAGTGCCCGAGCCGATTGAACAGAACCCAGACGAGAATAACCCGCAGCCGGACACCCCAGATAATCCGAATGGCGGAGCAAGCTAATGCGTAAGCACATGAGCTCAAGCAAGCCACAACAACGAGGCGTCGCGTTAATTATCGTGCTGCTGGTCGTCGCTATCGTGGCCGTGGTTGCCATGAGTTTGAGTGAACGGTTACAAACCAGCGTGCTGCGGACTGCCAACTTACAACAAGCCGAGCAAGGCCATTGGTATTGGGTCAGTGCAGAAACCATAGTGCGTGACTTACTGCAAACCGAATTAGTGGAAGATGATTTTACCGCACACTTACAGCAAGAATGGGCCCTGCAAAGTTCAAGCGGGCAACGGTACCCTGTTGAAGGCGGCGACATTCAAGGCGTGATCAAAGATCAACATAGCTGTTTCAACGTCAACAGCATGCGCCTACCTGAAGATCAACAAGGTCTGCTTGAGCGTCGCAAAACACAATTTCGGATGCTGCTGATGGCCGTTTTGGAAGATGGCGATCAATACACCATCGATACTATTGTCGATAGTACCGTCGATTGGCTCGATGAAGATCAAAACTTGGTCAGCAGTTATGGTGCCGAAGATGCTGATTATGAATCACGTGAGTTTCCGTATCGCACCGGCAATACCTATTTGGCTGAGTATTCAGAGTTGCGGTTGATTCGCGGTGTCACACCACAAATCTATCAAGTGATGAAGCCTTACCTGTGTATGTGGCCGAATAATGCCAAATGGACATTGAATCCGAACACTGTACCTGAGAATCGGCCGGAATTATTGTATGCCGCCACCTTGGGTGCTATGACCGTCGATGATGCGCAGAGCTTCCTCAATAGTCGGCCCGAAGAGGGCTACGAATCAACCGAGAATCTGCGCAATGACAGCGCAATGTCGCGCGCTGAATCGAACCAAATTCGACCGGAGTTTGGGGGCAATGTTCGCCCTGATGCAACGGTTGTCAGTCAATTGGGCGGAGCGCTTGACGATCTGTCCGTGAAAAGTCAGTATTTTGAAGTCACAGCACAAATTAACTTCGGTGATCTAACCTTGCGTGGCCGTTCGTTCTTGCTCATCGGTGAAGAGCAGACACGGGTACTTTACCGAAGCATAGGAGATTAATATGGAAACGCTGTACATTCGGCTGCCCGCAAGCGCTGAGCAACCCGTGCATTGGCTGATTTGGAATAGCACCACCAGCGAATTGATCGCGAGCGGTACAGTGCCACAAGCCAGTGACTTAGCGCAATTGACCGAGCGCGCTCGCAGTCGCGACGTGGCGGTGTTTGTAGCAGGGCAAGCGGTGAGTATGAAACATGCCCCGTTACCGGCTGGTTCGCAGCGGCTCTGGGCGCAATTAGTGCCGAACACACTCGAAGATGAGTTCGCGACTGATATCGACAAGCTTCATTTTGCTTGGCCTGCCAATTTTAAAGTCGCCGGTACCGAAGCACCACTACCAGTCGCCGTGGTTTCCGATGCGGCTATGCAAAACTGGCTCGAGTGGTTGCAAGCAGCTGATATTGAGGCCGATCAGTTATTTCCTGACTTTTATATGTTGCCGGCGCCGCCAGCGAATACAGCGCATGCGTTGCAGCTTGGCAATGACGTCATTATTCGCAATGGTGAGCAATCGGGTTTTGCGGTCGAAGCGGACCTTCTCGACAGTCTTGGGCTCGAGACTTTTGTGGATGCGGATTGCACCAAAATGGTGCATTTTGGCCCAGTACAAGTCACTAGTGACAAATTAGAAGCGGCCGATATTGAAGTTCCGCTGAGCATCGTTGCCAACGCCAATAGCGCAGCGCATAAGCACACCATCAATCTACGTCAGAACGACTACAAGGTTACACGCAAACGCCGCAAGGTAAGCACTCACTTACCATGGCGCCCAGTTGCCATAGCCGCCACGGTGCTCGTTGCATTGGTTTATGTGCAGCAGGTAGCAACTTACATTCAACTCGGGCAGCAGCAAGAACAAGTGCGTGTCGCCATTGAGCAAACCTATCGTGACGTGGTGCCAGGTGAAGGCCAGATTGTGAATGCGGAAGTGCAACTACGTCGTCAGCTTGAGGCCGTAGCAGGAACTGCAGCAGTCAGCGGTAATGTGATGCAAGTGCTGACTGATTTGCAGCCGGCGTTTCAAGCTGCCGGTGACATGCAACTCGAATTACTCCGCTTTGAACGCGGTGAGCTGCGTTTGCAAGCGCGTGCTGAGCGTTTTAATAGTTTCGAAGCGTTTCGTACTGCCGCACAGCAAGCTGGTACGTATGATGTTGAACAGGGCTCTATCAGTAATAACGATAGCGGTGTGAGTGGCACGTTAACAGTGCGCGTTCGGTAGTAGGTAGGAGCAACAACAAATGACAGTATTTAACTCACTCAGCCAGCAGACCAAAGCACTGATCGACCCTTATTGGCAGAAGATGAACACCCGCGAGCGCACGCTGGTGAGCGTGTTGGGTGGCCTAGCACTGGTCGCCATTGTCTATGCGATTGCCTGGCTGCCCGTTGCTAACGGTATTGCAGAACGTGAACTGCAGTTACAAGCGCAACAGCAGGTTCTCGCGAAAGTCCGCGAGCAGGCAGGCTTGTTGAAAGCTGCTCGTGATAGTGGCGGCACTGCGGCGACTACGAATCAAGCCAGTGGCAGTCTGACCCAACGGGTGACCCGTCTGGCCGATCAAAGCAACATCAGCGTTACCCGCATGCAACCGGGACAAGGTGGCTTGTTGGTAGTGATTGATGAAGCACCATTCAACAACTTGGTGCAAATGCTTAACGCGTTACAAGGACAAGGTGGCATGGTCATTGAAGCATTAGATGTCGCCGAGGGCAGTGCGCCCGGCTTAGTGCGTGTCCGTAAACTGCAGGTACGTGGCTAATGCGTTGGACTTGGTTACTGTGGCTCATTCCTATCTATTTGATTGCACTGGTCGTCTTTGCACCGGCGCGATTGATTGGTTGGGCGCTTGCGCAAACGCCCGCCGCCCAGCAGGTGAGCCTGCATGGTTTACAGGGCTCGTTATGGAGTGGTAGCGCGGCGAGCGTTGAAACTCGTCTACCAACTGGCGCACCCATACAACTCCAACAAGTGAGCTGGCAAGTAAGTCCATGGGCACTGGTGACTGGTACTCTCGCGGTGGACTTTAACGTCCCGCAATTAACCAATTTAGTCTTTGGGCAAGGCTCACTCAGCGCCACTAGCTCAGGGTTGCAAGCGTTTAACGCCAACTTGAGCGGAGACATTTTACGTGGTGCTACAGCACTCAATGTACCGATGTTGGTGCCAACGGACGGTCGCTGGAACCTCAACATTCGAGATTATCAGTTGGCTAATTGGCAGCAGCCCACTTGGTGTTCGGCTCTCGACGCGACTATTGAAGGTAATGCGGTACAAGTGCAACTGGAGAATCGTTGGCTTGAATTAGGGGACTTTGCCATGCAACTGCAGTGCACTGAAGCCGAAGCAATTACCGTTACCATGCCGAGTTCCAACCGTCTAGGTCTCAGCTTCGAGGCATTGATGGAAGGCTCGCGACAAATTCCACGCGGACGCATTGATGGGTTCTTCCAACCCACTATCGAAACGCCAGCTGAGGTTCAAGAAGTATTGCCATTTATTGGACAACCTGATGCAGCGGGCCGTTATGCATTTGGGTTTCGTTTCTAAACCAGCTACACTTTATGGCCGTATAGCTAGTATCAATTTGATTCAAAAGAGGGTTTTATGGACCAAATCATGACCTGGATCAGCGATAACCAAGCCACCTTGCTCGGTTACGCCGTACAAATTCTTGTCGGTATTGTCATTCTGGTGGTGGGTAAAATCGTCGCCAATAGTACCGCGAAGCTGATGGCCAAAGGAATGAACAAGCGCGGCATGGACGGCGCCGTGATTTCTTTCCTTACGGCCATTATCAAAACCGTTATCTTTATTGCCGCGTTGCTGATGGCGCTGTCGCAAGTGGGTGTGCAAACCACGTCGTTTATCGCCATCTTAGGTGCTGCAGGCTTGGCTATTGGTTTGTCTTTGCAGGGTTCACTGTCGAACATCGCGTCTGGCGTACTGATTATTATGTTCCGCCCATTCCGCGCGGGTGAATATGTCGATGCAGGTGGCGTATCTGGCACCGTGGAAGAAGTGAATATCTTCCAAACCATCATGAAAACGCCTGACAATAAAGTGGTGTTCGTGCCCAACGCCCAAATCACCACCCAGCCAATCACCAATTATAATCGTGAAGATACTCGTCGAGTTGACTTACTGATTGGTGTGTCGTATGACGCTGACCTACAGAAATGTAAAGAAGTCTTTGAGCAAGTACTCGCCAAAGAGTCACGTATTCTGCCAGAACCGGCACCAAATATTCAGGTCCATGCACTGAACAACTCATCGGTTGATTTCATTGTGCGGCCCTGGGTTAAAGGCACTGACTACTGGGGTGTGTACTGGGATCTCATGCGCGAAATTAAGCTCGCACTTGATCAAAATGACATCGGAATTCCGTATCCACAAATGGATGTTCATTTACACAAAGTTGCTTCACAAGAATAAAACATCGTGCTAGTCTGAGAGCAATCATAGTTGGATGGAAATCTGGCTATCGATTGGCCAATCAAACACATAGAGGTGTATGAAAATGTTAAAACGTACTGCTTTAGCTGTTGCAATTAGCGTGGCGCTTACGCCAGCTGTATTTGCGGCACAAGGTAGTGGTGAAGTTGCGGACAGCAATGTTGTCGGTTTCGGTGAAGTCACGGCTAAGACTGTGATTGCTACCGTTATTGGCGTTGCTGGCGCTGCAACCCTGTTGGATAGTAGTGATTCGGAGGCACCGCCGCCACCACCACCACCGCCACCGCCACCACCACCACCACCTGAGCCAGAACCTGAGCCAGAACCTGAGCCAGAACCTGAGCCAGAACCTGAGCCAGAACCTGAGCCAGAACCTGAGCCGCCGGTGACGACAACAACTACTGGAACGACTACGACGACAGCTACGGTTACAACAACCACGTCTACTCGTTAGTTCTAGTCAGTGTTGTATGAAATATGATAAAAATACCGCAGGTGCGCACTGCGGTATTTTTTTAAGAGCTATAATGCAATGAATCCATCCTTTGTTCGACTGCTGGCCCTGTTGGTGTTTATTTCACTGGCAAGTGGTTGTAGTACGCGTGTTAGTAACTTTATTGAGTTAGCAGCTGAAGCTTTCGACAAGCCAACCGATGTCGTTTTTGATCAACAGCAAATCGAAAACTTGCGCTACGCAGCGGTTTACCTCAAAACGGAGTCGACGCCACAAGTCGTTGCCGTGCTGACCCGTATCAGCGGCGGTGAGTTAATACCACAACGAAATTGGTCTACCGGCGGTCGTGAAGTCATTACTACTCAGCACGGACGTATCGTTAGTGCTGCGGGTATCGATAGTTTTCCACGCTATCTCAGCAATACACATCGTGATCCCTTGTTGTGTCTGGTCGATCAACATCGTGCGCAGCAAGCGTTGCAAGAATGTGACACGAGCTGGCTATGGCAATTTGAATTTGCTGGGCATGGCACGCATGAAGCACGCCGTATTGCCATGCGCAGTGATTTTTTTATTGAGTCGTATAATCAATCGTATATCCATCCAGATGGCACGCCCCTAGAGGCTACCGTCATTCGTGAAGTGGTAACCGTTGAAAACGCTGATGAGCTCGACATTGAATCCTACGAAAACAGTTATTGGCTGAGTAATGGGCGTATTGTTAAAGCCCATCAATGGGTATCTCCGGAACTCGGCTATGCGACCGTCACCGAAATGAAGCCGTTCAGTGGAGACTTGTTGCCATGAGAATCATTGTGATGTTAGCAGTGCTATTCACGAGCTCAATTAGCGCGTCGAGTCTGGCGCAAGGTTCAGCTATTCAAGTCACGGTGAACGATCAAGTGATTGGTTTTGAGCAACGTATTCGACTCGGCCAGTTTTATCAGGCACTCGAGTTTCCATCAGGATTATATTGGCCGGCGACACGGTTAGTGAGTGCACAGAAGCAAGAAGAGATTGATAAGCAACAATTACAGTTGGTGGACGATTTAATTGCGATGAGTTCCTATTATCGTGACTTTGGTGAATTCGAAGTCGCTGAAGCGATTCGCCAGTTGGCGGGGCAAGTGCGGGATTGGCCATTAGTCGGAGCTGAATTTATTGGCGTGACTCGTATTTCTGAGCGTGGCGACGTCCAAACAGGACAGTCGTTTGAGCGTCCGAGTTTTTATAGTAGTGCTGCCGATACCACCCGTGGCATCAAACACAATCCGTTGTTACCAGCTGGTTCCTATGAATGGCTCATGCCGCCGTCGAGTGACTACCAGGTTCCTTGGCGTATGGTTGGCGTAACCATCACCGGTCGCGCCGAGTTGTTGCCGTACACAGCAAATAAGACGGTACGCGAGTTATTGCAACAACAAGGTGTTTTTTCGCAGTCACCACGCTTAGCCGCAGTGGAAGTCATTAGCTTGAGCGGTCAGCATCAAACCGTTCCTGTTGCCTATTACAACCGAAGTGACAGAGCCGCCGTATATGGCGCTGTGATCGTGATCCCAATTCCAGATGAATGGTTAATTGACCGTTTTGTCGACATGAATAAAAGGTTGGTGGAGTTGGCGCAGTATTGGAATCCCGTTTCATGATAGTCAAAGTTCCAACAAAACTCTCCGCCATTGCGCTCAGTATCGGAGTAGGGCTTGGTGTCCAAGCACCCACGAGTGCAAATGAGTTTCGAACCACACAAACCGCATACGGTGGCACTGGCTTACTGCAAATGCCAACAGCACGCATGGCGCCCTATGGTGAGTTTTCCGGTACTTATTATGATAGCGACGAGTATCGACGGATGTCAGTGTCGCTGCAATTGTTGCCGTGGTTAGAAACAAATATTCGTTACGTTGATATCCGCCCCATTTTGTATAGTGACAATCCCGCATTCAGTGGTGATCAAACCGGTAAGGATAAAGGGCTTGATATCAAGATCCGATTGCTCGAAGAGAGTTACTGGTTGCCGCAGGTCAGTTTCGGTTGGCGTGACCTTGCGGGTACCGGTGTATTTGCTAGCGAATACATCGCAGCGAGTAAACGCTTTGGTGATGTCGATGTGACACTCGGCTTAGGTTGGGGGTATTTAGGTAATGCAAACGACATCGATAATCCATTTTGTAAACTTCGAGATTCATTTTGTGAGCGTGGCGATCAATTTCTAGGCCAAGGCGGAACGTTTGAAGTGGATAAGTGGTTTCGCGGCAATGCTTCATTGTTTGGTGGTATTGAATATCAGACCCCGATTGACGGATTGAACTTAAAAGCTGAGTTTGATGGAAACGACTATGAAAATGAGCGTTTTGTCGGTGATCTTGGTGCTAATTCGCGATGGAATTTCGGTGCCGATTACGCGCTCACGGATAATTTGTCGCTCAAGGTGAGTTATGAGCGAGGCACCACGTGGATGTTTGGCTTCACGTTCCGCTCCAATTTTATGGAACTTGGACAAGCCAAAGTAGACCGCAGTGTTCCCGCGCGTGGTGCCGACAACGCTGTGCAGCCGTTGAAAAAGCGTGATAGACGTGAACTGATCGAACTGACCAAAGAACTCAGTCGCTACGGCGGCATGAATGTCCGTGAATTTCAATTTATCAGCCAGCCTGATGCGGATACCGAAACATTGCGTGTATATGGACACCAAGCTTACTATCGCGATTATGATTTCGCGCTAGAAAATATGACGCGTGTGTTGACTAGTGCTTTGCCGGAATCGATAAATCGTTACGAGATAGTCGAGTCGATAGATGATATTGAACTGGTCACACATGTGATTGACGTGCCGATTGCGCTGGACGCGATTGAGCGACGCGACATAGACACCACGTTTGATCAAGCGGTGACACGCACCGATACCGCATTGAATGAGCGCGAGCGTGAAGGTGATTTGGAATTAATTCCGGTTGCCACTTGGCCTAAATTCAGCGTCAAACCCTTTTTGGATCAAAGTTTCCAGAACCCAGAAAACTTTTACATGTACCAGTTGGGTTTAGACCTCAATACCAATTGGTGGTTTGCACCCAATACCTTTGTGCATGGAACGCTCAGTGGCAGCTTGATGACCAATTTTGATGACTTCAACTTTTTGGTCGATGGTTTTCAATCACCGTTACCGCGGGTCCGGACTTATATTCGTGAATATGTCACGTTCAGTGATATCTGGCTGGAACAACTGCAAGTCAGTCATTTGCAGCAGGTTTCCAATGAAGTCTACACCGCTTATTATGCTGGTTATCTTGAGCGCATGTTTGGTGGCGTTGGCACCGAGTTGCTGTATCGCCCACTCGATAAAAACTGGGCGATAGGTGTCGATATGAACTGGGTGAAACAACGTGATTTCGAGAGCCATACAGGCTTTCGCGACTACGATGTCTTTACCGGGCATGTGACTGGCTATTTAAAACCGAACTTTATACCTAACTCATTGATTAAAGTGGCAGCGGGACAATTTTTGGCTGGCGACAAAGGGGTTCAGATCAACTATGAGCACAAATTTAAAAGTGGCATGATTGTCGGCGCTTACGCTGCAAAAACCAACGTATCTTCTCGTGACTACGGTGAGGGCAGTTTCTCGAAAGGTTTTTACATCAGTATTCCCATCGATTTAATGCAAATGCAGCATAGCCCAAACCGAGGCATGATTGGCTGGACACCATTAACTCGAGACGGCGGACAGATGCTGAATCGCAGTATTCAATTGTACTACTCGACGGATCGACGCAGCCCGTATTACACTGATTAGAAGATGGAACGCTAGGTAATGAAAAATAGTATGAAACAAATAAAAGGTTTTACGCTCATTGAGCTGCTCATTGTTATGGTAATTGTTGGCTTGCTGGCATCGTTAGTGGGACCACAAATGTTTGGCAAGGTAGATGACTCACGCGTGAAAACGGCGCAAACGCAAATGCGTATGCTCGAAACGTCTATCAGTACCTACCGTTTAGACTTAGGTGCATTTCCAGCTAACCTAGACCTACTGGTAAGCAGTGACAACGAGCGTTGGCAGGGTCCTTATTTTCCAGAAGATATCCCGGTCGACCCGTGGGGCAATGAGTACGTGTACAAAATGCCTGGTGAAGAAGACCGCCCATATACCCTGAAGTCGCTTGGCCCTGATAGCCAAGAGGGTAATGACGACATTTATTTGCGTAAGTGATTCTATGACTGATGTGAACGCGCTCTTCGTCGAGCAATTTCGAGTCAATGCTGACGATGTGAACAAGGCTGTTCAGTTCCAAAGCCGCAATGGTGGCCAGTTGGAGCAAATTCTGGTGCGCATGGGCGCGCTGAGTTCTGAGTTCCTGCCGGATTATTACAGTCAGGTGTATCAGCTTGACCGCGTCACCGATGACACCATTGAGCATCTGCTCGACAATGATGCCGCTTGGGAGGTCTTGCAAGAACAACTGCCAGCAGCTGATTTAGCGCAATTGCAGCAACATCATTTATTACCGATTGCCGCTGGTGAGTCGTTAACCGTCATCTGCACCAATCCAACTACGCCAGCTATTCTCGAGTTGGTGGCGAACCAATATCCACAACTGACCCTGCAAATTGCCAGTGACGAGCAATACGGGCGACTGCAGAATCGCTACGAACAAGGCCAAACACCACGTGAGGCGAGCAGCAACCTCAGTGTGTTGGAAGAAGATCGCCTGCGTGAACTCGCTTCAGAAGCTCCTACTGTTAACTTACTCAACGCGCTCATTGCCAAAGCACTGCGCCGCCGTGCGTCGGATATGCACATTGAACCGTGGAAAGGCAAAGGCCGCGTGCGCTACCGTATTGACGGTGTACTGCATGAAGCTGACTTCATTCCCATGCACATGGTGTTGCCGATAGTCACGCGCTTGAAGCTGCTCTCCAACATGGATATTGCGGAAAAGCGTCGTCCGCAGGATGGCAAAATTGAATTACGTATTGATGGCATGAATGTCGATGTGCGGGTATCCGCATTGCCAGTTGGTGAAGGCGAGAGTGTGGTCATGCGTTTCTTGCTGCAAGACAGCTTGTCGTATGACGTCAAAGTGTTAGGTATTGAGGCAGATGTAGAGCAAGCATTGCTGCACGACATTCAGGCGACCTCAGGCGTGGTATTGCTGACCGGTCCAACTGGTTCTGGTAAAACCACCAGCTTGTATTCGTTCTTGTCGCGCCGCAATGATCCAGACGTCAAAATTATTACCATTGAAGATCCCGTTGAATACCAGCTCGACGGCATCAACCAAGTGCAAGTACAAAGCGACATTGGCTTTACCTTCGCGAATGCGCTGCGTAGCGTGGTTCGGCAAGACCCTGACATCATCATGGTCGGTGAGATCCGTGATAACGAAACCGCCTCTATTGCCTTGCAATCGGCACTGACGGGTCACTTAGTTTTCAGTACCTTGCACACCAACGATGCTGCCAGCGCTTACACGCGGTTGCTCGACTTAGGTGTCGAAGAATTCCTCCTTGCCGCTGCCATTAAAGTGATTGTGGCGCAACGCTTGGCACGGAAGCTCTGTCCGCATTGTAAAGCCGCGGATCCAGAAGCCGTCGAACATTATCAAAAACTTAAAATGGAGTGGCTCGCCGAGCGCTTCCAAGTGCAGCCACAGTTTATGCAGGCGGTTGGCTGTGAAAAGTGTGCGCATACCGGCTACCAAGGCCGAGTGGCACTTATTGAATACATGCGTTGTGACGATGACCTCACGCAGTTACTCGGCAGCAGTGACTTCCTGCAAAAAGCCCGGGCGCTGAACCGCCAAAAAGGATTCCGCAATCTACTCGAAGACGGCATGCTCAAAGCTATGCGCGGTGAAACCACCATTCAAGAAGTTGTGCGGGTGGCTGGCTAATGCCTCAGTTCAAGTACACCGCGTACAATGCGACCGGGGTGCAACAACAAGGCACCATTGAAGCCGCGGACCAACAAGCCGCGCAGCAAAAGCTGCAGGCTCAACAGTTACTAGTGGCGGATATCAAACCGCAACAGCAAGACGCCATGACCACCTTATTCGGTGAACGTTCGCTGAATCTCAAAGACGTCGAGTTTTTCACTTCTGAGCTAGCACTACTGCTGAATTCTGGTTTGAAGGTCGACAAAGGCCTTGAAATCTTGCTCAACAATGTCGAGAAGCCAGCGTTGCGCGACATGATTCGCAGGGTTTTGGGCGAGCTCAAGCAAGGGCATAAGTTGTCCGAAGCACTCAGTCATTTCAAAGTGTTCAACTCGTTGTACTTAGGTCTGGTGCAAATTGCCGAAGAAACCGGTGAACTCGCCAGCATCTTCACCAAGCTCTCCGACGAGCTCAAGTATCAGCTCGACTTAGGCGACAAGGTCAAGCAAGCGCTAGTGTATCCGGGCGTGATTATGACCGTGTGTCTACTCGCGATCGTATTTATTTTTAACTTTGTGGTGCCGAACCTAGCGACTATTTTCAAAGATCAGGAAGGCCTACCCGGCTATACCCTCGGATTGTTAGCCGTCAGCGACTTTTTCATTAACTACCAGTTGTATGTACTACTGGGGTTGATTGTGATCGGCATTATTGCCTGGCGCGGGCAAGAGCACCCCAGTGTGATTCGGGTGCGAACCTATTGTCGCGAGCGACTGCCCATCATTAGCGGTGCCAATTTATTGGTGGAGCGCATTCGTTTTAATTCCGCGCTGCACATTATGCTCGACTCCGGCGTGGCGATTGACCGCAGCTTGAAGTTGGCACAAAAGACCTTGCGCACGCTCTCGTTGCGTGAAGAAGTAGCGCGAGCTACCGAAAACATCAATCGCGGGCAGGGACTTGCTTCTAGCCTTGGCGAAACTCGCTTGTATCCGCAGTTTTACGCTGCGCTGCTCACCATTGGTGAAGAAAGTGGTGAGTTGTCCCGCGTATTCGGTGAAATTGCCGAGCGCTCACGGCGCACCTTCTACAGCTGGGTCACTCGTTTCACCAGCTTACTCGAACCCGCCATGATTCTATTTATGGGAGCTGTGGTCGGCAGCATCGTGGTGATCATGATGCTCAGTATCTCTGCCGTCACAGACGTCAACATATGATCCCCCGCTGGCGCGGTTTTACGCTGATTGAATTACTGGTGGTGCTGGCCATTGTCGGTATTGCTTTGAGTCTTATCGGTCCGGTTGGCATTAATCAATATGAACGCATGCAAGTGACCGAAGACCGCGAAAAGTTTCTGCGGCAACTCGATGCCATTGAGTTCAATGCCTTCACCATGGATGCCGAAGTCGTGGTCGAATTACAAGGGCAAGCGCTGCGCGTGCTGTCCGGCGAGGATGTGCTACTTAATAGAACCTTTGAGTATCTGCGCTTCCCCAGCCAAGCGCTCACGGTCAACAGTCACGGTTATTGGGAGCCCAATGAAGTGCGTTGGCTCGAAGCAGAATTGCAGCGCCGCGAGCCGCTCAATCCGCCTGCTATTCAGGAGGCTGAAAATGCCAATTAAGCAGCATGGATTCAGCCTGATTGAAGTATTGATGGCTATGACCATTTTATTTGCGGCGGTGACCACCGGCTTGGTTGCGTTTCAGAACAGCCAGCAAAGCTCAGCGAAAGCAGCCGAAGTCACACATATATTAACCCAGGTCGAAACGTTGCAGTCCGCCATTCGGTTTCAGTTACAGCAGCCGGTAGCAGCGAACGCTGAGCGTGTCACCGCAGGCGAGTTGCAGATGAATGGCGTGCAAGTACAGTGGCAAGCGACCGCTATCAATGATTTGCCGCCGCCTGCGCGGATTTCCGGTGAGGATATCAATCCGAATCCATATCAACCCCGCTATGAGCTGTTTGAGGTACTGTTGCAGTTACAGTTCGATAGTTCACAACGTGAATTTGTTTATGAGGAGCTGGTATGGGACGCCAACGCAGTACCTCAATAACGCGTGCATCCGGATTCACGCTGATCGAAACTTTGATTAGTTTAGTGCTTATCAGCTTAGTGATGCTGAGCGCCGCTCTGGCGTATCAATACTTCACGCAAAATTGGCAACGTAACCAAGGTAAATTCGCTGATGTCCGCGAGGACTACCGCACTTGGCAACTCGTGCATAAGGTCACCCAAGCGGTTTACCCAAAAGTGGTGTTAAACAGTGAAGACACTCCAGGTTTTTACTTTCTTGGGCGTGATGACGGTTTTACTGGCGTAACCAGCATTAGTGTTCAAGATCCCAATAGCAGTGCGGTATTTCGAATTTTTCGCGAGCCCAACAACCAAGATGGCTTCCGTTTGGTTTACGAAGAGGCTCCCTTAGGTCGACAATCGTTGGTGCGCGCGTCACAAACGTTGCCATTTAACTTTCGCCGGGTGCTCCTTGAAAATGCAGCAGAGATCCAGTTTCGCTATCAAGGTTGGGAAAATCTGGGAGTGCGGAGCATGGCTATTTCCGCCGAAGGTATAACCGAGACCATTGCCGAACCCCAATGGTTTGTTGAATATGATGGCATGCAGCGCATCTTGCATCCGCTGGCTATTGAAATTAACGCCGCTGGAGTGGTGTGGTTTATTACATTGCCCGATAGTGCCGTAGCCGAGTTGTCGAGGTACACCGATGACGTGTAAGCGCACACAGCAGGGTATGGCACTGTTTCAGGTGCTACTTATCGTCGCCATTATGGCCATTCTCTTGCTCATTATTGTTGCGAATTCTAATAGTGCGGTGCGCCAAGCGCAGCGTCTGCAGGAGCAAACTGAGCAACGTTTGGCACTGTACTCAGCGCAAAACTTTATTGATCAGCAGTTGCTGACAAGTAATTGGGGTATGGTCGACGAGGACAATCCGCAGCGGGTGCTGCCGATGTTGAACTTTTATAATTATCCCATGCCTATTCCTTTGCCTGAACGGGCGAGTTATGCCGCGTTAGGTGAGGGCATCGAACTAAGACTCCAAAATCTCGATAGCCTATTGAGTATTAACAACCCTAGTAGTGAGCTGGCCGAGCTCCTCGAACTGCGCGGAGTAGAGTCATCGCGAGCACAATTGCTGGTATCAAATCTGCGAGATTTTCTGCAACGTGAGAACAGTATTCATTTGCAGACTATTTGGGATTTACAACAAGTTCCCGAATGGACTCGCGCCGATATTGAGTTAATAAGCGACGTACTGACAGCGCGCGGCGGTATTCCGAATTACGCGCATGCTCCAGATGCCTTGCTGCCTGTATTGCTCCGCTCTGGGCTAGCTGCTAGTATCTCGGCAATGCGTGCCAGTGGCGATTACGACCAGAATCGCTACTCGGACTTAACCAATGAGTTTGGTGATGCCGTGGTCAGTCTATTTCCTGGTGGTGATCAACGCGTGACCATCAGTGATCCGCTCAGTGGGCTGACTTCGCAACGTGATATGAATTATGACACCTATGGCTTGACGCCATTAACGCGCTATTATGGAACCGTAAAGCGACGCTTAGATACTGAGCGCTACAGTGACGAATGGAATGACAACGACAACTAAAACACCATCGACACCCACATTGACTGGCCTGCAAGCCTACCTCGCTAAACTCGCTTGGTGGGTTGATGCGCGTGGTAACACGCGTAAGCTGGCTGAAACCGCCGTGTCCGCAACCGCAGCACAAGGCCGTCTGCCAGTGCTGGTGGTGGCACGTGACGGTTATCAAGAGCGCTGGGAACAGTTCTCCATTCGTTCCGAACGCGAACTTAAGCGCGTGCTCGCGCTGCGTGATGCTGGTCAGCCGGTGCAGCATTACATTGGTAAACTCCACAACGGCCAGCGGCAAGTGCTCACCGTGCGTTGGCATGAAGCCGTTCTAGCGATAATCGACCGTGCGCTAGTGGTATTTCCGGAAAGTCTGGTTTTAGCTGCCGGCGTTGATGCTGGTTTGACGCATATTCAACAAAGCGGAAGCAGTTACTTCCTGTTGAAGCAAAGCGGTGGGCAGTGGCAGTCGTTACCTGCATCCGGGTTAGTGGCAACGCCTGACCGCGCATTATTAGCGCTAGGTGGAGCAACGTCCACGCCACAGCAAGTATTGGACGGTGAAGCATGGCGATTGGCGTTGCTGCAAGGTCTCCAGAAAGTAGGATTCAGTGCATGGCAACAAAGCTGGCAGCAACCCAGCAACCGTGAGGGTTCTGATCAAAGCTTTCCGTGGCGTCCTACATTGCTCGGTGTTGGGGCCATTGTGATTTTATATGGCGTACTTTCGACTGCTTATTTAGTGATTGCCACAAAATCAGCGCAAAGTGACCTCGAATCGATTCGTACCGACCTCGATACAGCGCTCACTGCGCAAGCAACGGTGAACACTGCACAACAACAGTTGGCCAGTTTAGCGGCGCATCAAAGCAACATCGTGGCGGTTGATACGTTTTGGCAAAGCATTGCCGATAGCCAAACATTGAATGTACTGGTTAACTCAGCGGTAACGGATTATGCCAGTGTTACATTGGCATCAGAGGGGGTTGGCGCAACCCGAGTACTTACCGAACTTCTGCAACGCGATTATGTTGCTGGTGCTGATTTTACCGCGCCAGTTCGAGCTCAACAAAACGGCCTCGAGCGGTTTACCATTGAGATTCAACTGCAACCGTCAGCCCCAAGCGATGCTTCTGAACCGGAGGCACAGCCATGAGCACTGGACAAGCGCGTTTGCTGATCATCGCCGGACTGTTGGCAGCCATTCAGTTTGTAGTTTTGCCACTGCTTAGTTATCAAGCGGAGTTGCGCGACGAACTTACGCTACTGCAGCGCCAAGTAGTTCGTTCCGAAGCCTTGGTCGAACAGTTGCCGGTATTAACGTTACAAGCTGACAAGCTTGCCGCAGCGGCACAGCGTGTTGCCGGTGCTTTTCCTGATGCCAGCAATGCCACTGGTTTCCGATTAGAGGTGCAAGATCAAATTCAGCGTGTCTTGCGGGAGCAGGGCAACCAGGTCACGTTATTCAGTTGGCTCGCGCAACCCCAAGCAGCCGGGAATGGTATTCAAGTACAGCAAGCCCGCGTGAATATCAGTGGTAATTTTAAAACGCTTGCTGAGGGGCAGCTGCAACTCGCACAGCAGGCGCCATACATTCGCTTTATAGATGCGAGTTTGCGTCCCCAAAATCGCGATCCTGGCAATAATAAGCAAGCCGAGTTGACGCTGATTATCGAAGTTGCTGGACGCACCGGAGGTGCTAATGCTCAGTAATCTGTTAGCTGGATTAACCGATCGCCGCGTGCTAGGAATCATCATCATTGCGTTGTTGTTCTGTGTAGTGGACTTTGTGCAACGTGTGCAACCGACAATTGATACTGCCGCCTTGAGCCGCGAAGTTGCCGTTACTGAGGTAGCAGCGCCTGCGTCAGTACATCAAGTCAGTCCGCGTGTGCGCGATTGGCTCGCTGGTCTAAACACGGGCGCTTCCAATAGCACAGAAACCAACACCGCAACTGTCCAACAAGAGTTGCTGAGCGGTGGCACGAATATTGGTGAGAAGCGGGTACGGGTTCGTGCTATTCTCATCGCCAATACTACCCAGCAACGGGTTGCGTTGATTGAAGCGCAAGACCGTGAACAACGAGACGTTGAATTTGTCGAACTACGCCAAGGCGACACACTGAGTGGTTATACCATCAGTGCCGTTCAGGTTGATGCCGTTGAGTTTCAACCGAGCTCCGGCGAAGGCGCCACAGTGCGCGTGAAAGTATTTGAATAAAGGTGACTTTACGTATGAATAAGCTGCGAAGCGGAATGCTGTTGGTTGCTATTACTGGCGTTGCAAGCTGTGCGCAAATGCCAGATAGCTATCCAGTGAATCCGGACCGGATGCGCTCAGATGCGCCGCAATACCAAGCTAATGACGAAACGACCGAGGCCAACGAGCTCGCAGAGCGTGGCTTTTCGCGACTCGATTCACTGGGTTCTGATGCATCGACAATTACGAATGATGAAGATCCAGCATTGCAGTTTAAAACTACCGATAGCCATCAAGTCACGGCTAATGAACTGCCGTTGAGAGCGCTAGTTCAGTCAGTTTTTGGCGAGTCACTTGAGCGTAATTATGTCATTGCTGCTGGCGCAGATGTTAACAAGTCGGTGACATTGAATATTTCCGAACCGGTTAGTTCACGTCGCCTATTTAGCCTCACCCGGCAGTTGCTGATTGATAACGGCATGAGCATTTCATACCGCGATCAAACGTTTTATATCTACCCAACCGATGCAGATGCGCGCGGCAACGTCGTGATCGGACTCGGTCGACGGGTGCGTGACGTGCCTGAAACGGTGCAAACTATTCTGCAAGTGATTCCGGTTCGATATGGCATTAAAACCAGCTTTGAACGCACGTTAAAAGGGTTAACTAGCGCCCGAATCACTGCTGACTTCGAGCAGAACGCCTTGTTTGTACAAGGTAGCCGTAACGAAATTCTCCGGGTTATTGATTTGGTGAGTTTGTTAGACGCGCCATCAACGCGGGGTCGGTTTATCGGGCTAGCTGAACTCACTTTTATTACCGCAGAAGATTATATTGACCAACTCACCGAGCTAATGACTGCCGAGGGCATTACCGCGGGTACCAACCCGCAAACGGGCGTGGCATTGCTGATGGTTGGTATGGATCAAGCCGGATCAGTGGCGCTGTTCGCTTCTGATGAAGAAGTGCTTAATCGCGCCCAGTATTGGACCAAAAAGCTGGATGAGCCGAGTAAAGGTACTGACAAGCGCTATTACATGTACCATCCTCGCTTTGCAAGAGCATCAGACCTCGGGCGCAGTATGGCTGCCTTATTAACCGGTGACTCCGGTGGGGTCAGTGGCGGTAACCAAGCGCGTGATACACAATCTGGCACTTCGGGTAATCGTACTGGAGCACAAGGCTCCGTCGGTGGCACTATTTCTGCTGGCAATGATGAAGTCCGCATGACAGTCGATGAACGCTCGAATACGTTGGTGTTTTATTCGACGGGAACCGACTATCAAGCATTATTGCCAGTAGTAAAGCGTCTCGACATCATGCCGAAGCAAATTTTATTGGATGCGACTATTGCTGAAGTCACTATGACCGATGAATTTGCTCAAGGATTCGAATTCGCCATTCGCGACGGTAAGTTTGGTGCATCTACACTAGGTTCGCTTGGCGTTTCGGAAATGGGGGGATTAAGATTGAATTGGGCTGATGGTCTTGACTCGATCATCGCTCGGTTATCTGAAACTACAGGTTTAGTGAACGTATTATCTAACCCTACTTTAGTCGTACGTGATGGCGTGTCTGCATCCATTAATGTGGGTAACGACATTCCGACCGTTGGCGCCACCATCACCAATCCGAATTTCGAAAGCCAGACCACCAACGTGGTATACCGGAAAACAGGTGTCACGCTCACTGTTACTCCAACCATTAACGCACAAGGTTTGGTGATCTTAGAAATCGACCAGAATATCTCGAATCAATCTGCCAGCGGCCCGTCATTACAGGGATCGCCGAGTGTTTTTGAGCGTTCTATCAAAACCGAAGTTATTGCTCAGAGTGGTCAAACGATACTTTTAGGTGGGTTAATTTCCGAGTCGTCATCAGACGGTAACACAAATGTGCCAGGCTTCTCTGACATTCCGCTTATTGGTGAGTTATTCAAAGGTAAAGACCGTAGCACCGAGAAAACGGAACTGGTAATCTTCATTACTCCGCGAATTATCGACAGTGTAGACCAGTGGTCAGAGATTCGTCGAACCATCGCGGATAGCTTGACAAGTATCAAACTTTCAGACTAATGTGGCGGCAAGCGTTACGAAACTGTGAACATTTGACGGGGATCGGAATCGTTAATGCGGAACAACAAGTTGAATAACGTATCGCTTAAACTTAGTGGGAAACACCAGTTTGGGTGCGCTAAAAAACATATAAATGCGATTACTTGTTAAAATGTCAGTAATTCATTGAGATAGGTCATTGACTTATTTCTATGCATTACACATAATCGTTGTGACCGTTTTTGCGGTCGTTTTGTTAACTAAACAATAAAGAGAAAAAGGCACGAGGCCTGTAATCTCTATTTCATGAAATTGGAGAAGAACATGACAAACATGTTTAAGAAATCGCTGGTTGCTCTGGCTATCGCTAGTGCCAGCACTGGTGCGATGGCTGCAGACCTCGCAACCGGAACCGTTACTCGTAACGTGTCAACTGAGTATTTAGAAGTTGCACCTGCGGGTACTTTGACTTCTAACGCAGTGGTACTTGAGTTAGGCGCAGAATATGCGGTTAACGACGTAATCACTTTGACTTTCACTGGTGGCGACGCATTAGACGTTGACTCACTGCCTCCTTTCGTAACTGTAGCTGCTGCAGCTCCAGAGAAAGGTATCACAGTCGGTCTGATTTCTACTTCTGTAGAAAACGGTACTACTAAAGCTAACTATCGTGTAACTGACGTTACTGGTGGTGCTACCGATACAACTACTGGTATCACTTTAGATTTCGGAACTTTAGATTTCGATTCAACTAAAGCTGCTAACGGTATCAACGTTGCATTTTCTGCTGTTACCAACACTGGTCTGAACTTAGACACAGCTGGTGGCGCATTACGTAACGAAGACCTGTTCGCAATTGACGACCAGTTCGAAATCACTATCGACACAGCTCTTGACGAAGTAATCGACGTTGAAGACGAGCGCGAAACTTTCGTTGGCGCTTTGACTGCTGATCAGTTGGTATTCACTGCTGCAGAAACTGCTGCATTCGACTTGTCTGCGGACGTTGACGGCGTTGACTACTCAGTTGCTGGCAACTTCAGCTGGGTTAAAGATACTGACGCAAACACTGCTGGTATCCAAGCTACTGTTGGTACTTTCGCAGTAACTGCAACTGGCGCAGCAGTATGTACAGCTCCAGTAGTAACAGCTACTGCATTGACTTTCAGCTGTGACGTTCTTGACCAAATCACTGTTGATATCGACACTGGTCCACAAGGTTCAGACGTAGTTCTTCCTGCTGGTACTTTCGGTGTTGACACGAACGTACAATACTCGTTTGTTGGCGGTACTGACTCAGACAAAGATCTGGATCGTGCGGCAGCTGGCGCATGGACTCTGAACGGTTCTGAAACCTTCATTCCATACATGCCTTACAGCCGTGACGATTTGAGCAACATCTCTCAGATCATCTATGTAACTAACAGCGGTACTCAGTCTGGTGAAATCTCTGTAGACGTTATCTCTGCGGACGGTACTACTACTAACTTGTCTAACGCTGACTTGGGTGGCATCTTGGCTGCTCCGGGCGTGACCAAGTTGACTGGTCCAATCGTAGACGCGTTAACTGATGCTGGTCTGTTAACTGGTGGTTCTTCTACCAAGCAGTTTGCATTAAACATCGTTGTTAACGACGCTAACGACGTAATCTCAGTCTACTCTGCATACAACGTTAACGGTTCAGACCGTGGTTGGGTACAGAACGACTCAGTGGTTGTTAACCGCGCTAAAAACTAAGATTGCCTTACGGCAACAAAAACGCTCCTTCGGGAGCGTTTTTTTTTGCCTAATGTAAAACTTTTCACTTATTTCATCGAATTTGTTGACATTATGAGCAGAATAGGACTACTTTAAATTGAACATTTTGTGAACAACAATAATGTCCAATAACTTCATGAAATCGGAGAAGAACATGAATAACGTTTTTAGAAAGTCGCTGGTCGCACTGGCGATTATGGGTACGAGCGCTAGTGCAATGGCAGCTGACATTGCTACTGGAACCGTTACTCGTAATGTCTCAACTGAATATTTAGAAGTCGCTCCTGCTGGAGTGTTAACCTCAAATGCTGTGGTTCTCGAACTTGGTGCAGAGTATGCGGTAAACGACGTCATTACTCTTACTTTTAGTGGTAATGATGCACTAGACGTCACTTCTTTGCCGCCGTTTGTCACCGTTGCTGCGGCACCTCCGCTCAAGGGTATTACTGTTGGTCTTATTTCAACCAGCGTAACTGCGGGAACCACACGAGCTAACTATCGTGTTACCGACATTACTGGTGGTGCTTCAGATACCACTACCGGTGTAACACTTGACTTTGGTGCGCTAGATTTTGACTCAACCAAATCTGGCAATGGTATCAGCGTAACTTTCTCAGCAGTTACTAACACCAACCTAGCGTTAGATACTGGTGGTGGTGCTCTGCGTACTCAAGAGTTGTTTGCTATCGAAGATCAATTCGAAGTCACTGTCGATACCGCGCTTGACGCAGTTGTCGATGTTGAAGCAGAACGTGAGTTCTTTACTGGTCCAGCAACTGCTGATTCACTAGTGTTTACTTCTGCTGAAACTGCAGCCTTCGATTTATTTGCCGATGTGGATGGTATCAACTATTCAATCGCAGGTAATTTCTCTTGGGTTCAAGATACCGACGCAAACACTGCAGGTATTCAACCAACCGTTGGTACGTTCACAATTACTCCGACTGGTGCAGCGGTGTGTGGTGCGCCAACAGTAACGGCAACAGCACTCAGCTTCAGCTGTGATGTGCTTGACCAAATTACTGTTGATATCGACACAGCCCCACAAGGTTCTGATGCAGTACTTCCAGCAACCACCTTTGGTATCGACGCTAACGTCGAATACTCAGTGGGTGCAAGTACTTCTGATAAAGACCTGGATCGTGTAG
This sequence comes from Pseudidiomarina aestuarii, assembly GCF_048263735.1. Classification (GTDB taxonomy): domain Bacteria; phylum Pseudomonadota; class Gammaproteobacteria; order Enterobacterales; family Alteromonadaceae; genus Pseudidiomarina; species Pseudidiomarina aestuarii_B. The sequence goes on along the minus strand of NZ_JBLXDX010000001.1, from coordinate 781,362 downwards.
CGGCAGGTGCGTGGACACTGAATGGTTCTGAAACCTTCATTCCATATATGCCTTACAACCGCGATGACATGTCGAACATTTCGCAGATTATTTACGTGACCAACAACGGTTCACAATCTGGTGAAATCTCGATTGATGTTACCTCGGCAGACGGTACCGTAACCAACCTGACTAATGCAGACTTAGGCGGAATCCTTGCTGCTCCAGGTGTTACTAAACTAACAGGCGCCATTGTAGATGCATTGGCTGCTGAAGGCTTATTGACTGGTGGCTCGGCTACCAAGCAATTCGCGCTCAACATTGTCGTGAACGATGCGAACGACGTCATTTCGGTGTACTCTGCATACAACGTAAATGGCAGCGACCGCGGTTGGGTCCAAAACGATTCAGTAGTTGTGAATCGCGTGAAGAACCCATAATCGACCGACAGTTGATATAGAAAGTAAAAAAATGTTTGTCATTGTTCAAACGCTCCTTCGGGAGCGTTTTTTTTAGTGTTATCGCAAGTTTGTGAATTTAATGTACAATTAATGCCATTGCTCAATAATAATAAGAGTTAGAAGGACAATTGAATGCGCTTAAGAATTCGTCCCGTTCTCAGTGTTGCGCTTGCTAGTAGCTTTGTACCTGTCGCCGTAGCGGCTGACATTGCCACGCAGACATTACCTCTTAAGGTATCTTCGCAATACTTCCAAGTCGCACCAGCTGGCAAAATTAGTACCAATGACATGATTGTCACCTTGGGTGCTGAATATGCTGAAGATGATACGTTGATTTTCAGCTTCTCCGGTACCGATAGCCTAGATATATCTTCGCTTCCGACTTTTTTGACGTTGGCTGCTGATGGACCAAACGGTAAGAAAGGTATGACTGTTGGGTTGTTGGCTCAAGAGCGAATCAACGGCCGTACGCTCATTTATTACCGAGTGACCAATATCACTGGTGGTGAGAGCGATACAACAACAGGTATAACGCTCAACTTTGGTTCGATTGATTTTGAGGCTTTGCGTTCACAGCAGGGCATCGATGTTCGCTTCTCGGCTCGGTCGAATGCAGGTTTACCGCTCGACAACTTTACTACAGACAATACATCTCAGGTGCTCATTGAAGCTACTGAGCAGTTTGTCTCTACGGTTATTCAACCGCTCGACCAAGAGGTCGATTTTGAGAATGACCGGCAAACGTTTCTCGGCGGTGTGACCAGTGATGTACTGGAGTTCCGTATCGAAAGCGACCCAACCCTCGATATCGGCGTTGACGTTGATGGCGTTGTCTATGAAGTTTTCGGTGATTTCAGTTGGGTTAAAGATACTAGTCCGAACATTGCCAACATACAGCCAATGGCGGGCGTGTTCACATTAACCGATCTCAGCGGTACAGCTAACTGTTCAAATGTGCTGGTTGCTGCTGATCGCCTGCGCTTTAGTTGCGATACTTTGGATACACTCACCCTGGCCATTGAAACGGCGGCGCAAGGTAGTGATGTCGTGATCCCAACCTCAGAATTTGAAATCCTTGCCGACGTCGACTTTTCGGTGGCAGGCGGTACCTTCAGTGCCTCTGAAGTTGGGCCCATTGCGGCCGGTGAGTGGACGTTGAATGCAGCACAAACCTATATTCCGTACATGCCGTATAGTCGCCAAGGCGTGAATCAATTCTCGCAAATTATTTACGTAAACAACGTCGGTGACCAATCTAGCGAAGTATCGATCGATGTTTATACCGAAGATGGCCGCCGCATCTCGCTGTCCAACGACGAGTTGATGGGCTTAACCGCAGAAACGGGAATCACTAAGTTAACCGGGCCTATTTATCAGGCGATTGCGGCTCGCGGGTTGCTCTTCGGTGGTAGCGACGTGAAGTCATTTGCATTCAACATTGTCGTGAATGACCTCGACGAAAATGTCGAAGTGTTCTCATCGTTTAACGACAGTGGTCGTGATCGCGGCTTTGTACAGAACGACTCAATTGTGATTAATCGGAATAAGTACTAACTGAACCTCTAAATGATTAAAGCCGCGCTAAAGAATTCCTCATGGTTGGTGAGCGAAAAGTTCATCACCATGGGGCTTAACCTATTTGTCACGGTCTGGTTGGCGCGACAGCTTGGCGTTCAAGTATACGGCGAACTTGCCTATGTCCTTGCCTTAGTAACCTTAGTGACACCGCTAGCGGCATTAGGTCTGAACGCCATTATCACCCGCGAACTCGTGGAACGTGATGAAGATGAGCCGCGGATCATGGCTACTGCGTCCGCAGTGCGGCTGTTAGGTGCGCTCTTCGGATTCGCGGCATTGCTGACCTGGTTACAACTGACCAGTACCGTTACCCCTGAAGAGCAAATCGCCATTGTCATTATTGGCGCGGCGAGCATTCTGCAAGCCTTCCAAGTGGTGGAGTATTACTTCCAAGCGAAAGTTAGTGCTCACTATGTGGTAAAGATGCGCACGGTAGTCACTGTGTGTGCTGGTGTGATTAAAATCATCGTAGCCTGGGTCAGTGCAGACTTGCTGTCAGTTGCTTATGTTTACGCCGCTGAATTTTTGTTCTGGGGGCTAGGTTATATTTTCCTCTACCAAAGCCAAGCGCATGGTTTCCGGTTCAAGGCAATTGATTGGCGTTACGGTGGGCAGCTACTTAAGCAATCATTTTGGCTGATCTTATCGGGTGTAGCAGCGGTGCTCTATCTCAAGGTCGACCAAGTTATGCTCGGCCATATGGTCAGCAAGAGTGAGGTGGGTGTTTACGCCGTTGCAGTGAAGATGTCAGAGGTTTGGTATTTCTTTGCCACGGCGCTCGCCACCTCGTTCTTCGCAATGCTACTGACGTTACGAAAAGAAGAAAGTCCGCTTTACGCGAAACGTCTTCAACAACTCTGCGATGCGCTATTCGGCCTAGCGTTTGCGCTCGCCATTGCGGTGAGCCTACTTGCGGAACCGATAATTCCTTGGCTGTTCGGTGAAGAATACCGCGCTTCGGCTGCTATTCTCACGATCCATATTTGGGCCAGTTTGTTTATTTACATGCGCGCATTGGCAAGCAAATGGCTGATTGCGGAACGATTGCTGGCATTCTCGCTGGTTAGTCATGGAATAGGCGCGGTAGTTAACGTACTGGCGAATCTGTGGCTCATTCCACTCTACCAGGGCCTTGGTGCGGCTGTAGCGACCATAATGTCCTATGCGGTAGCCTCTTATCTAGCTTTTTGGATTGGCAGCTCTACGCGCCCCCTAGCGATTGTGATGACACGCTCGCTGTATCTACCGTTCACGCTGGGCTATCGGCACTGGCATTTACTCCGTAGCAGGTCGGTTGAGTAACTGGTTTATAAATGTAGCTTCTGCCAAAATGAAGCCTAGTATCTGTTGTTAACAAAGTGAATTATGAGACGAAACCCATCATGAGTGTCCGATCACTGGCTCGACGCCTACTACCCGCGACGGTAAAAGCTAAGCTGCATGCTTTGTATGCAGGTCTGAATCGCCGTGTGATTACCGTGTTTGCCGGCACCCGTTGGACCTCGTCATTATTTTATGCGTTGTTCAGTCGAGAGTTTTCACGTGAGCATCAAGCCGTGCTGCGTGGGCGCATTGCGTATTGGCGGTCACTGAGTACTTTGCATCGTTCCAGTGCGTTGCTGCGTCGTAATACTCATCGCCTGGAAAAGGGGCTGATCATGCGACCCAGACGCGCAAGTTTTGCGGAAGCCTATATTGAAGAAACTGTGCGATGCTTTGTCAGAGCCAAGCAACAAGGTACGCTTGAGCACACCGAATTGAAGTGGGCGGAAGATGTGTTGACGCAATACTTCGCGGTTGTAGAAGACACCCCCATTATTGCTCGGGCTCGTGCTTGGTATACAGCAGAGCAGTCGAACCCGAACAATACCCCCAACTCAGTGCCTTATCCGCACGCTCAATTGCCGCAAACCGATATTACGCCCGAGCAACTCAAGCAATTATATATTCGGCGTCGCAGCGTTCGTTGGTATCTCGATAAGCCGGTGCCCGCGCAGTTGGTCGAAGAAGCCATTAGTATGGCAGCGTTGGCTCCGAGCGCATGTAACCGCCAACCCTATCAATTTTATTTCATTAACGAGCCTGAGCGCGCAGCAAAAGTGGCTGGCTTTGCGGGCGGCACCGTCGGTTTCAATCAGAATTTACAGTCATTAATTGTGGTGGTGGGTGATTTAAACGCCTATCCAACCGAGCGTGACCGTCATTGTATTTACATTGATGGTTCGCTGGCAGCCATGCAGCTCATGCTGGCGCTTGAAACGATGGGTCTATCAACTTGTCCGATTAATTGGCCAGATATAGAACACCGTGAACAATGGATGGCGCAGGAGCTCGACCTGAATTCACACCAACGCCCCATCATGCTCATGGCACTTGGTTATGCTGATCCTGAGGGGGGCATTCCGTACTCGGCGAAGAAGCCGGCAAGTGACATATTGAAAATGTAATGTGCCGTTAGTTCTAGGAACGAGAGTTTTCCGTTAAGAGCAGTGCTTTCAATACCGTGGGCTGATACAATTTCGAGTCTTTTAACCATAACTGACTGATACAGAGCTACAACAAAATGCCCAAGGTTACCGTCTATTTACCGACAAAAAATCGCGTAGATTTGCTCAAGCGAGCAATTGAATCTGTCTTTGCCCAAACGGAGACGGACTGGGAGTTAATTGTTGTTGATGACGCCTCGACGGACAGCACTTCGGACTATTTAGCAGAGGTCAGTGCGCAAGATGAACGTGTGCGTGTCTTAGTGAATGATGAGAGTCGCGGTTCCTGTCATAGTCGAAATAGGGCAGTCAAATTAGCTAAGTCTAAACTGGTAACAGGGCTAGATGACGATGATGAGTTTCTTCCACAACGGCTCGAAATATTGCTGAATGCGTATGAGCCCAAGTACGCGTTTGTCAGCACGAGCCTGTATTGGGTCACGCATTCGGGCAGTCGTATGATCCTTGATGGCGAACAAATTCTGACTCGAAAGAGCGAGTTAAGTAGAAATCATGCCGGTAATCAGATCCTTGTCGAACGAGAGAGATTATTGGCTGTTGGCGGTTTCGACGAAGCATTTCCATCGCTGCAAGACTACGATTGTTTTTATCGACTAGTTGAGCGCTTCGGACCGGCTCGACGAGTCAACACGCCAACTATGAATATCTATGTATCACATGGATTTGAGCGAATTTCCTCTGGACCAAAGTCAACCGAAGGGTACGAAAAATTTGCCGAGAAACATGGCTACAAAATGAATTGGCTGCAAAAGTTGAACCACAGCACTCAGCGCGCTATTCGCCAGGGTCGGCAGCGCTCCCCCATAGTTGCACTGAAGTTAGTGTTACTCAATGTTCTTATTACTGGACGGCGAAGTGAGCACTAAACTTCTTCACAACCAGGATCGCAGCGTATGATTTATTCATTGATTGCGACAGTACTTCCTGGACTTTTTCGTGTCTTATTGATTTGGTTTTTGGCATTAGCGTATACCGATGAGCTCGCGGCACCTTTAATCGCAACACTATTGCTTGCTTCAAGCCTGATGATGTTCAGTTCAACTGGACTCGGGCTTATTTATATTCAACTTCTGCAAGGAATGAATCGCCCCTCTGCTAGTACATTGACGCTGAAAACCAATGCGTTAAATACATTATTTAGTGTGATTGGGGTGAGCGCGAGTGTAATTTTTCTATCGGCGTCATTTAGTGATTTGTTACTAATCACCCTAGCACTGAGTTGTTGGCAACTAGAACGACATGCATGGATTGGACAAAGGCAATTTCGTTCACTTGCAGTGGCGGAAGTTTCGCTGTTACTGGTCGCTTCTAGTGCGCCCTTTGTTGTAGCCCCACAGCAGGCATTACTGGTAATTAGCGGTATTATTTTCATCGTGACAGCCCTGATGCTTGGCTGGCGTTTATATGGCACACGTGGCGGTAATTCCGAAAATACGAGTACACTTCATGTCGCTCGGCGAGGACTTTTTGTTGGCTCTGCAAACTTTTTGTCGGGCGGATTCATTATGCTGTTGCCAGCACTCTTGGCAACACATGTTTCGGCCAACACCATACTCGTGATTGGCTTGATTGTGACTATTGTTGGAACGCTATTTATCTTGCCGCGTTCCTATTTCAATATTTTTATAGGTTTGGTCTCACGCCAAGCTAAACGATTGCGGTTACGACGTTCCCTGATGAAAATGATCAATCGTCGCTTACAAATCGTGGTCGCTGGTATGTTTGTGCCTGGCATCATTGCCTGTTTGTTTTATTTGCTTGCATCAGGTATCGAGATAGATTTAAACCGAGTTGTATTGGTCGTTATTATTACGACAGTAATGTCAATTGGTCAGCTTTATTTGCTTGAATCCAATCTCGTTGTTTATTTGGGAAAAGAACACATAACATTTTGGGTTTCTGCAGTGACGTTCGGGGTGATGTTGATAACGACCCATTTAGTTGCAAACGCTGACCTTACCGATAGCCTCAAGCTAAATCTTATTTTTATCATGCTCGGTATCTTGTATCTTATCCGATGGGGATTTTTTGTGACGTTAGTAAAGCCTTATTATCGAGAGAGTAACCGCTAGATGCATTGGTTAAATATAAATAGTGATAAAACCCATTATCCTCAAACAGTGCAGGACGCCTGTGATTCTTTTCAATCAGTGGAATTGGCGACCACAGCTGGCTCATTACAAGTTATCTACGACCAACGTTTGTGGTCACGGCAACCTGTTTCTCAAAGTTCTTCATCACTGTTAGTGATAGCAGGATGGTTCGTTCTGAACGACGAAATCAATAATTTAGATGCGTTGAATCGATTGATCGATGAGACAGGCCTAGCGAGTGCTTTGCAGGAGATCACGCAGGGCATTTTCGTCGGTTATCATCAAACCGGCGCAGACTATCAGGTCTTTACCGATTGGTTCGGGTTGGCTGCACACTATTACTATCGGAATGACGAGCATATTCGAGTTAGCCCCAGTGCTTCGGCAATTTCGGCAGCGGGAGAAGTGGATCCCTTTATTGACGACATTATTCAGCGCAAGGGCCATGTTTGGGGAAAGCACACCAGATACAAAAATGTGTTTCGAATGCTACCGGGCGAAATGCTCTCGAATCATCTTGAGAGTCGGACTTATTGCAACTTCAAAACGTCGGACGTGAAAGCCGTTTCCGAAATCCCTAATCTCATTCAAAAGAATCTATCAATTTTTGAGAAGCAAACCAAATTGGTTTCATTATCTGCTGGATTTGATTCACGATTACTCGCGTTAGTCGGTGATGCCTCATTTGCCTATACATGGGGTCCTGAGAACTCAAAGGACATCCGAAATTCAAAATTCATTTGCGAGAAACTGGGTTTCGATTCGTATCACTTTCCATTCCGCCGGCATAAATATACAGACGACGATGTTGGCTTTTTGCGGTGGCTGTTAGATGGGCAAAACAAAACATTTGAGCCACAGTTCTTCCGAAACTTTAAGGCTGTAAGCCAAAAAGCCACGGGGCAATTCATCTCGTTAGACGGATACCTCGGTGACGTATTGCAGCGCGGTGTGTATTTATATGGCCCGAAACTGCGGAGTGAGTTTAAAAAACTCTTCCCATTACTATTTTCAAAGGACAAACCAACCAAAGTTCTGTTGGAACGGTATTCGAGTCTAACTCAGGCTCAAAAAAGCCTGCTGGTGACGGACTCCAATAATTTGTTGCGAGCGATTCAAGCTGACTATGTAGACAGTCGTCACCATGTCACCCTATTCGAATTTATGTTCGGCCGTGGATTTGCGCATATTTACATGGGCGGAATTGCTATGAATGGTGTAGTCAATGTGGTGGTACCTGCATTTGCTCAGCCTGCTATTGTCAAAGCCTGCGTCACAGCGCCGGTTTCGGATGTGCTCGATTACACGGTGTTTAAAGATGTTTGGAAGCACTTAGATTCCGATATCGTGCGGTTAACATCAGAAGGTATGTATAGCCCTAAAACGCCCAAGCGACTAATTCCATTCTTCAACTTTGTTGGTCGTGTGCTGACCAATTATGTACCGAAGTTTAAGAACTATGGGAAGGAATAGCCTCTGACGTTTGAGGCTTTTCTGAATACGATGCTGCACAAACCAAAGCAAGTATGAATGCTGGGTACGTATTCATAAATAATGGCGTAGAGATACCGAACACCAGAGCGGCCATACAAATGGCAAAAGTGAATTCATTCGGTTGTTCGACGCTCTCAGATCGAAACAGAGTAATGGCTTTATAAAATAGAGCTAAGTAAATCACGAGACCGAGGTAGCCAAACTCGCCCAACAAACTGGCTAAGTTACTATCGTAGATCCCATCCGTTTCTATGAAAAAACGACTGTTGTGAAGCCCTAGTTCGGCATAAACAAAACTCTCCTCCGACATTACAGTTCCATAGGTTGCCGCACCGGTTCCAAAAGGAAAGTTCTGATTAGCTAATTCAAACGAGAAAAAAATCATAATGCCGCGAATGTAGGCAGACTCGACTGGATTATCTACGGTCCATTCGATATTTTGTTCAGTAATTTCAATAAGTTCTGCAATATATGGGTTTGATGGCGCAGTCACTACTAATAACAATACCAGCACACCGGCGATGGCTGCGGCTTTGATACTTTGACGAAACCACCAAGCAACCATAATGGGGAGAACAATCATGGACGTTCGTGAACTACTGAGAAATAGAAGAACGGCTAAACTCACAAGGAAAATAATAGCTAGCTGGCGATTGCTACGCGCAATGATCGTGACCAGAAATATGCCAAGTAAGGCAATGGTTGTCCCCAGTGATGCGGTGTCACCCTGAAAACCAATCGGGCGAACCAAACCACCGCGAATATTCGTAGCAACTTCAAAAATTTGATTGAACGTTGCGCCGGTAGCCAAGTTAATAAACATAAAAAAGGCTGTGAGCGCTAATACTGCCAACGCTACGAAACGCAGTCTGGTTGGTCCGAAGACCAGCCAAAGATAACCAATAAAAACTATAAATTTAAGATGTATGAATATTTGCAGGCAGACCGCGAAAATACCGCGGTTACCGATAGCTGAGAAGCTCAGCGCGAACAGAATAGTGAAACTGATCGCATACAAAATCAAAGCCCGCTTCGCGGAGCTATTCTTGAGTGCGCGAAACGAGATGTCTGCCAGCATGAATATTAATACTAGCTCATCAAAAAAGGCTGGCAGTCCAACAATATTCGTTAGTGCAACTTGAAACGTGATACCGAATACAAGTAATGCTGCAAAGCACAGATAATAGAATTGAAGAACTCTTTTAACTGATTCTACAGATGACTCAGTAGTCTTTTCCACGGAATGCTCGAATAGTCCAGAAAATGAATATAAACAAGAGCGTTAATCCAACGGCTATGACCACACAAATAACAGCACGTCGCGGTTCGCTCTTTTGATAAGGAACCATGGGGCTCTCTATAACCCGAAACGCATAGTCTTCCCGTGTTGAAGCCAAAGCCAACTGTTTGAGTTGGTCTTCTAAAACTTTCTGAATAGCGGTACGCACCTCAACCACTGCTGCGGTCTCTAGTTGTTCGTTCAGGTAACTGACCGATTGAGAATACTTCTGAATTTCTTGCTCACGCATGTACAAGTTAAAATAATCAACCAGTTTGGTCAGTGTTTCACGAGCAAAGTAGGGTGAATACGAGGTTAATGATACTGTGACCAACTGATTTTTACGTTCATATGCCGCTGAGAAGCTTTCTTTAAATTTCTCAGCAAGCTCGGCCTCGTTCGGCTCTTGTGTAGCTGGGAACTTCACTTCGCGAACCCAGACTCCAGCCTCAGCGTCATAAATTTCGTCATCCAATATGAATTCATTCGTGTTGACATCATAACCCTCTGCCGCCATGACAATCGAACTCAGTTGCTCAGAGCGAAGAAAACCAGCTAAAAAGCTATCAGAGGTCATAATTTCGCGCAGCACTTCTGCATTTAACTCATCACCACCTAGCGAAATACCAGCCATTGAAGCAAGGCCGCCTAAACTCGCCAAGGCTCCGCTAATAGCTTTACCTTCGCCAAGGTTTGAGACCAGCACGGCTCGAGAGCTGTACTTGTTTGGTATAGAAAGTGCAACAACTACGGCAAGGATTGAGCTCAGCACAAAAACAATGCAGATTTTCCAAAAGTCTTTTAAAAACCATGAAATGATAATTTCGAAACTTATTTTTTTCATTGAACTCTCGAAAATATGAATATGCAGCGCGCGCCACGGGAACGAATAAAACTGATTGTACGATGAAACTAGACCGGTTTATAGGGTAATCTATTGGTTAAGTAGCTGTTCAATCAAGATAGGTCGGGAACCAATGCAGCAGTGGGTGATTGAAGTAAAAGGAATCAGCTTTGCGAATAAAGGCGCAGAATTGATGCTGCATGCCATTCAGGCGCAACTTGAGCCGCGCGCGGCTGCTACCGGCGTGTCGATCAAGTGGGTTGTGGAGCCAGACGGGCCGTTTCTGCGTCGGGCAGCGTTTGGGCTATGGACAAAAACGCGTTATGTCCGCAAGCGTCTCAATTGGCTGGCGCCACTGCAATGGCTGCCACAAGTGTTACGGGAACAGTTAGGACTCGTTAATTCTGACGAAATTGATCTCGTTCTCGATGCATCGGGTTTTGCCTATGGCGACACTTGGCCAGTCGGTGTTGCACGTGACCGCCTGGCGTCGACTATCAATATGCTCAACAAACAGGCCATCCCCGTTGTCCTGTTACCGCAAGCCTTTGGGCCATTCATGAAACCCAGCAGCCGAGCCACTTTTAAAATTATTGCTACCCATGCCGATAAAATTTATGCCCGTGACGAGGCGTCGCAACGTTACGTTGCTGAACTGAATCCGCAGCCGAGCAAGCTCAAGCGCTGTCCCGACTTTACGAACTTGGTTGCCGGTATGCCGCACGATAAATTTGACGCCGGTCAGCATCAAGTCTGCATTATTCCGAATGCCAAAATGATCGAAAAGCGCGAGGACGGTGATCGTTATATCCATTGGTTGGTGCGAGTCATTGAGAAAGCCCAGACGTTGCAAGCAAAGCCCTTTTTCCTGATCCATGAAGCAACAGCTGACCGCGCTTTGGTCGAGCAAATTCAGCAACGGTTAGCTGCACCCATTGCAGTGCTCGATCCTCAACATGCACTGCAGATCAAATGGGTTATTGGGCAGTCACAAATAGTCATTGGCTCACGTTATCATGGTTTAGTTAGCGCGCTGGCCCAGCATATTCCCGTTATAGCAACGGGATGGAGTCATAAGTACCAAGCGTTACTCAAAGATTATGACTGCACAGAGGCCTTAATTGAGCTAACTGAAGAAGAGCAAACGAGGGGACTACACCGGCTAGAGAAATTGCTCACCGATGCGGATTGGACGACCACTGAGAGGCAAAAGCTAGCGACCGCAGGGCAGTGGCAACGCCAAGCTGTCACGGCTATGTGGGACGAAGTTACGGCGCTGCTGGTGCCCGAATAATTTGCAGGCCTTCGCCAGCGCTGAAAACGTAGAGTAGGTTGTCGACTACCACGAGCTCGGTCGTAGGACCGAGCGCCTCAATTTCGGTTTCTGGCACAAAGGTGCCGCCATTTTGACGCAGTGCCAGAACATTGGTCGCCGTGCCGACAAATAAATAGCCAGCTCCCATCGCTAGCGGTGGATTGTTCTGGCTCATTTCCGGGCCTTCATACGCGACAACGGGATTAAATGGTTCGGTGACAGAAAGTACTTTCGGATACTCCTGTTCTGTTACCAGCAGGTAGCCGCCCTCCGCTTTAATACGCGCCGACTCGGCGAGTAGCGGATAGTCCCCTTCAAACTGCAACGCTGCGCCAGACTCATGAATGGAATACATCAAGATATCCCGGCCTACCAATGCGTATAGAGCGTTGTCCGCAATCACAAAGTCGCGCACCTGCGCCGTGGTTTCATAGAAGTCGGTTGCCGTTAGGTCATTGGGATCTTGTGCATCCCAAATCTGGATGCCATTACGCTCCACCGACGCACTGAGAACAAAGTTAGAGAAAGCGCCAACGGGTCCGGTTGCCGCATCAATCGGTGCTTGGCCCAAAAATGTTGGTGTGCTGGAGCTATTTCGACGATAAATACGAATACTTGGTATCGATTGATTCGCAATACCTTTGACTACAATTCGATCGGCGGTTGCAGCAAAGGCAGTGGCGAGCCAGGGATTGTCGGAGGTGCTGCCGTCAACAAAGGTACGCGTCAAGACTGAGTCTGCAAATCGATAGGTATCGAATCCGAAAATGCCGTCGACGACATAGGCTTGATCGTCCAACGAGTATGCGCGTGGGGACTCACTTGCACTGGCAAAGTTTGTTGATGAAAACACCTCTACAAATTCGGTTGTAATCGGTCCATCGCCGCCGTCCCCAGAACCGTCATCGGGCAGTTCATTATCACCGCAAGCAATAGCGGCTACGCTTAGCAGAACTGCCAGACTCAAGCGTTTCCAATCAATCATTTAAATTCTCACTTCGAATAGAATTGTACCCATCGTTGGGCAATGACTTCGGCAGAAAAGTTCGACTGCGTATGCTGATAAGCTGCAGAAGCATATTCAGTGTAGTGCGTCACACAGTGCTGAACCGCTGCAGCAATTGCCGCAGGACTCAGCGAGTCGACCAAGTAACCACAGGCTTTATGAGGCACCACACTTGCTGTCGGGCCGCCGTTAAATGCGACCACTGGTATGCCCAATGCCATAGCTTCAATAAATCCCATACCAAACGAATCAAACTGTGATGGGAGGCAAAATATATCGGTCCCTTGCAACACATCGAGCTTCTTATCGTAATCAATCCAGCCCAAGAATTCGACGCGGTCTTGTAAGCCCAATTGTTTGACTTGCTCGCGTAAGGCGCTCTCAAGGGGCCCTTCACCGGCAACTTTCAGATGGAACCGTGTGGGGAGCGCCGCCAACGCAGCAATGGTTTCTGCAACACCTTTACCCGGAACCAAACGTGTCATGGCGAGTAGTTGCACGGGATCATCCGCATCAGCGTGCACCAATGTTTCGCGGGGTGCTCGGTTCTGAAAGGATTGATCGAGTGGGTTGGGGCAGACAAAAATTTGTGCGGCGGGTACCTTCAATACATCAACGAAGCGTTGTTTCCACCAGTCGCTGACTACAACAATACCGGTAGCCGCTTTAATCATGCGCTTTAATAGCCGCCGACCGAGCCAGTGCTGCATATAATGCTCGGTCACCATAGAGTGGAAGTGGAAGTACACTTTGGCGCCGCGTTTCCGGGCAATGCGGGCTAACATCAGCTTGCGCAACATTGACAGCCAGCGAGCACAGTGCAGCCAAACCACGTCACCTGCCTGAACTTCGGCCTGAATGCGAGCCGCAGCCTGTCGATACGCCGCCCAGCGACCACCCGCTACATGTGACTCGATAATATTGAGGCCTTGCTGCTTCAAAACTGCAGTTTCGGTAAAGCCAACCAGCGCCGTACTAATACCGCCACGCCCATGCTTGACCGCGGTTGCAATCAGATGCAGTCGACTCACCACCACAGCCCTAATCTAGCCATCAATCAACCCGCGGGTATCGACCCACTGCTTGCCTTCAAGTTGGGCGCGAGTAATGGCTTTAAACGGCGTATGGTCAACCAATAACACCACCACATCGGCACGTTGCAATGCTTCGTTTAGATCACACAATTCAGCGCCTGCAACGGGGTTTGCGGTTGGCTCAATATTGGGTTCAACTACTAGCGTGGTACCCGCATGCTCTTCCGCAATCCGGCGCGCAATGGCAAGTGCAGGGCTCTCACGCAAATCATCAATATTTGGTTTAAATGCAAGGCCTAAACAGGCAACAGTCAACTGCTCAGCTTGCCCTGACGACTTTAACGTCGCTTGTACACGTTCAAATACCCACTGCGGTTTGAAATCATTGACCTCACGAGCGGTACGAATCAACTTTGCTTGCTCAGGTGCCGAGCTGACAATGAACCAAGGATCTACTGCAATACAATGCCCACCCACACCAGGCCCTGGCTGCAAAATATTGACGCGAGGGTGGTGGTTCGCTAATCGAATCAGTTCCCAGACATTGATATCCAAGTGGTCACAAATCAGCGACAGCTCGTTTGCGAAGGCAATGTTGACGTCGCGGAAGCTATTTTCAGTCAGTTTTGCCATTTCTGCTGTTCGCGCATGAGTCAGCAGACAATCACCCTTTAGAAATACATTGTACAGGTCAGCTGCTAGGCTACTGGCGCGAGGTGACAGTCCGCCAATGACCCGATCATTTTGCACCAGTTCATGCATCACTTGACCGGGCAATACACGCTCTGGGCAGTAAGCCACCTGCACATCGGCGACGTCACCGGCTTGGGTCGGGAAGGTTAGATCAGGGCGTAAGTCCATCAACCAACGCTCGAGTTGCTCAGTAGTCCCCACTGGAGAGGTTGATTCGAGAATAATGAGATTGCCCTTGCTCAACACTGGCGCCAAAGCTTCAGCAGCTTTGCGGATATAGCTTAAATCACCGGTGTAGTCGTCATTGAATGGGGTCGGGACCGCCATTAAAAATGCATCCGCTGGCTCTGGTTTTAATACCGCGCGTAACAGGCCATCAGCAACGGCACGCTTCACTACCGCGCCCAAGCCAGGTTCAACAATGTGAATGTCACCGCGATTGATTGTTTCTACCGCATGTTGATTCACATCAACGCCAATCACGCTCAGCCCGTGCTGAGCAAATACAGCTGCCGTCGGCAGGCCAATGTACCCCAAGCCAATCACTGATATTTGTCTAAACGTTTGCATAAATGCTTAGAGCTCCTGCTTCAATACATCGACGATGCGTTGACATGCTTTACCATCACCATACGGGTTATGGGCATGACTCATAGTTTGATAATACGTCGTATCGTCGAGTAAGCGATTCACTTCGCAAATAATTTTTGAGGTGTCCGTGCCAACTAATTTAACGGTGCCCGCAGCCACAGCCTCTGGACGCTCGGTGGTATCGCGCATCACCAATACTGGCTTGCCCAACGACGGGGCTTCTTCTTGAATGCCACCACTGTCGGTCACAATAATGGTGGATGCATTCATTAAATACACAAACGGCTCGTAGTCGAGCGGCTCCAGCAACGTAATATTCCTATGACTGCGCAACAACCGATTCACCGGCTCTTGTACGTTTGGATTTAAATGAACGGGGTACACAATTTGCAGCTCTGGACGCTGCTCGGCAAGTGATGCCAGTGCTTCGCAAATACGCTCAAAGCCGCCACCGAAGCTTTCGCGACGATGCCCAGTCACCAGTACCATCGGGCGTTTCGGATCGACAAAGTCGAACTGTTGTTGGTAGCGCGTTTGGCGCTCGGTATCCGTTTTCAGTTGCTCAGAAACAGTTAACAAAGCATCAATCACTGTATTTCCAGTGACATGAATATGAGCAGGATTGGTGCTTTCAGCTAGCAGATTCTGCTGCGCTTGTGCCGTTGGCGAAAAATGCCAGCGTGTAATACCACCAACCAATTTACGATTAGCTTCTTCTGGCCACGGAGAATAGATATTACCGGTGCGCAAACCTGCTTCGATATGAGCGACAGGAATTTGCTTGAAATAGGCTGCCATAGCCGTGGTCAGCGTGGTGAGGGTATCCCCATGTACACACACGACATCCGGCTCAAACTCATTCAGCACAGGCTCGAGCCCGGTTAACACGCGTGCGGCGAGCTGATGCAAACTTTGGTTCGGGCGCATGACGTCGAGATCATAATCTGGCGTTAGCGAGAAGAGTTGCAGAACCTGATCGAGCATTTGACGATGCTGCGCAGTCACGCACAGACGCACATCCCACTCTGTTTGGTCTTTCATGAGTTGCACCAAAGGCGCCATTTTGATGGCCTCTGGTCTCGTACCAAAGACTACTAAGAGCTTCTTCGTCATAAATGTTTTACTTTTTCGGTTGCTAGAGGAAAAAACAGCCCGTCATTCTACTTGGTTAGAGTCTACCAGTGAAGTGTAGCCAAACATACTTAATCAAATTCAATTGTCGTGCAATGCGCGTTGGTTGTGCGCAGAGTCGATAGAACCACTCAAGATGCAATTTGCAAAACAACTTTGGGGCACGTTTTACGTGGCCTGTAAATACATCATAAGTGCCGCCGACACCTTGATAAAAGGCGTCGGGATAATGCTCACGTAAACGCGCTATCAGTAACTCTTGGCGAGGTGAACCCATCGCCACACTGACAATTTTTGGTTGGTGCTGGTGCAACGCGTCAATCAGCACGTGTTCATCAGTAAAGTAGCCATTAATATTCGCGACTACATTCACGCCAGCAGCTTTGAGTTTAGCTGCTGCTTGCTGATTGATTTCAGGTCTAGCACCAATCAGCATCACGGGAACTTGTTGCTCGCGAGAGCCCATCATCAACGCCTGCCAAAACTCGACACCCGGTATGCGTTGGCTCGGCACGCCCTTTTTCCGCATGGTTTTCACCACACCCATACCGTCGGCAAACCGCAATGTTCCGGAATTCAACTGATCACGTAATGTGACATCTTTCCGCGCCATGATAATTTTTTCGGGATTGATGGCAATACCAAAACCCGGTGTAATTCCGGTGCTCTGAATAACATGAGCGACGGCATCTTCCATCGAATCGAAAGGGGTGATTTGAATACCGCCCACATCAACAGTGCTCATCAACTTCTTTACCTCTAAAATGACAGCGCCGATTCTAACTGTCACATAACTAAAATACAACGATCGTACACTCGCTCCGACACGCCAACCCAAGCATCCCACGTGACAGCTTGATGTAGATTGGTTTACACTCACTCAATAAATATAAGAAGTAGATTCAATATGACTATTGTTGTTGTCGGAACTGGCTATGTGGGTCTCTCGAACGCAGTGTTGTTAGCGCAACAACACTCGGTGATTGCTGTTGATATAGATGAAACCCGTGTTGCCCAAGTCAACGCTGGTTGCAGCCCGTTTAGTGATCCCGATTTAAGCGCAGTACTTGCGACACAATCATTGCAATTGGTAGCCACAACCGAGGCCGAACGAGCCTATCAACAAGCTAATTGGGTCATCGTTGCAACACCCACGAATTACGACGAACGGACACACAATTTTGATACTTCGTCCGTTGATGAAACCATTCGCCATGTCCGGGCAGTTAATCCTTCCGCGACCATTGTGATTCGTTCTACGATACCGGTTGGTTACGTTGAACAAGCACGCGCAAACTACGCGACCAATGAGATACTCTTTGCGCCGGAGTTCTTGCGAGAGGGGAAAGCGTTACATGATAACTATTACCCGTCGCGAATAATAGTTGGTGACATAGGTGAGCGCGGGAAAGCCTTTGCAAAACTTTTACTTGCCGGCGCCAAACGTCCTGACACACCGGTTCAGTTTTCGAATCCCACCGAAGCCGAAGCCATTAAATTGTTTGCCAACACATACTTAGCCATGCGCGTGGCATATTTTAATGAACTCGATACGTATGCTGCTCACCATCAATTAGACACAAAACAAATAATTGAAGGAGTATGCCTAGACCCTCGCATAGGGAAACATTACAATAACCCTTCATTCGGTTACGGTGGCTATTGTCTGCCGAAAGACACTCGCCAACTTCTGGCAAACTTCGATGAAGTACCACAGGTGATGATTCGAGCGATTGTCGATGCGAACCGCACTAGAAAAGATTTTATTGCGGCCGATATATTGCGCTTAAAGCCTAAAGTGGTAGGTGTTTATCGACTTATCATGAAATTCGGTTCTGATAATTTTCGTTACTCTGCAATTAAAGGGGTGATGAGGCGATTACGTGGCGCGGGAGTCGAAGTAATTGTTTATGAGCCGTTTTTAAAACAAGATGAATATAACGGGTTTCGCGTGGAACGCGATCTCGAGCTTTTCAAACAAACTGCAAATGTGATCATGACCAATCGTCGTGCGGCTGAATTGGTTGATGTCAAGAATAAAGTCTACAGCCGCGATATTTTCAACAGTGACGAATAAGGTAAGGTAATGACAATTTGGTACATGACTTTCTCAGCTGTGTTTTTATCGGCGGTGTTGTGTCAGATACTGATCCCATTTGCGTGGCAAACGAATTTATTAGATGAACCCTGTAATCGCAAGCAACATAACGGCAGTATTCCGTTAGTTGGTGGTATCGCGATTTACATGACTGCGGTCATCATTTTACCGTTTGTGGTTCCGATGTCACTTGATGTGCGATTGTTTCTGATAGCCGCAGGATTTATGGTTTTTATTGGAGTGCTGGATGATCGGTTTGACCTCAATGTGGGTTTGCGTTTTACCGCACAATTACTGACTGCCGCCGTCGTGGTGTTTGGCGCAGGAGCCTATCTGGAAAATTTAGGTGATTTGGTGGGTCTTGGAAATGTAGAGCTTGGTTATTTTGCAATGCCATTTACTCTATTAGCCATGGTCGCGGCGATGAACGCCTACAATATGATTGACGGTATAGACGGGCTACTTGGTTCGCTAGCGCTAGTGGCATTTCTCAGTATTGCGGTGCTAGCGGCATTGAATCATCAAGTACTGCCCTTATACGTGGGTTTGACCATTTCTGGCGCTATCATCCCTTTTCTTGTGCGTAATCTTGGACTTCGCAATAGGCTCATTCGTAAAATTTTTATGGGTGATGCCGGTTCCATGTTTATCGGTTTCACTGTGGTGTGGTGTTTGATCGTACTGACGCACCCTGAAAAGCTTGCGGAAGCCAGCGCAAACACGAACAATGGTATGTCTGAAGTAAGACCCGTAGCTGTCTTGTGGGTGATTGCGGTTCCATTGATGGATATGATTGCGATAATGATTCGTCGCATGCTCAAGGGACAATCGCCTTTTGTGGCTGATCGTGAGCATTTACACCACATATTTCTGCGAGCGGGATTCAGTGACCGACAAGCATTGTTTTATATCTCGCTGCTTGCCTTGTTACTGGCTGCGTTCGGCATTATGCTTGAAGTTATTAAAGTGCCGGAACCTATTGTGCTGATGCTTTATTTAGGGATATTTATCTTCTATCTGTTGGCACTTAAAAACATTTGGCGCATCGTGTCGTGGATAAGACAAAAACGCGAAGTTGAAGTGTCATAGATGGAAGCTGATTAAGACAATAAAAAGGGGAGACTTTGTGCTTCAATTAGGTCAACGATTCATTATTGCAGCCAGTTTGGCCTGCATAGTATTTCTCGCTCCCGCCACACAGGCATTGCAAGCAAACTTGTCGCAACTTACCCCCGCTCAAATCGAGCAAATAAAGCGGATGCCGAGAGCACAGCAAGAGGCTCTCGCACGACAATTTGGAGTTGATTTAAATGTATTAATCAATGCTCAAGGCTCCACTAACCGTTCAGCGACACAAAGTCTCGAAATGCCCGAGCGAGCCGACGTACGAGAGCGTGAAGATGATGATCGGCCGTTACGTGAGCTCAGCCCTGATGAACTCGCAGAGCGGCTTGCGGCGAATGATCAAGAATTAAAGCCTTTTGGTTATGAGATTTTTAAAGGCGAGCCGTCAACTTTTGCCCCTATTAATAATGCACCTGTACCAGATGACTACATTTTGGGCGTTGGCGATGAATTGAATATCCAGCTATATGGTAAGGAAAGTCGTTCGAATACGGTACTTGTTGATCGTGAAGGCCGAATCGTTCTAGAAAACTTAGGTCCTATTCAAGTTGCCGGTTTGACGTATAGCTCAGCTCGGAACTTGATTAAGTCTCAAGTGAAGGAGCGGTTAATTGGATTTGAAGCCGCGGTTTCTATGGGCGAGCTGCGAAGTATGCAGATATTTATAGTCGGGGAAGCATACAAGCCTGGCGCCTATACCGTCAGTTCGTTAACTACTTTAAGCCAAGCATTATTTGTTTCGGGTGGTGTTAGTGATATCGCATCACTCCGCTCTATCCAAGTAAAGCGAGCAGGGGTTACCGTTGCTCAGTTCGATTTATATGATCTATTGATTCGAGGTGATGCAAGTGCTGACATCACACTGCGAGCAGGTGATGTTGTGTTTATTCCTACTCGTGGTCCTTTAGTTTCAATTGCCGGTGAAGTATTGCGTCCGGCTTTATACGAAATTAAACCAAAGGAAACCTTACATGACCTCGTGGAAATGGCAGGTGGTCTTCTGCCGAACGCGTTTGAAGACAGTGTGCAAGTGCAACGCTATAGTGCCGGTTTGCGTCGCATTGAACGAGTTGACTTGGCAGCAGAGCGCTCGTATGAACTCAAAGGGGGGGATGTCGTCTCTATTCATCCAGTTGCTGAAGAGGCTGTTGATAGCGTCATGTTGGTTGGAGCTGCTGTTCGTCCGGGATTATATTCGTGGTTCGAAGGAGCTCAAGTTAAAGATATTATTGGTTCGATAGATTCCGGATTACTCCCACATACCGATCTAAGCTACGCGATCGTCGTTCATGAGGCTGAAGATCGTCGGTCTATAACCGTATCACAAATTGATTTAGGTCTTGCTCTTGCCGGCGTCAAGAGTGAAAACATTGGATTAAAGCCGCGTGATCAGATCGTGCTCTTCAGTCGGTACGAGTCTGCAGAGGCCGAGGCAAATCAATTGCGGACTTGGCTGAGAACGGAAAATGAGATTCAAAGAGAACAGCGCGAAAAGGTGTTGCGGGAGTACAGAAAGCAGTATCTTGAAAATTTACTCGAAGATCGCGATGGTATTTCTAGTGTTCTGGAAAATGATCGCCCCGATCGACTCCAAGATTTATCCAGTGATTTGGTGGACTTGTTTGACACGCGTGAAGTAGTAGAGCGAGAAGACGATTACTACTCCAAATTCTCCCGTCGCAATTTACTGCAACCTATTTTGTATAAGCTGCGCAACCAGTTTACCCGTGATGGTGAGTTAGCGCTGATTTATGTCGAAGGTGAAGTGCGTTACCCAGGCGTATACCCATTGGCATCGAATGGTGCTGTGAGTGACGGTGTCGCGGCAGCGGGTGGCTTGAAAGAGTCAGCCTATTTAGCGCGTGCTGAAGTGACACGGACCGATGTGGTGGGTGGCGAAGCGGTCACTGATTACCTGCAGTTTAGCCTAGAACAAGCGCTGGCGGGGCAGGCAGACATGCCGCTGCAAGGGCGCGACCGGTTACACGTACTGTCTATTCCGCAATGGCAGAATATTATTCAAGTGCGTTTAGAAGGCGAAGTGCGCTTCCCAGGTACTTATGCCATTCGCCGTGGCGAGACCATGGGCGACATTATTAAACGCGCGGGTGGTTTAACGGATTATGCGTTCCCGCGTGGGGCAGTGTTCACGCGAACCGATCTGCGTGCCGCTGAACGCAAGCGTCTGCAAGAGTTAGCCCAGCAATTGCGTCGTGAAATCGCGTCGAATGCGATTACCGATACCGGTAATACTATTGCTTACAGCGAAATGAATCAGTTGCTGCGTGACTTGACCAATATTGAGGCGGTCGGTCGATTGATTGTGGATCTCAACACTATTTTGAGAGACAACGACGGACGAAGTGACGTACAGCTCAAAGACGGCGACCGTCTGTTCGTGCCAACCGTTCAAAATACCGTATCTATTATTGGTGAAGTGCAGTTAGCGAGCTCGTATCAGTATGACTCGAGCCTGACGCTAGAAGATTATATTGAGCGCGCTGGTGGTACCCGTCAGAAAGCGGATGAAGAGCGCGTGTACGTAGTCAAAGCTGACGGTTCAGTGATGGTACCAGAGCGCAGCTCATGGTTTAGTGCTCGTGCCACGCAAATTGAGCCAGGTGACACCATTATCGTACCGCTGGATACGCAGTATGTGAGCAATATCGAAGCTTGGACCACGGCCACGCAGATCATGTATCAAGTGGGTGTTGCCTTGGCTGCGATTAGTGGGCTCTAAGCGCTCAATAGCGCATCACAGCAATGGACTTGCGAGAGGATTATGAGTAGAAGCAAACCGACAACCCGGATTGGTGCGGCGCTGAAAATTGCGTCGCAAGACCAGCTTCATCTCGACTGGAGCTACCAAGGGCTGAAGCCCGATGAACTGAAGGCGTTCGCTGCCAAGCGTTTGCCTGAAGACTTCGATAAGCTGCGGGCTCAGCTAATTAGCGGTGAGTTTTATAATCCGACTGAGCATCGTACCGTGTCGCATGTGCTGAGTCGCTCGCGTCATAACGTGGTGAAAGCCGGCAACGGCCGCAATCGCTTCAATGAAATCGTGCGCTTACTGCGCAGCGGTAATTGGCATGGCGCAACCGGCAAAGTCATTAAAGATGTCGTCAACATTGGTGTCGGCGGCTCTGACTTGGGCCCCATGATGGGCTCCTTCGCATTGCGCGAGTTTGCCGACGACTCGTCACTGCACAACCTCAAAGTACACTTTGTGAGTTCTATGGACGGCGGTCAGCTGCACGCCGTACTGCCCATTGTCGATCCAGAAACCACGCTATTCGTGATTTGCTCGAAGAGCTTCACTACCGCTGATACTTTCGCCAACGTCGATACCGTGATGGAGTGGGTTGAACCCGCACTCACGCATGAGCAGTGGCTCGAGAAGCATGTTATTGGTGTATCTGCTAATAACCAAGCGATGGTCGACTTTGGTATTCCGCCTGCGCAACAACTCAGCTTTGCGGATTCGGTGGGTGGACGTTTCTCATTGTGGTCGTCGGTGGGTCTAGCCATTGCGCTGACTATTGGCTCACACCAGTTTAGTGTGATGCTGGCGGGCGCGGCGGCTATGGATGACCACTTCCTGAGTGAACCGCTAGAGAACAATATTCCGTTGCTGCTGGCGCTTACCGGTTTATATAACCGTGAAGAGCGCGGTATTAATAACTTAGCGGTGTTGCCGTATGACGGCCGCTTACGCTATTTACCCAACTATTTGCAGCAGCTCGACATGGAGTCGAACGGCAAGCAAGCGAATTATCGTGGCGAGCCTATTGAGTATCCAACTGGCCCAATTATTTGGGGCGGTTTTGGTCCGAATGGGCAACATGCGTTCTTTCAGCATCTGCACCAAGGTTTTGATGCCTTTGCGGCGGACTTTGTGGCGGTGCTGCACCGCAAAGCACCGGGGTTTGTTCCTGCGGTACAAGATGCCTTGCGCGAACAACAGCGCCTGGCCGTAGCTAATGCGTTAGCGCATCGTCGCTTGATGTGGACCGGTTCCGATCCAGCCAGTGACGGCATGCAAGAAGGTGAGGCGACCAATCATTATGTAGGGAATCATCCGTCGAACTTATTGTTTGTGGACGAGCTGAACCCACGCAGCTTCGGTGCCTTAATTGCCGCTTATGAGCACAAAGTATTCACGCAAGGTGTCGTTTGGCAGATCAATAGCTTCGACCAGCCCGGAGTGGAGCTGGGTAAGAAAATTGCCACACGCATTCATGAAGTGATTGACGGTGACCGAGAGGAGCAATTTGATGACTCGACAGACGCCATTATCCGCAGAATGCTCTGACGCGAGCTCTGACGCGAGCTCTAAAAACAAAGAGCTCTGGTACGTGGTGCGCTCCAAGCCGCGCCAAGAAAAACGGGCATTCGCGCAACTTGATAACCAAGGCATGCAGCCTTTCCTACCTGAAGTAAAACTCACGCGGGTGCGCCGCGGCAAGCGCCAACAAGTCACCGAGCCACTGTTCCCAGGCTATTTGTTCGTGACCCTCAGCAACTACGACGAGCAATTCCACAAAATTCGTAACACCTTTGGTGTAGCGAATTTGCTTCGTTTTGGCGACAAACCCGCCACTATTCCCGCAGAGCTGATAGAACAGCTCAAAGCTCTAACCGACGACTGCCCAGCCGTCGAATACCTCAACAAGGCCGACACCCCGCAAGTGGGCGACCTGATGGAAGTCATCGACGGTCCATTTGCCGGCTTACTCGCCCGCATCATCATGCTTGACGGCGACGCCCGCTGCGTGGTCCTGCTGGACTGGCTGCAACAAGAAGTCCGTGCCACCTTCAGCTACGACGAGCTGCGCCGCGCCGGTCAGTAAACTTCGTAACCTTGACAGGTGTCGATCTCACGACTAAATTGATTCATATATAAACCATTATTAAGTTAAATACCTATATACGAGTCAATCATGGCAAAGTCAATCGTGCGGACCTATTCGCGACAAACCCAACTGACGTTAACGCTGCTCAGTCAGCTGATAAAGAGTGCGCGGCTGGAGCAACAAATGAGTGCGCAGGAGGTTGCCGACCGTGCAGGTGTTTCACGCAGCACCTATCAACGAATTGAAAAGGGCGATCCCAAGTGCGAAATCGGTATGGTGTTTGAAGTCGCTGTGATTGTTGGTGTGCCGTTGTTTGAAGTCGAGCCGAGCAGACTGCGCGAAAAACAACGCTATGTTGAAGAAAAACTAGCGCTGTTACCACAACGTGTAAGAGAACAACCAAGGAAGTTAATCGATGACTTCTAAGCAAAGGTTTCAGCACAATGATGAAGCCTATGTGTGGGTTTGGTTGCCCAAAGCCACTCAGCCGATTGTTGCGGGACGCTTGGCTAAGTATGGCGACCGCTATCAATTCAATTACGGCTCCAGTTATCTAGAGAATCCAGCAGCATTACCGTTGAATCCACGCGAATTGCCTTTACGCAAAGGCGTGCTCGACCTAACAACGGGACTGAACATGCCGGGAACCATTCGCGATGGTGCACCTGATGCTTGGGGACGCCGAGTTATTATGAATCGATTACTCGGTAGCGCTGCAAGGCAACAAGATACTGCGACATTTGATGAACTGACGTATTTATTGGCCTCTGCGTCCGATCGCATTGGCGCGCTGGATTTTCAGCTCTCGCCCACCGAGTATATCGCGCGCGCAGAACAAAACGCTTCGCTTGAAGAGCTACTCGAGGCTGCCGAACGAGTCGAACAGGGTCGTCCTCTAGCGCCTGATTTAGCAGCCGCAATTTTTCACGGTACCGCTATAGGCGGAGCCCGCCCGAAAGCACTCATTCAAAGTAACGATCGCAAATATGTCGCCAAGTTCTCATCGAGTACGGATTTGTATTCGGTGGTCAAAGCAGAATTTGTCGCGATGCGTTTAGCTGAGCATGTCGGTTTAACCGTGGCGCCTGTCAAGCTGGAATGCGCTGCAGGGCGCGATGTCTTGTTGGTGGAGCGATTCGACCGTGAGTGCACGGCAGCAGGTTGGTTGCGCAAGCCAATGGTTTCAGCGTTAACATTACTGGAACTCGACGAGCTTATGGCACGGTACGCAAGTTACGAGCATCTAGCTGAAATTATTCGGCTTGAGTTTGCAGAGCCAGAAGCTAATTTGCGGGAGCTTTTTTCACGACTGGTTTTTAATATTCTTTGCGGCAACACCGATGACCATGCGCGCAATCACGCGGCACTATTGTTCAGGAACGGAGATAGTGAGGAGTTCACTTTGGCGCCTGCCTACGATATTTGCCCGCAAGCTCGCGCGGGTAACGAAGCGTCGCAAGGCATGTTGATTACCGGCAATGATCGGTCAAGCCGTCTCGCCACCTGTATAAGAAGTGCCCATGTTTATTTGCTGAGTCAAACCGAAGCCGAGGGCATAGTCGAAAAGCAACTCGAAGTCATCCATAAGCAGTGGCAATCGGTGTGTGATGTTGCGCAACTCAGTGAGCTAGATCGGCAACTGCTGTGGCGGCGGCAATTCTTGAATCCCTCTATATTCGAGGTGAATTAGAATACCTTGAATAACTCGACCAGATGGTCAATAGTAATGGTTCCTCACATCTTTTGTGGCACAAATGTATGAAACATATTCTGTTAGTTTTAGTGGTAATTGTTGCGGTAGTGATTTCTCCGCCGAGCTCTGCGTGGCAAGTGGTTGAGGTGTCTCAAGGTGGTTCTCAGTTGGATCAAGCGCGGCAGTTTCTAAATAATTACCCGACCGAGCCCTTTATGAACGAGCAGCGGCTAAGTCAATTCGCAGAGGCACGTAGCCAAAAAGATATCATGAGATTAAATGGCTACAATAGGCTTCAAACAGAGGCCAGGGCTCTAGAACGAAATATTGAACAACGGTTAAGGGCTGCTCGCGACGCTCTCGAGGTGGGAGATATTGCCAGATTTAACCATGAAAGGACTGTTCTGAACGTTGTTGAGCAAAATATGCAGGACGTGGCTCAACGATGGAGTCAGATGACCCCAATGGAGCGCTATCGTGAAACACAAGCACAGCAGGCCGACGTAGCGACCGAACAAGTGGAAATATCGAATCCAGGCCCTGAGGTGGCTAGCAATGCGCCTCCGCCGCCAACATCGCCAACTTTTCTCGGAATGAGCTTGACCACACCGGTAGTTGTAACAGGCGTTGCGGTAGCCGTGGGTACTGCGGCCGCTATAACTAACAACGGTGACGACACTACCGACACCACTGGTGGGAATAACTAACCGCTGTAGGTTAGCGAGTAAAATAAAAATGGGTGTTTTGTGTAAAAAACGCTCATTTTTCTAATTTATGTTATGCAATGCGAAAAATCGCTGCTATGATTGTCGGTATTCGAGTTTGAACAAACAGGGATTATTGAAAATGAAAAACGTATTAGCTTTAAGCGTATTATTGGTATCAACCGCAGCATTCGTAGCCGCGCCAGTTAGTTTAGCGAACCCGCAAGCAGCTGGTGGTTCTGGTGCTGCTGCTCAGACAGGTGGCGGTGCTGGTGGTGCTGGTGGTGCCGGAGCAGGTGCTGGTGGTGCCGGAGCTGGCGCTGGCGCAGGAGCTGGCGCAGCTGGTGCAGCTGGTGCAGCTGGTGCAGGCGCAGCAGCAGCAGGCGCAGCCGCAGCAGTAGGCACTGGTTTTGCATTTACAACTGCCGTAATAGTTGGTGGAGCCGTAGTCGCTGGTGCGGTTGTTGTGTCAAACAATGATGATGACAACACAACTGCTACTGGTAATTAATCTCACCGTAAAGTAAATGATTAGTGCAAAAAGGCCGCTCAATGAGCGGTCTTTTTTTGTGGTCTACAACACGTTTAGCAGCCCCTCATACATTTATTTAATTCCCCGCAAAGACGTTAAATTACGGTTGTGTTCAATCAGGCGCTATGGTGAAATACACAAGTCAATTTAATAAAAATTAAACATCCGTTCACTAAGCTTGATTAACGTACTTATTTTCCCGGTTTATTCAGAGCTATAGTGAGCGCGAATAGGCGTCATTGTGTGGAGTTTGGGATCCGTAACCTAAGGGCGGTAGCGTGCCTCACGGATAGTTTGAGCTGCTTTTGATATAATACTTTTGTTATGTTATCAGCTTGATATTTATGGCTAAATTCAAAAATCTAACGAATAACCAATAATGAGAAAAAGTCAGAGTGTTTGATATTCAAGCTAAGAGCAAGAAACTCCCAAGTTGTCGACTTCAGTCCATCGTTTTGTTGTGCGCTATGCTAGTGAGTCTGTCTGGTTGTAGCAGTATAAGAGAAGACAGCGCAAAACTGACGGACAGTCAGTCGAATCAGTCAATAGATAGTGATGTGACAGGCGATCCGAAAGCCAACGAGTTGCTCACTATTTATGAATACTTTTTTGCTGATCCACTTCCACTACCCTCGCGCTCGGAACTTCAGCAAGGACAATTACCAACCGCTTACGTTCAAGCGGGTGACAACGATCGCGCCGTTATAGCTCTTGGTAATAGCGGTCCATACGGCGAGATATGGTACTCCGGCGGTCAAGCGTTACGATTAGCGCATGGACGCTTGATTGGTTCGGGTGATGTTGCGCCTGCGGACCTGATTATGGTGACGAATCTTGCGGCTGACCCGCTGCGATGTATTGTCGCAAACGGTGATAGCAATTGTGAGCGGTCGTGGCAACGAACGGTAGATATTCGGCCATCGAAGTTGGTGGAAGCGAGTTATCAGCGTGGTGATGTGATTGTCAGCTATCAGGTGTCGAGTACCTTTAGTGTGCAAGGTGATACAGTTACCGAAACTGGCACAGCAACCGATGCGTTGAGCAATACCTACTCTTTTGAAAATACTTTTACGCTCAGCAATGGACGAGTAAGCCAAAGCCGTCAGTGGTTTAGTCCGCAGCTCGGTTACATCGATTATGACGTGGCTAAGATGCCTGAAACTGCTGAGCGAGTGCGCTATGAAGCGCCGGCATTTGCGTTTACAGCATCAAGTGGCAATCGACTGTCGTTACTTCTGGAAAATGAAGTGGTGGCGCCGCGATTAAGTGCTGAACACTATTGGCCGCTGCTGCGCATCCACAACGACAGCTTGCAGCAAAAGTTTGAGGCGCGGAAGCAGGGTATGCTGATGCGCCTGCGCTTATTGCGTGAATACTACAACGGTGAGAGCCAGCCCGAATTGGCTGCCGCTACCCAAGAACTCCTTGAAGCCTTCCAATCGTGGCCGTTACGTGCCACCTATCAGCATGGCGTCCAGCCTCCCCAAATGCTGATCGACTTTGCCGACAACCCCTATTTAAATCCAGCCGATGCCGGTGACTCTGGTCAGTACACCGTGAGTATTCCTGTGCGTCCAGATGGGCATCGCGTTGTGGGTTTGAGTGATGCCAGTGCCGCCGAGTTTGCGTTGCCAGCTATTTATGACGTGCAGCCCAATGGCAGCATTCAGGCGCACGCGAAACCGGACGCTATGTTGGTACCACTGCCAGGCCATGCCACCGTGCGCCTGCAAAGCATTCCTGATGCGCAGCTGCCTCCGGGCTTTCGTGACTTGAATTACCAGTTAGCGTTGTTCCTGCAGCATTGGGACTGGGCGGCTGATGCTGCTTCAAACGGAGGTGCTGAATAATGAAGCATCTTCAAAAAACGTGTCAAAAGACGCTAAAAACAAGACATATGAAGAATAAAAAGTGTCAATTGACATTAAATGGTCAAAATATAATCGAAAAGTGTCAAATGACACTTCTGTCACGACAAACTGCAGCTGTTTTGCTGTTGGGTCTAGGTGCGAGTAGCACTGCCACTGCCAACGAGCAGGTGGAAGTAGAAGGATTTAACACCTACACCCAATCGGATTTTGGTGGTGTGGGTTTGCTGCAAACCCCAACCGCGCGAATGAACCCGGAAGGGCAGTTCGCGCTGGCGTATAGTGATACCAGTGAGTTCCGGCGCATGAGCGTAAACTTGCAACTGTTTGATTGGTTGGAAGCGACGGCGCGGTATACTGATGTGCGTTATAGGCTCTACAGTGATGATCCGGAGTTTAGCGGCGACCAAACCTTAAAAGATAAAGGCTTCGACTTTAAAATTCGACTGCTTCAAGAAAGCCAATACATTCCGAACCTCTCACTAGGTTTACGAGATGTAGGTGGTACAGGCCAATCATCGAGCGAATTCCTCGTTGCGAACAAAGCACTCTACACACGGGACTATGGCCATTTCGATTTTTCATTGGGGGTTGCCACAGGTAATTTAGGTACAGCGGACAATATTCCGAACCTACTTTGCGAAATCCGCGATAGTTTTTGCGAACGTGGAACAGGAATATCCGGAACAGGTGGACAATTCGAAGTCGATCAATGGTTCCGCGGACCTGCTGCACTCTTTGGTGGTGTGTTATGGCAAACGCCATATGACCCGCTCAGTATCAAACTAGAGTACGATTCCAACGACTACACTCGTGAAACGGACGGTTTACGTACTCCGGGCTACGAAGATTTCGAGTTTGTACAAGACTCACCATGGAACATCGGCGCCGAGTATCGCTACAACGAATACATAACCCTGCGTGCGGCCTATGAGCGCGGCAATACTTTTAGCTTTGGTATGGAGTTTAGCTATAACCTAGTCACCACTGTCCAAGGTAAATTTGAGGCGCCGAAACGCCCACCAAGTTACAACCAGCCACAGCAAATCAGCCAAGTTGAATTCGAACGTATGAGCGCGGAGCTGCTCAACGAAGCTGGCTATCGCGTACAGAAAATCTACCAGCCGAATGACGCGATTGTAACCGTCGTCGCAGAACAAGAACGTTTCCGTAATACCGTACAAGCGGCTGATCGCGCCGCACGTATCATGGCAACGCACCTACCCAATAGCGTGCAACGTTTTGAAATCAGTGAGATCCGCAATGACTTCCGCATTGAGCAAGTCAATATCAATGCCGATTACTTCCGTACCGCTTGGCGTGGTGAGCGTTTTTATACCGACGAGCTTGATGCCATCACCGTGGGTGAAGTGCGTCCAGACCGTGACCAAGACAACTTGCTGTATCAAGGCGACTTGCGGCACGGTTTGAATTGGTCCGTATTGCCGTCGTTGTCGCAGTCATTTGGTGGCGCTGAGACCTTCTTTATTTATCAGTTGTCGGTGGCTGGCAATGCCAACTACCGGTTTAATAACAACTGGGTGATTGACGGCACCATGAACGTCGACATCGTCAATAACTACGACAAGTTCAACTTCTTACTCGATGAACTCGGCTCTCCTCTGCCACGCGTCAGAACCCGCGCTCGTGAATACTCGGTTAATAACGATGTGTGGCTGAATGACTTGCAGGTCACTTACACCGAACAGATGGCACGTGATTGGTACGCGAGCGCTTATGGCGGTTACCTTGAGCGGATGTTCGGTGGTGTGGGCGGTGAATTGTTGTATCGCCCACTCGATAGTACCTGGGCATTAGGCTTTGACGTGAACTATGTGAAGCAACGTGACCCGTTTTCATCACTCGGCTTTGACGACTATGATGTGGTCACTGGCCACGCGACCTTGTATTGGCAGCTCCCGTACCTCAAAGACTCGATGCTGCAATTGAAAGCAGGGCGCTTCTTGGCAGGTGACGATGGCGTGAATATCGATTTCTCGCATCGCTTCGAATCCGGCATTGTCGCCGGTGCTTATGCAGCATTCACCAACGTATCCGCTGAAGACTTCGGTGAAGGTAGTTTCAACAAGGGCGTATACTTGCGTATACCCTTTGACCTATTCTTCCTAACCAATACGCGCGAAACCGGCACTATTGGCTGGCAGCCAATAACCCGTGACGGAGGCCAGCTCCTGCGTCGTAAGACTCGTTTATACGATATGACGAGCCCAAGATAATTTAAGAGCGTTATTCGTCGCTCGTACGCTTCGCTGTTCGTCCGTGCTCCGCACTGTTCGAAGAAGCCAAACATAAAGAGCGAAGTGATCGAATAGCGCAGCGGACAAACAGCGAAGCGTACGAATAGCGCAGCGCACGAACAACGAAAACTAGAAAAACCGAGATGACTATGAACAACTTAAAAACGACTCTAATCCTTCCCGTAGCTCTGTTAGCTGGGTGTAGTTTGTCTCCCGGCGGTCATATCCCCGACCAGAGCAGCGGTGCTTTGTTTGGCGAAGACTCACGCACGCAGCAGAACCAAGAGTTTAGCGAAGCTGAGCTGAGTAAGTTAGTAAATACTTACTCTATCTCGCCAATGCTGATTGCTGAGTTGGATGCCTTGCAGCCGTCGCCCAAAACCAACAGTGCGCTAGAAGCTGCGCGTAATGGTTATGACTACCTGATTGGCCGTGGTGACATTCTGAATATCACCGTTTGGAATCACCCAGAGCTAACCATTCCAGCGGGCTCCATGCGAAGCGCGCAAGAAGCCGGTAACTGGGTGCACAATGACGGTACGATTTTCTATCCGTACATTGGTCGTGTTGAGGTGGAAGGCAAAAAAGTCACGCAAGTGCGCGATGAAATTGCTGAGCGACTCGCCGAATACATCGAAAGCCCACAAGTAGATGTTACCGTTGCCGCTTTCCGCAGCCAGCGCGTCTATGTAACCGGTGAAGTCATGGAGCCAGGCGTACTGCCAGTCACCAACGTACCCATGACACTCATCGAAGCGGTGAACATGGCAGGTGGTGCAAACCCTGAAGCGGATTTATCCAATGTAACGCTGACTCGAGGCGACCAAGAAGTGTCGTATAACTTGAGTGAGCTCTATCAAAACGGTAACACTGGTCAAAACGTGATTCTGCAGAAGAACGACGTGTTGCACATTCCGCGTAACGACGCGAACAAAGTATTTGTGCTCGGTGAAGTGCGTCAGCCGAAGAGCTACATGATGGGCCGTAGCGGCATGACCTTAGCCGAAGCTTTAGCGGATGCTGGCGGTATGTTTGAATCAACCGCTGATGCATCAGGAATCTTCGTGATCCGCCAAGCCGACCCAGAATCAGGTCGCGTAGCGGATGTGTATCAGCTCAATGCCAAAAACGCGATTGCACTCGTGTTAGCTGAACAGTTCGTGATGCAACCCCGTGACGTCGTTTACGTCACCGCAGCACCAGTAGCCCGTTGGAACCGCGTGATCAGCCAGTTACTGCCGTCTATCACGGGCCTCTACAGCCTAGGCCGCTTCCAAGACGACGTCAGAAACTAAGAAAAGCGTTGTTCGTCTCTCGTACGCTCCGCTGTTCGTCCGCTTCGCTCTTCGATGTTAAGAAAGAGCGAAGCGATCGAACAGTGCGAAGCACGCACGAACAGCAAAGCGTACGAAAAGCGCAGCGTACAAACAGCGAAGCGCACGCTCTTCAAGAATGAAAAAGAGCGAAGCGATCGAACAGTGCGAAGCACGGACGAGCAGCAACGCGTACGAACAGCGTAGCGCACCAACAGCGAAGCGTACGCTCTTCAAGCGCAAATAATGAGCAAAGGTAGAATCAACCAAAAATGTTCAACAAAATCCTAGTAGTCTGCCTCGGTAACATCTGCCGCTCACCTACCGGTGAGTTTGCGCTCAAGCAACTGCTTCCCAGCAAAACCATTGCTTCAGCAGGATTACATGCTATGAAGCACAGCGATGGCAAAGGCTGGGACATGGACGCTACCGCGCGTGCGGTAGCTGAGCAGAATGGACTGGCATGCCCAACCCATGAAGCGCAACAACTCACGCGTGAGTTGATTGGCCATTATGATTTGATTTTGGTGATGGAAAACGAGCAGCGGAATCATATTGCGAAACGTTACCCTGAAGCGCATGCCAAAACCATGTTGTTAGGACAATGGTTACAACCCGGTGGCAAAGATATTCCCGACCCTTATAAAAAAAGCGATGAGGTATACCAACATGTGTATCATCTCATCGATCAGGCCTGCGAAGCGTGGGCACAGAAGCTTTAAAAAATTCTAATCAGTAGGTAGTTCAAACATGCAACAAAACCAAACCCAACCCACGGCATCCGCTCATAGTCAAAAAAGTGACGATGATGAGATTGATTTAGCGCGTTTGCTTGGCTTATTGATAGACCATCGTTGGTTTATCATTATCACCACAGCCGTGTTTATGGTGTTCGGTGTCGCTTATGCGTTACTGGCTACACCCATTTATCAGGCCGATGCCTTGTTGCAGGTCGAAAAGAAATCCAGCGGCTTACCCGCCATCGGTGAAATGTCCGAACTTTTCGCCACTGAAAGCGAAGCCGCCACCGAAATCGAGATTATGAAATCTCGGATGGTGGTCGGTGCCGTGGTAGACCAACTCAGACTCACCAATGTGGTAAAGCCAGATTACCTGCCTGTGATTGGGAACTATTTAGCTCGTCGCAGTGGTGAGAAAGACGTTGTGCAAGTAGAAATGTTGCAAGTACCGCCAAACCAAGTGGGCAAAGAGCTGCATTTAGAATTTGTTGATAACAACTTCGCACTATACAACTCCGATGGAGACCGAGTACTAGATGGAGTAGTGGGTACTCCAGCCGAGAGTGGTGAGTGGATGTTGCATGTGTCCGCTGTTCAAAATCCGAATACTGAGCATTTTAAAGTGACAAAGCTAAGTCATTTAGCAGCGGTGAACTTCTGGCAACTTAAACTCGCCGTTAGCGAGCGTGGTCGTCAAACTGGGATTCTAAACGCAACTATTCAAGATCCTGATAAGCAAAAGGCTGTGCGCGTGCTTGATGCCATTGCCAGCGAATACATGTTGCAGAATATTCGCCGAAATGCAGCAGAAGCTGAAAATAGCCTCGAATTCTTGCAGCGTCAGATTCCCACGATTAAAGACAACCTGAATGATGCAGAAGAACAGCTAAATAAGTTCCGTTTACAGAGCCAATCGGTAGACTTAAGTATTGAAACCAAAGGCTTGTTAGACCAAGTGGTTGAAATTGAACGCCGCTTAAACGAATTGTCACTAAAAGAGGCCGAATTAAGCCGACTTTACACTCGAAATCATCCTACTTACCAAGCATTAATTGAACAGAAAGAAAACCTAGAAGCGGACTTGGAACGCTTGAGTGCCCAAGTACAACAGTTGCCAGAAACGCAGCAGCAGGTTTTGCGCTATGCGCGAGATGTTGAAGTGAATCAAGAGATATATTTGGCATTGTTGAATCGTATGCAAGAACTCAATGTTTTAAAAGCGGGAACTGTGGGGAATGTTCGAATTTTAGATCAAGCAGCGTCAGGCCGCGGAGCAGTAGCCCCGAAGAAAAGCTTAATAGTTTTAATTACTGTTGCTCTAGGCGGAGTTGTAGCGGTAGGATTTGTGTTGATCCGGTCGGCTTTGCATAAAGGTATTGAACGTGCTGAACAGCTTGAGGAGGAAGGTATTAACGTTTATGCGTCAGTGCCACTTTCAGAAGTTCAGAAGCAGATGAATGAGAGGCTCGCAAGGTTAGCGCGGCGAAGCCGCGTTGAGTCACTTCAAGCTCCTTTGTTGGCAAAAGATGATCCGACGGATCTCGCTATCGAAGCATTACGCGGGCTCCGAACAAGCTTGCATTTCGCAATGCTCGAAGCGCGTAACAACGTGATTATGATTTCAGGCCCAAGCCCTGGTGTAGGTAAATCATTTGTTACTGCAAACTTAGCTGCAGTTCTTGCTCAAAGTGGGCAGAAAGTTCTGATGATTGATGGTGATATTAGGCGTGGTTACCTGCACAATATAATGAATTCTGTGAATGATTATGGATTGTCAGATTTGCTTGCGGTGCGTAATAAAGGTAGTAGGAAAATTGGGGTTGCGAACTATCATGACATTATCGTTCCATCGCCTATTGAAAATATGATGTTTATGCCTCGCGGCACCGCTGCGCCGAATCCGTCCGAGTTGCTCATGCATCCACGCATGAACGAACTTCTTGAAGCGGCATCGAATGATTTTGATTATGTCCTGATTGATACGCCGCCAGTATTGGCAGTAACAGATGCATCAATAGTCGGTCGTTATGCCGGTACTACTTTACTTGTTGCACGCTTCGGAATGACACCGACTAAAGAAATGGTTCAAACTGTCAAACGATTTAATCAAAACGGTGTAGAAGTGAAAGGTGTCATTCTCAACAGTGTTGAAAGAAAAGCTAGTGCTTATTATGGATATGGCTATGGCTACCATTATGGTTATTCATACAAAAGCTAATTATTTAACAAACGTACACATACTGGTAAGCGCTCCGCGTCTTAATTTTATTTTGTATTTCAATGGATAGAAGAAATGCTTAACGAACTGATTCAAAAGTTAAAAAATAAAACCGCAATTATCGGAATTGCCGGTTTAGGGTATGTTGGTCAACCCTTGTTACTCCGTTACACAGATATCGGATACAAAGTTATCGGTTTTG
This sequence comes from Pseudidiomarina aestuarii, assembly GCF_048263735.1. Taxonomy (GTDB): domain Bacteria; phylum Pseudomonadota; class Gammaproteobacteria; order Enterobacterales; family Alteromonadaceae; genus Pseudidiomarina; species Pseudidiomarina aestuarii_B. The sequence continues at coordinate 745,753 of NZ_JBLXDX010000001.1, read as the reverse complement.
ATATTGACGAGGGTAAAGTCAACGAACTTAATAGCGGACGAAGTGAGATTGAACACATATCTGACGACAGAGTACGAAAAGCAGTATCGAAAGGTTTTGAAGCGACGTTTGATTTTTCGAGAGCTTTAGAATGTGATGCGCTGATCCTGTGTGTTCCTACGCCACTGAGCAAGCATCGAGAACCTGACATGTCTTTTGTTATCAATACGACAGACATGTTGAAAAAGTACTTTCGTGAAGGACAAGTAATTTCACTAGAGAGTACGACATACCCCGGAACTACAGAAGAACTTCTATTACCTCGTCTTGAAGAAGGCGGGTTGAAAGTCGGTGAAAATATTTATCTTGTCTATTCGCCTGAGCGAGAAGACCCAGGTAATCCAAACTTCGAAACACGAACCATCCCAAAAGTTGTAGGTGGGCAAACCGAAGCGTGTAGAGAAGTAGGTATTGCTCTGTACGAGCAAGCTATCGACCAAATTGTACCAGTTAGTTCAACCAAAGCTGCTGAGCTAACCAAGTTATTAGAGAATATTCATCGAGCTGTGAACATTGGACTTGTCAATGAGATGAAGGTTGTGGCCGATCGCATGGGCATAGATATTTTTGAAGTTATTGATGCAGCGAAGACAAAACCTTTTGGGTTTACCGCCTATTATCCTGGCCCTGGGCTGGGTGGTCATTGTATTCCAATCGACCCCTTCTACTTAACGTGGAAAGCCCGTGAATATGGCTTGCATACGCGTTTTATTGAGCTATCTGGTGAAGTGAATCGTGCGATGCCTGAATATGTGGTCTCCAAGCTGATGGATGGCCTGAATGACACGAATAAGTCATTAAGAGGAAGCAAAGTGCTGGTGCTCGGTATTGCCTATAAGAAGAACGTAGATGATATGCGTGAGTCACCATCCGTTGAGATTATGGAATTGATTCAGGCAAAAGGAGCTGAAGTGGCTTATAGTGATCCACACGTTCCAATATTTCCCAAAATGCGTGAACATTCCTTTAAACTCTCCAGCGTGTTTTTAACTCCAGAGACATTGGCATCCTATGATGCTGTTGTGCTGGCCACAGATCACGACAAATTTGATTACGACGCTATCTATGAACACGCCAAAGTGATTATCGATTCACGCGGTAAATACCGTCATGTGAATAGTAAAGTGGTAAAAGCCTAATGAAGAACTTCGCATTAATTGGAGCTGCTGGTTACATCGCTCCACGTCACATGAAGGCAATTAATGAAACAGGTAATAAGCTGAGCGTAGCTTATGACATCAATGATTCCGTAGGGATTATTGATAGCATTTCGCCAGATAGCGACTTTTTCACCAATTTCGAGCAGTTCTACGAACATGCTTGGAAACTCAAGCGGAATGACAATACGAAGCTCGATTATGTTTCTATTTGCACGCCCAATCATATGCATGCGTCGCAGATTACCGCTGCACTCCGGCTTGGCTGTGACGTAATTTGTGAAAAGCCACTAGTACCAACCTCATCAGATTTGGATGAACTCGCTTTGGTTGAGAGAGAAACGGGTAAGCGAGTTTTTAATATACTTCAGCTTCGTCATCACCAAGCTATTTTGGATTTAAAAGAAAAAGTTGCTCGCGCAACTTCGGAAAGAAAGCATGAAGTTGAGCTGACTTATATTACTTCGCGAGGCAAGTGGTATATGGAGAGTTGGAAAGGCGATCCAAGAAAGTCATTCGGTGTTGCAACAAATATTGGCGTGCACTTTTTCGACATGTTGCACTTTATTTTTGGCAAGCTTCAACGCAACGTATTGCACTTTGCCAATGATATGAAGGCAAGTGGCTATCTTGAATACGAAAGAGCTCGTGTGCGTTGGTTTTTATCTATAGATGCTGGTGATCTACCCGAATCAATTTCCGGGAAACAATCGACATTCCGCACGATCACCTGCGATGGCGAAGAACTTGAGTTCTCCGGCGGTTTTACAGATCTGCATACCGTCAGTTATGAAGAGATTTTAGCCGGACGAGGCTACGGCATTGCGGACGCCCGTCACTGTGTGGAGACCGTTGAGTCCATTCGCGTTCAACAACCTCAAACTGCAGCGCCTAACGAAGCTCACCCTCATTTAAAGAACTTATTGGCAGACTAATATGAGCTATTACAAACACGAATCAGCGATTGTCGATGAAGGAGCTGAAATCGGTGAAGGCAGCCGAGTTTGGCATTTCGTGCACGTCTGTGGTGGCGCAAAAATCGGTAAAGGCGTTTCACTTGGGCAGAATGTATTCGTCGGCAACAAGGTTGTTATCGGTGACAACTGCAAAGTACAAAACAACGTGTCAGTCTACGACAATGTCTATCTTGAAGATGGCGTATTCTGTGGCCCGAGTATGGTATTTACGAATGTTTACAATCCTCGATCTTTGATAGAGCGAAAAGACCAGTACTTAGACACTCATGTTATGAAAGGCGCAACTTTAGGTGCGAACTGCACCATTGTTTGCGGAGTCACTATTGGTGAATATTCATTTGTTGGCGCTGGCGCTGTCGTCAACCGAGACGTGCCGGCTTATGCACTAGTGCTTGGCGTTCCTGCTAAGCAACGTGGATGGATGAGTGAATTTGGTGAGCAGTTAAACTTACCTGTTAGTGGCGAAGGTGAAGCAGTCTGTGAACACACCGGTACCCGATATATTTTGAACGGTAATCAACTTACGAAACTAGTCGCAGGATCATAACTTTTATGATGCAGTTTATAGATTTGGCAGCACAACAAGCTCGAATTAAAGACAAGATTGACGCGGCCATAGCCAAAGTATTGGCTCATGGACAATACATTCTGGGGCCGGAAGTTGACGAGTTAGAAGAAAAGCTCGCGGCCTATACTGGAGCCAAACACTGCATTACCGTAGCAAACGGAACTGACGCGCTTCAAATTGCTCAAATGGCATTGGGCATTGGACCTGGTGATGAGGTCATTACGCCGGGATTTACGTACATAGCCACTGCAGAAACAGTCTCGCTGTTGGGTGCAAAGCCTGTATACGTTGATATCGATGCAAAGACATATAACCTCGATCCCAATCTCCTTGAGGCTGCAATAACGCCTAGAACCAAGGCAATCATTCCAGTGAGCCTTTATGGGCAATGTGCTGATTTTGATGCTATAAACGCGATTGCTGACAAATATGGAGTTCCAGTTATTGAGGATGCTGCTCAAAGCTTTGGTGCCACCTATAAAGGGCGCAAGTCGTGCAATTTGAGCACAATAGCCTGCACCAGTTTTTTTCCAAGTAAGCCGTTAGGTTGCTATGGTGACGGTGGTGCAATTTTCACAAATGATAACGAATTGGCTTTAGTAATGCGCCAAATTGCACGCCATGGACAAGATCGCCGTTATCATCACATTCGTGTCGGAGTGAATAGTCGTCTAGATACCATGCAGGCCGCTATTCTTTTGAGCAAATTGGAAATTTTTCCGGATGAAATTGAGCGTCGCGGTCTTATCGCTGAGTATTACAATCAGCTACTATGCCAGATTGAGAGTTATACCAAACCATATTTAAAAGGTGACTGTACGTCCGCTTGGGCGCAGTACACAATTCGTGTAGGAAAGCGTAAGGAGATTCAAACTAGGCTTAAAGAAGTAGGTATTCCAACAGCCATACATTATCCTTTACCTCTTAATAAACAACCGGCAGTTTCGGATGCAAGTGTACATTTAAAGGTGGGAGATGTGGCCGCGGAACAAGTCTTAAGTTTACCGATTCATCCATATCTGCATAAGCATGAGCAGAGATATGTTATAGATATACTTTCATCCGTCCGAGAGAACTCTGGGCTATGAAAGGTTAACAATCAAGATTCAGGTAGTTTTCTCAAACTTATCAACGTAGCTGTTTGTAATTCAAAAATAGGAAATACTAGCAAATCTGTTGAGCTATTTTTAATGATTAATAGTTCAAGATAGCTATTTATTCAAATAAATGAAGAAGATACCCACGAAGTTATTCGAGCATGATTAAATTCAAGGCGCTAAAGGGTGATTTTGCTAAGAATATTTTCACCCTTATGACGGGAAGTACAATCGCTCAAGCTATTCCGCTGGCAGTTAGTCCTATATTGACAAGACTATATAGCCCTGAAGAATTTGGATTACTCGCACTATTCATTGCAATCACAAGTATTTTTGGTGCCATTGCGAATGGAAGGTACGAGCTAGCCATTATGCTGCCTGCAGATGATGAGGATGCTGTTAACATTGCAGCACTCGGTCTTATTATTACAACAACTCTAGCTTTTCTTTTACTGATATTAGTTTTTTTTCTAAACCAACATATTTGTAATTGGCTCGGAAATGAAGCTATAGGCGTATGGCTATATTTTGTACCTTTTGTAGTCTGGTTTACAGGCCTTTACAATGTACTTAACTATTTCAATAATAGAATTAAAAATTACAAAGACATCGCTTACTCTACCATATGCAAATCGATAGCTTCTGCATTTTTTCAGTTGTTTCTAGGGTATATCAAGTTGGGTGCAGCAGGTTTGATTAGTGGGCAGGTTTTTGCAACCATAATTGCTAATGGTACTTTGTTAAAACGAACTTTAAATTATTTGGATGTTAGAAAAGTAATTAGTGTTGAGCGTATTAAATTTATGGCTATTCGTTATCGTCAGTTTCCCGCATATTCAATGTTCGGTATTTTAGCGAATGCGTTAGCGCAGAATCTGACAAGCATATTGATTTCAACATACTATTCAGTTGCCACACTGGGCTTTTATTCGCTTGTGCAGCGTATTTTAGGTATGCCGTCAGCACTAGTGGGGGGCGCTGTCGGTCAAGTTTTTTATCAAAAAGCAATTGAAGAAAAAAATAGGACTGGGAAAGCAGATAAGGTTTTCGACAGTACAGTCAAAGGACTAGTTTTACTTGCCTTGCCAGCATTTTTAATATTGTATCTTTTTATCGAAGATTTATTTGCTTTTGTTTTTGGAGAAAAGTGGAGAGTTGCGGGAGAGTATGCGGAAATCCTGACTCCATTATTTTTTGTGAAGTTTGTAATGAGTGCGGTAAGTAATATAAATAATGTATTTGAAAAACAAAGAATAGCGCTAGTTTGGCAATTCATCTTTTTAGTACTTTCTTTAGGTGTTTTTATAATTTCAAAAAATATAGGTTTTTCTGAATACTATTTTTTTAGAGCGATGACCATTGTTCTTTTTTTACATTACGTCTTTCTTTATTTCATAATGAGAGAAGTATCGAAGGGTAATCTTTAATGAAAATTGCTTTAACTGGAGATGTATTTCTAGGTGGAGATCTTTGTAAATTCAATGCCATTGAATCGATACAAGTAAAGTCTTATCTAGAGGCTGATACGCGAATCGTAAATCTAGAGCAAGCGATAAGTGATAACAATTACCTTGAAGACAAGGGAACCCTTTATACTAAATCTGAAAGTTTGCTGAAACTTAGGTCTATGCGAGTTGATGTTGCCGGAATAGCGAACAATCACATACATGACAAGGGTTTAGTAGGAATTCAAGAAACAAAAGAGCATCTTACAGCAGCAGGCGTAAGATGTTTTGGAGCTGGAAAAACTCTTGTCGAATCAAGCGAATCTATTTGGCTTTCAGAGGACTTGGTAATAATTGGATATTGTGAATTTGAAAAGCCTTATCTTAAGAGCGTTGCGGTGGCGTCTGATTCAATATCCGGTGTAAATCCTCTTAGGTATGACAAGATTAAGCAGGATTTGGAGGCATTACCAGCAAACGCTAAAGCTATTCTATACTTTCACTGGGGCGAGGAGCATGTGTGGTTTCCGCCATCAGCCGATATTGAATTGGCAAAGAAATTATTGAGGCACTGTAAAGTTGCGTTAATCGTCGGTATGCATTCACATCGACCTCAGGGATATATAAAGTACAATGGTAAATTCGCATACATGTCATTGGGAAATTTCTTATTCCCTAATTTTTTCTACGACCAACCAGCTCAACTTGCTCACCCTGATTTAGACCGTATAAATCAGGGGTATGACATAACTCGGCAGTATCATGGAGTTCTTGGTCTCACTTATAAGAAATGGCGGTTAATCAATCGTGTATCTTTAGTAGTTAACTTGGATTGGGGTACGAATAGGTGCGGACATCAATTCGCTATTCAGGATGATAATTCGCCAGTCGTGTCAGATATTGATAAGTTAAGTGCTATTGTTTGGTCGTTCTGGATAAGAATACTTTCCATTGTTTATCTACTACCATCGAGTATATACAAACCTGTTGAAGTTGTCTTAAATAAACCCTCAAGAATGCTTTGGCGGTTTGGTTTCTATATGTATTTGCTAAGACAATGGGGATTAAAATATTTCACTACTAGAGTTTTTAATAAATTGCGTCGTTTTTTTCTTGGGGGCTTGTGATTAATAAAAAATCGTGTGCAGTTGTACTCGGGGGCTATGTTAATGGGTATTCTATTATCAGGGAGCTTTATGATAGCGGAGTAAGAGATATTGTACTAGTGGATTACAATCGCTCCTTATCCTCTTTTAGTAATAAAGTTCTACATCAATTCGTAATTGACCGTGACAAAGAATCTCTATTGAGCGTGCTAAATCAACTACATAAAAAATATGAGAATATAATTTTATATCCAACTGATGATATCCAGTTAGAGTTTCTAGTAGATATTTATAAAAAAGTTTGTGATTTTTGCTTTATACCATTCAATCCTGACAATCTAATTAAAACTCTTGACAAGAGCTATCAATATTTTTGGTGCGAGAAACTGGGGATTCCTTATCCGGTTAGTCGAACATTGGAGACTGAAGCTGATTGGCAGTTCATTCGTGAATTAAGGCCACCTTTACTTGTCAAGCCAAGTAAGCGTGATGACCTAACATCATCGGTGTTTCGAAATGCATTCTTCGAGACATATGAGTGTCTTGAATCTGCTCGCTCGGGTTTGTTTGAACATGTTAGGAGTGGAGTGAAATTTGTGGTATCCGAATTTATTCCTGGAAATGATACAAATATTTATGCGTATACTGCTTACCGTTCTTTTGACGGTCGTATACTAAATGAATGGATTGGAAAAAAATTAACGCAGTACCCGGATAATTTTGGAGTTTTTTCAAGCGCTGCGAATGTAGGCCCTGATGTTATTCAAGAATATGGACGACGTCTTTTGAATGGTATGAATCTATGGGGTATTGCCGAGCCGGAGTTTAAATATGATGAGCGTGACGGACAATATAAATTAATGGAAATAAATCTTCGTTCCATGATGTGGCATAGAACAGGTAATCTCAGCGGTGTAAAGTTGCAATACACTCAATGGTTAGATGCCGCAGGTATCGAACCACCAAGACAGCAACAGAATAGAATAGAACGCATACATTATATTTATATGAAGCATGAATTATTGAATTTAATTTCCCGTAATAATTATTTTAAGTATTTTAAGAGGAATATATTTAATTGTAATAAATGTGAGTTCGCTGTTTTTAATTGGGCTGATCTTAAACCTTTTATTTATGATTTACTATCCCTCTCGAAGGAGATTATGGGTACATGGTTAAAACGCTGGCGAAAGCATTGATTTTTCAATTTTATCGTTTCTTTCTAGCAAGGAAGGGAGTAATTATTCATCATCATGCAGTTATTAGTAATGTAGATTTTCTCGGCAAGGCTGTAATTGAACCATTTTGTCGACTTTGCGGCTCCCCCAAAATATCGATTGGCGATAATTTTTATATGAACGTAGGGTGCCATATTTTGGGAGATATTGCGATCGGTAACGACGTACAGATCGGTCCAAAAACAGTAATATGGGGGCGTGATCACGGTATGAAAATTGGTCAGTTAATCCGTGAACAATCTCATGTGTGTGCTCCGGTGACGATTAGGGACGATGTTTGGGTTGGGGCGAACGTAACGATTTTGAAAGGTGTTGAAATTGGTAAAGGAGCTGTCATTGGTGCAGGAGCCGTCGTTACGCAAAATATCCCAGAGTACGCTATAGCCGTAGGTAACCCAGCACGAGTTGTCAAGTACAGAGAGCAATAGTGGAGGGATTATAGAGCGTTCGTAATAATTTATATTGATAGAATATTTACTAAATGAATTGAAAGTAATTGAGAAATACAAGGTGTTTTTGTTTCGGTAATTATTTTATCTATTATAACTATCAGCATTGCTCGTATTGAATTATAACCGTACAAAATATCAGTGGTAACTAAATTTGCTTATCAATTGATTTAATATTTGGGTTTATGATTTGGATAGAAGAATAAGGTAGATAAGTATGGTTTATTCGATACTTTTCGTGACTTTAAAGTGAGTGGTGTATTAATATTTAGCTTTTTATAATGAATAAAGTCAGTTGAACACCCATATTTATAGGTATATATTAATAGTTTTTCCTGATTTTTATAATTGAGTTATAGATATTTATTTTTATGAAAATCATTCTAATATTAAGTGGTTTATATGGCTGATAGTAGATTCTCGAACAGTAGTTTAAGATGGCTAGAGTTAATTTTGTATGAGCGATTTGGGTGTTTTTTTACGATTAGCCATCAGGTTGGTAGCTTGCAATTAAGCTTAAAAGATCGCGATGACCGTATTAGGTTTGATGTGCTTCAAGACATCTTTCATGATTCCTGTTCTGATTTTCCATGCAAGCAATGGTCGGCGAGAAGTGAAGGGTATATCGGAGTGGTTGACGATGTTTTGCCGGCGCCGTCTCTCGAATGTCTACCAGAGCCATTGATTGAACTGGATGGGAAAGGAGCAATAGTCCACTATGATATTTTGGGCTTAACTTATTGGATGCTGACACGAATTGAAGAAGTTGAGCGCAATGATTTGGATGCTCACTTACGATTTCCTGCAACTTCATCTCACGCTTGGCGCCATGGATATCTTGAGCGTCCAGTTGTAGATGAATGGTTGAATATCTTGGGGCAAGTAATATTAAAAGTTTGGCCTGAGCGAGTGTTACGGACACATAGATTCAGAGTTTGTGTGAGTCATGACGTTGATGTCCCAAGCCTATACGCATTTAAGTCCTGGAAGGTAATAACCCGAATAATAATGGGTCACCTATTCAAAAGACGTGATATGAAAGCTTTGATGACAACGTTGTATTTGAAATTCACAACCCGACGTCAACTTAGTCCCAACGACCCATACAATACCTTTGAGTGGTTGATGGACGTATCTGAAGCGAATAACTTACAAAGCGCCTTTTACTTTATATGCGGTCGTACTGACAAAAATAAGGATGCTGACTACGAGCTCGAGCACCCAGTACTACGAAATCTGCTGTGTCGAATCCACAAGCGCGGCCATGAGATTGGACTTCACCCGAGTTATGGGAGCTTCTTGTTATCTGAGCAAATCACTAGGGAATCCAAACGTCTTAAGCAGGTTTGTAGTGAAGAGGGAATTAGCCAGAAGCTCTGGGGCGGGCGAATGCATTATCTCCGATGGCAACAGCCTACTACGCTAGTCGCTTGGGCTAATGCAGGGATGGATTATGATGCTACGCTTGGTTATGCGGATAAACCTGGATTCAGATGTGGCACTTGTCATGAATATCCAGCTTTTGATCCCGTTTCGCAACAAGCTCTAAACATGCGTATCCGTCCCTTGATTGTGATGGAATGTACTGTGCTGGATGAAGCCTATTTGGGACTAGGAAATAATTTGGAGGCTGCATTTCAATGTATGCAAAATCTAAAATCTACTTGTAAAAAGGTAGGCGGTATTTATAGCCTTTTGTGGCACAACTCATATTTGACGAAGCAGTCTGAAAGAGAATTATACCTAGCATGTATAGAGGGTGATTAAGTTGTTGGACATAGGTTTTTGGCTGCTTTATATAACTACACCAATTATTACTATTATTCTCTTGCGCGCCGCTGGTGAGAGAATAACTAAAATTAGTATTGTGAATGTAACAGTTATTGCATTAATTATGTTCTCAATACTTGGTACGTTTCCGCTATTTTATTTTCTTGATGAATATCGATATTCTATTGGGGTGAATGATCAAACAATCGTATTAAAGGTTCTCTTTTATTCGTCTATAAATATATTTGTTTTTATATTAGGTGTTATTTTTACAAGAAAAGTGTTTGGTATCAGACCAATCGAATTTGATTCGTCTGAAATTAAAATGCTAAGTCAAATCCAGTGGTTGGCTTTGATTACAATATTCTTTTTATGTGTAATCGTGCTGCTTCTGTACTTGCAACAAATTGATCGAGTAGCAATTTTTATTACATTTACAGAAAGCATTTCCGACGCTAAGGCTGCTAGAAGCGACATGGGTAATTCATTCGCGGGTAAATATCATTGGTATAAGCTATTTATGCATGATATAGGCAAGTTAGTGACTTTTTCTGTATACGCACATTGGTTAATCACAAAAAATAGATTGGCGCTTATCGGTTTTATTAGTTCACTGATTTACTCTTTGTTTGTTGCTATTATGGCTACAGAGAAAGGACCGGCCGCATGGCTTTTGATAGGTCTGTTTATGGTTTATTTTTTGGTGAATAGAAATGGTTCGATCCCATTCCGAAAAATCGTTCCTTTTATTTTATTTTTGCTGGGAGGGTTGATTTTAGGGTATATTTTCTTTATGGGCTCCGACAATGTCTTCTCGGCAATCGGGGCGATATTTTCTAGAGCTTTCTCTGGTAGTATTTCGCCAGCATATTACTATCTGGAGTTTTTCCCTGCTCATCAAGAATTTTTGTTGGGGCGAACCTTCCCAAATCCAGGTGGTATTCTGCCCTATGAGCCTTACTTATATACAATAGAAGTAATGAACTGGAAATTTCCCTACCATCTAGAGTTAGGTATCGTTGGGACTATGCCCACTGTCTTTTGGGGAGAGGCTTATGCCAACTTCGGAGTCGCTGGAATTCCCATAATAGCATTCATAATGGGTTGTATAGTTTCAATTGTGAGCTACGTTGTCTCTAAACTTGAAATAAATCCCTTGAGTATTGGATTTTATGTTTGGCTTATCCTTATGTTCAAAAATTTAGCAAACACAGGGTTTAGCGGATATTTCTATAACGTTTATATTCTTTTCGTTTCAATGCTTGTGCTTGGAGTTCTGGCAATTCGGGGTTACTTACGAGTTCGTCGTAAACGTAGCCATCGGATAGTTTGAACCACAAAACTAAAATACCTGATGTAATTTACTCTCATTATTTTTCCAAGGTCAGAGACTGACTTTAAGTTTACATATTAATCCCTAGGCTTTGAATAGATGAAAAATATCCATATTACGTTAACAGATTTTAGGAACGAATCACGTGTGCTTAAGGAAATAGCCTCACTCGAATCATTCAGTATTTTTGAAAGCTACATCGTTATCGCTCTTAGTTCTGGTGACTTACCTTTTGAAGAACGAATCAGCTCTAGATCTGTAGTTCGGAGAATTAATTTAATAAGTAGGATTCTGCCTAAAAATGGTCCGTTTCAAGTAATCAAATTTTTTGAGTTCATGTTGAAATGTATTTTTATGGTAAAAAAAGAACAAGCTCAAGTAATAAATATCCATACAATTGCACTTCTTCCGTTTGCTTGGTTAATTAAAAAGATATTCAAAGTGAAACTTGTTTACGATACCCATGAGCTTGAAACGGAAAAGAACGGTTTATGTGGGTTACGAAAAAGAATATCAAAGTGGACAGAGGCTAAGTTTATTGGATCTTGTGATTTGGTGATAGTTGTGAGTGAACTCATTGCTGATTGGTATGCTGATACGTACAAGATTGAGCGTCCTTTGGTTGTGAAGAATGCACCTAGGCTTCGTCATCAAGATAAAAAAGATCTGTTTCGCGAGGCTCTCCCGATTTTACCAGAACAGAAGATTCTACTTTATCAGGGAGGGCTGACGAAAGGACGAGGTATTCATCTGATATTAGATGCTTTTAAGGTGCGCGAAGAGAATGACGTAGTTGCAGTTTTTATGGGGTATGGAGATTTAGCTTGTGAAGTGCAACAAACAGCAAAAAATCATTCAAATGTATTCTACTTCCCAGCGGTTGCACCTAGTATAGTTCTAGATTATACCGCATCAGCCGATATAGGTATTTCTTTGATCGAAAATACATGCCTTTCTTACTATTATTGTCTTCCAAATAAGCTATTCGAATACGCTATGGCGGGTTTACCTGTGATCGTATCTGATATGAAAGAAATGGCCGATACTGTTCAAAGAGCTGGCTTCGGTATGGTACTTTCTGAGTACTCAAATAAGGCAATCAACGCAGCAGTTGATAGTTTAGCATTTTGTGATTTAGGTAGCTTTTCTTGTCATGCTTACCAATTCGCACAAGCTAATGCTTGGGAGAGACAAGAGAAAGTTATGCTTGAAGGTTATCATAGGATGTTAACTAGATGATAATGATTCTTGATTATGGCATGGGTAATTGTGGTTCGATTAAAAATATGTTGCGCTATATTGGCGCTGAGGCTACGACTACTACCCAACCCGATGCCCTTAAAGACGCAAAAGCAATTATTCTACCTGGTGTAGGCTCATATGATCATGGTGTGAAGCACCTTGAACCTTTTAAAGCAATATTGGAGAGAAAGGTTCTGCATGAAGAAGTTCCTTTTTTGGGGATTTGTTTGGGAATGCAGCTTTTGCTTGAAGAGAGTGAAGAGGGACAGTTACTTGGATTAGGTTGGATTAAGGGAAAAGTGAAGCGTTTTGATTTTTCTTCTCTGGAAAGTGATCAGCGGCTTGTGGTACCGCACATGGGATGGAATGAGATTAAGCCTGGAACTCAGTCACGATTAATTAAGACACTTGAACACAACTCGCTTGAGCGTTTTTATTTCGTTCATTCCTACCACGCAGCACATGTACCAGAAGAAAATAAGATAGCTCTCTGTCACTATGGCTACGATTTTACTTGTGGCATTCAGAAGAACAATATCTATGGAGTTCAGTTTCATCCTGAGAAAAGCCATTTATTCGGGAAGCAACTTTTTAAAAACTTTGTAGAGATAGCCCAATGCTAAAAAAACGAGTGATTCCTGTTTTGCTTCTGCAAAATGGAGGCTTAGTGAAAGGTGAGAAGTTCAGAAAACATAAGTATGTGGGCGATCCGATTAATGCGGTGCGTATTTTTAATGAAAAGGAAGTCGATGAGCTCGCATTTCAGGATATCACAATCGGTATGACCGGACGAGAGCCTGACTATGGCTTAATTGAAGACATGGCATCTGAAGCCTTCATGCCGATTGCATATGGTGGTGGAATTCAACGTATTCATCAGGTGGAACGGTTGTTTCGACTAGGAGTAGAAAAAGTCATTATAAATAGTGCCTTTGCTTTTAATCCTAAATTCGTAAAAGAATGCAGTGAAGTTGCCGGTTCACAGAGTATTGTTGTTGCAGTAGATGTTAAAAAGAGTCTACTGGGTCGTTATGACGTTTATATCCATAATGGAACAAAGAAAATTGACATAAGTTTAGAGGACTATGTAAAAAAGGCTCAAGCATTCCGAGCGGGCGAGCTCTTGCTTACTTCGATCGATCGTGAAGGAACTGGACGCGGACCAGATCTTGAATTGGTCAAACGAATTACAGATGCTGTTGATATCCCGGTTATTACTCAGGGCGGGGTTAGTAGTTTGGAACATATTAAACAAGCGGTACAGATCGCCGGCGCCTCCGCTGTTGCTGCTGGTTCTTTTTTTACCTTCCATGGCAAACATAAAGCGGTTTTGCTGACTTACCCTGCTTACCACGAACTCGAAAGTTTGTTTGTAGATTGAGGTTTTGATGACTGAATGTGTGTATAAGATGTGTACTCGTTGTGTAATGGATACAACCGATCCAGAGATTACATTTGATAGACAAGGTGTATGTAATCACTGCTACCAGTTTGATAATGAGACAAGTACGCATTGGTTCCCAAATGAAGAGGGTACGCGTAAACTCGAACAGATTTTTAATCAAATGAAAGAGGAACGTAAAAATTATGAGTACGACTGCATTCTTGGCTTGAGCGGCGGTCTTGACAGTTCTTATCTTGCGCTGATGATGAAAGAATACAATATGCGACCCTTGGTCGTTCATGTTGACGCAGGATGGAACAGTGAGTTAGCAGTTTATAATATTGAGAAAATAGTAAAATATTGTGGTTATGATCTCCATACTCATGTGATGAATTGGCCTGAAGTGCGAGATTTGCAATTATCATACCTTGAAGCGGGAGTTGCAAACCAGGATGTTGTGCAAGACCATGCTTTTTTTGCGTCGCTTTATCATTTTGCTGTCGAGAATAATATTAATTATGTAATCAGTGGTGGCAACATTGCTACAGAAGGTGTTTTTCCCTCGAGCTGGCATCATTCAGCAATGGATGCGATTAATCTGAAAGCGATTCATAAGAACTTTGGTAAATTGCCGTTAAAGGATTACAAAACGATCAGCTTCTTGCAGTATTACTTATATTACCCTTTTATTAAAAAAATGAAATCCGTTAGGCCATTGAATTACTTATCTTATACTAAGGACATTGCATTAGCTGAACTTCAAGAGAAAGTTGGCTACAAACCATATGGACGTAAACATGGTGAGTCGCGATTTACGAAGTTTTTCCAGAACTATTATTTGCCAAAAAAATTCAATATGGATAAACGTAAACCTCATTTGTCCAGTATGATATTGTCAGGTTTGCTGACTCGTGAACAGGCATTGATTGAGTTAGAAAAGCCACTTTACGATGAGAATGAGTTGCGTGAAGACAAGTATTACATTGCTAAAAAGTTAGGTATAACAGTCGAGCAGCTTGATGAGTATGTTTCTTCCTCAGGCCATGATTACTCTGAATATCCAAATTGGGATTTACAGTACGAAATTACAAAACGTATTCAATCACTAGTTTCTAAAGTTCTGGGTCGTGATGTCAAAAATTATTCTTAAGGTTGCCCACCTCACATCCGCCCATCCTCGATTCGATTCTCGAATTTTCTTTAAGGAGTGCATATCACTAGTCAGAAATGGCTGTAATGTTTCGCTGGTGGTTGCAGACGGAAAAGGTGACCAGAACATAAATAATGTTGACATCTATGATGTTGGAACATCTAAAGGGCGCCTCGATCGAATATGTAACGTGCCCGGTAGAGTGATGCGAAAAGCATTAAGATTAAACGCTGATATTTACCATTTACATGATCCCGAGTTAATTCCGATTGGTCTAAAACTAAAGAAGTATGGGAAAGTAGTAATTTTTGATGCCCACGAAGATGTGCCAAAGCAACTCTTAGGTAAACCTTATTTAAATAAGGCAGCAAAGTGGTTATTGTCAAAGATATTTGCACGATATGAACGCTGGGCATGTCGAAGATTAAGTGCGGTAATTGCGGCTACACCATTTATTCGCGATAAATTTGAAGAAATGGGTGTGCCGTCAATAGACATAAATAATTATCCGCTTCTTAGCGAGTTTTCGATAGGACGAATGGATTGGTCAGAGAAGAAGCGTCAAGTTGGGTATGTAGGAGGCTTGGAGCAGATTCGCGGAATACGCGAGATGATTAAAGCTATCGATTATGCTCAAGATGATGTTCGTCTCGTCCTTGCTGGGACTTTCTCTGATACTAACTTTGAAGATTTATTAAGAAGTGAATCTGGCTGGGTTAAGACAGAATATTTAGGTTGGTTAGACCGTATAGAAGTTAGTCGGGTGCTACAAGATTCAGTTGCAGGTTTAGTCACTTTGCATCCGATAATTAATTATCTTGATGCACTTCCAGTCAAAATGTTTGAGTACATGGCATCCGGATTACCGGTTATTGCCTCAAATTTTCCGTTGTGGAAGGAAATTATTGAAGGAAATAATTGCGGGTTGTGCGTTGATCCGAAAGATCCTGAAGCCATTGCCTCCGCTATTGATTACTTTATTATTCACCCTAAAGAAGCGGAGCAAATGGGGCATAATGGTTTCATTGCTGTGCAGGAAAAGTATAATTGGAATATTGAAGAAAAGAAATTTTTAGATTTTTATCAGTCACTTTGGACGAGTAAAGCTTCTGATTGGCGTTAAAAAATATTTTAAATGATTGGGTTGTTCGCCTAATGTAACAAAAGCCTCTCTAGGTTATTATCCAAAATTACGAAGTCTGACCAAATAACAATGAATAGTATATTTTAACGGTTAATATTAACTGGTTTAGTATCTATATTAATAAATGAAAATTAACTTCATACTGGCAAATAAATTTTATTTATACTCATCTAAAGTTTGGTCTCGACCGCGAAGATATAACAATAATAAACCTTAATTAATGATGTGGAGTAGCTATTTTGTTGAATGACGCGAGCTCTTTAAGCTATTGGATATAACCTCAATAAATAAATACTTAACGTAACAATATTCATTCTGTTTATAAGTAAGAAGGCGTTGAAAATGTGTGGAATATTCGGAGTCGTAACAGATCGTAAAGTTGATATGAAGGCTTTACATTTGTTAGTTAACCATGCTAGACAAAGAGGCCGAGATTCAAGTGGTTTAATATTTAAGCAAGGCATTAATTACCGAGTAAGCCGGGCTGATAGTGATATCAAATATCTTCTATCGAAGACCAATCTAAAAGAGTCCTCACTTGTTTTTGGTCACAGTCGCTTAGTGACAAATGGTTTAAGCGACAACCAGCCTGTCGTGCGTGGTGATATTATGGTTATTCACAATGGAATCATTGTGAATGACGAGTCAGTTTGGGAAACATTAGGCTCTAAACGCCTGTTTAAGATTGATTCTGAAGTTATCGCTGCAATTACCGAATCTCATCTAGAGAATGGCGGGGATTTATCATCTTTGTCTGCTGTTGTTTTAGAGAAATGCCAAGGTACTATTTCGACAGCTGTTGTGATACCTAAACTAGGTAAAGCTGTTTTGTTTTCTAATAATGGTAGTTTATATTGTGGAATTAATGGTCAGTCATTTTACTTTTCATCGGAAAGCTATCCTTTAACATTGTTAGGCTGCAAGAATATTCAACAAATCAAAGAAAATTCTTATATCGTGGATATTCCTCTGAGTGGAGATATATCATTTTCAAGCAAAGTTAGTCGAACAGAAGATCTTATTCCCGAATTTAAATTAATAAAATCAGAATCTGCAATGCTTGAATATAAAAAGCCATCTTTGAAACGTTGTACTCGATGTATATTGCCGGAGACTATGCCGTTTATTAGCTTTGATGGGAACGGTGTTTGTAATTATTGTAATAGCTATAAGCTTCGGAATAGGCCAAGGCCGAAGGAAGAACTTTTTGAGTTGGTAGAGCCGTATCGTCGGAAATCAGGTTTAGATTGTATTGTGCCTTTCTCAGGTGGTCGTGATAGCTGTTATGGTCTTCATTTAATAGTGAATGAACTGAAAATGAAGCCGGTTACCTATACTTATGATTGGGGAATGGTGACAGATTTAGGACGCCGAAATATTAGCCGAATGAGTGCTAAGTTAGGTGTTGAGAATATTATTGTCGCGGCGGATATCTCAAAAAAACGTCGTAATATCCGAAAGAATCTACAAGCTTGGTTGAAATCACCGCATCTGGGCATGATGGCAATGCTTACGGCTGGAGATAAGCATTTTTTTAGGCACGTTGAAACGGTCAAGAAGCAAACCGGTATAAATCTGAATCTCTGGGGTGTTAATCCACTAGAGGTCACCCACTTCAAAACAGGTTTTTTAGATATTCCCCCTGACTTTGAGGAAAAGAGAGTTTATTCACACGGTATGGCCAAGCAGTTGCGTTACCATTACAAACGTACGAGCGCGATGTTTGCAAGCCCCGGCTATTTCAATAGCTCGTTGTGGGATACTCTTTCTGGAGAATACTACAGAAGCTTTACAGAGAAGAAAGACTATTACCACATCTTCGACTATTGGCGCTGGGATGAGGACGAAGTTAATGAAACTTTGTTGGGTGAGTATGAGTGGGAAAAGGCGCCAGATACAAGCACTACTTGGCGTATAGGTGACGGAACGGCAGCTTTATATAACTATGTTTATTACACTGTTGCGGGGTTCACTGAGCACGATACATTCCGAAGTAACCAGATTCGCGAAGGCGATATTACTAGAGAAAGAGCGTTAGCATTGGTCGAGTGTGAGAATCAACCTAGATATCAAAACATCCGATGGTATTTAGACACCTTAGGTCTCGATTTTGTTGAAGTTATTCAGCGGATCAATTCAATACCAAAGCTTTACAATCACATCGACTCGGCGAACAGGTGATTTGTGGCTAAGACGATTTGGTATATTTCTAAGTATTTCGCACCGTCTACAATTAATTCCGATGGCGGTCGTGGATGGCTTTTAATGAAAGAGTTTGCGTCTAATGGATATCGTCCAGTAGTGATAACATCGGATTCTAATAATCTCATTGATCTGCCCGAATTTGAAAAGAAAGTCACAACTTATATGCAGTCAGGCGTTGAGTTAGTGTGGCTAAAAACACTTAAATACTCAGTGGCTAAGTCTCTAAAAAGAATCTTAAGTTGGTTCCATTTTGAATGGAATGTCTTTTGGTTGAAAAAGAAAGATTTAGCGGAACCCGATGTAATCATAGTATCAAGTCTCTCTCTTCTAACGATAATAAATGGAGTATTACTTAAAAGGAAATACAAGTGTAAGTTGGTTTTTGAGATTCGCGATATTTGGCCCTTAACGTTAGTTGAAGAAGGTGGTTTCAGTCCAAATAACGTTTTTGTTCGATTCTTAGGATTGGTTGAGCGATTGGGGTATAAACGCTCTGACCTAATTGTAGGCACCATGCCAAATCTTGGCGAACATGTAAAAGCAGTTTTAGGATATGAGAAATCGGTCACTTGCATTCCGATGGGTGTAATGCCTAGCATGTTGGTTGACAAGAAAGATGTTCCTCCAGATTATATTGATGAATACCTTAATCCTAAATTTTTTAACATAGTTCATGCGGGTACGGTTGGAATCACGAATGCGTTAGATACATTTTTTGAGGCAGCAAAAGCACTCAGAGACAATAAAAAGATTAGGTTTGTAGTTGTCGGGGATGGTGCTTTGAAAGAAACTTATATAGAACAATATGGTCATTTAGAGAATCTTATATTTGCGCCTAGAGTTGATAAGAAGCAAGTTCAGTCGGTTCTATCAAGTGCTGATCTAGTGTATTTTTCGGTTTTTAAATCAAAAGTTTGGGATTATGGTCAATCTTTGAACAAAGTTATCGACTATATGTTGTCAGCAAAACCGGTTCTGGCTTCATACAGCGGCTATCCATCGATGATTAACGAGGCAGGATGTGGTTATTTTATCTCAGCAGAAGACGTTCCAGCGTTAGTTTTAAAAATCGAAGAATTGTCAGTAATGTCAGAATTTGAACTAAGTGAAATCGGTAGTAAAGGGCGTAACTGGCTGCTTGAAAATCGTAAATATGAAAAAATAGCAAATGATTATTTGAATTTATTGTTTGATAATGAAAAATAACATTGCTCTCAAATTCATTCCTCCTTTATTGAGATAAAATCGGTACATACTAAGCTAAAGAAAGTTAAGCTTTATGTTCTGTTTTGAGTGTATTATTATCTCTATTTTTAATAAGGTCATTTTATTTATAAAGAACGTTTCGAGATAAGTCGAGTGGTATTTAATTGAAGTTGCTACCAATTGGCTTTTTGATTGTCAGGCCTAAGGTGGTCTGAGATTGTCAGGTGTACGGAACGAATAAATAACGAAATAACACTCGGAAAATAGGTTTAATCAATAGACCCTTTGCTGAGATTAGTGGAGATAATAAAAAGTGAAACGTTTGGTCGATTTCATTGCGGCATTCATCGGATTGATCTTACTGTTACCGATCATTTTATTATTGTGTTTAATAATACAGATTAAGCTTGGTTCACCGGTATTTTTCAAGCAGATTCGACCGGGACTTAATGGCAATGCGTTTCGAATGATAAAGTTCAGAACTATGCGTGATGATTTTGATAGCAATGGAAATCCATTATCAGACTCTGATCGCATTACAAGACTTGGTTTCTTTTTGCGAACAACAAGCCTCGACGAATTGCCCGAGCTTTGGAATGTACTAAAAGGTGATATGAGCTTGGTTGGCCCGCGTCCGCTATTAATGGAATATCTCGATTTATACACACCAAAGCAAGCTCGCCGACATGAAGTACGTCCCGGAATCACTGGTTGGGCACAAGTAAATGGGCGCAACGCGCTGAGCTGGGAGGAGAAGTTTAGCTTGGATGTCTGGTATGTAGACAACCAATCGATTTGGTTGGATTTCAAAATTTTGATTTTAACGATTTATAAAGTCATCAAGCGCGACGGAATATCCGCAGATGGACAGGCCACTGTTGAAAAGTTTAAGGGAACAAAGTCCGATGGTAGTTAGAGTATTGTTTATGGGGAGAAAGCAGGTAGCTGCTGATGCACTTGAATGGTTGATGATGAGAAATGATGTGGAGATTGTTGGTGTATTAACGGATGATCATCTATCAATATCTCCAACAACTGAAGTTGCGCTTAAATACGGTTTGGAAGTATTTGATTTTGAAACTACTCTCTCACGTTTGAAAGCTGGAACCCTTCAATTTGATCTTGGTGTTTCAATGCTATTCTGGAGAAAGTTTAGAGACGAATATATATCCGTGCCTAAGTTAGGAATTATAAATTTTCATCCAGCTCCGCTTCCGGAATATAAAGGAACAGCAGGTTATAATTTAGCAATTTTGGAAGGAAGATCAGACTGGGCTTGCTCAGCCCACTATGTTGATGAAGAAATTGACACAGGTGAGATAATTAAGGTTTCTTGGTTTGATATTGATTCAGAGAGTGAAACGGCTCAGTCGTTGGAGAGAAAGTCAACGAATCAACTGTTAGATTTATATACAGAGATAGTAACCAACGTATTGGTTAGAAGGGAAAAGTTAGAGACGAGTCCGAATCTTGGTGGGAAATATACGTCGCGTGCGGATATGGAAGCGATGAAGAAAGTCGTTGAAGGTGACGATTTAGAGCGCAAAGTCCGAGCGTTTTGGTTTCCTCCTTATGATGGAGCATATATTGAGATTGACGAAGAGAGGTATACTTTGGTTAGTAGACGTCTTTTAGAAATTCTGGCACCTGTTGGTAGTTCCTCTTTGTTTTCGTCTCCAAGTAAGAAGTAATCATTATGCTTAACTCTCCATTCTCACCTTGGCCGTCTTTTACTGAAGAAGAAGCTGAGGCGACGCGCAATGTTATTCTGTCGAATCGCGTGAACTATTGGACTGGACAAGAATGTCGAGAGTTTGAGAAAGAGTACGCCGCTTGGTGTGGCACGAACTATGCGGTTGCGTTAGCGAACGGCACTTTAGCCTTAGATGTTGCTTTAAATGCTTTAGGTGTGGGTGCTGGCGACGAGGTTATCGTCACGCCCCGTACCTTTATTGCGTCTATTTCATGTGTGGTGAACGCAGGAGCGACTCCTGTTTTCGCAGACGTCGACCGCGATAGTCAAAACATTGAAGCGCATACTATTGCGCCGGTTATTACTGAGCGCACCAAAGCTATTATTGTTGTTCATTTGGCGGGACGCATGGCCGACATGGATCCAATTATGTCGCTTGCCGAAAAGCACGGTTTGTTTGTGATTGAAGACTGTGCGCAATGTCATGGCGCTCGTTACAAAGGCCGTATGGCAGGTAGTATTGGTCATGTAGGCGCTTGGTCATTCTGCCAAGACAAAATCATGACCACCGGCGGTGAAGGCGGTATGGTCACCACCAACGATGAATCCCTGTGGCGCAAAATGTGGTCATTCAAAGACCACGGCAAGAGCTACGAAGCAGTTTATGAGCGCGAGCATCCACCTGGCTTCCGGTGGCTGCATGAAAGCTTTGGCACCAACTGGCGTATGCTCGAAGTACAAGCCGCTATCGGACGTATCCAATTACGTCGCATGGCTACATGGACAGCCGCTCGTCAACAGAATGCTTCCCGCATTTGGGCAACGGCGGCAGAGTTTGCGTGTACTCGCGTACCCGATACCGCTGGTGGTTGCTGCCCCGGTGCGGTTGGCGCCTCCGACGGCTGCGCTAGTTCATGGTGCGGCACCTGTTCAACTTGCGGTTGCGATGCTTCGAGCGGAGCTGGTTGCGCCCACGCCGCCTACAAGTGCTACTTCTTTATCGAGCCATCACAACTAGCTGAAGGTTGGAATCGTGACCGCATCGTCTCCGAAATCGTCGCGCGCGGCGTACCATGCTTCCAAGGCTCATGCTCTGAAGTCTATCTCGAAAAAGCCTTCGACAATTCCGGCTTCCGCCCCGAATCGCGCCTACCCGTAGCCCGCGAACTCGGCGAAACCTCGCTCATGTTCCTCGTCCACCCCACACTCACCCCCACCGAAATCGACAAAACCTGCTCCGTGTTGAAGGAAGTGCTCACGCAAGCGCAGCGCTAGTAACGCTCTAGTAAACCAACCTACGAAGTCCTTGCAAGCCACGCAAAAGTGAGCGAAAGTTTTGTGTAATAGCTTGATAAGGATTTCGCATGACTGACACCACACCCACACCAAAACCTCCATTCATCGTCGACTTCTGGGAGACGGTGTTTCGTTGGCTCGGTAAAGTGTCGTTGTTTGCCTTGGTGCGAAAGGTGTTTAAGAGCACGCATGGCAGCGGTCGCTTTGTGGATGCTTGGGCGCTGAGTCACGTGTTCTTGTCCATTGCATCGGTGCCGTTGGTGCTTTATATCCCATCGGTGTGGGTGGGCGGTGTTATTGCAGGTTATGCGTTTTTGCGGGTGTTCGAAGTGGTCGTGTATCAGATGAACGTCTTGCTCTTCGACGAATATCGCGCCAAACGAGCCGGCAAGTCCTATGCGCTGCATGGCTATCGCCGCATGATTCTGCTCCTCATTCAAAACTACTTCGAAATTATCTTCTGGTTTGCGGCGCAATACGCGTTCTTCAGCCAAATCTTCGACTTCACCGTACCTGGCTCCAACGAGAGCGTACTTGGTGCGGTGTACACCAGCTTCGTGGTCATGACCAGCTTCGGCTTCTACAACGTCACCCCACTGAGCGTCCTCGCTTACACCATCGTTATCGCCCAAGCCGTCATCGGCCTCTTCATGACACTCCTCAGCCTAGCCCGCTTCATCGGCCTCATCCCGAACCCCGAAACCATGGACCAAACCGAAAAACCCTAACCGAACGGTTAGCGGATAAAGCCACGGGCACGGAGTAGGGCAACGACTTGTTGAGCCGCTTCGAGTACCTCGAGTTCTGCGGTTTCGATGTGTAAGTCTGGCTCTTGCGGAGCCTCGTACGGCGAGCTGATGCCAGTGAAATCTGGAATTTCTCCCACCGCCGCACGAGCATACAGGCCTTTCGGGTCGCGCTTTGCACACACGTCTAATGGCGTATCCACGAATACTTCTATAAATTCCCCAGCACCCAGCATGTCGCGCACCGCGGCACGATCTGCCTGAAACGGTGAGATAAAGGCTGAGAGCACAATCAATCCGGCATCAACCAACGTTCGCGCCACTGCACCGGCGCGGCGAATGTTCTCTGCGCGGTCTTCCGCACTAAAGCCCAGATCGGCGCACAGCCCGGTGCGCATGGCATCGCCATCCAGAACCAACGTATGATTCCCATTCTGCAGTAATAGCTCTTCGACTGCGTTCGCGAGCGTCGATTTTCCCGCCCCCGATAATCCCGTAAACCACACCACTGCCGGCTTTTGCTGTTTCAGCAGGGCGCGGCGTGCAGGCGTGACCTGATGGTCGTGCCAATTCACGTCGCCAGCAGTAATTAGCCCAGCCGAAGCTTCTGCGAGCGGCTGTGCCACCATGCCCGCCGCGACGGTGGCATTGCTACGTTTATCAATGACAATAAAAGCGCCGGTTTTGCGATTCACTTTATATTTGTCGAACACCACGGTTTCACTTAGCACCCAATCGGTCATGCCGACGTCGTTGAGGGCTAAAGTCTCTGCGCCTTGTTCTTGTAGCGTATTGACATCGAGCGTGTGTAGCACTTTTTCGCAGCGCGCGCTGACGGTTTTGGTGCCGAGTTTTACCCAGTACTCGCGGCCGGGTAACAGCGTTTGTTCGTGCATCCACACCATGCGCGCCCGCAGCCTATTACTCATGTGCGGCAGCGCGTCCTTATCCACAATCAAGTCACCCCGACTCACGTCAATCTCATCACTCAATAGCAATGTGACCGCTTGTGGCGCTATAGCTTGTTCGAGTTCGCCGTCATAGGTGGTGATACTTTCTACCGTGCTAATGGTGCCTGCTGGCAACGTACGAATAGTATCGCCACGCTTAATCGAGCCCGATACCACCGAACCAGCATAGCCGCGCTTCGCGAGTTCACCGCCCGGGCGCGTCACGTATTGCACCGGGAAGCGGAAATCTTGCGTGTTCAGCGCGCGGTCGATGGTCAGCGTCTCCAGATAATTCATCAACGTACGACCACGGAACCACGGCATGTTGGTGCTCTTTTGCACCACGTTGTCGCCAGTCAGCGCCACTACAGGCACAAAGTGGATATCGGGAATATCCAACTGACCCGCAAGCTTCAGATAATCAGCTTGAATCGCCTTGTAGCGCGCTTGGTCATAACCCACCAAGTCCATCTTATTCACCGCCACAATCACATGTTTGATGCCGAGTAAGCTGACAATGTAGCTATGACGTCGAGTTTGCGTGAGCACGCCTTTCTCGGCATCAATTAGAATAATGGCGAGATCACTGGTGCTGGCACCGGTCGCCATATTGCGGGTGTACTGCTCGTGCCCCGGCGTGTCGGCAATGATGAACTTGCGCTTGTCGGTACTAAAATACCGGTACGCCACATCAATGGTAATTCCTTGCTCGCGTTCGGCATGCAGACCATCCACCAAATGCGCAAAGTCATAAGATTCGTTGGTTTTCACCGCTTCGAGTTGGTCGGCGAAGGTTTTGTGGCTGTCATACAGCAGCCGACCAATGAGGGTACTCTTGCCATCATCGACACTGCCACAGGTGATGAGGCGGAGTAGGCCTTTTTGCTCTTGTTTGGGGGCGGGGGCTGACGTTTGCGTGGCCATCAGAAGTACCCGTCCATTTTCTTGCGTTCCATGGAGCTGGCGGCGTCGTGATCTATGGCTCGACCTTGGCGCTCGCTGTGCGTGGCGTGCTGGGTTTCGCGGATGATGTCTTGGAGCGAGGTAGCAGTGCTCTCCACCGCGCCACTGAGCGGATAACACCCGAGCGTGCGAAAGCGTACTTGCTTCAGTTGGGGCTGTTCGTCGGCTTCTAGTGGCAGGCGCTCGTCATCCACCGCAATCCACATGTTATTGCGCCAAATCACCGGACGCTCCTTCGCGAAATACAACGGCGGAATATCGATATTCTCTTGCTCAATGTATTGCCAGATATCGAGTTCCGTCCAATTACTCAGCGGGAAAACGCGAATACTTTCGCCTTTGTGCACCTTGCTGTTATACAAATTCCAGAGCTCGGGACGTTGATTCTTTGGGTCCCAGCGCTGCTGCTGATCACGAAACGAAAATACACGCTCTTTGGCACGCGATTTCTCTTCATCACGCCGTGCCCCGCCAAAAGCCGCATCGAACTGATATTCCTTGAGCGCTTGCTTAAGGGCCTGCGTTTTCATTACATCGGTATACACGGCACTACTGTGCTCAAACGGGCTTAGCTTATCGGGATGGGTATGAATCAATAGCTGATGCTGCTGGGCAATGGCGTCACGAAACGCGTACATTTCCTGAAACTTCCACAGGGTATCGATGTGCAACAGCGGGAAGGGGAGCTTGCCGGGCGCAAACGCCTTCTTGGCCAGATGCAGCAGCACACTGGAATCCTTGCCAATGGAATACATCAGCACCGGCTTCTGAAACTCAGCCGCCACTTCTCGAAATATATGAATGGATTCAGCTTCCAACTGCTGTAGATGCGTCAGCATGTGGCTCTCTTATTGTTCTTCTTCTGCGTAGAGTGTACCGCCTGCACCTTGCGCGGTCTAGAGCCTTGCGCGGCGCTGTGGGCGCGACGCGATATCGCCTACATGTTGTCAGCAGGTGCTGAAATTCTTGTGCGCATGTGCCGCATATCTGGAAATTACTGCATCACATTAGCTGCATCAGTACCCCCACTTTTTCCATATCTGACGCAGCTTAACACCCTTCCTCCAGCCCCTTCTAAACATACACATAGAACAATCATTTCACCTTGCTGTTATCGGATTTCTGTAAAGAGTTGTCAATTGACAACTTCTCGGTAAGGGATTACTTTGCTCGAGACAAGTTGAGGCAGCGGGCAGGAGGACAATGATGAAAAAGTATGAGTTTAGTTTGCGGTTTGATGTTTCATATTATGAGGATGATTTGGACTTCATCGATGACCAGATATACGAAGCTGGTTGTGATGATGTCCTAATTAGACATGGACGAAAGGCTGAAGTTTTGATTGAGTTTGCGCGTGACGGGTTGAGCGCTATTCAAGTTCTGACGGAAGCAAAATCACAAGTTCTGAGTGCTTTGCCAAAGGCGCGTTTGCTGGAGGCTAAGCCTGATTTCGTCGGTCCAACGGACATTGCGGACTTTTATGGTATTTCGAGACAGCGCGTACAAGTTATTGTGCAATCAAAACTCGCTAACGTTCATGCGTTTACTATTGTGGGGAATACGCAGATTTATCGCCTCGCGACAGTCATTGATGAGTTAGCCAAGCATGTCAAACAAGATCTCGATGATTCGGTTCGCGAAGCTGCCTTTGCGGCTATGCAGCTCAACCTTGAAGCAGAGCGGGCGGTGTCGCTCTGAGGGTTCGTTAAATGATTGTCAAATGGCTAGTTTGTGATAACTTGAGGTAGACATTTGTACAACTGTTAACCACAGGTGGCGAACCGGAATGAGTGATTTGCAAGGGCGATTGTTGGTGCTGGATGATGATTATCAGGTCAGCAGTACTATTCGTGAAATGGCGAAGATTGCCGGGTTTGAGGCGCGCTCTTGCACCGATGCCACAGAGTTCTTTGCTTGTTTGCAAGAATTCGAACCGACGCATCTGATTCTGGACCTAGCCATGCCCGGTGTGGATGGCGTTGAGGTAATGCGACAGCTCGCCATCGAGCAATGTGATGCCACCTTGATTATTGTCAGTGGGCTGGGCGCTAAGGTGCTGAAGTCTGCGCAAATTGCCGCTGCTGAGAGTGGTCTCCGCGTGGCGGGCGTGCTCCCAAAGCCGTTCCGCATGAGCGCGCTCAAGGCGTTGCTCAAAGACTATACCGACCAGTCTCATAAAGACGCCGAGCAGCGTAAAACCGCCGAACTCACCCAACAAGAATTGCAGCAGGCGCTCGACCAAGAGCGTTTGGTGGTGTTTTATCAGCCGCAGGTGTCCTGCCATACCCGCCGTGTTACTGGCTTTGAGGCTCTCGTGCGCATTATCAGTCCCGACCATGAGCTCATAGCTCCAGACCGCTTTATTCCGCTGGCCGAACGTACCGGACAAATTCATCAGCTTACCCAGCAGGTGTTCTCGCAGGCCATTTGTTGGTTTGCTGAGCATTTCCGAGACGCGCGAGTGACGCTGGCGCTCAATACTTCCCCCAGCATTCTGGCGGAAACCGCTTATCCGCAAACCATTAGCAAGCTGGCCGAGCAATGTGGGCTGGAGCCGCATCGCATCAAGCTGGAGGTCACCGAAACCAGTGCGGCGGAGAATCCGTCCATGGCGCTGGAGCTACTAACCCAATTGCGCGTGAAAGGCTATGGCGTGGCCATTGATGACTTCGGTGTCGGTTATTCGTCACTGGAGCAGTTGGTACGACAGCCATTTTCTGAGCTGAAGCTCGATAAGAATTTCATTATTCCGCTGGCGCGCTCTGAAGAGTCGCGCAAAATTGCGGCAGCACTCATTGCGCTAGCGAAAGCGTTGAAGCTGACTACCACCGCCGAGGGCGTCGAGAACGAAGAGAGCTTGTCTTATTTGGCGCTGGCAGGTTGTGAGCATGCCCAAGGCTTTTACATCGGTCGTCCGATGGCGGGCGAGACGCTGTTGATGTGGCTCGCCAATTATAAGCCTGAAGTGCAGGAACGCGGGGCGGAGGTGTAGCACATGGCTGCAGAGGTGAAGTTTGAGAGCTTGTTTCGGCAGACACCTACGTTGCTTATGGTGCTCGAGCCGCGTGAGTTTCGGATTGTGGAAGCTAGTGAGAGCTATTTAACAGCTACCATGCGCCAACGCGACGAGGTAGTGGGCCATTTGTTGTTTGATGCGTATCCCGCCGATCCAGCTGACCCCAGCAGTAACAGTGGTACCAATGCGTTTGACGAATCGTTGCAGCATGTTCGGACTACCAAGGAAGCGCACACCATGAATAGTGTGCGTTATCCGATTGAACGACGAGCCTCCGAGGGCGGTGGTTTTGAGGAACGCTACTGGCAAGTCACCAATTCTCCTGTTTTTGATGAGAATGGCGAGATTATTTACATTTTGCATGCGCCGCGAGATGTAACACAGCGTGTGATTGCTGAGAAAAAGGCGGAGCGGTATACCGCTGAGCTGATTGAAGCACGCAATGCTGCGGAAAGTTCGAGTATCCAGTTACGCCATACCTTAGAGAGCATCAGCGATGCCTTTATTATGCTCGATGATGAGTGGCAGTTTATGTTCGTCAACTCGCAGGCAGAAAAGCTGCTACAACGCGAAGCCGATGACTTGATTGGCTGCTATATGTGGGATGAGTTTCCTGAGGGTGTGGGCAGTGTTTTTGATGAGCAGTATCGACGTGCGGTAGAGACCAATGAAACTGTTCGTTTTACTGAATTTTACCCGCCGCTAGGTGCTTGGTTGCAAATCAATGCCTACCCAGGTCCCGATGGCTTAGCGGTGTACTTCCGCGATGTGAGCGCCGAGATTCGCGCACAAGAAACGTTGAAGCGTGCCAAAGAGCGCTTTGACTTAGTCACCCGCGCTACTAATGATGTGATTTGGGACTGGGATGTGCCCGCCAATCGGCTGTGGTGGAGTGAAGCCTACACCGAACAATTTGGGCATCCGCGCAGTGATGACGGCGACGACCCCGATGCGTCCTGGGTGCAGCATATATTCGCTGACGATCGTGAGCATGTGGTGGAGGGCTATTACGCTGCCATGCATGATCAGAGTTGCACGCACTGGAATCATGATTATCGGTTTGTGCGCGCCGATGGCTCGGTCGCTTTTGTGAATGACCGCTGTTATATCGCTCGTGATGCCGATGGCAATGCCATTCGATTGATTGGTAGTATTTTGGACGTAACCGAGCGCCGCGAGCTCGACGAGCGCCTATATCAGTCTCAGAAAATGGAAGCAGTGGGGCAACTGACGGGCGGCATCGCCCATGACTTCAATAACTTGTTGACGGTGATTTTGGGGAATGCGGAGTTGATTGCCGAGCAATTGCCTGCTGCGCATGACTTGAGACCATTGGCAGAAATGACGGTAAGCGCCGCTGAGCGCGGTGCGGAGCTGACTAATAGGCTGTTGGCTTTTGCGCGGCGACAACCCTTGGAGCCGAAACCGACTCAAGTGAACGAGCTGCTTGGGGGGATGCTACCGCTGATTAAACGCACGTTGTCCGAGAGTGTGGAAGTGGCATTGCTGACCGACCCGTCGTTATGGCTCGCCGACATTGACCCAGCGCAATTCGAATCGGCAGTGTTGAACCTGTCGATTAACGCCCGTGATGCGATGTCTGAAGGTGGTGGTGTAGCCAGCGGTAAACTCACCATCGAAAGTCGTAATGTGCAGTTAGACGACGAGTACTGCAGCGCCCACGGCGACGTGACCGCTGGGGATTATGTGCTGGTGTCGGTTTCCGATACGGGTACGGGCATGAGCCCAGACGTCATCCAGCACGCCTTTGAACCATTCTTCACCACCAAAGATCGCGGCAAAGGCAGCGGCTTGGGCTTGAGTATGGTCTATGGCTATGTGAAACAGTCGAATGGGCACATCAAAATTTACTCGGAGCTAGAGCACGGCACGACTATTAAGCTGTATCTGCCGCGTGCTTTGGCGACTGCAGATGAAATTGCGGTGGCTACTGCCACTGCTGAGCCAGAAGGCGGGCGAGAGCGCATCTTGATTGTCGAAGATGACGCCTTAGTACGCCAACACGTCATTATTCAGCTAGGTGCTTTAGGCTACGACATCGAAGCCGCAAGCTCAGGCCAGGAAGCCTTGGCAATGCTCGAACAAGAACGCTTCGACTTATTATTCACCGACGTCGTCATGCCAGGCGGCATCAACGGCCCACAACTGGCAGCCGAAGCACAAGTGCTGTATCCCGACATGAAGATCTTGTTCACTTCGGGCTACACCGAAAACGCCATCGTCCATCATGGCCGCTTAGACGCCGGGGTCCACCTTCTCAGCAAACCCTACCGCCGCCAAGACCTCGCAAACAAAGTCCGCGAAGTCCTGCTCGCCCCCTAGCGCCTGCGCGAAGTTCCGCTGCTGTTTGCTGCCTGCGGCTGGTTTAGCTCGTGCATCTGCGCGAGCAACACGCCAAAGTGCACCGCTCGCTGCTGGCGGGTGGATGAGGCCAACTCGCGAACGCGCTCGAGGTCACCGCGCCGCCCATACAGGCTTGCGTAGTATGCCGCTTGAGCGAGGATATCGGTGGTCGATCGATTGTTCTTGTTCTGTGGGGATGCCGCAGTTTCAAGCATTCGCTCCATGTAGGTAGAAATATCGTTGCCCGCTGCAACGTTATGCTCAATCAGACCCGCGAGTAACTCCATCTGAACGTATTGAGACATTGCTGAAAACGCGAGTTTATCGAGTTGTTCAATGGTATCCCAGCGCTTCAGTGCTTGCAGAGAGCGAAGCATGCTGCGCAAATAACCTTTGTCTCGGTCTACGTCGAAATTGCCACTGCGTAATGCTTGCAACGCAGCATCAGTTTTGCCAGTCGTGGCTGCTTTGCGAAAATCATTATCGTCTTTATTGATGACTAATTGATTCTGTACCCCCGGGCTCGTAATGCTGTTCCGTACCTCCTCTGCAACGGTATAAATGCCCAGCCATGCCATGGTCTGGCCGTAGTAGAGTTTCTTGTAATCCGTCTCTGTATTTTTCTTTTGTAACATCACCAATTTTACAGCACCGGCAACACCATAAAATTCAGCCCAGTCTGTTGCCATATAACTATATTGGCGAAGCAATTGCTCGCCTGTTATTTCCGTATCATTGGGTGGCGGGTTCTCAAAACGCTCAATCATTGCAGCGGTCACACGCTCGGCATCATCGCGTCTATCCGCAAACAATAGACCTCGATTCAACTCCGTGGCGTTTTCGGGAGAAATAGTCGTTGCATCAAATAGTTCGAGCGCCGCATCAAACTCTTTATGTGCGACCAATCGTGGCATTAGCGTATTCACATTGTTCACTGCTTGAAGGTTATTGGCTGCTTGCAATTCGATGAATTCATCTGGGAAGTGATGAAACAAGACGCGAAGTATTTCACCACGAACGGCTGTCTGCGTATTAATTTTCATGAGTGGGCTCGCTGCGATTTCAAAGCCAAGCAGCAGATCATAGTCAGAAATCGCGGTATTGCGCTCGGCGAAATTCGTGTTGCGAACCACCAGTTCGTGCCAGCTCTCAGCCATACGGAGCCACTCGCGGGCTAACGCGGGTGCCGCTGGCGCCAGTGCTTCGGCAACACGAATCATACCGACTGTGCGCGCATTCGAATTCCGAATTTCTAGGATGAATTCATACGACTTAGGAATATTCGCTAGGTTTGCCCATGCCACGGCGGCATAAATATTTTGAATGTCTTCGTAGCGACCTAGCTCTATTTGAGGCGCAAACAAGTTCGTATCCACTACCCAATCGCCGTCATTCAGATCGAGCATCAGCCCGCGGTTGGTGATTGCCTCCATGGCATTGAGGGTGGACTGCAATCCACTTAGTTGCTCAGGATTATTGGGATAAATGAGCGGTCCACGAAACAGGATGTTTGCAGCCCAAGCATAGATGGGCTGCAACTGCTGTTGCAGTTGTTCGCGCTGCTGCTTGCTCGATTGTTGATCCAGCCGATGCTGCAAATAGGCAAGCGTTCTCGCCGGCTGATTGCTGCGTGCTAACAGCTCAATATAGGTGAGCTCGTAATTATCGTTGGGGCGTTCATTGAGATAGATTCGCAGCTCCTCTGCTGCCTGCGCGAAATTGCCTTGGTTCTGATAGATCTGGGCGAGAAAGAAGTGAGGCGCTACCTGAGTTGGATCTTGCTCAATTGCCTGTTGGAACAACTGCGTAGCTTGCGGTAGCTGATTTTGCATAGCTAGCGCTCGTCCTTGCAGCATCAGCGCTATTGGGTCTTGCGGATGCTGCTGATGTAATTGCGCCGCCAGCTCAATGGCTTGGGCTTGCTGTTGCTGCGCAAGTAGCTGATCGAATTCATTGATCTTGGGCTGCAAGTTGCTTTGCGCCCACAGGGGGAAACTAATTAGTAATAAAGAGATTAGAATCAAACGCATGGCTGGCGCTCCATTTTTTGAAAAAGCATAGACTGCGTTGTGAGATTGCGCCAACCCCCTAATTTGGGGTTTGATTTTGCGCGGCTGCGCACGTGGATGTCAGCCTGCGGCTTACAGACAGGCTGGTTTTATGGAGCTAGGCTTTATGCTTTTGGTGGGCGGGGCGCGCGATGATTGGCTTTGAAGATGAGTACTACGATTTCGAGAACAATACGCTATTTGCAGATGAGGCGGAGGAGCTTGCTCGCAAACTAGGCGAACTGATTCGGCTGGAACGCCGTCACGTTGCCACCCAAGACGACTTAGCATTTCTTGCGAACTCGAGTCGCGCCACCATATCGCGCCTCGAACGCGGCCACTCGGTGAGTACCCACTGTCTATTTGTGGTGCTGTATCGGCTAGAACTATCGCGTCCGTTCGTGGAGCTGATCAACGCCCAGCTCAAAAATCCACCCAGCGCCCGCGAACGCCGCGCTCGCCGCGACGCCTTCCTCAAAGTCATGGCGCCGTTTTTGTAGGCGCTGGTTTTGACAAAGGGACAGATGGGGAGTATTTATCCGTAATATATACGGATAAATGTGAGTTTCGATATGTCATCAGTAACGAGAATGAAAGATGCAGTAAAATCTGCACGGATTGAAATCAGGACGAGTGCCGAGGTTAAGGAGGAGCTTGAGCGGGCCGCGTCGATGAGCGGCGTGACGTTAACGGCATTCATTGTAAATTTGGCGCGCACGGAAGCGCGACGTATTGCTGCTGACGCGGAAAGAATAAAATTAAATCGAGAAGCTTGGGATCGATTGACCGAGATTATTGATAATCCGCCAGCACCGAATGCTGCATTAAAGGACTTAATGAAAACGTGACTAACTTGATTGTTCCAGTCTCACGATTAAACAAAAACGTCATTGCCTCTTTCAAAAATTTCGACTGCGGCGACTCGTTCTTGAATCAGTTCGTCCGCAATAAGCTTGTAAAATACGACCAAAAAGACCTTCACAAAGGCTTTGTTATGTTAGTCGCCGACGAGCTGGCAGGCTCTTTTACTATGAGAGTCAATAGCCTCGAACGTGAATTTCTCGATTCAGAAGCTCTGCCACTAACTATTCCCACCATAAGCCTGGAACAAATTGCTACCTCCGTGAAGTTTCGTGGACGCGGCTTCGGTAAACAGCTCTTACGCACGGCTCTGGAAATAGCGGTAGAAGTTTCCTCTGGCACTGGCGTAAAGGGTATCCACCTGTGGTCACATCCGCGCGCACTTGACTTCTACCGAAGCCTAGGCTTCCACGAGCTCACAACCCGTACTCAATCTGGACTCACCTTAACCCTGATGTTTCTGCCTATCGAAACCATCCGAGCCGCTAACTACTGGTGAACAGTGAATAGTGAACGGTGAACCGAAAAGGCCCTAGTGACTCGTCACGTTTCGTCAGTAGGACGTGTATTCAGAGGACCTTGAAAATTTTTGGTTCAGGTGCCGCAGATATGGAAATTCCTGCGGCATATTTGCTGCACCAGCCCCCCGTTCTTTTCATATTTGATGCGTGTGAACACAAATTTTCAAGGTGCTGCCCAACATGGGTACTAATCTTGATGATGGAGTTATTAGTTTCTATTTTATTTGTGAATGAATAGATATCGTAGGTTTCGGCAATCTATTGTTGCATCTCCGAGTTGTCTAGGTGGTATTCTCGCTTGCCCAGCCCAGCCCAGCCCAGCCCAGCCCAGCCCAGCCCAGCCCAGCCCAGCCCAGCCCAGCCCAGCCCAGCCCAGC
>NZ_JBLXDX010000001.1:0-711308 GCF_048263735.1 Pseudidiomarina aestuarii | reverse complement strand
GCCCAGCCCAGCCCAGCCCAGCCCAGCCCAGCCCAGCCCAGCCCAGCCCAGCCCAGCCCAGCCCAGCCCAGCCCAGCGGCGGTTGGTTCTATCGATTGGTGGGAACTGGCTCTATGGGGGAGCCAGTGTGGGTGGCATGGTAATCCTGCATATTTTTTGAACAGGATGCAGGTTATGAAACGCATGAATACGTTTGTACCTTTTGCAGTTTGTTTGTACCTCGTGGCGGCAGTAGCTGTGCCTAGTGCGCACGCCGATACCGTGGCGAGTGATGATTTTCAGGATGGCGAGTATGCCAATTGGACCCTTAGTGGTAATGGCAATGACACAGCCAATTTGTATTTGGGGAATTATTCGCTGAGGCTGGATGGCCTTAGGCAGGCGCAGTGGCAGTTGAGCACCAGTGGTTATGAGAATGTCCAACTGAGTATGGATCTCGGTGGCTTGTATTTGGTTAGTGGTGATTCTTGCCATGCCGAGTATTCCACCAATGGTGGACAGAGCTGGAGCAATGTCCAAACCGTCAACAATGGTCAGGACAATGGCAGCTTTCTGACCGGAACCGTCGCAGCGGGGCTAGATGATCTCACAGATGTGCGTCTGAGGTTCCGTGCAAATACGTTGTTTGGTAACTACTGCTACGGCGACAATGTGTTGCTCACCGGTGATCCTATTACCAGCTCTGGTGGCTTATTTAGCGATGACTTCCAAGATGGCAGCTATGCCAACTGGACCGTGAGCGGTGATGGCAACGACCAGATCAATACCTATCAGGGGAATCTGTCGCTGCGACTCGATGGTCTGCGACAAGCGGAAATCGCCGTCGATACCAGCGGCTATGAGAATGTGCAGCTCAGTATGGATTTAGGGGCGTTGTATCTCGTCAATGGTGACTTTTGTTATGCCGAAGTGTCCAGCAATGCCGGACAGTCATGGCAGTCGCTCGTCACTCTAGGTAACGGTGCTGATGACGGCAGCTTTACCACTGGCAACCAAACCAGTGGGCTGGATGACAATGCCGACGTTCGCGTGCGCTTCCGCGCCTATACCTTGTATGGCAATTATTGCTATGGCGATAACGTGGTGCTAACCGGTTTGGCTATCAGCGGCGAACCCGACCCAGACCCGGAGCCAGATCCAGACCCAGACCCCGGCACCTGTGACTATGATTGCTTCAATGGGGATGGAGACACCGGTCGGACAAGCTTGACGGCGACGCAGTTGCTGGGGACTCAGCAGGTGGGGCTGGTGAATTATCAGCATTATGCGGTGCCTGCGGAAGCCGCGAATCCAACGAATACTTTCAGTGGGACGCTGACGCTAACTATTGAGGCCGGCACGCTGACCGAGCAGGGCACTAGTCTTGCGAGTGCCTATACCACGCCAGAGACTCTGCCGAGCTTTGCTTATGAGTTTGTGCAGCATGGGACCCATTTGTTGCCGCTCGAGCGGCAGTTGATTCAGACTGGGCATCCGTCGTGGGATTTGATTTTATCGCCAGGCCGGGTGTGGCAGGAAACAGGTGATCAAGGTTATAGTCGCGTGGCGTTGCCGTTTGCGCTGCAAGAGGTCAATGCCAATTGTATTCATAATGGCGTGATGACGTTCTTGTTTAAGGATGATGGCAGCATTTCTGAGGTGGCGTATCAAGTTGCGCAGGAAACCTGTCAGTACTTCAAGTACAACCTCCATGGCAAGCTCGCTGCCGACTATGACCCGCAAACCATCAGCTCTGCGAGCGCCGTGATCAGTGCCTATGAGGCCGAAAAAGCAGCGCGCATCCCAGTGAAGCCGCTGAGCGCATTGGCGACCGATTACCCCAGTTCTGGCGTGAGCGTCAGTGCAATTGGTAGTGATCAGTCTGCCAGTCATCGCAGTGCTTATGGCGTTTATTACAACGGTGTGCATTATCAAGGTGCTTGTGCCACGCGGCAGGGTGATTATCCATTCTGTGATGTGATGGCTTTGCCGTCCTACTCAACCGCGAAGTCGGTGGTGGGTGGTTATGCGTTGATGGCTTTGGAGAATCGCTACAGTGGTTCGCAGAAAGACCTCATTGTCAGTGATTATGTCAGTCAATGTCCAACGAGCCGTTGGAGTGATGTGACCTTTGCTGATGCGCTTGGCATGGTGACAGGTAACTATGACTCCTCTGGTGATTCAGTTGATGAAGGCTCGACCGAAACCGTCAACGACTTCTTTTTGACCGCGACGCATGCTGACAAAATCAGTCATGCTTGTCATTATCCGCGTAAGTCGACACCGGGTTCATTGTTTGTGTATCACAGCTCCGACACTTATATCTTAAGTGCTGGTATGCAAGCCTTCTATCAGCAGCAAGAAGGCAGCACCGCTGATTACTACAATGACTTGCTAGTCCCTGAATTATGGCAGCCATTAGAGCTCAGCCCAATGAGCTACGGCACTCGCCGCAGCTACGACACCGTGGCTATGCCATGGGCCGGCTTCGGACTCAGTTTACTCAGCGATGACTTCCTGAAACTGGGACGTTTCGCCAGCATCGATGACGGTGTGGTTGATTCGCAGCAGGTACTCGACCCCACCATGCTCGCCGATACTATGCAGACCACCAGCAATGGCGGCGTCACCACGGGCACATCGAGTAGTCGTTATCGGTATGGTTTCTGGGCCTATGACTTGGGCGCATCCAGTATTATCAGTTGCCCTAGCAACAGTTGGGTTCCCTACATGTCAGGCTTTGGTGGTATTGGCGTGGTATTACTGCCGAACGACATGGTGTACTACTACGTGAGCGACAATAACGAGTACGGCTTCACGCAAACCGTGAACGAACTCAACAAAATCAGCCCCGCCTGCCAGTAACGCGGGGCTAGGTAGTTGACGTGATGGGTTGGAGTTCGCTGCGTTGCCGCGGCAACAACGCGATCTCCAAGCCCATAAGCTTGAAGTACTTCCGCAAGCTATCGAGGCGTGGATTGCCTTTATCGTTTTCGATATCACTGACCACTTGCCGACTCAGCCCAAGCAGCTTACAGACTTCCTCTTGAGTCATCTGTAAGCCTTCCGACCGAATCCGCTTTCCGACTTGGCCCATACTGATAGTACCGTCCAGCATCTGTTGTACCAGCTCAGCCTTCAGCTTGAACCGATCTATTGGCTGCTTTTTACTCATGCGATAAGCCCCCATCGCTGCAATTTTTCCGGAGTTCGGCGGCCGAGTTCGGGCTGGAGCAGTTGCAACTGAAAGCCATCCTGCCACTGACCATCATTGAAAAGTTGTAGTGTAACTAGCATCGTGAGCCTCAATTAATAACTGTCTAATAAACTAGTCATAAATTACTAAATTGTCAATACATGTCTAATATAACAGTCATAAAATAACTATTTAAGTATAATTGACTAATATAATAGACGGTATTTGGTGAGCAGTGAACAGTGAACAGTGAACAGCAACTCGCAAATAGCGAGGAGCGAGTATTCGGTATGCCTTGAAGATTATTGGTTCATGTGCCGCAGATATGGAAAAACTTGTGGCATATTTGCTGCATCAGCACCCCTATTTATTTCATATTTGATGCGTGTGAACACATTTTTCCAGGGGGCTCCCCAACATACGTACTAATTTCTGTGATGACTTACGGGTGAAGTATTTTATTTGTGAATGCCTGCTTGATAGTCGTGGGAGCATGTCGTCACGCTTTGCAGAAGCCCCCCTCGGAGTGGGGGCTGACAACTGGGTTTCTTGGTCTATGATTAATCGTGGTATTGGGATTATGAGGACAAGAACTATGCGATTAGGGATGTTTATGGTGGTGGTGATGGCAGCGCTGCCAGTTGCTGCCGCGGCGGACGAGTTGATGATGCGAAAAGACCATGAGCAGCGCTTGAAGGCTTCGGCGCAGAATAATGGTAATGAAGCTAAGTTGGAGCTGATTTCGTTTTACTTGGAGCCCATGCAAGCGATTGATCGAAATGTGTATGCTTCGCGTGATGGTTATCGCGATTTGTTTGCCGCTTATTGTTGGCAGCAGCAACTGGATCCGAATGAGGATGTTGCGGACGAGATATTGTTGAAAGCGGAGACCACGCGGCAAACGTTGCAGCGGGAATATTTTGATGCTTGGGCATTGATGCCCATTCCTGCAAATGGCAATGCCGACTTCATGGAGATGGAGGATATTGAAGCGAAATGGCAGGAGCGCTGGGGCAAGGGTGCTGAGCCGCAGTACAATCTTATTGGCAAGACGATTCAGCAAAGTATGCCAGAGCTGGCAGCGATTCAACTGACGGGCCCTGCGGATATTCCGGTTGCTGTCGGTAAAGCAGAGGACCTCGCAAATCAATATCCCGATCGACCCGAGCCCCGCGCTTTTATTGCGCAGATTCGACAGATGCAAGGCAATATGCAGGACGCTGAGTATGCTGCGAAGAACGCGCTGAATCTCAACCGGACCCACTATTTAGGCAATATCGTTCTGGCGGGTATTGAGATGCGTCGCTACTATCGGGACCATCCGTGTGATTTTGAAATTGCGTGGCAGCGTATGGTGCAAGCCGATACCGCCAACAGTCCTTCCTTGTTGATGGTAGGTTGGCTGGGTCAGCTGTATAACGCCGGCCCGTTGCCACATCGATTCAATGATCTCGATAGGCAAGTTGCGTTGCATGAGGAACAGATGTCGGCTCTTTCTGCCGAAGAACAGCAGAGCCTGAAGCAGTTTCGTCAGCAGTTGGATGCGGCAAAGTCGCAGCGAGCACAGCCTTGATGAGGCACTAGCCTGCAAAGAAGCGCTGGCCGAGGCCGATGCTGCGGGAGGTGAGGGGTTGGCGCACTTGGGCGGCGCTGGCGGTGGTGCTGGCGCTGCTATTGCGGCGGTGGAAGTCGAGTACTGCTGGTGTCCAGGTGAGGTCGAGGGCATCGAATAGTGCGCGTGAGGTGGTTTCGGGTTGTTGGACGAGCTCCTCGTAATCGATCACGTGTAAACGCGGCAGTTTGGCGCTCAGCCAGGGCTGCATCATGTCGGTGACGGCGTCGTAGTAGGCGCAGCATTCGTCTGTAGAGTACGACCATGGATAGGCTTGAGCGAAAAGCTGCTTGAGGATGGCGTAGCAATGATCTTCGCGTTGGCGGCGTACATAGACAATGTGGGCGTCGGGTAGCGCGCGGAAAATGTGCTCGATATTGAGTAAATTCAGCGGCAGCTTGTCGACAAACGCCCGAGTTTCCGCGGGTAGCGATGGCACGTTGGCACGGTAGGCCGCGCCCATAGCTGCGAAATCCAAAGCATCCGTTAAACCCACCAATTCCGCTTTTCGTGGTGGCCGCGCGGCGCCTGCAGGATTTGCGGCGATAAACGTCCGCTTCAACTCTTGCCCCAAAGCCGCTGGGAACTGATTCAACTCACCAGCCAGATGCACGCCTTCCGCGCAGCCCAGCATACGCTCCAGCAAGGTTGAGCCAGCTCGCGGTAAGCTCACCACAAAGATCGGCCTCGCCCCACTGGAACGCGTTGCCGCAGCAGTAAGCAAAGGAGCAACTTGTGCCGCGCGGTCGCGCAGGGCGGTAAGAGTGGCGAGGTCGTCCGCTATGTCGTATTGGATATGTTGGCGCCGCAATGCGCAGGCAGTGCGTAGCACCGCAAAGCTTTCGGTGAGTAGCTCTGCATCATCCGCGCCGACAGCACAGTCTTCGAGTTCTTTGGCAAGGGCAAAGCCCAGTTGCACCCGTGCCTTAACCGCACCCGAAGCAGCGCGAGCCAGTGCCGCCCGCAACGCCACCACATGGTTATCCCCACCTTCAGAAGTAAGCGACCAGCGCCGCAGACCGCTGCGCAGGAGCCAAGCTTCCGCGTCGTCGGGACGCAGCTCAAGCACTTCATCTAAGCAGCGTTCAGCGCCCGCAAGATCGCCAGTGATGCGAAGCATCGTGGCGAGGTTGAACAGCAGCGTCGGACGCGCAGCCGCACTAGCAGATACAAGAGCGCGGCGATAGAGATCTACCGCCGCGTTATAGTTGCTTGCTTCAGAAGCTCGCAGCGCAGCCGCAGCTAGGCTGGAACTATCCTGCATGCTTACCAGCCGAAGTCGTAGCTAAACTGAATGCCGATGGTACGTGGCTGACTGATGTATTGTTTCGAGCTATTACCATAGAAGTTCTCGTCCGGGTCCGTGCCCATGTAGCCTTCTGACAACACGCCCGTCACCCCTTCCTCGTTGAAGATATTTTTCACGAAGAGCGTAACCTTCCAGTCATCCGCGTGCAAGGTGGTTGAGGCGTTGGCAATCCAGAATGACGGCAAGTCGATGTCAAAGTTTGGATTGCTGCCCAAGGCATTGCGCGAGTCAGACTGATAGTAAGCACTGACATTGCTGACTAAGTAATAGCCGCTGTCGAGATCCATGGAGTGGTTCAAGCCAGCGCTGAAGGTGTTCTTCGCCATGCTAGGCAATTGCTCGCCGGCTACAGCATAAACGTAGCTTGAAGGGTTGGCTTGGTTGCCTGATGGCACCACCAAATCTTTCGTTAGTTCCGCATCAACGTAGGCATAGCCCAAGTTATACTTAATATTGTCGGTGAGGAAGCCTTTGAATTCCGCTTCTAAACCTTGGCTACGTGCTTCTTCGCCGTTTACTGCAGCGTAGAAGCCCCAGTTTGGTGTGGCGATGTTCAGTTGCGGATCTTCCCAATCCATGCGGAACAAGCTGATCGAGTAATTGTGACGATTCACCGAGCCTTTGATACCCGTTTCCATGTTCACAACACTGTCTGGGGCATAGCTGAGATATTCTGGGTTTTCCGCAAAGGCGCCCGTTAGAGGTACTGCGCTGGTACCGCCGCGACGATAACCTTCGGACACCGTGGCGTACCACATCAGGTCAGCGGATACGTCATATGAGACGTTGGCTTTGAACAAGGTGCCGTTGTCGTCAAAGTCAGAATCCACATTGGCTGGGCCCGGATAAATCGGTAGCTCAATGGTGGTGTCGTTGCTGATATCGTTGTCGAAGTGACGTAACCCGAACGTCGCGCTGAGTTTGTCGGTCATGTTCCAAGTCAACTCACCGTAGAACGACAGCTCTTTCACGCTGCGTGTGTCGCGATACAAGAAGTCTTGGTCGGTGAGCGTGCCGCCCCAGCTTGCAAGGGTGTCGTCAAATCCGCTGGCTTGCGCCCAGGTGCTAAAGCCTGGCATCAGACTGTCTTGGCCTGATGCGGTGTCTTGATCGAAGTAGAACGCACCAATAATCCAGTCGAACTCGTTCGAGCCGTTGGATACTAAGCGCAATTCTTGCGTAAAGCCTGAGTCTTCATAGAAACGATTCGCGATAGCGAGCGGGCGTGGACTGCCACCGTAGTACCATGCAAACCAGTTGTTTTGTGCGTAGAAGCCGCTGTTATCTGAAGTTGATGAGCCCTCATGCTCATAGTCAGACGTGCTCGATGACAAAGTAGCAAAGCCAAGGTCCCACTCTAATTCCAGTGAGGTGGCGCTGACTTCACGCTCGGCTGGTTCGCGATGAACCGCACCATTTTCGTAGTCATCGTACGGCTGCTCGGTGCCATCCACCCAGTTGGTGCCAGTGGTGACTTGACGACGACCGCCAATGTCATCTTCTTGGAAATGGTGGCTGAACAGGGCAGAGAAGTTGTCATTCGGTTGCCACAATACGCCTACTCGGCCGTAGGTGATTTCTGCGGTGTCGGCGTCTTCAACGCG
Source organism: Pseudidiomarina aestuarii (assembly GCF_048263735.1). Classification (GTDB taxonomy): domain Bacteria; phylum Pseudomonadota; class Gammaproteobacteria; order Enterobacterales; family Alteromonadaceae; genus Pseudidiomarina; species Pseudidiomarina aestuarii_B. Next base: position 703,608 of record NZ_JBLXDX010000001.1, on the reverse strand, counting down.
TTCGAATACCGGGTCACCGTTGGCAATATCACCACCTTGGGCAACCGGCTCGCCATTGCCATCCAGCGCATACACATTGGCGTAGTCGACAATACCTTCGTTATCAATACGCCCAATAAAGCCGCGCACGGCCAAAGTCTCGCTTAAAGGTTGGTTAACGAGCGCAAAGTAGTTTTTGTTAAAGCCATCAGAGCCTTCGGCTTGTGCCAAACCACCTTCCACGCGAGCATAGCCGCTGTAGAGATCTGGCTTGTTCAAACGATAGCGCACGGTACCTGCCAGTGACCCCGAGCCATACAAGGTGCCTTGTGGTCCGCGCAGAATTTCTACCGCATCCACATCTTTCAAGATGAAGTTGGCGAACAGCGGCGTGTCATTTACATAAGTGCTGACCGTAGGTACCGCATTCACTGCAAAGTCACCGTTACCTGCGGAGTCCACGTTCATACCGCGGATCACAATGTTATTGATGACGCCTGAGTTCCGATAGCCACGGTCGACCACAGTGATCCCCGGGGTTTCACGCATCACGTCCACTTGGTCGACAATGTTGCGTTCTTCTAACTCAGAACCCGACAGTACCGAGATGTTGTAAGGAATTTCATTCACCGTCGTAGGGCGGCGAGTGGCGGTGACGGTAATACGTTCATCGGCTTCAGCGCGCGCTTCAGCGTCTTGCTCTTGTGCAGCGAGTGGCTGTGCGAAAGCGCCAAGCAGCAATGCTGAACTCACGGCAAGCGCAAGCGGCGAGCGGCTAAATTTTGGATTATGCATGTTGTCTGTGGTTACGTTTGTGGTTGTCATCGGGCTATCCCCTCTGTTTATTATTATGTCTGAAAAAGTCATGCTTTTTCAGGAAGTTTTTGGTTTTGCTAGCGGTCCGAGTGCATCCAGACTCGCTGAGCGTTGAGCTTGATACTGCGGGAACGAATGCGCAGCATCGCGGAAACTTTTCAATGGTTGTCCCAAGCTGTGCCAGCCGTTTTCACGGACACGGCGCAAGTAATTGAGATCGAGGTCAATCAAAATCATTTCGTGCTGATCACCTGCTTGGTGAATCACTTCACCGCCTGGGCCTGCAATAATGGAGCGCCCCACACCGATGCTGGCGGCAGCGTTCACCGAGATCACGTAGGCTTGATTCGTGGCGGCGCTGGCGCGGGCAATAGCGAGTTCAGTATCACGGTCGATAGTATTGGTCAGCGTGGGATGCAGAATCACTTCGGCACCTTGCCAAACGAGCGAGCGGGTGGTTTCAGGGAACCAGAGGTCGTAGCAAATCGAAACACCAAAGGTTGCCACGCCAGGGATGGTAAACACCTGCGCCTCAGTACCAGCACTAATACCCTCTTCATAAGGTAAGAATGGGTAAAGTTTGCGATGGCGACAGACCACTTCACCTTGCGGGTTGTAAACACTGGCGGTGTTGTAGATGTGGTCGCCGTCGCGCTCAAACAGAGAGCCATTGCACAGCCAAATGCTGGCATCGCGGGCAAGCTGCTGAAACTTCTTGTCGGTTTTACACGGGAGTTTGGCAGCATAACGTGGCGCTGGGCCAAAGGTTGCCAGTTCCGGAATCACCACCATTTGCAGATGTGGATAGCGGCGCTTAGCTGCCATCACTTGGGCTTCGATATGCTCGAAGTTATCCGTGTTGGCGCTGAGGTTCAGTTGTAACCCAGCAAGGGTAAATATGTTGTCAGACATCCATGACTCCAATTTGGGACATGGATCTACGGTAGATTTTTACGGCGGGGACGAATAGGTCCAGTTATGGACGAGTTTAAGAGCCAGTTTCGGCTGTGGCTGCTGTTTCGGCGATAGGGTGTAGGCGAAAGAACGCCGAATCGACCAGTTTGCCGTCGCGCACCCAGTTGATACGATTGTTGTCGGTATAGATTTCAAAGCCGAGGGTTTCGCCGTAGCTCCATTCTTGCCATTGACGGAACCAGCGATCACCCTCCAGCCACCATTGGCCAGAGTCGTGGCGCTCATCTTGATAGCCTTCCCAACCCACCATGCTGCCGTCGGCATGTAAGCGAATTCGGTAGGGGTCGCCGAATACGGTGCGGCCGATAAATTCGACGCGGCTGGCAAAGTCGCGCAGCTTGGCGCCACGGAGGCGCTTGCCCCACTGGTCTGCGGTTTGTTGACGGGTGGCATCTTGCTGCTCCCATTGCCGCATCAGTTGTGCCAAGAGTTCGACGCCGGCGCGAATCGACTCGGTTTTAATGCTACTGACACCGAGGCGGAAGTAATGATGAGGCTTGGTACTACCGCCGAAAAAGCGCGTGACCGGCTCAATCAAGATCCCTTGTTTGGCTGCTTCAGCCGCAAACTCGCGGCTGTCGAGTTGAGTTGGCCCTTCAATCCAGCAGGTACTGCCGCCGACAGTGCGACTGGTCACAATACGCGTGGACAAATAATGATTCAGTGCTTCGCGCATTTCCTGCCAACGCTCAGCCAGTTCATGATTCAATTTACGTAGGGTTTGGTCGTAATAGCCCAGTGACAGGAATAAGCCCATGACGCGCTGATTATTGGCCGGTGGATGGCGTGAAATCAGAGTCCGCAATTGCCGCGCTTGTTTGATCAAAGGTGCTGGCGCGACCATAAAGCCAAGACGCAGCCCAGGCGCTAATACCTTGGAGAAGCTGCTGACATAAACCACGCGGCCGTCGGTGTCCAAGCTCTTGATAGCAGGGTGCGGCTGCGCGACAAAGTTACTTTCACTCTCATAATCATCTTCAATAATGATGAAGTCATCATCACGCGCTTGCTGAATAATTTGTTCGCGATGTGCCATGGGCATAGTGACTGCGGTTGGCATTTGATGACTAGGCGTGACGTACAACACATCGGTATGCGCCGGAATTTGGCTGGGGATAATGCCACTTTCATCCACTTCCGCTAAGTGAATAGGACTGTACGCTTGTTGCGCGAGTTGGCGTATGCCCGGATACCCTGGCTCTTCAATAGTCACCAAGGTTTGGTTATTCAGCAGCAAGCGGGTGAGTAAGTACAAGCCGTGCTGTGAACCCAAAGTGACTAGAATCTCATCTTTATTGGCGTAGATACCGCGGCGGGGCAGCACTTTGGTGCGAATTTCTTCGGTCAGTAAGGTATCGTCGTCGTGCCCGCTATCGGATGCCCAATTCTTAATTTCGTTGACGTTTAAGCTGAGTTTGGAGCACTCGCGCCACTGCTGGACCGGGAATAGGCTGGGATCAAACTGACCATCAATAAAGGGGTAGGGGTATTGCTGCCAATTCGGTGGATAGGGTGGTGCTAGATGATCCAGTCGGAGTTTATTCAGCCGCCGCTGCCAGTCATGTTCTTGCAGTTGTTGTTCAGGTTCATTGGGTGTTTGCAGCTGTTCGCTGTGCGGTTCGAGAGCGTGCTGATCGTACAAGTCAGCGCGGACATAAATGCCGCTGCGTTCTTTACTTTCGAGATAGCCTTCGTCGATTAACTGCTCATAGGCCGCAACCACGGTGTTCCGCGCGATGCCGAGCTGTTCGGCGAGCTTGCGGCTGGACGGCATTTTACTGCCACAGGCAAAATGGCCCATAGAAATGGCCTGCACCAGCTTTTGCATCAGCTGTTGCTGTAAATTGGCCGCTCCGTTGCTAGAAGCTTGCGTGTCGAGAACAAATAATGGCTGCATCATGCACGCAGTGTAGAGGGTGTCGACGGGCGCTGTCTAGATGCTTTCGTTGGCAGACTGCTGGTCGAGGATGCGCGACGGGTACAGCGAAATAAATGCCGCGGCAATTAATAATACGGTGGCAATGGTAATGAGTTGCCCGTAGTCAGAGTCAGCCACAATAAAGGCAGCGAACATGGGGCCTGAAGCTAAACCCATTTTGGAGGCAAAGCCGCCAAGTGCCGCCATTTGGCCTGCTTTGTCGAATTCGCTGCAGACGCCCAGTAGGTAGGCAATCGAGAATGCCCAGGTAATACCAACCAAGATATTGGCCAGCCAGAATACCCACTCATGGAAGCTGTAATGCAAAGCAAAGGTGGCTGCTGCGGTAATCAGGATACCGCCCAGAATTGGCAAAGTACGGCCAAACTTAGCGCCCATCAAGACCACAAAGCCAGAGCCAGCAAGACCCAACCAAGCCGACACGCCAAGCGCTGGGCTGATAGTGGAATCGAGATTGAGACCTGCGACCTCACCCAGATCAATGATGTAGGCATACAGTGCCATATTGGCAGCTTGGAAGAGAAAGACCGAGAAGATGGCAAAGCCGAGCGGACGCTTTTGCACCGGTGCAATAATTTGCTTGGGGTCGCGTATCTGAACCGGATAATCCGGCAGGAATTGCAACATGATCAGGGAGATGACACAAAAAGCAATAAGCGATGCGAACAGGATCCAACTACCCATAATTGGCACCAAAGGTGGCAACAACATCACGCCCAGCCCGCCTAAACCAAACTGAACAAACAACAGCATACCGAAGGTCTTGTGCGGATCTTCGGTACGCGCAATCACCGCAAAACTAATGCCGACGAGAAGGCCGCCGACGAAACCATGCACCGAGCGCATGATCATCATGGTGAGTTCTTGGTCGATGAGCATAGAAAAGCCGTCCATGGCGATAAGTACGACCAACAAGAACAAGGCAACGGGTTTCCATTGGATTTTGCGGATAATAAAAATGGCCGCAAAAGCCCCAAAGGCAGCACCGTATATATTCAAAGAACCGATAAAGCCTGCGTCTTGATTGGAGAATCCAAGTCCATTGATCAAGCCACTGACAATAGCGGGCATTAAATTGACATAGAAGAATCCTGCGGTGGCTAAGAATGCGAGCATCAGTCGTGCGGTGTAACCGTTCGGCGCGACTGCCTTTGCCAATGAGTGCATAACAGGATCCTTGTTTATTATTGTTATTTAGTGTCCCTCACCTTACCAACTCCAGTTACAGGTGCGAGAGCCAGTTTTCGATCATTGATGGTGCCAGTTGACTGCTTTGAGCGCTAATTCAACTTTTTCTGGCTCCCGTGGCTGCTTGCGCGTCACCCAAAACTGCTCGAACGGATAGTGATAGCGCTCAGGCTCAATAAAGCGCAACTCACCGGATGCGATATACGGGTGCGCTAATGCCTCCGGCAAAAAGCCGAGATAAGCACCGGATAAAATCAGACTTAAGCGAGCATCGAACTGATACGCCTTGGCTTGTGGTTTAAGTAGTTGCAGCAATTTGCGGCCATCGGGATTGATGTTGACGCCGGGATGTACTGCTGGAAAGTTCTTGAGCTCGGTTTCGTTGATGTCTGTTTGATGAAACAACGGATGCGCCTTGCCACAGCACAAGTAGATGGGCGTACTAAACGCAGGGTGATACGCCAAGCCATCCATTTGCCGATAACCGGGCATAAGTGCTAGGTGTGCTTGGTTCTTGAGTAGCGCAAGTTCGATTTGCTGCAGCGGCAATAAGTCAATACTCACTTCGACGGTGGGCGCTTGCGCGTGGATATAGTGCAACGCCTTTGCTAAATGTTGCTGGCGCGGTTGATCGAGTTGGTCACTACAGAGAATGGTCAGCTCACCACTTAGGTCACGGCTGACTTTGGCAATGGCATGGCGAAAGCTGTCGTGGGCATCATTAAGCTCGAGGATAGCGGCGTACACCGATTGTCCCTCGCGAGTGAGCGCAAAACCCTGCCTGCCGCGTCGACAGAGGGTGAGCCCAAGGCGCGTTTCCAAATCACTCATGTAGGTGCTAATAGCCGAGAGACTTACATTGAGCTCGGTTTCCGCGGCACTGAAGCCACCGCACTCGACCACAGTACGAAACACCTGCAGTAACTTGAGATCAAAGTCGGTTAGTTGCCTATCTGTGAACATGACGCGCCTTTAGTTATAAATTTCTATAAGTATACATTTATAACTTTATATTTATTGAAGTAAAGGGGTTTTGCTTTACTAGCGGCATTCTTTGATTGCTGAAGTGGAGCTCATACATGATTCCGAAACCTGTGCAGGGTGTAGTAGACAACGATTTGCTCGATGCGACATGGTTCAGTGAGGCTGCAGGCAGTTTTGCGGTGAGTAATCCGGCGACGAGTGCAGCCTTTGCGTGGGTACCCGATGCCTTGGCGGGAGATGCTGAGGTTGCGATTTTGGCCGCGGCTAAAGCGTTTTCATCATGGTCTGCGCTGGCGGCACGTGAGCGCGCCAAGGTACTGTTTCTCTGGGCTGATTTGCTGTTGGAACACCGTGCTGATTTGGGTGCTTTGCTGAGTTATGAGCAAGGCAAACCGGTGGCTGAAGCCATCGGTGAAATTGAGTACAGCGCCTCTTATGTGCAGTGGTTTGCTGAAGAAGCCACGCGGCTTTATGGCGATACCATTCCGGCCCCAGCGAGTTCCAAACGCATTCTGGTGACCAAGCAGCCGGTGGGTGTAGTAGGCGTGATCACACCGTGGAATTTCCCAATGGCGATGCTGGCGCGCAAGGCAGCAGCTGCTTTAGCTGCGGGTTGCACATTGGTAGCTAAGCCTGCGCAGGAGACGCCGTTGTCAGCCTTTGCCTTGCAACGGTTGGCGGTGCGCGCTGGAGTTCCAGTCGATGCCTTCGCGGTGGTGGCGGGCACGGATTCGGCGGCTATTGGTGAGGTGCTAACGCAGCATCCGGCGGTCGCGAAGTTTAGTTTTACCGGGTCGACTCGAGTGGGGCGTATTTTGGCTGCCCAGTGTGCCTCGACAGTGAAGCGCGTGTCTTTGGAATTAGGAGGCAATGCACCTTTTATAGTGTTTGCCGATGCCGATATAGAAGCAGCGCTGGATGGCTTGATGCTGGCGAAGTTTCGCAACGCGGGACAAACCTGTGTATGCGCGAACAGAGTGCTAGTGGATGCTGCTATTGCCGATGAGTTTACCGAGCGTTTGGCGGCTCGCGTTCGCGCGTTACGCATGGGTTCCGCGTTTACCGATGATGGCTCGGCGGCTGATGTGCAAATTGGGCCGCTGGTTCATGAGCGTGCCGCTGCAGGTTTGCGTGAGTTGCTGACGCGAGCGATGGCCGATGGTGCGCGGTTAGTGGGTGTAGATGGCGTGACAGGTGAAGGCGCTTGGTTGCAGCCCTGTGTGCTGGCGGATGTTCGGAATGACTCTGAACTAGCGCAGTCGGAACTGTTTGGGCCTGTTGCTCCGGTGATCAAGTTTCACGATGAAGCCGAGGCTTTGGCGTTAGCGAATGCGACGGAGTATGGATTAGCGGCTTATTTGTACAGCCGCGATATCGGCTGCTGCTTGCGGGTAGCTGAAGGTTTGCAGTTTGGCATGGTCGGCATCAATGACGGTGCGATCTCCAACGCCGCCGCGCCGTTTGGCGGCATGAAACAAAGTGGCTACGGACGTGAAGGCTCGAAGTACGGGCTCGATGACTACGTCGAAACCAAATATTTAAGTATTGGCGGAATTTAAGAGTTAGTTGAGGAATTGATGATGACAACAAATGCAGAATTACAACAACGTAAATTGGCGGTCTTTGCCCGCGGTCAAGGTAATGTGTATCCGGTTTATGTGGAGCGCGCTCGGAATGCTGAAGTGTGGGACGTGGAGGGTAAACGCTACATTGACTTAGGCACAGGTATTGCAGTGTGCAACACGGGGCACGCGCATCCGACTGTGGTCGCAGCAGCGCAGCAGCAATTGGAAGCTTTTTCGCATACCTGCGTGATGGTGAATCCGTATGAAGTTGCGGTGGAGTTGGCGGAGCGCTTAACGCGCTTGGCACCTGGCCCTTCAGCGAAAAAGGCGTTGTTCGTGAGTACCGGCGCTGAAGCGGTGGAGAACTGCGTGAAAATTGCGCGCGCGGCGACCGGTCGACGTGGTGTTATTGCATTTACTGGCGGCTTTCATGGGCGTACTAACTTAGCGATGGGGTTGACTGGCAAAGTAGCGCCGTACAAAGCCACGTTTGGGCCATTCCCTGCAGATATCTACCATGCACCGTTTCCGATGAGTTCACACGGTGTCTCTGAACAGACATCCTTGTCATGCTTGCAGCATATCTTTAAGGCGTCAATTGCGGCTGCCGATGTCGCGGCCATTATTGTTGAGCCCATTCAGGGCGAAGGCGGCTTCTATGCGGCATCGCCGGCATTTCTGCAAGCGCTGCGGAAGCTTTGTGACGAGCATGGGATTCTATTGATTCTGGATGAAATTCAGACGGGCTTTGGTCGCACGGGACGCATGTTCTGCGCCGAATACAGTGGTGTGGAAGCTGACTTGATGACCATGGCAAAAGGCATTGCTGGCGGCCTACCATTGGCGGCTGTAGTGGGTCGCAGCGAGATTATGGATGCCGCGCACGTCGGCGGTTTGGGCGGTACCTACGGTGGCTCACCGGTGGCTTGCGCCGCAGCACTCGCGGTGCTGGATGTGATTGAAGACGAACAGCTGATCGAGCGCGCGGTTGCCATCGGCGCTGAATTCTCGCGGGCTTTAGGGGCTCTGCGTACCGAATTTCCAGAGTTGATTCTGGAAGTGCGCCAAGTGGGAGCGATGATCGCGCTGGAACTCGTGCACGACGGCGACGCTCGGCGACCGAATACTGAACTGGTGCAACGGCTGATTCAGTTGGCGCCTGAGCATGGCTTGATCTTGTTGTCCTGTGGCTATTACGGCAACGTGATCCGCTTTCTGCCAGCGCTAACCATGGACGATGCGGTTCTAGGCGAGGCGCTCGAAACCTTCGACGTCCTGTTCCGTCGCGCCGCTAGCTACTAGCCAGTAACCAGTCAGTGGTGGTGATCAGCAGCGTGCGATGAAAAACGGATTGAGCAGCGACTCTTTTTGGTTGTAACGCAGCGGTTCACCGGTGAGGTCATGCATGTCATGGCCAACGCCAAGTAGCACAGCATGTGCTGCGGCAGTGTCCCATTCCGAGGTGAGACCGAGACGTGGGTATAAATCGGCCAAGCCTTCTGCGAGAAGGCAGATCTTTAAGCTGCTGCCCATGGGTACGAGTTCGTAGGGCTGGTCTAACTGTGCCAAGAAATCCGCCATATCCGGCGATTGGTGAGACCGTGAGCCAACCACTCGTAGCACCGAGCCAGCAGGACGCGGCGCACGAAGCTCGTGGCTGGTCCCCAATATCGAGTCATTGAGCCAGCTCGCTTGACCACGAACGCCTGAGTAGAGTTTCTGTAACGCTGGTGCGTACACTACACCAAGAATCGGCACGCCGTGCTCAATTAGCGCGATATTGACCGTGAACTCACCGTTGCGTTCGATAAATTCTTTGGTGCCATCGAGTGGGTCCACTAACCAGTAGCGATCCCAGGTGCGGCGCACCGACCAATCGACCAAAGCCGATTCCTCTGACAAGACCGGCAGCGCCGCCAGTTCCTTGTCAGCAAGCGCGCCTAAACCATCCACAATAATATGGTGGGCTTTCAAATCCGCTTGTGTCAGTGGGCTATCGTCACCCTTGACCGATACTGCGGCACGCTCGGCAAAATCGGGAGCATTATAGATGTCCATAATGGCTTTGCCCGCGGCTACAGCAATGGTTTCGATTCCTTTCACTACATCTGGCTTATGCATAATGTCCCTTTAAGCTCGCTCGAGCGCGATTAACTTTGCTTGATGAGATTTATAATCAGCCTCAAGTTTAAACAATAATGGGATGGAAATCTGAAAAGTTCGGTTAATTTTTGCGGCGAGCTCAATGCTAAGTTCACTTTCGCCATTGATGAACCTTGTAACAGTAGATTTTGCGATATTCAGGTCTCTTGCTGCGCTTGCCGCAGTCATATTTTTCCGTTCTAGGAAGGCCTTAAAATGCGCACCGGCTCCTGCTGGAGCTTCGAGCAAGCCCTGTTTTCGCAATTGCTGGACAGTTAAATTTTCCGATTGTGATGTCATGACTGATGTCCTGCCTAGCTGAACGTCCCAACCATGCAATGACAGCTTTTGATTGAGCACTGCTTGTTGAGTCAAATACAAGCTTCATGATGTATCGATAGATTATTTGTAGCAGAAGGTTGCGTGACGCGCAACTCTGTGCGTTTGGTTAGGAGGTTTGTCTATTCTAATTAAATGGTTGATTCTGAGATGGCGTAGGCTCTTAGGCTCGATGATCTGTACTGGCCGATATCTTATTAAGTATATTTAAAATCAATATTTTAAATTTATCGAATCGATAATATCGTTCAACAAATTCCGACTAATAAGCGACTAAAAGTGTCAGTCGCCTACATTTAAACTATAGGCCTAAAGCACTTTACTATCGCGGTTGGCGTAGTTGAGGAGGTCGGCGAGTGGCATTGGGCGCGCGAAGTAGTAGCCCTGCATGCGATCGCAGCCGAGTGAAGTGAACATGTCGACTTGTTCTTTGGTTTCGATACCTTCAACAACGACCATTTGGTCGAGTTGTTTACAGATACTGATGATACTGCCGACCAAGGTGCGTTGACGTTCATTGATGTCGAGGTCACGGGTGAAAGCGCGGTCAATTTTGATGATATTGACTGGCAAGGTGTTTAAGTAGGACAGGTTTGAGAAGCCCGTACCGAAGTCATCGATAGCTAATTGGCAACCCAGTGCACGTAGACGCTCTAACAATGACTCAGCTGATTTTTGTTGCTCAAACATGCCGCTTTCGGTGAGTTCTAAACACAACAGTTGAGGGTCAACACTGTAATTGCGCAAACAGCTACCGAGGAAATGCGCGAAGTCGTACCGTTTTAATTGTTGTGAGGAGACATTTACCGACACTTGCAGTTGTTGCAGTAGCGGTGTCTTCTGAATATCTCGAAATACGTGGTGTAGCACCTGCTCACCCACTTGGATTATTTGGCCACTTTGCTCGGCTATCGGGATAAATAAGGCTGGCGGCATAAACTCGCCATCTTGCTGCCAGCGCACCAAGCTCTCAACACCAACCATCTCACCTGAAGCGACATCAATAACCGGCTGGTAATAAACTTCGAGGCCGTTTTTATCGAGCACCGCCTGCAACTGATTGCGCATCATAAAGGTACGGCGATAGTTCTCTGCCATATCGTCCACAAAATAGCGATAGGTATTGCCTCCCGCATTTTTGGATTCTGACATGGCTACGTCAGCCAGTTGCACCAACTGTTTCGGGTCAATGTCGCCACGTTCTGATTCGGCGATACCAATACTGGCAGATACAAACGCTTCGAACCCATTCACCAAGTACGGCATGCGAATGCGTTTGATCAGCATCATGGCGAGGACGTCGAGCTGTTCGCGATTGGTATTGCGCACATGCACGATAAATTCGTCAGCACCAAAGCGGGCAATTTGCGCCGAGGGCGGTAAGGATTTCTTAATTCGAGCACCGACTTCGGCTAACACTTTATCGCCATGCTCGTGACCGAAGCTGTCGTTGAGCGGTTTAAAGCCGTCCAAGTCGATAAAGATAATCGCGTTCGAGCGTTTCGCGCCTTCTTTACAGGCACCGACCGCAATAATGTCATCGTGGAAGGCGTCTCGACGCAGGAGCCCGGTAATGTCATCAAAGCGGGCAATGTCGCTGATGCGTTGCTTTTCAATACGCAGGCGGCGACTGTTATCGGATGCGAAGATCAAAGTGGCGCAAAACGCGATGGTGAACCACAACAGCATTTGATTCAGTTGAGCGTTGTTAAACAGCGCTGAGTAATCGGCAACATAACTATAAAACATGCCGGGGTCAGCGGAATTCAGGATAGACTTTTCGCGCGAAATGCCGTGCTGATAGCGTTGCGCTATTTCAACGTCAGATACAGCGGTTAAGTCGCCACCATCCATTGGTAAGAACAGGGTGGGTGAAACTGCTAAAAAGGTATGCAACGGTACCGAGTGAACGCTTTGCGGGACCTGTACTATCTCGCGAATATCGAGAAAGAACAAAATCGAGTGACGTTTGTCATCACGCATTATGGGTAATGCGACGATCATTTTGGGCTTAGCTTCAGCGAGTGATCGCGCAATAATGGCGCGTGATAGCGAAGTAAAGCCGCTATTCAACCATGCTCGCAACGAGTCGCTCGATAGGTAGCCGTTTTCGAGGTAGTTTTTGCCTTCGCCAATGTGCATCAACACTTCTTGTTGATCATTGAATATGAGGATGCCACTGACGGCATCGAAATCGATAACAAACTGGGTTAGATCTTGTTCATAGCCTTTGGGAAAGAAAGGCTCGTACATGGACTCTAAACGTTTCTGTATGCGCATAAAGGCATGTTCATTCATACTCATGCGATCATCAATGCTCGTCGCTATTTCATCTATGCGCACTTCAGTTTCTTGCGTATAAAGACGGATAGTTTGTGCGGTAATGACATACCAGACGAGTACCCCAACAACCAAAAACAGTAGCGCACCAGTGAGTATTTTCTTCGGTGCATAGCGTGACTTTTCAGGTAAACGTAAGCGCAAAAAGAGAGCCAGAGCACCGAGAAAAATACAGACACCGACAATCGACATTGCATTTGGATTACTGGTTTTTAGTTCCCTATCTGCAGAAGCAATAGGTGATGGGGTAAGCGTGGATATAGTTGCGGCGAGGTCAGGAAACCAAAACAGGGTTTGCATGGCGAGTAATCCGAGCATAGCTGCAGCGGCCGTGTACTGCCATAATTTGCGTCCCCAAGGTGTGTTAACTGGCACAAAGAAGCATGACGCCGTCAACGTAATCAATGTCAGAGTCAGTAGCAAAGGCACGCTGACCAAACCGCCAGAACCTGTTGCCCATATTTGAATGAGCATGTACGTGATAAAGCCCACCAACCCAACTGCACAAAGAATCAGTAATCGATTTTTCTCATAAAATAGCGCCAGTAATCCAGCACCGAGAAAAAGTGTTGTGACACTCGTGAAAATGGGGAGAACCGGCATGATAAGCGCATCACCCCACAGCCAAAACTCAGCCACACCAATGCTACCCACCAACAAGAACAGGCAAGCGATACTTAAGTACATAGCAACAGCGGCGGAACGGCTGATCCGGTTCAGCATGTGATCCCCAGAATTATTAAAGTCTTAATCTGTCAGTTGTTATATCGGGAATTGGCTCTGATGTGAAGTGGTAGCAATAAAAAAGGCCGGCAATGGTGACATTGCCGGCTAAGTTAGAAGTTCGGAGACAGACATTTTAGACAGACATTTCTGATAAGAAACAGCCTCTTTTATTTAGCCCAAATTCTGAGCAAATCACAACCTGAAATTCGGACTAATTTTAACAAGTGTTATAACAAAAAGTCCGTATTTTTATATGATCTATATCTAGTTAATTAAGATTGATTCGATTGTAATTTCGTTGTAAAACAAAGACTCATGTTGTGGCTAAAAGGAAGCTCGTATGACGTTGAGGAGTTTTACTCTGCGTTTTACCGGCATAGTTGCACTCATGTTTTCCAGTTCTGTTGTAGCGGACGATTTGTGGTCACTAACAAGGTTAGCGGATACATCGCAAACATCGCAGCGGGTTGCAGAAGTGGTGATTAACGAGGCGGTACTTGAGGCAATCATGGTGGGTGAGTTGGTATCGATTCCGATGCCAAATAAACGTGCTGATTTTCAATTGTCGATGGTAACTCGTCATCAAGGTGGAGGAACTTCATTTATGGGGTTTGCACCGCCAGATCATCGCATTCAGTTTAGTAATCGGTTCGGCGTTTTTGATGTACAGGTGCAATCGGGTGAACAAATTTATGCCGTGGTAGCTGAAAATGAGAGACTATTCCTGGTATTGCAGTAAACAGGGACTCGTCATCTAACTGGAACGAACTGCAGGTAAGGAGCCTATTACTCAAAAAGTGATAGGCTTTTTTGTTTTAGCTCAATGCGTTATACCGTTAAATTCAATGGCGGAGCATAAGCTGGCAAAGTTTAAGGTTGTATTCAATAACGACAAGTGTAAAATTTCGGTAACGACTGCGTTATAAGCTTGTCGTGAACTACTCACGATACGCATACTAACCAAAGAAATACGCAGAGGCGCTCAATTGCGAGCTCGTTTAGGGATTAGTCAGCAGGATGTTGTGCGCGTGAATTTATTGCTCGGGTTGTTACAGTTACCTCGTTCCATTAAGCGAATCGTGTCGGTAGCAATCGACGTTTCGGTGCTCTTGTTTGCGCTCATGATGGCTTACGGACTTGAGTTTGGCCCGCGTATCCCGCCAGCTTGGGGTTTATGGCTACTGCTTTATTTGGTCATTGCACTTACCTCTACATTGGTATTTATTAAGTTAGGTTTATACCGTGCGGTGGTGCGCTACGTGTCTACCCGTGCGCTGTTGCAAGTGTTAGTGGGGGTTTTGTTCTCCACCTTAATACTAGTATTAGGCCTATTCGTCCTGAATTTACGGCTCCCTGCCAACGCGATTATTAACTTCTCCCTTATTTCATTACTCCTGATTGGTGGTGCGCGTGTTGCCATGCGTGAACTTTATCAGCGCTTAGTCACGCGTCGGAAAGAAACGGTGTTGATTTACGGCGCTGGCTCCGCAGGTCGACAATTGGCACAAGCTTTATTCAATGGCGAGCAATTTCATCCGATTGCTTTTATTGATGACGATACAACGTTGCAGCGCTCTACTTTGCTGGGCCTCGCTGTTATTGACCCCAGTCAAATTGACAGCATCATTAGCAAAAGTCAGATCAGCCGCATATTGTTGGCATTGCCAAGTAGTAGTCGTAATGTCCGTCGGCAAATTCTAGAGAGTTTGCAGGGCTTTAACGTCAAAATTCAGACCATTCCGGGTATGGCCGATATGGTCAATGGTGAGATGGGCATTGATGAACTGCGTGACGTCAATATTGAAGACCTATTGGGGCGTGATCCGGTGGAGCCCGACCCAATACTCATGCAAAAGCATATTCGCGGCAAGGTGGTTCTGATTACCGGTGCCGGCGGTTCTATTGGTTCTGAGTTATGCCGACAAATTGTTTATCTTAAGCCAACTAAAGTCGTGCTTTACGATATTTCCGAATATAACTTGTACGCCATTGAAGCTGAGTTGCGCGAATTGTGTGCGCGCTTTGGCCAAAAAGTAGAGATTTATCCCATTATTGGTACGGTCCAGCGCCGTAATCGCATCGAACGTGTGATGCGTTCATTTAAAGTAAACACAGTATTCCATGCCGCTGCTTATAAACATGTTCCTCTCGTTGAGTTCAACATGGTTGAAGGAGTGCGCAACAACGTATTTGGTACTTGGCATACGGCTGAAGCGGCTATCGCGGCCGGTGTCGAGCAATTTGTGTTGATTTCAACCGACAAAGCGGTGCGTCCAACAAATGTGATGGGTGCCACTAAGCGCATTGCTGAGCTGGTGTTGCAGGGTATGGCGCAACGCGATATCCAGATGCAGATCTGTATGGTGCGCTTTGGTAATGTACTGGGGTCATCGGGTTCGGTAGTGCCGCTGTTCAAACGGCAGATTGAGCAGGGCGGCCCTATTACAGTGACTCATCCTGATATCACGCGTTACTTCATGACTATTCCCGAAGCGGCACAGCTAGTTATTCAGGCTAGCACCATGGGTAATTCGGGTGCGGTGTTTGTGCTCGATATGGGGGAGCCAGTTAAAATTATTGATATGGCGAAGAAGATGATTCGACTGTCAGGTCTCGAACTTCGCACAGAAGAAAATCCACTGGGTGATATCGAAATTGTGTATACTGGGTTGCGGCCGGGCGAAAAACTCTATGAAGAGTTACTCATTGGGGACAATGTGGAAAAATGCGACCATCCGCGCATCATGCGAGCGAATGAGACTTGCCTATCATGGCCAGAAATCGATACACTGCTGACCGCACTTGATGAGCACTGCAATACCTTTGCAATTGAGCGTTTGCGAGCTACCATTTTAGCTGCTCCGGCGGGTTACGCGCCGACCGAAGAAAGAATCAATGATTTGCTCTGGCAACACAGTGATGAACGAGGTTAAATCCCATTATGTTTGCATCCGCAGCCCCCAACTATGATGTGTACACGCTGTGCGAAGATCCACGCGTGCAAGTGGTCGAGAACTTTTTCAGCGAGTCCGAAGCAAAACACATTATTCAGTTAGCAGAAAACGGCATGGAACGCGCTCGAGTCAGTGACGATAAAGAAGGCTCGATTTCAGACGCACGTACCAACAGTCTATGCTGGGTTAAACACGATAAAAGTATCATCACTTCTAATTTGGCGGACCGTGTCGCGAAGTTTATTGCGATGCCAGTCAGCCATGCCGAGTCATTTCAAGTGATTCGCTACGGACCGACCCAAGAATATCGTGCGCATTTCGATGCCTACGACCTCAGCACCGAACGCGGGCAACGTTGCACTGCGCGCGGTGGTCAGCGTCTGGTCACTGTGTTGGGCTACTTAAACGATGTTGAAGCTGGTGGCTCTACAGCTTTTCCTCACCTCAATATCAACGTGGTTCCGAAAACTGGCCGACTGCTGATTTTCGATAACGTCTACAAAGGCACAACGGATATCCACAAGCAAAGCCTACACGCGGGCACACCGGTCGTGAAAGGTATTAAGTGGGCATTCAACCTCTGGTTCCACATCCGCGAATTCAAATAACGCTACGAGCACCTGACGATCTTTGCGATTATCTGTTCACTGTTCACTGTTCACTGTTCACTGTTCACTGTTCACTGTTCACTGTTCACTGTTCTCTAGGTAATAGCTGTCACATCGTCGAAGTGCTGTTGTCGAAGTTGATACAGGTCGTGCTTTATCTGCATTCTGAGAAACATTTCCGCACTAAAGCCAGTTGCCAGCTCTATTCTATAGGCCATAGAAGGCGTTACTGGCTTCATGGCTCGAGTTATTTCTGACAAGTGTTTTGCGGACACGCCCAAATTAACCGCGGCTTTCTGCAGCGATAATTGACGAGGTTTCAGGATTCTTTCTAGCAAGACAGTACCCGGATGCGTTGGTACCCGATTCATCTGCAAACGCATGTAAATCCTCCACTACGTTATGATGTGCAAATTCACATTCTCGACTCTCGATTTGTCCAGACGCTCGTTGAAATCAAACGTGATGGTTATATTTGACTCTAAAGCATTAGCACCGACGTAAAATTCCCAATTGCGGTTATCTACATTCCAAACGCTTGGAATCAGTTCCAAGTCTTCAACTCGCGATGCTGCGTCCAGAATGTCTAGAGATACTCGTAGATGACTCAATATATCGTCCGAGAAACTGAATCCGATGTCATTTCTATAGCCGCAGAAAAAGGCCTCGAGGACCTCATTCGAGAATGAATAGATGGGCATATCCGTTGCCTCGTAAAACCGTTACCTATTAGGTAACGATTCTAGTCGAAAGGTGAGCAATTTACAATTTTCAATTGGAGTAAGAAATCCGCTATTGGCCTTTTAGCTAATGGCTACTAGTTATTAGTTACTCGCAAAACCGAATCGAGGCCACCTCACCGTTTTTGCGATTATCTATTCACCATTAACTATTCACTGGATCTTAGTGCTAGCGCTGCAGCACGTGCGGTCACCGCTATTTCGTTGCGGTCAGTGCGGTCGCCCACTTCGTAGGTGACTGCATGTACACCATATTCATCGGCGATGTACTGTTTGAACACACCGCTATCTGCATTATGCCCCGGTTTATTCTCAACGCCATAGTCGATGACGCTGGCTAGGCGCGCTAGCCAATTATCGACCAACTGCGGCTCTGCCAATGGCTGACCATTCACCCGTACGTAGTCGCTTGGCATGGTGTAGTAGACATTGCGGTAGGTGGAGTGGAAGTCGAGCGCAAACCAGATCCGCTCACCGGCACTCACGCGTTCTTGTAAAAACGCATGCAGTGCTTGAGTTTCGGGTTGAGTACGATTTTTCCAGTCTCGGTTCATATCTAAACCCGTAGTGGTGTGACGCCAATTGCCTGCATGCACGCCATCGGGATTCATATTCGGGACCAACAAAATATTGTATTGAGCGCGCAACGGAGCTAACTCCTCAGCGGCAAACAAAGTTTCGCTGAAATGCATGAGAGCCAGCGCACCAGTTATTTCGGGTGGATGTTGACGCCCAATAATCACAAACCACACTTTGCTATCCGTAGCACGATGGATCAGCGCCGGCAGAGGGCGGTTCTGAGTTGATTGTCCAATACTGGACAGTTCGAGTGACTCAAATCGGTTCACCAATGAAGCTAACCAACGGGTATAACTGCGATTATCGATAATCTCCTGACCGGCAATGTACAGCGGCGCTTCAGGTTGCAGCGTCAACGCAAAGGCAACGCGGTCATCATTGAAAGTATGTGGAATTTCCGCCCAAGTCCGCTTATCAATCGATGCTTTTGGGGTATATCGTGCTTTGCCATGAGCAGAGCGCACAATCACACGCAACTCTAACGGCTGGTCGCTCTGGCTTTCGGCACGAAACGCATACCACGGACTGGGATTGATAGGCTTATTTTCGGGAGCAACCGTAAGTAAGTACTCACGTTCGCTGAGTTGTTCGCACGCATCTAAACGCGCACTAGGAAACTCAGCATTAAAATGTACTTGCTCAAATTCACAAGTTGCGGCTGCAGCCGACGACGGTGATGCAAAGAGCATCACCGCCGCGACCCAACCTACCCAGGGGAGAGTTCTGAGAAGCGATTGCATTAGAACGTCCATGACCAGCTAGCGTAGTAGTAGCGACCACGATTCGAATGGACATTCGAGAAGTAACCGAAGCTTTCGTCCGCTGTTGGCGGCGCTTTATCGGCGATATTACGGATACCAAAACGTAGCCGTGAGTTGTCGAGGACGCCCGCATTGAAGCGATAATCTACGAACATATCGGCGGTTTCCCAATTTTGAATCGGCATCATGTTGCCCTCAGAATCGGTCACGCTGGTTTCCATAAAATCATGTACGTAGTTGTAACGTAAGCCCGCTCCCCATTGGTTCCAGCGCCAGTTCACACTGGCATTTCCGCGCCATTCAGGGTTGCCGTTCTGTGCTAATAAGTCACCGGCACCGACCACACTGATGTCGATGGGGACCGATGGGTCACCGGCGGCTTGCGCATCTAACACGATTTGACTGATTGGGTCAGGCGTTTGGATAAACTTGCGTAAGTTCGCTGCATTGATACCAAAATCAAAGCGACCCAGGTCTGTGTCGAGGTCGTAATTCACACTGATGTCCATACCTGAAATTTCTCGAACGTCGAGGTTATTGTAGGTATTTTCGACAAAAACCACTTCAAGTTCGTCGTTACGGACGACAGCTTCGTTACGCGTGCCTTGCGAGCGTAGTAGCGAGTCATACAACAAATGCGTCTGGCTGTTGAGGATGCCGACAACGCCGTCTTGCTCGATGTTCCACCAATCCACGGTAATCAATAAGTTGGTGGTTGGCGCAAACGCCACACCATAGCTTAGGGTTTCACTTTCTTCTGGCTCGAGTGTGGCATTACCACCACGAACTTCAGCGATACTGTAGCGTTGACCAGTAACAGGATCATCACGAGTATTGGAACGCGTTACACCTTGTTCGACTACCTGAGGTAGGTTCGGTGCACGGAAGCCACCGGAGTAGGCCGCACGGAACTGCACCATGTCGCTCGGTAACCAGCTTAGGGCAATTTTCGGCTTGGTGACACTACCCACATCTGAGAAGCGTTCGTGACGTAAGGCTAATTGCATATCGACTGTGTGATAGAGCGGTACTAATAGCTCTGCATAAGCAGAAGCCACATTACGACTACCACTGGAATCAGGGGTTGCGCTGCTGCCTTGTACGGAAGAATCATTGATGATTTCGCCGATTGCACTGTCGACAAACGGCGTCGAACCATCAAGCAACGAGTCACGGTCATCAGCATAACCTTCGTGACGGAATTCAACACCAGCAGCTAAACCAATATCACCTGCATACCAACTCATAATGGCTGGATTCGAGATGCGAAAATCCCACAAAGCGAGTTCTGATTCACTCTCACGAGACACATCCGTGACAATGCCGGCAATCACGGCTTCATTATTGCGTCGTGCCACACCTGTGGTTAAGTTGGCTGGGTCACCACCTAAGAATGGGTTGTAAGCTAAGTTTGGATCGGTTTGGTTGATAGCGGCGCGGAACGCATTCAAATCAACGCGGTTGTAGGCCATATCTAAGGTATCGGCGCGCGAATAGAGGACCGCACTTTCCCAATCCCACATGCCATTAAAGCCGCGTAGACCGGCCAATAAACGATAGCTGGTGTCTTCTACTTCAATACGCCGTGGGCCAACATCAACAGGCCGATAGTTGCGCAGTAAAACTTCCTCGCCAAATGGGTTGAAGGCAGCATTAGCATTAATCGTAAAGCGCTGTGCGGTGAGGTTCGCGTTTTGCTCACGACGACGCTCAGATTCGGCTCTGTAATAGAGGGCCTCGCCGAAGAACTCCATAGAGTCGGTTACTTCGTGCGTCACGTGCGCGAAGAAGTTCATTCGGTCCACGGCTGAGGTCATGCTTTGATCTTCAAGCGATGGGTCGTAGCGCATATTATCTGACAACGAACCTTGGTCGGCGCACACTTCATCATCAATTTGGACGACGCAGCCTGACATAGTGTTCGGCTGAACATGAAAGGTGCCCAATGAGTCGGTTTGGAAGATACCCCATGGCGATGACAACGACGTATTTCGTAATTGCGAATCACCAATAAAACCTTCAGGAATGCCGCGCGCTTCACGGAGATCATTACTGCGTGAGTAGTAGCGCTCATTCGCAGGTAATTCGCCGCGGCTGTACAATGCGGCTGATAGGGTTAAATGACCCTTGTCATCGTTAAATGCGAAGCCAGTCGATCCGTTGATATTCAATTGATCGAGCGATGTGCCTTCGGACGCGCCATAGGTCACATTCAGGTTGCTGCGCTCAACATTATCTTTCAACACATAGTTGATAACACCAGCCACTGCATCGGTGCCGTAAATAGCTGCCGCTCCGTCACGGAGTACTTCTAAACGGCGTAATCCAGCTACTGGCAGCGTATTAGAGTTCACGGTAGTAACGGGAACAAAACTTTCGGTTTGCGTACCTGGGTGCAGCACTAACCGGCGACCATTCAACAAGGTGAGTGTATTACCTGTACCGATGCCCCGTAGGTTAATAGATGCAACGTCTCCGCGGGCATCATTCACACCACCAATGGTGCGCTCATTATTAAAGCTGATGTCGCCAACCTGCGGAATCGAGCGCAGTAATTCGTCACCGGTCACAGCACCCGTATTTTCGATATCTTCGGCGTTCAGAATGGTAACGGGGAGATTTCCGGCTGCGCGCGCACCAATTATGTTAGAGCCCACAACTTGGATACGCTCAACATCTTGGTCGCGTTCCCCTTCAGCGTTTCCCAAGCTATTGTCAAAACTCTGCTGAATACGATTGCTCGATTGCTGTTGAACGCGGGTGACCACGAAAGTGCCAGCACCTTGTTCTTCGACAGCTAATTCAGTTCCTGCTAGGGCTTGCTGGATAGCGGCGAGCGGTGTCAGATTGCCGGAAACGGCTGGCGAGTTCTGTCCGCGGGTGGCTTGCGGCGTAAAAATGATTTGTACACTGGCTTGTTCGGCAACTTCTAATAAAGTTGCACTGGTTGCTTGTGCAGGGATGTCATATTGAGCTGTGGCTGCAGTAGTTTGGGCCTGTGGTGCCGCATAACTAGGGCTCATTGTGAGCGTTTCGGCACTGAGTGCAAGCAGAGTACAGCATGTCAGATAGCTGAGGCGATGGGTAGTCGACTTCATGAGACGTTCCTGTTGTTGTTATTGGTCTACAGCTATATACGCAGTGCCGTTAGAATTCCTCCTCACTATTTTGCGAGGAGGGCATTACGGACTCAAAAGGGATTAGCGGCGTTTGGCAACGACTTGCTGTTGCTGGCGATCGAACTGCACCGGCAAAGTACTCTCGAGAGCGGTCAGAATATTGTCGCCATTTTTGAGATGAAACACGCCACTGATTCGCAGTTCTGCAACGCTTGTATCGGCAATCACAATTTTGCGTTCGCGATAACGATTAAACTCACGGATGACATGTTCGAGCGGTTCATCATCAAAGCGAAACACACCACGTCGCCAGCTTTGGGCGCTAGACACGGCTTGTGTCTGGTTTTGCGTTACCACTTCGGAGGATTCACTGTATGAGCCAATGTCTCCAGCTAACAGCAGCGTCGTATCCTCTTCGGGTGGATTGGTTGGCTCGGTCACCGTTGCAGCCTTGGTGGTGCGCACTGCGACTTTGCCCTCCAATACAGACACTTTGACGACGGTCTCATCAGCGCGCTTACGCACATTGAATTGTGTGCCCAAGACTTCAATAATTTTGCGGCCTGTATCAATTTGGAAAGGGCGATTCTCGTCCCTCGCGACATTGAAAAAGGCTTCGCCGCGAATGAGCTCGACTTGGCGCAAATTGGCAGTAAGCGTCACCGCCACTTCCGTATCGGTGTTCAACGACAACACGGAGCCATCTGTTAGCGTGACATGGGAGACTTCGCCAACTTCGGTTTGATAATGTGCAGTCGCTGCCTCAAGCTTGCGCTCGGTAATACGAAACAGCGCAGGCGTTTCAACGATGGGCTGCTTGACCTTGGTCTCAGCAACCATTGTTGGTGTTGCTTGCGCGGGGACTGCTGGGTCAGGCGAATGCCAAAGTTGCCAGCCGAGCACACCAACTAAGGCGATACTTGCGGCAACCGCCCACCAACCTCGGCGCACACCAGGTTGACGCCGCTGTTGCGGATTTTGGAAGAGGCTGCCAGTGATATCCCAGGTCGCCAACATGGCTTGAAACTCAGCCTCATGCTGAGGAGACTGTTCGCGCCATTGTTGTAACTGGCGTTCTTCACGAGCAGTGAGTTCACCAGAGTAGAGCCGTGTCACAAATCGTGCCGCTTGAGCTTGGATTAATTTCGTTGAACTCATGAGTGTGCCTCCGCGTCACTCAGCAAGGCTTGGCGCACAGCCAGCAATGCGGAGGAGATATATTTTTCGACGGTGCTAACCGAAATACCGAGTTGGTCACCAATTTCACGATAGCTTAGACCTTCAACACGATGCAGTAAAAAGGCTTGGCGATGCACCGATTTAATTTTTGCTAGCGCGGCTTCGACTTGTTGCAGTTGACGTTTATTGTGCAGGTCACGGTCAGGTGCATTGAGGGTGCTGTAGGTCTCTACATCATCGGTTGAGATGTGTTTCTCTGCATGTCGAACTTGCGCCCGCCGCGCGCGGTCAATGAGTAGGTTGCTGGCAATTTGCATCAGATAATTCCTCGCGGTATCGAGTCTATCGGCCAGCTTCTCGGGTAAATCGTCGATTTGACTTAAGCGAACATAGACCTCTTGCAATACGTCATCACAGTCTTGCTGCGCACCAAGCCGAACCCGGATAAATCGGCGTAAAGCAATATCATGCTCAGCAAGCAAACGCTCGATGAGTTTATGGCTAGCTTGCTGCCGTGAATAGACGGGTTGACGTTGCATGGAGGTACTGGATTCCGCTTCTGGTTCTGACCTAACACTATATACGCAGGGGAGCGAAACCCCCTCCAATGAAAGTGAATAGTTAACGGTGAACTGTGAACAGAAAACCAACTCTGTTCACCATTTTTATTCCGTTTACTGTTCACCATTCTCTGTTCACTAGTCTTTTACCCGGTAGGCCGTTGCGAAGACTTCTTGGTATGGTGCCGCCGGGACTGCGGTATTGACTTGACCGTCGAGTGCGCCGGCAATGATGGTACCACTGGTGCGACGATCTTTGATTTCGTCGATAACGAGAATGTTAGCGCCGAGGTTAGCGGCTTGTAGACGTAAGCGTTCAATGGCATCTTCGAGCTTCTCATCGGTGCTGCTGCGAATTGCCATTGCGTAGTTGGTGGATAGTTTCGCAACTTCCTCAGCGTCGACCGGAGCTCGTTCGACTACCTGAACACTGCGGTAGTTAATTGCCGCTGAGGTTTCGCCTGTGACTTCAGGGCTGTAGGTGTTGCTGCAGGCGGCTAAGATGCCAGAAGCGATCAGTACTGCGAAAAGCTTACACGTAGACATGGTTTTCTCCGATCTATAAGTTAAAGTCGTTGTCTGAATTTTCGCCTATTTATACGGGCAATACTATGAAGTCGATCGCAAATAGCTTGCATTCAAGCGATTCTACAAAAATATTTACAACAAAATATGATTTTTAGCAGCGTAAACTGTTAAGTAAACGTATAGACGCACGTGTTTACTTTCTGTAAATTGTAAAGAGCTCTCGAACTGCTAAACCCCTGATGCTTAGCTTATTTTGCATCAACAAGGAATTTGGAAAGCCATGAACACGGAAAGCGCAAGGCAAGTAACGAATCGGCCACGAAAAATCACATTATTTAATGGGCAGGAAACGTTGTCTGAGTTAGTTATTCCTGTGCAACAATCGAATCGCGACGCAATGCGTGTCATCGAAACGGAATTAGGGCGCACGCCAGTGCTTACTCATGCTGTATTTCGTGACCGTAATGGTACTGAATGGATGGTCAGACGAGATATCGGAATCCTCCAAAAACTGCGTATTTTATTGCTTTCCAAGTAGCCTCACCCGAATGCGGATTGTTTTCCGCTGAACAAACACTAGCCACCACAAATTCTCTGTGGTTATACTGACTCGCATAATAACTATAAAAAATATTTTGCTGAGGACAGATTGGTATGCAGTTGGCCCTAGTTGATCATCAGGTGCGTGCGGTGCTTCACACCATAGTGGCACTCGCTTTAACGATCTCTGGCCTCGCCATATTGGTTTACCGTTTGGGTGAGCCCACTCAACAACTTATTTATCACTCCGTTAGCTCATCATTATTGGTCAGTGTCATCGCAACCGGTGCTGCCTTACTCGCATACGTGAGCCGAATACAACGCTGGCATTCTGTCGGACCACGTCTACTCGGTGTCCTAGTCATAGCTGCGTCGGTGGATGGTTGCTTAGGTAGCTATCTCGATTCTTTTGATACCCGCATTCATAGCGCTATTTATATTGGCTTTATAGGAGTCGGTGCGTGGCTGGTTGCGCGTCCGAAAGCACCGTTGTTGATGCGGTTACAGCTTGCCTATGGTGTGGTGCTCGTTATCGCTGCCTTAGTCTTGCTTCTACTTCATTATGCTTTGGACGAACCTTTTGTCGCGCGTCACCCCACCGGCAGCTTGATAGCCTGTATTGTCTTATTACTCGCGGGTGTTGCCCTTATCAATTTAGGTGTGGACTCAAATCGAGTGCCGCGCGCTGTTGCTCCTATGACTACCGTGATTGCGAGTGTCGGCTTAGTGGCCGTTCTCGTGGTCAGCGTAGCGATGTTCCACAGTGAAATGTCAGGTCTTCGTACGCAGGGGCAACAAGCAGCAGATAGTTTGAATGCAAATCGGCGTCTAGCTGGAATAGCGACTATTACTATGTTGGAGCGGATGGCGAATCGTTGGCAAAGCTACCCGTACGAAGAACATGATGCGCTCATGCGAGAAGACATCGCGGGACTGCTGCAGGATGTCGAGTTTATTGAAAGCTTTATATTATTGACCTCCGCGGGGCAGCCCGTTTGGGAGATTGCTGAGTCTGAGGACATGAGTTATCAGCACCTGATTTTTGCTGATGCGAATTTGCAGGCACGTTTACAAGAATTTCCAGAACCGCTGCAATTGCTGGTGCCTGCGCCTGAGTACACGCAAGAAGGCGCGATGTTAATGATTCGTCAGCCGGTGCGTTTCCAGGAAACGGAAGGGTATTCGCCGTGGTTTTCACTGGTCACGGTTATTGATGTGCCTACTATGCTGGCAGCTCAGGTCGCGCAAACGAACTCGCCGATTATGACTTACACAGAAGTGTCGTACGCTTATTTGATGAATAAGTATGGTGAGTGGGTCAGTACTGACGAGTTAGAACGCATTCGTGAGCAAGCCATTTTTCTGCACGGTGATGCGCTGAATACGCCATACAGTGCCGGCACCCCCATTGTTGCTTACATGATTGACCTCACTGATATGCAAGCGATGGCGAACCTACAAGTACTGGTAGCCATTGCGGGTATTGGCTTGGTGATGTTGGTGTCGTTGACCATTGAACGCAACCGCACGCTCATGTCGCAAGGTCGGCAATTAAAGTTTCAAGCCGAGCACGATGCCCTAACGGGTTTATTCAACCGTACCACCATAGAACGACACCTGAACGAGCGCTTTAATCAGTCGCGGCAGTTGACGGTGATGTTTATTGATTTAGATGGGTTTACCCTGATCAATGACAGTTTAGGCTTACAGGTGGGTGACCGGTTATTGCAATTACTCGCCCAACGTCTCGAAAATGTGGTGGGTGGCCGCGCACAATTGGCGCGATTTGGTGGTGATGAATTCCTGCTGGTCGCTGAACACCTGCATCATGATACCGATGCGGTAAACGCACTGACACAACGTATTTTGAGTGCGGTTGCACAACCCTACCGCATCATGCAGCACAAAATTTACTTAACAGCGAGTATCGGCGTAGCACACCAAACCAGTGACCAATACGCGCCGTTAGAACTGGTACAACGCGCTGACATGGCCATGCACCAAGCAAAACGTTTGGGCCATAACCACGTGCAGGTGTATCAAGACAGCATGTCGCTGCAATTTAAGTCATCGGCAGCCATGCGCAGCAGCTTGCAAGAAGCTATTGAGAAGCAGCAATTACGTCTGCACTATCAACCGATTGTACGTTGTAATGATTTGCAGGTGGTTGGTTATGAGGCGCTTCTGCGTTGGGAACGTGAACCTGGGAAGTTTGTGCCGCCAAGTGAATTCATTCCGCTCGCAGAAATGACCGGACAAATTATTCCACTGAGTGAGTGGGTATTTCGACAGGCCTTTACGGATGCGGTTGAGTTTCAGAAAGAAGGACCGCGGAAAATTTCAGTCAACTTATCAACCTTGCACTTTAATCGGTCTGAATTCGCAGACCATTTAGAGCAAACGTTGGCAGAAACTGGCTGCAAGCCAGAGTGGATTGAGCTGGAATTGACCGAAAGTATTTTGATGGAGAATACCGACTACGCTATAGCCGTATTAAATCGCTTACGCCAACAGCAGTTCTCTATTGCTTTAGATGACTTTGGCACTGGATTCTCATCGCTCAGTTATTTGAAGCGCTTGCCAATGGATAAAGTAAAAATAGACCGTAGCTTTATTCAAGGAATTCGAACCCACAAGAGCGACCGAGTGCTCGTCAGCAGTGTCATCAAAATAGCGCAATCACTCGATTTTGCAGTTGTTGCAGAGGGCGTCGAAACCACCCAACAAGCCGAATTCGTAACTGAGTTAGGGTGTAACTACATGCAAGGTTACTACTTCGGCCGCCCCACCGCGAAGGAAGATCTGTAAAGTACGGTGAAAAGTGAATAGGTAATAGTAAACAGGCAAACAGAAACATAGTGAACACACAAAAAAAAGGTGAACAGAGTGTTTTTCCGTTCACCATTCACTGTTCACCATTCACTCCAAGTTAGAAGCTGTACATCGCCATGAAGTGCAGCCGTGTCATATCCCCATCTACGCCAGACTCGATTTCACGTGTTGCTTGTGAAAGCTCAGCGCCGAAGGTGACATTTTTAGCTGGTGAATGCATCACGTTGAAGCCAATGCGTTGCGTGGACTTGGTGACAGCGGTGCCAAGCAGCCCAGAATCGTTATCTGCCCAACCACGGCTGTAAACGAAGTTACTACGCGTTTTTTCGTTCCACTGATGCCGATAGGCGAAGGTGATACCTTGACTGTCGATAGCTTCGAGATCACCATTGGCATCAATTACCGCACCATTAAAGGTGTTTAAGCCTAGATAGCGACCAAAGCCGGAGCCCGTTGAGGCCGAGAAGCGAATGTCGTTGCCATTACCCAGTACGTACTTGGCCGCGAAATTTACGCCAAAGCCGCCAGCAGTTTCGTCACTACCGTCACCATCAACGTCGTACGCTAATTGACGCACTAAACCAGCAACGCTGTAGCTTAGGTTGCCGGACTTGCCACTGTATTTAGCGGTAAAATCTGGCATTAAACCATCACTCGAGGTGATGCGACCGCCACCACCGTTTGGCGTGACTGTGGTTTCTGGGTTTTCTAGTGAGAAACTCCACGAACCTGAGGTGTAACGGACTTGTGGCTGACGCATGAAGATCATACCGTCGGTAGCACCAACAAAGTCGACAGACTCAGGCAAAATGCTTAAGTCTTGAAAGTTCGACCATGCTTGACCAATCAACCAATTGTCATACTTAATATAGGCTTGGCGTAGGCGAGGCGCATAGGAATTGGTAATACGTTCGTCGCCAACTGGTACGGTCAGGAAGTCGATTTCGATACGCGCGCTGATGTCTTTGCCATTATCTAGCTTCTGGTTCACGTCAAAGAAGAAGCGTGACTGGCGAGCATGAACGTCAGTGACTGGATCATCACCTTGGCCTCCGACCGGAGTGGTGCTGGGAATATAAAACTGACGACCAATAAAGCCACTTGCTGGCGCAGTGCCATCGCCATAGTCGGATGCGAACGCGTCAAGTTTGACGTAACCACTAAATTTCCAAGTTGGACCTTCATCGGCCATCACTGGAGCTGATACGATAGCTCCGAGTACTGCACTGGCAATCAGCGATTTCTGTAGTTTGTTATGCAGCATTGCTGTGCTCCTCCCAATAAGAAAGCGTGTGTAAAATGCCTAAAAAGCATCGTTGGGATGGAGTCATTAATCAATCTAGACTATGGTCTAATGGTCTAAAAGCCAGTAAATAGTGAATAGTTAACCGACAGCGAATAGTGAACAGTGAACAGTGAACAGTGAACAGGAAATAGGAAACAAGAACATGCGCATGTGATTGGTGTTTGGCGCATTCGATTCACTATTCACCGTTCACTATTCACTGTCTATTCACTGTTCACTATTTACTTTTCACTCATGAAGGAGGTTGTATGCAGCATGAGGTTCACAAGGTTCCCGCCGATGCCAAGGCGCGAGCGCATATTGATAACGACACCTATCTCACCATGTATCAGGAAAGCATCAGCAACCCCGATGCTTTTTGGCAAGAGCATGGCCAACGAATCAGTTGGTTTAGCCCGTATACGAAGGTCCAGAACACCAGCTTCGCGCCGGGTGATGTCAGTATCAAATGGTTCGAAGATGGGACTTTGAATGCCTGCTACAACTGTGTCGATCGGCATTTGACCGAGCGCGCGGATAAAACCGCGATTATTTGGGAAGGCGACGACCCGAATGTGAGTGAAGAGATTAGCTATCAGCAATTGCACCATGAAGTGTCGCGGTTTGCGAATGGTTTGAAAAAGCTTGGTGTGGAGAAGGGCGACCGCGTGGCAATTTACATGCCGATGGTGCCTGAAGCGGCGTACGCGATGTTAGCTTGTGCGCGCATTGGTGCGGTGCATACCGTTATTTTTGGTGGTTTCTCACCAAACGCTATTGCTGACCGCGTGAATGATTGCGGTGTCAAAGTAGTGATTACCGCCGATGAAGGGCGTCGTGGTGGCAAAACGACACCACTGAAAGCAAACGTCGATGAAGCCCTGAAGAATGATCGTTGTCCTTCTGTGAATCATGTCGTGGTTTGTCGAGTAACGCATGCAGATGTGGCGTTTGAGGCGCCGCGTGATGTGTGGCTCGACCAATTGGTCAAAGACGTCGCTACTGAGTGCCAGCCCGAAGTCATGAACGCCGAAGACCCACTATTTATTCTTTACACCTCAGGTTCTACCGGTAAACCTAAAGGCGTGTTGCATACTACTGGTGGCTACCTGGTGTGGGCATCCATGACCCACGAGTATGTCTTCGATTACCACGAAGACGACGTCTACTGGTGCGCAGCTGATGTGGGCTGGATTACCGGCCACAGTTATATTGTTTACGGACCCTTAGCAAATGGTGCAACGACGCTGATGTTTGAGGGCCTGCCAACGTATCCTGGTGTTGGGCGTATTGGTGAGATTGTCGATAAGCACGGCGTTAATATCTTATATACCGCGCCGACGGCTATTCGCGCCTTGATGTCGAAAGGCACCGCTGCGGCTGAGACTAGCACCCGCAAGTCATTACGAACGCTGGGTAGTGTTGGTGAACCGATCAACCCCGAGGCTTGGGAGTGGTATTACAAAACCATTGGTGATAGCCGTTGCCCGATTGTGGATACGTGGTGGCAAACTGAAACCGGCGGCATCATGATTACGCCTTTACCGGGAGCGACTGATTTGAAACCCGGTTCAGCAACGCGACCCTTTTTTGGTATTCAACCAGCGTTGGTGGATGCAGAGGGGAATGAGCTCAGTGGTGCAGTAGAAGGCAACTTGGTCATTAACGAATCATGGCCAGGCCAATCACGAACCTTGTGGGGTGACCACGAGCGGTTTGAGCAAACTTACTTCTCAGCCTATAAGAATCGTTACTTTACTGGCGACGGTGCGCGCCGTGACGAAGATGATTACTTCTGGATCACGGGTCGGGTTGACGATGTTCTAAACGTGTCCGGGCATCGATTAGGCACGGCGGAAATCGAGAGTGTGCTGGTGGAGCACAAGGCCATTTCTGAGGCTGCAGTGGTCGGTTATCCACATGACATCAAAGGGCAGGGTATTTATGTTTATGTTATTGCGATGTCAGGTACTGAAGCCACGGCTGAACTGACTAAAGAGGTTCGCGATTGGGTGCGCTCCGAGCTGAGCCCCATAGCCACGCCTGACTTCATTCATTGGGCTCCTGATCTACCGAAAACACGGTCGGGTAAAATCATGCGCCGAATCCTGCGCAAGATCGCTGCCAATGAGTTTGAAAACCTCGGTGATACTTCTACGCTTGCCGATCCAAGTGTGGTAGATTCCTTGATTGAAAATCGTCTTAATAAGTAGGGCGACAGCGCAACTATGCGCACTATCGAGGACTTGCCAGTGCAAGTGATGGGATTATGGCTAAATTCTTAATTGCTGATGATCATCCGTTGTTTCGCGAGGCGCTGCAGGGCGCGCTCGCGACGCATTATCCCGAACTTGAATTACGGGAAGCCGGTGATCTTGATTCCACGCTTGTCGCTCTTACTGAGGATGATGACCTCGACTTATTGTTACTGGACCTGCACATGCCGGGTAGTGGTGATTTCTATGGTTTGATTCGCATTCGCGAAGACTTTCCCTTACTGCCCGTCGCGGTCATTTCTGGTAGTGAAGATGCGGCTGTTGTGGCTAAATGCATTGGTTTTGGAGCGCTTGGCTTTATTCCTAAATCACTTCCGTCGGCGCAAATTGCCGAAGCTATTGATGCAATTCTGCAAGGCGATGGTTGGGTACCTGAATCCGTTCGTGGTCGTTTAGACAACTTGACTGCAGAAGACCAAGAAATCGCTCGTAAAGTTGCTGATTTAACCCCGCAACAATATCGAGTTTTGTATCTTCTGCATGAAGGCTTGTTAAATAAGCAAATTGCTTATCAACTCAATATTACCGAAGCCACGGTGAAAGCCCACATTACCGCAATATTCCGCAAACTGGGTGTCTACAGTCGAACTCAAGCTGTGTTGTTAGCTGAACGATTACAACTGGAAGCTCCTGTAAACTAAATAAAATAGACAACTTGGCCGGTTCGCCACTTCTTATGATTTGTTAACAACGGTTACATTTCGTTACAACCCCTTGTGTAAAACCTTACCTAAGCTCGTGTGTCAGTGGTCATATGCGTGCTACATTCTCATTGCTCATTACTAAAAAATAACAAGTCGATTCAGTCTTATTCACAGGACTGAATGAGCAAGCACGACTCATGAGAATAATGAAGTAAGTAACCAGAGGTTAATAAACATGAAAGCAGTTCATTCATTGCTGCCCGCGTTCACCGCGCGCAAGCAAGTACTGGCGGTCGCGATTGCGTCGACCTTAGCGTCCGGTTCGGTGGTTGCGCAGCAACTCACGCCGGCACAAGATCAACCGGTTCCACAGCGTGATCGCGCTGTGTTGGAAGCGAAGAAGTTTGAACGCACGAAGCTTCAACGAGAGTTTCCGACTTATTACATTGTGCAATTGGAAGCTCCAGCAGCCACTTTATATAACGGCGGCATTGCCGGTTTATCACCTAGCTCAGCCAAAGCAAATGGCTTAGAGCAATTCGATGCAAGCTTGCCAGCTGCTAAAAATTACCAAGACTTTTTGTTGCAAGAACAGCGCAAAGTCATGTCTGCAATGCAGGCAAAATTCCCTGAGCTTCAGGTCAGCCGCCATTTAAGCCTTACCATGAATGGTATGGTCGTGAAGTTGCCTGGCAAAGTAGATGCAAAAGCTGAATTATCCAACATTCCTGGTGTGAAGCGCGTATTCGAAAACGAAATGATGTATACGCAAATGGACGCATCCATTGACTTGTTGAATACACCTGAAGTGTGGTCGGTGTTAGGTGGCCAAGCGTCAGCCGGCGCTGGCGTAAGGGTAGCGGTTATTGATGGCGGTATTACGCCGACTCATCCAATGTTCGCAAACAATGGTCATACGCCATTGACCGAGCCAGCAGCCGATGATGACTATTGTGCAGCGGTCGATGCGACGTTCTGTAACGATAAATTAATTGTCGCGCGCTATTACGATCCGACCTTTGAAACGCTACCCGATGAAGTCCTGACGCCACAAGATGTGGGTGGACATGGTACGCACGTAGCCGGTACCGCTGTGGGTAACCCAGTGACATCGACTATTGGTGGCGCTGCGGTGAACGTATCGGGTGTGGCACCGGGTGCTTACTTGATGGCTTACAAAGCGTTGTTCCGTAACACCGACAATATCGGTAGCGGTTCCAACGCCATGTTGATTCCAGCATTGGAAGATGCGTTGGCTGATGGCGCTGATGTTATCAACAACTCATGGGGTGGCGGTGCTGGTACCGCACCAGAAGATAGTGCTTACAAACCTGTTTTCGAAGCGATTAACGCCGCGGGCGTCTTAACCGTGACTTCTGCTGGTAACTCAGGCCCAGGTGAAATGACCATTGGCTGCCCGAGTTGTATTGAAGACGGTTTATCGGTAGCCAATACCACGCATGGCCGTGACTTCGTTAATCAACTTAGCGTATCTGGCTTGACCGATATTGATGTCACTGAAGGCAGCCAAACCTTCCTTGAAGAAGACTTTGTTGCTGAATTGACCGCAACTATTGTGGTCGATGAAGCGAATGCTTTGGCTTGTAACGCTTTTGCAGAAGGTGCTTTTAACGGTGAACTCGTGCTCGTTCAACGCGGCGAATGTTCATTTGAACAAAAAGCAATCAACCTCGATAACGCCGGTGCGAGCGGTATGTTGCTCTACAACAACGCACCAGAAGCATTAATCATGAATGTCGGTGCTTCAACGTTACCGAGCTTCTCTATTTCGCAAGCCGATGGCGAGGCTGTGTTAGCAGCTTGGTCTCCGGGTGATGAGGCGGTGATTACGCCAGCTCAAGCGAAGGTCTATCCAGAGCTTGCTGATTTAATGGCGAACTCTAGTTCTCGTGGGCCGAATGGTAATCCGAACTTCTTGAAACCTGATATTGCTGCACCGGGTACGAACATCCTGTCTGCAAGCACCACCGGTGGCTTGATGACCATGACCGGCACGTCTATGGCAGCTCCGCATGTTGCGGGTGCCGCAGCATTGCTGAAAGACGTATACGGTGACCTTGATGCAGACCAACTGAAGTCAATTATTATGACGTCGAGCATTGGTGGCATTATCAAGCAAGACGGACAAACGCCAAGCGATCCGTTTGATGTAGGTGCTGGCCGGATGGATATCGCTGCGGCAGCCAATGTGGCTGTAGTAGTTGATAAGGCGTCGTTTGCCAATGTGTCGTGTGCGATTACTTGTACGTTTGACCGCACGATTACCGACATCAGTGGTGCAGCTTCTAGCTGGACAGCCTCAGTGGCTATGCGTGATGCTAATGTTACGGCTGAATTAAATGTCACGAATGTCGACATTGCCGCAGATGGTACCGCTGAATTTGAATTGACCGTAGATACTCGTTTTGCAGAAGACGGCTGGTACTTCGGTGAGGTTCTGTTAGAGAACAGTGGTAATAGCAGTGACCTGCGTATGCCAATTGCTGTGTATGCAACCAAGTCAGATAACCCTGCCATTGTCAGCGTAGGTCAAACTGCGGGTGACGCGGTGATTGGTTCGCCATACACCATGACTGCACGTGGTGCTTTAGGTAACACTGGTGAGCCGGTAACGGTCACAGTACAAGTACCAGAAGGCGCGGCTGTCGTGGAAGGTTCAGTGAATGCAGCGGAAACGCGTGCAACGGCCACTGAATTCGGTTTGAGTGATGACGGTTCAACCATTGTCTGGACAGGTACACAAACCGATGAGGCGAATGAGAGTTATGTTGATACTTCAGCAAGCTTCCCATTTGCAGGTCTGTCATTAGCAGCAGCCGGTATCGGCTCGTCACTCTGTGCTGCCGGTTGTGATGAAGAAGTGTATACATTCCCGTTGACAAACTTCGGTGGGATTATTGTTGATGGCCAAACGGTGAATACCGTTACCCTAACGATGAACGGCGTGATTGCACCGAATTCACAAACGGGCGCAATGGCTTCTAGCTTTATCAATATGCCAATTCCTGATGAGGCACCACCTCAGGGCGTCATGGCACCATTATGGGCTGACTTTGTTGTTGGTGGTATTGCCGGCAGTGAAATTCGTTACGGTGTATTGAATGCTGGTGCGGACCAATGGTTCGTCTGGGAATACGTCAATGCTCGTTTGTTTGACGAAGTGGGTGATGAAAATGCCAACCAGTATACCTTCTCAGTGTGGTTGAAACTGGCATCAGATGAAGTTTACTTTAACTACATCGACATTCCGGCTTCACCTGAATTCGCAACGGTTGGGGTAGAGTCTCTCGACGGTACCTTTGGTACGCAGTTGTACTACGATGGTGAAGGTGCTGTCCCTGCTTCAGGAACTGCGTATCGTGCCTTTACTCGCAGTGGTGAGAAAGCTGCTGTAGAAATCGACTATGACTTACAAGTCGATACTATCGGTGAAGCGATTACCGCTCAAGTCAGTGGTGCGAAGAACAATGCATTAACAGTTGACCTTGCAGCCGTTCTGAATACTTCTGGTCGAGACGTGTTGACGTTAACTGAAGTCAGCTCAGGTGATCAAAGCTATTCAGCGGCAGCAGTGCAGTCGTTTGATGTTGATGGTGACTTAACACTCGAAATCGTCTCGCAAGCAGAAGCTGGTGGTACAGCAGCATTTGATGGTACTAACTTGGTATTTACGCCGGATGATGGTTTTGTCGGTACTGCGGTAGTTGAATATCGCGCAGTCGATGCTGCCGGAAGTCCAACAGCAACTGCAACTGCGAGCTTCGAGTTGTTCAACCAAGCTCCAGAAGCTGCAGCGACTACTTCAGCGGTGTCAGCTGAGCCAGGTGAGACCATCACGTTGTCTGCTTCAACGTCTGAAGATGCCGACGGTGATGCGTTGACTTACACTTGGGCACAATCAGGCACGACGTCGGTATCACTCAGCTCTACTTCAGGTGCTAGCGTGACCTTCACGTCACCAGAAGTTGATGAAGCGACTACAGTGACCTTTACTGTGACTGCGAGCGATGGTGATTTAACCGATACTGCCAGTGTGCAGGTTCGGTTAGAGCCGAAACCATCGAGTGGTGCATTCGGTTGGATTGTAGCGCTACTGGTACTGCCATTAGCCTTGCTGCGCCGCCGTCGCCTAGCGTAAGCTAAGCAACAGTGAATGAACACAGCCCGCGGTGTGCAGCACTGCGGGCTTTTTTTTGAAAGGAGACCAAAGATGCAAAGAATCATTCGTACTACTGCTGTTTTGCTAGCCGGCGCACTGATGCTCGGGTGCAGTGAACAGCCCGAAAAATCGCTTGAGCAAGCCACCGAGCAAGAACAGATTGTTGAGGCGGAAGCAACCGCGCTGGATAAGATGGATGCCGAGCAAGCGAGCGCGAAACTGGCTGAGATGAATAACGCGATTCGCAGTATGGTTGGTGTTGCGGCAGCTACCGACTTGAGCCAATGTCGCATGCTCGAAGTGGGTGCTCGGCCTTGTGGCGGCCCCGAGTATTACATTGCATATTCGACCGAAAATGTTGACGCGGACACTATTGAAGCGATGGCAGCAGAGTACACCGAATTGCGCCGCTGGCTAAATGAAGAACAACAAATGATGGGCACCTGTGAAGTTATCCCAGAGCCGAAGCTGAGTCTACAAGGTGGCGTTTGTCGCGCATTACCCACCGAGACTATGTAGCCGTTTTGCTCCAACAGCGTCGCGGTTAGCCGCGACGTTGCTGGATGTGCTTGAGGAGTGCTTTGAGCGCAGCAGGTTTGACCGGCTTGGCGAGAAAGTGTAACTGTTGTTCGCGGGCTTGCCGGCGCAAGTTGTCGTCACGCATGGCAGTAACCAACGCTGCTGGCACGGAATCGCCCCATTGCTCACGTAGGGCTCGGCACAGGCTGAGTCCATCGTGAGCGTCATCACCCAACTGATAATCCAGTAGCAGGCCATCTGGGCGCTCATGCGTGCGGGCATAGGCTAAAGCGGTATCGCTGGTGCAGAAGGTTTCTACCTCACAATTCCACTTTTCCAACAGTGCGCGCAGTGCAGCTAGGTTCTCTTGGTCGTCATCCACACAAATAAGCAGGAGACGTTCCGTAGGCGAACTTGCGGTTTCGGTGGGTGGGCGCTCATCGATTAACTCGGCATTGCCCAGCGGTACGGTCACCGAGAAGCAACTGCCAAACCCTTCACGCGTTTGGAGTTTCAGTGCACAGCGTAGTTGCTCACTCATCCGTTTGGCGACCGATAGTCCCAGCCCCACGCCTTCCACGCGAGTATTTTGGCCGCGGTAAAAGGCATCAAAAATACGATGCTGTTGCTGTGAGGTGATGCCTGGACCCGTATCCCAGACGGCAATTTGCAATTGCTCACCGCGGCGCCGCACACCCAGCAAAACTTTGCCGTGTTCTTTATTGTATTTAATAGCATTCGACAAAAAGTTTTGAATGATTCGGCGCAAGTATGTGGGATCGGTAAGTACCACGCTATCCTGCAAGCGCGCCTTAAACTGGATATGCTTTTGCTGCGCCAACACGTTGTACTCGTGGATCAGCGGCTGCAGTATGGTATCCAAGCGCACATGGCGGAATGTGGGTTGCAACGCACCTTGATCCATTTTGGCGATTTGCAGGAGCGTCGACAGCAAATGCTCAGTAGAGGCGAGCGCCGTATCCAGCTTCTGCAGCAGTTGATCATTGGCTGGCGTCAGGCTGGTCTCATCAACGGCTGACAAATATAAACGTGCGGCATTGAGTGGCTGCAGAATATCGTGGCTGGCCAGCGCAAGAAAACGAGTTTTGGAAGCGTTCGCTTCTTCCGCCTCGAGCTTTGCTTGTTTCAGCTCGACTTCAACTTTGCGACGGCGTTCGATTTCTTCCGTTAACTCATTATTGATTTCACGTATTTTGCGCTGCCGCACGTTGATGCGTTGTTCGAGGTCGATATTCGCTTCTTCTAGTGCTTGCGCCGTTTCTACGTGCTCGGTGATGTCTGTAAATGACGTTACAAAGCCACCATTGGGGAGTGGATTACCGACCATTTCAATCACGCGGCCATCACCGCGACGGCGAATAAAGCGATGGGGTGAGCCCATCTGCATGTAATTTAATCGCTTGGCAACAAGCTCATCAATTTCGCCAGGACCACATTCGCCGCGCTCGGCGTTGTAGCGAATCAAGGTGGCGATCGGTTGTCCGGGTTTGACCATGCCTTCCGGGTACTCAAACAGGTCTAAATAGCGTTTATTCCAAGCGACTAAGCGCAGTTCAGCATCGACTACGGAAATACCTTGGGCAAGGTTTTCGAGTGAGCTGAACAGGATGGACTGCTGAGTTTGCAGAGCTTGAGTGGTGTCGTCAAAGAAGTGAACAACCTCTTCCAGATGCAGCCGGCGATCACGCAGCGCCGCTTCAACCAGTGAACGTGCGGTGGCGGCACCGAGTACGCCACTGAGTGACCGCTCTACAAAGTCGATGAATTCGCGCTTGGCGACATCTTCGCGCATGGCTTCGGTAATTTTCATACCGCGTTCGGACGCCGCAAAAAACTCCAGTAGCTGGCTGGCGCGTTGTTCGCCGAGGAAGGTTCGTAATAACAGCAGCATGTCGCCATTGGTGGCTTGGTGATGACGACCTATGGTGTGCTCTTGTAGGGTCGAGCGCGGCTTCACGAAAGCGGTGGCTTGGATGCGGTCCACGAGGCGCGGCTGAGCGAGCAACGAGAAAACAATGTAGGCAATGGTATTGACGACCAAACTGACCACAGTGCCCTGTGTAATGATGCTGGTGTCACTAATTTGATGGGGCAGGTACATGGGTACTGCCACCGCAAATAACCACGCTATGAGGCCTACACCTAGGCCCACATAGACGCCACGAGCATGACCGCGACGCCAATAAAGGCCACCGAGTACCGCGGGCAGCAGCTGCAAAACGACCGAGAAGGCTAACAAGCCGATACTGACGAGCCCAGTATTTGCGGCCCAGAAGTAGTAGCACAGATAAGACAGCAACATGATCACGCCAATGGCGACGCGACGGATCAGGAGTAGGCGGCCTTGGAAGCTGCGCGTGTCGGCAAGCACACCAATAGGCGCGCTGCCGGTAAAGGGGAACTGGCTGCGACGCTGCAAAATGAACGGCATGATCACGTCATTGGTGATCATGGTGCTGAGTGTCACCGAGGCAATGATGACCATAGCTGTCGCTGCGGAAAAGCCGCCAATAAAGATGAACACCGCTAACCAGGGTTGGTCATTCATCATCGGTAATTGCAGCGCGAAGGTCGAGCCGTCAACGCCGTCACCAAAGAAAAATTGTCCACTGACCGCAATAGGCACAATCGCAACGGCGATAATCAATAGATACAACGGGAAGCCCCAGCGCGCGGTCTTGAGGTGATTTACATTGACGTTATCGACCACCGCGACATGAAACTGGCGCGGCAAACACAAAATAACGCCCGCAGCCATAAAGGTCTGCACAATAAAATCAAATTCGAGCAGCGCTCGCCATGACCAAGCCTCTGAAGGCGGGTTGGCAAGCCGCTGGAACAGCTGCTCCGAGCCCACTGAACTGTATAAATGCCACGCAAATACGGCAGCAACCACTAACGCCACCAGCTTGATCAAAGATTCAAAGGCAATCGCCAAAATCATCCCATTGCGATATTCGGTGACCTCAATATGGCGAGTACCAAACCACATGGCAAAAGCGGCCATCAGTGCAGCTGCTAGCAGCTCATTAATGGAGAGTTCGGTGAATGCGGAGGTGTTGTCGGTCAATACCACAAAGGTGAGACCGACCGCTTTCAGTTGCAGTGCAATATAAGGAATGGTGGCTAGCGCTGCTATCAGCGTCACAAACAAGGCAATGCGCTGGCGCTTGCCGTAGCGCGACGCAATAAAGTCGGCAATCGAGGTGATATTTTGCTGTTTACTGACTGAGACCAATTTCTCCATCAGCGGCAACGCAAACACGAACAATAAAAACGGCCCGAGCAAGATAGGAATATAGGCCCAGCCCGACGAGGCGGCATTCCCCACCGCTCCATAGTAGGTCCAACTGGTGCAATAGATTGCCAACGACATGCTGTACACCAGTGGCTTATAGCTGAGTCGATTGGCAAAGGTATTGGGCTTGTCGCCGTAATGCGCCACAGCAAACAGCAGTGCGATATAAGCCAGTGATACCAGAACCAACACAGCAGTCATAACAAAACCCTAGTGAACAGTTAATAGTGAACAGTGAATTGTAAATACACCTTCATACCTGCCTTTTGTAGCATTTCTATTCATTGTTCACTATTCACTTTTTACTTTTCCTTAGCTCTCTTAGACCAATGTCTTATTTCTGTGCGGCGGGTTGCCGACTAGATTGCATAGTGACCCAAACAATAACAACGGAACAACCTGGAGGGCGTATGGCTTTTAAAAGCGAAGAACTCGCAAAAGCCTACTGGCGCGAAAACATCAGCCTAGTATTGAAGTTACTAGTTGTCTGGTTCGTCGTGTCGTATGGCTTTGGCATTATTTTGGCGGATGTACTCAACCAAATTACCTTTTTCGGCTTCAAACTGGGCTTTTGGTTTGCTCAGCAAGGGTCGATTCTGACATTCGTTGTGCTGATTTTCGTATATGTGAATCGCATGGCGGCGCTCGATAACAAATACGAAGTTCACGAAGAGTAGGGGCGACGAGCATGGATATTCAAACTCTCACGTTTATTATCGTCGGCCTGACCTTCGCGCTTTATATTGGTATCGCGATTTGGTCTCGAGCCGGCTCTACGAATGATTTTTACGTAGCCAGTGGTGGTGTTCATCCGGTCCTGAACGGGATGGCCACAGCGGCAGACTGGATGTCCGCCGCATCGTTTATTTCGATGGCGGGGATTATTGCGTTTGCGGGTTATGCCGGTAGCGTTTATTTGATGGGCTGGACCGGTGGTTATGTTTTATTAGCCATGTGTTTGGCGCCGTACTTACGGAAGTTTGGTAAGTTTACGGTACCTGACTTTATTGGTGACCGTTATTACTCACAGACGGCGCGTACCATTGCGGTATTGTGTGCGATTATCATTAGCTTTACCTACATTGCCGGACAAATGCGCGGTGTGGGTGTGGTGTTCTCGCGCTTCTTGGAAGTAGATATTGCTACCGGTGTTTACATTGGTGCAGCGATTGTTTTCTTCTACACCGTTTTGGGTGGAATGAAAGGGATTACCTACACGCAGGTTGCCCAGTACGTGGTACTCGCATTTGCGTATTTGGTTCCCGCTATCTTTATATCCATTTATATGACGGGCCATATTCTGCCGCAAACAGGTTTCGGTGCGACTATTGCCGAGGGTGTGCCCGGAGGTGGTGAGTATTTGTTGCAACGGCTTGACGGGTTGTCAGAGCAGCTCGGCTTAGCCGCTTATACCGAGGGTGTGCGCAGTAAAATCGATATGTTCGCGATTACCTGTGCATTAATGGTCGGTACGGCGGGCTTACCGCACGTTATCGTGCGCTTCTTCACGGTACCCAAAGTATCGGATGCACGTTTATCTGCAGGTTGGGCATTGGTGTTCATTTCTGTGGTGTATCTGACTGCACCTTCTATTGCAGCGTTTGCGAAAACCAACCTCATTAATACGGTGAACGGTCCTGATTTGCAGGGTGTTGAGTATGAAGCAGCACCGTCGTGGATCAAAAACTGGGAAAAAACCGGCTTGATTTCGTGGGAAGATAAGAACGACGACGGTCGCATGTTCTACTCAGGTGATGACCGCAACGAAATGACGGTAGACCGCGACATCATGGTTCTTGCAAACCCTGAAATTGCCAACTTACCGGCATGGGTTGTGGCTTTGGTTGCCGCCGGTGGTGTAGCCGCAGCGTTGTCGACGTCAGCAGGTCTGCTGCTGGTAATTTCGACATCGGTGTCACATGACTTACTGAAACGAACCTTGACCCCGAACATTACCGATAAACAGGAACTACTCTGGGCGCGTGTTGCCGCCGGTGTTGCTGTCGCCATTTCCACCTACTTCGGGATCAATCCGCCCGGCTTCGTGGCGCAGGTGGTCGCCTTCGCGTTCGGTCTTGCAGCCGCGAGCTTCTTCCCCGCTATTATTATGGGTATCTTCCATAAGCGGATGAACAGCTCGGGTGCGATTGCGGGTATGGTCGTCGGTATCGTGTTTACCCTGGCGTATATCATCTACTTCAAGTTCGTGGACCCAGCAGCGAATGTTCCAGATAACTGGTTATTCGGAATTTCGCCAGAGGGTATCGGTACTGTCGGTATGATCATCAACTTCATTGTGGCACTGATTGTGCACAAGATGACTGGTGATGCGCCACAAGCTACCCAAGATTTAGTGGAATCTATCCGTTACCCGCGTGGTTCCGGTGTAGCCACTCACCATTAATCTGGTGTTCTTGATTGTCAAAACCCGTCCTTTGTGGCGGGTTTTTTATCTTTGCCGTAGAGTGCTCATTATTGGCATTGGAGACCTGCAACATGAAACAAAACATGCAACCCGATTTTGCTGAGGTCAAACGCTTCCTGTTGGATTGCCCGCCGTTTGATGCGCTGACGGATGAACAGCGCACGGGTGCTATTGAGCAACTGAAAGCAGCCTATGTCAATGACCACAATATAGATAAGTTTTTTAATGACTTTAGCCCCGCGCTCTACATTGTACGCTCGGGCGCCTTTGATTTATTAGCACCTGATGGACATCTCATCGAGCGGTTAGAGTCGCACGACTTGTTTGGTTATCCGTCGTTGTTGAGCGGTCGTTCGGTAGTGAATCGTCTGACTGTGGTCGAAGACGGGATTATTTTTATTATTCCGCAAACGGTGTTTGATCGGTTGCGCCGTGACAGTGTCGCCTTTGAGCAATACTTTATCCGCGCACACAGCCAACGTTCGTTAGAAGAAGTTGCGCGAGGGAAACCGAATAGCCGTCAACCGGTGACTGTCGACCCACTGCAAACCAGTATTCAAGAGGTCTTAACCCGACCACCAGTCCAACTCCCCTCGACCACATCGATTCGCGTCGCAGCGCAAAAGATGAGTGATGAGAAAGTGAGCTCCATTTTATTAGTGGATGACGGCGCTTTAGTGGGCATTCTGACGGACCGCGATTTACGCAATCGAGTGATTGCGCCTGGGCTGAGTTTTGACTTGCATGTCAACGCGGTGATGACGCAGGCTCCAGCAACGGTAGCGGGGCGGCAAACGCTCATGGACGCTCTGACGACCATGACCCAGAACAATATTCATCACTTGCCGGTGTTGGATGAGAACGACCAGCCTATCGGCATGATCACCAATACCGACCTAATGCGACAGCAGCGCAGTGAGCCGGTGATGCTCATCAGCGCTTTGAACAAAACGCAGTCGCGCGACCAACTTATCGCAGAAGCGAAGCAAATTCCCGCATACATGCAAGCGTTTGCCACACGGGCTGCGAACACCACGGTGGTGGGGCGGTTGCTAGCATCTCTCACGGATACCATGACGCGTAAACTGATTGAGTTTTATGAGCGTGAGCATGGGGTAGCTCCCGCGTCTTATGCATGGCTCGCGTTTGGCTCACAGGGCCGTGAAGACCAAACCTTAAGCTCCGATCAAGATAATGGCTTGTTACTCGCCGATGAGCTCAATGAACGGCAATTGAGTTGGTTCGAAGGTCTCGGCGATTGGGTCTGTTCGGGATTAGGTGATTGCGGGATTCCGCTGTGCCCGGGCAACATTATGGCGTCGCATCCTGACTGTCGCCGCAGTATTGCTGGCTGGGTTGAGCGCTTCACCCGCTGGACCGAGAGCCCAACGCCTAAGGCACTGATGTATTGTCAAATTTTCTTCGATAGCCGCATGGTGGTGGGCAATAAGCGACTGTATCAGCGCTACCGAGCTGAAGTAGCCAAGCTTGGGCAAAATGAGTTCTTTTTGGGGAATTTAGCGCGCTTACAACGGAATGT
The DNA here is from genome assembly GCF_048263735.1 of Pseudidiomarina aestuarii. GTDB lineage: Bacteria > Pseudomonadota > Gammaproteobacteria > Enterobacterales > Alteromonadaceae > Pseudidiomarina > Pseudidiomarina aestuarii_B. Next base: position 660,027 of record NZ_JBLXDX010000001.1, on the reverse strand, counting down.
GCAGGTTCCATTGGGGCTTTTTAATCGCTTTCGTGGCACCGAGTCAGGTAAAGACAGTGACTTGATTGATATCAAACGCTATGGCATTGCGCTGATTAATGACATTGTCCGCATCTATTCATTGCAGGCCGGTGTGACCGAACCGCGCACGTTAGCGCGCTTGGAGCAGCTGTTGGAAGGGCGCCTACTGAATCATCGCGATAACCAATCGCTGGCAGAAGCCTGGCAGTTTCTAACGCAGCTTCGACTACAACATCAACTGGACGTGTGGGGAACGGATGAGCCGAAAAATGCTCTCGATCCCGATCATCTCAGTACGCTGGTTCGGCGTCAGCTGAAGACTGCTTTTCGAATTATCGATGAATGTCAGCAGGGCGTTGCGATGAAGTTCGGGCGGTCAGGTTGATGGCTTGGACTCAAGCGTTGCAGCGTTGGTGGCAGCGGCGCCAACTGCTGAACCAGCAATGGACGGACGCGCGCTATGTGGTGGTGGATATCGAAACCAGCGGATTGGATGTAAATCAGGACGTGATGCTGGCAATCGCATGGATTGAGGTGCGTCCACCCTGCCTCGAGTATCAGTCCGCGCGCTACTTTGTTTTAGATTCAGCAGCAGATACGAGCCATGATTTAAAGCAAAGTCCGGTAGTGCATGGTCTGGTACAGCGTGACTTTAACGAAAGCAGTGAGAGTAAGTTAGTTTTGCAAGAACTTGCACAAGTTCTGGAAGACGCAATATTAGTGTGTCATCACACCCATTTAGATTGGCAGTTTTTGCAAGTTGCGGCGCGTGATCATGGCATTAAGTTGAGTCCGCTGGGCTGGTTTGACACGTTGCAGTTTGAATTACGCCGTCTGCGTAATCAGCAACACCATATTCCTCGCGGGAGTTTGACTTTAGCAGCGGCGCGAGGGCGATATCGACTGCCCGATTATCATGCGCATCACGCTTTTAACGATGCGGTTGCGTGTGCCGAATTGATGTTGGCGCAAGGCTATAAATATGCTGGCAGTGCAAAGGCGAGCGTGAAAAATTTGTTACAAGTCGGACGAGTTCGGCTCTAAAGCGCGTCAAACAAGGCATGCCGACGTCTAAAAAAACATCAAAATGACGAAATTTTGGAAACTTCGGGAACTTTTTGTGACGGTGGTTTGTTTTCATTTAAGTCATATAAAACAATACTTTATTGTTATTTTAAGACGGTTCGTCGGAAGAAAAAGGCTGTTTATCGTACAAAAACATCAAAAAATATTGGTTTTTAGCGACTCTCTAGGTTGCTGAACTCGGGTTTTTTGATTAGTATCGGGTACTGATCGGTTGGTGTTTAATTAGCTTTGCAGCGACTTAGACCCCGATCGGAACGAGCACGAAGAGCGTTCACGTGCCAGTTTAAACCTAGTAAATCACTAATAAAGTGGTCCAGGGAGAAGATATGTATACTAACAATAAATTAGCTAAGTCTATCCGCTTAGCTCTTATGTTCGGTGGCGCATCTCTTGCGTTTTCAGGCTCTGCAATTGCGCAGGATCAGTCTGAAGATGAGCAAGCAGAAGAAGCTCAAGAACGTATCACAGTAACAGGTTCACGCATTAAGCGTACTGACCTTGAAGGCGCGGTTCCTGTAACCGTAATCGACCGTGAAGCGATTGACCTGTCAGGTGACATCTCTGTTGCAGACATCATTCGTAACACCACGTTCAACTCAGTTGGTTCATTCCGTCCACAATCTGGTAGCTCTGCACAGGGTGTTTCTCAGGTAGATTTACGTGGTTTGGGTGCTTCACGTTCACTAGTATTGGTTGACGGCCGTCGTTTGACTATGTCTCCTTCTACTGGTTCTAGCCAAGATTTGAACTCAATCCCAATCGGTGCTGTAGAGCGTATCGAAATCCTGTCTGATGGTGCATCAGCGGTATATGGTTCTGACGCAATCGGTGGTGTAATCAACGTTATTACTCGTAAAGATTACAACGGCGCACAGCTGACCTTAGGTGCTGGTGAAGTATCAGTTCCACGTGAAGGCGGTGACCGCGAGCAAGGAAGCGTATTGTTCGGTTCTTCTGATGCAAGCACGCAAGTACTTGGTGGTGTATCTTGGAACAATCGTGAAATCGTTTATGAAAACGCTTATCCTTGGGTTGTTCCTGGTTCATCAACTTATGGTAACAACTGGCGTTCAACTGTAACTGGTGCTTTCCAAGGTATCCCTAGCGGCTGTACTGAAGAAAACTACATCCCGACTACTATCGGCGGCGCGCCTCGTTGTCAGTATAACTTCAACGCGACTAACGCGAACGAAGCATCGTCAGCGAACGAATCTTTGTTCATTAAAGCTCGTCACCAAATCAACAACGATTGGGCTTTCTACAGCAATGCTAGCGTTGCAGAAACTGAATCGTTTGGTCGTTATGCTCCAGCTCCAGACTCAAACATCTTCTATGATGGTTTGACTACTCCTGCTGATAGCTACAACAACCCAACTAACCCAAATGCTTGGATTTATGATCCAAACAACCCAAATGCGACAACTTATGATCCATCATTGGTTGGTCCAAACATTCCAGTTTGGTTCTATCACCGTTTCGCAGCAATGGGTAACCGTGACACAACCGTAACCAACAAAAACAAAGACTTCATGCTCGGCTTCGAAGGTATGCTGGGTGATATGGAAGTTGACTTCGGTTACCGTCGTGTTCGTAACAACACAACTGAAATCGGTAACGGTTACTTAGCTGCGCAAACTGCGTGGACTTTCGTTAACGACTTCAACCCAGGTTACTGTGATGATGGTTCTTTCAACCCCGCCAACTGCCGTTATGGTTATGACCTGCAATTACCAAGTCAAAACCCTGACAACGTGCTTGCTGGTGGTGTTGTAACGACTTCACGTATCTCTGATTTTGACATCGACGAGTACTATGCAAACACGTCTTTCGATGTGACTGAAACCAATGCTGGTATGATTCAAGCATTCGTAGGTTTTGAACATCGTAAAGAACGCTATGCTGACCGTTATGATTCACAGTCAGAAGCTGGCTTAGTTGGTGGTTCAGCGGGTAACTCTGCTGGTGGTGGCCGTACTGTAAACGCCGCGTTCTTCGAAGTATTAGTTCCAGTAACTTATGATTTCGAATTGAACTTCGCAGGTCGTTATGACCGTTATTCTGACTTTGGTGGCAACTTCTCGCCAAAAGTTAGCTTCAAATGGTCAATCAGTGATGACATCATTTGGCGTGGTTCGTACGGCGAAGGTTTCCGTGCTCCATCTTTGGATATCCTGACTCAGAAAACATCATTCTCTGCCGACTTCATCTTCGACGAGAGAACTTGTACTGTGTTAGCAGGTGACCCGAACGCTCAATGTCAAACAAATGCGTTCTACATTGCCAACCCAGATTTGTCTGCTGAAAACTCAACTCAGTTCGCAACTGGTTTTGCTGTAAACCTGACTGACAACATCAGCATGGCAATCGATTACTACGATATCGAAATCGAAGATCGTATCCGTTCATTTACTTCACAGAACTTAATCGATGCGTTGGATGCGGGTGACCCAATTCCTCCAGGTTTAGGTGTAACTCGTGATGCAAACGGCGTCATCACTGAAGTAACAGCTGGTTTCGGTAACGAAGGTACTTTAGGAACTTCAGGTTTCGACTTCAACATCCGTGCTAACTGGGACTTGGCAGACATGGGTTCATTGACTCAGAACCTGCAAATCGGTCACATCCTTGATTACTCAATCGATGGCGGTCGTAACCTAGTTCGTGACTTGGGTGTTCCACGTAACCGTTTGAACTTCAACAACACGTACACGTTGAACGACTTCACCTTCGCGTGGAATTTGAACCTGATTGGTGACACGTACACTGATACTGTTGCTGATGCAAATGGTGCTGACGGAGTTCTCCGTACTGGTCACTTGGGCACGTGGGTAACTCACGACTTACAAGCGACTTACAACACTGCATGGGATAACAGCTTCACTCTTGGCGTGCAAAACGCATTTGAAAAGCTGCCTACTCTTGAGCCATACGGTGGTCGCGACTACAACTACGGCCTATACAATGGCTGGGGTCGTGTATTCTACGTACGTTTCCAACAAAACTTCTAATCGACTCGTTCGATCAGAATATGAAACGCATAAGCGGGACTTCGGTCCCGCTTTTTTTATGCCTGCGATTCGCTCTTTTATTCCGTGTAGATTATCCCTACACTAGTGCTCTTCTTGTTACTTAAGCTTAGGAATAAAAGATGCAGCATTGGAGTATGTACTGGCAGACAAGTGGTGTACTGAATAGCTTCGCTGAAGGTGATGCGAACCAAGGCTACACTGGCGCAATTCAAAAGTTTTGGGATCAATCGTTTGATTCAATACCACAGGGTGCAATCATCGTCGATGCTGGTTGTGGTAATGGTGCGTTAGCGTTATTGGCTTATGACTTCGGCCGTGCTAATCAGAAGGACTTTGTGATTGAGGGGCTCGATGCTGCAGAAATTAATCCCGTTAAACAATTTGAGAAACAACCCGCAGTTGCTAAGAAGCTCAAAACGATCAAGTTCCATTCAGCGACTCCCATCGCAGCGGCACCTTATACGGCTGAATCTGTCGATGCAGTCATCAGCCAGTTTGCATTTGAATATGCTGAACAAGGCCCCGCATTGGCTAAAGTCAGTGAGATTTTAAAGCCTGGTGGCAAGCTTATCACTATGAGTCATCATGCCAGTAGCAAACTCGTCAAAGATTCAAAAGTTGGTGTCGAAGTATTAACGGCTATTCTTGAGGAAAGCCCGTTATTCCAGCAAGCCGATTTGATTATTGACTTGGCTATGCAAGCCATTCCGCAGTTAGGTGATGAGGGTTGGGCAAAGTATTCGCACAATCGAATTCTGTCGCAATCGACCAAATGGATGATGGATTCGTTATTACAGCGTTTCGATAAGCCTGAGCAGCAAACCTATGTGAAAGATGCGATAGCTCGTGTCGCGCGTGTCTTACAAGCCATGAATGGCTCTAACTTGGAACAGGCACGTAAGCAGCTTACCTACGATTATCACGTGCTAGCAGACCACAAAAAGCGCCTCGATGAACAGTTACAGTCAGCCTATGCCAAGAAAGACATTACGGGACTGAAGAAGGCTGCAACTAAAGTGGGCTTGAAGTTAGAAGCGGAGCCTTTCGAAATAGAAGGCGAAGTCTTCGGCTGGACCATAACCGCCGAAAAACAGTAAATTGTGAATAGAGAACAGTGAATAGTAAAGCTTAGTTGATTCACTGTTCTCTGTATTAGTCGCTTTCTTTTAACTGTTCACTATTTACCATTCACTGGTAGTTCTTGGCGTCCCCGGCAGGAGTTGAACCTGCGACCTGCCCCTTAGGAGGGGGCTGCTCTATCCAGCTGAGCTACGGGGACTCATCTGGTTCTTAGCGAAGCGCCAGATGTCGTGAAAGGAAATCAAGAATTTTCTGATTTTCAATAAAGCGCTCTTCCTGCGAATACACCGAGTGCCCACCGTCGTGCACCCAAGTCTCAACGCTCTTGTCGTTTTTGTTGAGTGCTTCTAGCATGACTTCATATTGACTAAATGGAGTTCGAACGTCGTTCCGACCGTGTATCAGCAATATTGGTTTGGTGATTTGGTCGGCGAAGAATACCGGTGAGACCGCTTCAAGTGCCTTCATATCGGCACCCATTTGACGATCAAAGGTTTTGCGAGCGCGTTCGTTGCCAGCACTGTCTGTGGTAGAACGTAACAATGGCAATGAATAGACACCACCAATCGCGACCGCACACTGATACATATCCGGCTTTTGTGTCAACGCCAACATTGCTGAGTAGGCGCCATAACTTCCACCACTGATACATATACGATCTTTTGCCGCATGTCCTTGTTCAATGGCCCATTGTGTAGCGTCGTAGACATCTTGCTGCATGCGCTTACCCCATTGGCCATATCCACTCTCTTGGAATTCGCGACCGTAACCGCCAGACCCACGGAAATTGACTTGGAGGACAGCGATTCCTCGGCTGGCTAAGAACTGGTTCGAGCTATTAAAACCCCAGTTGTCACGGACACCCATAGGACCGCCGTGAACCTCAACAACCAAAGGTGGTGTGCGGCCGAAGCGATCAGGCTTCGGAATAGTTAGGTAGCCATGTAGTTCCATTCCATCGCTCGCAGTGAAACTAAATGGTCGCATCTCTGCTAAATCGTTAGTGTTTAGGCGAGGGCGAGACGATGCTATGTAACCTGCTTGCAATGTTTCGGTATCGAATAAATAGAATTCGCCTGGATTTCGATCAGAACTGACTCTGACCACAGCATATTTCCCGTCTGCGGTTCCATTTCGTAAAAAGACTTGCTGGTCCGGAAAGGCTTGTTCAAGCGACATAAGTAGTTTGGCCGACTTCGTATCATCGACAAATGTGCGTGTGTACTTACCTGGTGCAAATGAAACAGCGATTACTTGTTCGTCCAAGTCGGTTGCATACCCACTGACGTCAGCTACCGCATCATGAGCTATCATACTCAACTCACCCGTTTTGGTGTCCAGTTCATAGACAGCACTGGTCTTGGTTTCAAAATCACCAATAAGGAAAGCACGCCGATTGTCTGCTGCGAAACCTATAAATCGAACGCGATCGCCGGGTTCATACCCGTCAATAGATAGTGGCTTCCAAGAATCACTCTTGAGAGGTTTATAATAGAGAAAGAACTCTGAAGTAAGACCGTCATCTTGGGTTTCAAAGCCATAGGCTGCTCTGAGAGTACCAGTGTTATCGGCCAATACTTGGTTGACGTCGTTCGGCTGGTCGGCCACGAAATAGCTGCGCCCATCATTGATATTGAGACGGTGAACTTTCGCTTTAAAGCCATCTGCGAAGTGGTACTTACTGACGAGAACATGATCAGGGTCAGCAGGTAACAAGTGTGTTAAGTCCATGACACTGCGTTCCGAACGAAAGAGTTCGCGACGATTACTGCCATCGGCATTCGCACCGTACCAGCTGCCTCGCGAAGAAGAACCGTCCAAATACCCTTCAACGCGCTGACCATAAAAAATGAAGCGTTCATCATTAACCCAAGTAATTTGCGAAAACTCTTGGAGTTCACCAAAGGTAAAGTTGGCAGTAACTTGCTTATTTTCACGGTCAAAAATAAGGATACTATCGCTGATGCCTTTCGTTGATTTGATGGCAAAGTATTTACCGGTCGGCGAAATAGCCACATCACTATAAGCAACATCAGAAAAGAAATCTTCGATGGGGATTTCTGCAGGCGAAGCGGCGTTAGTAGAAGTGGTGAATAACGCGAACGCTATCATGCAGGAAGTCAGAAATTTCATGAACAAATGCCCCAAACGATCATTTTCTTAAAATAATGGTTCAACATTATGACAACATTGCATAAGAAGTTGAACCTTTTATGTAGCGAGAAGGCATAAAAAAACCGACCCTTAGGTCGGTTTTTCGTATTCAATGCGTTAAGCATTTGTTTTACAGTGCGTTAATTTTCGCACTCAAACGGCTCTTGTGACGCGCAGCTTTATTCTTACCGATAAGACCTTTGGTCGCATAACGGTCAAGAATTGGTTGAAGGCTAGTAAATGCCTGCTGTGCAGTCGCTTTATCGCCTGCTTCTACTGCAGCAGTTACTTTCTTCAACAAGGTACGCATCATTGAGCGACGGCTCGCGTTGTGGCGACGGTTTTTCTCCGACTGTACCGCACGCTTTTTCGCAGACTTAATATTAGCCAAGGTGAACTCCTAAAATTCGTTAACTGATCGCGATTGTTTATTAGGGCGGGGAATATGCCCTTTTCTAACGCTAAAGTCAAGTGTGAATGGTGAATAGTGACAGGAAAAAGAGCAAAGAAAAACTGCTAGACTTGTGTCTAACATGGAGGTTATATGCACAGGAAACTTGAAGTCTATAAAAAGTCTATGGATCTTGCATGCTTAGTATATGAGTTACTTCGCGAGCTGCCCAGAACTGAAGAATATGCTCTTGGTAGTCAAATTCGTCGAGCAGCCGTTTCAATTCCGAGTAATATAGCCGAAGGATTTGGCCGTTCGAGTTTACGTGACCGGTTACGGTTTATGCATATTGCGAGAGGCTCATTATTGGAGCTAGAAACGCAATTGGAATTAGTCACAAGATTAAATTACATTAAACTGCCGCCTACAGAAGAGATTTTGCTGGTCAAGAAGTTGCTGGCTGGACTCATTCGTTCGATAGAAGGCAGAATGGTAAATTGATTTGCCATTATCTGTTCTCTTTTCACTGTTTACTATAGCTTCCGCGAGGGCACTATGTGGAAATTTATTAAGTACTCATTACTTGTCATTGTGGTTGCTGCGACAGTGCTTGTCGTCAACGCCATTTGGTTTAAGCCGTTCTCTATGCGCGTGTTTTATGACCGCGTGATGCTAGAGACCGCGATGGACTCGCCGCAGTTGTTGACGCAATTGCGAATTTTGGAAGGCTTTGGTATTCGCGGGCACAATGCTGAGCTTGGCGATATGTCGCCAGAGAGCACGACCGAAAGCTATGCCAAGATGCGGGAAAATTACGAAATGTTTCAGTCGTATGGGCGTGAAGGACGGGAAGGCCAAGACCTCATTTCGTACGATATTTTCGATAACTTTATGGGGCATAGTCTCGAGGGCGAAAAGTGGCGTTGGCATGGGTATCCTGTCAATCAACTCTTCGGCGTGCATACGAATTTGCCGAGCTTCTTATCCGATATGCACCAAGTCAATGATGCGACCGATGCGGAGTACTATATTAGCCGTTTGAATGCGGTGGATTCGTACTTTGACGGATTATTGGCTGACCTGGCGATTCGCGAAGAGAAGGGCATTTTGCCGCCGACTTTTGTGGTGGAAGCCGTAATTGCGCAAATGGAAAACTTTACCAGCAGCGAGCCGGCTGAGAATGTGTTGGTATCGAGTTTTGTGCGCAAACTTGAATCTATAGAGTTAACGGAACAAGAGCGTAACGACTTTATTGAACAGGCGGAGCAAGCGGTCGCAGAAGTTGTTTATCCAGCTTATGCAGGGCTGCAAAGCTATTTTGTTGGCGTGTTACCGCAAACTAATAATGATGCTGGCGTATGGAAGTTGCCGGATGGCGATGCGTACTATCGTTATCAGTTGAAGCAATACACCACTACAGATATCACCGCTGATGAAGTGCATCAGTTAGGCTTAAGTGAAGTGGCACGAATTCATGCGGAGATGCGGGATATTTTTGATGATTTGGGGTATCCGAGCGACGTTGCTATTGGCACTTTACTGCAACAACTTAACGAGGATCCGCAATTTCTCTATCCAGATAGCGATGCAGGACGCGAGCAAATCCTGAAGGATTACGCACTGATTGTGGATGATATATACACCTATATCGATCCAGCTTTCCGCATGCGTCCCGAAGCCGACCTCGAAGTGGTTCGTGTGCCAACTTATGCTGAGAAGAATGCGCCAGGTGCTTATTACCAGCGGCCGGCACTTGATGGCTCGCGGCCAGGACGCTTCTTTGCCAATTTGTATGACATCAAAGCAACGCCAAAATATGGGATGAAAACTCTGACCGTCCACGAGGGAGTTCCCGGTCATCATTTCCAAATTGCCTTACAACAAGAGATGACCGGATTACCGCTGTTCCGCTCATTCTTGCCGTATTCGGTTCATACCGAAGGCTGGGCGCTGTATACCGAACAGCTAATGGCTGACTTGGGCTTTTATAATGATGACCCTTACGGTGACATTGGCCGTTTGCAGGCGGAACTATTCCGTGCCATTAGACTGGTGGTGGATACCGGTATTCATGCCAAGCGATGGACCCGTGAAGAAGCGATTGATTACATGGCGAATAATGGTGGTATGACGATGTCTGATGTGGTGTCTGAAATTGAACGCTACATTGTCATGCCGGGTCAGGCGACCTCTTACAAAATGGGCATGTTGAAGTTTGTTGAGCTACGTGCGAAAGCTCGTGACACGCTGGGTAGTAGCTTTGACATCCGTGATTTTCATGATGTGATTCTAAAGAATGGCAGCATGCCGTTGCCGATTTTAGAGCGACTCATTGATAACTACATTGCGGAAAAGCTAGCGGCGAATACAGAGGAAGCTGCGGTTGAGTCGTAAGCTTGCCCGTTCGGGAATTATTGTCAGTGCGATGACGTTTTTGTCGCGGGTGCTTGGTTTGGCCCGCGATGTCGTCATCGCCAATTTAGTGGGCGCTGGCGCTGCCGCCGACGTCTTTTTCTTTGCCAATAAGATCCCCAATTTTCTCCGGCGTTTATTTGCCGAGGGTGCGTTTGCGCAAGCGTTCGTTCCTGTATTAACTGAATACAAGCAAGGGTTCCCCATCGAGGAGCAACGCTTGCTGATTGCTCGCGTTGCCGGCACGCTCGGTACGTTGGTGACCATAGTGACCTTAATCGGTGTGATTGCGTCACCCATTGTGGCGGCGTTATTTGGGACCGGTTGGTTTTTGGATTGGTATCACGATGGTCCGCAAGGTCATAAGTTCGTCTTAGCCTCCGATCTGCTTAGAATTACCTTCCCGTATCTCTGGTTTATTACCTTTACCGCGTTAGCTGGAGCGATTCTCAATACGCTGGGTAAGTTTGCGGTTGCCGCTTTCACTCCGGTGTTTTTAAACATTGCGATTATTGCCGCCGCCATTTGGCTCGCACCAACACTTGACCAGCCTGAATATGGCTTGGCTTGGGGTGTGTTCTTTGGTGGTTTGATCCAGTTCTTATTTCAAATTCCGTTTTTAAAGCGCGCAGGATTCTTAGTCCGCCCGCGTTGGGGGTGGCGTGACCCTGGTGTCACGAAAATCCGGACTCTCATGATCCCGGCATTGTTTGGGGTGTCGGTGAGTCAAATTAACTTGCTGCTCGATACCTTTATTGCCAGTTTCTTGATGAGTGGCTCGATTAGTTGGTTGTACTACTCGGATCGTTTATTAGAGTTTCCCCTAGGCCTGTTCGGAATTGCCATTGCCACAGTGATTTTGCCGGCGTTATCGAGTCGGCATGTCGATAAATCGGCTGAAGAGTTCAGTCGTACGCTGGATTGGGGTATTCGCACGGTTATATTGCTTGGCCTGCCGGCGATGGCAGGCTTGATTGTATTAGCAGAGCCCATGCTGATGGTGTTGTTTATGCGCGGCGAATTTACCGCCAATGATGCGCAACTGGCTTCCTACAGTTTGTTTGCCTATGGCAGTGGTCTATTGAGCTTTATGCTGGTGAAGGTGTTGGCAACGGGCTTTTACTCGCGGCAAGACACGAAGCGCCCCGTGCGCTACGGTATTATTGCTATGGTTTCTAATATGGTGTTTAACATCATATTTGCCATCCCCTATGGTTATGTTGGGTTGGCGATTGCAACGTCGATGTCGGCTGCACTCAATGCTGGCTTGCTCGGCTACAATTTGTGGCGAGACGGCGTATTGAAGCGCTATCCGGGCACACTCACTTACATCGGCAAAGTCACTTTTGCAGTAGTGGTCATGATTGCCGCAGTGCTATACCTGAATCCAGCCCGAGACTGGTGGCTGCAAGCGACATTGCTAGACCGTATTTACCAGCTCTCCATGCTGATTGGAGTTGGTGCAGCGGCCTACGGACTCACCCTTCTCATCACCCGCGTAAAACTTCGCTAAGGCGTAGTCGTGGCGCGGGTGAATTGTTATACTCTGCGCTTTGTTTAATCAGCTTGAGCAGTGATGCAACTTATTCGTGGAATTCACAACATTAGCCGCGACCAGCGCGGCTGTGTGCTGACAATTGGTAATTTTGATGGTGTTCACTTAGGGCATCAGGCTGTGCTTGCGCAGGTAAAGCAACAGGCGCTGCAGCGTGGTGTACCGTCAACGGTCATGACGTTTGAGCCGCAACCGCAAGAATTGTTTCAGCCGGAGCGTGCGCCTGCGCGACTTACTAATTTCCGTGAGAAGCATTTAGCATTGCGAGCGCAGCAGGTCGATCGACACATCGTTATTGAATTCAATCGCCAGTTTGCGAGCCAGCCTGCGTGCGAATTTATTGAGAACGTCTTAGTCGATTTGTTGGGCGTGAAATTCCTAGTGGTAGGCGATGACTTCCGTTTCGGACGTGGCCGAGAAGGCGATTTCAACCTGCTTCAACAAGCGGGTATTGAGTTTGATTTTGAAGTCGTCGATACCCACAGTTATCGACAGCAGCAACATCGCGTGAGCAGCACCGCCATTCGTGAGTTTTTAAAAGCGGGCGATTTCCCAGCTGCAGCAGCAATGTTGGGGCGTCCTTATACGTTGTCGGGTAGAGTTGCGCATGGTGAGAAGAAAGGCAGAACCATTGGCTTTCCCACTGCAAATTTGCAGTTAAAGCGCCTACACTCGCCGTTGCAAGGCGTGTATGCTGTGCAAGTAAAGATTGGCAGCAGAACGCTGCCAGGCGTAGCGAATATTGGTCGACGCCCCACGGTAAGTGGAGAACGCGTGCAGCTTGAAGTTCATCTCTTTGATTTTGCTGAATCTATTTACGGTCAGCACATAGAGGTAACGCCGCTGCACTTTATTCGTGCGGAACACAAGTTCAGTGATTTTAATGCGCTGCGGGAGCAAATAACGAAAGACGCCACCGCCGCCAAACAACTTTTGAGTGAACAGGTAACAGTAAATAGGTAACAGGAAAACCAAGCCCGATTCTTTGGTGTTCACTGTTAACGGTTTACTTTTCACTCTGCTTCGACTCGACTTAGTCTAATTTTTGATATTGGGAAGTGCAGGATGACCGATTACAAACACACGCTGAATTTGCCGGAAACCGAGTTTCCTATGCGTGGCAATCTGGCCCAACGTGAGCCACAGATGCTCGAGCAGTGGTATGCCGATGATGTCTATGGCCAGATTCGTCAGGCCAAGGCCGGCAAGCCTGTGTTTATTTTGCATGATGGCCCTCCGTATGCGAACGGGCAGATCCACATTGGTCATGCGGTGAATAAAATTCTGAAAGACATGATTGTGAAGGCGAAGACGCTCAGCGATTTCGATGCGCCTTACGTCCCAGGTTGGGATTGTCATGGTCTACCAATTGAGCTGCAAGTTGAGAAGAAGCATGGCAAGCCGGGCAAAAAGCTGACGGTTGCTGAGTTTCGTCAGCATTGCCGTGATTACGCATGGACGCAAGTACAGCAACAACGTGATGAGTTTAAGCGTCTGGGCGTATTCGGTGATTGGGACAACCCCTATTTGACCATGAATCCGCAGCAAGAAGCGGACAGTATTCGTGCACTCGGTAAGATCATTGATAACGGTCACTTGCAGCAGGGCTTTAAGCCTGTGCATTGGTGTACCGACTGTGGGTCGGCATTAGCGGAAGCCGAAGTCGAATATCAGGATAAGCGCTCACCAGCTATTGACGTTGGTTTCCCAGTGGTCGATGAAGCCGATGTAGTGGCTCGCTTCAGTCACCCTGAGGGGCACCCAGGTGAAGGAACCGTCAGTGTTGTAATTTGGACCACAACTCCGTGGACGATTCCGGCAAACCGCGCGATTGCGCTGCATCCAGCGTTGGAATACGCATTGGTGCAAGTAGAAGCGACTGCGGAGCAACCGGCGAAGCGCTTGATTATGGCGACTGACTTAGTCAGTTCTGCGATGGCTCGCTGGAACATCGAGCAGTATCACAAGCTCGGCTTTGCTAAAGGTGCAGACTTAGAACTCGTTGCTGTGCAGCATCCATTATTGACCGACCAACAAGTGCCATTGATTCTGGGTGAGCACGTTACGACCGAGTCAGGTACCGGCTGTGTTCATACCGCGCCAGGGCATGGTGTGGACGACTTTATTGTGGGTAAACGGTACGACATCGAAGTCTACAATCCGGTCGGTGATGACGGTGTGTACAAAGCTGATACGCCATTGTTTGCGGGTCAGCATGTGATGAAAGCGAACGACAATATCGTGACTGCGTTGCGCGACTCGGGCAACTTGGTTCATCACGAAGCCTACAATCACTCGTATCCGCATTGCTGGCGCCATAAAACACCGATTATTTTCCGTGCCACGCCGCAGTGGTTTATCAGCATGGATAAGCAAGGTTTGCGTGCGCAAGCGCTGGACGAAATTAAGAAAGTGCGTTGGGTTCCAGCATGGGGCCAAAGCCGTATTGAGAGCATGGTCGATGGTCGCCCAGACTGGTGTATTTCGCGTCAGCGCACGTGGGGCAATCCCATCGCTATTTTCGTTCGTCGCGACAATGATGAGTTGCACCCGCGTACTCTGGAACTCATGGAAGCGGTTGCTCAACGCGTTGAGAAAGACGGAATCCAAGCTTGGTTTGACCTCGATGCCGAGGAACTGTTGGGTGATGAGGCGAAAGACTATCGCAAAGTCACTGACACTTTGGATGTCTGGTTCGACTCCGGGGTCACTCATGAAGCGGTCTTAAACAAGACCGCCGGGTTAAGCTGGCCGGCAGACCTGTATTTGGAAGGTTCGGATCAACATCGAGGTTGGTTCCAATCGTCATTACTGACTGGCGTTGCGATGTATCAGCAAGCGCCATATAAGCAAGTGCTGACACACGGTTTCACAGTTGACGGACAAGGCCGCAAAATGTCTAAGTCCATCGGTAACGTGGTGGCACCGCAAGAAGTGATGAACAAGCTGGGTGGTGACATCCTGCGCTTGTGGGTCGCTGCGACTGACTACTCTGGTGAGATGACCGTTTCTGATGAAATTTTGAAACGTGCCGCCGATAGCTACCGCCGGATCCGCAACACTGCGCGCTTCTTATTAGCCAATATCAACGAATTTGAGCCGACGCGTGATGCGGTTGCACCAGCAGACATGGTGGCTATTGATCGCTGGATTGTGGCGCGTGCAGTGGCCTTGCAAGAAGAAATTCTAACGGCATTGGATGACTACCAATTCCACACGGTCGTACAGAAAATCATGCATTTCTGCTCGATTGAATTGGGTAGCTTCTACCTCGACGTGATCAAAGACCGTCAGTACACCGCAAAACGAGACAGCGTCGCACGCCATTCGTGCCAGACAGCGCTGTATCATATTGCTGAAATGCTGGTGCGTTGGTTAGCACCGATTTGTAGCTTTACGGCACAAGAAATTTGGACCGCATTGCCGCAGACTGATGCTGCTGGAACGAAGCGTTCGAGCTATGTGTTTACCGAGAAATGGTACACCGCAGCGGCACAGATTGAAGGCATGGCCGTCAGTGCAGAAGAAAATGCGCACTGGCAGCAAGTGCTCGAAGTTCGTGATGAAGTGAATCGTGCTCTAGAACAAGCGCGCCGTGATGAGAAAATTGGCGGCTCGCTACAGGCGGAAGTCACGCTGTCAGTGGATGCGAAGCTTGCACCAGCGCTACAAATGCTGGGTGACGAATTGCGTTTTGCGCTGTTAACGTCAGCGGCGCAGGTGGAGGTGGTTGATGCAGCACCAGCGGACGCCCAAGCCACTGAAGTAAACGGCTTGTGGTTACGAGTAGAGAAATCTGAGCATGCGAAGTGCGATCGTTGTTGGCACCACCGTGCCGATGTCGGTGTGAATGCCGACCACCCAACGTTGTGTCAACGCTGCGTCACCAATGTTGAGGGTGCTGGAGAGGAGCGTCAATTTGCCTAATCAACCTTTGGATTTAAAGAAGCGCGCGAGTGGCTTGCGCTTTCTTTGGCTAACTTTGTTGCTGATTGCACTCGATCAAATCAGTAAGCAGTGGGTCATTCGGGTTTTTGATTTGTACGAAAGTATTCAAATCATGCCGTATTTGAACTTCACCTACGTTCGGAATTACGGCGC
This sequence comes from Pseudidiomarina aestuarii, assembly GCF_048263735.1. Lineage (GTDB taxonomy): Bacteria > Pseudomonadota > Gammaproteobacteria > Enterobacterales > Alteromonadaceae > Pseudidiomarina > Pseudidiomarina aestuarii_B. The sequence goes on along the minus strand of NZ_JBLXDX010000001.1, from coordinate 644,198 downwards.
TGCATTCAGCTTTTTAAGTGACCAAGGTGGCTGGCAACGTTGGTTGTTTACCTTTTTGGCGATTGCTATCAGCATTGTTTTGGTGATTTGGTTACGTCGGAATCCAGCTAACTTGTGGCGCCAAAACCTGGCGTTTGCGCTTATTCTAGCGGGCGCTATTGGTAACGTTATCGACCGTATTATTTATGGGTATGTGATTGATTTCCTCGATGTCTATGTGAATGAGTGGCATTGGCCGGCATTCAATGTGGCGGACATGGCGATTACGTTAGGTGCGATATTGATGTTACTGGAAGCCTTTTTTGAGCAGCGTGAAAGTAGTCAGGAGTCACGTTCATGAAGAGTCGGATGGCGATAGAGCATGGCCGTGAAGTGGTCTTTCATTTCACTATCAAGCTCAGCGACAATTCGGTTGCCGATAGCACCAAGATGACGAACAAGCCGGCTAAGTGCCGAATGGGTGACGGTTCGCTCACGGATAATTTTGAAGCCTGTATGATCGGTTTAAAAGCGGGTGATGAACGCGAATTTGAGTTGGCTCCAAAAGATGCTTTCGGGGAACCCAACCCCGATAATGTGTACCAAGTAGATGCGACCAAGTTTCCGGCGGATAACAAGCCAGAAGTCGGGAGTATATTCACGTTTCCACAACCGGATGGAACGGAATTACCGGGCATCGTTCGCGGCATCAATGAGCAGTTTGTCACCATTGATTTTAATCACCCACTAGCTGGACAGCGGGTCACCTTCGCAGTAGAAGTACTAGAAGTGAACCCCTAAAAACTAGTGAATAGTGAACAGTGAATTGATAATAGATAGTGAACAGATAATAGATAGTGAACAGATCGGTTTCTTTTCACCATTCACCGTTCACTATTCACTTTGTTTGAGGAGGTAGTATGCACATTTTGTTGGCCAATCCGCGTGGATTTTGTGCCGGTGTCGACCGTGCGATTACCATCGTCGAGCGCGCGCTCGAGATTTTTGAGCCACCGATTTATGTGCGCCATGAAGTAGTGCATAACAAATATGTGGTTGACTCGCTGAAGCAGCGCGGCGCCATGTTCGTGGACGAGCTTCATGAAGTGCCGGATGACAGTATCGTTATATTTTCGGCACATGGGGTGTCGCAAGCGGTTCGCCAAGAAGCTAAAGATCGTGGTTTGCGGGTGTTCGACGCCACTTGTCCATTGGTCACTAAAGTGCATATGGAAGTGACCCGTGCGAGTCGCAAGGGGCACGAGTGTGTGTTGATTGGGCATGCGGGGCATCCAGAAGTCGAAGGCACCATGGGGCAGTATAATAATGAAGCAGGCGGCATTTATTTGGTAGAGTCAGTGGCAGATGTCGCTGCACTTGAAGTGAAGAATCCGCAGCAATTGCATTATATGAGTCAAACGACGCTGTCAGTCGATGATACGGCTGAGGTAATTGACGCACTGCGTGCGAAGTTTCCAGATATTGAAGGTCCGCGCAAAGACGATATTTGCTATGCCACACAAAACCGTCAAGATGCGGTACGTGATTTAGCTACGGAAGTCGATGTATTGCTCGTAGTTGGTGCCCGGAATAGCTCGAATTCCAATCGTCTCCGCGAATTATCCGAGAAGATGGGCACTCGTGCTTATTTGATTGATGATGCGAGTTGTATTGATAAAAGCTGGTTAGACGATGTCGAAAAAGTTGGTGTAACCGCAGGAGCTTCGGCACCTGAAGTGCTAGTCCGTAATGTCATCGATCAACTCAAGGCCTGGGGTGGTCAGTCGGTCAATGAGCGCAGCGGTCGAGAAGAAAATATCACGTTCTCAATCCCCCCAGAACTGAGGATTGCAGTGAACGGTGAATAGTCAACAGTGAACGGACAATCCGCTCTGTTCACTGTTAACCTTTCACTATTCACTATTCACCATTCACTGTTCACTTTTAGTTAGTTCCAGCAGTCGGCTGGCGTGCGTTGATCGTTTTGATTGAGCGTCAGCGCTTCGCAGCCCGAGTCGTTCGCTTGTCCACCCGTGGCGGTTGCCGTTAGTGTGTAGGTCTCAGCGCCAATGTTACTGGTACTGAAGTTATAGAACTCGCTATTTACTGTGATCGGTAGATCAGCCAATTCAGCGTAAGCAGCATTCCTTAAACGCCATTCCTCTTGTGCCATTTGCATCGTCAGCAATTGACTGATGGCGTCAGCTCTTCGCGCTTCGCGAACGTAGTCAACATAAGACGGATACGCAATCGCGCCAATAATGCCGATAATGGCTATTGCGACCATCAACTCAATCAGGGTAATTCCACGCAACTTATTTTTAACTTGCATTTATTCGCCTTGTCGTAAAATATGTAGGGTAGTTTGTTACTATGCTTAAGTAGTACGCTATTTTCAGGCCAAACGCAATGAGCGCTAGAATCGCACGATCGACAGGCCGCTTTTTTGGGCAAAAACTGCTGTCAGAACAGCGGCATAGAACCACTCCGCAACGCCTCGCTGGGCGCGGCTTTACCTTGCTCGAATTACTCGTCACTTTAGCTATTTTGAGCATAGTCTTGGGTGCAGGCGTTCCAGCCATGTTGGATGTTGCGCGCACTACGCGCTTGCAGGGCGCTGCGCAGGAGTCGTATGCATTATTGCAATTTGCGCGTTCGGATGCACTGCGCAGTGGGCAAGATCGATTTGTGGTGTGGACTCAAGACGGTGGCAACTGGTGTGCCGTGGTGAGTACCGTGAACGACTGCAACTGTTTAACGTCAGACTGCAGCATTGATGGCATCTTGCGCCAGCAAAATAGTGAAGATTTTGCCGGTGTGAATTTGGCCAATGCAGCATTTTCAGGGGGCAGTTTCACACGGTTTGATGCAATGCGTGGTCTGGCTGAGGGCAACGCTGGTACCGTGAGCTATCAAATTGTTGACGATGGTGATGTTGATGGCGAAGTTCGTGTCATTGTGAGCGTGTTAGGGCGATTACGATTCTGCCAAACCGGTAATATTGGAGGGTATCCAGCATGCTAATGCGCAAGCAACAGGGGCTCTCGCTCATCGAATTGATGATCACCATCTCGCTTGGTTTATTGTTGATGGCGGCTTTAACGACTGTGTTTTCAAATACACTCGGAGTCAATTCTCGCAGTCTGCAGTTGAGTCAACTGCAGGAGGAAGCGACTGCTGTCATGGAGTTGATGGTCAGTGATTTGCGCCGAACGGGTTATCGTGCCGATGCGAATGAGTTACTCACCGATCCTGCCAATGCGTCGACGGATTTCAACGATAGTATTGTCATCAGCTTATTCCCGGGTGAAGCCGCCAATAGCTGTATCGAGTTTCGTTATGATGCGAATCAGGATGGCACTTTTAATGGAGCACCTGAAGCTTTTGGCTATCGTGTTCGGGAAGGACAAATCCAACGACGCCAAAGTGCAGCATCTTGTAATTCGGGTGGTTGGCAGACGCTGACGAGTGCCGATATGTTGCAGGTCGACAGCCTCCAGTTTGTGTTAACCGAGCGTATGCTGGTGAACGTTAACGAGCAAATTGTGACGGTTCAAATGTCAGTTTCTGCACCGACCGATGCAACGTTATCCCGTGAATTTTCAACGGAAGTGGTGATTCGCAATGCCTATTAATCACAACCAACGCGGATTCGCGACCCTGACGCTGTCGGTACTATTGCTGTCGATTATTATTTTGGCAACGCTGTACACCGCGCGTTTTAAAGCTCAAGAACAGCGGGTGATGCGTAATCACGCCGCGTCCCAAGAGGCACATTTGGTGGCTGACGCCGCATTAGAGCAAGTCATCATGCTGATTGATTCTGACCGCGATAATCTCACCCGGACTATTAACGGCGTTATTGCAGGTGCTACTTATACTGCGAACACTATTGGAACGCGGATCAATGATACCCCCCGTGGCGATATTGATTTAGTTGATATTACCGTTGCCGGCCAATCTGCGGATGGACGCGGCCAACGCACCTTCAGACAAAGCATTGCGGTGATGCCATTGATTCGTTCGGCACCAGACGTTCCTATCGCTATTCGTGGTGCGATGAACGTGTCGGGTAGTTTCCAAGTTGTTGCGAACCCGAATGGTGGTGGTGATGGTGTGCCGTTGTCCATTTGGACTAGTGACGATGTCGATATCAACGGTAACGGTACCACTTGTGGTCAACAAGAATTCGATCAGGGAAATTGCGCGTCTCTTCCATTTAGCGAACGTGGTGACCACGGTGTCGATATTCTCGATAATGATCCGAATTTTCCAGATGATTTGATGATGTATCTATTCGGAATTGAAGAAGCCAATTGGACTGATTCAAGAGCAATGGCGACAGCGGAATATGCGAATTGTGACAGTCTCAACGCGGCCTCAACAGGACTTATTTGGATTTCCGGCTCTTGTGCTCTCAGCTCGGGCCAGATTGGAACTGAAGAGAACCCAGTAGCTTTAGTCATTCAGGATGGCGATTTTAGAATCAATGGCAGTATGGAAATTTTTGGTATGGTGTTTGCGTTCAGAACTCCCGGAAACATCGCAACCTATGACTTTAAAATGAATGGTGGCGCAGTAATTCAAGGAGCCGTTATGGCGAACTTTGATCCGGATCTGTCGAACGGTAATCTCACCGCTCGGTATAATGCGCAAGTATTGAATAATGTGGTGACGAACGACGCTTTTCGTCGAGTGTATCGCGTAGGAGGGAGTTGGCATGACTTCTAATGTAACTAAGATGCACGGACGCGGCTTTACCTTTGTGGAGCTTTTGGTCGCTCTCGTAATTATTGCGGTGGGTGTGGCTGGTTTAGTGAGTCTACAACGAACATACCTGCAAAGCTCGGTGCGCGCAGCAGAACGCACTGAAGCACTTGAAATAGCGCAAGAGCGTCTAGAGCTACTGAGGTTCAATGAATTTGAGGACATCGCTTCTGGTACCGATACCGCCTTGCGTGGCGATAAGTCCTATGCCGTAACTTGGACGGTAGCACCCCAGTATTTTAATGGTACTTGGTTGACGACTGGGGATGTCGGTTTACCGAATCCACTCCCTGCGCAACCTGACGCCAAATCAGTCGCCTTAGATATTTCATGGACGACGCGTGGAGGAGCTACCGAAACAGTCGCTATGGAAGCCTGGTTGGGGAGCATAACTGGACGCGACGGTGGCTTGGTGATCACGGAGCCAGCACCGCGCAACGAGCCACAGGTGACCTATAACCCTGGTGCGGCGCCTGAAGTTATCGCGGTGCGATTAACGGATGATGACAATGCTAATGTGTTCCAAGTGAAGGAGACCACTCGGCCTACACCACAGGTTGAGCGTAGTGGTGATAAATTATCAGTTCGTTTCGACACGGTTACCTATGACGAAGCGACACAAACTCAGCGTGTAGAAGACTTTGTCACGGTGAACTGCAGTTGTACTATGCGCGGATTTGGCGAGGGAGCGACACCAAGTAGATTGATTCTAGAGGACGGCCGTTTAACTTTGGATCCGAACGGTAATCAGCAGGTCACTAAGATTTATGGTGAACCGCGTAATGTCGACCAGTCTGAGTTGTGTACTCAGTGCTGTCGGGATCATCATGATAACTCGGATATGGCGAACGCAGGTGTGGTCTACAAACAAGATGATAGCCGCACCCCAAGCGGCAATCATCGGCATTACTCACCTGAAAATATTTTGGGTTTTTCTACGCGTGCGACGGTTGGCCAAAACTACGAAGAGTCGTGCCGGATGCGGCGCATCGATGGCTACTATGCAATGTACCCTGATTGGCAACTGCAAGCGCTGACAGTAACCAGTGCCGAATATCTCATCAATTCAGCTGGCGCAGCAGCCTACACCGATTACGTTCGTGCCGTAGTCCGCTCCTTAGTGCTTGGAACAGCCTTGCCAGCGCCTTTGGCTGATAGAGACGTAAACGTGGCGCCAGGTGCCTATCAGATGATTGGGCGTGGGATCTATTTGGATACCATGTCTGCGGATCATTTGCAGGCGGTCCGTACCGCTATTAATAACAATGAAGACGACTGGATTAGTAAAGTCCCGTTTTATGAGGTCAATTTGACATTATTGGGTGAGTGGGATGCGTCGCAGCCTGCAGTCGCCAGCGTAACCAACCAACCTATTGAGACGATTGTCGACCCGGATAACAACTATTACGGCACGTATTCACGTGGGCGCGTTCAAGCGCAGGTGAGCGGGCAGTCTATTATTGAGATTGACGTCAGGGGCGGGAATGCTGGTGTATTAGGCAGTGATGCTTTACATCCACTAGAATCTTCTACCGCGCAGTCTAGCAGTTTGACGGTTACCGTTGACAGTGAAGCACAGAATGGCGACGGTGACGGAACTGCGCTGTTTTCGGTTACTGGTGAAGTCAACTGTTTGTTGATGCAGAATGGAAACTATAGGTCTTGTACCAATAGGTATTACAACAGTGTCAGCATTACCACCAGTGACCTCAACATTAGTTGTACGTATTCGAAGCAGGGTAATGCGGATACCGGATCCTATTCATGCTCGGGAATACCTGCGGGAACTAGTTTTACGATTTCGTTTAGTAGTGACGCCGGTGGAGTCTTCCAGCCTAGCGTTGTGACCGTGTCAGACTTACAGCAAAACGAACAATACAACGTGCTGATGACTGTAGATTAATGTGGTAGGATTGCCGGGTCTTTGCCGTAGCACGAGCCTAGCAATTGAATGACCAGTCTTAACAGTGTCACATCTCAACCGGTTGCCAAAAACCTGGCGGCCGACGTTTTGCTGCATGCGCAGCAACTCAGCTCGACTCGTGCGAATCGGCTACTATTTCGTGATCTCGAACTGAGTGTTCCCTCAGGTGCCGTGCTCTATGTGGCTGGGCCCAATGGTTCCGGTAAATCGACGCTCTTGCGCATGCTGGCTGGACTCTACGCGCCGAATACGGGCACTGTGTCTCGATTTGCTACCGATGATAATGAAACATGGCAACGCCAAACCTTATTCATTGGTCACAAACCTGCCGTCAAACAAGCACTAACCGCGCTGGATAACCTGCAACTCCAAGCACAACTTGACGGTGCTCAGATCGAAGACCCTTGGCGGCTGCTCGAGACGGTTGGTTTGCTCGGTTTGGAAGATATCCCCGCTCAACAGCTATCGGCAGGGCAACAACGTCGCATTGCGCTCACGCGGCTTTGGTATAGTCGTGCTCGACTCTGGATTCTGGATGAACCATTTACTGCGCTGGATCAAGCCGGCATCAACCTATTACAAGAACGTTTTGCCGAGCACTGTGAAAACGGCGGTGCTTTGGTACTCACGTCGCATCAGCCGCTGACTTGGCAACCTAAGCAATTGCAGACGCTAACGTTAGGTGGTGGACATGAATAACGTGACCACTTGGCAAGTCATCTCGACAGTTATTGCGCGCGATTGGCGAGTAGCAATGCGGCGGCGCAGCGATATTCTCAATCCATTGTTGTTCGTGTTGATGGTGGTGACGTTATTCCCGTTGGCGGTAGGGCCGGGACCTGACGTTTTGGGTCGTATTGCCGCAGGTGTGATATGGGTGGTGGCGTTGCTGTCATCCTTGCTTGGCTCTGAGCGTTTATTTCGTGATGACTACCTAGACGGTACGTTGGAGCAGTTGGTGCTCTTGCCGACACCATTGGCGGTAACGGCGCTCGCTAAAATTATCATTCATTGGTTACTGAGTGGCTTGCCACTAGTGATCTTAACGCCCGTTTGCGCGTTATTATTAAAGTTACATATGGACGGCTGGGCTACCCTGATGCTGACCTTGTTGTTAGGGACCCCCATCTTGAGTGCTTTAACGGCTATAGGAGCAGCGCTGACCGTAAGTTTAGGTCGTGGTGGCGCGCTGTTAAGTCTATTGTTATTGCCACTGTTCATCCCACTAATTATTTTTGCGAGCGCAGCCGTTGAAGGTGCGTTAGTGGGTGCTCCGATACTCGGACAAGTGTTATTATTGGCCGGTTTAATGGTATTAACCCTAACTTTGGCGCCGTTGGCAGTAGCGGCTGCGATTCGAGTGAGTGTGAATTAATATGTGGCGATGGTTACACCCCTATGCAAAAGGCGAAGCAACGTATCGATTACTCGGACGTTGGTTACCCTGGTTGGCCATAAGTGCCGCGCTGAGTTTGTTGGTGGGCATTGTCTGGGGACTCGCATACGCGCCACCTGATTATCAGCAGGGCGATAGCTATCGCATTATTTATATTCATGTGCCTGCCGCCATTTTCTCGATGGGCGCCTACACGGGCATGGCCATCACTGCACTGATTGCATTGGTTTGGCAAATACGAACCGCAGAGTGGGCGATTGCCGCCATCGCGCCAGTGGGCGCGGTGCTTACAGCGGTATCGTTATTTACAGGTGCTGTGTGGGGTAAACCCATGTGGGGCACTTGGTGGGAATGGGATGCGCGCTTAACGTCGCAGCTCATTTTATTGTTTTTATATTTGGGTGTTCTGGCGCTTTATTACGCGTTTGATGATAAGCGCACCGGAGCCAAAGCGGCCGGTATTTTGGCGCTCGTGGGTGTTGTGAACGTGCCCATTATTCATTACTCCGTGTACTGGTGGAATACCTTGCACCAAGGCGCCACCATCACCAAGTTTGAGAAGCCTTCCATGGCAACCAGCATGCTGATTCCGCTGCTAATCTGCTTGTTAGGTTTTGCGTTGTTCACAGCAGCGATGATTTGCTGGCGTTTGCGGCATGAAATATTGCGACAAGAATTGCATCGTCCGTGGGTTCAACAGGAGTTAATCGGACAGGAGAAATTGAACTGATGGCCTTTTCTTCGTTCCAAGAATTTATTGTGATGGGTGGCTATGGCTTCTTTGTCTGGCTAGCCTTCGGAGGCACTTTTCTCGGTCTTGGCTTATTGGTGTTGCGCAGCGTTATCGCGCGCCGGCACCTCGAAAAAGCCTGTGCCGACCACATGCGTCGCCAAGAGCGCTTGGCACGCCGTCAACAGCAGGAGCGTAGTCGCTGATGATTCCACGTCGAAAAAAACGATTAGTTTGGGTGTTGGTCTTGATTACCGGCGTTGCTGTCTCGGCGGGACTGATATTGACGGCGCTCAACGAAAACATTGATTTGTTCTATACCCCCAGTGAGCTGGTTGAAGGCAAGGGCAAAGACCTGCGTAAACCTGAAGTTGGTCAGCGCCTACGCTTGGGTGGCATGGTGGTCGAAGGCTCGGTCCGTCGTGATCCGGAAACACTCCAAGTAAGCTTCCGAGTGACCGATATTGGTCCGGAAGTGACCGTGAACTATACCGGTATCCTGCCTGATCTGTTCCGTGAAGGACAAGGTATTGTGGCGCAAGGTGTGTTGATTGAGCCAAAGGTTTTGCAGGCCACGGAAGTATTGGCTAAGCATGACGAAGAATATTTACCGCCAGAAATTGCCGAAGCAATGAAAGGTATCAAGCACGTGAATCCAAACTCGGCAGATGCATTCCCCAGCTCGAGCGAGGCCGAGCAAGATAGCGCGAATGACAGCGAAGGCGGGTACTAAGTATGCTAGCTGAATTTGGACAAATGACGCTAGCGGTAGCGTTAGCGTTTTCATTGATATTAGGTATTTATCCACTCTGGGGCGCCTACAAAGGCCACAGTGGCGCTATGTTGCTGGCACGGCCGTTGGCCTACGGGCAGTTTATTTTTACCTTGCTGGCGTACATTGCGCTGACTTGGGCTTTTGTGGTCAACGACTTCAGCATTTACTATGTGGCAGCTAACTCAAACACGCAACTCCCATTAGCTTATCGAATCACCGCAGTGTGGGGTTCGCATGAAGGTTCGTTCCTACTGTGGATGTTGATGCAAGCAGGTTGGATTGCTGCTGTTGCACTATTCTCCAAACGCATGCCGGTGAGCATGATGGCTCGAGTGCTAGCTATTTTGGGTCTGATTAGCGTAGGTTTCTACTCGTTCATGATTTCGGTCTCCAATCCGTTTGAACGCACGCTGCCGCTGATTCCTGTTGACGGTCGGGACCTGAATCCACTCCTGCAAGATCCTGGCATGATCATACACCCACCGTTGTTGTATATGGGGTACGTTGGGTTCTCGGTCGCTTTTGCCTTTGCTATCGCCGCGCTGTTGACGGGCAAGTTGGATGCTGCTTGGGCACGGTGGTCACGCCCTTGGGCGACGGCTGCGTGGGCTTTTTTGACTTTAGGTATTGCCATCGGTAGCTGGTGGGCTTACTACGAACTAGGCTGGGGCGGCTGGTGGTTCTGGGACCCGGTTGAGAACGCAAGCTTCATGCCTTGGTTGGTTGGCACCGCTTTAATGCATTCATTAGCAGTCACTGAAAAACGCGGCACCTTCAAAGCTTGGACTGTGTTATTAGCTATTTCCGCGTTTAGTTTGAGTTTGCTCGGAACGTTCTTGGTACGTTCGGGCGTTATTGTTTCGGTTCATGCATTTGCCACTGATCCGGCGCGCGGACTCTTTATCTTGGCCTTGTTAGTGATTGTCATTGGTGGCTCGCTGCTGCTCTATGCACTGCGAGCAAGCTCAGTGAATTCGCAGACTAAGTACGATGTCGCCTCACGTGAAGTGTTGCTGCTGTCGAACAATATTTTGCTGATTGCCGCGACGGTGGTGGTGTTGGTCGGCACCTTGTTACCGCTGGTGCACAAAGAACTGGGCTTGGGCTCGATATCCATTGGGGTGCCGTTCTTTAATCAGATGTTCACTTACTTGATTGTGCCATTTGTGTTTTTTATGGGTCTAGGACCGCTGTTTCGTTGGCGACGTCAGCAACTTGCACCGTTACGTAACGAATTAGTGTTAGCGTTGGTGTTAGCGGTTGGCTTGGCATTCTTATTGCCGTCTATTCTGGCCGACACCGTGCAAGGCATGGCAGTGTTGGGCTTGCTCCTGGCTTTCTGGATTGTCTTGTGCCTCGTGACCGAATTAAAACAACGGATTCAGCAACGTGGGCAGGGTATTGCGAGCCTGACGCGCCTTGGTCGCAGCCATTGGGGCATGGTGCTCGGTCACCTCGGTTTTGCTGTAACCCTGATTGGTATTGCGGCTGTGAGTCAATACGAAGTCGAGCGCGATGTAAGGCTGGCGCCAGGTGACTCCGTCACGGTGCAAGGCTATAACTTTGAATTCCGCGAGCTTAGCCAAGTGCAGGGTCCGAATTACATTGCCGATCATGCTGAGTTTACAGTGCGTCGAGACAACCGCGTGGTCTCTGAATTGATTACCGAGAAGCGTTTCTACACGGTGCAACGAACCAGCATGACGGAAGTCGGTTTGGACGCGGGATTTACCCGCGACCTTTACGTCGCTCTCGGCGAACCCTTGGATAACAGCGATGCGTGGGCGGTTCGAATCTATGTGAAACCTATGGTGCGCTGGATTTGGTTAGGTGCCATTTTGATGGCGCTAGGCGGCGCGTTAGCTATGAGTGACAAGCGTTATCGTGCCAGTCGTCGAGCGCCAGTGGAGGCGACGGTATGACCGAAGGGCGGGGAATGCGTATCGCGATTTTAGCGATTCCACTGATTATCTTTATCGTACTCGTGGGCTTTTTACTGCGCGGTTTGTTCTCGGACCCAACCGAACTCAGCTCAGCGCTGGTTGGTAAGCCAGTGCCAGAATTCGTGTTGCCTGATATTTACCAACCCGAAACGTTGCATGACCAAAGCGTGTTGACGGGGCAGGTTGTTCTGTTAAATGTCTGGGCAACTTGGTGTCCAACCTGCCGCGCTGAGCATGAATACCTGAATCAACTCGCCGCAGAGGGTGTTGCCATTATTGGCCTTAATTATAAAGACGATTCGCGCGCCAAAGCTGTGAATTGGCTCAATACACTAGGTGACCCCTACCAACTCAATTTATTTGACGAAATGGGCAATGTCGCGCTCGATTTTGGTGTTTATGGCGCTCCGGAAACCTTTTTAATTGATACCGATGGCATTGTGCATTATCGCCATGTCGGTGACGTCAATGAACGCGTCTGGGCAGGTGAACTCGGCCAGCGTTATCGGGCTCTCGTAGAAGCGCAATCTGGAGGTGCATCATGACGAACTTACTGCGCTGGAGTTTGCTGCTCAGCGCCATGCTATTGTCATGGTCAATTGCAGCTGCAAACCTCGAAACCTATCAGTTTGAAGACCCTGCAAAAGAAGCACTTTTTCGCGAATTAATTGCAGAACTGCGCTGTCCGAAGTGTCAGAACCAATCGATTGCGGATTCGGATGCACCACTGGCGAAAGACCTTCGTGATCGCACCTATGCCATGGTGCAAGCGGGTGCTTCTAAGCGCGAAGTCATTGATTACATGGTGACGCGTTATGGCGATTTTGCTCATTACCAGCCACCGGTACAAACCAGCACGCTGGTGCTGTGGGTGTTACCGTCAGCGGTAGTCGTGATTGGCGCCATGGTGATTGTGATCAGTGTACGTCGTCGGCGGACACAGGTTGACGATGAACAGTTGACCGCTGAGGAGCAAGCGCGTTTAGACGCATTGCGCAAACAGGATTAACAGATGAGTTATTATTTGTGGATAGCGGCGATTGGTACCGGCTTGGTTGGTGCAGCTTGGTTATTGTTGTCTGGACGTCGTCAGCATGAAGAGCAGCGGACTCGCCTGCAGGTCAATCGTGAACTCTATGAGCAGCGACAGCAAGAAATTGCCAATGAGCAAGCAGATGGATTATTGACGGACAATGCGGCCCGACAGGCTCTAGTTGATCTGGATCGACGTTTTGTGTCGGAGAATAGCGAGCTCGAACAAGTGCAAGACATTCAAGTAGGCCGCTCGATTTGGTATCCCGCTGCGCTGGTGCTGATATTGAGTGTGACCTTGTATGCACTGTTTGGTGGTTGGCAACAGCAGCAGCAAGCCGATCAAGCCCTCGAAGCACTACCAGAGCTGGGTCGCAAAGTGTTGAGTGATGCGGCGGCGCAAACTACCCCAGAGGAGTTGCAGACATTCGCTCTCGGTTTACGTCAGAAGCTTGCGGTAGCACCCGATGATCCAGTGGCATGGCTAGTTTATGGACGTGTGATGACGGCCATGCAACAAACCGAAGAAGCAATAAATGCTTACGAAAAATCCTATCAATTGAATCCGGACCGCGCGGCGACTTTGTTAAACTATGCACAGCTATTGTTGCAGACGGGCGATGACCAGTATTTAGGGCGAGCAGCTCGCTTGCTGGCCCGCTTGTTGGAGCAAGACCCGACCAACACGGAAGGATTGTCTTTGCTGGGTTTTGTTGCCTTTCAACAGCAAGATTGGGCTGAGGCGGCGAGTGCATGGCGCTTATTGGCACGTCAGTTACCTGCAGATAGTGAGCAGGCGCAAGCTGTCCAGCAAGCGATTGCGGATGCGGAGCAGCGTCAAGCTGCTGCAACGTTAGAGCTGTCGGTTACGGTTACAATTGCAGAAGAACTGCGTGAACAGATTCCCGAGAGCGCGACAATTTTCGTTTATGTACGTGACCCGAATGGTCCACCAATGCCCGCAGCGGTGGTCAGACAGCCTTTGGAGCAGTGGCCAGTACAGGTGACTTTGTCGGATGCGAATGCGATGTTACCAGATATTCGGTTGTCGACATTGAACCAATGGCAGGTGATGGCGCGTATCTCAAGTGATGAACAGATTGACTCTCAACCCGGTGATTTAAACGCGACGGCGGTACTGATAGAAGCGCAGCCGGGACAAGCTGTGGAATTGGTGATTGACCAAGTGGTGCCAGTGGCGGCTGAAAGTAATTAAGCAAAAGGAGTAGGTTGTGCGTGATGTAAAACACTTCGGACGTTGGTTGGTGCTAAGTGCCACCTTGGTACTCGGTGCTTGTGCTAGTGCACCGGATGATCCCTATGCGGATCCGCGCGACCCTTATGAAGAAACCAACCGCAGTGTTTGGGAATTTAATGATGCGTTGGATAAAGCCATCTTAAAACCTGCTGCACTCGCTTATGCGAAAATTCCAGAGCCGGGCCGCCAAGGACTGCGCAATGTGGTCGATAACCTCGAAGAGCCTGCTTCTTTCGTGAATAACTTACTGCAAGGGAAAGTAGGTGACGCCGGTGTGACCTTATGGCGCTTTACTCTAAACAGTACTATCGGCTTAGTGGGCATTTTTGATGTCGCCACACCCATGGGATTGACGCAACGCCAAGAAGGTTTCGGTGAAGTGTTAGCAACTTGGGGCGTCGGCTCCGGGCCCTACTTGATGTTGCCATTAGTGGGTCCGACAGTGCCCGTTGACCGTGGTGGTGACGTCGTAGATGGCTTGTATTTTCCTCTCGATAATTTGAGTGGTCCGGTCAGCGCAGGTCGCTGGATTGTGAAAGCACTCGATACACGGTTGCGACTCATGGAGCAAGACCGTCTCATGGAAAACTCGCTCGACTCGTATAGCTTCTTGCGTGAGGCCTATTTCCAAAACTGGCGCAATAAAGTCTACGATGGCAATCCTCCTCCGGAACCCGTTCCAGATTATGAAGAGGACCTAGGCGACGACTTTTACGATCAATTCTAGCGTCCTTGACCTGAATATCCCGTGAATTAGCGCGAGAACCTTGCACCTAGCAAGGTTCTTGCGTTATAAAAGCCCGTCATCTCGAAAACGATTCGGTTGTCATTCGACCGGTCGATAATAATAAATCAATTACACAACGAGGAAGTTGTATGAGCCAAGCGCCATCCAATTCAACACTTTGGGGCCATCCGAAAGGCCTTTATATTCTGTTTACCTCTGAAATGTGGGAGCGGTTCTCCTACTATGGTATGCGGGCTTTGTTAGTACTCACTTTGGTGGCAGCCACCGAGGGCTTGAATCCTGGCTTTGGTATGAGCGATGCGGATGCATTGTCGTTGTATGCAACCTATACCGGATTGGTTTATTTCACACCGATTATTGGTGGTTGGTTAGCCGATAACTTCTTGGGACAGCGTCTCTCGATTTTACTCGGTGGTATTTTGATGGCGGCAGGCCAGTTCGTGCTCTTTATGGCTACGCCGCATAGTATTGACCTATTTTATGTCGGTTTAGGGTTATTGATTGCCGGTAACGGTATGTTCAAGCCGAACATTTCGACTATTGTCGGTGACCTTTATCCGCGCGGTGATGCACGTCGCGACAGTGCCTTCTCAATTTTCTATATGGGTATTAACTTAGGTGCCTTTATTGCACCATTTATTACCTCGACTCTCGGCGAAAGTCCGGACTTCGGTTGGCGCTGGGGTTACTTTGCGGCCGGTATTGGTATGACTCTGGCAGTATTGACGCAAGTGTTTTTCTTCCAACGTTACTTGGGCGATGTAGGTAAGATTCCCGGTGCGAAGCAAGACATTGCGAACAGTGGTGGTAAGAAGCAACCGCTGACTAAAATCGAATTTGACCGTTTGCGCGTTATCCTGTTCTTGTTCGTTTTCGTAACCGTATTCTGGTTGGCGTTTGAGCAGGCGGGCGGTTTGATGAACATCTATGCTGACCGCTACACCGACCGTAGCTGGGGCGATAGCATCATCCCTGCAGGTTATTTTCAATCATTAAACCCGCTCTTTATTCTGCTGTTTGCACCAATTTTCTCGTTCCTCTGGGTGTATTTGAACAAGCGCGACAAGAGCCCCGATGCGCCAATTAAAGTATTTGTGGGTCTATTGCTCACCGCAATGGGTTTCGTATTCCTGATTTTGGGTCTATTTGAAATTCAAACTACTGGTAAAGCCAATATGATGTGGTTGGTACTGGCGTACCTATTCCATACGCTGGGTGAATTATGTATTTCCCCAGTTGGTTTGTCTTTGATGACGAAGTTAGCCCCGCTGCGCTTAGCGTCGTTGGTCATGGGTATTTGGTTCCTGATGCCAGCTATTGCGAGTAAGATTGCCGGTGAGATTGGCGCATTCTCTGAAACCGCTGATCAACTGACCTTCTCACAAGAGTTAGCGGCCAGCATTGGCTTGAATCCTGAATATTCTGGCTTACTCGTGGTCTTTGGTGGTATCGCTGTTGGCTTGGTCGCATTTGGCTTAGTCTTGTGGATGATTTCAGGCATGTTAGTGCGTTGGATGCACGGTGCTGAACGTATGGAGCCAACCACCACAGCTGAAGGTCTTGAGCAAGAAATGGAAGTGGTCGCTGAGCACGAAGGAATTGGCGACACGAAAAAATAAAGGATGTTGTATGGTTAAAAAAGTTGTCATACCGGTAGCGGGTCTTGGGACCCGCATGCTGCCAGCCACAAAAGCGATAGCGAAAGAAATGCTGCCGCTGGTGGATCGCCCACTGATTCAATACATCATCGAGGAGTGTGCGGCGGCAGGCTTGACCGATATTATTCTGGTAACCCATTCGAGTAAGGGAGCTATCGAAAACCATTTCGATACATACTACGAACTTGAATCAACGTTGGCAGAACGAAACAAGCAAGCCTTACTGGACGAGATTCAAAGTTTGCGGCCACCAGGTGTGACTATTATGCCGGTGCGTCAAGGCGTGGCGAAAGGGTTAGGGCATGCGGTATTGTGCGCTCGGCCCTTAGTGGGTGATGAACCTTTTGCTGTGGTCTTGCCGGACGTGTTAGTGGACGCTGCAAGCTGTGATCTAACCCGTGACAACTTGGCTGAGATGGTGGCGAACTTTAATGCCACCAGTGCTGCGCAAGTGATGGTCGAGCAAGTGCCGAAACATATGGTGAATCAATACGGTATTGCCGATATTGGTGGCGTTGAGTTGCAAGCTGGTGAAGCGGCAGCTATCAAGCAGCTGGTTGAGAAGCCGCCGGTGGAGTCAGCGCCATCTGATTTGGCTGTGGTAGGGCGTTACGTTTTTCCAGCGCAGCTATGGCCGTTGTTGGAGAAAACGCCAGTCGGTGCTGGTAATGAAATTCAACTGACAGATGCTATGGCCATGTTGTTAAAGCAACAGCCTGTGTCCGCTTATTATATGAAAGGGCGTAGCCACGACTGTGGTAACAAGCTTGGTTATACCAAAGCCTTTATTGAACATGCTTTGCGGCATGGCGGTATTGGTGCGGACCTAAAACGTTGGCTCCATGATTTAGTTTAAAGCGAGTGTTGTCAGCATCAGTTGATAGAGTAACCGGGCGCAAGGTCCGGTTTTCTCGTTTTTGGGGAGCACTAAATAGAGGCTACCTTGTCGGCGTCGACTGCCCTCAAGGGTTAGGCGCGTCAATCCTGCTCTGTCGCGCGTCACAAAAGGGGGCAACCAACAAAAGCCAATGCCAGCCTCGACCAGTTGCAATGCCTCTGCAAAATGGTCAACGGTCCAGCGCTGCTCAGCTTTGAGCCAACCTTCCTGTTCAACAGGTTCCCGTGCGGTATCACGAATCACAATCTGCAAGTACTGACTCAAAACCTCTGGATTCAGTGGCTGTTCGAGTTGTGCCAGCGGATGCGTATTCGCAACCCATAACTCCAACACATAGCCCTGAATCGGCTCACCGATATAGCCTTTGGGTAGTTGATGTGTCACGACAATATCCGCGGTTTGTTCACGAATATGTTCAATAGAGCCGGTTAATACCGTATCGACAATAGACAAGCGGCTGCCACGACTGTGCAACTGAAATTCTTGCAGAACTGGGAGTAATTGCTGGCGGTCGAACGCCATCTCTAATGCCAGATTGACATGCGGCTCCCAACCTTGCTTCAGATTGTCGGCCAGTTGCTCGAGTTCCTGTGCATACACGGTGAGTTGGCGGGAGCGACGCAACATCACTTCACCATGCGGGGTCAGTTCAGCTTTGCGACCGACTACCCGGAGCAATTCAACACCGAGCTGTTGTTGTAACTTCGCAACCGCATGGTTCAACGACGACTGACTTTTATTCAGTGTCGCTGCTGCATGGGCATATCCTCCCTCATCAATGACGGCTTGGAAGGCTCGCCATTGCTCTAATGTTGTTTTGGGACGATAAGCCATCACCGCTTCCTTTTACTTTTAACAGTAAGGTTTAACAACTTACTTTTCACAAACAATAACTGCACGACGCGGTGCCGGATAGCCTTCAATGGTTTTTGTTGGGTCATTGGGATCAAGAAAGTCGGCCAATGATTGCCCCTGCATCCACGGTGTAGCTCGCTGTTCATCAACGGTAGTCACCGATTCATCAACCACGCGCGCCGATTTAAAACGGCAGCGCTCGAGCCAATGCAGTAAAGCTGCGGTGCTGGGTATAAACCACACATTACGCATCTTCGCGTAGGTTTTGCCCGGCACCAGCACTTGCTGTTGGTCACCGTCAACGACCAGAGTTTCGAGGACGAGTCGGCCGCCCACTTTCAAACAATCGTGAAGCTGTGTGAGAAAATCAATCGGAGAGCGGCGATGATACAACACCCCCATACTGAACACAGTGTCAAAACAATGCAGTGGACCGAGGTCATCGATACCCAGCGGGAAGTAGTGCGCGCGAGCCTGCAATTCAGGCGGCATAAAATGTCGAGTGGCTAGAAACTGCGCCATGAATAATTGCCCAGGGTCAACGCCCCACACTTGCTCGGCACCTGCTTCGAGCATTCGCCATAAGTGATAGCCACTGCCACAACCAACATCGAGCACATGCCCCGACAAACCTCCGATATGTGGAGCGACGCGTTGCCACTTGTAATCGGAGCGCCATTCAGTATCGATATCGACCCCATGAAACTGAAAAGGGCCTTTGCGCCACGGCATCAATTGCTGGAGTAAGCCATGAATTTGTTGTTGAGCACTGGAGCTGACTTGGGCTGCGTTTACACTGACGGTGTCGGTTAAGGCAACCTGATCGGCGGGCAACTGCGGTAATGCTTTTACGGCGGCGAGCCAGCCTTTGAGTTCGCCATGCAGCTGCTCGCGCGACCATTGCTCGAGTTGCGCGGGTAACCGCGTCAGCCAAGGATGCAGTGGGGATTGGGCGACTGCTGCGAGGTCAGCTTGAAAATGGTCAAGATTCATAGGTGTCCACCGGCTTTAACCGCCATCATGGCAGCGAAGTTGTAACACTGAAACCAAATCTGATGGTGCGCAAAACCAGCAGCCTGAATGCGGTCACGATGACGTTCCAATGTATCAATCCGCATGACATTCTCAATGGCAGCCCGTTTTTGGCTGATTTCTAATTCGCTGTAGCCATTGGCGCGCTTGAATTCGTGATGCAAATCGATGAGCGTGGCATCCATGGCTGCATCCGCACTGTGAAATTTTTCGGCCAACAGCAGAATACCGCCCGGCTTGAGTGCGTCAAAAATGCGCTGAATTAGCGCATCGCGCTGTTCAGGTGGCACGAACTGTAAGGTGAAATTCATGACAATCACGGAAGCACTACTCAGCTCGGTGGTTTGCACATCCTCGCAGCGAATGACCACCGGCACTTGGCTTTTATAGCCTTGCACATGCAATTGACAACGTTCGACCATAGCAGGGGAATTGTCGACGCCGATAATTTCGATATCGTCGAGGTCGGCGACCACATTGCGCATGGCGAGTGTTGCCGCGCCCAATGAGCAACCGAGGTCATACAATCGTGATTGTGGTTGCGCGTAGCGTTTAGCTAGTTGCCCAATACCATGCAAGATACTCGGATAGCCCGGCACCGAACGGTTGATCATGTCGGGAAAGACTTCGACGACGTTGGCGTCAAAAACAAAGTCTGCGACCGCGGTCAGCGGCTCGGAAAATATAGCGTCGCGTTTCGGTGTCATGGTGCGCGTATGCTCTCGCGTAGTCAGTCGATGGATTGCGCGAAGTTTAGCATAATCCGACGTTGATTCAGTAACCCAATGATTGCAGACAAGTACCGCGAAGCTAATGACAATTGCGTGCAGTCCGTTATAATGTTGCGCTTTGTAGAATTCTCATCTGTGGTAGGGAACCGCCCATGCGTAGCCATTATTGTGGACAGCTCGAGACGAGTCTGGTCAATGAAACCATCACCTTGTGTGGTTGGGTCAACAAACGTCGTGATTTAGGTGGATTGATATTCATCGACATGCGCGATCGCACTGGTTTGGTGCAAGTTGTTTTTGATCCTGATCAGGCTGCTTTGTTTGACACTGCAAATTCGCTCCGCCAAGAGTTCTGTATTCAATTAACCGGTGTGGTACGGGCACGGCCAGAAAGCCAAGTGAATGCGACTATGGCAACGGGTGCTGTGGAAGTAATGGCTACCGAGCTCACTATTTTGAATCGTTCAGCGCCACTCCCTATCGACTTTAATCAGCATGTGAGTGAAGAGCAGCGGTTGCGCTTCCGGTATTTGGACCTTCGTCGTCCAAATATGAACCATAATTTGCAATTCCGTGCTCGCGTGACGGCTGCCGTACGTCGCTTTATGGACAGCGCTGGTTTCCTCGACATTGAAACACCAATGTTGACGCGGGCAACGCCTGAAGGCGCACGTGACTATTTGGTCCCTAGTCGCACTCACAAAGGTAAGTTCTTTGCATTGCCACAGTCACCGCAGTTGTTTAAGCAGTTGCTGATGATGTCTGGCTTTGATCGTTACTATCAAATTGTGAAGTGCTTCCGCGACGAAGATTTACGTGCGGATCGCCAGCCAGAGTTTACTCAGATCGATATCGAAACCTCTTTCATGTCCGCTGAGCAAGTGATGGAAGTCACTGAGCGCATGGTGCAAAACCTGTTCCGTGAAATGCTGGATGTAGATTTGGGTGCCTTCCCACAAATGACGTGGCATGAGGCCATGCGTCGGTTTGGTAGCGACAAACCTGACCTGCGGAATCCACTTGAATTAGTCGACGTTGCTGATTTACTCACCGACGTTGAGTTTAAAGTATTCAGCGGCCCTGCTAATGATCCGAAAGGACGCGTCGCCGCATTGAAGGTACCCGGTCAAGCTGAGTCGATCTCACGCAAAAATATTGACGAGTACACGCAGTTTGTCGGTATCTACGGAGCTAAAGGCTTAGCGTGGATGAAGATCAACGACCGCGCTGCGGGCCGTGAGGGCGTGCAGTCACCGGTGTTGAAATTTATCCCTGATGCAGCGTTAGAGGGCATTCTTGAGCGCACTGACGCAAACACCGGCGACATTATTTTCTTTGGCGCCGATTCTGCGACTGTGGTGGCTGAAGCTATGGGCGCTTTGCGTCTGAAGTTAGGTCAAGACTGTGGCATGGTAAGCGACGAATGGAAGCCATTGTGGGTGATCGACTTCCCTATGTTTGAAGAACATGACGGTCAGCTGTATGCCATTCACCATCCGTTTACCTCACCGGTGAACACGACTGCTGAAGAATTGAAAGCGAACCCAACCACCGCGCTATCGAATGCCTATGACATGGTTTTGAATGGTGTGGAAGTTGGTGGTGGTTCGGTACGTATTCACGACAGCGAGATGCAGCAAGCTGTATTCGAGATTCTCGGCATCAGCAAGGCCGAAGCACAAGAGAAATTCGGCTTCTTACTCGAGGCGTTGAAGTATGGCACGCCGCCACATGCTGGCTTAGCGTTTGGTTTGGACCGTTTGGTCATGTTGATGGTTGGCGCAAGCTCAATTCGAGACGTGATTGCGTTTCCGAAAACTACCACAGCAGCTTGTGTCCTAACCGACGCACCGGGCTTCGCCAATGCAGACGCTTTGCAAGAATTGAGTATCGCTGTTAGCTTGAAGGAAACTGAGTAACAGGAGCGACTGCATGGCAGGTCATTCCAAATGGGCGAATATTCGCCATCGCAAAGCCGCGCAGGATGCTAAGCGCGGCAAAATCTTTACCCGTCTCATTCGAGAAATTGTCGTCGCTGCCCGCAGCGGCGGCGATGATCCGGCAACCAATCCGCGTTTGCGCACCGCTATAGATAAAGCGCTCGCGCAGAACATGAAAAAAGATACCATCGATACCGCAGTTCAGCGTGGCAGTGGCCAGTTGGATGGTGATAACGTGGAAGAATTGACCTACGAGGGTTATGGCCCGGGCGGTGTTGCTATTCTCATTGAAACTATGACGGATAACCGCAATCGCACCGTCTCCGAATTACGCTTTGCCTTTAGCCGTCATGGCGGCAACTTAGGTACCGATGGTTCGGTGAGCTACTTGTTCGAGAAACGCGGGGTACTGAGTTTTGCGGCATCACAAGATGAAGAAGAGTTACTGGCGGCGGCGTTAGAAGCTGAGGCGGAGGATGTGGTGGAGAATCCAGATGGTACTTGGGATGTTTTTACCACGCCAGAAGATTATGAGCGAGTGCGGAAGATCTTACGCGATGCGGGTTTACAACCGGTTCACGATGAGTGTGGCCTCATGCCAACCAGCCGCAGCGAAATTGGGGAAGCTGATGCACAGCAATTTATGCAGTTGATTGATGCCTTAGATGATATTGACGATGTGCAGGAAGTTTATCACAACGCTGATATTGCCGACGCGATACTCGAGCGATTGCACTAATGGCCATTATTCTGGGCATTGACCCAGGTTCGCGACTCACTGGGTATGGCATTATTCGTCAGGAAGGTAAGCAATTAACGTATTTGGCATCGGGTTGTATCCGCGTCCACTCAGGTGCGAAAGCCGGTGAGCCAGGGAGTTTAGACCTTGCTCAAAAACTGAAGGTCATTCATGATGGCATCAGTGAGTTGATTGCGCAGTTTCAGCCCGATGAATTCGCGATTGAACAAGTGTTTATGGCGCGCAATCCCGATTCAGCATTGAAGTTAGGGCAAGCACGCGGCGCGGCGATAGTCGCCGCAGCGGTGGCGGGTTTACCGGTTGCCGAATATGCTGCGCGGTTGGTTAAGCAAGCCGTAGTCGGCACGGGCGCGGCCGATAAAACACAAGTACAACACATGGTGGTGGCGTTGCTAAAGCTGACGCACAAACCACAAGCCGACGCAGCTGATGCGTTAGCAGTGGCGCTGTGTCATGCACATATGCGCAATAATCTAATCCATCAAGCGAGGGGACGGCGGTGATCGGACAATTACGTGGCACTTTAATAGCAAAACAACCGCCAGAATTATTGATTGATGTGAATGGGATTGGTTACGAAGTACAAATGCCCATGACCTGTTTTTATGAAGTGCCGGACGTGGGTGAGACGGTAACCGTGATTACTCACTTTGTGGTGCGTGAAGATGCCCAGTTACTCTATGGCTTCAACACTTTTGCGGAGCGCACTTTGTTCCGGCAACTGATTAAAGCGCAAGGGGTAGGGCCGAAGTTGGCATTAACCATTATGTCCGGCATGACCGCAACCCAGTTTGTCCGTGCGGTGACGCATGATGATGTGACGAGTTTAGTGAAGTTACCAGGCGTCGGCCGCAAAACCGCAGAACGATTGGTCGTTGAGATGCGTGATCGGTTGTCGAAATGGGGTACAGATACACCTGCAACCGACGCAGCGCCAATTGACTTTGGCAGCGACAGCCCGACCATCCAAGCGAGCAGTCCACGCGAAGATGCATTAAGCGCATTGCTCGGCCTCGGCTATAAGCCAGCTCAAGCAGAGAAAGCGGTAAACGCGGCGTACAAAGGGAATGAATCGGCACCAAGCGAAGAGCTCATTCGAGCCGCACTGCGCTCGATGACATAAGAATAAAGTGAATAGTTAATAGTGAATAGTTAATAGTTAATAGTGAATAGTTAATAGTGAATAGTGAACAGTGAATAGTGAACAGCAAAACATCAGATCGGTTCACTGTTCACATTTCACTTCAGTTACAGGATTTCAAATGATTGAACCGGACCGGATTAACCAACCCCAGAAGCAGCCCGAGGATGAGGCTGTCGATCGTGCTATTCGCCCGAAGCGGTTGGGTGACTATACCGGTCAGAAGCACGTTGTGGAGCAGATGGAGATTTTTATCCAAGCTGCGCGGCAGCGTTCGGAAGCGCTCGATCATGTGTTGATTTTTGGTCCGCCTGGGCTCGGCAAAACCACGCTAGCCAATATTGTGGCGAATGAGTTGGACGTAAATATTCGGCAAACATCGGGGCCGGTGCTGGAAAAAGCAGGTGATCTTGCGGCATTGTTGACGAACTTAGAGTCACATGACGTCCTCTTTATTGATGAAATTCATCGTTTGAGCCCAGTGGTGGAAGAAATTCTCTACCCAGCGATGGAGGACTATCAGCTCGATATTATGATTGGTGAGGGGCCTGCGGCTCGATCAATCAAATTGGATCTGCCACCGTTTACCTTGATTGGTGCGACCACAAGAGCTGGCGCGCTAACGTCACCATTGCGCGACCGGTTTGGCATTGTGCAACGCCTCGAGTTTTATAGTGTCGAGGAACTAACCATTATCATCGAGCGGTCAGCGCGCTACTTGAATTTGAACTTGAGTGCCGATGGCGCTCTGGAAATTGCACGACGCTCACGTGGAACACCACGAATTGCGAATCGTCTGTTACGCCGGGTTCGTGATTTTGCTGAAGTGAAAAACAACGGTGTGATTGATCAGCCGGTTGCTCATGCAGCATTGAAAATGGTGGATGTAGACGAAGCTGGTTTTGATTATATGGACCGTAAGTTATTACTGGCCATTATGGAAAAATTCATGGGTGGTCCAGTTGGCTTGGACAATTTGGCAGCCGCAATTGGCGAAGAGAAAGACACGATAGAAGATGTGTTAGAGCCGTATCTTATTCAGCAGGGCTTCTTGCAACGGACGCCACGGGGAAGAATTGCGACACCGCATGCGTATCGCCATTTCGGCCTCACTAAAAGTGAACAGTGAATAGTGAACAGGTAATAGCAAAGCCAAAACAGGGCGCATTTTTTAGGTTTTCTGTTCCCTGTTCACTGTTTACCGTTCACTCAGACAAAAAAAAGCCCGCTCAGGGAGCGGGCAAAATACAGAACAACAAGGAAGTTAAATCCAGGGAACAATAACAGGAGAAGTGACAACCGGTCTCTTCGTAACTGATATGCTGCGTATTATAAGCAGGACTGACCAGTCTTCAACCGAGAAAAATTGCGTTATCTATTAGAAAAACTAATATCACGTTTTAACACTTGGTTGTTAAATAGCCTAAATGAAATTGGTAAGACCAAAAATAAGCAATAATTACAATGGCTTTATTGATTGTGGTCTATTTTTAGGTTTAAAAAAACTACTGACTAAAAAACCAATAAGATAAAATTTTATGGAAAAACAAGCCGCTTTTATTTGGCCTATTCGCGTTTATTACGAAGATACAGATGCTGGTGGCATCGTATACTATGCCAATTATCTCAAATTCCTTGAGCGAGCGCGCACCGAATGGTTACGCTCATTAGGTATTGAGCAAGATACTTGGTTAGAGCAGGGCATCGGCTTTGTGGTTCGCTCGGTGCAGTTAAATTTATTTCTGCCAGCACGGTTTAATGATGAACTGCATGTGACTGTTGTGGTCGAACAACTCAAACGCGCTTCGGTTCTCTTCAGTCAGCAGGTGTTGGCGAGCGATGGAACCGTTTTATGCCAAGCAGAGATTAAAGCTGCTTGCGTGAATTTAAAACATAACGGCGGGGTCAAAGCGATTCCAATGCCACAAGAAATTTTAGAGGGACTCAAGCGTGCAAGCTGAACTTTCCATTACCGCGTTAATTCTCGAAGCCAGTTTGGTTGTACAACTGGTGATGTTAATGTTGTTGGCGTTTTCGATAGGTGGCTGGATGATGATTTTCCAGCGCCGTAAAGTGATTCAGCAAGCGAGCCAGAACGCGTTAGCGTTTGAAGATCGGTTTTGGTCAGGCGTTGATTTAGGGCGACTGTACCAAGAGGTTGGTGCTCGTGCACAAAATGCCTCAGGAATGGAGAAGTTATTTCACGCAGGTTTCAAGGAGTTTGCGCGCTTGCGGTCGAATGCGAATTTGCCGCAGCAACAGATCCTTGATGCGGCTTATCGTGCAATGCGCGTGGTGCATTCACGTGAACTCGACAAACTCGAATCAAATTTGAGTTTGCTCGCGACTATCGGCTCTATCAGTCCTTATGTGGGTTTGTTCGGTACGGTGTGGGGCATCATGAATGCGTTTATTGGTCTCGGCGCTGTGCAACAGGCCACGTTAGCCATGGTGGCTCCAGGTATTGCGGAAGCTTTGATTGCGACGGCTATGGGTCTGTTTGCAGCGATTCCAGCTGTCATCGCATACAACCGATTCTCTCATCGAGTTGAGAAAGTCGATAACCAATATTTGAATTTTATGGATGAGTTGCTCGCGATTCTGCAGCGGCAGACGAGCGCTCCAGCAAAAGCAGGTGCTAGTGCATGATGACGGTCATTCGACGCCGTCGGAAGCCGGTGTCAGAAATCAACGTAGTGCCTTACATTGACGTCATGTTGGTGCTGCTGATTATTTTCATGGTCACGGCGCCTTTAATTACGCAGGGCGTTTCGGTGGACTTGCCAAAAGCCAACGCAGAGCCAATGGACCCAGATACCAAGCCGCCGATTGTGGCTTCAGTGGATCGTGATGGGCGCTATTATTTGAGTTCGTATGAGGACCCAAACGCAGCGTTATCAGCGCAAGACTTAGCAGTACGTGTTGCTGCTGAGTTGCAAATTGATCCTGCGCGCCAAATTGTGGTGAAGGGCGATGGTGCGGTGTCCTACAACCAAGTGATTCAGTTAATGGTGTTATTGCAAAAGGCCGGTGTACCGACGGTGGGACTGATGACCGATGGTAGCGGAGAGCAGGGGTAAGCAGTGGCAAAGAAGCAACCTTGGTGGCCAAAAGATTTAACCATGCCATTGGTATGGTCGCTGCTCTTGCATGGCGGTATTGTCGCAGTGTTGGCATTGGGTATGATCATCAGTCCGAATCCTATTAAGCCGATTGAAGTGCAATTGTCTGGCTTAGAGCCAACGACGGATGATTTGGAAGAAACCGAGGAAATCGTTGAGGCAGTTGCCGTTGATCAGTCACAGGTAACCCAACAAGTGGAAGCCATTCGCGAACGAGAGCGGCAGCAGCGGGTGGCTGAAGAGAACCGAATTAAGGAGCTCGAGCGTCGAGCTGCTGAGGCAGAAAGACGCCGCGAACAAGAACAGCAGCGGCAGCGAGAACTCGCACAGCAACAAGAACGCGAGCGCCAGAAACTGGCAGAAGAGCGACGTAAAGCTGAAGCAGAAAAAGACCGTATTGAGCGTGAACGTAAGGAGGCTGAAGCAGCTGCTCAAGCAGCGGCAGAGCGTCGCAAGCGCGAAGAACAAGCAGCCAAAGAAGCAGAAGAGCGCCGTAAACGCGAAGAAGCCGAGCGGCAAAAACGTGAGCAAGAAGCCCGCGAAAAAGCGGAGCGTGAGCGTCAATTGCAAGAGCGTTTGGCGCGTGAAGCACAAGAGCGTCGGACTGCGCGGCAGCAGCAAATGCAAAGCGAGATTCAACGATATACGGGTTTGATTACGCAAACCATTCAGCGCAATTGGATTGTCGATGAATCGATGCGTGGCAAGAACTGTGAATTGACCATTCGCTTAGCCAGCAGTGGCTTTGTGATTTCGGTTGACACCGGAAGCGGAGATGCGCGAGTGTGTCAGTCGGCTCGCAATGCGGTACTAAAAGCGGGTACACTGCCGGTTTCGCAGGATCCAGAAGTATTTAAAGAAATGAGTACGATCAGATTAACGGTCGCACCAAGTCTGTAACTTAACGAAAAGATGTAGGGCCAATGAAAAAATTATTCGTGACCTTGATGACCGCAGCAATCACCCTATTGGTATTGCAAAATCCAGCCAAAGCAGCGCTCGAGATCGTGATCACTGAGGGCATCGATAGCGCGCGTCCTATTGCCGTGGTACCGTTTCGTTGGAAGGGTACTGGACCAGCACCGGAGGGGCTGACCGATGTCGTCGCTGCTGATTTGATGCGTAGCGGTAAATTCAATCCTATTCCGGTAAATGCAATGCCGCAACGGCCTTCAACGGCTAGCGAAGTTGATTACGCCCGCTGGGCCAGTTTGGGGGTTGAAGCCATTTTGATTGGCACCATTGAACCCTATGCCGTTGACCGTTACACCGTTTCTTTTGAAATCGTCGATATTCTGCGTGGACAAATTACGAGCGGTACTCAAGTGTTACGCAATGGTCAGCTTGTCACGGCCGAAGACCACATTTTGGACGCACGTAGTAGCGTGATTAGTGGCAATCAATTTCGTCAGTATTCTCATCGTATCTCCGACGTTTTTTATGAGACATTGACCGGCCAACGCGGTGCGTTTATGACGCGGATTGCCTATGTCACGGTGAATTATAACCAAGACAAGCCCTATGAATTAGTAGTTGCGGACTACGACGGTTACAACGAAAAAGTACTGCTTCGCAGTCCTGAGCCGTTGATGTCACCAGCGTGGTCACCCGACGGAAACAAATTAGCGTACGTCAGTTTCGAGAGTGGTAAGCCGCAAATTTTTGTTCAAGATATCTATACCACACGCCGTGAAGCAATGACTGACTTCCCAGGCATTAATAGTAGTCCGGTGTGGTCACCTGATGGCCGCAGTCTGGGCATGGTGTTGTCGAAAGACGGTAATCCAGAAATCTATACTATGAACGTGGCGACCAAAGCGCTTAAACGAATCACGAATCATTACAGTATCGATACCGAACCAAGCTGGTCACCAGACGGTAAAGCGCTGATTTTTACGTCAGAAAGGGGTGGCAGACCGCAACTATATAGCGTAAATTTAGATTCAGGACAGGTTCGTCGGCTAACGTTTGAGGGCGAACAGAACCTAGGTGGTGTGTTTACTCCAGATGGACAGCAGTTCGTTATGGTGAATCGCACTCAAGGGAATTATCATATTGCGAAACAAGATTATCCGAGCGGAGCCCTACAGATTTTGACTCAAACAGCTTTGGATGAGTCGCCCAGTTTGGCGCCGAACGGCAGCATGGTGATTTACAGCACCACGCACAACAACCAGCAAGTACTAGCACTGGTTTCGGTAGATGGTCGATTTAAGGCGCGTTTACCCGCTCGCGAGGGCGAAGTGAAATCGCCGAGTTGGTCACCGTATTTACGCTAGTCACTGAAAGTTATTAGAAAACACAGAACACCCCAGACATTTATAGAAAATTAAGGACCGCGGACATGAACGCAAACAAACTGTTAAAAACGCTTTTGATCGCATTCCCAATGCTGACTTTGGCGGCTTGTAGCTCGAATCAAGGTGCCGATGAAGCGGCGAATCAGCAGACTAACCAACAATCGCAACAGCAAAGCGGTTCTGGTGTTGAAGTGGATGCTGCTGAGCGTCAAAAGACACCTGAAGAAATCCGTGAAGAGCGGATGGCTGAATTGCGCATGGAGAACATGGTCTACTTTGAATTTGATGATTCACGCATCACTTCTCAGTACGCTGAATTGTTGCAAGCGCATGCCGATTACTTGGTAAACAACCCAGCAGTCAGCGTGACTATCGAAGGACATTGTGACGAGCGTGGAACACCTGAGTACAACATCGCGCTAGGCGAGCGTCGTGCTAAAGCAGTCGCGCAGTACTTGCAAAACTTAGGCGTCAGCTCGAATCAAATCAGCACTGTCTCATTTGGTGAAGAAAAACCAATGATTCGTGCGTCTAACCCAGACGCTTACGCGAAGAACCGTCGCGGCGTTTTGGTTTACTAATAAAACTTGGTAGGGCCAATGCAAAAGACTCTCATCGCACTGGCACTTCTGGCATCCGGCGCTGCGTTCGCGCAAGCGCCGGTTCAGAAGCTTGGCAGTGGCTCAATTGAAGAACGTCTGGCACAGCTGGAACGCGTCATGGACGCTCGAAATAAGGCGCAAATGGCCTTACTCGACCAGATGTCGACGTTACAAAATGAAGTCGCTGAATTGCGCGGTAAAACCGAAGAACACGCCTATCAACTGGAACAAATTTTGCAGCGTCAGCGCGAAATTTACCAAGAGATTGATCGTCGTTTAGCGGCACCTGCTCCGGCAACCAATACCGCCGTTTCTACACTAGATCCGATGGCAGGCGAATCTGCGGTATCGAATTACTCTGCGGATTTGAGTGAAAACGATGCCTATGACCAAGCCATTCGATTAGTACTCGAAGATAAACGATACGATGCTGCCATTCCGGCATTTCGCAGCTTCCTCGAACGTTTCCCAAGTTCGACTTACGCTGCCAACGCACATTACTGGCTTGGCCAACTCTTATTTGCTGATGGCAAATTTGATGAAGCGAAAAAGGAATTTGCGACTGTGGTAGAGTCATTCCCCGATAGTAATAAACGCGGCGATTGCGTCTTGAAGTTGGGCATAATTGCTCAAGAGCAAGGTCAAAATCAGTCTGCGCGTAATTATTATCAGCAAGTCATCAATGAATATGCGGATAGCACCGAAGCAGGATTAGCACGCAAGCGCTTAGCTGAGTTGTAAACATCCTGTGTTATTTTCGGGCGAACGTTCGTAAATTGAGCAAACAGACCCGATTTAGGTAATTTGCAGTTGCAACGAGCAGCATTTTCAGTAAACTATGCCGCCGTTGCAATGCAACCTTGTTCATGCCAAACGGTATGAAATAAAAGCAAGGTGGCGGTACAGGTTGGGTCGTTAGCTCAGTTGGTAGAGCAGTTGACTTTTAATCAATTGGTCGCAGGTTCGAATCCTGCACGACCCACCAATCAAACACTGTGAACAGTAAATAGTAAACAGTGAGAAGAGAACACTTTTATCCCCAGTGGGTCGTTAGCTCAGTTGGTAGAGCAGTTGACTTTTAATCAATTGGTCGCAGGTTCGAATCCTGCACGACCCACCACTCCCCCGTAAATAGTTAACAGTAAACAGTTAATAGCAAAGATTACCCCCCCCCGTGAGTGCAAGTACCGGTCGACTTTCGTGTTTTCAGTTCACTGTTCGCTATTCACATTTTACTGATTTTGATATACTACCCAGACGTGAACCAGACCGTAGTATCGCCATGACCAGTACCGCTGAAATCCACGCCCGTGTGATTGACTCTCTTGATTATGCTTTCCCGCCTAAGCCCAAGCCATTGAGTGCTGAGCAAAAGGACGAGTACAAAGCCAGAATCCGTGATTTGCTGAAAGCCAAGAATGCAGTTCTGGTGGCGCATTACTATACCGATCCAGAAATCCAAGCGCTGGCCGAAGAAACTGGTGGTTGCGTGGCTGACTCCCTAGAAATGGCTCGTTTCGGTGCGAATCATGAAGCGGAAACGCTGATTGTGGCTGGCGTGAAGTTCATGGGCGAGACCGCAAAAATACTAACTCCAAACAAACGGGTGTTGATGCCGACATTGGAAGCGACTTGTTCGTTAGATTTAGGCTGTCCGATTGATGAGTTTTCAGCATTCTGTGACCAGCATCCTGACCGAACCGTTGTGGTCTATGCCAATACGTCTGCTGCGGTGAAGGCGCGCGCAGACTGGGTGGTGACATCGTCTATTGCGCTCGATTTAGTTGATCATTTGGATGCGCAAGGCGAGAAGATTTTGTGGGGCCCAGACAAGCATTTGGGTAACTACATCGCCAAACAAACGGGCGCTGACATGATTATGTGGCAGGGTGCTTGTATTGTTCATGATGAGTTCAAAACCAAAGCGCTTGAAGATTTAAAACGCGTCTACCCAGAAGCTGCTGTTTTGGTGCACCCGGAATCACCTGCAGCTATTGTTGATCTAGCCGATGCGGTTGGTTCTACCTCACAGTTATTGAAAGCTAGTCAAACGCTCCCGAATTCAACATTCATAGTGGCAACCGACCGTGGCATTTTTTACAAAATGCAGCAATTGTCACCGAACAAGCACTTTATTGAAGCACCGACTGCCGGCAACGGCGCAACTTGTCGCAGCTGTGCACATTGCCCATGGATGGCTATGAACGGCCTCGTCGCTATTGCTGAAGCATTAGAAAGTGGCGGTGCCGCGCATGAGATTCATGTGGACCCAACCATGGGCGAACGCGCCCGACTCCCCCTCGATCGGATGCTGGCTTTTGGTAAATAGTGAACTGTGAACCGTAAATAGAAAACATTAGAAATGTACGCATTGTTTTAGCTTTGCTGTTCACCTTTCCCTATTCACTGTTCACATTCACTGTCAGTATTTTGGTTATATTTGCATCCCCCGCATGCCTTATCTAAGGTGAAGAGTCCGACGTTTTTCCACTACGTTGTTCCATCACGTTGTTTCATTTCGTTGCTGAGGGGATTCGCGCATGAGTTTGTACCACCATGCTGATGTTCGTGATAATTGCGGATTCGGCCTCATCACTCAAATTCAGGGTCATGCTAGTCATGATTTGATTCAGCGAGCTATTACTGGGCTTGCGAATATGCAGCACCGTGGCGGAATCAATGCCGACGGCAAGACTGGTGATGGCTGTGGATTATTGCTGAAACTGCCAGAATCCTTTTTCCGTAGCTACGCAGAGCAACAGCAGTGGCATCTGAGTAAGAAGTTTGCGGTGGGTATGATGTTCCTCAGTCTCGATGAGGAAAAAGCTCGGCGAGAACGTGCTGTCATCGAATCCGAACTCGCTCGAGAAACACTTAGTATTGAAGGTTGGCGCGTCGTGCCAACGGCTCCTGAAGTGCTCGGTCCACTCGCACGTTCAACCTGCCCGCGTATTGAGCAAGTCATTGTCAGTGCGCCACCGGGTTGGCGTAAAAAGGATTTGGAACGTCGACTGTATATTGCACGTCGTCGAGCTGAGGAGAAACTCAGCGTCCACGAAGACTTTTATGTGTGTTCATTGAGTTGCTTAGTGATTGTCTATAAAGGCTTGATGCTGGCAGCTGATCTTGCGAATTTCTTTCTTGATCTGGCCAATTCTGAGCTCACCACATCGATTTGTGTTTTTCACCAACGCTTTTCCACCAACACCCAGCCTCGTTGGCCGCTCGCGCAGCCCTTTCGTTTTCTTGCGCACAATGGCGAAATCAACGCGATTCGTGGAAATCGCCAATGGGCACAAGCGCGACAATATAAGTTTCACTCGCCGCTACTTCCCGATTTACAACAAGCAGCGCCCTTCATTAATGATTCCGGTTCGGACTCGTCTGCACTCGATAATATGCTAGAGCTGATGCTCGCTGGTGGGATGGATTTATTCCGCGCATTGCGGTTGTTGATTCCGCCGGCGTGGCAGGGCGATCCAACTATGGATGATGCGCTGCGTGCATTTTATGAGTTTAACTCGATGCATATGGAGCCCTGGGATGGGCCAGCTGGAATTGTCATGAGCAATGGTCGCCATGTGGCCTGCAGTTTGGACCGCAATGGTTTACGTCCGGCGCGTTATATTCGAACTAAGGACGATATTCTAACGGTGGCTTCCGAGGTTGGTATTTGGGATTACGCTGAAGCGGATGTCATCGAGAAGGGACGGCTTGGACCCGGACAGATGTTGGCGGTGGATACTTACACGGGCAAAGTTTGGCACAGTGAAGAAATTGACTACGAGTTACAAAGCCGGCATCCCTATCGCGACTGGCTTAACAAGCATGTTCGCAAACTTACACCGTTCGCCGAGTTAAGTGGTGAAAAAATTGGTGAGCGTCTGTTTGATGACGAGCAGATGACGATATTCCACAAACTTTTCCTGTATTCCCATGAAGAAATACAACAGGTGCTGGGTGTGTTGGCTAATGATGGTCATGAGGCGACTGGCTCTATGGGCGATGATACGCCGATTGCCGTGTTGAGCCGCCAGCCACGGCAGCTGTACGATTATTTCCGCCAACAATTTGCCCAAGTGACTAATCCACCCATCGACCCCATCCGTGAGCGTCATGTCATGTCACTGGCTACCTGTATTGGCCGCGAGCAAAATGTCTTTAATGAGACCTCGGGGTACGCCGAACGCGTGGTTATTGAATCTCCGGTATTGATGTATACCGACCTGCAGCAACTGCGGGAGTTACCCGAAGAGCATTATAAAGCAGTCAAATTCTCCCTGTGTTTTGAGCCCGAGCAGGATAATCTAGAACAAGCGCTCATTCGGTTGTGCCAAGCGGCGGTTGCTGCTGTGCGTGACGAACAAGCGGTCGTGATTATTCTTTCGGATCGAGATATTGCCAAAGGTCACTTGGTCATTCCAGCGCCGCTGGCAGTTGGCGCTGTGCAGCAAGCACTGGTCCGAGCGCAGTTGCGCTGTGACTCCAATTTGGTCATTGAAACCGCATCGGTGCGCGACTCTCACCAAATGGCAGTGTTAATTGGACTGGGAGCAACTGCGGTGTATCCCTTCTTGGCGTACGAGTCGATTGAGCAATTGGTCGAACGAGGGGATGTGGAAGGGCCTGCCCGCGATGCATTAGTGCGGTACCGAGCGGGCATCAACAAGGGTTTGCTGAAAATCATGTCGAAGATGGGCATTGCGACCGTTGCTAGTTACCGTGGCGCGTGCTTATTCGAGGTGGTCGGGTTAGCGCCTGAAGTCCGCGAGCGGTGTTTCAGTCATGCCCCAGCGCGCGTCGATGGTGCTGGCTTTATGGATATTCAGCAACAATTACAGCGACTGGCGAGAGATGCATGGTTACAACGTAAAAGCTTAAGCCAGGGCGGTCATCTGAAGTATGTGCATGGGGGTGAGTATCATGCCTATAACCCTGATGTGGTGACGACGCTCCAGAAAGCCGTGATTACGAATGATCCGCAAGCGTATCAACTCTTTGCCAAGCAGGTGAACGAACGGCCCATTGCCTTTCTGCGAGATCTCGTCAAGCCGATATCGAGTGCAACGGCCATCAATATTGACGCTGTTGAGCCCGCAAGCGAGCTTTATCAGCGCTTTGATACCGCAGCCATGTCGATAGGTGCATTGAGCCCTGAGGCGCATGAGGCACTTGCAGAAGCCATGAATAATATTGGTGGGCATTCAAACTCCGGCGAGGGTGGGGAAGATCCACGGCGATTCGGAACTGCAAAAAATTCTCGCATTAAACAAATTGCCTCGGGGCGGTTCGGCGTAACGCCGCACTACTTGGTGAATGCAGATGTACTACAGATCAAAGTGGCGCAGGGAGCCAAACCCGGTGAAGGCGGTCAGCTGCCGGGCGAAAAAGTGACGGCAGAGATTGCACGCTTGCGTTACTCCGTTGCGGGGACGACTTTAATCTCACCGCCGCCACATCATGATATCTATTCGATTGAAGATCTCGCACAGTTGATCTTCGATTTAAAGCAAGTGAATCCGAATGCGCTAGTGTCGGTCAAATTGGTTTCGTCGCCCGGCATCGGCACTATCGCAACAGGTGTCGCCAAAGCCTATGCCGATCTCATTACGGTGGCGGGCTACGATGGCGGCACCGGCGCGAGTCCACTCACCTCAGTGAAACATGCTGGCAGCCCTTGGGAACTAGGGTTGGCTGAAGTACATGAGGCACTGGTCAGTAATGGCTTGCGGCACAAAGTTCGATTGCAGGTCGATGGCGGACTGAAGACCGGCTTGGATGTCATTAAAGGTGCGATTTTAGGTGCGGAAAGCTTCGGATTTGGCACCGCGCCGATGATTGCGTTGGGTTGCAAATACCTGCGCATTTGTCATTTGAACAACTGTGCAACGGGAGTTGCGACGCAAGATGAGACCCTGCGGCGCGAGCATTTCACCGGTCTGCCGGAGCGCGTCGAAAACTACTTCCGGTTTGTTGCTGAAGAAGTCAGAGCATGGCTCGCGAAGTTGGGTGTGAACCAATTAACCGACTTGATTGGTCGTGTCGATTTGCTCGAACGAGTCGCTGGCGCAACCCAGCAACAGCAACAGGTCGATCTGAGTCGAGTGTTGAACGCTGCAGGTTGCGAGAGTACTCTCCCGAAATTTTGTACTGAGCGAAATCCGCCACATGATCAAGGTGAGTTGAATCAGCAGCTACTGGGAGCGACGGCCGAGGCAATTCGTTCACGGCGCGGTGGTCAATGGCAATTCTCGATTCGAAATTTTGACCGCAGCGTGGGTGCTGCTGTGAGTGGTGTGATTGCCCAGCAGCATGGCAATCAAGGCATGGCAGGTGCGCCTATTACGCTGGAATTCACCGGTACAGCAGGGCAAAGCTTAGGTGCGTGGAATGCAGGTGGCTTGCGACTTAAAGTCATTGGCGATGCTAATGATTATGTCGGCAAAGGTATGGCTGGCGGACGGATCACGCTAATTCCACCTGCCGAGCGTCGTTATAACGCGGCGGCAGCAGTCATTATGGGTAATACCTGCTTATATGGCGCCACTGGCGGCAAGTTATTCGCTGCAGGGCGCGCTGGTGAGCGGTTTGCGGTGCGGAACTCTGGTGCGACAGCAGTGGTGGAGGGTATTGGCGATCATGGCTGCGAGTACATGACGGGCGGTATCGTCGTGGTGCTAGGTCCGACTGGAATCAATTTCGGTGCAGGCATGACAGGCGGTTTTGCGTATGTGCTTGATACGGATGGCAAGTTTCGTGAGCGCCTGAATCCCGAACTCGTCGAAGCTCGCGCGGTGGATACCCCTATCCTACAAGAGCATTTGCGCGGGCTGTTGCATGAACACGTTGAAGCGACCGGCAGTGACCATGGTCACGCGCTATTGAAGAACTTTGCCGAGTCGGCGCAACAGTTTTGGATGGTGAAACCCAAACAGACCGATGTTGCGGAGTTATTGGGGCATCGTGCGCGGTCCACCGCTGAATTACGGGTGGAGGTGATGTAATGAACAAAAACATTTATCAATTCCTCGATGTGCAGCGGATAGACCCACCGAAGAAGCAATTGCGTGAGCGACAAATTGAATTTGTCGAAATCTACGAACCTATGGCAGAGCATCAGGCTGCTGGGCAAGCCGATCGCTGTCTAGACTGCGGTAATCCATACTGTGAGTGGAAATGTCCCGTCCATAACTACATTCCACAATGGCTCGAGTTAGCTCAGCAAGGGCGAATTTTTGAAGCCGCCGAGCTGAGTCATAAAACCAATAGTTTGCCTGAGGTGTGCGGACGCGTGTGTCCGCAGGATCGACTCTGTGAGGGCGCTTGTACACTCAACGATGAGTTTGGTGCTGTGACCATTGGCAGTATTGAAAAATACATCAATGACACGGCATTTGCGCAGGGCTGGCGCCCGGATATGTCGGGTGTTGTTGCGACCGGTAAACGGGTTGCCGTGGTAGGTGCTGGTCCCGCAGGTTTGGCCTGCGCAGATGTGCTGGTTCGGAATGGCGTTACACCGGTAGTGTTTGACCGTTACCCAGAAATTGGTGGTCTACTGACCTTTGGTATTCCGCCATTTAAATTAGATAAATCCGTAATGACACTACGCCGCGAGATCTTCACGGATATGGGTATCGAGTTTCAACTTGGTATTGAGGTGGGAACTGACATCGAAATGAACCAACTGCTGAGTGAGTATGATGCAGTTTTTCTTGCCTTGGGAACCTATAAGGCTCTCGATGGTAAATTGGCAGGTTTGGAACTGGATGGTGTGCATCATGCATTGCCCTATTTGATTGGGAACACACAACGTCTACTCGATTGTGATGTGCCGGGCTATCCGTTGATTGACTTGGGGCAGCAGCAAGTGGTGGTGCTCGGTGGTGGTGATACTGCGATGGATTGCGTGCGGACCGCCATTCGGCAGCAATCCACGTCAGTGACGTGTGCGTATCGGCGCGATGAACACAATATGCCGGGCTCTCGGCGAGAGGTTCAGAATGCGCGTGAGGAAGGCGTTAGGTTTGAGTTTAATGTGCAACCACTGGCTATCGAGAGTGATGAGCAAGGCCGCGTGAGTGGCGTGCGCATGATCCGTACGGAATTAGGTCCAGCGGATGACCAAGGACGGCGTCGTCCAGAACCAGTTGCAGGCTCTGAGTTTGTGTTGCCTGCAGATGCTGTGGTGATTGCCTTTGGTTATCAACCGAATCCGCCGCGTTGGCTCTCTGAACATGACGTGAAACTCAGTGATTGGGGCACGGTTATTGCCACTGGCGATACGGATTATGCGATGCAAACCTCGAACCCGAAAATTTTTGCTGGGGGAGATATGGTGCGGGGTGCCGACTTGGTGGTTACTGCCATCGCGGAGGGTCGCGCCGCCGCCAACGGAATCCTGGATTACCTGGAGGACCAGTGAATAGTGAACAGTGAATAGAAGAGCGCTGTTTGGGCTTTTCTGTTCCCTATTTACTGTTCACTGTTCACCAGTGTGTTCGGGTATCGCAGCGCGTAGCCGGTGCTGCGCATTAAGGCATTATTGATGCGTTTGTTGCCGCGTGGGCCGACTGTATCGCTTCGTTTGAGTGTACTCCCATCGACGCCTAGCTGTTCGGCATACCTTAAATACAACGTTTCTTGCCACACAGGCTCATCATCACTGACAAGATAAACCGGTTCCTGATGTTCAGGGTGTAGCAATAAATAATGAATAAATCCGGCGACATCATCTGCATGAATACGGTTGTTATAAACGGGATTAATCACAGCCTCACCGGAGCTGATTTGGCGCTGTAGATAAATTCGACCGGGGCCGTAGATACCTGAACAACGCAAGATACTTACGCTAGCTGCCGCACTTTGAATTACTTGCTCTGCCTGTAACAACATCTCACCACTATCGGTGTCTGGCAGCGTTGGCATTTCTTCAGTAATCCATTCACCGTTACGCTCAGCATAAACGCCAGTGCTGGAGATATAGATAATGCGCGGTGGTCCAGATTCCTGTTGCGGTTCGCTGGCTAAAATCATTTGAATGTGTCGGCAGGGGATCACGTAGCCGTGGTGGTAGCCCTCACGGTCATATCCTGATGGTGTCAACGTAATGACAATCGCATCAAACTGAGCGAGTCCAAGCCGGCGCAAGTCAGCTTCGTTGCCTGCGTCT
This sequence comes from Pseudidiomarina aestuarii, assembly GCF_048263735.1. GTDB lineage: Bacteria > Pseudomonadota > Gammaproteobacteria > Enterobacterales > Alteromonadaceae > Pseudidiomarina > Pseudidiomarina aestuarii_B. Next base: position 605,438 of record NZ_JBLXDX010000001.1, on the reverse strand, counting down.
GCTGCGAGTACTTGAATGCCGGGCATGGTTGGTTTTTTATCGGGATGCCGGCAAATACCTGTGACCTGCCAGCCAGATTCGATGAGCAGACGCGCTGTACGCTGCGCAATATCACCGTAGCCTACTAATAATGCCCGCTTCATACCGCCAGCCACACGTCGAGGAATAACATCACTACCAGCCCTACCATTAAACCCGCTGTTGCACGTCTATGATGCCCTCGGCGATGGGTTTCTGGGATAATTTCATGACTAATGACAAACAACATCGCACCGGCCGCAAAGACCAGTCCCCACGGCAGTAATACTTGTGAAATGTTGACGAAAAAGCCACCAAAGACACCACCAATCGGCTCTATGAGTCCGGTTAACGCGGCGACAAGGAATGCTTCTACCCGATCGTAGCCTACACTCATTAGCCCCACCGCCACGGCAAGTCCCTCCGGCAAGTTTTGCAAGCCAATGCCGACTGCCAATGCATAGGCGGTATCTTCTTGCCCACTACCGTAAGCGACACCGACCGCTAAGCCTTCAGGGAAGTTGTGAATCGCAATCGCCAGCACAAAGAGCCAAACACCAGCTACTTTTTGCGGGTCGGGACCTTCCTGACCGGTAATAAAATGTTGATGCGGAATCAAACGATCCGCCAGAGCAATTGCCAGTGCGCCGAGTAAAATGCCGACCACTGCAATGGTGGCCGGAAGAGGCCCAGGCCCGTACATTTCGGTAGAAATATCGAGCGATGGAATAATTAACGAAAAGAACGACGCAGCAAGCATAACGCCGGCGGCAAAGCCGAGTAGAGTGTCGTTAAAGGTCTCGGAGGGTTTTCGACCAAACAGAACCGGTAATGCACCTACAGCGGTGCAGCCGCCGGTTATAGCACTTGCGATAAATGCGGTGAGAACGAGCTCCATGAAGACCTCAATAGTAGTAATTGTACATGTGATCAGCTTACCTTAGCTGACGTGAAATTGGCATCGTGAAATCGCCATTCATTTACCCATGATGTTTAGGGTGTGACTGTGACTGTTTCACCGATGGCAAGTAACCGCAGCGTGTCCTCGCTTGCTTGATAGGTCTGGCGAGCATCAGATAAGTCTCGTTTAGTTTGTGCCAACCCTTCAGCAGCGAGCTGATATGTACCCCAATGCATCGCATAGGAGCGCGCAGCACCAATATCATTGTGCATCAACACCGCTTCCGCGGGGTTAATATGTTGCGGCTGCATAAACCAACGCGGCAAATAGGCGCCGATTGGCACCAGCGCATCATCGATATCGGGGAATTTGCTGCCAATTTCTTTGAACTGGACTTCGTTATAACCGGTATCGCCGGCAAACCATACTTGCCAGTCGTCAATGGTGAGATGCCAGCTGACCCAGAGGCTATCGTTTTTGTCCCATAGGCTGCGCGCAGACCAATGCTGGCTGGGTGTGGCTGTGGCCGTAACCGAATCGAATTGTTGTGCTTGCCACCAATCAAACGCATGAACATTCTCAGTGGGGATGCCGAGGTCAGTAAACCATTCGGTTAAACCTAAAGGGACTAAATAGGTGACATCGGGACCGAGTGCGGTAATGGTTGCAGTGTCAAGATGGTCGTAATGATTGTGGCTGATAATCACCAAGTCGATAGGCGGGAGCTCTGCGACCTCCAGAGGTGCCGGTTGTAAGCGTTCGGGCCCGGCAAAACGGAAAGGCGAAGCACGGTCTGTCAAAATGGGGTCAGTAAGTACATTGACGCCATTATGTTGCAGTAAAAACGTGGCATGTCCGAGCCAAGTGATCTGTGGAGTCGTGGTCGGCGATTGCAACAGCGTTAAATCTACCGCTTGTTGCGGCACTAAATCAGGCTGCTCGGCTAGCTCAGCTTGCTGATCGGCCCAAACTTCATCGCCAAACCAGCGCATCTTGAAAAAATCGATGGCGTTGGTGTCTTTCGGTTCCAGATACGGATTGCGATCAGCAAACCGACCTGGGCTATTCATAGCGCTGCATGCTGTGACCAGCACAGCAACAGCAAGCACGACAATAATCCACCAACGCACGTATGACCTCCGTATTAGAATCCAGCCGCGTGACCGTCTTTGCGACTCTCTGAAGCGCCGTAATAAACAGCTTCTTCATGGTTACGCCAAATGGCTTGATAACCGCCATAAGGGCCCACAGCTTCTTGTAATGTGTGCCCCATCTTGATCAATTCGCGACGCGTTGCCGCCGAAAAACCATTCTCAAGACTCAGCACACCGCCATCAGTCATGATTTCGCCGGTGGGTTGACTGGACCCAGTATGCAGAATACGAGGCGCATCGCCTGCCTCCTGCAGATTCATTCCAAAATCAATCATGTTGATGAGAATCTGCGCATGCATTTGTGGCTGCGTCGCGCCTCCCATCACTCCATAACTCATGAGCGGTTGTCCATCTTTGGTTACAAACGCTGGAATAATGGTGTGGAACGGACGCTTACCGGGTGCAAAGACATTGGCATGTCCTTCTTCTAAGGCAAACAACTCACCACGATTTTGAATCACAAATCCCAAGCCAGTTGGAGTAATACCTGAGCCCATGCCACGATAATTACTCTGAATCAAAGACACCATATTGCCTTGTTGATCCGCCGTGGTGAGGTAAATGGTATCGCCCTCAGTTGGCGGGTTACCTGGTTCATACGCACGGCCAGCTCGATTTGGATCGATTAATTTTGCTCGTTCTTTGGCGTAGTCCTTGTCGAGAAGTCCGGTAACTGGGGCAGCACTGAATTCAGGATCCGCGTAGTACTTGGCGCGGTCTTCAAACGCCAGCTTTTTGGCTTCGACAAAATGATGGATATACGTAGCACTATCGAAGCCCATATCCGCAAGGTCATAGTTCTCGAGGATATTGAGGATTTGTTGTGCGGCAATCCCTTGCGTATTAGGTGGCAGTTCCCACAAATCGTAACCGCGATAATTCGTCGACACGGGGTCGACCCACGTCGACGTATGTTCGGCGAGGTCGTCGTAACTTAAAAAGCCGCCATGGGCTTTCACAAACTCTCCAATCGTTTTTGCAATTTCACCTTTATAGAAAACATCGCGACCTTGCTCAGCAATAAGTTCGTAGGTGTTGGCAAGATCAGGGTTACGGAAGCGTTTACCTTTTTGTGGTGGCTCACCGTCCTTAAGAAAGACTTCTGCGAACCCGGGCTGGTCGCCGATTACGTCGGCATTGCGAGCAAAGTAATACGCAATGACCTCGGTAACCGGAAAGCCCTGTCTTGCATACTCAATAGCTGGAGCCAAAACTTGTTCCATGGGCAGCGCCCCAAACTTGTCATGCAATTCAAACCAACCATCGACGGTACCCGGAACGGACAATGGCAGCACGCCACGTGCTGGAATTTTGCTGAGGCCTTGCTGTTGAAAATACTGTAGTGTGAGGCTCTTGGGTGAACGTCCCGAGGCATTGAGTCCATATAGCTGTTCGGTTTCTGCATCCCACACAATGGCAAACAAATCGCCGCCAATACCATTCCCAGTGGGTTCAACTAGCCCGAGCACAGCATTCGCTGCAATGGCTGCATCAATGGCATTGCCGCCTTGCTGCATAATGTCCAAGGCAACCTGAGTGGCAAGCGGCTGACTGGTTGCTGCCATTGCATTGGGTGCCATGGCTTCGGAGCGCGTCGCAAAGTGATGACCCGTAATACGATCAGCAGCACTAACCACAGTGCTGATACCCGCAAGTGCGGTAACTGTTAACGCAACAATGAAAGGTTTCATAGCATGTCCTCGTTAGAATTTTTCTCACTATAACGAGGTCAGTACGCGCTGGATAGCATTCGCGTTCAATGTGGGGTTTGGGGCGGTGGGTGGTTTTGGAGGGGATTCACTCAGGCCATCCATGGCCTTCGCCCTCCGGGCAGCGCTGTGCGCTGTGCAAAACGGCTATCCTGCCGTTTTGTCGAACCGAAGGGTTCTCATCAAAGCCCCTCGCTACATCTGTAGCGCGTCGCGATTTTGCGACAACACACCAAATAAATTGAGACAAAAAAGGGCATCTATCGAACTTTAAAACTATGCTTTAAGGCTCTTTTTAAAGCTGTTTAAGTGCGGTTGAGAGCAATATCGAATATCCGAATATTCGCGTTTCACATGATGAGATAGAGGAACCTATACTGGTATGCGTTCCAGTGATATCGATACTAATCGGGCGGCTAGCTTGTAACTTTCAAGCTGCGCCCGGTTAAGCATACAAGTTGCTTATAGATTAGGATGTATATTGACTGTAAGAAAGCTCAAATGACTCGCCCTCCAGATTTCTGTAGGCCCAACTAACCAAGCAAGACAGCAGCTCTTCGTGCTTACTTGGGTCACTATCCATTCCGTCCACTATCTTCTGTTCTGCGAAAAACTCATTTTCGTTTAGGTCGGGGAATGTAGCCGCCATTTTTTCATTAGCAGGATCAGAGAATAGTGCGCCAATAGGTCCAATTTCCGTTTGCTTCTGGAGGTTTTGAATATAATAAATGTTCCAACGCCCATACAGGTACGACCTAACCATACCTAATCCAGTCTCTGTAATCCCTGGGGTAAATCTAAAAACAAATTTATATCCACAGACCTGAACATGTATATTCATGTCAGAATCGAAGTCAGAGAACGCGACCATTTCACTCATGTTCAAGTGTTCCTTCAGATGGGATAAAACTCTATTAGAGTGCTCCAACATTGACTGGGTGGATTTTAAAATTTGCGTCACTGGGACTTTTTTTGCTGCTCTGCTCATAGTTACATTTCCTAGCTGATTAGATAGATTTCGCTCACTGGTTCGATCAAATAATTCAGTAAGCCTTAGTAAGGAGGTATAGACCATGATTTACGATTACAGCTATATGACAAATGACGGTGCTTGCGGGATAGACGGTCTAATATCCCATTCAGCCGGCTTAAGTGAGATTGGCGTGCTCCGGGAACTCGTTTCTCATGCAGTGCTCAATGGTGAGCTCCAGTGGGGCGAGTAGCTATCAAACGATTCCGGTGAGCGGGAACGTCTGCTAGTCTTGCTGGGATACTCTGACTTCAAACTGGATGATTGATATGAAATGGCCTGAGACATGGAAAGGAAACCTGCTAGCTGTTATCGCAATAGCCGCTTTTGGTGGCTTAGGCGCAATGATGTTCAGGGATGTCGAAGGCAATCTTGTAGGGGCCGTGCAAGGACTCGCTTCGTTGATGTTGGCCATAGTGGCTGTATACGCACTTTTTAATTGGCGACATCAGGAGGTTTCTAAGTTTAAGGCTCTACAAGCAGCAAATCTGTTTAGTCGTCTTGAGGACTTAAAATTTAGGCTAATGGAGCTTGAAAAGGAAAACTCTCCGAATGCAATTGTAAAGTCGTTGCAGGAGCGAACTGAGGGAAAATCACCAGTTGAACTTGAATTGATAATGATCGTCGACAGGCTTTCGTACAAACTTCAATCAACTCTCAAACGCATCGAACCGTTGTTCTCGACGGCAAGGACAATCGGTGAAGAGTTTTACAACGAAGTGCGCGGCCTTCATACGTTCGTTGAAGACAATATCCGACTGATCAAATTACTCAAACTCCGTGTACGTCAAATTCATATTTCTTCCGCGCCTGATAATCTAGATTCTAAAGTCGAGGATTACATAAAAAATTGGGACAACATCAAGAAATTAGAGTTTGTTTGGATGCATACTTGGGATAAAGCAGACCGAGCATCAAAATTATGCACTAAATTCATCGATTTGAGATAGCTGAACCAGCTGGAGCGCTAACTCATCCATCATCTGCCGCGGGCCTACATCAAGTCGCTTGTGGAACTCATCTGGCTCAAGCGTTACGTCTAGCCAATCAACTTGCTCCTGGGATAACTCTCCGGAGCTGATGAAATGCGTAGCTGGCTCTTGGCCATCAGCAGACAACGGCGTCGAGAACATTCCCTCAAGTCCTGATATTTCGCATTCGGCCAAACAGGTTTCGAACTCTGCTTTTTGCTCACTGGTGATTATGTAAGTGACTATCATGCGAGGGTTACTCCTGTTTTGGCTGCGACGTATTTTTCTGTGCGTTCGAGTTCTGCTTGAGAGCTGAGCTTTCCTCGGACTGCGAGACTGTATACCTCCCCATTGAATCTGTTATTCAGGAGGCCTCGACTGCCGATATATGAGGTTGCGTTTGCGTAATTACCTGACCCTTGCGGATCTGAGCTACTTTCTAATTCCAACCCGTTTATACGAATCACAGCTGTCTGGGTAGATATTTTAGCGAAGCTTGTAAAGACTCTTTTATCTGGACTTGGATAATTCGGATCTGTATTCAACACTTCGCGCACCGTGCCGCGAGTTGCGACAATATAATTACCCTGGTTGGCATCGACGCCATGAGTGTAAGAGCCATCAGTGTTCACTCCATCGGTGGTCAGTTCCCAGATAATTGCAAAGCCACTGGTATTCTTGTTTGCCCCACTGAACACGTTAATTTCATCTGTCGAAGAAAAGTCAATTGCGGGGGTTGTTAGGTAATCATCGATACCGTCAAAATACAGATAATAAGCATCTGGGATGTCCTCTTCGACAACATCGAATTTAGAATTCACTCGTTGATATGACAGAGTTTGGCTCCCCTTATTCATTTGAGGATGCCAAATCAAAATGTCACATTCATTCGACGACGAGCTGCCAATTATTCCGACTCGCAGTTGTCCCGTTGATGAGCTTTTGGTTAACTCTAACTCTACCCACTCCTCACTCGTCAGCTGGACTGTTTCTCCAGCATCAATGCTAAATACGATTGTTGTACTAGGCTGCCCATCATTTAAACGTGCATGCAGCTTTATACTTTTTTCACCGGCAATGTTCGTTGTCTGCAAAAGATAAGAACGATCGGCACTCAATGTTCCACCATTTAAATTACATTGAAGCCGAGCCGCCGTTTGCGAGCCGTCTGGTGCGATTCCATAATTGTCAGTCACAATCGGCAGCGAACCGAGACCATCTAGTTGCTTGACCCAAACTTCGTTACCAAAGTTCTCTGTATGTTGCAGGAGGTTATGTTTGCCAGTAATCGGTTCTCGTCCGAAGATTGGTCTAGAAGCGCTAGTAGCTTGGTGGGCATGGTTTCCAAAAATCTCTTTGATAGAGAGGCTCTCAATTTTAATATTTGAGAGTTGTTCTCCGTTCAGCAAAAACTCTATAACTGGATCTCCTGCAACTTGGAGTCCGCTCATTAATCCAGTTTGCGGATCATAACCGATGTTATTTGCAGAGCCTCCCACATTCATTCGAACGGGAATGAATCCGTATAGCCCCGTTAAATCACCACTAAGTTGTCCTTGAACCAAGTATCTTTTTCCCGGTTCTAGTCCGAAATTGAATCGGAAACGCGGATATCCCGGATCAGTTCCGACAGCGGTATTAGACATTATGTGATTCACCGAATCGTATGAACCAGAACTCCCGCCAAAATTAGAAATACTTGGAGAAGCAAGTTGAACGGAAGTAACCTTTTCCGGCCCCAGCTTCATCGATCGCGACTTATCCAGTATCAAACCGACTGGCTGTCCAGGCTCTGTGACTGGAGTGCTTCCTGCTGCATCCTGGTACATTGTGCTTATGTCCGATGGATCGAGCCAGAGTCCCTGCTCCCCCTGCAGAAATAACGCTTCCGGTGTGTAGTCAAGGACGTGGGGATAGAGTCGAAACGGGTCTGTTTCCGTCAGTAGTGGATCGCCACGCTCGGTCAGAATGGCGTTGATTTGCTCACGCAACAGCGCCTTGGTACCAACGATACGGTCGAGTTTTTCAGCGGTCGTTCCCATTAGATAACCTCCCCGTTGATGGCATCGAGAACGGCATCAATATCGCCTAGAGCAGATAGTACTGGTGCCGCGGCAGCTTGAGCATCCTCAGCCCACTGGCGCGAAGATTTGGTACCGACGCCACCTGGCTCGTTACCTGTTGCCCACTCTGCTGATAATGAAGCACTCTCAGCTGAAGACGTTGCGCTTTGGCCTGCACTGCCTGCTGATTGTCCGGCTGCATCAGCTGCTGATAATGTCTCTTGATGCTTGGTGACCACTTCACCATGCTTGGTGTTCACATTCGAATTCATGGTCGACACATCGTCACGGAACTGGCTGGTTTCGTTCCGTAGTTGCTGTGTCTGCGCTAAAGCCTGCTGTGCATCAGAATTTGCTTGGATGGCTGCAACAATGGCCGCGACGCTTGGCAGCGACTCTTTCGCTACGGCCACATTTGATTCATTTCGGTAAAGCGTCGCGAAGGTGTTACCACTGCCGGCAACACTGAAGTAATCACCATCGTCTGTTGCTGCTATTCCAGCTGCTGTGTCCGGATACATGTTTGATAGCGCCACTACTGCAGCGTTCGCGGTCTCTAAGCGCTCTGCAAATAGACGTGCTGCTTGCACAGCGCCTTGTAGCCCCTCAATGGTATTCCAGGCGATAAATGCGTAGTTGCCCGTATCATGCGGCCAATTCTTCCGGAGTGTGACACTGGATGCACTCGTATCAGCGCTCAACGCCTCAACCTGAGCAACGACCGGGTTGGAACCCACGGCAATGGTGGTACCCATGCCAAAGAAGCCCAGTGAGCCATCTGAGAGCGTCACATTCGATACGACGTTGCTTCCGTTCGTGAAGTCTGCTGTTCCAATTGTGAAGCCTGCCATGTGAACTCCTACACTAATTTTTCGTTGGTTTTGACCGTCACGCGACTTGAGGCCAATTTGATGGTTCCAACAATGGTGCGCGTGAAAGTGACCTGGTATTGTCTGTTACCGGCTGCAGCACCGTTATCGCGTGTCTCTAGGGTGATAGCTGCCTGAAAGCCTGTTTCCGTAAGACCGGGTTCGTTATTGAAATAAGTCTGAGAGAAGTTGACGGTCTGAGAAGCGATTGTCGTTCCGTCACGCTTGATGATGGCCGTCAAAGAATAATTGGAATCACGATAATCCCCATCCATGACGACGTTCATTGATACCGTTCCGGTCGCATCGACCGCATTACCAGCGGACGCATGAGTGACGGTTGCGGTCACTGGGTTCGAGTTGTTTCCAGTACTCGCAGCAAACTGTGACTCTGAAGTTGTGCCGACAACATCACGAATCCAATCGGGATCTATGATCCGCGTACCATCTTTCTTGATGGCAAATATTGCGTTGGCATCTGAGGCTCCACCAACACCGATAAAAATGGCATAAGGACTTGATGGGCGGCCATCGATGAGAACTCGGACATCACTGGAGGTTGACTCTGCAGTACGGTAGTACCCATTTTGTTGCGTGATATTACCGTCGACGTCGACAACGAATGAACCATTGCCGATATCAATCGTTCCGCCCTCTATAGCGCCAGAGAATGATCCAGATATTGCTTCGACATGACCACGAACCGTGAGTCCGTTTTGGGGTGTCCATTCGATGTGCTGACCAGATAAATTACCAGCAAATAGTCGTGTAGAGCTGATTGAGGCTCGCATGACATTGCCAATATCGTAGAACGTCAGATACGGTGTTGCGCCAACGCCACCGGAATAGAGTACTGCTCGCGGATTTGTTTGCCCTTCGGTATAAGTCACCGATTGGATATAGCCATCATTTAAGCGCCAGCCACCCAGTTCGCCACTAATCGAAGTCAGCGTTCCATTGAAGTTGCCATCGAGTGCGTTGACGGTACCTGTGATGGACAAGTTACCGCCTTCATAGGTCAATTTCTGGCTTCCGGTACCGACCTGAATGCGCTGGTTTGAGAACTCACCAAGCTTAGTGGTGCCCTCGGTAGTTGAGCCGTCAAATAGGAACAAACCTTTGATGCCGGCAACGGTTCCGAGTCGTATAATTTCACGTCCCTGGCCATTGCGGATTTTGACAGAAGCATCGCCATCGATGAGCCAGTCACCATCGGTGTAATTAACGTCGCCATCTATCGTAAGCTTGTCACCTGCTCTGACATAGAAACCGTAGTTCGTTGATGACCAGGTGCCGCTGCCGTCGTTCTTGGGCAGCCCTCCCAAGTACCCCATGACCACCTTTTCATCGACCGCATCGAATATCGAGATCCGATTCTTGGTCGAATCAAGTTGAACGCGAGTGCCTGAAGCGGCTGAACGCAGCAAGTCGGATGTCGCTTCCCAACCACCAATGACGCCGCGGTCAGCGAGAACCTCGCCTCGTATCACGAGTCCACCAACGGGAGTCCACTCGATATAGTCTGAATTCACGTCACCGGCAAACAGTCGACTTGGACTGAGCGAAGCGCGCAGGATGTTGCCAGGCTCGTAGAACGAAAGATATGGTTCATTGGTACCATCGCCTGCGAAGAGCACTGCACGATAGTTTGTTGAGCCTTCCGAGTACGAAACTGACTCGATGAAGTCCTGACGAATGCGCCAGTTGCTGAAACTTCCCTCAGTGGCCGTAACCTTACCGACGACTTCGAGACCAGTTGCCGGCGTCCATTGAATATAGGTCCCCGATGTATTACCAAAACGCATCACATCAGGACTTAGAGACATTACATTGGTGTTGCTGACATCGTAAGCATTGATGCGCGTGTTATTGGCGTCTATCTCGATACGTTTGCCACTGGAGGCACTTCGCAGCATGCCAGGTAATACCTCCCAGTTGGCAATGGTTCCATCATCGGCAATAATCGTGCCGCTAACCGTCAGAACACCATTGATGTACTCAAGTGAATTGTCACCTACACCAACCTTGATGCGTGCTGATGAGAACTCACCAATGACGTTGGCCATAGCAGAGCCATCAAAGATGAATACGCCTTTCTTGCCATCGTTGGTACCGAGACGAACGATTTCATAATCGCTATTGAATATCTTGACGCTGGCATCGTTCGCAACCAGCCAATCACCGCTGGTGTAATTCACATCCCCATCAATGCGCAGCTGGTCACCCGCTCGAATAAAGATGCCGTACACGCCCGCCTCCCAATTACCAGAGCCGTCGTTCTTGGGTAGTCCTTGGAGGTAGCCCATAACGACCTTCTCGTTCACCGCGTCGAAGACTGAAATGCGGTTCTTCTCAGCGTTGAGTTCGATTCGTGCACCCGACTGCGCCGAGCGAAGCATATTTTGCGTGATGTACCAGCCACCCATGCTACCGTTCTGAGAATAGATATCGCCGTTGACTGTTAAGCCTGCAGGTGTCCACTCCATGTATGGGCCATTAACGGAGCCCAATATGAAGCGTTGAGGTGACATCTCGCCCACCATCTCATCTGCAGCGTTGAAGAATCGTACGTAGTTGCCGTTACTATCGATAATGACGCGTTGCTCACCAGCGCCACCGCTTGCCAATGCCGTTTCATCTAGCAGCCATCCACCGAGCTCAGCGTCGACGGAAACCAGTGTGCCATCGAATACATAGCGCCCTTTGTTTGCATCCCAAAAAACGACTGGCGTGTTCGAGCTATTCAAGAACGCGAACGAGCCCGCTTTAAACTCGATTTGCTGCGTGGCGCCATTGTCATTGATCACGATCCCGGTGATTCGGCCACCCACGTCGACGCCCAGGAACGCTCGCGCTCCCAAACCGCCTTCAGTGAAGTAAGCCTGCAACGTGAGCAACGCATCAGCGTAGTTGTTGGTACCGGTTACTCCGGAGAGAATGGCTGTGATGCTTTCCGCATTGCCGTCAGCATCAGCTGAGGCCTGTTGCGCCAGCGCGAATGATGCAGCTAGTCCGGTACTCTCGTTATACACGTCCCCCTGAATGGCATCGATAGCGAACAATGCGCCTTCGACGTCTTTACCGGCTTTACGTGCGATAACCAGCGTGGCTCGCCCGGTCTCCTGCAGCTCTTGGTCACGGAACACCTGTGTAAACAGCTCAGCAACCGTCTGCGTAGGATTCCATGCGCCACCGAGCAAGGTGTCAATCGCATCGAGCTCTTCGCGTATAGGCTGCAAGAAGCCATCAACCTGTGTGCCAGCAGCGCTCGTTGTCGCCGCTTCGGAGATCCATTCAGAGCGACCGAAGTCATTCACTGTTCGTACGAACACAGTATGCAGCGTGCTTGGGTCCAGTCCGGAATAGATGTGACTCATGCCGCGGGCTTGCACTGTTGGCGTGTAACCTTCGCCATCACCCACAACGATGTCGAACTCGAACAAGGTCCGCACACCCACACCAGGGAGGATGGGCCGCACTTGGATTTGCCAGTCTGAAACTGTGACGGCCAACTCGGTTGGAGGCACCGGCTCAACGAGCGTGAGCTCAATCAGCGCTGGCTCCGAATACCGCTCAAATCGGTTCTTTGCTTCGACTGTTATGGTGTAGGTACCAGAGTCCAATCCAGCGACGTCCTGCCGAGGCATATCACTGGCAATGACCGAGAACTCAGAGACGACCGAACCGTCTCGACTGATGCGAACGCGGTAATGCGTCACCGCCTGCGGTAATGGATGTGACCAGGACAAGTAGCCCTGTCGATGCGTTGCCGCCAAGTCAGAAGTGAACTGGACGTTCTCCGGAGGCGCTGGCACGTTGAAGTCAGGCAAACTGGTATTGGGTGTGATATCGCCCACGTTCGGAGTGACGTCATCCGAATACAACAGCGGGGATTCCTCCTCGAGCATCAACCGAGTCACTTTGCTCTTGAGGTCAAAGTCCCACTCGGCCACGATGAATTCTTTGTCGATACCGTCATCCGGGAACTGAATGCGAACCGTACGTCCGGCTAATGCACTCAGCGCCTTTGCCTTCGCTGGAAACTCAATACGCATGCCCGCTCGGTTGCGCTCGAGGTGATACTTCATCAGCCGCTGCGCCATGCTAGAACTGGTCGTGAATGACAGCTGCAGGTCGTTCTCGAGCTCCATGCCATCCTTCTGCAGATAGGTGGCGTTCTTGACCACGGGTGCATCAGTCGGTTGCCACCCTTTGCGAGGGTCAACGAAGCTTGCACGGACCAGATTCACCCGGTCACGTATTTCGCGATGTGGGATGATTTTAATGTCGCCGGCTGCATCGTTCTCGGTGAGCGTGAGCGTAGCCATGCCATGATAGCTGGCCGTGTGCAGATAGATTTTACCGCCACGCCGATATGGCTTACCGCCACAGGCCGATAGGATGCGCTGCAGCACACTTGGCGGGCTCTCGTCATACATCCAAGTGCCATTGGCCGTGAATCGTTTCTCCTGGTGCGTAACACCATCAGAGTCTTCGTAGTCGACGAGCTCATCACAGATGGTGGCATGCTCGATGACATGGCCAATGTCGAACTTGTCGAGGTTGAGCTTCTTAAACCCTTTGAATCGAACGTAGTCAAAAGCACACAGGATAACGTTATCTGACCATTCCCACGTGGTTGGGTCATTCGAGCGGTGCGAACCCGCGCCACCCACAGTGGTGTCCTTGCGTGGATCGTAGACCTTGGAGCCTTTGACCTTAAATGTGACGTTATTCAGACCACCCGACATCTTCTCAGGGTCGACTGGCACATACACCACAGCATAAGCCACTCCAAAGCCGATATGGTCTTCCGTCCAGTCCTCAACATGGTCGATTAAATCAGGAGAAGCGGTCGTTTGCGTGCCATCAAATATGATCGCCTGGCAACCCTCATGAGGCTCTTTACCGTTTATTTCGTAGAGCTCAGCGGATTCAATGATGTGGCCGGCTAGTGTTACCGCAAGAACGTGCGTGTCCTTGTCGTTGATTTTCTTCCGAGCGTAGCCAACGATGCTGCCACTGACGACCGTGTCGCCATAGACGCCACGTCTCGACTGAAGCGGTGCTGTAGTCAGGTTCTGAGCAGCTCCGACATTCTCCTCGACCGATGGCATTTCGGGCTTCATGGCATTTTGTAGCGCTAAAGTTCCAACTCCCGCCGCAACACCTATCCAAACGGCGGCAGCCCCACCGACCGCAACGCCAGCTGAGATACCAACTATTATGGCTGGAATGACTTGAGGCATCAGTTAATGCTCCATGTACGGATGATCCATTTTGCAGGTGCTTGAACCAGCCCATCTTCACTGAGCACCCATGCACAGTTGAAATACACACCGACCGTGAGCGTTCCCATGTAGTCGACCAGGACGATGTCACCACGCGCTGGCGCTTGCCTTGGATTTGGCTCACCGAGCTTGGCGCGAAGCACTGCTTCAATAGATTCGTAACCCTCACGCTTGAGCACACGCATAGAGCCGAGCTCAGTGGAATAGCGGTCGCGGAATTCAGGTGCAGGGTCCTCACCGGTGACAGCCTCGATAGCATCTGCCGCAAACAAACAGCAATCGTTCACACCCCACTCAAATGGCATGGTGCGACGCTGCTGCAGGAGTTGAATCAATCGAGTTGGCCAATCTTTCACGCGCATTACTTCTGCTTCCTGTAATCAGGTGGATTTGCGGGACCACTACCACCACCGACAGAGCGACCAGGCACATCGCTATCAATGCCTTTGGCTATCTTCTCGACTTGGTCGAAGAATCGGTCTCCGGGATACATGGATTGCTGTGCTTCATCGGTCATGCGAGCGTTCTGAACCGGCTGGCTCCAACGCTCCCACCAATCTGATGCGCGAAGAGAAATAGTGAAGGGGCGGCCTCGCTTCAGACCAGATGACGCGATGTAACCGTCAAATAGAAGTGCACCACCGACTACTTGTAAATTTTCGTCGAGAGCAACAAGATGTAGTTGAGCGTCACCACCATTCGGGTCTTCGTCTACGACATCTGCAAACAAAGTCATGTCATGAACAACAAGAGATAAATCCATGCTATTGGCACCACGCCCACCATTTTCTTTGAACTTACCTATGCTGGCCAACTCACCAATGCCTTGGTAAACATTTCCCAAGTAGGTCCGTTCTCCAAGGCCTGTATGCGCACGAACCCAACCTGATGGAAACTGGAGCTCGCCAAAAATACGAAGCCTTTTAGGATCATTGTTAGCTATCATCTCTTCAATTGTGGGATCATCGAACCGCATTATCGAAGTGCCTCTTGAAACTGGATTTGAATGTTCCGGAAGCCTGATTTAGTGCCCGAAAAAGATGGGATATTTCTTGCATCTTTGAGCATCGCCCGAACACGAGGGCGATCACTAACTAAAGATTCACCGTCACTAGCAGGTTTGATTACTTCGGGCTGAAATATCAGCGTCGCAAGACCTGATGGAGAGGAATAGACATCTTCTGTGATTTCGTGGAGACGTTGACCCAACTGAAAACGATCACCAGCCTTAGCAACAAGTTCATTAGCGGCAAACCCTCTAACATTTAGAGTTGTTCCGTATTGACCGGCTCCATCGACAATCGGCGCTCCGCTCCATGAACCTTGGTTTTCATGGCTAGTGTCTTCTATAAAAGTAATACCGGTTTGACCTCTTAGCGCTAATAGATGGGCGCGCAACAATCTACCTTCAGCCTTTGTCAAAAATGAAAAGGTTAATGTGACGTGCCATTTATCACCTGGCTCCTCCCAAACTTCCTCAACTAGGTTGTAGGGAGATTCGATGGCTTTTGAAGCAGGTATAAGTGTGAAACCGCATTTACTGGGTTCGATATCTGGAAATAAATTCAAGCAGCGTTACCTCGCAAGCGCTGTGAAAGTGGACCATTACTTGCAAAATCGTCATAAAGCGACTGCTTCATTTGTTCCATCATTTCGTTCACTAAGTTTTCAAGGCGAGACTCAATACCGTCAGATGCTCCGCGCGCATCTATAGCAATTTGCGGTCGGAATTCGATTACTTGCGCTCTGGATGAGTTACCAGAGTTCATTCCTTCGACGCGGTTAACTAGGCGTTCAAAATTATCACGCTGACGTGGGTTCAGAACCATTTCATCGCGGCGCAACATCCATGTGCCTTCATTAGCAGCAGGCACTCGAGATATACCATCGTGTGCCTGACCTTGATAAGTGGTTCCTTTAATTGTTGTTAATAGACGGGCACCTTCAGACGCCGCGGTGGCCATCGCAGGTAAGTTAGTAGGGAATGGCAGCGCAAAAGCATTAGATATCGCGGTTGAAAGATTGAGCACTCCCTGAGCTATGGCAAATCCTTTGCTGACAGCAAACATCGCCTTATACGCGGCAGATTGCTCTCCACCGAAAGCTTTGGCTAATCCTGCGATACCTTCAAATATTTGTTGTCCAGCATAAAGCTGTGTTTGCAACTGCTTACGCTGCAATTCCTCAGTTTGCTTATCGAACAACTGCTTTGCCTGAAGTTTCGCCCGCTCAATTTCTTGGGTTTTAGCAATTTCAAGCTGCCCATACTGGTCAATTAGATCTAGTCTCTTTTGATACTCTGCAGCAATTCTTTGCTCGGGCGTCATTAATTCATTTTCATTTGCAGACACCATCGATGTGAATTGCGTCTCGATTTTCTGGTTTTCTTGTTTTTTTTCTTCCTTTTTGCGCGCTTCATCGGCTAAGCGCGCCTCGTTCAATAGTCGTCGCTCCAGCTCTTCGTTAATACCTTGAAGTTTGCCATGCTCGATTTCATAGCGAACTCGAGCAAGCTCAGTAGTTATGTTGTGCACATTGGCCTGTTCACGAAGATTCTCTAGATAGCCTTCGGCGTCAGCATGCACTTTTTGAATTTGTTTTTCGGTATCGAGTTCTTTTGCTTTTTCGAGCAGCAGGTTTTTGGTACCTTCCTCAGCTTCTTTTAGTGCGCCATGTTCAATTTCATATCGCACTCGTGCCGCCTCGCTAGTATCGCCAAGCAGAGCAAGTTCAGCTTTGTAGTTTTCTACCCGTTTGAGAGCTTCCTTATTGAGTTGCTCAAGGCGCATTTTTTCTGCGTCAATGGTGGCCTTGTCTCTTTCATTCGTTTTGGTTTCAAAAATAACGCCTTTCTCTGTACTACTTTTATCGAGCGCGTCTTTTTTTGCCTGTGTATCAGCTATGCGTTCGTTCAAATCGTCAAGCTGACGCATCAAACTATTAAATGTCGTATCACCGGTTCCCTGACCGGCAGCATCAGTCACTTTGTTTTCAAGCGCTGCTCGTTCGCGCTGCATGTTGTAAATTTCAGTAGCTAGACGCATACGGGCAGTATTGGTTTTGCTTAAGTCCGCCTGCAGTTCCCCTAATGACATGCCGCGAGCTTCTTGGACTGAACGGATCGATGCGGCCAGTTTGTCGGTGCTGGTTTCTGCTTTTGCACTTGAACTTGAGTACATTGCCAAGGCAATTGCACTTGATATGAGTATGCCGGGCCATCCTCCAAACGCAGCGAACAGGCCTCTACCAGCAGTGGCTAACATCCCTCCACGGGCAGCTGATGCTGTCATGGCTGCTGTATGAGCTTTCTCAGCTGCAGCAGCTCTCGCCGTTGCGGCGGTTAACGCGGATTTACTAGCGGCTAGTCGATTTGTCGACTGAGTATACGCGCGAGTTGTGGCCGTGCTTTTTGCTAAAGCTATTGCTTTACGATTTTCTGCTTGAGCACTAGCAAGCGAGTTTTTGGCTGCAACCAAATCAGCTTGTGTAGACCGCACCGTATCTGCGAGGTCAGCTCGTTCGGCATTGATTTTTACATTCTTAGCGATGACATAACGCAGAATTGCAGAAGTAGCAGCTCCAGCCGCCGCAACCATTGCTATTTCCAAAGCCACTGCTAGTTCCTGGGCATTTTCTCGCGCAAACTGAAGGGCTTCACTTTGAACTCCTAAAAGAGGAGTTAAAATGTCATCTATTGGGTCTTCAAGCGCTTTTGCTGTTTCTAAATACTCATTTCTGTTGCGCTGAATTTTTGAATTAATATTGTCGTATGTGGAAGCTGCGGCACCTTCATATGTATTTAAGGCTTTTATAAGTGTGGTTTTGAGCATATCGGAAGTGATCTGCCCGTCATTAACCATTTGACGAAATCCACCTGGATCTAACCCAGCAGCTTTGTCCAACGCTTGCAGTAAGCCTGGCAAAGATTCAACTGTTTGGTTGAGCTCTTCAGCTCGAACTAAAGGGGAGGCAAGCGCTTGTGATAAGCCATACATTACCTGATTAACTTGAGTGGAGGTTGCGCCAAGAGCAGCGGCCGCGTCGTTAATACCCAACATTATAAGACGTGATTCAGCACCAGTTATGATGCCGCCTTTTTGCAAGGCAAGAAGCCGACTATATGACTGAGTTAAAACTAAGAGATCCTGACTTTGTTTGGATGCCGTTTGGCTGACGAATTGTTGAGCCAGTGCGTACTCTTCCGATGAATCTGTTAAATTTCTCAGACGAACATCTGCAGCCTGCATTTGTCCAGCTGCACCGGTCAAGTTTACAGCCATATTTTTTAGCTGCGAAACGCCAAAATAGGTGGCAATTGCTAAACCCGCTCTACGAACTGCACTTGTAAGCACGTCACTTTGTTTAGTGACATGGTCAAATCCTCGGGTGGCGACCTGCGAACTATTTCCAGTTGCACGCAGTTCACCATTAAGGGTACGCTGCTGCGCACTGGCTTTACTCAGCGCATTGACGAGGTCGGAAGATTCGCCCTTAAGGCGTATCATCAAGCTTAAGTCGTTACTCAAGTTCGCTCCTCGTTAATTGCCTGGCTATAGTGTTCAACAAGTGTTCGTAGGCGCTGATAGTCATCTTTATCGATATTGATACCGCGCATCCGCGCATCGGCCTCAACCGCTACAACGTCTAATCCCAAACAAAAATGCTGATTCCATCTCAGCAAATCGTATACCTGGAAGAACCACTCAAGCGCAGGGTGGCAGACTTCTAAAATCTCAATCACAGCGGCCTCGGTGTAGTTCAGCCGCTGCTGTTCGATCAATTCAACTGGGGCACCCGCAGCCTCCATCTGCTCAATAAAGGCCTCTTCTTCGCTGCTATCACGCTGAGGGCCTTTGGCGAGCTGACGGGCTACGGTCTCTAGTTTTTTGACTCAGAGCCCACCAGTAGCTTTAGGTACGCCTGATAAATTGCAGAGCAGTAGTACGGTATTTCGCAGATGTTTTTGACTTCATCTTCATCCGCTTTGATGTCTTCCGGCGTATCGTCAAAGCCAATCGCACAATGGCGTAACAGAGCTTCCTCACCCAGCGCCGAAAGCCGGTTGAACTCGGTACGCGTGATGTAGCGGAAGCGCCCGAAGAACTTGTGCTTTTTAGTCTTCCCGCCGTCCTGTGGAATATCAGCGGTTACCGGCCAGGTGATTTCGTTCACCGTCTGGATTTTAAATGCCATTAGTATTTCTCCCTGGTAATGGCGACTTAAGAAGTCGCCAAGGTTTCATCATCAATTACCCGGAACGGGCAATCGAAAGTCATCATGCCGTCTTTGTCACCATAACTAGGTTTTCCAAGCTGGATACTTGTGCTGTCAATGGTGACAATATTGCCCACGACTGTTCCATGAACGAGGCTTATAGGCATGGTAGCGCCGGCGATATATATCGAAGTTGGGTCAAAATCTGCATGAGCGGGTGCCTCGAAAACAATCTTTCCATCAGGCTTCCAGTCAGTAAGGTGCACCTTTTCAGTTTTCGTACCTTCGAAATAGGCCACTTCATTTTTACCGTCGAGTTCAAACTCATGTAGTTCGAGTTCATTACCGTCGAGCATGAACGTGGTGTGTTTTGCGCCTACTGCAGCTGGAGTTTGCCAGCCGCTGAAGTCAGCTTCCGGAATATTCTCTCCGGCTAAACCGCCGAACAACCCAGTAAACTCAAACTCAATCTTTGGTACTTCGCCCACTTTGGCAACGTGCTTGTAGGTACCACGTGCGCCAAGAACTTTATGATTCACTCCGTCGATGTAGGCATGTAAGGTAATGTCCTTTTCAGTGTTGTTAATGATGCGAGCGTACGTTACATCATCCAACCCAACGGTTTCGCTGAACCCACACGCTTGCAGTAGCGACGAGTAATTTGCCGGCTGAGTAGCGCCGCCACCACCGGTCAACTCTACCGAGAACGTGACCTTGCAGTGTTTGCCAACCACCAGAAACTTATTATTCCCAGGGCGGCCGTTATCGAACTCGCGATCAATCTCGGTTGCTTCGATGGGAGTTACTTCTAGTCCCATCGTCTGCATTGCGATCGGTGTTACAGCATTATCGATGATGTGGTCTTCGCCATAGGCGCCGGTTGCTGCAAGTGCGGCAAGTAGCAAGCGTTTTTTCGTCTTACGAGACATGGTATTATCCTCTGAATGTGTATCGGCTGCGGTATTGCTCTAACCAGAACGCGGCCGTTGCGCTAAACGATACAATGCGGCCTTGGTCAAACAGCACCGCCTCCATGTTGTCCGGCTCCCACCCCAGAAGATGTTTCCGAACATGTAATTTCAGCGATTCCATTCGTCCAATGGCATCACTGCCAAACCGGTCGTTGATACTGCGACAAGCTATAACCACACCAACTGTCACCGTGAACTGCTGCTGAAAGCTGTAAGTGTTCATTTCCTGAGGTGCGCCGCGCTCTGTCATTGGCACGACAAAAGCCGTGTCAGATACGATTCGATTGCCTTTGATAACCGAATCAAGGTTGGTTGCTGACTCAACGGTCTTAAAAACTAGTTCACCATCGACTGTCAGCTCACCTAACTTGGATTCGACCAGGGAGTGCAGCATTAAATGAACCCTTTCGAGTTTTTACGGTTAAAGATATTACCGCCGGATTGGATTTCCGGGAGATCGGTTGAGCCTGGTGCGGCACCCGCATCATTGACACCTAGCGTTACTTCTCCTTTACCAACTGACTTCAGAAATTGGATAGCCGTTTCATATCGCTTAGTGACTACGGCAGGAGCCTCGTTGTCATACAGCTGGTACCTGGCTATATCAGCGCAAATCGGCGTCAATACAGTCGGGGCCGGCTGCAGCGGAAGGTCATAGCGGCCCAGTAAATAGCCATCTATCAATGCCGAAGCATCCTGGATAGCATGCTGGGCTACGACCTCAA
Organism: Pseudidiomarina aestuarii; assembly: GCF_048263735.1. GTDB lineage: Bacteria > Pseudomonadota > Gammaproteobacteria > Enterobacterales > Alteromonadaceae > Pseudidiomarina > Pseudidiomarina aestuarii_B. The sequence continues at coordinate 584,522 of NZ_JBLXDX010000001.1, read as the reverse complement.
CAACGGTGCCAGTGCCATCGCGGTCAGTGAGCGCAATAAGTTCTTGCTCACCGAAGCGCGCGATTAGATCAGTCACTAAGCAATAATTCACGGGTTATGCACCAATCAGTTTTTTGTAGCCATCCCAAGCCGCATCGCGGTCAGCTGCGCTTGGTTTGATGGTCTTGCCATCAACTTCAACAGACAGATCGTCGACGTTTGGTTTGCCCTGGGCATTGAGCTCAAGCTTGCCGTCTTTGTGCAGCTGGTGGACAGCAGCAACATAGGGCGCTAGGGCTTCAGGCTCGAAACTGGATAAATCCAGCTCAGCCGGTGCTTCAGCATTAAAGGTCGCTTTCTCAGGCTCTTTCTTGCCGCCTCCGGCACCATTGGTTGCTGATTGACTTTTCGCATCCACACGCGTTACCACAATGCGAGAGTCTGCTTCGAACTGAGCGAGCTGAGCTTCGGTGAGTTCTAGTTCGTTCTTACCGTTTAATAAGTCAATGCCGGCGCGTCGGTATCCATCTTGAGCTGACACCATGGCCAAAACAGCTATTAAAATTTGCTTAGACATCATGTATTCCTTCGTTAAAAAGACCGCCCGCCAAACTTCACAGGCGGCCTCAGGGAGATTTGAACGAGAGCGCTAAGGCTTACTCAAGCCAGGGCACAACCAGAACTTCTACGGCTTTGTAGTTCGGGTTGCTTGCACCACCTTCTTTGTTCATCACTTCAATCACGTTATTTGCTTTTGCCCGGTTCTTTGGACCCACAACTAACAGGTTCGGACGAACACCCAATGGACGACCTTCGTCGGACTTGAGACCCATCATGGCTTCCAGAGCCAAGTCAAAGTTAGCTTCAGTCAGATCAGCCTTTGAGCCAAAAGCCAGCTGCCACAAACCGAAACCTGCATTGACCCGAGCATCCACGCCATATTCAAATTCATCACGCTGCCAGCTGGCTTCGGACGAATCGTCCTGGCGCGACTTCAAATCGTATTCACGACGCTTCTGGAAGATGATAGGTTTTAACGGCCGGTTGGTATCGAGCAGGAACCAGGGCACACCGGAACCAGCCTGAACGTTACTGACTGAATTCTTACCAACCTTATGATCGGTGTCGAAGAAGTTCTGGCCGTCGTAGCAAAGTGAATTAAAGCCACTTGCCAGCACACTAAACACTAACTCGTCTGGGTGTGTTTTGGCCGCATGACCCATTTCTTGAAAGAGAGGAGTGAACACGCCGTAAGTGTCGTCTTCGATGTCATCCCGCGGAATGGAGATGGTTGACTCAAATTTTTCATTGGTGATTGAATAGCTGTGTGCGGACAGGTTTTTAACAACACGATCACCAATCCACTTTTGTAAACGTGGGAATTGGCCCAGCCACTTATAACTTTCTTCTTTAGTACTGGATGGCACTTCAGTCGCCACTTTGTTCCAATACGCGTTGGCATCAACTAAACCTTTGTTAAATGCTGTCTTAACGGCGGTATAGATGATGCTCAGGTTCGATTTGTTAACAATCATGAAATGCCCCTTAAGCGATTTCGACCCAAACGCCATCAGCGTTCACGTCAATGATTTTGCCCAAGGCTGAGCGGGTGCCGGTGCCATCAGTGTTTGCCACAGTCTGGTCATCAACCACATACGCTTGCCCGCCAATGTCAGCGCGACTCACCGAGCTGTCATTTTCAAAACAGAAAACACCGCGCCGGCTTCGAACGCTCAGAGCACCTGCTAAACCATTTCGGTTATCAGCGTGTTCCTGAGCAACTCCGCGTGGTGTTAAACCGGTTGCTGTTGAGCCTGGAACAGCATCACCTGATGCATCGAGCATCACGATGCTGCCAGCGAATATTCGCTCTGAGGCCGCGACCGGGTCAGTCACAAGTGCAAGTTCAGAGCGATGGGTATCGCGATCTTGAGTAAGCTGCATTAGCTGGCTCCTTTGACTTTGCGATAGTCATCAGGGTCTACACCGCAATTTTTGCAAATTGCAAGCTCGTCCGCTGTTAACTCGACATCCTGATCAGGCTTGGTAGTATTCTTACCATCCTCACCAGGCTTATTACCTTTTCCATCTCGCGTAAGGGCCGCGATAGTGGGTCGACCATCAATGTTCGACTTCAGGGCTTCAAAACCATGCTTTTCAGCAAGAGATTTTGCCCAGTCGACTTCGCTGGCCAACAAACGGCCTTCCGATCGAGCCGTCTCAATCAGCGATGTCACTGCAGCCTCATCGCCACCGCTTTTAAGCGCGGCGATTTCGGTTCGTAATTCATTCGCAACTTCGATTGGTACGTACTTAGCCGGATCTACCTGAGTACTTTTCAGTGCTGCGACTTGTGTAGTCAGATCTTCCGAGTCAGCAGCCGTTGCCTTCAACGCGGCAATAGCATCGTTCGCTTTCTTGGATAGCTTCTTACAGGCGGCAGCGTCTTCGAGGTCTTTGTCCTCAAATTCGATGCCTAACGTCGCCAGCAACAGTTTCAGTGCTTCGTTCATCGGACTATCTTCCTGTTGTGGTTGAATGCCCGAAGATTCGGGCGGTTGGGAACTTGGTGTAAAATGTTTCATAGCCGCTAACGACTTCATGCCATCTAGGCCTGGATCATTGGTCAGGGCAGCGTGATGCAGGTCAGTGACCTCACCGGTTTTACCGTCATAGGCGAAGACAGCAGAAACATAGCGGTATTCTTCGTCCTCGATGTAACGCTTCGCTTTGGTCGTCCAGCGAGGCTCGATAGCGAATAGGCCCTCACCAGGCACATATTCAAGTTCACGAAACCAGCCGGCAGCGGGAGCTTCTTTGCCGTTCTTTTCTGAGTTGAGAGTTTGGTGCTCGTAATCAAAATGGAGATCGTTAGCGCGGGCGGACACTTTCTGAATGAGTCGGTCAGCTACTGTTTGGTCAAGTATCCAGTGTGGAGCGTCGAACGGACGACCATCTTTCGCGCGGAAAATACCGTCAGGCAGAAGCTGAACCCGCTTACGATTGGCATCGGATACGGTCATCACGGTGCTTAATACGGCAAGACCCGAGGTTTCATTCTCGGATCGCAGTGCCGTCAAAGCGGCAATTGAGGTGAGGGCGTTTTTTCTTTTCATGCCTCCATCATGGCGATGGCGGCTTTCAACTTGGGATTAAAGGGTTTTGCTACTTTTGGCTCGGTGTTTATTGCCTAGGAATGGAAGTCGTTACTATCTATAACCAGCTAGTCTTTTTCAACCAGAACTTTGGTCATTTAGGTAAACGCGGAAAGATCAGCCTGATCAAGGTGCGAGGATACCGTTTAAAACCCGTTTAAATTTTCCGTCAGTCAATTATCGGCAAATAATGCTAACCAAGGCACCGCTTGTTTACTTAACCTGCTTTAAAACGCCTCTGAGAGATACGCTTGGAAGATCTGCACGATAACCTCACTATCGGTTGCTGACAATCCCAGCCACTTACGTGCCGGCAGGTTACGGGGTTGGTACCCGAACTGATGCGCGGCGCCATATTCCAAAGGGGTACCAAAGAGCAACTCGGCTGGACCGGGTTTGTAGTTAAGCGTGTCCATCAAGATTCCTTCTTCAATCAGGATGTCACTGGGGCGTTTCGACTGCGCCTTGTAGGCTTCTGACAGAGGTGCCCATGCATCTCCTTCAGGCGATACCGCTTCCCTAAAACGTTGCTGGTGCGACTCGATCAGGTATTCGCCCACCTCAGCGTTGGGCTCGGCAAGGTTTACGGACTGGTCGCGCAAAGGCCGAATCGCGGCGCTAATAATGGCGGTACTGCCGTCAATGACGATACGTGTGCCAGCCACTAGCCAATCTCCTCTAACAACTTCTCACGAACTACCGGATCATTAACATCCATTAGGAACGACTCAACTAAGTCGGTGATATGGTCCTTTTCTTCACCCTGAGCGCTCTTTAGTATTTTGCCCAGTTGCCGGGCATTCTCAATTGTGGCCGGCATGGCTACCACATCCATGGCTTGCCGCACGACATCATTATCATTTTCAACGGTCATTCTTTCCAGCGTCCTTTTTGAGTTGAACTCAGCGCCGACTGGAGCTGCTCTTCTATCCACCTGACTAGAGCGGGTGAATAGGCAAAGAGCTCGTCGCGCGCAAAAAACCACATGACAAAGTGCTCGGCAAAAAATTCTTCCGGATTGGCACCAGCATATCGGGTCACACCTGCTGACCGGAATGACTGCGACCAATTTGACTGACCACCCCAGAAATGGATCTGATGACCGAGCTCATGCAGCCAGGTTGTCAATATACCGTCATCATTATAGCCCTTCTGACGCAACCTGAGCGACACAGACCATTCCACGTTTCCGTCAACCCGATCGTTTAACAGAGCCTTTAATTCGTCTTGAATACGCGTTAAATCAATATTAGAAAAGCGTGTATTAGCCTTAACCTTTATCACGGTAAAGTCCCAGGAAGAAGCAGTGTAACCTGCTGCCCTTGTGGCACGACCATAGGTCCACTTTCTATCACGAGAATTCAATCCGAGATAATTGGCTACATCATCCTGAATAGCTATTGAAGAGCGGTTGTTATAGCCAATCTCCGCCTGTTTAATAAATAGAGTCTTCGTTGGATGAATTCTCATAAAGTTTCTAAGTGTATCGATAGCACCAGTCATTGAGTCTGGTGCGCGGCTCCAAATACTGTTGAAGCTATCGTTTGTTACGCCGGTGGCCGTGGAAAAAATATCTGGTACCACTCGCGGGGGTGCTTCAAATATCTGTGCTTTTTGAGTAACTGTGCGCTGCAGCGCGCGGCGCTCTGCAACTGAACCAGGTGCATATTCAAATCCCGGATCGATACCGCGGGGCAAGTCAAAAACCTCACCAGTTACTTTGTCGGTCCATTCGTAGCGACCATCATTAGGTGCACTATCAGGTGTTAGTCCGCGTCGCTCCATCTCCCGTTCGCTACGCCCGAATACTTTACACTTGCAGCCATAGCCGTTAGTCGGGAAATGCGTTTGCCACCAAGGGTCATCCTTATGGAGCACCAAGCTATCCCATTTCAAGTGAAGCTCACGGGGCACTAAAGAGTCGCCGTGCCGATATTCCCAGTACGGAAAACGCTGCAACTGCTCATACCGGCCAGCATTGTAACTCTGTCGCACGTTGGTGTTATAAATAACTCTGGCCCGCCAATCGGCATTGCCTGTGTGGCTCCAGCCGTGACGCGCTACAATGTCATTGAACTCGCGTTTAAACCAACTGATTGACCGACCGTTAGCAATTGCCTCATCAACGGCAGAGCGAAAATCGTTAAGTAAATCATTCTTCATTGCGCCGGCGACCATAAACCCTCGATCGTGCGCTTGGGCCCATAAATCTGCCCAGCGCTCGGTCGGAATGTTCAGCTTTCTGCGGAAGTATGCGATTGCCTCTTCAAAGGGCAGTGAGCCGTATTGCGCGCTTGACATTAAATGCCATCCTCAACATCCGTGCGACCGGCTAAGTCAGACGCGAGAAACACCTGAGCAAACAAACGACCGGCTTGATCTGCCGACATATCCAATTCGGCCAAGGCGTCCTGCAGCTCTTCGAGCGACTGAGCGCGCTCAACCAGCTCACGTACATCGTCGGTCATTTTATCCAAGAAAGGTGCCATACGCGCGGCCAACTGCTGTCCAAACGGCTCAACCGCGTCATCATCGACAGCGGTTTCGCGACGAAGCGACACAATACGTTTATTTGTTGCTGGTGCGGCAACTCGGTTCGGATGAATTGATTTGGGTGATGCTGTCAGCAAGTCATCGTCATCAAGTGCTTCGGGGATGTTGGTTTTCTCATGCGCCCACTGACGTGAAACGCGCATTCCCATATCAACTAGGCGGGGTATTGACTCGCTGAAGCTTTTCAGGTCCTCAGCGTCTTTGGTGTCGAACTTAAACCGCAGACGCCGATTCTCACTGCTAAAGCTTGCACCGTTTAGCATATAAAATGGCATCACCAGCTGCGCAGTAAGGCTACGGCCGATTTGCTTCACATCAGAATCACGCAATTCCTGGCGCACTTCGTTATGCACGTTCCCAAGCGCATTGGTCGATGATTTGCCATCAGCCTGGCTGGTTAGTGTACCGCCGAGGATCGCTTTTGACTGTGATTGCTCAGCCCAAGTGATCATCGCCTGATATGGATCAGAGGAGCCTTTTGCCGCATCCTTAAATTCGATATCCATACCTTTGGGTATGATGCCGCCAGCATTATGGCCAATTGACATCACAGCCCGCAGCAGCGTGCTCTTTTCATCTCGTGTAGCCCCAGTCGGGTATTTACCGAGGCGCAGCGGTAGACCATAAATCTCTAAGAACTCAGCTAGGTCTCGCACTGAGTAGTTCTTAAATAGATAAGGCCAAGCAAGAACCCGAACCAGCCCTGTTCGCGCTAGATATCCTGATTTTGCCTGGTGACGATGCAGAATCCAGTTCAGTGGCTCCAACACCTGTCCCTCAGGGGTATTATCACGCAGGCGAAGTTGATCTCGATACTGGCTATGAGTTTTAAACCACGCTGGGTCACGCCAGTTGAATTCTGGAATCCATAGCTTCTGTTCATAATTCCAAGTCATTTCGGTGGCACTGAAGCCCTTAAGAATGGCGTCTCCCATGTCCAGAATCAGGTCATCCAAGGAATCACCATCTTCTAGCCATTCGGTGATCATTTCAGCATCACGCTTTTCAGCCTTACTGGCGTCTTTCGGTGGTTCAATTGTCCATTCCACACCGAGCATAGCTCGTTTACGCTTTTGCAATTCACTGAATATATGCGCGTCTTTTTCTTCCATATCTTCAGCGAGTTCACACTGCGAAATTATATTACCTATCTCGGCATCAGCGAGGATTGTTGATAATTTCGTCGGGGTCAGTCCGCGCGACGGGTGGTTACTAAAATGCTGCAGCAAGTGAGCCACTTCGGAGCGCTGGGTCTGAGCTTCTTGCAGTGCAACTAAGTCAATACGCTCACCGTTATAAATCCGTACTCTTGGTTTCATCTTGTTCTCCTACCAGCCGCCATCGGCATGATACAGTGACTCATAATCTGAATCAGACTCGGACCGCTTACGTGGTAGCGCCTGAAACTCTATAGGTGATCCGTCCATCCACGAAGCACGTTCAGCCATAGCTAATGCCACCGCAAAGTCACCATGTCGTTTCGTTCCATCCGCTTGTTTGTCGCTGCCTTTATCAATTTTGGGTACGCCATTTCGCACCTGGAGCTTGGCAAAATCGTCAAGCACGGTTTGATGACGCGGCAGTTCGTACACCCCATCTTCAAAACCTGCTTTCATTTTAGGCATCCATTCCCGATACCAGTTCTCGTTCAACATGACCTGGTCAACCATCTCAACGCCATACTTGAGCGCTGCAGCTTCGGCCAAATAGCCGCCATTGCCGGTCGCATCAAAGGCCATAGCTCGCAGTCTGGGTAAGCGCTCGAGAATGTAAAACATGATTTGGCGCTGCGCGTCGTACGTCAGCTTCGAAAGCTCCACCACGAAAGGAGTGCGCTTGGTTAAATCGGGTTTTATTTCGAGCGGCAGGAACACCGACATATCGCCCCGACGTGCAAAGTCTTCGCCGAAGACATGTGAATGGAGGGGGTTCAATTTTTCGAGCAAAGGCAGGAGGTTTGTTTCACACCACATATCAATAAAGTCATTGCGTGACTGTTCCGTGCGAAGCTCGAACTCTTCAGGTGCCTTGATTGTGATGATCGGAATTGAGCGATCAGCCACCATCGCGTTTTCAATAAGAATGCGCTTGATATAGTGACCGCCTGACTGCTTAGGAATACAGCCGTACTCTTCGTCAGCCGATCCTTCATCCGGCGCGTTACGATAAAGATCATCTCGCCACTTCTGTTGTGCCGCCTCAGACCACTCTTGCCCGGTGACATAACAGATGCGCTTGTATAGGCCCTCACTTATCGCATCATCAAGCGTGATGGTGTGAACGGAATAATCTTTCCGGCCAGCCCGGGCATCGTTTATATATTGATTAAACAGGTTGTCGACGCCGTTATGGGTCGAAATGATACGAACGCGAGCTCCCCACATTGTCAGTGCCATAGCAGCTTTTAAAAGCTCGTTTAACGACTCGTGAAACGCTGCTTCATCAATGACCACATCACCTTGTAGGCCCCGCAGATTTGACGGCCGCGAACTGAGCGCCTGAATCTTAAATCCACTATTCGGAAAGCGGATCATATAGCTCAGAATCTCTTCTTTTTTGTGGTCGTCCCAGAAAGACTGCTCGTAAACATCAGCCTCGGCCAGCTGGTTATATGCTTTAGCAAACAACGAGCAGGCAGCGATATACTCAAGCGCCATTTCTTTCTTGGAACCGACGTAAAAGACATTGCGCCCCTGCCGTGATTTGGGTCGGGCAGCGGTCATAACGTTGTCGCTGGCCTCGGCCCAGGTGATACCAGTGCGTCGTGATTTTTCGGCTATCTTTATCTGTGCGGTGTCTTGTATCCAGCGAGCCTGATAGGGAAGTAAAACCGGCTGTTTAGCCGGTGATATAGGGTGTGCATTATCCGGCATGTCGACGCCGGCAGTTTGACACTCATCGCGCAGGTTGATTTTGCGGGGTGCCGATATAGGTCTCATGTCAGCCATCACAGTACCCAATCATGTTTATTCCTTACCAAGCAGGATGCCGCGAATACGACTCTCCAGTTCTTCAGACATGCCATCTGCACCATGTAGGTCGTTTCCTACTTCTTCAGCAATACGCTTCCTGATCTCAATTTCGCGTTTGGTTGATTCGATAGCCGCTCGCTCCAAACGCTCAATAGCGTGAGAAAGGTCTTTAAGCATTTTTGGTTCAACGGCTTCGCCGCTGTCACTCATCTTCAGCACTTGGTCAAACGCCAGCGTTCGGACCATCTCAATCAGCAGTTGAGAGACTTCTCCGGTCGGCTCTGTACCAAGCTTTGCTATCCACTGGTCCGAAACTGCGCGCGCCTCGCGGATGCGCTGGCCAACGGTCTCCATGGATGTGGCATAACGGTTAAGGCCGGAGCGCGACAGCTGCAGTTCTTCAGGTAATCCGGATGCATTAATTGCTTGGTTAACCTGTTCAAGAATGTCAGTTTGCGTTAGCCTGCCATCTCGCAGCAGTTTATCCAGGCGAACTTTAATTTGGCCCGGTAACTGATCAACTTTTGACGGCTTACCCCGTGTCTTTTTGCTCACTTATTTTCCCCGAAAGACTGTTGCGCTTCCCATCCATTCTTAAGTTCTTCCTGAATTTCTGGAATGCGCTCAATGAAATATTCAAAAGTCATCATTTCTTTTTTGCAGTAATTGCGCATGTGGCTAAGGAACTTCTCCTTCAAACCTTTTTGGGCAAACACCTGATCTGCCATTTTGGCAATCTCGGAGCCCACAATTAGCTGATCAATCGCTATCTTATTCGCCTTGGATAATCTTGATTTCTTGGCTGCCTTGCTAATCACGTTAAGCTCTCCGGCGTTTGACTCCTGGCCATGTGATTACACCTTCAGCAACATCCTGACCTCGCGACGTGAGTTTAGCGATCACATACCCGGTATGGTTATCTATCGCTATAAGGCCTTGTTGATCTAACCAGTGCAGCTGTCCGCGACACTCATCTGAACCCATTGAATTACCAAAATGGGCGCAAACTGTGCGAATTTCGCTGTCATTCATCCGGAAGCTGGGCTCGTTTAGTAACGCCATTAAAATCGATAGACGAAAGCTCTCTGAGCGTATCTCACGAAGACTCATTTGTTTCTTAGCTCCTTTTCCAACAACATATCAACGTGGTTACTAAGCCCTTTTATCCATGGCTCAACACGTTTTATATCTGAACTTACAGCGCTGAGCTGCCGCTCAAGGCTTCGCATTTCTTTGTGAGTAGGCGCACTTGCTAGAGCATCCTCAACTCTCTGCAGGCGCAAATTAACATTCATAAATTGTCGATTAGTGTTCGACTCGTTAGCCTCGACTTTCAATCGAGAAGCAAAGTGCTTTGATAACCATAGAGACCCCAAAAAAACCAGCAACTGAAGTGCTGCAATAACATAAGGTGCATTCGCCTGAAGCCAACCCATTAAATCCTCCGTTCATAATCAGTTTGGCAACCAACGCACCTTACTGCGCTGGGTAATGTGGCGAGCCTGAGAGGCTCGATACCTCGATCGCAATCAACGCACAAATGTACGCCGTTTACTACACGAGGATTTTCGACGGTTCTACGCCTAGCATAATCAATCGCCTCATCTCGTCGACGCTGTTCAATTTCCTGAGCTTCATCAATCTTATCCATTACTTCGCAGCTCGCTTCGCAATCATTTCAATGATGAGAGGCATGACATTCTTCACAGCACGTTCACCAAACAGGAAGCCAAGGACCAGTAGATTGATGATCCAAAGTGCTGACTCTTGCTGTTTCGTCATGGTTGGCCAGCTGCCACTGAACCACATCACGTCGATGTACATGACCAAGCCGCCCCAGATGGGTCGTTGACAGCCTCGCAAGAACACCACGATGCGACCGAGCCAGCCGAATTGAGTTAAATCACGGGCAGTTCCCTCGAGATCACGAATGCGGTCGTTGAACTCCTGGTCTTGCTCTGCGGCCAACTGCTGTAATTCGACTTCATGCTGGTGAGTAATTTGCTTGATGGCCAGCTGAAGATTGGCTTTCTCGCTCTCACTCATACTCGGTGGGAAATACGCCTGAATACCCTCGACAATCTTTTCGCCGAGGCCTCCAGTGAGGAAATTTTTTACTTTAGTCAAGAAGCCCATAGTTCACCTCAGGTATCCAGTGCTGCGCTGTAGCAAGCAAATAGCCGGCGGTACCAGCCACGGCCAAAGCGCTCGATGATGTTGGAATTGAGTGCGTAATCGTAGGCACGCTCAGCAGAGTACTGCTGCAGGATGTACCGCAACCCTCGCGTTGACATCACTTGCACGGTGGTGGCTACGGTCTTGCTGCCAAGAATGCCGTCTACATGTGCCCCAACGACACGCTGGAGGAATTTCGCGGCATCACTCTGCCCCTGATTCACCGCAGCATCAAAGATGAGCAAGGCGAGCTCGCACGGGAACGAGCTGCACCGCAGTGGCTCCCAGTACAGGTTGTAGTATATGAAATGACAGTGCGACTCAGTCAGGTCGCTCACACTTGCCGGCAGACCTGCAGCTGAGAACTTAGGTCGTGCGATGTCGAGCGTCTTTTGGGTGACGCCATAGTTCGTGTGGCCACCTGGGTCATTCGGGTCGTTGACTTCGCCACCCTCCCAGAAGGCAACGAACTGCATGGCGAATAGGAAATTCTTGTCGTAGCTACGCATCATTCAGTCTCTTTGCCACTGGAGAACGTGCCCATTTGCCACGGCTCTATGCAAAGCAGAGCTTTGGGACGATGAAAGATGTAAATATTTAAAATGTTCATAGCCGCCATGTTGGCGGCTATGCGCTAAATAGGGGGATTAAAGCGTTTTGCTGTTTTTTTTGAAGGGTCGGCGAACATACTCACCAATAGGATTTATTCTCGCAGGTCCGTAAACTGAACCGTACAGAAGTGACCAGCTGCTAATGTTGGCACGATCAACTACCTCATCAAACTCGAGGTCGCAAACAAAATACCAGTTCCGAATATCTTCTTCTTGGTATTTCCTCAACACGAATTCACCCGCCACAGCAAATCTGTTTGGTGCTAACTCGTGCGCTACAAGCGATTCTTCTATATAGCCTAGATTTTCAAATTGGGCTTGGGCTCCGCTCTCATCAATTAGATTGGTACAAGGGTTATACTCTGCAATGTAAAAAGCGCCCAGAAGGCGATCTTCTTTCGTTTCTGACATTGTATTTATGAAATATACTAAAGCCATAACTATAACAACTAAGAGACCTAAAACTTGAAATTGGATTATGTCCCAGTTCGACTCTTTGCGCGTTAAAGACATTCTTTCCTCCTTATCCAAATAGTTTGGTCTGACGGCGCTCACGTTCCAGTTGGCGCTGCTCACGAAGAATCGCATAGACCTGTTGTGCGGTTAAATTAAACTTTTGCCGAAGCTCGCTTATATTCCTTCCATTATAAAGATGCCAAATTTCGACATCTCGAATAGCTTTGCGGAGTCGTTCATCACGAGGTAAATAGAATTGACGGCCTCCCATATGATGCGCCTGTCTGGCAACCAATCGTTTTGCTAACGTCAGTGCTTTCTCTTCATCCAGATCGGCCGAGTTAGACATCATTTCATCTTTAAAAATGCTAACCAATTCGGCAAGCGTTTGCGGCCAAGCAGCAGAACCAAGCTCTATATCTTCGGCCTTGCTTAATAATTCATCAAGGTTTTTATCATCGTCGAACATTTCATTCTGCATTTTGACGCTCCTTGTAAACCTGCTTCCCTTTTGCAAATCGCTTGAGCATCAACGAATACGAAAGGGTTCCATGCTTTAACTTTGCTTGATAATTGGTTCCAAGATGTTCATCCAGCCACTTGGCCATGAGCCGAGCATCCCATTTTTTTAAGGCTTCCAGCACCTTCACCGCTTGCTTTCCATTGAGCCAGCCGACATGTCGGACTTTGCTCATGCGATAAACCCATCTATCGAGCGCTGCTTCAGATGAGTCAGACAGCAAACCGCTTTGCGCCATATCGATCCATAATGCCCTAATAACGCGAATTTCTGCAGCTTTGACTGGTTCGCTTGATAGTGGTGATATACGATTATTTACTTTTTTAGAGCGCATTTTAAAACCGGTTCTTTTAAAGTGTTCAAGTACTTGATGAAGCTCGCTTAAACTCAGATTCTTACAGGAATTTTTACCGCACACACCTGAAAGAGCGGCTCTATATGTTTCGTCGTCTAAAGCCATTTCGCGTTTGGCGACGTGGATTAATTGGATTAATTTAGCCTTATTATTCATACATTACCTCGGCTGCTCATCAGTGTCTGGCTACCACGCCTGACAGACGCCCAGAAGGGCGTTTCGCTCTAAACTTTAGTGAAGTCCAATGAAATAGAGTGGTAGCTGCCATGTTTGTCGCGTTCATAAAACCGCATATAGGAACGGCTCCCAACTATGTTAATAGCGTCCCCAATCGCAGTCATTGCTCGTTGCCAGCGCTCATCCTGGATTTCATAGCGACGTAGAGAGAGAACTTCGCGAATATTGATATTGCCTTCTTTATCAGTTTCAAATACCCGTTCTACGAGTGTTTTTAGCTCTGAACGGGCTCCTTGAGACCAGTCTCGAACGCATTCTTTAATCAACTGTTCAGCAACTTGCAGTTCAGGCCCCAGAGTGATCCGGTCTTGAACGGCGATGGTTACTTTGAAGCGACCATCAAAACTGTAAACTGTGACGTTGCCTTTCTTTCCTCCAAGAGCCTGACCATAGCGCTCATGAATAAGCTCAATAAAGCTGTTAAAATCATCAAATAGCTCGGATTTAAAAGCCTTTAAATCCGCGCTTTTACTCGATGCCTTTTTGACGATTTCCACAATGAATTCGTTTTTCATTAAGTCTATTTGAGAGATGCTGTCGATTGGAATCAGTCGACCTTTTGCATCCTCCATGTATTTTTCATTAGTAGTCATAGGTAATTGCCTTCAGTGGGTTAAAACGGACGGGTTGGGATTGCGCTCAGACAGCCAGCGAACAGCGCAACCCTGAAAAATTCCGGTGCGAATCCGGACCAACTCACCACCACGACGAAAAGCCACCTCGCTGAATGGCGCAACCAGTGGAATGGATGCCGGAGGTTCGATAGTGATGATGGGAGCTTTACTCGACATAAACACGTTGCAAACTGTGATGTTCAACGATTGAAGTTGCTCGACAGCTGCAACAACTACTTGCCACTTTTCGATTTGTTGTTTATTCATCTGAGTCACCTTAATTATTGATACGCGCAGCAAGATTGCGCACTTCGTTTTCAAGCAGTTGAATGTAAATTGCATCGATATCCGAATCGCCCGCCTGTGAAGTGGCCTGTACATGAAGTAAGTGCAAGGTTCGTTCAGCGTTGTAAGCCGTCTGAGTGTCATCTGGAATGAACTCTGACTGAATTAATTCGCCAACGAATTGCTTTTTCTGTTGGCTATGCACACATCCGCTGCGGCATGCTTTGAAGAATCTGAGATTCATAGGATTTGACCCGGGCTTTTTACGCTGATTGGTAAAGCACTGCTGGATAGGTATCTCTCCAACAACTGGGCATACCACGGTGCGATTAAAGAAAGCGCCTTCAACCCGTTTTTTCATGTTGTCTAGGCTACCGGTGTATTTATCATTAACGAGCTGACTTACAGCGGCCCGTGACACGCCCATAACATCGGCAACAGAACCTAAACCATTACTTTCAACTTCTCGTCTTAAAACATCTAGCCATTGCATGAGTTAGTCTCCTCAGTATTAGCCCGACGCACTTCATTGTTGTTAGGGTCACTACAGGAAGAAGTCCAGCAGCGGGGGTATTCTGGGCCCGTGTCACGGATAAGGCGGTATCTGGCATAGCCGGCAATTTCGCCTGGGCGGCCAATACTTATTCTGCGCACGTAACCCCAGCGAATAAGCTCATTTACATAGCGGCTAGTCACAGCCATAGAGACTTCTGCAGCGGCACAAACTTCGGGTTTGGTGAACGAACGGGTGATTCGAATTGTGTTCCAAATCTTCTGGCGAGATGGAAGGGCTAACGAATAGGGCTTCTTGGTCACTTCAAAGACTTTGCAGCGTCGCCCCCTGCGGTTGACTAGTTCATCAACAGGTCTAACAAGTCCACGTTTACGGAGCCGGTTTACCATCGTCTGAGCATGCGCAAGAGTTACATCGAACTTGCGCATTACATCAGCTCGAGTGAAACGTCCCAACTTACGCATCGTTGCAAGCTGAGTTTCTGTTTGGATTGAAAGTTTCGTAGTGTTCATGGATTTATCCTTATAATTTTTAGCGCACGAGGTCTCACGGTTAGCGTCGCTGTAGCAAGAACAGAGGCTCTCGACCCCACTCAGCGCGTGATACGGAGTTAATTTGATTAGCAAGCGAGAAGCGCTCGATTTTCTCAAGTGCGACTAGGATTTGCCGCATCTCCCCACCAGATTCATTGCGGATGTAGCTCAATAGATCTTCTTCAACGGTTACCTTTTCCTCGAACAGCTCGGAAACCAGTTTTTGCATGTCGTCCAGATCACATGGCTGAAATTCAACCCACTCTGAAATGCGGTTAAACATCTGTTTACGGTGACTTATACGCCGAGCAATTTGCTCCATACCGATCAGCACAACGGGTTGTTCCGCGCTGTCGTAAATATCTCGTATGGTCTCCATTATTCGAGTGTTCTGAACAATGTGGTCGGCTTCATCAATGAAGAGTGAACAATGGTCAACAACCATACGGTCGATCACCTGACGAACCATGTTGGAAAGTGGTGGTCTGGGCACCTCGTTCATTTCCTCTAATACACGGCTAAGAAATGAGCTTGGAGTGTCAGTGGCATAACAACGCACATACACGCTGCGGGCTTGGTTGAACATCCAAACCACGGTTGTGGTTTTTCCAAACCCACTTGGCCCGTGTATAAGGCCTAATCCGGGGATGATCGAGCTACGACTATTGAGATTGCGAAGCAAGCTCAACGAGCGGTTTACGTTTTTGACTTGAACTACTTTGTGTTTCATAATTTACTCTCCTTAAGAGGGTTGTGATTTACGAGCGCGCTACTCGTTTTCGGCTCGCTTAGTGCGCTCGTAGATTGCTTCTTCCCGCCAACTCTTCACCTGTAAACGGCCCCAGTCATCGAGTTCGTACATAGTGATGCGGCGTTTTTCTGATTCCGTTAATGGCTCATCAATCTCCTTGGCAACCAGCGCCTGAATAATGTCTTGCTCACTGCGAATCACTTTGCGGCGAGCCTCTTTAATCGGCGCCTCAACTGCTTCAATTCGCGCTTTCTCACGGTCCAGCTCGCTAATTACGTCAGCCATATCCCGCGCCTGCGGGGTTGGCGCTATAGTCGTTGACGAGCCGAACTGAAGTGCTTTTTCAGCGTTATTAAAAAGGTTGTTTTCATGTTTCACAGCCTTACGCTCGAACTCGACAACGCCCACGCGGATAGACTTGGCAATGTCAATGCGTCGCTGATAAAGGGTGTCCAAGCCGAGAGCTTTGGCGTTACTCTTCAGCTCCCGGTCTTTTGCGCGTAGTTGTTTATGTAGGTTCTTGCGGGCTTGCGACAGCGCTGGTACCAGACCTTTCTGATGCACCTCATCAATTGAGGTGATCTGAATGAGTTCGCCGTTCTGATAGCCGTTGCGGATATCAAGGGCGTAAGCGTTTCTTGGGTTTTCGGGGTCGATGAATATTTCTACCACCGCGCCACGCATATTCATAAACTCTGGAGCGGTGTAAATCATGTTATTGCGACGGACACGACCGGCCTTAACTGTGGCCGTACCGGTGTCATTCATTAACAGTGCCAGCGCGAGCGCGTTTGGCTTTCTTGGCTGATAATGCGATTCGGCATAAACTTGGGCTGGTGTTTTACCCTTTAACCCGTCATGATTTTGGTGCTCATAGACGTTAATAATCCATTCATCAATGCGCTTTTGCACTTCTTCGCGGGTAAGCTTCACGCGGAAGATATCAGCTTCAGCCTCTCCGTTGTTCTTTGCGGCCAAGCGCTTATCGAACGCAACCTGATTCTCGATTTTCTTACGATCGGCAACATTGTGACCGATGTAACCTGGTAAGCGCTCAAACAGGTCTCGAGATATAGTCTTAAAGAAACGCTCTATGAATGGCTTTTCCCATCCAGAATATGGCGCTGAGCGCACCTGAGTTAGTCCTAGTCGATGGAAAGCAGTGGTCATTCGATGGGAAACGTAATCGCTACCGTTATCTGTTTTAATCGTTGATTCTTCGTTGGGCATGCCAAAGTCATTAATCATCTGGCGGACCAAGATAAGATTCTCTTGTGAGGTCTGACGCTCAACCAAGCGACAACGCGCCCGGCGGGTAAATGCGTCAATACCGCCGGTTATTTTAAACCGCCCATCAATACACATGATGTCAGCTGGCGTACCATCCAGTTCCCATAAGTCATTGGGCTGATTGCCCGCCCAATGCATGGCAAAATTAGGACGTTCGGCGCTGTTGTAGCGATCGATATCGGTTGAAAAAGCGATCTGCATTTCATTTTCTTTAATGAAGTTTTGCAGCCACCTGCGCAGTGTCGATTCAGATGGCAGACGCCATCCACGCTTGGCTGAACGGTTTTCCGTTTTCAGATCATCAAGTACTATCCGTGCCTTGAACTCTTTACTTAGGTGAGGGAATCGATAAACGTAGCTCTCTAGCCATTCAGGCAGCCCTTTTTGGCTGTCGATGATGTTGTCACGCTTTACTGCGTTGTAACGCCCGCACAAAGCCTCGAAGCCGCTCTCATTTAACGTATTCCTCCAGCGATAAAGCTGCGCAACAGATACCTGATGCACCACATCCTGAAGGCTATTTGGAAGGGGGATTTTTTTACTGTTATACGCCTGGCAAAAAGCTTCTAGAGTTTTTCGACCAGACCCGTGTTCTCTCTGATATAAATCAGCGGCGACAACAATTTCATGACGTGCTTTTCCGCGTTTTAACTCTTTAAGGGAAATTTCACCACGCTCATGTTTGGATTGAAGCGACGCAGCTACGGTCTCTTTGGTGAAAAACTCCTCAACCATAGCTTTTATATCTTCCGGTAATGAGTCCACCAAATACAAGGTTACTGGACGGCAGAACTCGTCGGTTCTTTTAACTTGCCCAGCTTCAATCCAATTCCCATTAGCTTTAATACGATAGAGGGACGTCTTTGATTTTCCAGTGATTTCAACCAACGTCGGAATTGCTATTGTTTTTGGCGCATTCAAACTCATCGCGCTTCTCCTTGTCGCTTAGCGCGCGAATCTGTACTATCATTTTTTTCTAGTCGCTTACGCCCACGGCGAAGCAAGATGGGATTTCCGTTATTGTCATAACGAGATGGCCAAATGTCCCAAGGGTTTAACCCAAGCGTGTCGGCTATTATTTGTTGAACTCTAGGCCAGCGAACAGCCAAGGTTCGAGGCAGCGCAGATGGCGAAAGGTTGTGATGTATACCTAACTGGCGCAGAGTCCAGCCCGCTTTCTCTAATGCACACTTTATATCAGCAGGATGCATATCGTGAGCGGGGCCAGGTGCCAACCTGGCTTTTTTGCAGCTTTTATTGTTCATCATATAGATAACAATGAACATTATTCATGTATGCGTCAATAGCGCAAATGAGAATTATATTGTTCATTTCCTTAGTTCGTTGAAATTTCAGGAAAAATAATGAACAAAGAAAATGATAATGAGTTGGGGAGTATTGGTAAGCGCCTGAAGCAGGCTCGCTCATCACTAGGTTTGAACCAAACTGAGTTTGCTGAGTTGGTTGATATGTCAATGCGAGGATATCAATCGAATGAGAGAGATATTAGCAGTCCATCTGCTGCCGTTTTACGGAAGTTCGCTGACTTGGGTATAAGTCCCTTATGGCTGTTGAATGGGACGGGCAAAATGCACTTAGATCAAAAGTCTCAGGATATCTATCGAAACGGCGAAATTATGGAGGAAAATACTGGATACCTGGTGAAATCACTAGACGTTATTTTTAACAGATTGGTTGAATCAAATTGCTCAGAAAATAAAGTGCGTAAATTACATACTTTATATGACGAAATGAGAGTGCAGAATACAGCTGCTTTCTTTAGTTTTATTGAAGAACTTAGCGAGCCTTTTGGATCATTTTTTTTAATACCGGTTATAAATCCTACTAACGAATCTATGTTTCATGAATTCGGCTCAGATACAGACCTCTATCATTTCCATCCGGTAAGAATAACCTGGGTAAGAGACAAAAAATTAGATCCAAAATACCTAAAAGCGGCATTCCCCAGCGACGACTCAATGGCTCCAACTGTAAACCGTGGTGATATCGTGATAGTTGATGAAAGAATATCTGGTGATCTAACCGGATTATTCCTTTTCGAACTCAACGACAGAGTTGTTATTAGAAGATTTGATTCTGGCTTTAGTGGGATAACTATTTCAACGGATAACGCTAAATATCCGAACGAACAGTTAAGCGAAGAGCAAGCGGCGAGGATCAAGAAAATCGGCAAGGTGGTCCGAATAGAAACGAATCATGAATAAATTTAAAGTATGGGAAAAAGCATGTATATTCACTGGCAATATAATCCTTTAAAGACGATGCATGTAGAGCAATTCCCACACTGTTAGCAAAAGCGTTTCTATGACCTTCTATATCAGCGATAAATAAAAGTAAAAATGACGTTTAAGCCCTGTTTAATGCAACTTATATAGGTCATAGCCAGACACATCAGCTGAAAAATCCTGGGAAAAAGGTATTGGTATCTTTTTCTCATTCGACCCCAACCAGGTAGACCTACACGATCGTTGCAAAGCCAGCCAGCTCGGGCATTTCGTCCCATTTGATTCCGTTAGATCCCAGATTTTCCCTGTCACATTTTGGGTGGCGTCCCTGTCTCATACTGATGACTCGTTACAACATCAAATACTAAAAAACCGCCACTGGGGCGGTTTTTTAGTATTTGGCGGAGAGAGAGGGATTCGAACCCTCGATACGCTATTAACGTATACACACTTTCCAGGCGTGCTCCTTCAGCCACTCGGACACCTCTCCTGTAGGGCGCGTATACTAAGGGATAGGAGGTGATGAGTCAACGACTAAGGAAAGGAAGGTAAAAGTTGTGGGGTTTCGACCTAAGTCGAATGGGAAATGCGGCGATTGAGGTTATTCTTAGAGCTGAGTATTCATGGACAGATGAGGTAGGCATGAGTTATCCGCGGGAGTACGAATCGTCATTGCAGAAGGCTGATGCGTTTTGGTTGAAGCAAGCGCGCGGTTTGCATTGGTTTCGTGAGCCGCAACTTGGTTATGAGTTGAAGGCAAATGGTACGGCTGCATGGTATCCGGATGGACAGCTCAATTTAGCCTTTATGGCGCTTGATTATCATGTCGATAATGGCCGTGGTGAGCAGGCTGCCTTAATTTACGATTCGCCTGTAACGCAATCGAAGCAGGTGTTTACCTACCGTGAGTTAAGGGATCAGGTCGCGCAGTTTGCAGGACTCTTGAAAAAGCAGCATGTGAAGAAGGGTGATCGGGTGGTCATCTACATGCCGATGATACCGCAGGCAGCTATTGCAATGTTGGCATGTGCACGCTTGGGCGCTGTTCATTCCGTGGTATTTGGTGGCTTTGCTCCGCATGAGCTGGCGGTGCGCATTGATGATGCGCAGCCCAAAGTGCTGATTACTGCGAGCTGCGGCATTGAGGTGGATAAGATATTGCCATACAAGCCCCTTGTTGATGCAGCAATTGACAAGGCGACGCACCAACCACAGCAAGTGATTGTCTGGCAGCGAGAGCAATGCAATGCAGAACTTCAACAGCCGCGTGATATTGATTGGGCTGAGGCGGTCTGTGATGTAACGCCAGCCGAATGTGCAGTCGTGCAAGCGACGGATCCACTCTATATTTTGTACACATCGGGGACTACCGGCAAACCTAAGGGCGTGGTGCGGGATACCGGTGGTTATGCCGTTGCGCTCAACTACTCCATGGAGTTGGTGTATGGCCTCAAAGCTGGCGAGGTTCTCTTTACTGCATCCGATGTCGGCTGGGTCGTGGGGCATTCGTACATTGTTTATGGACCATTGTTGAGCGGTGCAACGTCGGTATTGTATGAAGGAAAACCTGTCAGAACTCCGGATGCTGGCGCTTTTTGGCGCGTCTGTGCGGATTATCAAGTCAACGTATTGTTTTCAGCGCCCACGGCGTTTCGCGCAATCAAAAAAGAAGACCCACAAGGGCATCAGTTAGCTCAGTATGATTTGAGCAGCTTGAAGCGGATTTATATGGCGGGTGAGCGACTCGATCCGCCAACATTGGAGTGGACTCAAGCCATCACGGGGAAGCTCGTTTATGATCATTGGTGGCAAACCGAGAGTGGTTGGCCCATTTGTGCGAATCCAGTCGGTGTCGCTACTTATCCCATCAAACCGGGTTCAGCGACACTACCCGTTCCAGGTTATGACATTCGTATTCTGGCGCCAGATGGCTCTGAAGTGGCTGATGACGAGCAAGGCGCTGTTGCGATCAAGTTACCGTTGCCGCCGGGCTGTCTCACCACCATTTGGGGTAATGAAGAGCGTTTTGTTGCTGGCTATCTGACCGAATTTCCTGGTTATTACAGTACGGGTGATGGCGGCTATAAAGATGATGACGGTTATGTGTTTATCATGGGACGCACGGATGATGTGATCAATGTTGCTGGTCATCGGCTGTCTACCGGTGAAATGGAGGCCGTATTAGCCATGGACTCCGCGGTTGCAGAGTGTGCTGTGATTGGCATTCAGGATGAGCTGAAAGGGCAGGTGCCGCTGGGCTTGGTGATTGTGAAAGATGGTGAGCAAGTATCTGCCGAAACATTACAGGAACGACTGGTGCAACGTGTACGCTCCGAAATAGGCGCAGTGGCTTGTTTGAAGCAAGTGTTGATCGTGCCGCGCTTACCGAAAACGCGCTCAGGCAAAATTTTGCGCCGAGTGCTACGTCAACTTGCTGATGGCACCGAGGTGGTGGTGCCATCAACCATTGACGACCCGAGTTGTATTGACGAGTTACGTGAACGCTTGAGCAACCTTGCTGGTCACTAAGCTAGGTAGTCGGGGTTTATAGCTCATCGGCGGCATCATTGTCTGGACGCTTGTTGGTCTTAGACTTGGTGTCGCCTTTTTTCTTGGCCTCGGTTGCTTTCGTTGCGAACTGCGTTGGCATTTCTGCAGTCCAAGACTTTACGTGTAGGTCGCGCTGTGGGAAGGGAATTTCAATATCATACTCTTCTAATGAAGTATGAATTTCCCACATGAAGGCTGCTTTTACTGCACCAGGGCGTTTGACCGCTTCTGGTTTCAGCCACACGACTAATTCAAAATTTATCGAACTGTCACCGAACTCCGTCAGCCACACCTGCGGACCGTTCCGATTATCATCAGATAACGTGTGAGGAACTCTTTCGGCAGCTTCGAGCACTGCCTTACGCACCAATTCCTTGTCTGTTCCGTAAGCAACTCCAAATTCGATCTTGATGCGTCGCAAGGTGTCACGCATAGTCCAATTGGTCACGCGGCCGGCAACAAACTCAGAATTCGGAACAATGATATCGATATTGTCGTTGGTAGTGATCACTGTGCTACGAATATTAATTTCACGCACTTCGCCAGTCACACCTGACTCGAGCTCGACAAAATCGCCAACCTTCAAGGTCTTGTCAAAGAGCAAAATCAGACCAGAGCTGAAATTACTGACTAACGTTTGTAGACCGAAACCAATACCGACACCGAGCGCACTGGCAAATATGGCGAACTTCGTTAAATCAATGCCGATGGATGCCACTGCGAACAGAAAACCAATCAACATTATCACGTAATGGGTAATGCGATTGAGTGCATACAGTGAGGATTCAGAGACAGAATTGCGGAAATGACCAATGCGGCTGAGTGCTTTCTGTACCAGTCGAGAAACCACATAAGCCACAATAATAATGACAACAAAGGTCAAGACAGACGAATAGGTGACCGCCGTCTCGCCAACGCTAAACAGCTCGGTATCGAGCCACGAAAACGTCGCGCGCACACTTTGCAAAAAGGCATCCATGCGCGCTTAACCCATTTGTGCTTGCAAATACAACTCCAGACCCAAGCGGTCAATCAGTTCAAGTTGCTGACGCAACCAGTAAGCATGGTCTTCTTCGGTGTCTCGTAAAATACCGATGAGCATATCGCGAGTCACGTAATCCCCCGCCTTCTCGCAAAAGCCAATGACTTCACGAAGGGTACGCGCATTACCATATTCGAGCTCGAGGTCATTCTTGAGCATTTCAGGCACCTGATGCCCAATTTTGTGTGGTTCGCGGCCATCCATATCAGGCTTTCCACCCAAAAACAGCATCCGCCGAATCAACAGATCGGCATGTCCGCGCTCGTCGTCAACTTCATGATTGATGCGCTCATAGAGTTTGTTTAAGCCCATGTCTTCGTATTGACGTGAGTGCGAGGTGTATTGGTCAATAGAAGTGAGCTCGAAAGCAAGCAGGCGATTGAGTTGTTCGACAATGGCTGGTTTATCTAAATTCATTCGTCTACTCCGAATCTAATTTGGTTTGCAGGTAGGTGGCAACGCCGAGGTTTTCCATCAGGCCGAGTTGCGTGTCTAACCAATCGTAATACTCTTCTTGCTGCTCGAGAATCTCATTTAACATATCACGGCTGACGTAGTCTTGTGCTTCTTCGCACTGTGCCATCACACTCCGGATAACCTGAATATCAGCAAGCTGGACTTTGCAGTCGAGTTGCAGCATCTCTTGTGGATCTTCACCGATATAAAGTTTACCTAGGTCTTGCAGGTTGGGCAGGCCACCTAAAAACAACAACCGTTCGATAATATCATCGGCATGTTTCATTTCTTCAATGGATGCTTTATAGGCTGACTTATTTAGCGCAGCAAAGCCCCAGTTTTTATACATACGGGCATGCAGAAAATATTGATTAATTGCGGTGAGTTTATGGGTAAGGACCTTATTCAGCCCTTGCAGGACGCGTGGTTCGCCTTTCATCGGGTACTACTCCTGTCACTAGATATTCGTCTAGCTTAAGTGTAGCACACCGTCATTGGCAAGAGGGGTTGTTGCTTGAAGCGTGCATTGCGTTCACTCACCGCTTCTTTGAGCACGTCTTTGGCACAGCTGGTACAGCATCCGCATTGCGTCGCTACGCCATATTGCTGGCGTAATTCACGCATAGAGCTCACGCCATCTGCGACTGCTGCGCGGATGGTTTTGTCGGTGACGCCTTTGCATAAACATACGTACATGGGATGCTCCAATCAAATCTGGAGTAAATGATAACGCAAACAGGAATGATTCGCAATAACAAAGATAGTGAACAGTGAATGGTGAATAGTGAACAGAAAAACTATGGGGTCTATTCTCTGTTCACTATTTACTGTTCACTGGTAGTTAGAAAGAGATAATCAGTAGGATGATGTGGAGTGCTACTACCGTGAAGGTCAGTTGTCCGCGCATGGCTACATACCACTCGTGCTCGGCGAGGTGGCGACGCTCGTAGTTGAGCCAGAACAGATGCAATACGGCAAGCCACGCGAGTATGGCGAGCGAGGATAACCAAGCCGATGCTGCTAATGCCGCAAAGGCTAGTATCGGTGGCACCATGCACCAGCCAAGTCGCCGGTTGGTTGCTGAACTGGGTTGGACCATCTGCAGGCCCCAGTGGACGCCGGCGAGGAAACTGATAATGGCGACGCTGTAATAAATGAACCATTGAATGGCTGTGGCGCCATAAACATCGAGCAAGCCGGCGAGCGCCAGCAGCAAAAATGGGACGAGGCCGGCGAAGCCTAAGCGTTGGGCAAATTGCTGCTGCTGTTCATTCATACGGCAAATCCTGTTTTCAGTAGGTAAATGGTATAACTCACATAACACAGAATAAAGATCACACCATGCACCCGATTCAGACGATTAGGACGACCCACGCGGAAGGCAAATGCTGCCAGTAGGAAGGTCAGAATGAACATAGCGACCCAGTCACGACTGACAACCAGTGGTTCAAGACTGATCGGATGTATAGCACCGGCTAAACCAACGACCGCCAGCGTATTGAATAGATTGGAACCAATGACGTTGCCTATTGCAAGGTCATGCTCATTCTTGCGCACCGCAGCAATTGCGGACGCTAATTCCGGCAATGAGGTACCGATAGCAACTACAGTCAAACCGATGACCAAATCGCTGACACCGAGCGTTGTGGCAATGTCAACAGCACCCCATACCAACAAGCGAGAACTGATAATTAAGAGCACTAAACCTAAAACCAGCCAAAAAATGGCTTTATTGAGTGGTAACGCATGTTCCTTGAGTTCGGCTTCAAACTCACCGCTTAAGGTATCGTCTTTGCCACGCATACCTTGATAGATGCTCCAGCCTAAATAGCTGGCGAAGAAAGCGAGCATCATCCAGCTTTCCAGTGCGGTGATATTGCCATCCCAGATTGGAATCAAAACACCTAAAGTGAATAGCAATAATATTGGCATTTCGCGTTTGAGGACTTGGCTACTGACTGCGATAGGTGCGAGCACTGCGGTAATACCCAGAATAAGCGCGATATTAGTGATGTTGGAGCCAAAGGCGTTGCCGAGTGCAAGGCCTGGGTTGCCTTGTGATGACGCTAGCGCAGATACCACAAGCTCAGGCGCGGAGGTACCAAACCCAATAATCACCATACCAATAAGCAAGGGGGGCATGCCCAAGTGGCCTGCGGTTGCTGCTGCACCATCGACGAATTTATCTGCACTCCAGACCAAAATAATCAATCCAACAACAACGGCGCCAATAGCTAACAACATAAAATAGTCCATGAATGAAAAACTTGGGTCTATTGTACGGTGACTGTTCGCGCTTGTGAAATGAGATTGAATATGACTACACTCAATTCATCGAAAAACGTATAGGTTTTAAGTGATATGACAACAACGACAGAACAAAACCCCAGCCAACGTCCGAGTTTTATGATTGATGCATGGGACTTTTCCCAGCACCCAGCCGAACCTGTTCATCAAGATTTTCATGGTCGGCAAAACAGTTGGTTCCACTTTCAACGGGATATTGCCGATTTGGAGCAATGGTTGATTGCATCTGGCATTCCT
Source organism: Pseudidiomarina aestuarii (assembly GCF_048263735.1). Taxonomy (GTDB): domain Bacteria; phylum Pseudomonadota; class Gammaproteobacteria; order Enterobacterales; family Alteromonadaceae; genus Pseudidiomarina; species Pseudidiomarina aestuarii_B. The sequence goes on along the minus strand of NZ_JBLXDX010000001.1, from coordinate 558,684 downwards.
GAGCCATTAATCGACGCTGTGATAGCAGAAGATACCCGGCCCCGTTATGAGCGAGTGGGGGAGGGGTATTTGCTGATTTTACGGACCGTCAACTTAGCCGAGGGTGCGGAACCTGAAGATATGCTGAGTTTGCGTGTGTTGTTTTACGGCGGCAATATTTTCAGCTTTCGCAAACGTCCGATTAAGTCGGTGGGAATTGTGCAAAAGCGTTTGGAAGAACGCCAAGGTCCTGAATCACTCCATGATTTTCTGGTGATGTTGATTGAGGAGATGAACAATCGTATTGAAGAGTTCATTGATGTGATTGAAGTAGAAATGGAAGCACTCGAAGATGACGATGAAGGAACCACGTCCAGTCGTCAGGCACAACTGACCAAACTACATCGGCGAATGCTGCGACTAACACGCTTTCTCCGCCCACAATTAACAGCGCTGGAGCGCATGGCCGCCGATGGCTCAAAATGGTTTGATGCAGAATTGATTCAGTGGTTACAGAACGAACGTGATTCGACACACCGTATCTTAGAGTCGCTCGATATGCTGTTGGAACAAGTGTGGATGCTACGTGAGCATTTACAGCAGCAGGTCGCGGAAAAAATGAATCGAAATACCTATTGGCTCTCGATGATCGCAGGAATTTTCCTCCCCATAAGTTTCTTAACCGGGTTATTCGGTATCAACATTGGGGGCATGCCCGGCGTTGAAGACGGCAATGCCTTCTGGATTTTTGTCTACGTGCTGTTAGGAATTGGGATTATCGAGTTTCTGTTATTACGCCGACTGCGATTCTGGTAGTGGGCTCACCACGGGTGGCTCGGTTTCAAAACCGGGCAACTCACAATGATCGGCGGCGAACACCACCAGGTGATCAAATTCAGGTCGTAAACCAATTTCCATACCCACCTGTAATTGCTCATGTGATGGGCTCAGGGTGAGGATCTCGATACCGGGACTCAGCTCAACGCTATAGAGGTTGTGCGCACCGCGGAAGCCTCTTGCCTTGATGACACCGCGTAAACGGCTGTTGTCATCAGGAACGATGTCATCCGGACGTACTAAAAAGCTGACCGGCGTGCCACCCACAATGTCTTTTAACGCCGAGTGTTCGAGCATACCCAATGGGGATGCGAGCGAACCGCTAGTATTCACTACGCCTTGTAATAACACTCCATGCCCAATGAAGTCGGCAACTAACTGATGTCGTGGTTGGTGATAGAGTTGGTATGGCGTTTCCCACTGCAAGAGTTCGCCCTGATACATGACACCAGCTTTGTCAGCCATAGCAAACGCTTCCTGCTGGTCATGCGTGACCAGTAACGCAGTAATCCCTTCTTGTTTCAATAGTTGACGCACTTCAACGGCGAGCTTTTCGCGTAGCTCAGCATCTAGACTTGAAAAAGGTTCATCCAGCAGTAATAAACTTGGCCTTGGTGCCAATGCACGTGCTAAAGCAATACGCTGCTGTTGGCCACCGGACAATTCGTGTGGATAACGCGCTTGATAACCGGGCAGACCAATGCGAACGAGCAGCTCATCGACCCGCTGATTTTTCTCGGCAGTGGTCGCTTTACGCATACCGAACGCGATATTTTCAGCAACGGTAAGGTGCGGGAACAGTGCGACATCTTGAAATACCATGCCAATACCGCGTGATTCCGGAGCGACAAGTGTTTGCGCAGCAGACATCACTTTGCTCGCGATGGTAATGGTGCCTTGGCGCAGCGGTTGAAAGCCAGCAATGCTGCGTAGCAAGGTTGTTTTGCCACAACCACTAGGCCCCAACAAACAGCCAATTTCACCGGCTTCCAGCAACAACGAGACGGACCGAACAATCGCGGTCTCACCAATATTCACGGTAATGTTATTAAGCTGTAACTGGGACAAACTCAGGCTCCTTGAGTGCAGGTCGCTGTGATTTTAACATGGCGCGCGACAACAGGATAACGGGGATCAGCCCGACTGCAACCATCATCAATGCCGGGGGACCCGCATCGGCGAGACGTTCGTCACCGGCCATTTCATAGGCTCGTACTGCTAGAGTGTTAAAATCAAACGGGCGCAAAACCAGCGTGGCAGGTAACTCTTTCAGCACATCGACACCCACTAAAATGGTGGCGGTGAGCACACTGGGGCGCAGCAGCGGAAGGTGAATTCGACGTAGTACTTGCCAACCACTGTAACCTTGAATACGTGCTGCCTCATCCATGCTCGGGCGAATTTCGGTCAAGCCCGCTTGGATAGTTTGCAGCGATACACTGAGAAAACGCACGGTGTAAGCGAATAATAAAGCAAACAGCGTACCACTCAGCAGTAACCCTGGATTGTAATCAAACCAGGCTTGGCTGAGGCCGATAATCCAGCGATCCACTACAATCAGTGGCACCATCAAACCCACGGCAATCACGAGTCCCGGAATGGCGTACCCCAAGCCGGCAAACTGCACGCTGAAGCGCACCATGGGTGTGGGCAATTGACGGCGACCATAAGCCAACCATAAAGCCAGCAGGACCACGATAACGGCAGCAATCACTGCGAGCATAAAACTATTGAATGCCAGTTGCCAAAACTCGGGTTGCAACCATACTTCAGCGCGTTCAATCGACCAGCCAATGAGCTGCAGAGCGGGTAGGGCGAAGCCGAGTAACAGTGGTAACCAGCAGGCTGTTGCGGCAGCAAAGGCACGCCAACCGCGTAACTGAAAAGGCAGAGCTTTGCGCTGATGCTTCTGATCATAGCGTGCCTGTTTGCGCGACCAACGCTCAAGGAACATCAACAACACGACGGCTAATAAGAGTAAACCAGCCAATTGAATAGCACCGGGGAGGTCACCAAGCCCGTACCAAGTCCGAAAAATACCTGTGGTGAACGTGGTGACGCCGAAATATTGCACCGTACCGTAATCGGCGAGGGTCTCCATCAGCGCGAGGGTGGTTCCGGTCACAATAGCGGGACGCGCCAACGGTAACGCCAGACGACGAAAGCATTGCCATGGGGTGAGGCCCAGACTTCGGCCGGCTTCGATGGTCGTCGCAGACTGCTGCAAGAAAGTCGCTCTGGTAATCAGATAAACGTAAGGAAAGAGTACTAGCGACAAGACGGTGATCGCGCCACCGAGACTGCGCACTTCTGGGAACCAGTAATCGCCATAACCCCAGCCGGTTAGGTCTCGTAACGCAGTTTGCACAGGACCTGCGAAATCAAACAGACCCGTGTAGGTATAGGCGGTGATGTAGGCGGGCATCGCCAGCGGCAATAAAAGTGCCCAAGTGAGTATCGAGCGGCCCGGAAACTCACAACAGGTGGTCAGCCATGCGGTCGTCACTCCAATGGACATCACACCAATGGCCACACCGATTAACAGCCAAACCGAGTGATTGATATACTCGGGAATCACGGTTTGCCAGAGGTGACTAAGCGTAGACCAGTCGCCACTCCACGGTAAGCTGAGGGTGTTGAACGCAATAATAAACAACGGCAGTCCAATCAGGACTGCCGTGATAAACAGACTGAGTTGTCTGAACCGCGAGTGTTCAGTCGAACTCATCTGCATGTTATCTCCAGCCTGCACGGTTCATCAGGCGCACAGCTTCGGCATTATTTTTACCGAGATACTCCATGGAGATATTATCCATTTTAAAGGTGCCCCATGATTGCAGTCGTTCGCTCCACTCGACACCTTCGACAGCTGGGTATTCATTATTGGTTGCTGCATACCACTCTTGCGCTGCGGGTGAGAGCAAGAAAGCGATGAGTTGCTGCGCTGCATCACGATTCTTGGCGTGTTTAGTAATACCGATACCGCTGACATTGACATGGGTACCGTTGCCATCTTGATCGGGCCAAAAGATTTTTACCTTCTCAGCGGCTTCACGCTGCGCATCATCATCCGATGTTTGCATCAGGCCAAAGTAATAGGTATTTGCGACAGCGAGATCACACACGCCTGCGGCAACCGCTGCGATTTGATCACGGTCACCACCGACAGGCGGTTTCGCTAAGTTAGAGACGAGACCAGTCGCCCATGTCTCTGTTTGTTCTTCACCCCAATGTTCAATCAAGGCTGCAGTCAGAGACTGGTTGTAAATATTATCTGACGAGCGGATACATATTTTATTGTCCCACTTGGGGTCAGCGAGGTCCGCGTAACCTGACAGTTCACTCGGGTCCACGCGGTCGATCGCATAGTAAATAGGACGTGCACGCAAGCTTAAACCGATCCAACTGGCGTCGGCACCGTGCAAATAGTCCGGCACTTGGCTTAACAATTCTGTTGACGTAATAGGTTGGAACACACCAGCTTCAGCGGCACGGTGCAAGTTACCTGCGTCCACAGTCAGAAATAGATCTGCAGGAGTGTTCTCGCCTTCGTTTTGCAGGCGCGCTAATAGTGCGTCGCCGCCGCCAGTCAGTAAGCGGACTTCAATACCAGTCTCGGCACTGAACTGATCTAACAAAGGTTTGATCAGTGCTTCTTTACGCGCGGAATACACATTTACTTCGGCAGCACTGGCTGCTGCGCTAGCAAGAGTTGCTGCGCCGACTACGGCAATCATGGCTTGGGTAAGTACAGAAAAACGCATTCTCGATACCTCTTTGAGCTGAATAGTGAAAATTATAACGAAGAATAAAACCAAATGATATTGATTCGCATTCGATCATGAGTATACTATGCCGTAAATGCGAATCATTATCAATAACAACTCAATCAATTCAGGAAAGGGTTACACTATGACTTTTCGGTTATCAGCAGTAGCAAGTGCTCTTACGCTTGCAGGAATTTTACCGATGATTGCTCAGACTGCATCAGCAGAAACGGCGGAAGCAGACTTAAGCGGATTGGAGAGAATCACGATTCTTGGCTCTGTTGCCGCAGTTGATGAACTGCCAGGTTCAGGTTATTACATGAATGCTGAAGAGTTAGCTCGATTTGATTTCACTGATATTCACCGTGCGTTAGCGCAAGTACCTGGAGTTTACGTGCTCGAGGAAGACGGGTACGGACTGCGAGCTAATATTGGTATGCGCGGCACAGGCACGTCGCGTTCTGACAAAATCACAGTGATGGAAGATGGTGTGTTGGCAGCTCCTGCGCCTTACGCGTCGCCAGCAGCATACTACTTCCCGACGTTTGGCCGTATTCAGGCATTGGAAGTCATTAAAGGTGGTGCCAGTGTTGCTTATGGACCGCGGACCACGGGTGGTGTCCTCAATTTGGTCTCTCGCGCAATTCCTACGACCGATATTGCCGGTCAATTACAAGCGGCTGCGGGTAGCGATGGCTATGGCAAAATGCACGGCTGGGTCGGTGGCAGCAGCGATCGCTTTGGTGCGGTGATTGAAGGCTATCGTCAGCAAGCTGATGGCTTCAAAGAATTGCCAAACGGCGCAGACACAGGCTTTTATAAGAATGATTTCTTAATGAAAGCAGCGGCCTTGTTGGATGCTGCTGGAAATCATCGTCTGCACATCAAATTAAAATATTCAGATGAAGAGTCTGATGAAACGTATTTGGGCCTGACTGCCGCCGACTACGAGGCGACACCGTATCGTCGCTATGGCGCGTCGCAATTGGACCAAATGACGACCGAACATCGTCAATATCAACTGGGTTACGATTGGACACTGCGCTCTGGCTCGACGTTGCGAGCAACGGCTTATCGGAATGAATTTGGTCGTAATTGGTATAAGGTCAGCAGTGTCAATGGTGAGAGCCTAGGTGGTGGTGCAGAAGCCATTGCGAGTGCGTTTGATGCTAATCCACAGGGTAATCTTGAGCTGAATGTCAAAGCGAATAATCGAACCTACGTCAGCGAGGGGGTTCAAGCACAGTTCGAGCAAGCGCTTGGCGCCCACCGACTGGTGGTCGGAGCTCGCGTGCATGAAGACGCGATGGACCGCTTCCAGTGGAATGACTTGTGGCAGCTCAATGCGAACTACAGCACACAACTGCTGAACGCCGGAGTGCCAGGTACTGATTCCAACCGAATTGATAGTGCTGAGGCAACTGCTGTATTCGGACAAGTGTTTCTCAATTTTGGTGACCTCAACATTGATGCCGGTTTGCGTTACGAAGACATCGATACCTTGCGCCGTGATTGGGGGAAAACCAATCCAGGCCGAGATACCACGCCCACCCAACGTGCTAATAGCACTAGTGAAGTACTCCCGGCCATTGGCCTGACGTATCGTCTCACTGACGGTCTAGTTCTTCTCGGTGGTGTGCAGAAGGGCTTCGCACCAGCAGCGCCAGGTAACACCGAGCAAGAAAACGAAGAATCAGTGAATTGGGAAGTGGGTGCGCGTTATCGGTCAGGTGCTGTAAGCGGCGAAGTCATTGGATTCCTCAGTGATTACGACAACATGCACGGCAATTGTACCGCAGCACAAGGCTGTGATTTGAATGCAATCGATACACAATTCAACGCTGGCGAAGTGCGTGTTCAAGGCCTCGAATTGTTGGGCGAATACGCTATTTCACTGGCACAAAGTGAGTTAGTTTTGGGCGCTTCTGCTACCTTTACCGATAGCGAATTTAAGAATAGCTTTAATTCAAACTTAGGTACTTGGGGCAGTGTTGCAGCCGGTGATGAACTGCCGTATCAAGCGGATACTCAGTACCAACTCAGTGCACGTTACTTGGTTGGTGCTTGGGAATTGAATGCGCAAGCTCGTTATGTTGGCGACATGCGGACGCAAGCGGGTCAAGGCGATCCTGATGCAGCGCAACGCATTGATGCACGCACGGTTGTCGACTTGACGCTAACCTACGCGATTGACCAGCAACAGCAAGTGCGTGCGGGAATTGATAATGCCTTCGATGAAACCTACATGGTGACGCGTACCAACGGCGGCATCCAAGTCGGAAAGCCGCGTACCGCCTTTGTTCAATATAATTATCGCTTCTAGAAAACTAGACGAAGCCACTCTGGGTAAGCTACCGTAGTAAGAACTTTTAGCTTATCCAGGGTGGAAATTCTATGTCGAACTTGTCAGCGCTGGCGCTCATTGGTGTGTTGTCGATTGTGTGTCAGTGGGGGGCTTGGCGACTCAAAATTCCCGCAATTTTACCGCTGCTGATTACTGGTTTAGTGATCGGTCCTTGGTTAGGCTTTCTCCAGCCTGATGCCGTATTCGGGGACATCTTGTTTCCGTTAGTTTCCCTATCTGTTGCGATTATCCTGTTTGAAGGCAGCTTAACCTTGCGTTTCGAGGAAATTCGGGGCCATGGGCGTATGGTGACGAACCTAGTCAGTATCGGGATGTTTATCACCTGGGTGCTGATTGCCGTGTCAGCTCACTTTTTGATGGGTTTTAATTGGGAGTTATCAGCGCTATTTGGGGCTTTGGTAGTAGTAACTGGACCCACCGTGATTCAGCCGATGTTGCGGTCCGTGAGGCCGTTGTCTCGACTCGCCAATATCCTGAAGTGGGAAGGTATCATTATTGACCCCATTGGAGCGTTGCTGGCGGTCTTGGTTTACGAGTTTATTATCGCCAGCCAAGGCGCAGGTTGGATGCAAGCACTGCAGGCATTCGGAATTACCATTGGTGTGGGCTTTGCGGTTGGCTATGCAGCCGCCAAGATCCTTGCGCGTGCCTTGATGAAGGGCTGGTTCCCGCATTATTTGAGTAATGTTGCTACCTTAGCAGTGGTCTTGGGTGTATTTGCCCTATCGAACGCTCTGCAGCATGAATCTGGGCTGCTCACTGTAACCGTTATGGGTATGGTGATGGCGAATACGCGGGGGCTCAATCTCGATGACATTCTTGAGTTTAAAGAGACCCTTAGCGTACTGCTGATTTCCGGTCTGTTTATTATTTTAGCGGCTCGAATCGACGCTGCAGCGTTTGACCAATTGGGACTCCCTGCGGTTTTGTTGTTGGCCGTGATCATCTTTGTGGTACGTCCCATTGCGGTCTGGGTTTCCAGCATCGGCACACAGTTGAACGTCAAAGAAAAAATCTTACTCAGCTGGATAGCTCCACGCGGTATTGTTGCGGCTGCCGTCTCGGCATTATTTGCACTTAAAATGCAGCAGCAGGGATGGGAAGGAGCTGACTTGTTGGTGCCACTGGTATTCGTGGTGATACTTAGTACCGTTGTATTACAAAGTTTGACAGCGAAACCTTTAGCGCACGCGCTTACGTTGCGTGAGCCACCGGCGAAGGGTTTCCTAATTTTCGGAGCCAACCCAACGTCACGGCTGATTGCTAAGGCACTGAAAGAGCATGACATTCCAGTGCTGCTTGCAGACACCAACTGGGAACACATTAAACAGGCGCGCATGGAAGGACTACCGGTGTACTTTGGTAATCCAACCTCTGAGCATGCCGAAACACACATGGATATGACGGGGATAGGACGCGTGTTGATCTTATCGCCCTATAAACAACTCAATCCGGTGGTGGCATTGCACTTTATGGATTGGTTTGAGAGTGCCAAGATTCTCGGTTTGAACAGCACCGAGCATGATGCATCGGCGCGCAACCAGTTGTCGGAAAGCTATCGTGAGCGGTTAAAATTATTCGGTAAAGGAGTCACTTTTTCGAAGCTAGCGAGCTTGACGTTCCAAGGCGCTCAAGTAAAAACGACCGCGCTTACCGATACCTTTGACTATACCGATTACCAAGAGCGGTACGGCAATCGAGCTATTCCATTGTTTGCTTTTGATGAGCGCGATATTTGTCATGTCTTCACAAGTGATCAGACATTTACACCTAAAGCAGGTTGGGAAGTAGTTGCGCTCGTTTCTGAGGCTGGCCCGGATACCGTCAGTGCCGCTGAGGACGAGGATAACGCGGCTAGCTGAGTAGTTTAAAAGCGCAGCTCGTAACTGAGCTGCGCGTTAAATCCAGAATCACCACCGTTCCAGTCCGTTTCCCAGCGCTCCAGGGTCAAACCCACTAAGCCATTTCCGAGTGGACGCTTATGCGTCAGCGCGAGTTGACTCGTGGCTGCAGTTAACGGTGCAAAACGGTCTGTTTGCTGAGCGATAGTAAAAGGCGTATCACTGGCATCGAAATCACGCACAGTCAGCTCCCAATGTTCACCTTGCAGGTTAGTTGCACGCAGTCCTGCACTGATTGCAGTGGCGTCGTTAGCGGCTAATCGTCCTAGCGGCCGGCCTAGGTGATGGTTCAACTGGAAGAAGCCCGCACGGTCTAACTCGTCGCCAGCACTGATCTCAGCATAGGCCCGAAATTGATATCCACCCCACATTTGGTGAGCACTAACTCCCGCTAGCCACATGCTTGAACTATTTTCTAAATCAGCGCCAAGCTCTGCATAGAGAGCGGCACTCGTTTGTGAGCCGAGTACGATACCTAATCGACCATCGGCGCTCAATGCATGCCAACGTTCATCGGCTGCGAGGTAAGGGTTGGCCGCGCTATCCAACGAACTCATGACATGGGTCAGACCGAACTGCAGGGAACCATCCGACTGAAATGAAATTCGATTGGCCCAAACAGGCTCGTTGTAGTCATCGCCAAAACTGCTGCGGGCGCCAATAAAAGACTGAAAATGAAACTGACTGAGCGCACCGATAATCCGATCGGACTGATAACTAATTCGAAATTTCGGCAGCGGGCGAGCCGCGTCGGACAACAGCAGGCTATGGTCACTGGCGACGCCCCACTGTGTTGATAGCGTATCAATACCAACAGTGAGACCGTCAAATCGCCACGCGAGATACGACTCATCGAGACCATAATCTTCATCATCGATGGCATCTAACCGGGCCTGAACGCTGATTCGTGCTGCAAAATCACCATCGGTGTAGGCATGTGCAAGCTGCAATTCGGCCCGCTGATGGGTACTGCATTGATGCCGTGGATACTGCTCATCGTCCTGACTATTGGCCACCAGCTTTAATTGCGTGTTCGCGGCATCGCGAGCAGCAGTCTGTAAACGAGCTTGAATCAAGAACACAGCGTCACGTTCGGCAGCATTAAGGCGGTCAACATCCAGTAACTCTAGGTCACGAGCAAGTGCTCGCCACGATAACGGATAGCTGGTGGTCGATGTTCGCAACTTCCCAGCATTAGCCAGCAACTCGATCCGATCCAACAACGGACTGTCAGACCGCTCCACCCATACATTCGCGGATATCGCTACAGATGCGACGGTAAACGCTAATGCACAGCAGGAGGGGAGGACGAAACGGCCGAAAGTAGTCATGCAAAACCCACAATTATCAAGAGTGCGTATGAGTATACTGCAATGTCTCAAGAAATAAATGCCTAGCTTTTCCGAACAAAAAAAGACAATAAATTAACTTATTCTTTAGTAGCTTAGGCTTATGTTTATAAATTGTAATTGAACTATTAAAATCTGTGCGATAGACTCTAAACAAGGAATTGGAAGTACTCATACGGATTGCGGTACTTCAAACGAACAGGGATGTTCGTACCCAACCTCCAGTGACCAGTAAATAGTGAACAGTGAAACGAAAAACGCTGTTCGAATACTGGCTCACTATCCCAGTCTTTCTCTTTTCTATTCACTGTTCACCGTTCACCAGTCTCTTTTCTGTTCTCTTTTCTATTCACTATTCACCGTTCACCAGTCTCTTTTTTGTTCTCTTTTCTGTTCACTATTCACCGTTCACCAGTCTTTTTGTTTATACTAGTCCCACTTCGTTCATATTGTTTATGGGTTGCCCACATGCGTTGTTCGGTATTCGTATTGATTCTTTTATTGGCAGGTTGTCAGCCTGCGGCAGAGCCCGAGGATACGAGTGCGCAGGCGCAATTGACTGAGCTCGATCAGCAACAGCTGCCGACTGCGCAATGGCAGTTAACTGCGGATACACTGCAATTGAGTTTTTGTCGTAGTCGAACCAATGAAGCTTTGTTGGCATCATCTGAAGAACTGAATCGTTGGCGGTTGGTGGCTGAAGCCTCTGCATTCCCGCGACAACGTCAAGAAGGGATTGAAGCGCTGGCGATTTTCGCTCGTGACTACAACATTTATTTGTATCAAGAATGGGGTACGGTCAGTTCACAATTGTATCGCATTGCCTATCGCACCAATGAAACAGCTCCCAATGTGTTTAATGCGCTGGCGCGGATTGGCCGTGATCGCGCGATTTGTTTTAGCAGTCTTGATCAAAGTATGGGTCCGGAGTAGCTCATGACATTAGCAACCCAGATCGAAACCAAATTACGAGAAGCCTTGGCGCCTTCGGTGTTAGAGGTTATCAATGAGAGTCACATGCATGGAACCGCGAGTTCGGACTCCCATTATAAATTAGTGATTGTCAGTGCAGAGTTCGATGGACAACGTTTATTGCAACGCCACCGGCGTGTAAATAAGTTGCTCGCTGCCGAATTAGCAGGCGAATTGCATGCATTGGCATTACATTTGTATAGCCCAACGGAGTGGCAGCAACTGCAACAAGTACCTGATTCACCAGCGTGCCGCGGTGGTAGTCAACAGCCATAGTCAGCCAACTACTCAGATGTCTTTCTACAGAGAGGTCGGGTACACTGCGATGCATTCAATAAAAGTAAGAATAGGTAGGTTGAGACAACTATGGTTATTCACCCAAAGATTCGTGGATTTATTTGTACAAACGCGCACCCCGTAGGCTGCGCGGCTCACGTTCAGCAACAAATTGACTTCATTCAGCAACAACCCAAAATCGAAGCCGTTCCGCAACGCGTGCTGGTGATCGGTTGTTCGACTGGTTATGGATTAGCTACACGCATCGCGACCGCTTTCGGTGCTGGCGCGAAAACCATCGGCGTCTGTTTTGAAAAAGAGCCGACTGAAAAGCGTACCGGAACCGCTGGTTGGTATAACACCGCAGCGTTTCATGAAGCAGCACAGGCGGCTGGTTTGTATGCGAAGTCGTTTAACGGCGATGCTTTCTCGAATGAAATGAAGGCTGAGGTGATCGAGCAAATTAAAGAGGATTTTGGCCAAGTGGACTTGGTGGTTTACTCACTAGCATCGCCCAAGCGCAAAGATCCAAACTCAGATCAGGTGTTTAGCTCAACATTAAAACCTGTTGGACAGGCATACACAACCAAGACTTATGATACTGATCGCGATGAAGTCAAAGAGATTTCACTCGAACCAGCTAATGACGACGAAATTGCGCAAACCATTAAAGTGATGGGTGGCGAAGACTGGGAGCTCTGGCTCGATGCTTTAAATCAAGCTGGCGTATTGGCACCAAACTGCAAAACCACGGCGTATACCTATATTGGTAAAGAGTTAACCTGGCCGATTTATGGTCATGCCACTATTGGTAAAGCGAAGGAAGACTTGGATCGCGCTGCAGCAGCCATGCGTGCTCGTTATACCAATCTGAATTTAGAAGCCTATGTATCGTCTCTGAAAGCACTAGTGACGCAGGCGAGTTCAGCTATTCCGGTCATGCCACTCTATATTTCGCTGATTTATGGCGTGATGAAAGAAGAAGGCACACACGAAGGCTGTATTGAGCAAATTTATCGGTTGTTGACCGAAGGTTTATATGCTGCCAATCCGAAGCTGGATGAGGCCGGACGGTTGCGTATGGATGGCAAAGAAACTAACGATGCAACGCAAGCGAAAATCAAAGCATTGTGGGATCAAGTCAACCAAGACAATTTCCATCAGTTAGCGGATTACGAAGGCTACCACAGTGATTTCTTGAAATTATTTGGCTTTGGTATTGCTGGCGTTGACTACGATGCCGACGTCGACCCAGTTGTGAGCTGGTCATAAATTCGTCACTATCGTAAAGCAAACTGAACAAAGCCGACGCTCAACCAAGCATCGGCTTTTTTTATGCGGTCTGCGTTGAGATTATGAACAGAGAATAACCCTAGTGATTTGCTGGAATTTTTGTCCTTCGTAGGTGGCAAGGAGGTCAATAAAAGTGTTAAAATCCCCGCCCTAGGTGAATGCGAGCAAGTTTTCTATTTGATTTATCAGGTTTTCAGTGACTTCACTGATTGAGATTAATCTTCCCTAACGAGTAGTGCAAACGCGTATGATTACGATCAAGAAAGGGCTGGATATCCCGCTGCAGGGATCGCCCCAGCAGACTATCGAAGACGGCCATGCCGTCAAGACCGTTGCCGTACTGGGTGAAGAGTATGTTGGCATGCGTCCGACCATGCAGGTGAAAGCCGATGATCGGGTGAAGAAAGGCCAAGTACTGTTCGAAGATAAAAAGAACCCAGGGGTTAAATTCACTGCACCTGCAAGTGGTGTCGTCAAAGACGTCATGCGTGGTGCAAAACGAGTATTGCAAGCTGTCGTCATTGAAGTAGACGGCACTGAGCAAGAGACGTTTGCGCAGCACGAGAGCAGCAAGTTAGCCTCGTTAGGCCGAGACCAAGTGGTTGAGCAACTCAACGACGCTGGTCAGTGGGTCGCACTTCGTACGCGCCCGTTCAGCCGCTCGCCAGCATTGGATGCAAAACCAGCTGCGATTTTTGTCAACGCCATGGATACCAATCCATTAGCGGCTGACCCAGCGGTCATCATTGCAGAGCATAAGCAGGCATTTATTGACGGCTTGAACGTGCTTACCAATCTTACTGAAGGCAAAGTGTTTGTTGTGAAAGCGGCAGATGCAGAAGTAGATACGGGTGATGCAAAGGTTCAACTGGAAAGTTTTGCAGGTGTGCATCCAGCAGGTCTGGTCGGCACGCATATGCACTTCCTGTCGCCAGTATCGATGGCCAAGCGTGCTTGGCATATCGGTTATCAAGACGTGATCGCCTACGGTAAGTTATTCACGACCGGTGAAATCTTCACTGACCGTGTTGTTGCTGTTGGCGGACCCGGTGTCAAAAATCCGCGTTTGTTGCGCACCCAATTGGGCGCAAACTTGCGTGAACTAACCCAAGGTGAACTTGCCGAAGGCAAACAACGTATCGTATCAGGATCGGTTCTGAATGGTCACAAAGCTGACGATGCCCACCAATGGTTAGGTCGCTTCCATGTGCAGGTTAGTGTACTGCCGGAAGGTGACAACAAAGAATTCCTCGGCTGGATCAAGCCAGGTGTGAATCAACACTCCGTTACGCGTGCATTTGCAGGCCATTTGAGCCCGAGCAAAAAATTCGCCATGACAACATCAACGAATGGTTCTGATCGCGCCATGGTGCCAATTGGTAACTACGAGCGTGTTATGCCGTTAGATATCTTACCAACTATTTTACTGCGAGATATTCTCTCCGGTGATTCTGAGCAAGCGCAAAAACTCGGTTGCTTGGAGTTGGACGAAGAAGATTTGGCCCTCTGTACTTATGTTTGCCCTGGCAAGTACGAGTACGGTCCGGTTCTGCGTAACATGTTGACCGAAATAGAGAAAGAGGGTTAATCATGAGCTTAAAAAACTATATTGAGCGCATTGAACCGAACTTTGAAAAAGGCGGGAAGTATGAAAAGTGGTACGCCCTTTATGAGGCTGTCGCCACTATTCTCTATACGCCGGGCAAAGTAACGAAAAGCATGACGCACGTTCGCGACAACGTTGATTTGAAGCGGATTATGATTTTGGTGTGGATGATGACATTCCCAGCCATGTTCTGGGGTATGTACAACGTCGGTAACCAAGCGTCGATGGCATTAGTCAATGGCTATGAGCTAGCAGACATTTGGCAAGTAGGTTTATTCCAAATGCTGGGCGGTGATTTAAGCGCTGCTGGTTGGGCTGGAAAACTACTCTACGGTGCCTGTTTCTTCGTTCCTGTTTATGCCACAACCTTTCTGGTTGGCGGTTTCTGGGAAGTCTTGTTTGCTTCCATCCGCAAACACGAAATCAATGAAGGTTTCTTCGTTACTTCTGTACTGTTCGCATTGACCCTGCCAGCGACCATTCCTTTATGGCAAGTCGCCTTAGGTATCTCGTTTGGTGTGGTCATTGGTAAAGAAGTATTCGGCGGTACTGGCCGTAACTTCTTAAACCCAGCCTTGACCGGTCGTGCATTCCTGTACTTTGCATTCCCAGCCACTATTTCTGGCGACCAAGTGTGGACTGCGGTCGACGGGTTCTCGGGTGCAACGCTGTTAGGTCAAGCTGCAACTGGTACCAACTACTTTGCTGACACGGCTCTCTGGTGGGACGCATTCTTAGGTAACATTCAAGGCTCTATGGGTGAAGTATCAACCCTGATGATCTTGATTGGTGGACTCGCCTTGATCTATTTCCGCATCGCTTCATGGCGCATCGTCAGTGGTGTGTTTGGCGGTATGGTTGCGTTGTCGTTGCTATTCAATGCCATCGGCAGTGATACCAACACCATGTTCATGATGCCGTGGTACTGGCACCTGGTCGTTGGTGGTTTCGCTTTCGGTATGATGTTTATGGCGACCGATCCAGTATCAGCCTCGTTCACCAACAAAGGTAAGTTTGCCTACGGATTTTTGATTGGTGCGATGACGGTATTGATTCGTGTCGTGAACCCGGCATACCCAGAAGGTATTATGCTCGCGATTCTATTTGCGAACGTATTTGCGCCACTGTTCGACCACTTTGTAGTTCAAGCGAACATCAAGCGGAGGCTAGCACGAAATGTCTAAGAAGAACGAATCGCTCGGCAAAACGTTATTTGTCGTTGTTGCGCTCTGTCTGGTGTGTTCAATCATCGTTGCTGGTGCAGCGGTTGGTTTGAAACCTTTGCAGGTGAAAAATGCTGCTTTAGACATGCAACGTAACGTGCTCGACGCAGCCGGTTTATTAGAACCAACGACGGATGTTGTTGCTGTCTTTAATGACCGCGTTGACACGCGTTTAGTGAATCTCAATACGCTTGAGTTTGTTGAGCAAGTCGACGGTAAAAATCCAACGGACTATGATCCGATCGCGTCTGCGAAAAAAGCAGGTCTCGGTACCAAGCTTGAGAAGTCTAATGACGTGGCTGGTATTGGTTCGCGTGAAAACGTGACCAAAGTCTACTTCATCAACAATGCTCAAGATCAACTCGAAACGGTCGTTTTATTCATTCGTGGTTATGGCCTGTGGGGCACCATGTATGGATTGCTGGCGCTCGAGCCAGACATGAACACCATTCGTGGTATCAACTTCTACCAGCATAACGAAACCCCTGGACTGGGTGGTGAAATCCAAAATCCACAGTGGGTTGCTAGCTGGCAAGGTAAAGAAGTGTACGGCGACGAAATGGAAACTGTGCAAATTGATGTGACTAAAAATGTGACCGACAAAGCGCACGATGTGGACGCTTTGTCTGGCGCGACGTTGACCAGTAATGGTGTTGAAAACACTTTCCAATATTGGTTTAGCGATGCGGCCTATGGTCCGTTACTGGAAAAAATTCGCAAAGGGGAGCTGAATAATGGCTAGTGCAAAAGAAGTGAAAGAAGTCCTATTTGGACCGATTTTTGCCAATAACCCAATTGCGCTACAAATCCTCGGTATTTGTTCAGCGTTGGCGGTCACGTCGAAAATGGAAAATACAGTGGTTATGTGTCTTGCACTGACCTTTGTAACCGCGTTTTCGAACTTGTTTATTTCGATTATCCGTAATCACATTCCTTCGAGTGTGCGGATTATCGTACAAATGACCATCATCGCGAGTTTGGTTATCGTTGTAGACGAAATTCTGCGAGCTTATGCATACAGTATTGCGAAAGAGCTGTCGGTGTTTGTCGGCTTGATTATCACGAACTGTATCGTTATGGGTCGTGCTGAAGCTTACGCAATGAAGAGCACACCAGGGCTGTCTTTCTTAGATGGTATTGGTAACGGTTTAGGGTACTCAGTGGTACTTCTGACCGTTGGTTTTATCCGTGAACTCTTCGGCTCAGGCAGTTTGTTCGGTTACCAGATCTTGGCGCTCGCGTCAGAGGGTGGTTGGTACCAGCCAATCGGACTCTTGGTATTACCACCAAGCGCGTTCTTTATTATCGGTGGCTTTATTTGGGTACTGCGTACCTTCCGCACCGAGCAAGTAGAGCCTAAGGAATAAGGAGCCGATCATGGAAGCTTATGTAAGTTTATTTATTAAAGCGATTTTCGTTGAAAACTTGGCTCTATCGTTCTTCCTCGGTATGTGTACGTTTCTGGCAGTATCGAAGAAAGTGACGACAGCCTTTGGTCTCGGTGTTGCGGTTATCGTAGTACTGGGTATCTCAGTGCCAGTGAACAACTTGGTGTACCACAATATTTTGGCGCCAGGTGCGTTGACGTGGGCTGGTTTCCCAGATGCCGACCTGAGTTTTTTACGTTTCTTAACGTTCATCGGTGTTATTGCAGCGTTGGTGCAAATTCTTGAGATGGCCCTCGATAAATATGTACCTGCTCTTTACAACGCGTTAGGTATCTTCCTGCCGTTGATTACAGTGAACTGCGCTATCTTTGGTGGAGTTGCGTTCATGGTTGAACGTGATTACACCTTTGGTGAAAGTGTGGTCTACGGTATCGGCAGCGGTATCGGCTGGGCGCTAGCGATTGTAGCCCTTGCAGCTGTGCGTGAAAAACTAAAATATTCAGACGTACCGGATGGTTTACGTGGACTTGGTATCACGTTTATTTCAGTGGGTCTTATTGGCTTGGGCTTTATGTCGTTTTCTGGCGTATCCCTATAAGCACCGGTAACGGTTGAAACGGATTAACGAGAGGTAATAGTCGATGCAAGGGCAAGAGTTAGTACTCATTGGACTCGGCGTAGGCATGTTTACCTTGATCGTATTAATTTTGGTAGCAGTCATTATGGCGGCGAAGTCGAAATTGGTACCTCAGGGTGATGTCGAGATTTTGATTAATGACGACGCAGATAAGAAAATCACCACGCAACCAGGCACAAAGCTTCTGGGTGCACTTGCGAATGCGGGGATCTTTGTATCGTCAGCATGTGGCGGTGGTGGTTCTTGCGGCCAGTGTCGTGTGGTCATCAAAGAGGGTGGTGGTGAAATTCTGCCAACTGAGCGCGACCATATTAACCGTAAAGAAGCTCGCGAAGGCTGTCGTTTATCGTGTCAGGTAAACGTGAAACAGAATATGAAAATTGAATTACCTGAAGAGGTGTTCGGTATTCGTAAGTGGGATTGTACGGTCAAGTCAAATGACAACGTCGCAACCTTTATTAAAGAGTTTGTGGTGCAACTTCCAGAAGGCGAAGATGTTCCATTCCGTGCTGGTGGTTATATTCAAATTGAAGCGCCACCCCATCACGTGAAATATAAAGACTTTGATATCGCAGACCGTTTCCGCGGTGATTGGGAGCGCTTTGGCTTCTTCGATGTCGAATCAAAAGTCGATGAAGAAGTGATTCGTGCGTACTCAATGGCGAACTACCCAGAAGAGAAAGGCATCATCATGTTGAATGTGCGGATTGCAACGCCGCCACCAAACAACTTGAGCCTACCTGCAGGTAAAATGTCTTCGTACATCTTTAGCTTGAAGCCAGGTGACAAAGTTACCATTTCAGGTCCATTTGGTGAATTCTATGCCAAAGAAACCGAAGCAGAGATGGTCTTTGTCGGTGGTGGTGCTGGCATGGCACCAATGCGTTCGCACATTTTCGACCAACTGCGTCGAATCAACACCAATCGCAAAATGTCATTCTGGTACGGTGCGCGCTCGAAGAAAGAAATGTTCTACGTTGAAGACTTCGATATGTTGGCCCGCGAAAATGACAACTTTGATTGGCATGTGGCATTATCCGATCCGCAACCGGAAGATAATTGGGAAGGCGATACAGGCTTCATCCATAACGTGTTGTACGAAAATTATCTGAAGGACCACGAAGCTCCGGAAGATTGTGAGTTCTACATGTGTGGACCGCCGATGATGAACGCAGCAGTCATCAAGTTGTTGAAAGACCTTGGCGTTGAAGACGAAAACATCATGTTGGATGACTTTGGTGGTTAAACGCTGATGCAAAAGACACTAATGTCGAATGCTCGAATCTGGCTAGCCCTTGTAGGGCTGGCCTTTTTCGTTTCATGTACTCATGCTCCGCAACAACTGTCAGTTACGGGCGAAACGATGGGAACCACCTACTCAATTCGCTATGTGACGGCGAATCCCAAATATGATCCTGAATGGATCAAAGAGCGAGTAGATGGTGTGTTGGAGCAAGTAAACAGCCAAATGTCGACGTATGACCCTGAGTCTGAGTTGTCGTTATTTAACGCGAAGCAGACGACCGAGCCTGTGGTCATTTCACGTGCATTAGAAGTCGTTGTGCGACGCTCGATTGAAATTGCCGAAGAAACGGGCGGTGTACTGGACGTCACTGTCGGGCCTTTGGTCAACTTATGGGGTTTTGGCCCAGATGGTCGACCGGTAGATATTCCGACACCCGCTGCCATTAAAGATGTGCAAGATCAGGTCGGTTATCAACTTTTACACGTCGATAATCACCAGTTACGGAAAGATGTTCCAGATCTCTATGTCGACTTGTCGACCATCGCGAAAGGTTATGGTGTTGATCGGGTTGCTGTGCTTTTAGAACAAATGGAAATTCATAATTACCTGGTCGAAATTGGTGGCGAAATGCGCACCAAGGGTCAAAAGCCCGGTGACGAACCGTGGCGTATTGCGATTGAAAAGCCGATTTCGACGGAACGAGCTGTACAACGTATTGTCGAACCAGGTGATGCAGGTATCGCGACGTCAGGTGATTACCGCAACTATTACGAAGAAGATGGTCGGCGGTTATCGCATTTGATTGATCCGCGTACAGGGTATCCTATTCAACACAATTTAGTGTCAGTTACCGTACTTGCAACTACCGCTATGGACGCGGATGCATATGCGACTGCGTTATCTGTTATGGGTACCGAAGAGGCTCTCGCTTTTGCTGAGAGCAAAGGATTAGCTGTGTTATTGGTTACTCGAGAAGAAGGTAACTTTAAGGAAGTAACAAGCTCCGCCTTTGAACCTTACTTGGTCCAATAAGAAACTGCTCGACAATTTATAGTCAGGAGGTCCGCATGGGATTATTTTTAGCCGTTTTCGCCATCTTTTTGGTGGTGGTGTTAGCCATGTCGGTTGGCTTTATAGTGCAACGCAAAACAATTTCTGGAAGCTGCGGCGGCATTGGCGCTTTGGGCATGGAAAAGGCCTGTGATTGCGATGAGCCATGCGATGAACGCAAAGCGCGGATGGCAAAAGAAGAGCAGTGGCAGCAAAACCGCATCAAATAAAGTGAACAGTAAATAGGGAACCGTGAACAAGGACAGGGAATAGGGAATAGAACACCCTAAAAGGTATCAGTTGGTATTATCTTAGTTTTTCTGTTTTAGGTTTTCTGTTATCTATTCACTTTTCACTGTTCACTAAGATTTCCCAGTAGAGGAGCTCGATGGTTACCCCCGTTCAGATTCGTCCCAAGACGGCCGAGATATACCTCGACTGTAACGCTACTACTCCGGTGCTGCCGCGCATTGCTAATGCTGTTGAGCACGTTATGGCGCATGTATTCGGTAACCCCAGTAGTAGCCATATCACCGGCCTGCAAGCACGTTATATTTTGGACGATACGAGACGCCTCGGCCGTGAAGTCGTGGGTGCTGGACAGGGCCATCTGATCTTCACCAGTGGTGCTACCGAAGGTATTCAAACAGCGGTGCTCTCTGCACTGCAGGCAAGTCAGCAAGAATCACAACCAAAACGCTGGTTACTGTACGGAGCCACCGAACACAAAGCGGTGCCGCAAGCACTTGAGCATTGGCGCACCATACTAGATGTGCCCGCGGAGCTCAAAGCTATTCCGGTCGACGCTAATGGTCTACTCGATTACGACTTTATTGCCGAACACGTTGCTGACGCAGCCATGATCTGCACTATGGCTGTGAATAATGAGACCGGAGTTCAGCAAAATCTGGAAACGTTGGAGCGTGTGATTCGCGGTAACAATCCGACTATTCCATGGATGGTCGACTGCGTGCAGGCGCTGGGCAAGCAAGCGTTGCGCTTGTCATCTACGAGTATCGATTACGCGCCATTTAGCGGCCATAAGTTATACGGCCCAAAGGGGATTGGCTTTTTATACGTGCGCTCTGGTGCCGCGTTTACGCCGCTGATTATTGGCGGTGGCCAAGAACAAGGACTAAGATCGGGGACTGAAAACTTGCCGGGTATTGCAGCTTTGCATGCATTGTTTGAAGTACTGCTAGAAACCGATGAGAAAACATTCCACCAGCATGCTGTGTTGGTCAATTATCGGGATCAATTATTAGCCGCACTACGTGAGGCCTTCCCGACTCTTGAATTAAACCATGCCCTCGAACACTCAGTCCCGACCACGCTAAACTTTTCCGTACGAGGCGTACCGTCACGGGACATTATGGATGTGTTTGATGCAGCCAATATTCGTGTGAGCTCTGGGTCCGCCTGTAGTTCGAAAGTTCCACGCAGCTTTGTTCTAGATGCTATGGGGCTCGAAGATTGGCGTTCACAATCCGCGATTCGGTTATCTTTTGGCCCAGCCACCTCCGCCGAAACAATAACGTCGGCTTGCGAACGAATTAAGGACGCCGCGCGAGCGCTGCGGCAGTCTTGTCTATTGGTGGCAGATACCAATGAAGACATCGATTCTGAGCTCGACGGCTTAGTGCAACTCCGTTTTGATAATCAGTGTTGTTACTTAGTCATTGATCGCAGCGCGCGTGAAATGGCGGTGATTGACCCGTTGCCCGAGTTAGCCGAGCGCATAGAAAAGCTCGTCGCGTGTCAGCATTACCGCGTGAAGGCCGTGTTAACGACTGCGCCTCATGCAGCGTCAAGTCCCGCCGCTATGTTGGCGCAATTACTGTGTGCCAGCGGTTGTGATGCTGCCCGAGATGCTGTTGGCTGGCCGTTTCATGCCACGTTGATGACCTGTAGTCCGCCGGTCGAATGTGAGTTGCCGGTGGAAGGCTGTTTACTGGTTGGGAATCGCCGACTATACCGAGTAGGCTCACGCCAACCGACTTATTTACTCAGTTCACCCATTGCACCTGGGGCAAAAGCCCATGTCGATTTTGCGTTTATTGGTGAGCAAGCGAACGCCGAGTTGTTAAGCAAACTAGTTCACGAGCAAACGTTGTTATGTCCGTATGCTGACGAGGATTTTGCTGTGGCATTTCGAATTGGTGAACTAACGCAACAGCAGCCATGCTGCGAGTTAGTGGATATTGCGTTGGAAGAGCAGCAAAGCTGGTTACAACGCCCTGAAACTTTGGTGGTTGACGTGCGTGAGCAACAAGAGCATCAAGTCAACCCGCTGAATTTACCTGCAGCGATTGTGAACGTGCCACTGACCCGTCTCACTCAATTTATCTATGATCATCGTCACGACTATGAACAGCGTCCGATAGTCTGTCTGTGTCGCTCCGGGCATCGGAGCGCGGTCGCAGCGCAAGTACTGAGTCGACACGGGTTCTGCCAAGTGAGCCATCTCACTGGTGGAACAGCGCTGCTTAGTGAACAGTGAACAGTAAACAGTAAATAGTGAAAGGTGAACACAACTGACCAAAACTAGAGATATGACGTCAATTTTTTGGTCTTTGGTGTTTAGTCTTTAGGTTTTCTATTACCTGTTACCTATTCACCATTCACTGTGAATTTTCCGATGTACCCCTCCTTGCCGACCAGATAGCAGTGATCGGCTACACAGGCACTATTCCAGATGTTGGCATCGCTGATCTGTGTCCATTCATTGGTGCTGGCGTTGTGCAGTGCAGCTCCGCTAGGATTTGTGACCAGCACATCGCTGCTCGGCGTAATCGTCAGGCTATAAAGAGCGCCATCAAGAGGTGGCTCTGGCCAATCGATAAAATCGCCATCTTTATATTCCGCAATACGCGGACGCGCTTCTGGATGATTGAGGTCACCACCGACCATTATCATGTGTTTATCAGAGTAGGGCCAAACACTGGCAATACCTGCTGCAGGTCCTGCGGCTATGGGTGTATCTAGGACCTGAAAGCGGATACGCGTGACGCCTTTGTATAGAACTCGTGCGACGGTGGCGTTAGCCGTACCAATGGCCCAGACGTCATTGTTGAAGCGAATACAGCCGCCACTGGCAGCCAAACCACCTTCGCCGGCTTGAGGAGCTTGGCCAATGGCATTACGAGCGGTCAGCCAGTTACGCCCATCAGCACTACGAACCATATCCCAGCGGCCATCAATCGTATCGCCAGTTATCCACGCTTCACCGCTCGGAGCTGTAGCCATACAGTTGAGGAACTGCTCACCACTAGCACGATAACGCAGTAGCCAGCTTTCGCCACCATTGCTGGTGTAATAAACGCGGGAGTTACCATTTTCGCCGATACTCAGCGCATAGGCTTGGTTGCTATCTAATGCTTCGATGTCTCGAAACTCAAGAGCAGTGGTAGATGGTTTGCTGATATTCCAAGTTTGACCACCGTCGAGACTGCGGCCAATCGTAGCATCGGAGCCACTGACCCAGACCACGTCAGGACTTGGAGCGCTGACACCAATCCAATTGACTGCAGCTGCTGCAGGCAAGGTTTCCACAGTGACACTGGAACTCAGCAGGACTGTTGCAGATAGAAAAGCATTCAATGCCAGCATATAGACTCACTCTTTGACGGTTGAAAGACGGTCTTAACGCAGCATTTTACTGCGCGTCGAGACTCTCACCATTGACCTCAACACTGACATCAGCCATCAGATACACATATAACGGCATCAAGTCAGCCGGTGTCTTCAATTGTTTTGGGTCTTCTCCCGGATACGCACGAGCGCGCATTGTGGTTCTCGTGGCGCCAGGATTTATGACATTAACACGAATTGATGAACCATCATATTCGTCTGCCATGACCTGTGCTAAGCCTTCTGTAGCGAACTTAGTGACTGCGTATGGTCCCCAATAGGCACGTCCTTTACGACCCACTCCTGACGAGGTGAAGACAATACTGGCATGGTCTGCTCGCTTCAAGGCAGGCATCAATGCCTGCGTCAGCATGAATTGGGCAGTCACGTTGACTTGCATCAAATCGTTCCAAGTTGGGTGGTCAATATGTTCGAAGGGCGACAAGACACCCAGTAGACTGGCATTGTTGAGCAACCCATCAAGGTGGCCAAACTTCTCAATAATGGTCGCGTTGAGCCCTTCGTAGTGGCTTTTTGTTGCGCCTTTTAAATCGAGCGGGACAATGGCGGGTTCCGGACCACCCGCAGCAATAATTTCGTCGTAGACTGCTTCGAGCTTTGCTACTGTTCGGCCGAGGAGAATAACCGTCGCCCCATAACTCGCATAGGCAAGTGCCGCTTGGCGACCAATACCGTCACCAGCACCAGTTACTAGGATTATTTTGTTAGTTAGGCAATCTTTTGTCACAGACTCGTTATGCATCTTCGTCATTTTCGGCTTACACTATGGCTAAATTCATGTGTCGCTAGTGTACTGGTTTTTACTATTTTTCTCAGCTTTGACAAAAGAAAATAGTGAAAAATTGCTTTTAAGTTAGGCGCTAGCGGTGTATAAAAATTTGTTAATTGACACGTCTTGTCGTACCAGTTGAAAAAGGCGATGATAGGCAAGACGAAAAGAAGCATTGAATAGATGCTCAGAATATAACAATACAAACAAGGATCGGGGAAGCCTCATGAAAAAACTCATGCTTGCATCAGCTATCAGCAGTGCATTGCTACTTGCCGGCTGCGGCGGTAGTGGTGACGATGCACCAACAACCGAAATAGAAACACAAGTGAATGCGACTCGCGTCGTATTTGATCCAAGTAATGGTGCGGTTCCCGTTCCATCGAATATTCTGCTTAGCGGCACTGTAGATGGCACGTTGAATATCCCAGTTGCCGACCCAACTGATTTTGCAAACCCGCAAGTAGCCATCAATGGCTTAGATGGTTGGGGTACTCACTCAACAATGACGTTTAGTTTCTCATTACCGTTTGATCAGAACGGTAATCAAGTGACTGTGGATAGCGCATCACTCGAAGCACCAGGCTCTATCCGTATATTTGAAGCGGTGATGGGCGGTACTGCGGTCAATGCAACCTGTGCTGCGGCAAGTCCAGCGGCAACCTGTGCTATTGCAGCAGAACTCACTCACGGCGTTGACTTCATCGTTTCTGCAACCGGCCCGAATGGTGTCGCGATTGTGCCATTGAAGCCGTTGAAGCCGAAAACGGGTTACGCAGTCGTGCTCACCTCAAACATTCAAGACTCATTGGGTCGTGATGTTCAGCCTTCACAGACCTATGGTTTGATGAAGCGTAATGCGAGCGAGTTCCCAGTATCTGGTGACCCTGCAGCATTAGGTTTACAGCAATTGATTAACAGTCATGAGTCAGCGCTTGAAGCGTTTGGCCTAGACAAAGACGACATTATTTATGTGTCGAGCTACACCACGCAATCGACCAGCGATGTATTCGGTGCAATTAAAGGCCTGATGGTACAGCAGTTCAGCACCACAGGTACGCCAGCACTGATGTCACAGAATACTGGTATTACTGTTGCAGACGCGTTAGTGGGTGCAGGTGCGTTACAACCAGATCCAACCAATCCAGCATTCGCTGCGGCGAGTACTGCTGCCCTGTATCAAGGTCAGGTATCACTGCCATACTTCTTGCCAGTGCCGACTGCAGAAAATCCAACAGCTCCGCTGGAAGGTCGCTGGCGTGCAGCGTGTGACAGCCCAGCATCTATCCTAGGTGCAATTAGTGCCGGTGCTATTGACCCAGCCCAAGTCGGTATCGACCCAGCTGCGTTACAGAATCCAGCACTCTTGCTGCCACCGAATGCGTGTTATGACTTCCCAGGTGTGGACAACGAGCGTCACCTAACCAAGTTCAACCCGATTCCAGCGGCAGTGACAAACGCAAACGTACCTGTAGTGATGTCAGTACCGAACGAAGCTGCAGTCAATCAAGTTCGTGCTGCACAAGGTTTGGCACCAATCTCGCAACCAGCAACTGGCTGGCCAGTGGTGATTTTTCAACACGGCATTACGGGTAATAAAACCAACGCCTTTGGCATTATGGGAACTCTATCGGTTGCCGGTTTTGCCACGGTAGCGATGGATCATCCATTACACGGTGACCGCGGCTTTGGTGCGATTAATGCGAGCACCGGTAGCCCAACGGCATACATGAACTTGGGTAGCTTGCTAACAGCGCGTGACAACTTACGTCAGTCTATCTCTGATATGCTTGGCTTACGCTTGAGTTTGAATGCGCAACAAGGCGCACCGATTGATGGTTCTCGCGTGTTCTTTGTTGGACACTCGCTGGGCGCAATCACGGGTACTGGCTTTACCGCAATGGCCAACACACCAATGACTGGCGCTTTAGCTCCGGCATCTGGTTTGTTTAAAGTGAATGCGAGTTCACTGATGGCTCCAGGTGGCAGTGTTGCGAACCTATTGTTAGGTTCGCCGTCATTTGGACCTGTGATTAAGAGTCAGTTGCTGTATGCAGCGAATGCAGACTTTGCAGCTGCTGTGAATGCTGCAGCGCAAGCCGCAGGAGTCGGTCCAACAAATCCAGCGTTCCAAGGTTTGTTGATTCAAGTCTACGAGCAGTTCTGGGCTAGCATCAGTGATGCGCAACGTGCACAAATCAATGGTGTATTTGAACAGTTCGCTTTCGCAGCGCAAACCGTTATCGATTCAGCGGATCCAATTAACTACGCTCGCAATGTAGTTGAGACTGAAAGTCCAATTCACCTGATTGAGGTTGTTGGTGGTGGTGATGTGTTGCCTGACCAAGTGGTACCGAATACTGTTCCGGGTAAACCATTAGCGGGTACTGAGCCACTGATTGCTGCACTGCAATTACCTGCAGTCACGCAGACTGTTGCCAGTGTTGATGGTGAGCCGGTATCAGGCGCTGTTCGCTTCATTGAAGGTGACCACGGTTCTATCGTGAGCCCAGCGGCATCATTTGCAGCAACGTTTGAAATGCAAATGCAAGCAGCGGGTTGGTTCTCAACCAATGCGACAGCGATTCCAGTGACGAACACGAGTGTGATTCTGACCAACTAAAATCGTTGAAGTTACGTATACTAAAAGGGCCGCTTGTCGGCCCTTTTTTATCGCTATTTTTGAGCTGTTGATGACGGCAGTTCAACAAGGAGAGATTGCATGGAGTTTCTGATTGATATTGGTAGCTTTGTTGTGAAAGCCGCAATTATCGTATTTGCAGTAGTCTTGATTGTTGGCGTGATGGCCAATGCTGCACAGCGGCAAAAGAAGTCGAAAGGTGAGTTGCACCTTGACATGCTGTCCGATGATCTGCGCGAAAGCGCACACTCTCTGAAACTAGAAATGCTCGATAAGAAAGAGCGGAAAAAACTAGCGAAATCACTGAAGCAAGCGGCGAAGTCGAGCAAATCAGACGAACGTAAACGTATCTATATCATCGATTTTCACGGCAGCATGGATGCGAAAGAAGTGGATTCGTTGCGCCGTGAGGTCAATGCCGTAGTCAGTGTTGCTGAGTCCGGTGATCAAGTTTTAGTGCGCTTAGAAAGTGGTGGTGGTGTTGTGCATGGCTACGGTTTGGGTGCGGCGCAATTACAGCGGCTGCGTGACGCTGACTTAGACGTTATTGTCAGTGTCGACAAGATTGCCGCGAGTGGTGGTTACATGATGGCTGCGGTTGCCAATCATATTCAGGCGGCTCCGTTTGCCATTATTGGCTCCATCGGTGTGCTTGCACAGCTTCCAAACTTCCATCGTTGGTTGCAAAAACATGATATTGACTATGAACAAGTAACCGCTGGCGAATACAAACGAACATTGACGTTGTTTGGTAAGAATACCGACGAAGGGCGTGAGAAATTCAAAGCCGACATTGAGAATATCCACGAACAATTCAAGGCGCATATTGCCAAGTACCGACCAGAGCTGGATATCGACAAGGTTGCAACCGGTGAGTATTGGACCGCCCAACAAGCGCATGAATTAGGTCTAGTAGACAGCCTGACAACCAGTGATGCGTGGTTGTTGGAACGAATTGAAAGTCATGAAATTGTGCAAATTCGCTATCAGCAGAAGAAACCAATTGGTGAACGCATTGGTCGAAATGTGAGTAGTGGATTGGCACAACTACGTAACTTTGTGGGAGCTCATCGCTGGTCGTAATTCAAGGTTTAGTTTAAGAGAGGTTGGCAATGTCTAAAAACGATGAATTTGAGTTGTTTCGTCGTGAGATGACCGATGTAACACCGCTCACGAGTGATGATGTGGCCGATATTCGTACCGCATTTACACCAACTTTAGCGCAGGTTGAACGACGCAAGGCTGCGGAACAGCAATTGGCTGACGATGTTAATTTTCTCTCGACGGAGTATGTTGAGTTAGTGGACCCTACCGACCTGCTCCAGTTTCGTCGAGATGGTGTCCAGCATGGCGTCTACAAGCGTTTACGGCTTGGGCAATACACCATTGAGGCTAGCCTCAATTTGCACGAGCACAGCTTGCGTCAGGCACGGGTAGCATTATTTGAGTTTATTCAAGATTGTCATCGCACGGGCGTACGCTCTGCACTGGTGATTCATGGTATGGGTAAGCACAGCAAGCCGCATCCAGCCCTGATTAAAAGCTATGTAAATAAATGGCTGCGTGAATTGGAACCGGTGATGGCGTTTCATAGTGCGCAACGACACCATGGTGGAAGTGGGGCAGTATATTTGATGCTGCGCAAGAATGCCGAGCAGAAACTGCTGAACCGAGAGCGCCATCAAAAGCGCTAGGATGAATGATGAAAATTCTCTATGGACTGATGACCGTCACCGCTCTGAGTATTGCAGCACCAACCTTTGCCGATGAGACTCTATCTGAGCGCGTGGGTGGACTTTTGCAAGAGCAAACCGCTCAGCAATTGCAAAGTGACCTATCATTTAGCCGGTTTGAACTGATTACATTGACCGGTGAGCTGTTGATAGATGATTTTGCGTTGGCCACTCGTGTGGATGCATTGGATGCCGGTTTAAATCAAGTATTGCGTGCGGACACATTGCGGTTGGAAGGTGATTGGTTAGGGCCTCAGCAACAGAATCTAGTGGTCGACAAGCTGCATGCAAAAGGTGCGCAGCTGACGCTGGCGTACTTCGGCGAAGGACGCTCTAATGTGCATTATTTAATTGATGCGCTGCAGCAGTCACGTGGTCGCTATAAAACCGCAGAGCAATTTATCTGGCAGGTCGATGAGGTGGTGTTGACGGATGTCGTGGTGAATTTATTCGATCAAGGATTACCTATTGTCAGCGCGAAAATTGCTACGCTCGAGTTGCCCGCTGTGCGCTCGGACGAGAGCGCGAATGACTACATCGCTAAACTACTACCACCCATTTTAGACCAAATACAACAGCAAATTCGCGCTGGGGATGTCGAAGCAGTCGTCGATACCCCGCGCCTGTTTCGTTTACTTTGGCGCGAGGCAATCATCGAGTTTTAAACGTTAGGACAGATCACGCTCTTGCTGATCGGCGTTGGCGTCATTGTAGACCGTCTCATCTAGCTCATCTTCGCTCTTGGCGATAATGACGGATACCATGGCGTCACCCGTTACATTGACTGCAGTGCGCGTCATATCGAGTAAACGATCAACACCAATAATCAAACCGATACCTTCAACAGGTAAGCCTACTTGGCCGAGTACCATGGCCAACATGATTAAGCCTACACCAGGCACGCCAGCCGTACCTACCGATGCCAATGTTGCGGTCAATACCACCATCAGATAGTCGGCGATACTCAAATCGACCATATACACCTGAGCAATAAACACAGTGGCAACACCTTGCATGATTGCGGTGCCGTCCATATTGATGGTAGCGCCTAGCGGCACGGTAAACGAACCCACCGAATTACTCACACCAAGACGTTTAGTGACCGCTTCAAGGGTAATTGGCATGGTTGCGTTACTACTTGCGGTACTAAAACCGAAGATTTGCACTTCACGTAGCTTTTTGAGGAAAATCAGTGGATTCATTTTACTCACGGTTTTTAGAATCACTGGATATGTAACCAGGCCGTGGAGCAATAGTACGCCGAGCACTAACAAGAAATATTTGCCGAGATTGAGAATGGCGCCGAATTCGGTTTCAGTAAAGAGCTTGGCCATCAAAGCAAAGACGCCATACGGCGCTAAATTCATGAGAATCAGTACTAACTTCATGATTACTTCGTTCAGGTCTTCGAAGAAACTTTTGAGTCGCTCGCCGGGCTTACCGACTAATGCCATAGCAATACCGAACAACAGCGCAAAGACAATGATTTGCAGCATGTTACCCGAGGCCATAGCTTCGATTGGGTTGGTCGGGAATAGGTCGATAATAACTTGCGCTAGACTAGGTGCTTCTTTCGGTTCGAATACCGCATCAGTTGAGAGCTCAAGACCGGTACCAGGTTGAATAATCACTGCGGCAGCAATAGCCAATGAAATGGCAATGGCAGTGGTAATCAAATACAAGCCAACTGCTTTTCCACCTAAACGGCCTAGTTTACTAGGATCACTGAGCGAGCAGGTTCCAAGAACTAAAGATACAAATACCAAAGGAACAACCAGCATTTGTAGTGATGCGATAAAGATCTTCCCAACCACGTTGAATAGACCATTCGTCAGATAGGCATCAACAAAGGCGCTATCCGGCGCAACGAGCTTCAATAAAACGCCAAGGGCAATACCGGCAAACATGCCGATAACAATGCGCGTTGTTAATCCCATCTTCTTCTTATTTTCGGTCATAACGGAACCTGTAGAGTCACACAAAAGGAATCGCAACAGCCTAGCAGATAATGGCTCCGAGCCAAAGCACTAGTCGGCAAATGGGGCTCGTGATGAGTTCGTCATCTGTTTGTCATCAGCATGCCACCGAAATGCAATCGAGCTCTCGTACGCTTTCATTTTACCAAGGAGCTGAGCGATGATTCACGTTGACCAAGTACTGCGCCAAAACCTGCCCAAAGTACATGACAATCCATGGCTACAGAAACCTGCATTGTGGCTTCTACGCGGCCTCTTGCATGAACGCGATATTCAATCATTTGGCGAACACTATCCGCATGTCAGAGGCTTGGAGTTTGTCGAGCAAGTATTGGACTATTTTCAATTCACTTACACCGCGCGTGACAGTGAATTGGATAATATTCCACGCGAAGGTCGCGTCGTCATTATTGCTAATCATCCCATTGGCTCGCTGGACGGCTTAGCTCTGTTGAAACTAATCAGCGACGTACGCAGTGATGTGAAAGTCTTAGCAAACGATTTATTGCAAGCGGTAGAGCCACTCAACGACTTGCTCGTTCCGGTTCCAATTTTTCACAAACGTACCGAACGAGAGCCGTTAAAGCGACTCTACCAACATCTTGAGAACGAGGGCGCACTCATTGTGTTTCCTGCGGGGGAAGTGTCTCGACTGCGCCCCTCAGGCGTGCGTGATGGGCATTGGCAAACGGGGTTTTTACGAATTGCGGAACGGACTCAGTCACCGTTGCTACCGGTTTATGTGAAAGCCCATAACTCAGCTTGGTTCTATGGTGCCTCAATGCTCTATAAGCCACTCGCGACTGCGTTGTTGGTTCAGGAGATGTTTCGTCAGCAAGCGGGACATCTGCACTTTCGCATTGGCGAAATGATTCCCTGGTCGACATTGCGTCATGACCCGGCGCCATTGCCGGAGCGTGTGCGCCGTATTCGTAAGCACTTGTATCGCATCGGTGCCGATAAACCGGGATTATTGCCAACACAACGCCCCATTGCTCGAGCGGAACAGCGACAGTTACTGAAGCGCGAAATTGAAGCCTGCGAACGACTCGGGGAAAACGCAGATGGTAAGTCTATTTATCGCTATCGGTATCAAGGTAATTCAGCCATCTTGCGAGAAATTGGACGACTCCGAGAAATTGCTTTTCGCGCGGTCGGTGAAGGGACTGGGCAACGTCGTGATCTGGATAATTTTGATACTTGGTATGATCAACTGATTTTGTGGGATGTCGATGCGTTAGAAATAGCCGGTGCTTACCGCTTAGTTGACACGAATGAGGTGATTCAACAGCGCGGCAAAGAAGGGCTCTATACGCATAGCTTATTCGATTATTCCGATGCAATGCAGCCGTATTTCGCAGAAGGACTGGAACTAGGCCGTAGTTTTGTTCAACCGAAGTATTGGGGCATGCGAAGCTTAGATTATTTATGGCAAGGTATCGGCGCTTTGTTACAGGCAAATCCTCAGTATCGTTACCTGTTTGGTGCTGTCACCATGAGTGCAACATTGCCGACTTTGGCAAAGGATGCGTTGGTTCAGTT
This sequence comes from Pseudidiomarina aestuarii, assembly GCF_048263735.1. GTDB lineage: Bacteria > Pseudomonadota > Gammaproteobacteria > Enterobacterales > Alteromonadaceae > Pseudidiomarina > Pseudidiomarina aestuarii_B. The sequence goes on along the minus strand of NZ_JBLXDX010000001.1, from coordinate 526,483 downwards.
TTTTGGTGAGCACTTCCCTGATTCTGAACAACTGGCCGAGTGCCGCACGCCGTATCATCCAACCGGACGACCTTTTTTGCCGCCGCCAACAACCGATTATGCTGCTGATTTTGCAGTTCTCAAACACACGTTAGCGCATCAAGGCGCAGCAGTGCCGACGTTGTACAAGTAGTATGCAGATCTGTGCGAGCCGAGTGGGGTGCGTTTTTTGGGGTTTAACGTCGATGAAGATTTTGCGAATGCTATTGACGGTTTAGTGATGGTCGACCTAGCGCGATTAAAGTCGCAAAAAGCGAAACGTTATCTGAAGCGTTGAACTCTGAAGCGTTGAATTAAGTGAGCGTCTCGGAGGGAGACGCTCACCATCGGTCATTAACTGACGTATTGAGGTCCGAAACCGTTGGTCCACAAAATTGCTGAAGTGACCATGAGCACTACCAGCATGATGAGTCCTGCGGTGACCACTGAACTGGCGTAAATAAAGCCACGCTCTTCCGGGATATGCATAAGAATTGGCACACCGGTATAAAGCAAGTAGACCGAGTAGGCTACCCCAGCTAAAAATGCCATGGTCACGAACCACAACTCAGGGTACAGCGCAGCGACACCGGACATAATGGCTGGGGTGGCGGTGTAAGCAGCTAGTTCCATGGATTGGGTGAAGGTAGGTGCAGCGCCAAATGTTTTCGCCATCCAGTGGATGAGATAAGCCAAGGCAAAAGCAGCCACAATAATACCTAAATACATAGCAACACTGAGCGTGATGGCACTACTTTGCGTCAAGAAGGATGCTTCCCGAGCACCAATACTCCAACCCAAATGAGCGGATGCATAGTACGCAGCAAGACACGGAATTAGTGCAACTAAAAGGATATGGCTCAGCGCAAACGTCATACTCTCATGACGTTGATCAATGGTCTTCCACTCTTCCAGTGGATGTGCGTATAGGCCCCAAATATGATTCAAAATCATGACAAACCTCTACTTCTGTCGTTGTTCATTCAATTTATTGTTATTATGAGTGTCGAATTATTGCTCCGACTAGTACTCACTATTGGTCGGATTTCAGTCAGAGTCAAGCAGTTTTAAGGGTTCTTCAACGTGCAATCTTTGCTTCAACCAATCCGCAACTTTCTGCAGGTCGAGACGCCTGCTGGTTGGCTTACTGAAGCCAGCAAACCAGAAAACCTCGAAGTACTGTTGATCGATCATTTAGTGTGCGAATTGAAAGCTGCGCAATCGGCTATGTTGCTGATTCGTCGGTATGCAGTGGATGAAGCGTCCGGACAAGCATTACTGGCTTGGTTGAAGCCATTCGAAGATTTCACCTATCGGCAAGTGGGCGAGTGGCGTGATTTGGCGCGGCATCAGAAGTTAAGCAAACATATGCTGCCACGCAATGATGCGCCATACAGCCATGACCTGATCGACAAAATGGTTTTGCTGATCAAAGAAGAACTCCACCACTTCTATCAAGTGCTCGAGATCATGGCTGAGTTAAATATTCCCTATCGGAATGTGTCATCCAGTCGCTATGCGCGCGGGCTGCTCAGTCATGTGCGTACGCACGAACCGGCCACGTTAGTCGATAAGTTAATTTGTGGCGCTTATATTGAAGCGCGTTCCTGTGAGCGATTTGCGGCGCTGGCGCCGCTAGTACCAACTCGGTTGGGGCAATTCTACGAGTCTTTATTGCGTTCTGAAGCGCGCCATTACCAGGATTATTTGACCTTAGCTGAGAGTTTAGCGGGAGAGTCAATTCAACAACGGGTGGATTATTTCGGTCAGATCGAGGCGGACTTGATTCGTACTTCTGATGATGAATTGCGGTTTCACAGCGGTGTTCCCGCTGCGGCTTAAACTGAGTCTCTTGTTAGTGGTTGATTGATCAGTTCATAACCGTTGGCATCGACGCGCAATAAGCTGCCTTGCTCATACCAATCACCCAGTACAATTCGTTCGGCCGTAGCACCTGATTTTAGAACATGCTGATGAATGGCTGGACGATGGGTGTGGCCATGAATCATGCGCTGAACATTGGTTCGCTCAAAGGTGGCGATGACGGTGTCGGCATTCACATCCATAATACTCAGTTGTGCTGGTGTGAGTGGTTGTTGCGAGCTGCTCTTGGCGCGAAGTTTACGCGCTATCCAGAGCCGTACTGCTAGCGGTAAGGCTAATAAAGTCCCGCTAACCCAAGGGTGTCGGATAAAGCGACGGAAGCGCTGATAGCGAACATCATCCGTGCACAAGCTATCGCCGTGTAGTAACAGCGTTCGAGTTCCATAGAGATCGACCACGGTCTCTTCAGGAAGCAGCGTGACGCCGGTTTGTTTGGCAAAGGCTGAGCCCATCAGAAAATCACGATTGCCAGCAATTAAAAAAGTCGGTACGCCTGAGCGGGTGAGTTCATGAAGTTCGTGTTGAAGCGACTGCGCAAATTCGCTGGTATCGTCATCACCTATCCACGCATCCACTAGGTCGCCGAGTATATAAACGGCATCGGCTTGGCGTGCTGTGGTGCGGAAAAATGCAAAGGCCAGCGCGCTGATATCTGGGCGCGCTGGACTAAGGTGTAGATCAGACAGAAACCAGGTTGTCATCGGGGGCGTGCTTACTCGGCGACTGTGACCGATTCGATGACCACGTTTTCTAACGGCACGTCTTGATGGAAGCTGTGGCTGCCAGTACGAACGGCTTCAATAGCAGTGACCACGTCCATGCCTTCAACCACTTCGCCGAATACGCAGTAACCCCAACCACCAATACTTTCATTCTTGAAGTTCAAGAAGTCATTATCGGCAACGTTAATAAAGAACTGTGCAGTTGCTGAGTGTGGATCTTGAGTACGCGCCATCGCAACAGTACCTTTGGTATTCTTCAGGCCGTTATTTGCCTCATTCTTTACTGGCGATTTTGTGGTTTTCTGCATGAGCTCTTCGTCCATACCTCCACCTTGCACCATAAAGCCCTTGATGACGCGATGAAAAATAGTGCCGTTGTAAAAGCCTTCTCGCGCATAGGTGAGAAAGTTTTCTACGGTTGCAGGGGCCTCTTCGGCGAAGAGTTTGAGGCTAATATCGCCGTGATTGGTGTGTAAGGTCACTTGCATCTGAATAACTCCATAAAATAGCGGTCAAATTAACCCGCGCAGTGTACCACTGTTTGTGACATGGCTACAGCTTGCGGTATTATGTTTGACTCAAGCAAAGGAGCCTGTAAGCGCATGTTGACCATTTATAATACGTTGTCCCGTCAAAAAGAAGAATTTAAGCCAATCACACCGGGTGAAGTGAAGCTTTATGTTTGCGGGGTAACCATTTACGACTACTGTCATATTGGTCACGCACGCACTTACGTCGCCTTCGACACGGTGGTCCGGTACTTGCGAGCGCGCGGTTACACCGTCAATTATGTGCGCAATATTACCGATGTGGATGACAAGATCATCCGCCGTGCTAATGAGCAAAATATTGCGATCGATAAGGTTACCGAGACCTTCACCCAAGCTATGCACGAAGACTTCGATGCGTTAAATCTCTTACGTCCCGATATCGAACCTACAGTGACTGGTCATATGGGCGATATCATTGCCATGATCGAAGCGTTGCTGACGAACGGCCATGCCTATGTTGCGGATGATGGCGACGTGTTGTTCGATGTCAGTAGCTATAATGAGTACGGTCAACTGAGTCGACAAAATTTGGAGCAGCTACAGGCTGGTTCACGGGTTGATGTAGCGAGTAATAAAACCGATCCATTGGACTTTGTGTTGTGGAAACGAGCGAAGCCGGGTGAGCCGAGCTGGTCATCGCCATGGGGCGAGGGTCGACCGGGTTGGCACATTGAATGTTCGGCGATGAATAAAAAGCATCTCGGCGCTCATTTTGACATTCATGGCGGCGGTTCTGACCTGATCTTCCCACACCACGAAAATGAGGTGGCGCAAAGCTGCTGCGCGAATCAAACGGATTATGTCAATGTGTGGATGCACAGTGGCATGGTGCAGGTCGATGAAGTGAAAATGTCGAAATCACTTGGGAATTTTTTCACCATTCGCGAAGTGTTGAAACAGTATGATGCCGAAACGGTTCGTTTCTTCCTCATGTCCAGCCATTATCGGTCGCAGCTGAATTACAGCACGGATAATTTGACCCAAGCACGTGCCAGTTTAGAGCGCTTGTACACCGCGTTACGTGACGCGCCTGCGGGAGCTATTGACCCCGAGTTGACGCAATCCTATGTGGACCGTTTCAACGCCGCAATGGATGACGATTTTAATGTGCCGGAAGCACTACCGGTACTCTTTGAACTAGCGCGTGAAGCAAACCGTACAGTAGCAGAGAATCCACAGCGGGCGGCGGCTTACGCAGCGGAGTTACGTGAACTCGCCAGTGTGTTAGGCTTGTTGACGTCAACTCCAGAACAGTTTCTACAAGGTAGTGGCGACGATGTGGCAGCTATTGAAGCGCTAATTGCTGAGCGTAACGATGCTCGGGCCGCGAAAGATTGGGCTCGCGCTGATGCCGCACGAACGGCGCTCACCGAACGTGGTATTGAATTAGAAGATACTGCACAGGGAACGCGCTGGCGTCGCCTATAACCATATCAAGTACGTCTACAGAACGAAGAGGTAATTATGGCTTTTCCTCAAGTTGAGGTCTTTGAAGACTATCGCGCCGCAGCTGGCGCAGATTTTGATGCAGTCATCGTGTTAGGTGACTTTGATGCCGAGTTACCGGCAGATTTCGCTGATTTTATCGAGCAAGCACAACAATTTGACCAGCGAGTAGGAAAACAAGCCTTGCTGGTGACATGTGATGTTGCCGGTGGTCGCCTAATTACGGCACCAACGGGCCCACTGACGCGTGATTATGCAGATGTACGCACCATTGCAGATGCGGCAGCCGCGGCAGCGAAAATAGCAGTCCAAGCAGGCGTGAAAAAGCCTTTGTTGGTGACGTTTGGAATTCCCAGTGAAGGGCGTTATGGACAAGCTGAAGCCGTTGCTTATTGGGGGCTATGCCAAGCACTTTATGAGCCTTTAGAAGCACGCGAGTTTCATGGTGAAGAAACGATCGAACCACTAGCTAAAGTGGGCGTGATTGGTGCTTTAGACGAGCAATGGCTGCAGGCTGTTGAGGCGGGTAAACGAGTTGCGCGCGATTTAGCGGGTACCGAGCCAGAGCGCATGGCGCCGCCGCGCTTTGCTGAATATTGCCAACAAGCCTTCGCACATTCGCCGGTCAAGGTTACCATCATTGATGACATTCAACAGTTGCAACATGAGTACCCATTGCTGATGGCAGTAGGTCGCGCATCATTGGGTGTCGAACGTCATTGGCCTTGTGTCATTCGCCTCGAGTATAAAGCGCCGGCAGCTGAGCAAACCTTGATGTTTGCCGGTAAAGGTATTGTTTACGATACCGGTGGTGCTGATTTGAAGGTTGGCGGCCATATGGCTGGCATGAGTCGTGACAAAGGTGGCGCTGCAGGTGTCGCTGGTTTCTTGAAAACTGTGGCCGAAATGCGTCCTGAAACCGTCAATGTGATCGCAGAACTCGGTGTTGTCCGTAATAGCATCGGTGCAGAAGCTTTTGTGTCCGATGAAATTATCACGGGCCACAGTGGTGTACGTGTGCGGATTGGTAATACCGACGCTGAGGGGCGTTTGGTATTGGCAGACTTACTGTCTCATTTACGAGTGGAAGCGGGTAAATACCCACGGCCGCAGTTGTTCAGTGTCGCAACCTTAACCGGTCATGCCGCATTAGCAAAAGGTCCGTATACCGCATTTGTTCCCAATGGTCCTGCGGTGTCACAAGGTACAGCAAGCCGGCTTTTGGAAGCGGGCGAAGTGTATGGTGACCCGGGTGAAATCAGTTGGTCGCGTCGTGAGGATTATGATTTTGTGCGTCCGCGCACGAAGTCCGATGATGTGTTATCGAGCAACAATGGCCCCTCTGCAACCACAAAACGTGGGCATCAGTTCCCCATGGCGTTCTTAGCAATAGCCGCGGGTCTCGATGGTCACGGTAACGATAGCGAACATCCACTGCCTTATGTCCACGTTGACATCGCAGGTAGTGGTGTTGAAGGTGGTGATTGGCAGCACGGGAAACCAACCGCAACGCCAGTGGCTTGCTTCTCAGGATGCTATTTACATCGCTAACAACTGATTATTAGGATGGCAACTCGAATGCAGAACATACAAAAATGGCTACGTAGTACTTTAGTGACAGCAGCGGCGCTCGTCACACTCACGGTTTCAGCGCAACCGACTATGGACGACGTTGAAATCAAGGCAACACAAGTGAGTGAGCGGGTGTTTATGCTGACTGGTGCGGGTGGCAACATCGGCGTTTATGTGGGTGACAACGGTGTCGCTATGGTCGATGCGCAGTATGCAGCTTTGACCGACAAAATTGCTACCGCTATCTCGGAAATCAGCGACAAGCCTTTGCAATTGCTGGTGAATACGCATTATCACCGTGATCATGTCGATGGTAACGCTGGCTTTGTTGAGCGCGGGGCGAAAGTAGTCGCGCACGAAAATGTACTATCGCGTCTGCAAGCTGATGCTGAGTTCAACACGACAGGTCTACCCACTATTACCTTTGATAATGAGTTGGTTTTGAAAATTGGTGGTGATAGCCAATTATTCATGCGTCATTATGCCACCGGTCACACTGATGGCGATGCGGTGATTTGGTTTGGTGATGAGAACGTGATTCACGCCGGTGATATGTTCTTTGTGGATCGCTTCCCGTTTATTGACTTGAATTCTGGCGGTAACGTTCAAGGCTTCATCGATAACGTGTCTGCGGTCATCGCAGAGCTGGACGATGAGACGAAGATTATTCCAGGGCATGGTCCATTGTCGACCAAACAAGATTGGCAGCGTTTGGTGTCCATGGTCATTATTACACGTGAAGAAGTTCGTATGATGCAAACCGAGGGTTTGAGTGCAGACGAAATTGTTGAGCGTGGTTTGTCTGATCAGTGGGATAGCTGGACTTGGGGCTTTATCACCGAAGAACGCTGGATTCGGACGTTACTGCAAGAGCTGTAAAACCCGAATGAAGCAACGCAAAAAAACGCCGACTTAAGTCGGCGTTTCTATTTTTAGAGTATCCAGTTGTGCTTTGGTTTTGCCGTGCGGCTGTGGCGCGCGACTTTCAGGATCAATGTGCACAAAGACGATATCGTCAGCGACGCAGATGTTTTGTTTCGTTTGCTTGTTACGTACGACACAAGTGACGGTCACCGAAGTGCGACCGACAGCTTTCACGAATAAACCAAATTCGACCACATCGCCCTGATAGGCAGAGGTTTCGAATGTGATGGCACCAATGTGCTTGGTCACGAGACTCTTGGCATCGAGTTGGCAGGCAGCAAATATGTATGCCTCTTCGTCAATCCATTCCAGAATTCGACCGCCGAAGAGTGAACCCGCAAAGTTTAAATCGTTTGGCATGACCAAACGACGCGATAGAAAGCGCATCCGTTTAACTCCCTTTCATCAGGCAAGAAACAATGCGCGTATTATAGCATGCATCAACGTTTCAGCGAGCGTTCGAAAAAGTCTGCAATCAGCTGATAACGGTGAATACTGGTTTCCTTTCCGTAAAGTCCATGCGCTTTGCCCGGATAAGCCATTAGTTCAAACGGCAACATCGCTTGCTGCAATGCATAAGTGAGTTTGGCTGTGTGGGTATAAAGCACATTATCATCGGCCATACCGTGGTAGATCAGCAGCGGCTTACGTAATTGCTCGGCATAGGTCAAGACCGATGCTTGTTGATAGCCTTCCGGATTGTCTTTCGGTGTGCCCAGGTAACGTTCTGTGTAATGCGTGTCATATAAGGCCCAATCGGTCACTGGCGCACCTGCAACGGCGGCTGCGAATTGCTCATCAGCTCGAAGGATGAGATGCAGCGCCATGTAACCGCCGTAGCTGTGCCCAAAGACTCCAATTCGGTCTGGATTGATGTAAGGACGACTGCGCAAGAACTCCGCGCCAACAATTTGATCGGCCACTTCCAGTTGTGCTAATTGCCGATGAATACCGGCCTCAAATTGGCTACCACGATTACCACTGCCGCGATTATCGAGTTGAAAAACAACATAGCCTTGTTGGGCCAGATATTGCGTAAAATAATCGCCCCAACTATTGGTGACACGCTGGGCTCGCGGCCCACCATAGACCATGACAATAGCCGGATAGCGTTGATTATCGGCAAATTGCGTCGGTTTGGTGAGCTTATAATGCAAGACTTGGCCATCTGCGGCATTGAGGGTGCCAAACTCAGGCTTGCTCCAGTTATCTAAATAGGGGGTCAGTGGATGCGCTTCATTTAAGGTATTTTCATGTAGCCACGCAATACGTTCACCGGTAGGGCCGTGCAACGCTACTTGTGGCGGTTGCGACGTGCTTGAAAAGCTATCCACATAACTGCGTGCATTGCCCGCAAATTGAATAGAATGAATACCGGCAGCTTCGGATAACCGAGTCGGCTGACTAGGTGTGGCAGTTGTCATGCTGGCACGGTAGAGATGCCGCTCTAACGGCGTATCCCGGCGTGCGGTGAAATAAATCAATCCAGCGGTTTCATCAACGCTGGCAATCTGATCCACTTGCCAGTCACCTGAGGTGAGTTGGCGAATCAACCGACCGTCGAGACGATAGAGGTAGAGATGCTTATGGCCACTGCGCTCAGATGCCCAGATAAAATGTTTGCCATCAGCAAGGAAGACGAGATCGTCATGTAGGTTAATCCAGTGCGTACTGACTTCTTGCAGGATAAGTTGATGGTTTTGGTCAGCGAGAGAATAGGACCACAAGGTGAGCTCGCTTTGGCTGCGATTCTGCCACTGATAGCTCAATCGCGAGGTATTGCCAACCCAACTCACTCGGGCTAAATAGCCATCGCCATAGCGCTCTGGGAGTCCCAACCAAGTGATATTTTGAGTGTCGAGCTGGAGCACGCCCAGGTCAACAACCGCATTGGCTTCGCCAGCAGCTGGATATCGTTGTTTCACTAACTCGGTTTTATCGGCATGCACATCCACACGGGTTTTGATCGAAACTGGACGCAAGTCGACGCGGGTCAGCGCAATGTTCTGTTCATCGGCACTCCACCAATATCCCGTCATGCGCTTCATTTCTTCTTGCGCAACAAACTCGGCAACGGCGTATTGAATGGTCCGCGACGACCCTGTGGTTAGTTGCTTGGGGGTATTTGTGGCTAAATCGATCAGCCACAGATTGTGCTCATACACATAGCTGACAAAACTGCCTTGTGGTGAAAAGCGGGCATCAGTGACGCTGATATCGGCAGCAGTCAACGTGGTGATCGGTTGCTCCGCATTGTCCGCCAGCTCATACAGATAGAGCTGCCCAGCGAGCGGTATCAGAATGTGAGAGCCCTTTGGTGACCATTGATAATCGACAATACCAGCTGCGCGGATGCGCAGGCGCTCACGCCGGGCGCGCTCGGTCGCAGACATCGCAGTAGGGTCGGGGGCTAGTGTCTCTGCATCGAGCAGGAGTTGATGCTTATCGGCACGCACGTCGTAGACCCACAAATCGTAGATTTCCGGTGACTCCAACGAGCCTTTGAGATAACTCACCAAGTTGCCGTCAGGTGAGAACTGAATATTCTGCGGTGCAACGGTGGTGAGATCGGGCGCAGAGAAAATACGCTCGATAGAAAGTTGGTCGGCATGTGCAAAGCCACTCCATGTGAGTGTTGCAACCATTGCGACCAACGCTTGTAAAAAACGCATGCCTGCTGATTCCTTCATTCTCAAACTGAGAATAAGTGTATCAAAGCAGGCTGCGTTTCGCTTTCGACTGCGACAAAGTGTGCCGCAACTGCGCTAGAATTCTCCGCGTATACCAATGCTAAAGTTACGACCGCGTACGGGTGCATCTTCTTTTAAGAATGATGTGTGCACGAAGCCTAGCTCATCGGTCAAGTTTTCTGCTTTGGCGTATAAGCTAATGTTGTGCTTAGCCAATGCTGCAGGGAACCAACTGATTTTAGCATCAACCAACCCGTAACTTGCGGTGGGTTCTTCGTTGACGGCGACACGATCTTGTTGGGCGTAATGAGTGTACCCTAAGCTGGCGCGCCAGTTGTCACCAAGATAATGGACGTCAGAGCCAAACCGTTGTGTCGGAATGCGCGGTAAGTTCTCTGCACCATCGCGAGTGCGCGCACGAATGTAATCGCTAAACGCTTCGACTTCCCAACGCTCGTTCAGGTGGTATTTAGCACTCAGTTCATAACCGTAGAGTTCAACATCGCGTTGCGTGAACGCAATCACGGGCAAGCCATCGCCATGGTCATGTTCATCGGTATGTTCGTCACCATGTTCGTCTTCATGCATTAAATCTTCGCTATTTACCCCAGTAAAGGCACCAAACACATAATCATCGACTTGGTTGTAAAATATGTTGGCTTGCAAGTGAAGGTGTTCGGTTTCAAAATGCATACCTAAGTCTATATTGTTCGACTTTTCTTCAACCGGAGCACGATCACTGGGTTCTACATGGTACTCGTGTTCGCCTTCTTGATGCAGTTCGTAGACTAACCCCAACTCATAGGTTTGCGTCGCTAAATGCGTTCCGTCGGAAAATAGTTCACTACCAGATGGTGCCCGTTGTGCATGACTCAAATTCACAGCAAATTGCAGCTGTTGCGTTGCTTGGTAGGTAAAACCGAGCGATGCGGACAAGGGCTTGAATGACAAGCTTGAACTTGCATTACCAGCGAGTGTCGGCGCCTCAACATCTACCTGTTCGTAGCGTAAGCCACCTTGCCAATTCAAATCGCCGAACTGTTGCTCAACCAGCCAAAATAAACCATGGCGAGTGGTCTGCGAGGGCGGCGTGTAGGCTTCTTCGCCGAATGCATTCAGGTCTTGGTCGAAGTAATGATAACCAAAAGCACCACGCCAACCGGACAGTGGCTCATGAGTCAGTGTGACCCGTAGTTCATTCTGCTCGTTTTGGAAGGTGCTTGCTGGCGAGCCATCTTCAATTTCTTGATGCTGATAATCGGTAAATCCATAACGGATTTCGGCTTTTTCGATGCCAGTCCACGGCTGAAATAGGCCAGCGTGAAATTGAACACGATTCTGCCACAGCGTTGCGAATGGACCTGCTTCTTCCATTGCTTCCTCGGCGTGCTCTTCGCCTTCATGTCCGTCCTCGTGTTCACCTTCATGCTCTTCTTCATGGGCATGATGGCCAGGAATACCGTAATCCTGTTCCAAGCGGCCATAAGCAACGCCAGCATAACCACCGTCGAATAAATAGCTCACGCCAAAGTTCGCGCCCTGCGCATCAATAAAACTATTCTCGACCGTGTCTTCGATTTCGCCTTCGTCATTCGTAAATTCTGGAACTTGGTAGTCATCGGAACGCCGTTTAAAGCCATCGAAATGCCAGACCGTATCCTTGTGGTCGGCAGTAAAACCTAATGTCGCTTCACGCAAACTACTCGCAGTATCAAAGCGCGTTCCATAAAATCCACGGGAGCCACCAACTGCTTCCTGCGCAATGCGATTGTCGACAACATTGACGACCCCACCAATAGCGCCGCTACCGTACAACAGCGTCGCTGGACCGCGTAAAATTTCAATCTGCTCCGCGACGGATGTTTCGGTTGTGACTGCATGATCCGGACTACTGCGCGACACATCGCCGCTGTCGAGTCCATTTTGTGTGACTTTCACGCGTGGGCCATCTAAACCGCGGATAATTGGGCTGCTGGCGACGCCAGCGAAGTGCGTTGAACTAATGCCCGGTTCATTTTCTAACGTTTCGCCGAGGGTGTGAGCATGCTGCTCGCGCAATTCATCACCAGCGATCACACTGACCGGCTGTGCTGAACTAATTTGGGTGCGCGCCAAAGGACTGGCGGTGATCACGATAACTTCTGGTTTGTCGCTTTCTTTATGAATAGCATTTTCTGCTGATTCTTGCTGAGCGATTGCCAGCGGTGTCCAGCTTCCTGCTACTGCGGCTGCAATAACGATTGCGAGTGGATGTCGACGAAACATATCTAACCTCTCCAGAAGGTAGTGTTACTCGGCAAGTTGTCTAACTCACCAACGCTTATGTAATGTTATAATATAACAATATCTCGACTCAACCCGAATCTCAAGTAGTTTTATCGTCACGATTCAGCTTTTGGTCGTGTTCTCTCGCTCAGGCATCGAATTGGGGCGGGATAAAACTAGTCAGTTTGCTTTGGCTTGGATAGACTGAGCCTCGACTTTTTACTCAACCGTTACGGATATCGATATGAAACCATTATTGAATCGCTCGAATCGAACGCGATTAGTGGCTTGGTTTGGTGCTGCTTTGCTCGCAACCAGTCTGACTGCTTGCGGCGAGCAAACGACAACTCCCAGCGACAGTCCAGAACTGAGTGCGAATGCAGCATCGTTACAAGCGCATTTGGAGTTTTTAGCCAGTGATGCGCTTGAAGGGCGTGACACCGGTAGCGCAGGCCATGAAATAGCAGCACAGTATATTGCTGCGCAGTTTAAACAACTCGGCTTGCAGCCTGCTGGTGATGACGGTACTTACTATCAGCGCATTCAATTTCGTCGCAGTTTTTTGAAAGAGAATAGCGCGACATTCTCTATTGATGACGGTTCTGAAGTGGTCAGTTTGGACTATCCGAAACAATTTTTGACTGGCCCAAGTGTGTACAGTGAAAAAGACGAGATTACCGCGCCTTTGGTTTTTGTTGGCTACGGTTTGGTCTCCGATGTATTTGGTATTGATGATTACGCTGGTTTAGATGTCGATGGCAAAATAGTCGTCATGCTGACCGGTCGTCCAGAAGAGTTACCCAGTGAAGAGGGTGCTCACTTAAATAGCAGCAAAGCGAAGTTTGCTGCTGAGCGTGGCGCGGTAGGCATTATTACCCTGCACACGCCAGCGCGCGAAGAAGTGCGTCCGTTTGAAGTCAGCATTATGTATCAGCGTGCGCCGACTGTGCGTTGGCTGCAACCGAATGGTGAGCCTAATGTGGCATACAAGAATATTGCCGCGTCAGCCTATGTCCATCACGAAGCAGGCGCACAATTATTCCGCAATGCACCGCAAACTTTAGAAGATATTTTTGCGCAGATGGAAGCTGGCGAGTCGCCAAAAGGCTTTGATCTGGGTGTAACGGCATCACTAACCCGTGAATCGCGTCACGAAGAAATCAGCAGTCCGAATGTGGCCGCAATTTTGCCGGGTAGCGATCCGACATTGAAAGATGAGTATGTGCTCTATACCGCCCACTCGGATCATATCGGTATCACCAAAGACTTAAGCCAAGACGACCACATCAATAATGGTGCGATGGATAATGCGTCTGGTGTATCGGTCATGCTTGAAACTGCGCGGATGTTTGCTGAAGCTGAAACGGCACCGAAGCGCTCTATTTTGTTTGTGTCGGTCACTGCGGAAGAGCGTGGTTTGTTGGGTGCAGATTACTATGCTCACAATCCAACTGTGCCGCTGAGCCAAATTGTCGCCAACGTGAATTTGGATATGCCGGTGTTGTTGTATGATTTTGCGGATGTGATTGCGTTTGGTTCTACGCATTCCACATTAGGTGATTCGGTGGCGCAAGCAGCCGGTGAGTTTGGCATTGAGCTCAGTGAAGATCCAATGCCTGAGCAGGCGATTTTTACTCGCTCGGATCACTATCCATTCGTGAAAAAGGGCGTTCCAGCGGTCTTTTTAATGACTGGGTTTACAGCCAAAGACGAAGATCAAGATGGTGGTCAAATTTGGGGGGAGTTCTTTGCTGAGCATTATCATCAGCCGAGTGACCAACCGAGCTTGCCGATTAATTATGAGGCCGGTGTCGTCTTTACCAATATCAACTATGCCATTGGTCAGCAGGTCGCCAACACGCCTGAACGGCCGCGTTGGCTCCCTGAATCTTTCTTTGCCCGCTTAGATTAAGCGCGGTCTAAATGGGTGAACCGGGTGGCAATGGCTGTGCTTTCGTTAACGGCCATTGTCCTCGGGTAAACCAACTCTCGAAAGCATTCATCACAAACGCTTGCGTCGCAGACGGCGCAGCGTCTTGCCAAGCATCACGCTGTGCTAACAAAAATGCTTGTAATTGGGCCTGCAATAGCGCGTTACTCGTTGCCGCTTGATAGCTATGCACAATAGCGGTCAATGAGGTCAGCGCCAGTTGCTGCTCTAGCGCAGTCGCCTGTGCTTGTTGAGCAGGCACTAGCGTGGTCTCGGCAATGCCATTCAGGACAGCGGCAACAGCAGGAATCGTATCATCGTGCGCGTGCTGTTGTTGTAACCGGCCCAGTCGCTCAGGATGTAACAGTAAGTCCAATGAGAACGCCGCGCTGCTGGTTGCCATGGCGTGTGCATCCGGGATCAGCCCGGTAGCGCCACGGAAATGCTCTCGATTGGAAGGTTCGCCGTAAGCGAGCGGTTGTAACCAACCCTGAATTGTAGAATTCACCGCTAAAGTATCGGCATCGATGGTACGCAACAGTTGCCGTAAGGCTCGTTGCTGTTGGCTGCCATTGACGGCGCGCAGTGGCTCTGCGGTGCCATCGTGAATGGCGTAGTCATAATGTACCCCACCGAGCATTTTCACGGCAGCTTCGGTTTGATAGCGATGCAGTAGATACATAGGTACAAAGATATCTTGCAACCGACTGATGGGCTCATTTGGGGCTAAGTTAGCCAGACCAAAGTTTTCTAAAGCCGTTTGTCGAACCGCTAAAATACGCTCCAACTCGGTGACCGCGTCGCTTCCGTTATCCCACAGGTGAGCATCGGGGTGGGCACCGCCAGCCGGTCGAGCATCGCGATCCGAAATATAACTTAAGCCCAGTGCCCGATTCTGTTCAATTACGGCGGCGAGGGGTTCGGTACCATAACCGTACGCGACCACGCGCTTATCCCACAAACCTATGCCTTCTTTGTAGGCCGCGGCCAGTGTTAAGCCGTTGGTGTCGGTGTCGATACTCACTAAAGGGTGAGGGTAATCCATGACCGAGGCACGGTCATCACCGCTGGCGGCGAAGTTATGAGCGATACCTAACGTATGGCCAATTTCGTGGGCAGAAAGTTGACGAATGCGTGCTAATGCCATTGCTTCGACGGCAGCCAAACGCTGTTGCTGTTCAGCTTCGGTCAGGTCTTCCGCATACGGAGCCAGCAGTCCTTGCGCAATTTTCATATCTTGTCGGACACGCAGTGAACCTAAAGTCACATGACCTTTGAGGATCTCACCCGTGCGTGGGTCGATAACCGAGGCACCATAGCTCCAACCGCGGGTAGAGCGATGTACCCATTGAATGACGTTATACCGAACATCCATGGGGTCCGCATCCGCAGGTAGGATTTCGACTCGAAAACCATCAGGGAAACCTGCTGCAGCGAACGCGTCTGCCCACCAACGACCACCGTCGAGTAATGCGGTACGCACCGGCTCAGGCACGCCTGGGTCGAGATAATAGATGATTGGCTCGTCGGCACTAAAGCGGTGGCGCGGGATATATTGAACCGTTGTCGATTGGCCGAGTGGGGCCGAGTAATCCTCGAACGCGTGACTCCAAAAACCACTTTGCGGGTGGAATGCTCGGGGTTGGTAGCCGTCATCGGGTAAGGCAATAAATGAATGATGGAGGTGCAGTGTAATCGCATCTGGATCAGGTGCAACGCTGCGTAAATAAGCTCCAGTGCCTTTGCCGGCAAAGGTTACTTTGGCTTCCAGTTCAGTATTTTCTGGGAAACTCCGACTGCGTTCTGGGTACACGACTGAGCGGTCGGCCGCGACCTTAAACGAACCTTGTTTGGTTCGTTCTAAACTGGCACTGACACCATGCACATCACTGAGTAAGAATGGGGTGTAATCAATGAGTACCGAAGTGTCGTTTTTTGCAGCGACTGCAAACCCTGCGATCACCGAGTCGGCGAACGCTTCTTGAATACTGGCGCGCTCCGCAGCATTGGGGCTACTGGCCCGAAATTTGGTATTTTGCTCAACCAATAAGACTTTATCGCCTTCAATATGGAAGTTGGCTAGGCGGGTAGCGCCAAGTTGGCCGCGGTCTAGGCCGATATCGTTCGAACCTAGTCCCCAAGGTAAACTGGTCTGAAAAATGAATTCTGGGGCATCAACAGGAACTTGAAGGTAATACTTCCCAGTAGTCGCATCATGATAAAACGTAAAGAAGCCAGCATGAGTTGTCATTGCTGCAGTGTAGGTGCTGATGGCATCTTGAGATTCTGTCGTTTCGCTCTGTGCTATCGCCGTTGGCGCGACCATGCTGACACTGAGTGCAACAATCAAGAACCAAAACGAGGTTGCTAGCGTGCTCAATAAATTCAATTTAGTATGGGGCATAAATCAGGTCCGGAGTTCACATGACAAACGTCGGTTATAACAAATTTGCGCTGGATGCGCGACTTGAACGCGATACGATTGACCTCGGAGAGCGGGGCATTTGTCGCGTTCTTCGATTCGACGATCAACGCTACGATTGGTTGGTGCTGGTTCCGCAACGTGCCGATTGTGTTGAGTTTCTCGATTTGACCGAGACAGACCAACAACAGCTGGCGTTGGATGTGCGTTGGGCCTCAACGTTATTACTTGAACATTGTCGCCAACAAGACCCACAACATAGCACTCGACAGAAGTTAAACGTTGGAGCGCTCGGGAACGTGGTGGCTCAGTTGCATATTCATGTGTTATTACGCGGTCCAGATGACCCTGCGTGGCCGGGTCCGGTGTGGGGACACTCCCCAGCGCAGCGTTTTACTGCAACTGACGCCGAGAAAGAACAACAACGCTGGCGCCAATGGCTGACACTAGAGTAATTCGGCGATCTCGGTCTGGAGTTGTTGGCACCAGGTCGCGATGCGTTCATCACTGAGTTCATACTGGCTGTCTTCATCAAGTGCCAACCCGACGAAAAATTCTTGATCATGAACCAATGCTTTCGATGCCGCGAAGTCGTAGCCGTCGTTCGGCCACAAGCCAATGCGGATAGCGCCTTGAGTGGTTGGACTGGCTGCTAACTCATCATGCAGCATGCCAAGTGCGTCTTGAAACCAGTCGGTGTAGCCCACTTGGTCTCCCATGCCGAATAACGCAACAATTTTATTGTTCAACTGCAGCTGACCAATTTCATCCCAATGACTTTCCCAATCTTCTTGAATTTCACCAAAATCCCAGGTCGAGAGGCCAAAAATGATGATGTCGTAGGCTTCACATTCGCTTAAGGGAGTGTCTTTGATATTGAAAAGGTCGATAACGCCCGCTGGAAACTGCGCTTGAATTTTTTCAGCAGCGATTTCGGTGTAGCAGGTGGTTGAACCGTAAAATAATCCAATTTTCAATGTCATCAGTTGACTTTTCTCCGCTTCATTGGGGTGATTTGAGCTTCCACGCAGTGTATCAGAATCCAGTACTTTCTGGTAACCTACGCGCCTTTAAAAGAAGCCGATCAAAGGAATTATTCATCATGGGTGCAAGCGCAGAATTTCATGCCTTAGTGGCACAATTAGAGCCAGTTTTTGATGCTGCGGTCGTTACCGGCGATGCGGATGAACTCTTTGCCAGTGGTTATTTGCGTGGCCATTTTGATCTTGCCGTAGCGCAATTAGAATTGAACGACCATGCGCAAGCATCGGCTATCATGCCTGCGGTACGGGCCTCGGTGGAAGCGAACAAGCACGAACTTAAGCCTGCGGATCAGGCCCTGATTCAGGGGCTTCTTGATCAACTCGAAGCCGTTGCGGCAACAAGCGCTGACGCAGCATCGCGTGCATAGGTTGCGGTTCTCCCGCCCACTGTGCAGCGATCATTTCTGCAGCCAGAGGTGCTGCGGTAAATCCGCGCGAGCCTAACGCGCCAATCACGGCTAATTTGGGTGCAAGTTCACCGACCACGGGTAAATGATCGCGGCTGGTGTTGCGTAGCGACGTTCGATCGCTAACCGCTTCTAACGCTGCGGGCCAAACTTGCGGTGCTAAGTTGTCGCTCAACGTCGCTAAGTTCTGGCGAGTATCCAGCTCCAATGACTGCGTCGCCTCGTCGGCGCTGAATTGCCGCGCGTAAGTTGCTCCGACACAATGTTGTGATTGCAGTGCCGGAGTGAAATAACCCTTATAACAAATCACCGATGGACATGGCGCTGTCGTTGCGGTGCTGTTCACCATAGTGACTTGACCACGAACATTTTGAAATTGTAATTGCCAGTCTTCGGTGAGTGCCGGTAAGCCAGCGCCTGCAGCAATGATGACAGCGTCAGTTGCCAGAATGAGCTGTGATTGATCGTCGTACAGATGCCAACCGGTTGCGCTCGGTTCAATACGCGCGACGGTCGCTTGAATATGGTTGCTGTCGGCCAGTAATGCTCGCACTGCGTTGGCAGCTTCGAGCCAACCGCCTGCGGAATACCATAATGCCGATTGAGCAGGCAGCTCAGACCAATGGCTTTGAACCTGTTGCGGCGACCATAGTTGTACTTGTTCTGGACTGTACTCTTGGGCTATTTTCTTGGCTCGCAAAGCTCTCTCAGCAGTGAAGTTTAACTGCAGCACACCGCACGAGTGCCAATACGCTGGCGCATGTTGCCGATAAAAATTTTGGGCGTACCCAAATGCAGCGACAAAATATTCGGCGAGCGGACTACGTTGCGCATGAAGTAGAGGATAGACGGCGGCCTGTGGGTTTCCCGATGCGCCGTCGGCAATTCCTGTGCTGACGATGTGCACATCCCAACCGCGCGCTCGGCACGATTGCGCAGCCGCCGCAGCGGCGATACCACCCCCAATAATCGCGATGCGCTGCAAGCTGCCAGTGTCTGTTGCCTCAGCAGAGGTGTGTCCTTCAAACACGCCATGTAACATTTCTCGTTTGCGGCCATAGCCAGCGGCTTTGCTCACTGTGTAACCAACCGCTTGTAATCCACGTCGGACGGCTCCAGCGGCAGTAAAAGTCGCGAAAGTTGAGTCCGGTGCTGCGGCTTCTGCCATCACTTGATAAAGCTCGGGTTGCCACATTTGCGGGTTTTTGTCGGGTGCAAAACCATCCAGGAACCAGGCATCCACACTGTGTTGTGCGGCTGGCAACCACTGTGGCAGAGTATCAAGTAGGTCGCCAAACCAGAGATCAAGGGTGACACGGCCACCTGCGAGAAGGCGACGATGGCAACCTGGCTCCGGTGCTGGATAGTGATCTTGTAGCTCGGTCGCCCACTCCGAAAGCTCCGGAAATTGAGCATGGGCGCGTTGCATATCTGCTACTTGCAGAGGGTACTTCTCAAATGAGACTATATGCAGGTGCAGATGAGGCGGTGCGTGGGTCAGAAAGCTCTGCATTAATGCAAGTACATTCAGCCCCGTTCCAAAGCCCGTCTCTGCGACGACAAAGCGTGACCGAGGATGCGGATGCCAGCGCGCAGGTAGATCGTTTTGCGCTAAAAACACGTAACGGCTTTCAGCAAGCCCGTTATCATTGCTAAAATAGATATCGTCAAATTCGGTTGCCACGGGCAGACCGAATTCATTGAACACTACTTGGGCAGATTTGGGCCGACTCATGTTGATGATAAGCTCATGCTAGAAGAACGATAAGAATACGCGCTAGTGTATCAATAATTGTCACAAAGATAGTGTAAAAAGCGGAAAGCAGACCACTTTAATACAGAACTGAGCTACCATACACAGGCGCTCAGCAAGACAGGAAATCAGAATGAGAAGAGCAGTGATCACCGGAATCGGCATCGTGTCGAGTATCGGCTTAAATAAAGAGGAAGTTCTGGACTCGCTAAAACACGGCAAGTCAGGACTCGAGTTCTCTCAAGAATTTGCAGACATGGGTCTCCGCTGTCAGGTGTGGGCACCGGTGCGTGCGAACCCAGCTGATCATATTGACCGTAAAGCACTGCGCTTTATGGGTAACTCAGCCGCTTATGCCTACATGGCGATGGCGCAAGCGATCGAAGATGCTGGTCTGAGCGAAGAGCAAGTATCGAATCCACGCACAGGACTTGTGGTTGGATCTGGTGGTGCTTCTGGCGAGCAGCAAGTTGCTGCTGCAGATACGCTGCGTGAGAAAGGTGTGAAGCGCGTCGGTCCGTATATGGTTCCGCGCTGCATGGCGTCTACGACGTCGGCCTGTTTGGCCACGCCATTCAAAATTAAGGGTGTGAACTATTCGATTAGTTCAGCCTGTGCAACCTCTGCCCATTGTATCGGTCACGCCCTTGAATTGATTCAATTTGGCAAGCAAGACCGCGTGTTCGCAGGTGGTGGTGAAGAGTTACATTGGACCCTCGGCATGGAATTCGATGCCATGGGTGCTTTAAGTACCAAATATAATGACACGCCAACCAAAGCGTCACGTACATACGATGCGGACCGTGATGGATTTATTCCAGCCGGTGGCGGCGGTATTTTGGTGATCGAAGAATTAGAAGCTGCTCTGGCGCGTGGTGCGACCATTTATGGTGAGATTGTTGGCTACGGTGCAACTTCGGATGGTTACGACATGGTTGCTCCATCTGGTGAGGGCGCTATCCGTTGTATGGAAATGGCAATGAGCACAGTCGATACGCCTATTGACTATCTGAACACACACGGTACTAGTACGCCGGTTGGTGATGTGAAAGAACTTGAAGCCATTCGCGCTGTGTTTGGTGATAACACGCCACATATGAGTGCGACCAAAGCCATGACTGGGCATTCATTGGGTGCTGCGGGTGTGCATGAGGCCATTTATTCGTTATTGATGTTGAATCACGACTTTATTGCACCCTCTATCAATATCGAGAACCTCGATCCAGCCGCAGAGGGTATGAACATTGTTCGTGAACCAACTGCAGCGAAGCTAACCACAGTCATGTCGAATAGTTTTGGCTTCGGTGGTACGAATGCAACCTTAGTCATGCGTCGTTACGAGTCTTAATCGAGAACGTAACGTAACGACAACGACTGAATCTATTGACAAAAAGGTGCGCTACGGCGCACCTTTTTTGTTATGGTAGCGGCAGTAAAACGACCCATAGTCGAGTGCTAGAAAGGAGTTTCTATGCGGATTCTTGCAGATGCATCCATGCCTTTGGTGGAGAAATTAGCGAGTTTGTGCCAGGCAGCCGGATACGCGGTCGAATTCGATACTTTTCAAGGTCGCCAACCGAGTGCCGCGCAGTTGGCCGTGGCTGAAGTTTTATTGATTCGCTCGATTACGCGAGTGGACGAATCCTTTTTGAATCAAGCACCGCAGTTACGTTGGTTGGGTACCGCTACGATTGGCATGGAGCATGTGGATACTGAAGCTGTAACAGCCCGTGGTATCTGTTTTCATTCAACACCCGGTGTGAATGCACAAGCCGTTGGCGACTATGTTGCGAGTGCTATCGCCGCATTAACCGATCATCTGGGGCATTTGCCCAGTCGCAGCGGGCGCAAAATGGCAGCTATCGTGGGTGCGGGACATACCGGTCGAGCTGCAGGTTCACGCTTACGTGCCTTTGGTTACCATGTGAGTTATTACGATCCGCCCATCGCTGCTGCCTTCACCGAGCATCCGGTTCCGGTTCATGCCGACTGGCAACGCGTTGTGGATGCTGATGTCATCAGTATCCATGTACCGTTGATTGCCGACGGACCTTTTCCTACAGTTGGCCTGTTTGATGAGACGACACTGGCAAGTCTTGCCGATGACACCATTCTGATTAATGCCAGCCGCGGTCCGGTAGTCAGTGAAACTGGCCTGCGCGCTGCTAAAGCGCGTGAACAGCAGTTGCGCGTCATTTTAGATGTATGGGAGTATGAGCCGAATATTGCCGCTGATTTGCTACCTTACCTCACTTTTGCAACGCCCCACATTGCGGGGCATAGCGTGGCAGGCAAGGTCGGTGGCACGTTACGACTCTTTCAGTTGTTCACACAATGGGCTGGTTGGTCAGTAGCTTTACCAAAGTTGGCGCCTTTACTCAACGAAGCTGCTGACGTGCCAAAGCCTGCGGTCATCCATGCCGAGCAAGCGCCGAACGCAGTAGAACTGGCATCCTGGGTGCTGTCCATTTATGATATACGCGCTGATGACGAGCGGCTGCGACAAGCGCCGGCAACTGCCAGCGAATTTGATGCATTGCGCCGTCATTATCCCGCGCGCGCAGAACTCTCAACTCTGCAACTGCAGCCAGCTGCATGGCAGCTCGAGGGCAATTGGCCCCAGCGGTTGCGTCTGTTAAAAGGAAGCTAAAAATGTCACGTGCTTATTCTGTAGCGGTTCTTGGTGCCACTGGACTTGTGGGCCAGCAGATGATTGAAATTCTCGAAGCACGGGATTTCCCCGTTGGACAATTGTTCCCGTTAGCCAGCAGTCGATCTGCTGGCGCGACTGTGTCATTCCGAGGTGAAGACATCACCGTTTTAGACGCTGACACCTTTGATTGGAGCCAAGTCGAAATTGGCTTTTTCTCCGCGGGCGGTTCGATTTCGCGGATGTATGCACCGCGTGCAGCAGACGCCGGTTGTATCGTGATTGATAACACCTCGGAATTTCGTTACGAACCCGACATTCCTTTGGTCGTACCCGAAGTGAACGGTCATGCGTTAGCTGATTTCCGCAATCGCAATATCATTGCAAACCCAAACTGCTCCACGATTCAAATGTTGGTGGCGTTGAAGCCGATTCATGATGCGGTCGGTATTGAACGAATCAATGTTGCGACTTATCAATCTGTTTCTGGCGCCGGCAAAGAGGCGATGGATGAACTAGCGAAACAGACTGCCGCGCTTCTGAATGGTCGTCCGGTTGAGCAAGAAACTTTTAGCCGTCAGATCGCATTTAATTGTATTCCCCAAATTGATGTATTCATGGATAACGACTACACCAAAGAAGAAATGAAAATGGTGTGGGAAACGCAGAAGATTCTGGGTGACAGCTCGGTTCGAGTGAATGCAACAGCTGTGCGCGTGCCGGTATTCTTCGGTCACGCTGAGGCGATTCATATTGAAACCCTCCAGCCGATTGATGCTGAACAAGCCAAAGAGTTACTCAGACGTGCTCCAGGTGTGGTGTTGATGGATGCACGTGAAGATTTCCCGACCCAAGTTGGGAATGCTGCGGGTCATGACGAGGTTTTTGTCGGGCGTGTGCGGAATGATATTTCTCATCCACAAGGGCTCAATTTGTGGGTAGTGAGCGACAACATTCGTAAAGGTGCAGCAACCAATAGTATTCAAATAGCCGAACATTTGATAAAAGAATATCTATAACTCACTATTATGATTCAAATAGTCGTCATTTGAACAAGGATTACTCGCAATGCAGCGGTCGATTTTAGCTCTGATTACCGGAAGTTTGTTGCTGGGCCTAGCAGGCACGGCAGCCAAGGTACATAGTCACGCGTTGGCTCCTTTTAGCACGATTGCGCTGCAAGGTCAGAGCGTATCGCGCTGGCAGGATGAGCGGTTCGGGCCTATTGTATCCACCGATACTTTATGGACGATTTCGACCTACTACGGACAAAAGCAGGGCATTAGCATCTATGCCATGATGGATCTGATTGTCGCGGCCAACCCGCGGGTCTTCATCAATGGTAATCCTGATCGGATGATGGATGGCTATTTTTTAACAATCCCGAATCTCGACCGACGTGCGAGTGATACTGATGATGCTGAGCCGAGCACTGTGGTCGCGGGTGATCGTGTGGTTGATGACACGGCTATAGCGACGCCTGATCCGGTTGAAACGGCAGTCGATGCGGCGGAAGCGACATTATCTGCTGAAGAAATGGATTCGTTGCGAACGAACTTAGCTGAATCCATCGAGTTGATTGAAAATCTGCAACGGGAAAATGTGGATCTGCAGGAACGGTTACGCGCGGTGAACGCTGAGCTAGCTGATTTGAAGCAACGCGTTGATGTTGAAGATGCCGCCGATGCAGAGTTACGGCAATTGACCGATGAAGTAACAGCGATTGCTGCCGCAGCGCAAGATGAAGTCGACGCGTCAGAGGTAAGCGAGACACAAGCCGCTGAAGTACCAGTTGAAGATGTGAGCGAGCCTGTGCCTGACGAAGTGCCACCAGAGACTTCTGAAGAGGTCGTTGCAGAAGCTGTGAGTGAACCTGAAGTTGACGAGACGGTTGCCGACGCTGAAGTTCCCGCAGTGCATGAAGAAACGAACGTTGAAACGGCAGCTATTGAGCCCGTACTCGACGCTGCTGAAGAAATCACCAAAGAGACCACTGACACAGCTGCTGAGCCAGTGGCGCAACAAGATGCTGGCGCCGTAGCGCCCGGACCGAGCCGCAGTTCAAGCAAACGCCAATCTCCGAGCTTCATGGATTGGCTCATGCAACCGTATCAGTTAGCGCTCGCTATTCTTGTACCTCTATTGCTTGCTGCAATCATCTGGTATGTGATTTATGTTCGCCGCGTGAATCGAGAAATCGCCGGAACCTATAATGGCGCACGTCAGGCTGCAGAGCGTGAGAAACAAGATGTAAGCAGCTCTGAGCCAGAGCAATCCGAAGTGGATGACAATTCCGTTGCTGACGAGGAGCTTTCTGCTGATGAGAATGCCGCCGACGAGCTCTCCGTTGGTGAGGTGTCCGTTGAAGAGCCCTCCGTTGAAACAAATGAAGTGTCGTCAACCGATCCACTGTGGTCTGAAATGGATGACGATCTGAACGACTTTGACATTGAGGTCGTGGATGCAGAGAGTTCAGCCGAATCAGCAGACGATGAAGCGAGTGATGCCGATATTGAGGCCGCTTTAGCAGACCTCAATTGGTCAATGGATGATACGGCAAAAGCAGACGGTGATGTCTCCGACTCCGAATCTGACTCTGAGACATCAGCGGATGCAGAGCAAGATGCGGCAGATGAGTCTGAGTCAGAGTTATCGCTGGATTCCATGCCAGACTTGGAGTTCGAACCTGCTGCTGAGCCAGAAGTAGAGCCTGAGCCAGAAGTAGAGCCTGAGCCAGAACTCGATTCAAGTCTTGAACTCGAGCCACAGTCGGAAGAGGACTCCATAGAGTCTGCAGACAGCGATGCTGAGCCCGAACACGATATGGATTTGATTGATATCGAAACCTTGTTAGAAGAGGCTGATGCAGAAGCCAATGATGATGTCGAAGATCGCTATTCGACCGATGATGTCAAAGAAGTGTTGGGTGCGTCCGATGGCGCTGCAGAGTCAGCCGCTACAGACAACGAAGATGATTTCGAATTAGGTAAAAGTCCGGCCACCTTGCTCGATTTGGCGCAGGCCTACATTGAGATGGGTGAGATTGACGATGCACAGCTATTGCTGAATAAGATTAAGCACTGTGGCGACGACGATATTGAGCGTGAAGTAGCCCAATTGCTGCAACAGCTTGATGGCCAATCCCATCGTTAAATTGAGATAAGTGCAGTACTCATGACGGATGTCGAGCAAGATTTAAGAATAAGCACCCCGACGAGAATTGCGTTGGGGGTGGAATACGATGGCAGCCAGTTTTATGGCTGGCAACGTCAGCGCGAAGTCGTTTGTGTGCAAGAAGTGCTCGAGCGAGCGTTGAGTAAAGTTGCCAATAGTCCCATAGAAGTGACTTGTGCTGGACGCACCGATGCAGGAGTGCATGCTACCGGCCAAGTCGTTCACTTTGATACCCCAGAACCGAGAACCATGGCCGCCTGGACTATGGGGGTGAATAGTAATCTGCCAGCCAGCGTCGCCGTGCGCTGGGCACAGGTGGTTCCGGCGGATTTTAATGCGCGTTTTAGCGCTACTGGGCGTCGCTATCGCTATATCATTGCCAACATGCGATTACGTCCCGGATTCTTGCAGTATGGCCTCAGCCACTACCATAAACCCCTGAACGCTGCGGCTATGCATCGAGCTGCACGAGCACTGCTGGGTGAGAATGACTTTACCTCCTTCCGTGCCGCTCAGTGTCAAAGCAATACACCGTTCCGCTGTGTCACTCACGTCGATGTGCGCCGTCATGGCGACTTTGTGGTGGTCGATATTGCCGCGAACGCGTTTCTCCATCACATGGTACGAAATATTGTGGGTAGCCTGATTGAGGTGGGTGTTGGTGCCCAGCCCGAGTCATGGGTCGGTGAAGTATTAGCTGCTCGGGACCGTAATATTGCGGCTGCGACGGCGAAGCCAAATGGGCTGTATTTAGTGCAAGTCGACTATCCCGCTGAGTTTGGTTTGCCGCAACTACCCCCGGGTCCGTTATGGTTGCCTGACTATCATCCTAGTCACGAATAACGGCCGAGCTGTCGAGTGCTTAGACCACTTTTTGCTGCACTCATTGGAGCGGATGTGCTTTAATAAGGGCACTAAAACAAACAAATCGTCGTCCTATTTAACGATAACAACGGAATCATATGAGCTGGATTGAGCGTATTCTCGCGAAACCGAAGAGCGGTAAGCGTCGTAACATTCCTGAGGGTGTGTGGTCGAAATGCACCAGTTGTGACGCCATTTTATATGGCGCTGACTTAGAGCGCAGTTTGAATGTCTGCCCCAAATGTGATCATCACATGCGCATTGGTGGCCGGCGTCGGCTGGAAGCCTTTTTCGATACCGATACTATGACGGAAATTGGCGCCGAGCTCGAGCCGCAGGACATTCTTAAGTTTCGTGACTCGAAAAAGTACAAAGATCGCATCTCTGCGGCGCAAAAGGCGACCGGTGAGAAAGATGCACTGATCGCGGGCAAAGGTAAGCTGAAAGGCATGCCTATCGTCGCCGTTGCGTTTGAGTTTGAATTTATGGGTGGGTCCATGGCTTCGGTTGTGGGCGCTCGATTCGTGAAAGCCGCCGAAGTCTGTTTGCGTGAAAAGCTGCCATTGGTGTGCTTTTCTGCGTCAGGTGGTGCACGGATGCAAGAAGCTTTATTGTCTTTGATGCAAATGGCGAAAACGTCAGCGGCGTTAGCGCGCATGAGCGAAGAAGGCTTACCGTTTATCTCTGTACTGACTGATCCTACTATGGGCGGTGTATCCGCGAGTTTAGCGATGCTCGGTGATTTGAATATTGCAGAGCCCAAGGCTTTGATCGGTTTTGCTGGACCACGCGTCATTGAGCAAACCGTCCGAGAAACACTGCCTGAAGGTTTCCAACGTGCGGAGTTCTTAGTGGAGCATGGCGCAGTCGACATGATTGTCGATCGGCGTCAGATGCGAAATAAAATCTGCGCGTTGTTGGCTAAATTCCAGAAACTTCCGGCAGTCGCTGACGAAATTTAAGGAGACTTGTGTTGTCTTCATCAGTGACTCCACCTTCCTCTACAGCCGGGCTTGATGCCTGGCTGTCTTATTTAGAGGCTTTACACCCGACAGCTATTGATATGGGGCTAGAGCGGGTTCGGCAAGTCGCCGCTAAACTCGATTTCGATAAGAATCAACCGCCGGTCGTTACGGTGGCTGGTACCAATGGGAAAGGTTCCACGGTGCGTTATATCGAGACGATTCTGCGCTGCCAAGGCTACCGCACCGGCGTTTATATTTCGCCGCATATTCACGAGTATCGCGAGCGCGTTCGGGTCAATGGTGAGTGGCTAACCAATGCTGATCATGTCGCTGCATTTCAAGCCATTGAGGCGGTACGTGGCACGACATCTTTGACCTACTTTGAGTTTGGCACCTTAGCCGCGCTGTGGTTGTTACAGCGGGCTCAAGTGGATGTCTGGATCCTCGAGGTAGGGCTAGGTGGACGCCTTGACGCGGTCAATATCATTGATGCGGATGTGCCAGTGTTGACCTCTGTCGGCATCGATCACATTGGCTTTCTGGGTTCAGACCGCGGCGGCATCGCGGTTGAAAAATCGGGTATTTTCCGGCCACATCGTGTCGCGATTTGCGGTGAACCTGACTTCCCAGAAGTAGCGCTCGACTATTGTCAGCAAAATCAGGTGCAACTTCGTCAAGTCAACCATCAGTTTTTTTATAAAGTAGCGGATGATGCGCAATCCTGGAGCTTTCAGGGCGTTCACACGCAATTATCTCACCTTGCAGTACCTCAGTTGCCATTACCCAACGGAGCGACCGCGTTAGCTGCAATTGAGGCGCTCTCGTTGCCGGTGACCGCAGAAGCTATTCGTGAGGGTTTAGCTTTGGCGCGTGAACCCGGGCGTTTGCAGGTACTCGCAGGACCACCTGAGCAGTTATTGGATGTTGCGCACAATCCGCATGCGGCAGCATTTTTGTGTGCCCATGTGCAACGCTTCTATCAAGCCCAGCAACGCCCTGTCTATGCAGTCATCGGGATGCTCAAGGACAAAGACATTGCCGGCACTTTAGCAGCACTTGCACCGGTGGTATCGCGTTGGTTTTGCGCTGACTTGGGGCCACCGCGTGGTGCCAGTGCGCGTGAAATAGCCGCCGCTTTACCACCAACTGCTCACGAGTTTGACCTATTTTCCTCGGTTGAGGCGGCACACCAAGCGGCCTGCGCAGCGGCTCTCGAGCATTCATCGCAGCAACCTCTGGTATTGGTGTGCGGGTCGTTTTACACTGTCGCTAGTATTTCGACTTCGGAGTAAGCATGTCTTCACCCCTGCAAAATCGGATTGTTGGCAGTATTATTTTACTGGCCCTCGCAGTGATTATTCTGCCGGAGCTGCTCGATGGCAAACCGGTAGAGGATCGCGAGGCTTTTGTAGCCATGCCCCTGCAACCTGAGGTGGATGTTGAGCAACAGCCCGTTGCTGAGATCCCAAGCCAAGCAGAGCCTGTTGAAGACGAAACATTTACTGAAATTCCAACAGTTGAAACGGTTGAGCTGGGTGAGCAAGAACCCTCATTGAATCCGGATTCAACGGCGCAAGCCAAACCAACGCCGCCGACCGATGCCGATCTACAGGACGGTGGTTGGATTATTCAACTCGCTGTACTCGGCAATCAAGAGTCAGCCCAGCGCACAGTCCAATTGCTGCAAGAACGCGGTTATCCCGCGTACATTGAGCCCTATCAAAGTAATGGCAGAGCCATGCACAAGCTTCTAGTCGGACCTGGTCTTGCCAAAAATGAACTCACTGACCAGCTGGATGAACTGCGTGAACTCACAAATCTCTCTGGTAAGGTTATTCGTTATCAGCCTTAGTTGGAGACATATTTGGGCGCTGAGTAGGATTGATGTAAAGCGCTTAAAAAGGGAGCGTAATGCGACCAATTTTCTGGTACACTGCGCGCGTTTTCATAACAGCCTCAGGAATGCTTCCCTATGGTCTGGATAGATTTTGCCATCATTGCAGTCATCGCACTGTCAACGTTGATCAGCCTGTTTCGCGGGTTTGTTCGTGAAGCTCTGTCTCTCGCTATCTGGATAGCAGCCTTTTTCATTGCCAGTTGGTATTATCTCGATTTAGCCGTTTACTTCACCGGCATTGAAGATGAACTCGTGCGCAATGGTGCAGCTATACTCGCGTTATTTGTCGCAACCCTCATTGTCGGTTCTATTGTCAACTTCTTGGTGAGTAAACTCGTCGAGTCGACCGGTCTGACTGGAACTGATCGCGTGCTTGGTGCGGTGTTTGGTGCGCTGCGCGGTGTGTTGATAGTCAGTGCGCTGTTATTTTTCCTTGATTCCTTTACTGGTTTTGCCAGCAGTACCTGGTGGCAGAATTCGGTGTTGATCCCGCATTTTGGGATCTTTATTCAATGGTTTTTTGAATACCTTGAACAATCGTCCAGTTTTCTTCCCAAACAAGTGTAATGAGGTTGTGTTGGCATGTGTGGCATTGTAGGCATAGTTGGTAAAGACCCAGTCAATCAAGCGTTATACGACGCTTTAACCATGCTCCAGCATCGCGGCCAAGACGCGGCGGGAATCATGACCGTAGACCAAGACACGTTGCGTTTGCGCAAAGCGAATGGTTTGGTTCGTGACGTTTTCCACACACGCCACATGCACCGTTTGCAAGGTCGAGTGGGTATCGGGCATGTTCGCTACCCAACGGCTGGTAGTTCCAGCTCTGCTGAGGCACAACCGTTCTATGTGAATTCGCCATTTGGTATTGCCATGGCGCACAACGGTAATCTCACCAATGCACAAGAGCTGCAAGATCAGTTGTTTGCCAAAGCTCGTCGGCATATCAACACCACTTCGGATTCAGAAGTTCTACTCAATATTTTTGCTCATGAGCTGTATCAGCAGCACAGTTTGCAATTGACCGCTGATGACGTCTTTGCAACCGTGTCACGTGTCCACCGACAGATCCGCGGCGCCTATGCCGTCGTTGCCATGATTATTGGTCATGGCGTCGTTGCTTTTCGAGACCCGTGGGGGATTCGTCCGTTGGCATTGGGTAAGCGCGAAACCGCGCAGGGGAATGAGTGGATAGTCGCGTCAGAGAGTGTTGCGATTGATGGCACTGGCTTTACCTTCGTGCGTGATGTGGAACCTGGTGAGGCCATTTATATTTCTGACAACGGTGAATTATTTTCGCGTCAGTGTGCTGACAATCCGCAACACGTTCCGTGTATTTTTGAGTATGTTTACTTCGCCCGCCCAGATTCGACGATCGACAAGATTTCGGTCTATGCCTCGCGCGTGAATATGGGACAGAAGCTCGGTGAGAAGATCAAGCGAGACTACAGTCACTTAGATATTGATGTGGTGATTCCAATTCCAGAGACGAGCTGTGATATCGCATTGGAAATGGCGAATGTACTGGGCTTGCCGTATCGTCAGGGGTTTGTGAAAAACCGCTATATTGGCCGGACATTCATCATGCCGGGACAAACCCAGCGGCGTAAATCGGTGCGACGTAAACTGAATGCCATCGGTGCCGAATTTAAAGGTAAAAATGTACTCCTAGTCGATGACTCGATTGTACGCGGCACCACCTCAGAACAAATTATTGAAATGGCACGCGAAGCCGGTGCCAAGAAAGTCTATTTCGCCTCAGCTGCACCTGAAATCCGCTTCCCGAACGTCTATGGCATTGACATGCCGAGCGCGAATGAATTGATTGGTCATGGCCGTGAAGCGTCAGAAATTAATGATTTGATCAAAGCCGATGGATTAATTTACCAAGATCTCGATGACTTGATTAGCGCCGTTCAACAAGAAAATCCTACGGTCACAAGATTCGAAACATCCGTCTTTAGTGGCGAATATATTACCGGTGATATCAATCAGTCGTATCTCGACCGACTGGATGCTGCTCGTAACGACATCGCTCGGAATGGCTCAGATCAGGGCGAAGATGCCAACCTAGAGCTGCACAACGAAGACGACGACTAGTGCTAAGAGCTAGTGAACAGTGAAAAGTGAATAGTTAATAAGATAGTGAATGGTGAATAGTTAGCGAGATAGTGAACAGTGAATTGTCTATTACCTTTTCACTGTTCACTATTTACCGATTTACAGTTGGAAAGGATACACCGAGCCTAGTTTGAGGATTTGAGTCAACTCGTCCAGCGCAGTGCGTGATTCTTCCAGTAGATTTGGATCCGCTAGATCTGCCACCGCCAAGTCATCCCGATAGTGTTTATCAACCCATTGATTGAGCCGATTGAACAGCGTATCCGTCAGGATGACTGCTGGATTTACTGCTGCCAACTCAGTGTCATTCAGAGCCACACGCAAGCGCAAGCAGGCAGGGCCACCACCATTGCGCATACTTTGTTTGACGTCCATGTAATGCACTTGCTGGATGGGCGTGTCACGGGTCACTAACTGGGCAAGATAACCGGCGACGCGGTCGTTTTCTTGACATTCAGTCGGTGCAATAATCGCCATCTTACCGGACGGTAAAGTAATCAGCTGCGTGTTAAATAGATAGGTTTGAACGGCGTCTTCCACTGACACTTCAGACGTCTTCACTTCGATGAAATAGACTGGATCGGAACCGAATTTTTGCTGAATTTCATGAAGCTTGTTCTCGGTATCGAGGAATGCTTGCTCATGATAAAACAGCACATTCTGGTTGCCGACCGCAATCACGTCATTGTGGAATACACCTTGATCGATCACCGCTGGATTTTGCTGAATGTAGACGGTGGTCTCATCACTGAGTCCGTGTAAGCGCGCAATCGCTTGCGACGCTTCATAGGTTTGTCGAGCTGGATAGCGCGTTGGCGCTGGTTTGCTCGAATCGAATGCGTACCGACCGAAAGTAAAAATCTCTACACCGGCTTTGTCGTAGCTACTGCACAAACGGGTATGGTTAGCCGCACCTTCGTCACCGAAATGTTCGTTATCAGGTAAATGCGTATGATGCTCAAAATAACGCGGGTTCGCGAACATGGATTGTAAAATACGCCCGCTGGTTTGTGGCTCGAGCGAACGGTGAAATTTATTGGTTAAATTGGCCGGGGTAAAGTGTACTTTGCCGTTGGCAGTATCTGCACCCGGCGAGACGGTTGCGGCATTCGCGGTCCACATGCTCGATGCGGAGCACACCGCCTGAAAAATTTCTGGAGCCTGCTGCGCTGCTTTAGCCAGCACTTCACCATCATTGCCGGTGAAACCAAGTCGACGCAGTGCATGGGTATCAGGACGCTCTTGTGGGGCAAGCACACCTTGCACCATTCCTAAGTCATGCAACGCTTTCATTTTCGCAAGACCTTGCTTGGCAGCGGAACGAGGACTTGATGTCGCTTTGGCGTTACTAAGAGAGGCGACGTTGCCATAAGAAAGCCCAGCATAGTTATGGGTAGGACCCACTAAACCGTCAAAATTTACTTCTACGTGACGTGAACTCATCAATGTCTCCGTTGCCAATTAGGCATTGTGCTGTTTCAATTTAAGGCTATTATACGCACACTTTTGGCTGGGTGTAAGGGGCGGGAGGTCTTGAAAGACTTGGCTTTCCGCACCATGTGCATGGATATGACTGGATGCAGAATTTTTATGAAATTTGATCTGCATGGTTGTGAAGTGACTAGAGAACAGATATATCTAAAAAAAGAACCCGCAAGTAAACCACATCATTTGATACATAGAGAGTCGCATGGCTAAAGCGCTGGTTATTGTCGAGTCGCCGGCAAAGGCGAAGACAATTAATAAATATTTAGGAAACGATTTCGTAGTGAAGTCGAGTGTTGGGCATGTCCGTGATTTGCCGACCCGAACCACTGATTCAGTCAAAGCAAAATCCGCGGCTGAAGTGCGAGCGATGTCGCCGGAAAAGAAAGAAGCCTATAAAAAGCGCCGTGATTTTGAAAAGCTGGTAGCCCGCATGGGCGTCGACCCGAATAATGGTTGGCAAGCTCAGTATGAGGTTTTACCGGGTAAAGAAAAAGTCGTTGCAGAATTACAGAAATTGGCCAGTAAAGCCGACACCATCTACCTAGCAACGGATTTGGATCGCGAAGGAGAAGCCATTGCTTGGCATCTACGCGAACTCATCGGTGGTGATGACCAACGTTTTCAGCGCGTGGTCTTTAACGAAATTACTAAGAAAGCCATTCAAGAGGCCTTCTCGCACCCATCGGCATTGAATACGCATCGCGTGAACGCGCAACAAACTCGTCGGTTCCTCGATCGTGTAGTGGGCTTTATGGTCTCGCCTTTGTTGTGGAAAAAAATCGCGCGTGGATTATCAGCCGGTCGCGTGCAGTCGGTTGCGGTGCGCTTAGTGGTGGAGCGTGAACGCGAAATCAAAGCGTTCGTTCCCGAGGAATTTTGGGATATTTACGCAGATTTACAAAGCCAGCGTGAGCACGATTTGCGCATGCAGGTACAGAAGTTCCGAGATAAGGCATTTAAAGCAGGCGACAAGGCCGCTGCCGACGCCGCAGTGGCCGCATTAAAGGATGCCCGCTACATTGTTACCGATCGTGAAGATAAACCAACCAGCAGCCGTCCATCGGCTCCGTTTATTACTTCGACCCTGCAACAAGCAGCGAGTACCCGATTGGGTTATGGTGTGAAGAAGACCATGATGTTGGCGCAACGGTTGTATGAAGCTGGTCACATTACCTATATGCGTACCGACTCGACCAACCTGAGCCAAGAGGCTGTGCAGAGCGTTCGTGGCTTTATTGAAAAACAGTTTGGCAAAGATTATTTGCCAGAAAAGCCGAATTTTTATGGTTCGAAACAGAATGCGCAAGAGGCGCACGAGGCGATTCGGCCGTCATCCGTGTCCGTCAAATCTGAGCATTTGAAAGATATGGAGCGTGACGCACAGCGCCTGTATGAACTGATTTGGCGCCAATTTGTGGCCTGCCAGATGACGCCAGCCCGCTACGATGCGACGACACTGACTGTCACAGCAGGCGAATACGAATTGAAAGCACGCGGTCGCGTCTTGCGCTTCGCCGGCTGGACCAAAGTCCAACCGCCAGCAGGTTCTAAGAACGACGAAGACAAGAGCTTGCCCGACATTAAAAAAGGGGAAACCTTGGCATTGCAGGCCTTGGATCCGCAGCAGCACTTCACCAAACCGCCTGCACGTTTTAGCGAAGCGTCACTGGTTAAAGAATTGGAGAAGCGCGGTATTGGTCGCCCATCGACTTACGCCTCGATTATTTCAACCATTCAAGACCGTGGTTACGTGCGGGTAGAGAATCGCCGCTTTTATGCTGAGAAGATGGGCGAAATTGTGAATGATCGCCTCGTCGAAAATTTCTCGCGACTACTGAATTACAACTTCACCGCCGAAATGGAACAGGCGTTGGATGATATTGCCGAGGGCAAACGGAATTGGAAAGAGACGCTGGACGCCTTTTACGCAGAATTTAGTAAAAAGTTAGCCGATGCAGAGTTACCTCCGGAAGAGGGTGGTATGCGCGCTAATCAAATGGTGCTCACCGATATCGACTGTCCACAATGTGGTCGTAAAATGGGTATTCGGACGGCATCAACGGGAGTTTTTCTAGGCTGTTCCGGCTATGAGTTGCCGCCCAAAGAGCGGTGTACGCAAACGTTAAATTTATTACCCGGTGAAGAAGCCATTCGCGTTACCGATGACGACGAAGCTGAAACGAACGCGCTGCGTGCGAAAAAGCGTTGCCCAGAATGCGGTACCGCCATGGACAGTTACCTGATTGACCAAGGTCGCAAACTGCATGTGTGTGGTAATAACCCGCAGTGTTCTGGACAGTTAGTGGAGCAGGGTGAATTCCGCATCAAAGGTTATGATGGACCGGTGCTCGAGTGTGACCGTTGTGGCAGCGACATGCAGTTGAAAACGGGTCGCTTTGGCAAGTACTTTGACTGTACTAACAGCGAGTGTAAAAACACGCGGAAGTTGTTGCGAAACGGTCAGCCGGCGCCACCGAAAGAAGATCCAGTGCCATTCCCAGAGCTACCTTGTGAAAGTGGCGATGCCTATTTTGTGCTGCGCGATGGTGCGTCCGGTATCTTTATGAGTGCCAACACTTTCCCGCGGTCACGCGAAACGCGAGCTGTAAAGGTCAAAGAGTTGCAGCAATTTAAAGACCGAATTCCTGAGAAGTTTCATTATTTGGCAGCTGCGCCAGCGCAAGATGATCAAGGTCATGATGCTATCGTTCGCTACAGTCGTAAAACCAAAGAGCAGTATGTAGTGACCGAGGAAGATGGCAAGCAAACGGGCTGGCAAGCTTTTTACAAGGACGGCGAATGGTCTGTGAAAAAAGCCGCCAAAACGGCCGCTAAAAAGACCAAGAAGTCAGCGGCTAAATGGACCAAGAAGAAAGGTACGAAATAAACTACAACACGATGCGCGAACGCCTGCTTGTTGCTCACTGTTAGGTCAACTACAGTGAATACTCGTTGCCAAGGACGGTGACGTTTAAAAACAACAAGGAGGTGTGAGATGGCTTTCATTCGTGTTTTTTTCTGTAGTGGCGCCCTCGTTTTAGGGATGCCATTGTCCACTCAAGCGACAGAATGCGCTGATTTCGATATTAGTGCTGACCTTCACTTGTCGCCGGTGACTGAGCAAACCCTGACACTCCCATCGTCAGCAGACACCGATGTCTCATTACAGCTTCACGATGGCCTGTTAAAACCGCAATTGGATTTACTTTTGCGCGAGCAATTTGGCGTGCAAGCGATTGAGTGGCGAGCGTCGACGCATCACTTGTGGCCAACTGTCTATCTGCTGCGTGGCACATCCTGGCGACAACTATTGCAGCAAATGCTCGAACCCTATCAACTGCGGGTTACTCTGCACGCAAACCATACCGCTGTGATCGATTATCAGCAGTCACAGCGTGCTGCGCTATGAGATATACACTCGCTTTATTCAGTGGTCTGCTGGTTGGGTGCGCTGTTCCGCAGGTCGGTGATAGCAACGAACGCGTCAATGAGCGTCGGCATCAGGCCATGCTCGCGCAACTGGAACAGTTACAACAAAGTGGGGATTCGACATCGGTAGAGACGAGTCGAATCACCGAGTCTGAGCAGTTTTATGTGCCACCCCTAGCGGCAGTTCGTGATGACCAACCGAGCTGGTTTAGCCAGCCGCAGTCCAGCAATTTTCATGATGTGCCAGCGCAAGTCGCCCTAGCCGAAGTCATGACACCTGTTGCGCTTTCCTATCAATTCCTTACACCACGTTTGGCGGATGCCTTGGTGTCGACGCCAACGACGCGGACTGTCGGTGCATTTATTCAAGCGCTCGAACGCGCGACCGGTTGGCACATAGAGATCGATGATGATGGTATTGCGATCAGTGAGTTTCGGGTTGCTGAATTTGATGTTGCCTTTCTCACGGGGGATACCAATTTCTTCCTTGGCAATAAGGGACAGCAAGGCGGCGCATCACAACGTACCCTCAACTCACAAGCGCAATCGTTGAATTCGACCAATGAACAATTTCTCAATTTCAGTAGCTCTGCACTGTCGGTCTGGACCGACTTAGACCGTGCATTGCGACTGCTGCTGTCCGAAGCTGGGCAGTTATCGATCAATCAAAGCTCGACATCGGTGCTGGTCCGAGATTATCCACATCATGTCGCTTCGATCGAACGTTACTTGGAGCAGCAAAATGAGCGACTCACCCGACAAGTCGCTATTGAGGTCCAAATTTTGGATGTGACCTTCACGGATGAAGAGCAATTCTCGGTGGACTGGCAAGCGCTATTGCAAACCGCGGGTGGGGAGGGCGTGTTGGGACTTACTTCTGCGGCAATCAGCGGTATTGGTGGTGCAGACGGTGCGCAATTGTCGTGGCAACAACAACAGGGGCGCGCAGCAGGCTCGAAGGTGTTTCTGGAGGCCCTGGAACAGCAGGGTTTGGTGCGTATGAATAACCACCCACGGGTGGTGTCATTGAACAATCAGATCGCCAAAATCTTACTTGAAGACAATGCCACTTATCTAGCTGCAGCAGGCTCCACCGCAACCGCAAATGTGGGGACTACCGAGTTACTTGAACCCGGCGTGGTGACCACTGGCTTTGAGCTCTATGTATTGCCGAGTATCGGTGACGATGAAGTGATTCTGCAATTGTCGACTGAATTGTCCGATTTGGAGCGCATTGATGAGGTTCGTTCCGGGCAGCAGTTGATTCAAACACCCCATACCAAGCGCAAAAAGTTCTTTATGAAAGCGCTGATTCGTAATGGCCAGACGTTATTGCTGAGTGGGCTGCGAAATGAACGAGAGCAGTGGCTTGAACAAAAGAGTTGGCTGAGTGCATTACTCGGTGGCGGTCACGCGCAGCAGCAACGACATTCAGAAACTTTGGTGTTGCTGACGCCACGCATTGTTGAGCGAGCGAACCCATGACTCCAGCTGCGAGAGAATCCAGAGCCAATTGTTGGCGTCAATGTTGTGCCTCGCGACGTGAAGTCGTAACCATGTTACGAAGCGCTCAACAATGGGAATTTACACACTATTCGGTGGTTCGCAGTGGCGCTTACTATTGGCTTAGTTGCAGTCGAGTGGGTGCACATCAACGACTCTATGATTACGCCCATGAATTGCGCTTACACTACCCCCAATGTGCTCATGTCATTGCCATTACTGAACATTCCCACCAGATTCATGTGGTCATTTGGTATCAGCATCAACTCGTCGTGAGTATTTCCCTAAGTCAGCAGCAAACGGAGTTAGGTTGGATTCGCGAACGGTTGCGTGAATGGACCGACGAGTGGGAGTTCAGTGACGCACATGTGTTACTGGATGTGCCCTCAGCTCCGTCGCTCAGTGATTTTGTCAGAGACTTTGCGTGTTCTGCTCAGTGGTTGAATAAACCTTCAGGAAAATTGGCAGTAACCAGCGCATTGATGCGTCCGTTCAGTGAGCCATTGCCTTGGCAACGGCGAAGAAGACTCGGGTTGAGTTTAGTGGTTGTTATCGGTCTTGCCGCTGGGACGTCGTGGTGGTTCTGGCCGGAACCTCAAATCAGTGCACCGCGCATTCAGTCCCAGCTGTTTGAGGTTGAGGGGATTCCGCTCGCTGACCTTTCGCAACTGCTGAATTATCAGGATCAAGCGAATCTGATCGCAGGTTGGCAATTTCAAGAGGCGACCCTAGCCGCTGGAACTTGGACGATAGTGATGCGGCAAACCTATGGATCGCTGTCCGAGCTGGAACAGCAAACACAACTGGTGGTTAGCGGCGATGGTACCAATACTCGCTTAGGAACACGGTTCGAGCACTTAGCGATGATGACGCCACAACAACTCGTTAGTGATCAACAGCAAGCCAGTCAAGCCCTTGAAGCCCTCCTGAATGAGTGGGCTGAACACATTCAATGGCACCGAGTGAGTGCGCCAGCAGCGGATACCCTGCAATGGCATGAATATAAACTGGAATGGTTACCCAGTGCGGCAGGTTTAGATCGGACGTTTGGACAAGCGTTGCAGACATTGCCAGGCCGATTACTCGAGTATCGTTGGTTCGAAGCGCGACAGGAGCTGACGATGAGATTGCGTTTTTATTGGCTACCGAGACATCTGCAGGAGGCGGAATGATGAGCATCACCTGGCGAGTTTACGTATATCTAATTCTAGTTGGCACTGGATGTCTCTGCCATACAACAGCGCATGCACAGCAAGTTGAAACGGGAACCGATCTTCTGAAGCAACTGCGAACGCAGGAGTTACAAGAGCGTTCTGCCGCTTCTCGGGCGAAACAACTCCACTATGAACTACAAGTCGCACAGGCAGAGTCTGCGATACGTCAGTTACAACAACCCTCCTCGTCAGCAGAGCAAACAACTGCTGTAGAACCAGAAACGACTCAGGTCGCATTGATTGGCTGGACCGAACGTCATGGGAAGTTACGCTATCTCTTGCGCGTCAATGAACGCGTGGTCCGTGTTTGGGATGGTATTGCTAATAGTTCGGGGCTGCTCGCCAAGCGCGATGACAATCGTGTCAATGTCTCTATCGGCACAGCGACCTATCAGTTGGAGTTGCCTCATGAAAGCAACTGACAAGGGTGGCTTTGCGGCGCATCAAGTGAATGTGAAACTGCTTGATTATTGTTTGGCGTTAGCAGAGCAAGAACGACCAGCCTTTGCATTGTGTACTCAGGAGGGGTGGTTAATCAGCACTAACTCGGCTTGGGGTAGCCAGCCACAAACCTTAGTTAATTTGATGTGCTTGATGGAGCTTCAAGAAGCCGGATTTCGACACCGTTCGGTCGAAACGGAGCATGTGATCCGAAACTTGCTACATGATGCGGATGACCTCAGAAAGCTTAAGCAGCAATCAGAATCTGCGGTCATCTTAGATCAGACACGTGCGCAGCAAGCACTTGAAGACCTCGTGGTCCAGGCCATCCAGTTACGGGCTTCCGATATCCATTTAGTTTTTCAGCCTAGCGTGGCCACTCTAGCGTTTCGTGTACACGGGCGATTGGTCAGCCGAGTGGAGCGTGGTCGAGAAGTGCTAGCGGCCGCAATTGCTGCGGCGTTGAACACACGTTCAGATGATTTTCATGAACTCTTTGACGAGCAGCGTCTATCAAGTGCCAGCATCAGTTTAACCGTGGTACACGATGACCAACCCAAGCAGCTGCGACTGCGTGTGCAGAAGTCCCCCACACGCTCTGGGTTTGCGGTCACGATGCGCTTGCAATACGAACAGCAAACGATGTTGAGTCTGACTGAACTTGGCATGCCTGTTGATATGGTCGACAGCCTGACTGCGATGATTCGAAGTGGGCACGGTTTGATACTCATTGCTGGGCCAACTGGGCAAGGGAAGTCGACGACTTTGGCGGCAATGAATTTAGTGATTCCTGCAGCTCATAAAGTCATTTCATTAGAGGACCCGATTGAGATTATTCAACCGCGGATCGAACAAAAGCCGGTGCTCGCTGATCATCCAGATTTAAATTTTGCCAACATGGTTAAGGTAGCACTCCGAGAGGACCCAGATGTTATCTCGATTAGTGAAATCCGTGATAGTGCAACAGCTAAAGCTGCTTATACCGCGGCTTTGACCGGTCACTTAGTGTCAGCGACGGTGCATGCACACGATTGTCTTGGGGTCATACAACGACTTCTGGATTTGGGATTGTCCGGTGCGATGCTCGCGCAACCGGGTGTCTTGCAAGGGATTTTAGCTCAGCGTTTGGAGCCCATTCCGTGCAATTCCTGCAGAGTGACTGAAGCTGCAGAAAAATCGGACATCACTTGCACACGTTGCCTTGGTTCAGGAGTAACGGGCAGGCGTTGGCGCGGGGAGTTATTGAGTCTGGATGACTTTCTTCGCGCCGCTATTCGTAATGAAAATTTAGCAGAATGCCAACGGATTCTAGTGACTCGAGGATGGCCATCGCTCGCCTCAACCAAACCGCTCTTAGCATCGCATCAACGGTCCGCTGAGGAGACATCATGCGTTTAACTCGCGAGCGGCAACTTGCGTTTCTAGAAGATTTTGCGGTTGGACTGAGCGATGGCTTGAGTCCGCTCCAGATTGTTAGGGAAATCGCTGAAAATGCGGCACAGCAGCGTCTTCGGCAGGAACGACAAGTAGCGAGTGAATTTCTCGCTGCGCTGAATCAAGGGCAACCCTTGGTTATTGCTATGCAGTCTCACTTCGATTCCGATCTGTGCATGTTGGTTGCAGTCGGTGAGCGCAGCGGGGTGCTTGAAAACTTGATCACACAGTTGAAACGATTTGAGCTGCAGCGAAGAACGGCACAGCAAGCTTTTTGGAAACCGCTGGCTTATCCGGCTGTGATGGTTGTTGTCGCGATGATCGCGGTGAAGTTCATCGGCCAGCATGTGGTCATTAAGTTGGCGAGTTCGGTGCCGGATGTGCAATGGCCACTGTTAAGTCTGTGGTTGGTTGAATTGAGCGAAGGTGGCTGGTTAATTCTGCTGACGGTGATACTCATTGCATTGATGGTGTTTGCTTGGGGGTTGCCATCACGGATTTCACTTCGGAACACTATGACTCAGCCTCTGGTACGCGTCGGCGCGTTTGCGATTCAACGCTACTTTCAGGCGGTGCTGCTATTGCAAACCGTGAGTGTGTTAATGCGCGCTGGAGGTAATTTGGACCGAGCTTTGCGGGCGATGCAGTCTGTACCGAAGCACCCGCTATGCGAGGCAGTGACATTGATGCGGCAACGGCTTGCGGCTGGAGAGCGACGGTTAGGCAACTTGTTCGATGTGCAGCTGTTGTCACCACGGATGTTATTTCGACTCAGTAATGGTGGTCGTCATAACGAACTGTCGACATTGCAGCGGGTGGCGGATTACGCGACTCATGATGCCATCCAGGCGTTGACGCGATTGCGGATGTTGATGCTGAGTTGCTGTTACGGATTGATTTTTGTGTTGTTGGTTCTCGTGGTGGGTGGCATGGGAGCCATGTTAATGGTGACTACCCAACAATCGCTGTCATGAAAGTATCGAAAAGTCAGACAGATAAACAACAAGGAGTGTTTGATGAACAAGCAAAAGGGATTTACGTTTATAGAGGTTTTAACGGTGCTATCCATTATTGCGTTAGCAACCATAGGTTCATTGGTTGCGCGGGATTGGGCCGTAGGTAATTCGCGAATTAATGAAGCAAAAAGTCAGATTGTGACCATTCAACTTGGCACTCAGATCTGGCGACCTAGTAGTGGTTTGTATACAGGGATTACTTTGGAGTCCATGTCAGGTATCGCCGCCGTCCCAGAAAATTGGCTCGATGGCGTCGGCCTCAATCCGTGGGGCGGAAATATTACGGTGACGGCGGACAGTTCCGATCCATCTCGCTATGTGATTGCAATGACTGGCATCGGACAAGAGGCCGAAGGAGCCCGTGTCGCAAGGGATTTTGATGAACATGCACTGAGTGCTGTGTATGACTCGGGAACCCTCACATTGCGCTTTCAAGGTTAAATCATGAAAAGCTCAGCGCGGCAATTTGGCTTTCTTATCGCAGAGTTGCTCATTGCTGTTGCGGTGCTGAGCTTGTTTGCAACCACAATGCTATTAGCGTTGCAGTGGCATTATCATTTTGTCGAGCAGCGGCCAATGAACCAAGCGCAAGGCAGTCCAGTTGTTGTTGCGTGGCAACAACGATTAGTGCGGCAAAGCCGGGCGATGGAAATCTTGCAGGGTGCCGATGATGAAAATTAGAGGTGGCTATATTCTATTTGAATTGATTATTGCGTTGGCGTTGATTGGCTCAGCATTGTTGCTGTTCGGCCAATTGCTATCTCGAGCGCCAACCGATCAAGGCGGGCAAGCCAAATGGATAGCGGATACCGAAGTATTGATGGAAGCGACTCGCCAATACTGGCATCACACAGGCGCAGCTCCTGCTTCAGTCGAACAGTTACAGGACAACGGCTACCTCGCTACGATTCAATCGCCTTGGGGACGTACATGGTCCTTCAACTCAACCAATAACGTCAGTGGCCGTCTGCTTACTTTACAAATTCAGGCACCATCAGTTAGTGAAGCGCAATGGTTAAAGACTCAACTGGCGCCGTCTGTGGTGCAACATCACACGGTTAGCCTGATGATTTGGCAGCCGATTTCAGACATTCATGCAGCGCGCTATTTACACCGTGTTCCGAGAGTGGATGCTCCGGTACTCAATCAACTTGAAACGGATCTCGATTTTGCAGCACACGATATCCGTCACGTTGGCATCATAGAGGCGACTGATGTCACTGTCGACCAGTTGCAAGCCGACAGTTTGGTAGTGCGTAACCTCACTGGTACTTGGCTCACCGCTGATCACATTAGTACGCAGACATTTAATACCCTAGATGGCAGCTATTACACCCTGCGAAATCAATTACAACAATTACAGCAACTGTGGGATCAGTGTGTGGCGAGCGGCGGTTGTCGTTGATGCTCATCAACTCCATGCAACTGGGCCGACAGACTGGCATGGTGATGGTAGAGAGCTTGTTAGCGTTGCCCCTGATAGTCCTATTTGCCTGTTTATGGGTGCAAATAGTTTGGCTATTTTGGGCTGGGCAAACGTTAGCTGTGGGTTCGAGTTATGCGTTAAGGGCTGGCATTTTGCATCAAGGTGAGCGCCAGGCGATTGAGCGCACTCTCGCTGCTGCGATGGCAACCATTGATCCAACAGCATTGGCTAATGTGGAATTTGATGAGAACAAATCACTGAAACCTGCAGATTTTCAGAAGGCACATTTAGTCGCTGCGGCTCAACAGCAGTTGCATGCGAAAGTGGCTGGACGAATTGAGATTCGACACGCAACGCCGGCACAGTTCAAACAATTTGGTGAGCAACGTCAAATTCATGGTGAATGGCGCTGGGTCATTCCGAACGATCATTTGAACGCTCGCGCGCAGATCATCGAGCAAGCTGAACAGCAAGACTGGCTTGCCGCTCAACAACTTGAAATTGAAGTGTGGTGGTGTTTTCCGTTACAAGTGCCGCTGGCGGCGCAAGTTCTCGCGGTTTGGTCAGAATGGCAGTTCAGTGCGGCTCAGCAATTTTGTCGTACTCGAACCGCGATTACGGATACGCCTTATTGGGTACTGACCCATCGT
Organism: Pseudidiomarina aestuarii; assembly: GCF_048263735.1. Classification (GTDB taxonomy): domain Bacteria; phylum Pseudomonadota; class Gammaproteobacteria; order Enterobacterales; family Alteromonadaceae; genus Pseudidiomarina; species Pseudidiomarina aestuarii_B. The sequence continues at coordinate 482,584 of NZ_JBLXDX010000001.1, read as the reverse complement.
ATCCGAGGACCGATGCTGAGCGACTTGGTTGGACCGCCGGTGGGCGATTTATTCTGAGGTCGGCGCAGGTGCATGCCAAGTATCACAGGCTTGCAGCGTGTTTTGCAACAAGGTTGCCACAGTCATAGGCCCAACGCCGCCAGGAACGGGCGTGATGTATGAGGCGCGGCTGGCTGCGGGTTCAAATTCAATGTCACCGACGAGCGTACCATCAGCAAGCCGATTAATACCGACATCAATGACGACTGCACCGGGTTTAACCCACGTGCCGGGGATAAAGTTTGGCTTACCGACGGCTACCACGAGTACGTCAGCGCGCTCAATGTGTGCTTGCAAGTCCGTTGTGAATCGATGACAAATAGTAGTCGTTGCACCAGCAAGCAGTAACTCCAATGCCATGGGCCGGCCGACAATATTGGACGCACCGACCACCACAGCGTTTTTGCCATGTAAATCAAGCTGAATAGAATCGAGCAGCGTGATCACCCCACGTGGTGTGCACGGACGCAGAGCTGGATTGCGTTGGGCAAGACGGCCCATATTGAATGGATGAAAGCCATCGACATCTTTGAAAGGGTGAATGCGCTCGAGTAGTGCCTGTGCATCGAGTCCTTGGGGGAGCGGTAATTGCACCAAGATACCATCAACTTCCGGATCCGCATTCAGTTGGTCGATCAGCTGTTCAAGTTCGGCTTGCGTACTTGTGGCAGGCAAATCAAATGCTTTGGACACGAAACCAACTTCGTCACAAGCTCGACGCTTACTGCCCACGTAGACTTGGGAAGCCGGATCAGACCCGACCAGAACCACCGCCAGACCTGGCGCGCGCAGTCCCGCTTGTCGACGAGCTGCAACACGTTCTCTGACTTGAGTGCGAACTTGTGCGGCTACAGCTTTGCCATCGATGCGTTGAGCGGTCATAAACGTACTTTCCTTTTAAGGTGCAAATAAATAGGCTAACGGGCTAGTGAACCGTTCTCGATGGCTGCATATTTTCGCACGTTTTTGCGAGTTGGTGTAGTCGTAATCCATGCTACCTTCGCGTCGCGATTTTCGACATGTTCACCTTATTGATTTAAAAAGCAGCAGTTGGCCGTTATCGACAAAAAAATGTTTGACGCTGTGGGGCGAGACAGGTAATATTCGCCCCCGTTGTCAGGCCGCGTCCTGCACGGGTTTATCGGAATTGTCGGCGAGTAGCGCAGCTTGGTAGCGCACTTGTTTTGGGTACAAGGGGTCGCTGGTTCGAATCCAGTCTCGCCGACCATTTTCGAGCGTAGCTATGCGCCCGTAGCTCAGTTGGATAGAGCAACGGCCTTCTAAGCCGTGGGTCGCAGGTTCGAATCCTGCCGGGTGCGCCATGTTTGCCCTGGCATTATCAGGTTCTGTTGAGCAGTGTCTGATAGCAATAACTTCACCACGAAGTTGTGGTGGCTGTAGCTCAGTTGGTAGAGCCCCGGATTGTGATTCCGGTGGTCGTGGGTTCGAGCCCCATCAGCCACCCCATTTTTCTCGAGTAATTTCCCACATATTGATTGTCGGCGAGTAGCGCAGCTTGGTAGCGCACTTGTTTTGGGTACAAGGGGTCGCTGGTTCGAATCCAGTCTCGCCGACCATTTCTTCAGCAGTTGTTGATCTTTTTAACAAACTAACCGATAGTTATTTACACATCTGTAAATCGCCGGAGTTTGTTATGCGTACGTTGACCCTCAAACCTATATTGCTTGCTAGTTTCTTTAGTCTGGCTGCGAGTCCTGTGGCGTTGGCTCAAGAAACTGTGAATCCAGGTCAAATAACAGCACCAACAGGGCAGTTCCAGCCAAGCAATTGGGGCTCTCAATATTTAAAAATTAAGACATCGCCTGAACTCCTTGAAGAGGACGAGATCCCAACCTTTGAAGTGGTCGAGTCCGACTGCACGTCAGCAACCTGTAGTGAAGATATGCAAGAGTTGGTGGAATTTGCCCTCAATGGCAGTAGCGACGCACAAGTCATCGCTGCCGTTGCCTATGCAACGGGTGATGGTCTACCAACCAACCCGGACCGAGCTCGACAATTCTTGAAGCGCGCTCTACAACAGAAAGACTCACGAGCTTGGTATATTTACTCTCAGTGGTTGCGCCAAGGCGCTGGCGGCTTTGAAGAAGATCGAGTTGAAGCCGAGTACGCATTGCAGCGCGCAGCGCGTCGAGGTTCGCCGCAAGCATTGTACGAACTTGCCGTTCGTGAGCTCAATTTTGATGGTGGCGATAATAGCAAAGCGGTTGAGATGCTAGAGCGAGCCGCACAGCGTCATGATTTACCGGCCAAATATTTGCTGGCGCAATTAAAAGCTGGTGGGGTAGGTACCGCAGAAGATTTGGTTGGCGCTGCGAAGCTATTTGCTGAACTCAAACGTTGGAACTATCGCGAGAGCAGTCTGCGCTATGACGCAGTCATGGCTGACCTTGAGACCAATCAAAATACCGAAGCCATGATCGAAGTCGATCTGTATGCGAAATCTGGTTACGAAAATGATGTTGAGGTCATTGAGGTTTCTGGAGCCCGAATCACCACAGAGGAATACGTGAGCGAATTGGTTGATGTGTTAAGTGGTGTGAATCTTTACGACGGTAGCTCGACAGGCACAAACATTCGTGGGCAAGTCTGTGGTCAAGGCGTCTCAAAATGTAACGTGATCTATACCGCTGGTGACCGTGGGAATGCTGGCACGACAGCGCTAGGAGCCCTGTTAGGAAAAGCATCTCCTTCGCTGTAATAATTCCTTTTAATCAAGTGTTAATGAAAAAGTCGGCTGAGAAGTCGACTTTTTGTTATAAAATGATTTAAAACTTGATTTAGTTTATAAAATTGTCAATAGTTTTTATGAATCCAACAAAAAGAGCGATTGATGATGAAAACTCAAACCTTTCTAACTTGCGGCACTTCTCTGTTGCTAGCACTGGTTATTAGCTTCAGCACCAACGTATTTGCTCAAGAAGTGCTGAACACAAATGAATGGGCTGAGACTGAATGTAGTTCGGCGCAATGTAGCGAGGATATGAAACGTCTCGTTAAGTTTTCTCTCAATGGCAGTCCGGATGCGCAAGTGATTGTTGCTTTGGCATATGCCAATGGTGAGGGTATTGAACAAAACCTTGACCTTGCGCGGCAGCATCTCAAGCGAGCATTGCGTAATAATGACCCGCGGGCTTGGTATATCTATTCCAATTGGTTGAAAAAGGGCATTAGTGTTGAGGTCGACTTAGTAGAAGCAGAATACGCCTTTCAACGAGCATTGCGTCAAGATCATCCGTCTGCGCTGTACGAACAAGCAGTACGCAAACTCAACCTTGAGGGCGGCGAAAACCAAGAGGTTGTTGATTGGCTAGAACGAGCAGCAAAGCAAAATCACCAACCTTCGCAGTATCTGTTAGCACAACTCCTTGCATCAGGAGTTGGTGTTCCTGCTGATGTGGATCGTGCAGTGATCTTGTTTAATAGATTAAGTCGATTCAACTATAAAGAGAGCCGTGAACGCTTGGCTGCGTTAGTTGAATCGGAAGCAATTCAAGAACAGACATTAACTGCGCTGCAATCTGAATCCAGTCCATACGAGAACGTTGAGCGCATTAGTGTGTCTGGAACTCGTATAACGATGGAGAGTTATATTAGTGAGTTAGCTTCAACACTGGACGATATGCGCGTTTACGATGGGGTTTCGACTGGGTCTAATATTCGCGGACAAGTGTGTGGTCAAGGCACAGCGCAATGCAGCGTGGTTTATTCAGCGAATAGTAATAGTCCAGCTGCCACAGCACTCGGTGCGCTAACCGGTGCAGCGGGCTTTTGAGATTGATAAACGACGCATCAATTAGCAATAAAATATTTACAATGTAATTCAGGGGTCGGTATACTTCGGCTAATTTATGAGCGTATCCCTATAACTATAAAGCGTGTAAATATCAGTGTCGATGCCGTGTAAACAGGACTCCGTGGGTAGTCAAACCACGCCGAAAAATCAAATCAGACCGAGCGATTCGAATGAATCGTTCGGTCTTTTGATTTCTGAAATCAGTGCCCAACTGATCAACTGTCCGTTCGAGAAAACTGAACAACATATTTCGCAAGCTTTGGCGGCTTTGGGGCATGGTGACCGCAAAGATCGTTGTTATGTGTTCCTCTTCAATGACGATTACAGCACGATGTCGAATACGCACGAATGGGTGAATTCCGACATCAGTGCACACATCGACGAATTGCAAGATGTCCCGCGTGATGCCATGCCGTGGTTTTTTGACCAGATGTTGCAGCAAGGCCAAGTGGTCGTGAGCACGCTATCGGATCTGCCGCCTGCTGCTGTTGGCTTTCAAGAAGAACTAGCGCGTGAACACATTCGTTCGATGATGGCTGTCGGAATGTTTTTGGAAGGGCAATTGCTTGGTTTCGTTGGCTGTGACCTGGTCAATCGACAAGTGCATTGGACTGACATTGATGTGCGGCAAATGCGGTTAGTGGCGGACTTAATTGCCAATACCATTGCTCGCCAACGCTCTGAGACCAAACTGCGTAAAACCGAAGCCGAGTTACGGCTCGCTAATCAACGCTTGGCGCAGCTAGCGCGCGAGGATGGTTTGACTGGCTTAGTGAATCGGCGCGGGTTGGATGAATCTCTCCAGCACGAATTGCAGCGGGCACGGCGCAATGCGCAGCGCTTGACGGTTTTTATGATTGATGTCGATCACTTTAAGTCGTTTAACGATGTCAGTGGCCATGTTGCCGGCGATCAAGCGTTGAAGGCTGTCGCGAAGGTGTTTCGTCAAGTTTTTAAGCGTAGCGGCGAAGTGGTTGCGCGCTACGGTGGTGACGAGTTTTTTGTGGTGTCGCCGCAGTGTGTGCCGAGCGAAGCTCAGGAGCGCGCGAAGAAAATCTTAGAATGTGTTCGTACCCTCAAAGATGCCGGCGAAATTGAACGTCCGGTGACGGTAAGTATCGGTATTGCCAGTTTAATTCCTAGCACGGAAGACGATGTCGATAGCTTATTACGAATTGTTGACCAAGCTGTCTATCAAGCCAAACATCATGGACGCGATTGTTCCGCGCTCATCACGGTGTAATTTATACTCGACTCCCCCCAGTCGCTTCGTTATAATGCTGCGTCATTTTGAAGGGCCCCCGAATGGTAGTGGGCTCAGGCCACAAGTGAAGCCGAGGTAACAAAGCAATGCAGGTTTCTGTAGAGACAACCCAAGGATTAGAGCGCCGTGCGACTATCGTAGTGCCGGCCGAAGCAATTGAGAAAGAAGTCACGCGTTTGCTCAAAGAAGAGTATCGCAACCGTCGTATCAATGGCTTCCGCAAAGGCAAAGTGCCACCAAACGTGTTACAGAAGCTGTTTGGCAAAGAAGCGCATGCACGTGCCGCATCGAACATGATGTACACCAAGTACTACGAAGCGGTCATGCAAGAAAAATTGAACCCAGTCGGTAACCCTGCGATCGAACCAAAAGTAAATGAAGCAGGTAAAGACCTGGAGTTCGTTGCGACTTTCGAAGTATACCCAGAGGTGAAAGTTGGTGCGTTAGAAAAAATCACCATCGAGAAGCCGACTGTTGAAGTGACTGAGAAAGACGTCGACAACATGCTTGAAACTTTGCGTCAGCAACACGCTGGCTGGAAAGAAGTAAAGAAGAAATCGAAGAAGAAAGACCGTATCACGATTGATTTCGTCGGCTCTATTGATGGTGAAGAATTCGACGGCGGCAAAGCCTCTGACTTCGCACTCGAACTCGGTGAAAATCGCATGATCCCAGGTTTTGAAGACCAAATCGTGGGCATGAAAACTGGTGAAGAGAAAACTATCGAAGTCACGTTCCCTGAAGATTACCACGCTGAAAACCTGAAAGGGAAAGCTGCGTCGTTTGTAATCACAGCGAAGAAAGTTGAAGAGCGTGAGCTACCAGAAATCAATGACGAATTCGTCGCGCTATTTGGCGTGAAAGAAGGCGGTATTGAGGCTTTGAAAGCTGAAGTTCGCAAGAATATGGAACGTGAGTTGAAAACGACTGTTCGTAGCAAAGTCAAAGAGCAAGTGCTCAAGGGCTTAGTTGAAGCGAATGAAGTAGATACTCCGAAAGCAATGGTAGACCAAGAAATTGACAACTTGCGTCGTCAAGCTATGCAGCGTTTTGGCGGTCAACAAGCGAACTTACCTGAATTGCCTGCAAACTTGTTTGAAGAACAAGCTAAAGAGCGCGTGAAGGTTGGTTTGTTACTTGGCGAAGTGATTCGTAGTAACGAGATGAAAGTTGATTCTGCGAAGGTCGATGAGATTATCGAAACCAACGCTTCTGCCTACGAAGACCCAGCGGAAGTGGTTGCTTACTACAAAGGCAACGAAGAATTGATGCAACAAGTTCGCAATGTTGCCTTGGAAGACCAGGCGATTGAATTTGTTTTGAGCCAAGCGAAAGTGAAGGCGAAGAAAGCAACATTTGACGAATTGATGAATCCTAAGCAAAAGTAAGTTTACGAGAACCGTCGAAGAACATTGACGGGCTCTAGATCAACTTGGTTTAATGGCTCGTATATCTTATACGAGCCATTTTTTATTTCAGGAGTTGTAATTATGTCAGAGTTGACGTCTGCACCAATGGCCGCTTTGGTCCCTATGGTGGTCGAACAAACTTCAAAGGGAGAGCGTTCGTACGACATCTACTCGCGCTTGCTCAAAGAGCGTGTCATTTTTTGTTGTGGCCAAGTGGAAGAGCATATGGCCAATTTGATTGTGGCTCAGTTATTATTCCTTGAGTCTGACAATCCCGATAAAGATATCTATTTGTATATCAACTCGCCTGGTGGCGTAGTCACCGCAGGTATGGCGATTTATGATACGATGAAGTTCATTAAGCCAGATGTAAGCACGGTCTGTATGGGGCAAGCGGCTAGTATGGGCGCGTTCCTGTTGGCGGGTGGCCAGAAAGGTAAACGCTATTGTTTGCCGAATTCGCGGGTGATGATTCATCAACCGCTCGGCGGCTTCCAAGGTCAAGCATCTGACTTTGAAATTCATGCGCGACAAATTTTAGATATCAAAGAAAAGCTGAACCGTATGCTTGCCGAAAATACCGGCAAAGATTATGAGCAAGTAGCGAAGGATACTGACCGTGATTATTTCATGGGTGCACAAGAGGCGGTCGATTACGGCGTAGTTGATGGCATTCTGACTAAGCGAGAAGGAAACTAAATCGAATGACGGACACAACCAAAGGCGATGGCGATAAGCCATTATTCTGTACCTTTTGTGGCAAGAGTCAGCATGAAGTTCGTAAACTGATTGCTGGGCCGTCCGTATTTATTTGTGATGAGTGTGTCGAGCTGTGTAACGATATTTTGCATGAAGAAATTCAGAATATTGCGCCACAAGCCCCAAGTGACCAATTACCGGTGCCTAAGGAAATTCGGGAACACTTAGACGAATATGTGATCGGTCAAGATTTGGCGAAAAAGGTACTGGCGGTCGCCGTGTACAACCATTACAAGCGGCTCCACAATAACAGTAGTAAAGGTAAAGAGAATGTCGAGTTAGGCAAGAGTAACATTTTGCTGATTGGTCCAACCGGCTCTGGTAAAACATACCTAGCAGAAACGCTTGCGCGTTTTCTCGATGTGCCGTTCACCATGGCAGATGCGACCACATTGACTGAAGCAGGCTATGTGGGTGAAGACGTTGAAAATATCATCCAAAAGCTGCTGCAGAAGTGTGACTATGACGTCGAAAAGGCACAACGCGGCATTGTCTACATTGATGAAATTGACAAGATTTCACGTAAGTCAGACAACCCTTCAATTACTCGTGACGTATCGGGTGAAGGGGTGCAACAGGCACTACTGAAACTGATTGAAGGCACGGTAGCTGCAGTACCACCACAAGGTGGTCGTAAGCATCCGCAGCAAGAGTTTGTGCAGGTCGACACCTCGAAAATCTTGTTTATTTGCGGTGGTGCTTTCGCTGGGCTCGATAAAGTTATCGAACAGCGTATCAGCGTTGGCACTGGCATTGGCTTCGGTGCACAAGTGAAAAGCAAGAAATCCGATGGAGAAGGCGCAACCTTAGCGAAAGTCGAACCTGAAGATTTGGTGAAGTACGGTTTGATTCCAGAATTTATCGGTCGTTTGCCGGTACTTGCGACACTGACCGAGCTGGATGAAGACGCGTTAGTGCAAATTCTACGAGAGCCCAAAAACGCATTAACCAAGCAGTACAATGCGTTGTTTGAAATGGAAGACGTGGAATTGGAGTTCCGAGAAGATGCCTTGCGCGCTATTGCTCGCAAAGCCATGCAACGGAAAACCGGTGCACGTGGACTTCGCTCTATCGTGGAAGCGGTATTGTTGGATACTATGTACGAATTACCTTCGCTGAAAAATATTAGCAAGGTAGTGATCGATGAATCCGTCATTAAGGGTGAGTCTGATCCAATCCTGATTTATCAAAATCAAGGTAAAGATAAGCAAGCCGCAGGTGAATAACACCTTCAGTTAGCACAAAAATCATGCAAAAAGGGCCAATAAGGCCCTTTTTTTGTGCAAAACATTGAACTTTAACTGGAGGACCACATATTAAAGAGTAAGATAAGAAAGCATACACAGAGTTACCACCTGGAGAAGTTTATGAGCGAAGAGCGGGTTGAACGCCTGAGTATTCCCGTATTGCCATTGCGAGACGTTGTCGTCTATCCGCATATGGTTATTCCGTTATTTGTTGGTCGTGAGAAATCGATTCGCTGCTTAGAGGCAGCCATGGATGCGGACAAGCAAATATTTTTAGCTGCCCAGAAAGACGCCACTGTGGATGAACCAGAAGCGGACGACATCCACACCATCGGCACCATTGCGACTATTTTACAGCTGTTGAAATTGCCTGATGGCACGGTGAAAGTGTTGGTGGAGGGTGTGCAGCGCGCAGCCATTGATAACTTCGAGCCGTCTCCCGATTACTTCCAAGCACTGGTCCATTATCTCGATTCCGAGCGCATGGACGAGAAAGAAGAAGAGGTGATGATTCGCTCGGCAATCAACCAGTTTGAAGGCTATGTCAAACTGAACAAAAAAATTCCACCAGAAGTGCTCACCTCACTATCTGGGATTGAAGCTGCAGATCGCCTCGCCGATACCATGGCAGCACACATGCCATTGAAGCTGAATGACAAGCAACGAGTGCTGGAAATTACCGATGTACGTGAGCGTCTTGAGTTCTTGATGGCGTTGATGGAAGGCGAGATTGATCTGTTGCAAGTTGAGAAGCGCATTCGTACACGCGTCAAGAAGCAGATGGAGAAAAGTCAGCGCGAGTACTATTTGAATGAGCAAATGAAAGCCATTCAAAAAGAACTGGGCGAAATGGAAGACGGTCCTGACGAATTTGAAGCGCTGCAACAGAAGATTGAAGACGCCAAAATGCCAGAAGAAGCCGAGATGAAAACTCGTGCGGAACTGCAGAAGTTAAAAATGATGTCGCCGATGTCGGCTGAGGCAACAGTGGTTCGCGGTTATATCGACTGGATGGTGTCGGTGCCGTGGAAAAAGCGCTCGCGTATTAAGAAAGATTTGGCCGGCGCAGAAAAAATCCTCGATGCGGATCATTACGGTCTCGAGAAAGTCAAAGAACGCATCCTCGAGTATCTTGCTGTGCAGCAGCGGACTAGCAAAGTTCGTGGCGCTATTCTGTGCCTAGTGGGGCCTCCCGGTGTCGGTAAAACCTCATTGGGTCAATCGATAGCGAAGGCGACGGGCCGCAAGTATATCCGGATGGCACTCGGTGGCGTTCGTGATGAAGCTGAGATTCGTGGTCACCGTCGTACTTATATAGGTTCGATGCCAGGTAAATTGATTCAGAAAATGGCGAAGGTTGGGGTTCGTAATCCGCTCTTCTTACTCGATGAAATCGATAAGATGGCGTCCGATATGCGTGGCGATCCAGCGTCAGCACTGCTCGAAGTATTAGACCCAGAGCAGAACATCAACTTTAACGACCATTATCTGGAAGTGGATTACGACTTGTCAGATGTCATGTTTGTCGCGACCTCCAACAGTATGAATATTCCGGCACCGTTGCTGGATAGGATGGAAGTGATTCGGTTGTCAGGTTATACCGAGGACGAGAAGTTAAATATCGCGAAGCGCCACTTGCTGCCCAAGCAGATCGAACGCAATGGTTTGAAGGCCAAAGAAATCAATGTAAAGGATGACGCGATTACTGGAATTATTCGGTATTACACGCGCGAAGCTGGGGTACGTAACCTTGAACGTGAAATTTCTCGTCTCTGTCGCAAGGCAGTGAAGAAGATCGTTCTTGATAAGCGTGTGAAGCATGTGGAAATCAACGGTGACAATCTGAGTGATTTCCTTGGCGTGCAACGCTTTGATTTCGGTAAGGCTGAGGACAACAACCAAGTTGGACAAGTGACCGGATTGGCCTGGACTGAAGTGGGGGGTGACTTACTCACCATTGAGGCAACCAACGTTGCGGGTAAAGGCAAAATCACCTCAACGGGCTCGTTGGGCGATGTCATGCAAGAGTCGATTCAAACGGCGTTAACGGTCGTGCGGAGTCGCGCCGATAAGCTGGGTATTCCGGACGATTTCCATGAGAAACGTGACATCCACGTGCATGTTCCTGAGGGAGCTACACCGAAGGATGGTCCGAGTGCAGGTATCGCTATGGTGACCTCTTTGGTGTCCTCGTTGACGCAGATACCGGTTCGTGCAGATGTCGCCATGACCGGTGAAATCACCTTGCGTGGTGAAGTGCTGGCTATCGGCGGACTGAAAGAGAAGCTGCTGGCGGCCCACCGCGGTGGTATTAAGCATGTGCTAATTCCGAAAGATAACGAGCGTGATCTCAAGGAAATTAGTGACAATGTGAAGGGTGATTTGAAGATTCAGCCAGTACAATGGATAGACGAAGTGCTGAAAGTTGCACTCGAACGGACCCCAGAAGCGGTCGTAAAAGCACCTTAAAACGATAAAATGCGGGCTGCGAGGCCGTAATCAGCCTACAGACCGCATTCTTTCGTCAAAAAAATTGTGAAAAAGGGTTCTCAATAGAAATTCTTGTGGTAGCCTAAGGCAAGAGTGATTGGTCAGAACAACATTGGAATTCGTCTGCCACCACACTTGTGTGACTGGTTTGAGTTAAGTAGTCTACTTACCTGTTGCCAACGCTTGAACGGTTTGTTCAAGCTTGTTATAACCTTCGCTGGGCCATTCATATGCAAATGGAACCATGCAAAATCTGATAATAACAATCTAAGGGGATGATACTGTGAACAAGTCTCAGTTAGTTGACAAAATTGCAGAGGGAGCAGAGATTTCTAAAGCTGCTGCTGGACGTGCTTTAGACTCTTTCATCGAAGCAGTAACAGACGCTTTGAAAAAGGGTGAGCAAGTAGCTCTAGTTGGTTTCGGTACTTTCAGCGTTCGTGAGCGTGCTGCTCGCACTGGTCGTAACCCACAAACCGGTCAGACTATTCAAATCGCAGCTGCAAAAGTACCTTCTTTCAAAGCCGGTAAAGCACTGAAAGACTCAGTAAACTAATACCTGCGGAGCGGTAGTTCAGCTGGTTAGAATACCGGCCTGTCACGCCGGGGGTCGCGGGTTCGAGTCCCGTCCGCTCCGCCAGCGAATGTTGAAAATAACCCGAAGCCTCGCTTCGGGTTATTTTTTTAGCGCACAAGCAGGTATAATACCGCGCAATTGTAGAGTTAAATCGAGGTATAACAGAACATGTTGGACAGTATTCGAGAGAGGTCTCAAAGTTTCATCGTGAAAGCCATCTTGGTTTTCTTGGCTTTGACCTTTGCGTTGTTTGGAATTGGTAGCTATGTCACCAATCAACCTGACCCTGCTGTTGCCATTGTCAACGGTGAGGAAATCGCGCAAGCACAATTCGACCGTGAAGTGGAAAATGAACGGAATCGCCAGCAACAACAATTAGGCGATTTTTATGCAACACTATCCGCCGACCCTGCGTTTAATCAGCGTCTTCGTCAACAGGTTCTGGACCGTCTAATCGACCAGAAATTGGTTGAGCAGTATGCTCAAGACCGCGGCTTACGAGTGTCGAATGAGCAAGTTAAAACCGCGATTCGTGAGTTTCCAGCTTTCCAAGTGGCCGGGCAATTTGATAACCAAACCTATCGCATGGTACTGGCACAAAATGGTTTTTCCGTCGATGGCTTCGCAGAGTTGATGCGTAGCGATATGGCGCGGACTCAGTTACTGGAGTCCATTTTAGAAACGGATTTCGTACTGGCCGATGAAGTGCAGCAAGTACAAGCTCTGGTCAATCAATCACGCAGCGGTGGTTATCGCGAAATCGCGTTGGCTGATTACCTGGAAACAGTCGAAATCACCGATGCTGCTATTGAGACTTGGTATCAGCAAAATCGTGATCGTTTTGCGGTTCCTGAGCAAGTTCGCGTGGAGTTTGTGGCGCTGGAAGCGGGCGCTATTGCTGAAGCGATTGAAATCGATGAGAACCTTGTACGCGAATGGTACGAAAGTAATCGCTCACAGTACGAAACTGCTTCACGCGCACGTTTTTCACACATCCTGATTGAAGCTGAGGATGGCAATGCTGATGCCCGTGCTGAAGCCGAAGCTTTGCTCGCTGAAATTAACAATGGTGCTGATTTTGCCGAAGTGGCGAAAGCAAACTCGGACGATGTCTTTTCTGGAGAGCAAGGTGGTGACCTCGACTTTATTGAAGCAGGTACCATGGACCCAGATTTTGAAGCTGCTGCGTTTGCCCTAGAAAATGTTGGCGATGTGAGCGATGTTGTGGAAACATCTTTTGGTTTTCATATTATTAAGCTGACCGACCGTGAGGAAGGCTCTGTAACACCATTTGAAGAAGTTCGTGATGAAATCGTTAATGATCTACGCGAAGAGCGGGTCAAACAACGTTACTATGAGTTGCAGCAAGGCGTTGCCGAAGCTTCGTTCGAAATGCCAGATACATTGCAACCGGCGGTAGAGGGCACGCAACTGACTGTGCGTACCTCGGATTGGTTTAATCGCGATACCGCACCGTCAGCGCTCAATCATCCTGCTGTATTGCAGCAAGTATTTGATAACGACTTTATTGCGGAAGGTTTGAATAGCGATTTGATCGAGACCAGTGATACGGAGTCGGTTGTTGTTCGTGTACTTGAACACCGTCCAGCATCTACTCGTGCACTTGATGAAGTACGTGACACGGTTACCACACAATTGCGCCGTGAGCGCGCTCAAGCAGCCGCTACGGAACAAGCAGAAGCCATCGCAGAGCAACTTCGAGCGGGTGAAGCGAGTGTCGAGCTGACCGTTCTTGACGCTGTTGATCGTCGCACCGATGAGCATCCTCGCGCTATCGTGCAGGCTTTGTTTAACATGGCAGCACCGGCTGAAGGTACAACTGCGGTGACGACAGCGACATTAAACAACGGTAACGTTGCTGTGGTGCAATTAAGCCAAGTGATGGCAGGGGAACCTGATGCTGAACTGGCGACTAGTCTGCAAGAGCAACTGGAAACGAGTAATAGTCAACAGCTCTATATGGCCTTTATAGAAGGATTGCGGGCTGAGGCTGAAATTGAGATGGTGCGGAGTAACTAAGTCGTATTCCATCGAATCCAATAAAAAGCCCGCTTTATCATGAGCGGGCTTTTTTGTGTTCGTTTACTTCGTTGGAAATAAGGGGGGTAGTGTAACCGTTGGTTTGCTCTTCTTATGTTGGTCACGGACGGCGCCCTGTAACGCACGCCACAGACCTTTCCCTTCCTGCCAAGGGCTAGGAGATGAGCCGAAGCGAGAAGCCAGGAGAAAGTCGATTTGCGCCGTTACTGGGGAGCTATTGAGGTGCTTCTTCAGTCCCAACAACGATGCATCAGCAAGTTTTAAGTCATGTCGCGCCCACTGCTGGAGCGCTTGGATAGCTGCGGCGCCATCATTTTGAGTACAAGCATGCTGAATTTGCTTCCAATACTGATTGCTCGGTGTCGATGGTGAGCTCGTGTCGACAGTATTACGCTGACGACCGCGGTACCAAAAGCCAAACAGGGTCAGTAACCATAACGCAGCAAAGCCACTAGTCAGTGCTATCCAGAGCCAAGGCTGTGACTCGTTTGAAGTCTCCTGCGCCAGATCTGTACTACCGGTGCTCGTTGTAGGAGCTGACTTATTCTCGGGGGTAGACGCTGTGGTTTCCGGTGTGACCGGTTGTTGCTGCGGAATATCCGGTTGCAAGCCTGAGCCAGCGACAATGGTGAAGCTTAGCGAGTCGGTTCGCGCTTCCTGACGCTGCCCTGTGGATGTGTTAAACCAAGGAACCACGATTGCTGGAATAGTTAGCTCACCGACTTCACGTGGAATTAACGTTACCGATACGGTCTTCTGCGCAATGACATTGCCATTGCGCACAGCGCTTCCCAATTCAGGTTGCTCTGGATAGGAATTAGCTCCCGACAGCTGCGGTAGCACAAGAGCTGGCAACTGCTCTGGCTTGACACCAATAGCCGTGAGGCGATATTGCAGGGTAATAGGCTGACCTATGGTTAACTCGCTTGGAAGATCTTCACCGTCGCTGATGTATTCGAGACTCAGGGTAGCCAATTCCGCGGGGAACCATTCTCCCTGCCAATCATTCGGCGCAGGCCGAACACGCAATGGAATATCTTGGGCTGCGGTCGTGACGGGTTGGGTTGAGGAGAATGCCGAAAAGATAGAATTACCACTTTCGGTACTGATTTGTCCTTCAAAGACCGGACCACGAATGGTTTGTTCGCCTGAACGCTGCGGTGTGACGACATAGGTGCGTTGAAAGACCTGATAACGAATACCATCAATCACTTCATAGGTTTCTTCATCTTTGCCAATTTGAACCACATCCGCATCGGTCAACCGTGGTGGAATGATATTACCGCTCTGCAGATTAGCAGCTAAGTACAAGCGCGCAATAATCGTCACTTGCTGTTGAACATAAATTTCCTCGGCACTCACACTGGTGCGAATAAAGGCGAGACGTTCTTCAGCTCCGGCATCGCTGCCAGCTTCCAGCACACGCAATGCAATCGGTTCTGACTGGACAGACTCGATAGTCAGCGCAGGAATCGTCACTTCACCTGCGGTAGTTGGAGCGCGGACGCTTACCGTAAAAGTGGTTTGGCGACTAAAACTATTGTTAATCATGGACGTGCGTCGAGCGGTGCGCGTATTCAAGACAGTGAAACTGTCGGGTAGCTGCGTTGCCGCATCGAAACTTGAGGTAGGTACATCATCGTCAACGGTGACGGTGAGGATAAAGCTGTCGCCGGCAACGACCGGGTTTTTATCAACACTCGCAATAACCGTAGTCGGTTCAGCATGCGCGGGCAGCAGGGTACCCAGCACTAACACGGTTAGGCAGAAGAGCATCGCTGCAAGCTTGCTTGGCAAAGCTGCCTCTACATCTATTTGTTGCGCGGTCATGTGCGTTACCACTCTTGTTCTACTCCTCTGGGTAATCGATTCTGTTCGCGGCGCTGAGCTTCGAGCCGCATTTTATTTCGCAGTAATACTGCGGGGTCGTCTTGAATTCGATTCAACCATTGTTCCATCTGTTGCCGCTGTTCTTCAGTTAAGTCACCTTGCGGCAATGCTTCACGAGGTTCGGCCTCAGCTTCCATATCATCAGCCTGTGCCTCTTGTTCTTGAGGTTCAGGCTGCTCTTGTTGCGACTCGTCACTTTCAGACTCGTCAGAATTTTGTTCCGATTGCTGCTGTTGCTGCTGGTCACTGTCTTGTTGCTCACCTTCAGCTTGCTCAGATTGCTGCTGTTGGTCGCTTTGTTGTGACTGCTGTTCCTCTTGCTGTTCTGCAAGCTTTTTGGCTAACTCGTAATTCTCTTGTGCAGCGTCCCAATCAGGTTGTTGTTGCAGAGCTGCTTGGTAGGCGCCCGCGGCTTCGCCATAACGTTGCAATTGCATTAATGCATTGCCTTGATTGTAGAAACCTGTCGCATCTGTCCGTTGCGAGAAATCGGTTAACGCAGTCGCGTAGTTTCCTGCTCGATAACTCGCTTCACCGCGTTGCCAACTGTCTTCACTGATGGCCTGCGCACGCTCAAATTCACCTTGTTGTAGTGCTTTATCCGCTTGTTGATAGGGGGTTGCAAAGAGTTGCTCATGCCAAGCCAATCCCGTGCTTTCTGGCGTTGACGTCGCCTCAGCCTCTTGAGCATAGACCGGGTTGATCAAGCACAGGCAAATAAGTACCGGCAGCACTTTGGGCAACATGCCTCGGCGAGCGGCGAATAAGGCTGCACCTATAAGAATCAACACTAACCAAGGTCCTTGATCACGCCATTGATCACCGGCTTGATCTTCGGTTTCGCTTCCAGACCGTTCGATGGGCGCTAAATCGGTGAGATAGGTGAGGTCAGCTTGATCATTTCGAATCACCGCAAACCGACCTTGTGTAAGCGAACTGAATCGTTCGAGTTGAGCAGGAATAAGTGTTGGCACAACTACTTGGCCATTGCGATCACGCATTAGGCTGCCATCGGAACGTTGAATAGGGGCACCTTCTTCTGTTCCCACCCCGAGAATGGATACGCGATGGCTACGATTTCGTAAAAACTGAATGATACTTTGCTGGTCGCGTGACTGGATGCCATCGGTCAGCCAATAAATATCACCGTTGGCGTAGCCAGCTTCCGTTAATAAACGATCGGCGAGTTGGAGTGCTGCCAATGGATTACTGCCTTGCTCTGGCATGATTTCAGGACTCAACGCGCGAATTAAATTCGTCAGGTTATTGGCATCAGCAGTCAGTGGGCTGACCACAAATGCATCACCCGCGTAAGCAATGAGACCCACTTCACCGTCTAAGTGTGACTTGACTAAGTCGATGGCCTTAAAGCGCTGTTGTGTGAGTCGGTTGGGCGCAATATCGGTGCTGCGCATCGACATCGACATATCCATGATGACCACTTGACCGGCTTCGAGTTGATAGACCGGTTGTGGGAGCCGCTGCCACGTAGGACCAGCAAGGGCCAACGAGCCAATCAGTGTGCTCAGAACCAGCAACCGGAGCGGCCAATGCCGCTGACGTTCGTGCTGCGGTGGACTTAACCATGCCAGCAAATGGGGTGCTACAACATGTTGCCAACCGCTTTGTTGCCGTTGTTGGCGAAGTAACTGCCAACCGACGACTAACACCGGCAGTATCGCGAGCAGCCACCAGGGGCGAAGGAAATGAAACTCAGCCATGTTGCTCCTCCGATTCTGTGCGGCGTTGCCACTGTGGGAGGCGCAAAATCATCCATGCAAACGTGAGCAACCAAGCGAGCGCCAATGGCCAATGAAAGAGGGCACGTTGAGGCCGTCTGAGCTGCTCATCACCGGCAACGGGTTCATATTGATCCAGCAACGTATAAATTTCCTCGAGTTCAGCGGTACTGCGGGCGCGGAAGTACTCACCACCAGTGGCATCCGCAAAACTGCGCAGCATGTCTTCATCTAAGTCTCGACTTGGATTGACGCGTCGTTGTCCGAAAAATCCTTCGACGATGACTTCTTCCGCACCTACACCAATGGCATAAATTTTGACATCATGAAATTGGGCAAGTTGTAGGGCTTGTTCAGGTGAAACATTGCCGGCTGTATTTTGACCGTCCGTTAAAAGAATGAGAATTTTGTTCGACTCTTCGTCATCGGCAAAACGCTTCACCGCAAGAGCAACCGCGTCACCAATGGCAGTGCGCTCACCAATGAGTCGCAGCACAGCTTCATCGAGCAACTGCTCAACCGTGCGACGATCGTAGGTCATCGGAGCCTGCACATAAGCAGTATCAGCGAATAAGATGAGACCGAGACGATCCCCGACACGGCGGCTAATGAAGTCCGTTAAAACGCTCTTCACCATGGTTAAACGATCAACCTGTTGGCCTTCGATTTCCATGTCGGCAATTTCCATACTGCCGGAGAGATCGACTGCCAGCATCATTTCACGAGCTTCGTTACGCGCGGCAACGGGCTCACCGAGCCAGCGTGGTTGCGCGGCAGCCGCAACAAGAGCGGTCCAGATCAGCGCGGCTATGAATAAAGCCCAGCGTGAAGTTTGAGTGCGCTGCATAGTTCCATCTGCGGCAGGAACATAGGACACGCGTAAGACCGACGTGGGCTGCCGAAATTTTGGTAGTAACCACCACAACAGAGCTGGCAGGGGCCAGATGAGGCCAAGCCAAGGCCATGCAAATTCAATCATGACTTTCCTCCTGTTGGAGGCAAGGCGCGCTGCAACCAAAATTGCGCGTAACGTTGGTATTCAACGACTAGATCGGTTGCGGTATCACCAGAGTATTGAGTGCGTTCGAGCTCATCAATGACTGCCTGCCAACGTTGCGCTGCGCGCGCAGGTAATTGTTGCTGCAGGAACTGCCACCAAACTGCTCCTTGCAAACTGGCTACTCGCTCGCGCGGGTAATAAGCCAATAGGGCTTGCTTCAAAAGTGCAGTGACTGTAGCCGGGTCGGTTGCGGTTTGTTGCGCGAGCTCTTTGAGCGCAAGCTGCTGCATACGTCGTTGGCGCCAACGGCGAATCAGTAGCCAAACGGAAATGATGAGCAGAATAAGCGTGAGTGCACCCACCACATACCAACCGGGTGCTAAAGGCCACCAGGATGCCGCCGGCGCACTGACAATATCATTCATATCAGCGAGCGCTTCGTTGGCCGCAGGAGTATCCAGTAACATCATCGCATCACCTCAGCCCATTGTTGCTCCAGCGCTTGACCGGCATCGACGCGTTGTGGTCTGACTCCCAACTGCTGAAAATGTTGCTGCAGTTCCGCTTGTTTCGTCTGCATGGCTTCTAAGTAAGCGTTGCGCTGTTGGGTATCCATCACCAATGGTGACTGCTGCCCATCGGTAATCGCCAATGGATTGGACGCCGCAGGAAGTGGCATGTCCAACTCAAAAGGGTCGGTTAATTGATAGGCATGCAATTGGCAGTGACGACGAATCGCTAATAAACGATCGAAAGTATCATTACTGGCAGTGAGCCAGTCGCTGATGCAATGCACAATAGTTCCGGGGCGCGCCACTTGCTGCGTGCGCTGAATGAGATCGTCCAACGTTTGCGTTGCCTGCGTAGGCGAGTCATTACTGCGATGTTGCTGTTCGACTAATGCTTGCACCAGTCGCATCATGCCATGCTGCCGCCCTTGCGGCCGCACCTCACGGTGGTCTTGGCCGGAACTAATCAAGCCACCAATGCGGTCATTGCGACTGATAGCGAGCCAACCTAAGGCTGCAGCTAAGTGGCATGCCTGTACCGATTTAACGAGTAATTGCGTGCCAAATTGTAAAGTAGGGCCTAAGTCGACAATCACCATGACTGGGCGCTCACGTTCTTCTCGATACAGTTTGGTATGGGGCGTGCCAGTTCGTGCTGTTACTCGCCAGTCGATTGAACGCACATCGTCGCCGGCTTGGTAATGCCGTACTTCATCAAACTCCATGCCTCGACCTTTGTGCTTGCTGAGGATGGCGCCAGTTTGTGATTTGGGTGGTTGCAGACGCTGATGGCGCTGAAAGGCCGCTACCTTATTGCGGTAATACATAAGCTCAGCACTCGTGACACGGATGCCATTCGAGTGCATTACGTCTAACCAATGCGTACTGCTTGTCTGCATAGTCACTGCCATGATAACGCTAAGGTGCGGGAACGAGACTCAAAATGTTCTGGAGTACTGCGTCTGCGGTAATACCATCAGCCTCGGCTTGATAACTCAAAATAATTCGGTGGCGCAGTACATTCGGGAATACCGCTTGAATATCTTCTGGGGTCACAAAATCGCGACCATCCAACCAGGCTCGAGCTCGCGCACATCGGTCCAAGGCAATCGTTGCGCGTGGACTAGCGCCATAACTCAACCAACGGCCCAAGTCGTCGCTATAAGCTGCTGCAGTTCGCGTCGCGATGACCAGTTGTACCAAATAGTTTTCGACCGCTTCATCCATGTAGATTTCGAGCACTGCTTTGCGCGCAGCAAACAGGTCAGCTTGCTTGAGCGGTTGTAGCATTGCTTCGGAACCATGCAATTCTTCACCACGTGTCAGACGCAGAATATCCAGCTCAGTTGCCGCATTGGGATAATCGATATTAATGTGCATCAAGAAACGGTCGAGCTGCGCTTCCGGGAGCGGATACGTACCTTCTTGCTCTAATGGGTTTTGAGTAGCGAGTACCATAAAAAGTTCTGGTAATGGATAGGACTTCTGGCCGACGGTAATTTGCCGTTCCGCCATAGCCTCTAACAACGCCGACTGCACTTTTGCAGGGGCGCGGTTAATTTCATCTGCCAAAATAACATGATGAAACAGTGGGCCCTGCTGAAATTCAAAGGTACCTTGCTCTGGCCGGAAAATATCCGTACCGGTTAAATCGGCAGGGAGTAGGTCGGGCGTGAACTGGACCCGATGAAAGCTGCCTTCAATACCTTGTGCCAATGCGTTGACGGCACGAGTTTTGGCGAGTCCGGGAGGACCCTCAACCAATAGGTGTCCGTCGGCAAGCACAGCAATTAGCAGACTTTCGGTAAATTCGGCTTGGCCCAGTACCTGACTATTCAAGTAAGTACGAAGCGCTTGAAACTGTTCAGCGGCCATGGTGGTCCTCTATGTACATCGGATGAACTCAAAAAAGCGGTGTATACTCTACTTAGGCACTTTACCTAAAACAACGGTTTAATTCTCGCCAGTAACCCGTTAAAATTTGTAACTAGCTATGAGGTCAGACCAGATTGATGGCCCACTTCTTTTTTGGATGAGGACAATTGAATGTCAGCACGTCAGCAATTAACCACACCAGCGGGTGAGCGTATCGCTATTGTCGCCGGATTGCGAACTCCGTTTGCAAAACAGGCAACTTATTTTCATGGCGTTCCAGCACTCGACCTTGGCAAGCTTGTTGTGCAAGAGCTATTGAATCGATTTAGCTTGGATCCGCGAGAAGTGGAGCAATTGGTGTTCGGACAAGTGGTACAAATGCCCTCAGCACCGAATATTGCTCGAGAAATTGTTCTCGGCACTAGTTTACCTGTGAGCACTGATGCTTACAGCGTGTCCCGAGCTTGTGCAACCAGTTTCCAAGCTACCGCCAATATTATCGAAAGTATGGTCTCGGGCACTATTGAGGTCGGTATTGCTGGCGGAGCCGATTCGTCGTCGGTGTTGCCGATTGGTGTGTCACGAACCCTAGCGCATGCGCTGGTTGACTTGAACAAAGCGCGTTCTTTAGGGCAACGCTTAGCGATTTTGAAACGCCTGCGGTTTAAGGACTTAATGCCGGTTCCACCCGCTATTGCTGAATACAGCACTGGGCTGACCATGGGACAAACCGCGGAGCAAATGGCGAAATCTCATGGCATTAGCCGCGCTGATCAAGATGCCTTAGCACACCGTTCGCATACCAAAGCCCACGACGCATGGGAAGCAGGGATACTCGCTGATGAAGTGATGACGGCTTATGCCGAACCTTATAAAGATTTCCTCGGCCGCGACAACACCATCCGTAGTGATAGTAAACTCGACAGCTACGCCAAGTTAAAGCCGGTCTTTGACCGCAAGCATGGCTCAGTCACAGCAGCCAACAGCACGCCGTTAACAGACGGTGCTGCAGCGGTGTTATTGATGACCGAAAGCAAGGCAAAAGCGCTCGGCTACTCGATTCTCGGCTATGTGCGTAGTTACGCATTCAGCGCTATTGATGTGTGGGAAGATATGTTGATGGGCCCCTCTTATGCGACACCGATTGCACTAGAGCGCGCTGGCATGAAATTGAGTGACTTAGATTTGATTGATATGCATGAGGCATTTGCAGCACAAACGCTCGCGAACGTGAAAATGTTTGCGAGTAAGAAGTTTGCTGAAGATAAGTTAGGACGGAGTGAAGCCATTGGTGAAATCGATATGGACAAGTTTAACGTCCTCGGTGGTTCTATTGCCTACGGTCATCCATTTGCTGCCACGGGCGCTCGTATGATCACACAAACGCTCCACGAATTACGCCGACGTGGCGGAGGCACCGCATTAACGACAGCATGTGCTGCCGGTGGCTTGGGTGCAGCAATGATTTTGGAGAGCAACTAATGAGCGAAGTAGCAACAACAACCAAAGCATTTCAATTAGAAGTTCGTGACGATCAAGTCGCTGTGATTCGCATCGATGTTCCGGGCGAGTCTATGAACACGTTGAAGGCCACTTTTGCTGAAGAAGTTGCCGAGGTTCTGAATCAGTTGGAGGCGAATTCCGACATCAAAGGTGTAGTAGTAATCAGCGATAAGCCGGGCTCGTTTGTTGCGGGTGCGGATATCAGCATGATTGATGACTGCGAAACTGCAGCAGATACCGAGAGTCTCGCGCGTCAAGGACAAGCGATGTTTGATCGCATCGAGCAGCTCAAAGTCCCCGTTGTCGCAGCTATTGATGGTGCTTGTTTGGGTGGCGGTCTGGAACTTGCTTTAGCCTGTCATTATCGAATCACGACCGAAGACAAAACGGTCATTGGTTTACCGGAAGTACAGCTCGGTTTGTTACCTGGATCAGGTGGTACTCAGCGTTTACCGCGTTTGATTGGCATGCAAAAGTCGTTGCCATTAATTCTGACCGGAAAACAACTACGTCCGAAACAAGCACTCAAACTTGGAGTTATTGATGAGATTGTTCCCCGTAGCATTTTACTCGAAGCCGCTGTGAAAAAGGCTTTGAGTAGTAAAGCTCGGGTTCGCAAAGTGAAGCACTCATTACTGAACAAAGCATTGGAAGGTACCGGTGTAGGTCGTGGCATTATTATCAGCAAGGCGCGCGAACAAGCGCAGGCCAAAGCACATGGAAATTATCCAGCGATAGACGCCATTATCGATACCATTGCTTATGGCTTAAATGAAGGGTTTCAGGCGGGGCTGCAGTATGAGGCGCGCCGTTTCGGTGAACTTGCCATGACGCCGGAATCGAAGCAGTTACGCGGCATCTTTTTTGCGACCACCGCCATGAAGAAAGAATCGGGCGCTGGTGATGTGAAACCGCGCAAGGTTGAGCGCGTTGGTGTGCTCGGCGGCGGATTGATGGGTGGTGGCATCGCTTATGTTACTGCAGTGAAGGCTGGTATTCCGGCTCGCATTAAAGATATTGCAGAGCAGGGTATCGTACACGCGTTGCGCTATAGCTATGACCTCCTGAAGACAAAGGTGAAGCGCAAGCAGATGCGTCGGTCTGAGCTAGAGAAAACTATGCTTAGACTCAGTGGTAGCTTGGATTACAGCGGCTTTGATCGTACCGATGTGGTGATTGAAGCGGTGTTTGAAGACTTGAGTTTGAAGCAAAAAATGGTGGCAGACATTGAAAACGTCGCCCCAGAACATTGTATTTTTGCAACGAACACATCGAGTTTGCCAATTACTAAAATAGCAGAGGGTGCGAAGCGTCCAGAGCAAGTGGTCGGGCTGCATTATTTCTCACCGGTTGATAAAATGCCATTGGCTGAAATTATCACGCACGCGGGCACGTCGGCGGAAACTATTGCAACAGTGGTGGCCTTGGCGAAGAAGCAAGGTAAAACGCCAATTGTGGTCAAAGACGGTGCTGGCTTCTACGTGAACCGTATCTTAGCACCGTACATGAATGAATCGGCGCGGATGGCACTGGCAGGTGAGCCTATCGACAGCATTGATAAAGCTTTGGTGAAGTTCGGCTTCCCAGTCGGCCCACTGAAATTGATGGATGAGGTAGGTATTGATGTGGCCGTGAAAGTAGCGCCGATCATGGAAGCTGAATTGGGTGACCGATTTGCAGCGCCTGCGGCATTTAGCAAGCTGCTTGATGATGATCGCAAAGGCAAGAAGAACAAAAAAGGTTTTTATAGCTACTCGGGTAAAAAGCCGGGTAAACAGGTCGATGAATCGGTCTATACCTTACTCGGTATCAAGCCAGATGCGAAAATCAATCCAGCAGAAATTGCGCAACGCGCGGTTATGTTGATGCTGAACGAAGCGGTTTACTGTTTAGCTGAAGATATTATTCGTAGTCCACGTGATGGTGATATTGGTGCCATATTTGGCATTGGCTTTCCGCCATTCCGCGGCGGACCTTTCCGCTATATGGATGCACTCGGTATTGGAACGGTCGTGAAGCGTCTACGTCAGTATGAAGAAGAATTTGGTGAGCGATTCCAGCCTGCGCCATTGTTGGTCCAAATGGCTGAAAACGGTCAAACTTTTTACGGTAAGGAAACCCACTCTTAACGAATGAATGAGGTGAATAAACGTGATTATTGCGCTGTGTAGTTTGTTGTCTGCGCTGGGTTTATACATTCAAGCTCTAAAGAATGGTATGGGTGCTAAGCGTTGGGGGCTGCTCGGATTATGTTTCGGGCCGCTCATGGTGCCCATGTTTGTCAGTCATAAACGCATGACACTGATACGTACCCTTGGCCGTCATGATGTGTTGTGGCAATGCCGTTGAAGGAACGATTTTAGTTGAGTAATACATGCGCCGGTTTCTTAACCGGCGTTTTTATATGCGCAAGAAATTGCTCACGCTTCAGAGGTTGAGCGAACAAGAACCCTTGCGCAAACTCACAGTTGAGATGATGCAGAGTGGAAGCTTGTGCAGCATTGACGACGCCCTCAGCAACAACGTCGAGTCCTAGATTGTGGGCCATCGCGACAATCGAGGCGACCATATTCCGATCGCGATCAGCGCCATTGATGTCATCAATAAATGCTTTGTCGATTTTCAATGTTTGAATAGGGAAGCGTTTTAAATAGGCTAACGATGAATAGCCAGTTCCGAAGTCGTCCAATGCCAAGTGAATTCCGCAGAAATGTAGTTCGGTCATAATCTGTATGGCGCGCTCTGGATCTTCCATGACCACACCTTCGGTTATTTCGAGTTCCAGACACTTCGGATCTAAGCCTTCTTCATCCAAAATATTCATGATGCGCTGAGTTAAGTCAGGTTGCAGGAATTGCTTGGCCGATAGGTTAACCGCAACGCGCCCCTCTACAGCACCCGAGGTAACCCATTCACGCATATCCCGACAAGTTTGTCGTAATACGCGCTCACCCACGTCAATGATCAGTCCGGTTTCTTCTGCCAGCGGAATAAACTCAGCGGGACTGATTATTCCAACGCCAGGAATGTCGAGTCTTACTAGCGCTTCGAGTCCAACAAACTGATGTGTTTTCAAACTGACTTTCGGTTGGTAATGAACCTGCAAATGATTGTTGCGGAGCGCTTGTCGCAGCTGATTTTCAAGTTGTAGACGGCGGACCGCGTTTTTATTCATCGATTCATTGAAGAATTGATAGCCGTTACCACCGCGACTTTTCGCGTGATACATCGCGGTATCTGCATTCTGCAGTAACTCTTGTGACGATTGACCATCGTTCGGGTAGACCACAATACCGATAGAGCTACTGACGACAATATCATGACCACTGATGTGGAACGGGTGACTCAGCGCTTCCAATACTTGATTCGCTGCTTCAGTGATATCGTGTAGGTCAGTGGTATCTTCAAGAATCAAGGTGAACTCATCGCCGCCCAGTCGATAAAACGTGTCTTGTGCGCGTCCAATTTCACCCACTCTTTCCGCAACCTGCATGAGCAGATGATCGCCGACCTCATGGCCGAGTGAATCGTTAATCTTTTTAAAATCATCGAGGTCAAAAATCAGCAGCGCATGGGCGATACGTTTGCGTACTAGATTCGAATGACTAACCTGAAAATAGGAACGATTGGGTAATCCAGTGAGCGTGTCGGTGTTGGACAAGCGGCGGAGTTCGCGTTCGGCATTCTTACGTTCGGTGATATCAGAGAATGTCGCTACGTACTGCGCAATTTGACCGCTGTCATCCGTAATCGCATCGAGCGTTAGCTCCATTTGATAGGTGGTGCCGTCTTTGCGTAAATCTTCGATTTCACCATGCCAACTCCCATGTTGCTGCACCACACGTTTGATTTGCGCGAGATATTCAGGGTTGTAGAGCGACAAATGCAGTGGTTTGTTGAGCATATCGGCACGGCTATAACCGGTGATCTTGGTGAAACTTTGGTTGGTTTCGATCAATTTAAACTGGCTGTCATAAATACAGACGCCATCTGAAATATTGGTAATCGATGTTGCCAGCATTTTTAGGCGTTCTTCGGCGGCAACGAGCGGAGTGATATCTTTTAAAGTCCCAGTCATCCGAATGGGTAGTTGATGCTCGTCACGCGCGACAATTTTGCCGCGGTCAAGTACCCAGATCCAACCATCGTCACTGCTGACCCGGTAGGTGACCTCGAAGGTATCTATCTTCCCATCTAAATAATCTCGGAGTTGCTGCTGGACACGCTTTAAATCGAGGGGATGAATATTGGATGTGGGACTGCGCTCGCCAGCTCTGAGTCGATCCTGCGGGAACTCTGATAAATGCCGCCACGTGTTGTGTCGATGAATGGCTTGCTCACGAATATGCCAATCCCATAGCTGGTCGCCACTCCCCCAAAGACTTAGTTTGAGACGCTCTTCACTATCGCGTAATTGAACGAGTGTCCGGCGTTTGGCGCGAACTAACAAGGCAAGGCCGAACAAAATGCAGCAACTTAAGAGGGCATACAAGGTAATGGCCCATGGTGATAACCACGTGGGAACGGCAACATCTAATGTAATCGCTCGTCGGCCTTGCCAGGTTTTGCCATCAATAGAGGCTTCCACAATGAACTGGTGTTCGCCAAAGGGCAGATTGGTGTAGGTTGCACGACGGAATTCTGCATCTGTAATCACCCAATCACGGTCAACGTCTTCGAGTTGATAGCGATAGAATAACCGCTGGGGTTGCGGCGCATAGGGAGCACCAAATTCAATGGTGAAAGGCGAATCAATCGTTGGAATGAAGAGGACTTCGGAATTGTACAGTTGTGGACGATTACGACCGTCTAACTGCTGCGCACTGACGGGTTGATTCGCCATTCTCAGAGTAATGAGCTCAACCTGCCAGTCAGAATAGGACGCGACAGACTGTGCTGAAGTACCACCCGCTGTTAAAAGCAGGCTGCACCACATGATGACCTGAAGTAGTGGCGTTCGACGCACGCTATCCCTCGATTGAAAGGCTGCTTTTCTACTGCGCAGCTCTTCTATTTGTTATGTGTTGCTTAAGTTAAACAATTCAGCTGTCGGTGTCAAAGTTCTTCGGCATTGTGCTGATTAGCAGCTGTTGCTCTTCATTTCTGAGTAACTGCTGTGCGAAAGGAATAAAGGAAGAATGTTGCCAATTCGTTATTGCGATTCCTAATTCATGTAAACGGTTGAATTCATGATCGTTTTGTGTGATTGAGCTCCACAGGCGCTGACTGCGGACACGTAGATTGGTGTCCTTTTCTACCAACTGCGCCAGTATGGCCTGCTGCGCCCGTTTAAAGTCCGCTGGACGAAGTGTCTCCAGTTGTTCAGCAAATATCTCAATAAACTCGACCAAGGCGGCATTCAAGTGATCAGCGTCATATTGACTGGATTGCACATATAACAATAAATGTGGCACTTGCTGGATGGGCAGATAGGTGGTGCCGACCACGTACCCCAATTGCTGTTCGGTTCGTAGCTCGTGAAAGAGTATTGGACTCATCAATTGGTTGAGCAATAAATACGCTGCTTGTGCAGGCAAGTCTTGGGTAAAACTTTGCAACGCGAGAATAGACGCCTGTTCTTGGTGATATGTCACCAATGATGCACACAACCTCGCTTTGGGTTGCACCTTCAACTCAGTAAAAGAAGTCGGTTTCAAGTCCGCTTGTTCAACTCGATTGTGCAGTGCTAACTGGTCCGTGAGCGCATGGATGTAATCGTCCAGTTGCTGGCGCTGTAAATCACCGTGAGCAAATACATCGGCGTTAATCGGCTCAAGAGCTGTGTTGAGCCAGTCCTCAAAAGTATTGAAGGTCATTGCTTCTAAGTGGTCAGCTAAATCGCAGACCGCATAAGTATTGGGTTGTAGCGAGATATTTAGCCGTGAAAACAAGACGTTCATTGGCTTATTGGTCATAGCCGCTCGCCAATTATTAATGAGTTTCTGCCGTAATTCTTGCCACCGTTTTTGCTCAAAACGCATCGTCTTGAGCTCAGCTATAATTTGTACCGCTAGTGGCACCGTTGCAGCAGATAAGCCTGAAATGTGCAGGGTCAACCCTTGTTGTTGCGGATAAATATTAAAATGGAGTCCAGCTACTTCGGCGTCATAACAAGTCTCATTGAGACCATCAAGTAGCAGCTCACTCCACAGTCGAGCGCAGGCAAAATTCGCCGGTGTAGCAACCATTTTAGGCAAATAGAAGCAGGTATAAATATGCGCTTTCGGCACCCGAAAGTCAGGGTCATGCCAGTGCCATAACCGCAACCCTGGAGTGACTGCTTCGAACTGTGGTTGCTCAACAAGTTCATCATCGAGCAGAGGTTGGGTCTCGAGTTGGTCGGTAATAAATCGATTCTTTTTGGGCAATTCCGCAGTGGTCTGTTGGGCTGACCGGAAGCGCTCGAGCCGTTTCTCGTTGAGTGGCTGGATAGTATAATCAGTACCGTAAATCGGCTCATGCTGATCGGTCTCGACCTGTCGATGAATAAGGGTGACTCGCATGTTATCGGGTTGCATGCACTCGAATAGTTCACGAGCAAAGGCTGCATTGATACCATCCATGCGATAGTCCCCAAAAATGAGGTCACAATTTGGATAATGATGCATATTCACTGCCAGTTGAGGTGCGAGGTCACTCGCGCGGGCTGGCTCCTGAAAGCGAAACGCTTGGCTGACTGAGAGTTGTCGCTCACGATAACGCCAGTCCTCTAACCCTTCTGCGGCAACCTTTCGAATCAGAGCCAGAACATCACAAATGATGTCGTCTACATGTTTCAGCCCTTGCTCCGTCAACTGCATGTTGATATTGAAATCTTTGAAGTTACTACCGCTCATGCCACCGCCTGCAGCCAATGAGTTGACCCAGTGTCGATGCCGTAGCTCAGAGAACAAACTGCCGGGACCTTCATCACCGAGAATATGTGCGATAAAACTGGTTGTTTTGTGAGCGTAATCTCGGTCAATACTTGGCAGCGCGAAGGTCAGAATTAATCGTTTGGCAGCTTTTAATGGACGAACTTGTAGTTCCACACCCACTTGCGAAGGCAGATACAAAGAAGTGCTAATGATGGTCGGCTCGCTCAACGGTTGTGGTGCGGCGGGAATCCTGCCGCCATAGTTTAGCGCCAATGCTTCGAGTTGCTCGAGAGACTGTGGGCCAATGATGACCAGGGTCATTCGGTCGGGACGGTACCATGTCTTGAAAAATTCTAGTAGTCGCGGCCGTAAGGGATTGTCTGCGGTGTCTTGCAGGGTGTTGAGATTCCCTACGGAAAACTTACTAAATGGATGCGCTGGATTGACCGTCGCTTTATGAACTTGATAAAGACGGCGGAGCTCATCCTTGCGCTTGAGCTGAAATTCCGACTCGACCGATTGCAGCTCTTTGGTAATCCAATCTTGTGAAAAGAGTGGTTGGTAGAAAAAACGAATGAACCGATCTAATGCGGGTTCTAAAAACTCAGGGTCAATATTGAAATAATAGTTACTGTACTCGGTTCCAGTCCATGCGTTATGACTTCCGCCATGCTGGCTGACAAAGTGTTGATAGTCTTCAGGCTCTGGAAACTCTTCCGTTCCCAAAAACAGCATGTGTTCAAGGAAATGAGCCAGCCCTTGGGCGGTTTGTGGATCATGGAAATGACCGGCGTGGACGGCGGTCGACACGGCTGCTTGTTGAGATTTTGCATCGTGAACTAGGGCACAACGAAGGCCATTCGATAATCGAATAATTCGATAATCTCGATGATCCGTCGGGCTTTTGATGATGCTTTGTACGCACCTTTCGGCAGATGCCGGCGCAGTCGTGGATGCCATAGAGCTCCTGATGTTGGCTTAGCGCTACCCGCGCCAAGCCATTGAGCAGCTATTGGTCCAGCGGGGTATCGAAATTTTTCGGCCGGTCAAAGCTACCTTCATATGAGACCAGCTTGTCATCTTTAAACGTGAGCGTGACCTTGCGATTGTAGTCGCCATCGCCGCTACCAGAATTCATATCAAATACGTAATACCAAACATCGTTCTCGAACGGGTTGGCTGCTACTGGAGCACCAACAACATACTCGACTTGTGCTTTACTCATGCCAACACGGAGCTGATCAATGTCACGTTGTTCCAAATAATTGCCTTGTGGAACATCGATTTTATACACCATGCTATCTAATACGGAACACCCACTTAGGATGATCAGACTACTAGCGATAATTAAACTTCTCATGGGTCCTACTATATTTTATTTCTCGGCGAACGAGTAACGAATGAACTACGAGGTGCATCATAGCCAATGCTTGAGATGATGACCAGCCTCAACGACAGATTGACTTCGATAAAACTGATAAGTTCAACCATTACTCACAAGCACGGCTCAGCGAATTACGAAGCGAGTAACTCTGCCGCGTTGGCCTTGGTTGCCGAAGTGATGGTATCGCCACCAAGCAACCGAGCTAATTCGATGACGCGCTGTTCGTTCGACAGTGCGGTAATAAAGGTCTCTGTAGAGTGTCCATCCGACGACTTCTCCACTTGAAACTGCTGATGTGCTTTGGCTGCGACTTGCGGCAGGTGTGTCACACAAATGACCTGATTGGTGGTTCCGAGTTGTCGCAATAACTTGCCTACCACCGCCGCGGTTGGACCGCTGACACCTACATCGACTTCGTCAAACATCAACGTTGGTGTACTCAGATGACTTGCGGTGATTACTTGAATAGCCAGACTGATACGTGAGAGCTCACCACCGGAGGCAACTTTGGCCATGGCTTGAATGGGTTGTCCTGGGTTGGTGCTCACTAGAAAACGCACTGTGTCGGTGCCAATTGGCGTTGCAGGGGATTGTTCATCTGCATCCACCGCAATCTGAAACTGTGCATGAGGCATGTTCAATTGCTGCATCGATTGCACAATTTCTTTGCTCAGACGTTTTGCTGCTTGCTGACGGCTTGTTGATAGTTTCGCCGCCGCTTGACGATAGTGGCTCGCGGCCGCTTTGACGTCTGCGTCAAGTTGCTCAGTATCAACTTGTTGGTCTTCAAGTGTTTTGAGTTCAGCATTCAAAGCCGCATGGTGCTGAGCCAGTTGATGAGGCTCAACTTGATGTTTGCGAGCCAGCTTGACGGCAGTCGTTACGCGTTGCTCAAGCTGATGTAATTGTTCATCGTCAATTTCGATTTGCTCATGATAATGCCGTAATTCCCGAGCTGCCTCTTCAATTTGAACACCCGCTTCACGCAATAATTGGACTGCTGGAGCTAGTCCCGCATCCACGTCCAACTGTGCTTCAAGCCGCGATAACGCCGTTTGAATGAGGCCATGCGCGTTGTTGTGCTCGCCATCAAACAAGGCATTGAGTGCAAAGCTAGAGTCCTCGACCAAAGCAGCGCTATTGGCAGCACGTTTAAACTGTTGATCGATAATTTCATACTCACCCTCTGCCAGAGCAAATTCATCAAGTTCTTGCACTTGATAAGCAAGTAGTTCGTGCCGTGATTGCACATCTGAACTTTGTTGTGCCAATGTTTTTTGTTGCTTACGAAGTTGATACCAACGCTGATAGGACGTGCGCACGGTATCCAGCAATGCGGCATGCTGAGCATAGCCATCGACAATAGCCAGTTGGTGATCAGCTCGGGTCAATAATTGATGTTCATGTTGACCATGAATATTCACTAACAGCGGTGCGAGCTCGCGTAATTGACCTACAGTAGCCGGGTAACCATTAATCCATGCTTTTGAACGGCCTTCAACGGTAACGACGCGACGGACGACACAGTCGTCGCCATCGGCTTCTAATTCATGCTGTGCCAACCATTTTGATGCAGGGGAGTCAGTGGTGAGTGTAAACGCGGCGACGACTTCGGCTTTGTCGCTGCCCGCGCGGACCCATTCGGTGTCTGCTCGATTGCCTAAACATAGGCCAAGTGCGTCAAGAGCGATAGATTTACCTGCGCCGGTTTCGCCGGTGATAGCGGTCATGCCTTGAGTGAAATCGATATCGAGTTGACGAACGACAGCAAAGTTGCGGATGTGTAATTGGCTTAACATGGCTCACCTCAGGTACTGGTTGTGCATACAGTAGTTATACAGTATTTATACAGTATTTCAAGAGAGCCAATAAAATTTAAAAGAGTCGGCTACCCCAGCCGAGTTTATTGCGTAGGACTCGGTAATAGCTGTGGTCGGTAGGATGGACTAGCTTGAGCTGATGCGGATGCTTGCGAATGACAATATGGTCACCTGGCTGCACTTTCATTCGCTTGTGTCCATCGCAACTGATTTGCAGTAAATCGTTATCTGGCGCGGTGCGTAATTGCACGATGCTAGTCGCTGGAATTACTATCGGGCGGCTACTGAGGGTGTGCGGAAACATCGGCACTAATGAAATAGCATCGAGTGCGGGAGTTAAAATAGGTCCGCCCCCGGATAATGAATAGGCCGTCGAGCCAGTTGGGGTGCTAACAATTAAGCCATCAGAACGCTGGCTGAATACAAAATGGTCATCAATAAAGACCTCAAACTCAATCATGTGTGCGACTTTGTCTGAGTGGAGAACAATTTCATTAATCGCACGGCCGACCATGGAGGACTTTCCATCGTGCATAATTTCTGCATTGAGCAGAAAGCGTTCTTCTATTTGATAGTGACCTTCGATGACAGGGAGTAATTGTGCCAATGCGTGGTCGGGATCAATATCTGTTAAAAACCCCAAGTTCCCGCGATTAATTCCAATCACAGCGAGATTCGCATCGCACAGCACACGAGCTGCGCCCAGCATATTGCCGTCGCCACCCACTACCACGACTAAATCGGTGTTGCCATTGAGTTTGTCCAACGGCAACACTTGCGCTTCAACAGAACCGAGTTGTTTGGCGGTGCGGCTTTCGATAACAACGTGATAATTGGCGGCCAGTAACTCGCGCTCGAGTAGCTGCAGGGTGTCACGAGTGGCGTCATGATTGACTTTGCCGATCAGAGCAATGCGTTGAAACTGTGTACCCAATTTGCTCATGGTTGATCCTTTCAATCTAAGCAACGAATTAATTATCGAAAGCACTCTTGAAAGCCGGGTTGACGCCCCCATCTTTCCGATTAGCCTAGTGGGGCAGCTGTCACTGAAGTTGGCCCGCTCATTGTTAGAAAGATTAACGTGAATTTGGAATGAATCACAACTGCTTTCAATAGCTACACAGATATGAGTATTTAATTTATGAGCACGAACGAATCAAAACCTACGGCAGAGCAACCTACAACCGAGCAAACGGATGAGCTGGCACCTGAGACTGTCGAGAACCCGAACGCCGCAGAGGCCGCTGAGCAACATGACGTAGAAAATGACACAGGCGAAGCACTCAATGATCGCGTAGCGGAACTTGAGTTAGCCTTAGAGAAAGCAGAACGCGGGCACGCCGACGCCAATGAGCGTGCTGTTCGTGCGGTCGCTGAAATGGAAAATGTGCGTCGACGTGCATCTGCTGATGTTGAGAAAGCACACAAATTTGCGCTCGAGAAATTCGCTCAGGATTTACTGACTACACTCGATAACTTTGAACGTGCTCTGACGGTAGCTGAGCAATCAGAAGCTGTTGATAAAGCTTTTGTTGAGGGTATTGAGCTTACTTATAAAGGTCTACTGAATACCATGCAGCGCTTTGATGTGCAGCCAGTCGGGGCGGAAGGTGAGGTGTTCAATCCAGAGTTGCATCAGGCGATGTCGATGCAAGCAGCTCCGGATCGCGAAAACAACACTATCCTTGCGGTACTGCAGAAGGGTTACACTTTAAATGGTCGACTGTTGCGTCCGGCGATGGTGATGATCGTGAAAAATTAGGGTTTGATGACCCAAAGTTAACAGTAAAGTTCAAATTTTTAGTTGTAATTTCAGCCCTCTTGGTTAATATCGAGGTGATGGGGTTCAGTATGTGCCAGAAGTTCCACACACCCCTGACAAAATAATAACCAAGAAATCAAGGGCTTATAAACTATGACTATCTCTTCAGAGTGGAAGCGCAGCCGTCTCGCGTACGCGATCGGCTGTGTTGTCGCTGGTACAGCGTTCAGCGTACAAGCACAGGATGAGAGCACTAACGATGAAGCAAATGCGGAAGAAGCGCAGGAGCGAATTCAGGTAACAGGTTCTCGTATTCGTACCGACGGTCTCGATCAGGCTGCCCCAGTTGAAATTATTCTTGCCGAAGAAGCGGTTAGCCAAGGTATGGTTACCTTGGGTGATTTGCTGCGTGCATCGACCGTTGCGGCTGGTTCTAACCAGGTTACTGCAGCCGCTTCAACAGCGTTTGTTACCGCTGGTGGTACCGGTACTGAGACCTTGTCACTGCGTGGCTTAGGTGCAAACCGTACTCTAGTACTCTTGAACGGTCGTCGTATCGGTCCTGCTGGTACGCGCGGACAGGTATCGGCATTCGATTTGAACATCATGCCGTTGTCAGCAGTGCAACAGGTCGAAATTCTGAAAGATGGTGCTTCATCTTTGTATGGTTCTGACGCGGTTGCCGGTGTTGTGAACATCATCACCAAACAAGGTGACGAGTCGAACTTCAACATCAATACTAGCCAGCCGACTGAAGCTGGTGGTGAAACCTTACGTATCAACGGTACGTTTGGTCGCAGCTATGACAACGGTTCATTCCGAGTAGTAGCTGACTTTAACAAAATCAACGAACTGGCCATGGGCGACCGTGACTTCTTTAACTGTGCGCAAAACTATGTGTTTGATCCAGACACTGGCGCACGTGCAGATACTGTTGACCCGCGCACTGGCGATTTCCATTGTAATGACCTGTTATGGGGTCACGTGTGGATTTATGACTATGCGTCAGACAGCAACGTACCAGGTGGTGCATTAGCTCAGTTCGATTATGATGGTGATTTAGGCCAGTATGTCCCAAGTTTCAACGACACTGCCAATGACCCAGAAGACATGCGCACGCCAGAAGGCTGGTTCCCAGTTGCTTACGACCAACCGTCGTTCGGTGTTGCTAACGCTGACCATCCTTTCCAAGATTTAGAAAGCTTATCGCCAGAGCAAGAAATCGGTACTTTATTCGCTACTGGTGAATATTGGGTTTCTGACACTGCGACGTTGTACGGTGAAGTCTTGTTGAACCGCCGTAAAACAACTACCAACGGCTATCGTCAGTTCTGGAACTATCAGTACAACGAAAACTTCTTTGCAGGTAACTCTTTGTCCGAGGGTTGGACAGGTGCACAGTGGTTCTCACCAACAGCAATTACTGACCATTCAGGTGCTGAAATCACCGTGGACTACCGTCGTTTCGTAGTCGGTGCTGAAGGCTACCTCGGCGACTGGTTCTGGGATATCAACGTCCAAGACAGTCGCAGCGATGGCGAATACATGAACAAAATCATTTATGGCGATGCTATTTATGATTGGAACTTCTCAACTGGTTCTTGTGAAGGTCAAACGACTTCATACCGTGGCGTTGATTGTATTGATGTGCCTTGGTTAGACCCAGGTTTCCTAGCGGGTGATATCACCGGTGAAGTTCGCGATTTCTTGTTTGGTACTGAAACAGGTAACACTGTGTACGACCAACGCACGTTTGAAGCTGTCATTACAGGTGACCTGTGGACATGGGATGCAGGTACCGTAGGTGCAGCATTCGGTTTGTCGTATCAGCAAGATGAGATTGTGGACACCCCAGGGGAACACACTCTGAATGCAAATACGTGGGGTTCTTCATCAGCAGGTATTACTGCCGGTAAAGCCAACACTCGTGCAGTTTTCGGTGAGTTGAGCATTCCATTGTTACGCGATGCGCCGTTTGCAGAGCGTCTTGAATTGACTATGTCGGGTCGTTATACCGATGTATCTTCATACGGTGGTGACACTACGTATAAAGCGGCAATCAACTGGTTAATTGCAGATGGTTTCCGTGTGCGTGCATCGCAAGGTACATCATTCCGTTCACCAGCTCTATATGAACTCTACTTGAACAACCAATCGAGCTTCACGACGCAACGTTCAGTCGATCCATGTATCAACTATCAGCAACAGTTTGAAGACGGTAACTTAGCGGAAATCGTTCGCGATAACTGTGCGGCTGAAGGTCTACCGGGCGACTTCAGTGGCGGCGCAATTTCTGTCACCGTATTCTCTGGTGGTGGTGCGGGTCAGCTTGAAGCTGAAACATCAACTGCACGTACAGCTGGTTTAGTCTGGCTTCCAGAATGGACTGACTTCAGCGCTAGCGTAGATTACTTTGAAATCGAAATTGATGGCGAGGTAACCTTACTCTCAGCTGGTGCAATTGTTTATCAATGTTATGCGTCAGAAGACTTCGAGAACGAACCTTTGTGTGACCAGTTCTTCCGTAACGCGACTGATAACCGCATTGAAGAAGTACGTGGTGGTTATTTGAACATCGCATCTCAGGTTAGCCGAGGTGTCGACTTCCAGTTCAACTATCCACTACAAACCGACTATGCGGATTTCAACTTCACCTATGAGCACACAGTGCAGCTTGAGTCTTCAAGCCAGTTGTTTGCTGAGAGTGACGTAATCGATCGCGTTGGTGAGTTTGGTGCGCCTAAGCACGTTGGCAACTTCCGTGCTGCGATGATCAAAGACGATTGGGAGTTGAACTGGACTGCACGCTACATTGGTTCAGTATCGAACCATGAACGTTATGGTTTAGGCGACTACCGAGATGATGCAACATTGTTCGGCAACCCAGTACGTGTTGTTCTAGCAAGTGATGCAGTGATCTATCACGCATTGTCGGTAACGAAAGAATTCCGTGATGAAGGTCTGGATGTAACTTTAGGTGTGGCGAATATCTTCGATAAAGAGCCACCAAAAGCCAGCTCTATCGGTGGGGTTACTCGTTTAGGTAACACAGCATTCTACAGTCAGTATGACTGGTTGGGTCGCCGTGTATTCTTGAACTTGTCCTATCAGTTCTAATCTCGGTTAATCCGTGAATCTAAAATGCCGACGTCTTGTCGGCATTTTATTTTCCGGCATACTGAATAGTCTTCATTTTAAATATAAAGAGTCCTGATTATGCCTCGCGTACTAGCGAAACCGGATACCCTGAACGAGCTCAACGAAAACTTCCAACAACATCGGCTTGAGCAACCGGTATTCCTGAATTCGGTGCCTAAGTGTGGAACCCATCTGCTGCGCAATATTTTTCGGATGTTCGTTCCAGTCGACCAACAGTACCACGAGCAATTCATCCAAATTCCTGTCTTAAACCAACATTTAAAGGCATTCGACCAAGCGCAACCGAAGTTGAGCTGGGGGCATTTGCTATTCTCTGATACTTCTGCGATGGCTTTGCACCATGTGAAACATATTGTGGTAGTGCGAGATCCTTTTGATTGGGTGTTAGCCCGCGCTCGATTCTTCCTCTCAGATAATTTTCAGGGCAATATGGAGAATCTGAAGAGTGGTCGAGTCTCGGTCGAAGAAGTACTGAACATGATGATTTTCGGCATTTATCAAAAAGCGCCGACGCTGTCCGAAATTTTCACGCACAACGCCACTGCATGGTTGGGGACAGGGATTCAATTGGTGCGCTACGAGGATGTCATTAAACATCTCAAAGCACTGGATAAACCCGAAGCAGAAATCTATTTCAAAGAGCTACTAAGCGGTTTGAATTTGCCAGAATGGCCGAGCGACTGGCGTGAACGTGTGGAAACAGGTTCTGATCGAGAGCAGAGTGGAACCTATCGCGACAATTTAAAGAATACCGCGTTCGAAATTCCGAATGAATTACCGGACATTCAGAAACAGTTGGTTGAATATGCAGCGCCGGGTCTGCGCCGACTGTTGGGATACTATTAAGTGAATAGTGAATAGTGAATAGTGAATAGATAGTGAACAGGGAACAGATAGCGGACAGGGATGAACAATAAGGTTCGAGAAGCTAAATAACCTCATAAATAACAAGAATAAGAGGGAAGTTATGAATAAGCGTCGTAAAATTTTAATTGTCGGAGGCGGTTCGGCCGGTTGGATGGCTGCTGCATATTTGAACGCAGCGCTGAATCAACGGGGTGAGAATTCGCGTGTCGACATTGAGTTGCTTGAGTCGCCGGACACACCGCGCATTTCAGTGGGTGAAGCCACTATTCCGTCGATGAAGCATTTACTCGCAGCCATAGGTATTAACGAATTTGATTTTATGAAGGCTTGTGATGCAACGTTCAAGCAATCGATTCGGTATACCAATTGGGTTCATAACGACAAATCGTTTTATCATCATCCGTTCTCAAGCATGCGCATACATCCGCTCGAGCGTGCCGGCCTCGATTGGCTAGCGAGCGATCAAAGTATTCCATTTATGGAAACGTGCTCGGCACAACCCATTATTTGTGAGTGGGGTTTATCGCCGAAAATGCTCGGTGAATGGGATATGGGTGCGCCGCTCAATTATGCCTATCATATGAACGCACAAAAGTTTGCGGATTATTTGCGTGACTTCTCAACAGCTCGGGGCGTGGTGCATACGCTTGAGAATATGGTGGAAGTCAAAAAAGCATCAGGTGATCGGATTGCTTCGGTTACGACCGACAAGGGTCGTGAGATCGAAGCGGACATTTTTGTCGACTCCACAGGTTTCAGTGCGCTTCTAATTGAAAAGCAAATGGGCGTAGGTTTTGAAGACTGCAGCCAATATTTGCTCTGTGATCGTGCGGTGACGATGCATGTGCCGTATGACACACATTTTCCCGGCATGATTCGGCCTTATACATCAGCAACAGCGCTATCTAATGGCTGGGTGTGGGACATTCCGATGAGCAATCGCCGGTCGGTGGGCTATGTGCACTCCAGTGCGTTTATCTCTAAAGAGGATGCGGAGCGCGAATTACGCGCATACCAAGGTGGTAACACCGATAATCTGGATGCTCGGTTTGTTCCGTTTAAAGTGGGGCGGCGCAAGCAAATCTGGTCTGGCAATGTCATTGCCATCGGCCTCGCGGGTGGATTTATAGAGCCACTCGAGTCTACGGGTTTGTATTTAAGTGATTTGGGTGCTGTGCTATTGGCTGAGCATTTCCCTTGGGATGAGCATGGCATGGAGGTGTTAGCGAGCCGCTACAACCGTGTGATGTCGAACCGCTTTTACGAAATTCTTGATTTCATCAATATGCATTACTGCCTCACCAAGCGAACGGATACGGAGTTCTGGCGAACCGTTCAACAACCCGAACATATCAATGATCGATTGAAAGCTAAGTTTGAATTTTGGAAGGTGAAACCGCCGACGCAACACGACTTTCAGGACCAATGGTTTATGGGTATGTCGCAGCAACCACAAGCAGCTGAGTTAACAGGTGGGGATATGCGTCCAGCAGTCGACACGGGTGGCTTGTGGAACCACGAGAGTTACGAATGCATTTTGTATGGCATGGAGTTTTTGAAAGACGAGTGTGATCGTTGGTTCGGTACCAATAGACCGCCGACCAAAGTACATCCTGCAATTATTCAACGGTTACAACAGGCGCGTCAGAAACTGCCTCCGCATCATATTTGGTTGCATCGTGTCATGGGTATGCAGCCTTACCAAACCGCTTATCGGCCGCACGGCTGGTAAAAAATATTTTCGTCTCTAACTTGTTTTTCACGATGCCAGCCCCATTAAGTAGGCATCGTGAAAAATAACCCTGTACTGGGTGTTGAAATACTCAAACGACACCCTATATCAGAGTTAACAAGCCACATTTTAGTTTAAAGGTAGTTGGAGACGAATTATGGGTAAAATTATCGGTATCGACCTAGGCACCACCAATTCATGTGTTGCTGTGCTCGACGGCGGCAAGGCTCGAGTGATTGAAAACGCTGAGGGTGATCGCACCACTCCTTCGGTTGTCGCGTACACCGATGACGGCGAAATTTTGGTAGGTAGCCCAGCTAAACGCCAAGCGGTCACAAACCCAAACAATACGCTGTTTGCCATCAAGCGACTGATTGGTCGTCGCTTCCAAGATGAAGAAGTACAGCGTGACCTCAATATCATGCCATACAAAATTGTCGGTGCAGACAATGGCGACGCTTGGGTTGAAATTAATGGTGACCGCAAAGCGCCACCACAAATTTCAGCTGAAGTTCTGAAGAAAATGAAAAAGACTGCGGAAGATTTTCTCGGTGAGAAAGTTACGGAAGCGGTTATTACGGTACCTGCCTATTTCAACGACGCTCAGCGCCAAGCCACCAAAGATGCGGGTCGCATAGCCGGACTTGAAGTGAAGCGTATTATTAACGAGCCAACTGCTGCTGCACTTGCCTATGGCATGGACAAGAAGTCTGGCGACAACGTTATTGCTGTCTATGACTTAGGTGGTGGTACGTTTGATATCTCGATTATCGAAATTGATGAAGTCGAAGGCGAACATACCTTTGAAGTTCTCGCGACCAATGGTGATACACACCTCGGTGGTGAAGATTTTGATAACCGTTTGATCAACTATTTGGTTGAACAGTTCAATAAAGACCAAGGCATCGACTTACGTAAAGATCCACTGGCCATGCAGCGTCTAAAAGAAGCTGCTGAAAAAGCTAAGATTGAATTGTCATCAGCACAACAAACCGAAGTGAATCTGCCGTATATCACTGCAGACAACACAGGTCCGAAGCACTTAGCCATTAAAGTAACTCGTGCGAAGCTCGAGAGCTTGGTTGAAGATCTGATTGTGAAGTCACTGGAACCGGTGAAGCAAGCATTGAAAGATGCCGACCTGTCGGTGAGCGATATCCAAGATATCATCATGGTCGGTGGTCAAACGCGGATGCCGAAAGTACAGCAAGCCGTCACTGATTTCTTCGGCAAAGAGCCACGTCGTGACGTCAACCCTGACGAAGCGGTTGCTGTCGGTGCAGCAGTGCAGGCGGGTGTCTTGCAAGGTGATGTAAAAGACGTGTTGTTGTTAGATGTGACGCCACTGTCTCTAGGTATTGAGACTATGGGTGGTGTCATGACGAAGTTGATTGACAAAAATACGACTATCCCGACCAAGCAGTCACAGTCATTCTCAACGGCAGACGACAATCAGTCGGCAGTAACGATTCATGTGTTGCAGGGTGAGCGCAAGCGTTCCAGCGATAACAAATCACTGGGTCAGTTCAACCTAGAAGGCATTCGTCCAGCTCCACGTGGCGTGCCGCAAATTGAAGTGACTTTCGATATTGATGCGGACGGTATCTTGCATGTATCGGCGAAAGACAAAGATACAGGCAAAGAACAGAAGATCACGATTAAAGCGTCTTCTGGTCTCAGCGACGATGAAGTCGAAAAAATGGTTCGTGACGCGGAAGCAAACGCAGAAGAAGATCGCAAGTTTGAAGAGATGGTCCAAGTTCGTAACCAAGCGGATAGTCTCGCTCATGCCACCAAGAAGCAACTCGCTGAAGTGGGTGACAACTTAGAGGCTGCTGATAAAGAAAGTATTGAAGCAGCCATCAATGAGCTCGAAGCCGCGGTGAAGAGCAACGACAAAGAAGCGATTGAAGCGAAGCAACAAGCGTTGATCGAAGCCTCAGGCAAGCTCATGGAAGCAGCCCAGCAACAAGCTCAACAGGCTGATGCGGGTGGTGCCGAAGATGGGCAAGCGAAGCAAAGCAACGACGACGCGGTTGACGCTGAGTTTGAAGAAGTTAAAGACGAGAAAAAATAATCCTACTCCCGCGCGGAGTTGGGTCTAAAGCGCACGGGGGTTGCCGCACAGGTGGCCTCCGTGTGTTTGTATGCGATGAACACAAAGTAATTGAGTGGATGACGCAAGATTATGGCGAAACCAGATTTCTACGAAGTACTCGGAGTCAGCAAAAGTGCTGATGAGCGCGAGATAAAGAAAGCCTACAAGCGGAT
This sequence comes from Pseudidiomarina aestuarii, assembly GCF_048263735.1. Taxonomy (GTDB): domain Bacteria; phylum Pseudomonadota; class Gammaproteobacteria; order Enterobacterales; family Alteromonadaceae; genus Pseudidiomarina; species Pseudidiomarina aestuarii_B. The sequence goes on along the minus strand of NZ_JBLXDX010000001.1, from coordinate 440,556 downwards.
GGCGATGAAATACCATCCTGACCGCACCAAAGGCGACAAAGACCTCGAGCTCAAGTTTAAAGAAGTAAAACAAGCCTACGAAGTACTGATGGATCCGCAGAAGCGTGCTGCTTACGACCAGTACGGTCATGCTGCGTTCGAGCAAGGCCAAGGTGGCTTTGGCGGCGGTGGCGGCGGCGCTGACTTCTCTGACATCTTTGGCGATGTCTTCGGCGATATTTTCGGCGGTGGTGGCGGTCGTCGCGGCCGCGCGCAGGCGCAGCGTGGTTCCGATTTACGCTACAACCTGGAGCTGTCGCTTGAAGAAGCCGTACGCGGTAAAGAAGTTGAGTTAAAGATTCCGAAATTGACATCCTGTGACGATTGCGACGGCTCCGGCGCGCGCAAAGGCTCGTCAGCAGAGACCTGTGGTCACTGTCATGGTGCTGGACAGATTCAAATGCGCCAAGGGTTCTTTGCGGTTCAGCAAACCTGTCCACATTGTCGTGGTCGCGGCAAAATCATCAAAGATCCATGCCGTACTTGTCATGGTGATGGACGCGTTGAGAAAACCAAGACTCTTAGTGTGAAAATCCCAGCGGGTGTCGACACCGGTGATCGAATTCGTTTAAACGGCGAAGGCGAAGCAGGGGAAATGGGTGCACCAGCCGGCGATCTCTATGTACAAGTGCATGTACGCGAGCACAAAATCTTCCAGCGCGATGGCAATAACCTATACTGTGAAGTACCGTTGAGTTTTACCACGGCGGCGCTCGGTGGCGAGATTGAAGTTCCCACGTTAGATGGGAAGCTGAAATTGAAGATTCCGGCGGAAACGCAAACAGGCAAGTTGTTCCGTCTGCGTGGCAAGGGCGTACGCTCCGTTCGCACTGGTGCTGTCGGCGACTTAATGTGTAAGGTGGTTATCGAGACACCCGTGAATCTGTCGGATAAGCAAAAAGATTTGCTCCAGCAGTTGAATGATTCGATGGGTACGGGCGCAGAAGCGGCGAAGTATCGGCCGAAAGAGCAGGGCTTTTTCGACGGAGTTCGTAAGTTTTTCGATGATTTAACGAACTAAATCTGGTGAACAGTGAACAGTGAACAGTGAACAGTGAACAGTGAACAGTGAACAGTGAACAGTGAACAGTTTACCTTTGCGTAGCATTAGGAGAGCAGTATGTGGAAATCGATTGGACTTGCAGCAGCGTCAGCGTTGTTAGTGTTTGGTTGTACCCAATCACCCACTGGTCGCAGCCAGTTTAAGCTGTTTTCTTCTGATGAAATGGCGACTTTAGGCAACCAAAGCTACGCGCAAATCAAAGATAAAGAGAAAGTCAGTAGCGACCAAGCGCTGATTGGGTATGTGCAATGTATCACCGATGACTTAGTTGCGGTGTTACCACAACCTTGGCGCGATTTAAAATGGGAAGTCACTGTTTTTGACAATGAAGCAGTGAATGCATTTGCGCTACCGGGTGAAAATATCGGTGTTTACACAGGACTGATTGACGTTGCCGAGACACCGGCCCAACTCGCCGCGGTCATTGGGCATGAAATTGGCCATGTGATTGCCGAGCATGGGAATGAGCGGATGACATCAGAAGTTGCTGCTGGATTGGGTTTGAGTCTCGGTGCCGCTTGGGTGGGGAAAGAGCTAGAGGGTGATACTGCAGCTATTGTGATGGCGAGTTTAGGTGTCGGTACTCAACTGCTTTATATTTTGCCTTACTCCAGAACTCATGAATCCGAATCTGACCAATTGGGAATGGATTATATGGCTGCCGCTGGCTATGACCCAGCAGGTGCGGCGCAATTGTGGCGCAACATGGCGGCACAAGCTGGTGCCAACCCTCCAGAGTTCTTATCGACGCATCCGTCACCGCAAACGCGCATTGATGCGCTCGAAGCTTATCGTTCAGAGGTACAAGCTACCTACCAAAGAGCGATTTCAGAGGGCGGTCGCCCCAACTGTGTGAAGCCAACATAACGGAATATCTAAGAGCAAACTGATCTTTTTCTGCGGCGCCCACGATTGTTAGAGTGGGCGTTTTGCTTTTCACTGCAGCAGTTGGACTCTTATTTATGATCAAAGCTTGGTTCGCAATTCCATTCTGGCAGCGAGTGCTGGGTGCTTTTGTATTGGGTGTCGGGATTGGCGTGATCCAGCCAGATGTAGCGGTACTCTTGCAGCCACTTGGTACGCTGTTCATCAATGCCATCAAGATGGTTGTGGCGCCGCTGATTCTAACTGCGATTGTTAGTGCCATCCTGCAATTACAAGGCGGCGAAGGACTGGGAAAACTGGGTGCCAAGACGATTGGCATGTTCCTGTTAACAGCTGTGATTGCCAGCTTAATTGGCTTGTCCGTTGGCAGCCTGCTCGATATTGCGCCGCAAGGTGAGTTAGTCGCACAACCTGATTACGTGCCGAAAGACGTGCCAGGTCCTGCGGCCGTGTTCCTGAACTTCATTCCAGTGAATCCATTTGCCTCACTCGCAGATGGGAATATCCTGCAAATTGTTGTGTTCGCGGCACTCGTCGGTATGGCTATCAATGCAGTTGGTGAGGTTGCTGCACCGCTTGGCGCTGTTGTTCAAGGTGGCGCTCAGGTGATGTTCAAGATCACCAAATGGGTACTCGAATTAACGCCAATTGGTGTGCTAGGTTTAATGGCTTGGACGGTCGGCAGTTATGGTTTGAGCAGCTTATGGCCACTAGCAGCCTTTATTGGAGCCATCTATCTTGCGTGTTTGCTCCACATCGTTCTGGTATATGGCACCATCGTAAAACTAGCTGGATTGTCACCGTGGTATTTCTTTAAAGCGGTGTTCTCGGCGCAAGTGGTTGCGTTCACCACGTGTAGCAGTTTTGGCACCATTCCGGCTGCGCATACTGCTATTACCGAACGGTTGGGCGTCAGCAAGAGCTATGCTGGCTTTGTATTGCCGTTGGGTGCGACCATCAACATGGATGGCTGCGGTGGCATCTATCCGGCCATTGCATCAATCTTTATTGCACAACTCTATGGAATACCGCTAGAGTGGATGGATTATGTGTTAATTACGCTGACAGCGACACTAGCATCCGTGGGGACCGCCGGGGTACCTGGAACCGCCATGGTCATGTTGACGGTGACCCTAAATACCATTGGCTTACCACTGGAAGGTATTGCGTTCATTGCAGCGATTGATCGGGTGATTGATATGATTCGGACGGCAACGAACGTGTCAGGAGATATGGCAATAGCGACACTCCTAGGACGCGAAAAGCTAGTAAAAAGTGAACCGGGAATAGGGAACAGCAAACCTAAACCCTAAAAAAGAGCGCTCTTTTTGGGTTTTGTCTTTTGCTTGGCCTTTTCTATTTCCTGTACACTTTTCACTGTTTACTATCAGTTAGGGAGAGATACGTGAGAATTGGAGTCTTTGGCGCCTCGGGGCGGATGGGGCAGGCCGTATTGCGCGAATTAGACGATACCGCTGGCGTTAGTGCTGGCGCTGCGATTGTGCATGCACAGTCGAGTCGACTTGGTGCACTCGCAACCGACGAGTTGCAGTACCAGACCGCACAAGACCTTGAAGCCGAGCAAGTAGATGCCCTGATTGATTTCTCGTTACCGTCCGCATTGGCGGAGAATAGTGCTACTGCATTGCGTTTACGGGTGCCATTGGTGGTGTGTACCACTGGTCTTGAGGACGATCACCTGAGTCAGTTACATGAAGCTGCGGAGCGCATTCCAGTGTTGTATGCAGCGAATACCAGTCTTGGTGTGACCTTGTTAAAGGAATTGGTCACACTCGCAAGCCGCGCATTGCCCGATGCTGATATTGAAATTGTTGAAGCGCATCATAGTGCCAAACGCGATGCGCCGTCCGGTACCGCATTATTATTAGGACAGGCAGCAGCACAAGGGCGTCAGCAAGATCATGCCGCAGTGAGTGCTGGAGTGCGTGGAAATGGCATTCGCAAACAAGGTTCTATCGGATATGCTGCCATCCGCGCTGGCGATATCATCGGTGAGCATACGGTATATCTGGTACATGCCGGTGAGCGCATCGAACTCACGCACCGTGTCAGTAATCGACAAGTTTTTGCTGCTGGAGCTGTCCATGCAGCACGTTGGTTAGCCGGTCAGCCAGCCGGGTTCTATCAAATGAGTGACGTTTTAGACGTGAATATACGAGGCACTCAGTAAGCTAAAACGCCTGCAAAATCGGCTAGACGACAGCGCAGAATTTCTGTAACATATCGCCAATTTGCTAGCTCATGCTGGTAAGCTGAAAACGCGCACTCCGGCAGGTTATAAGTTCAAGCTGGAGCAAGGTAATCAACGGGGAAGTCAGTACTGATTCACCCGTTTTTTTATGTACGGAGGTTAGCCTTGAGTATTCTAGCGAGCCATTCAGCAAGTAAGGCCATTTTGGTCCTTGCCGATGGTACTGTTTTCCACGGCACTGCAATTGGTGCCGGAGGTAGCGCAGTTGGTGAAGTAGTTTTTAACACCGCAATGACTGGCTACCAAGAAATTCTCACCGACCCCTCCTATGCTGAACAGATCGTCACTCTCACTTATCCCCACATTGGCAATTACGGCACCAATCACGAAGACGAAGAATCCAATCGGGTTTGGGCAAAAGGCCTCATCATCCGTGACTTATCGCTGAAAGCGAGTAACTTCCGTCGGGAACAATCACTGGGTGATTACTTACGCCAGCGCAATGTGGTCGGTATTGCTGATATTGATACCCGTAAACTGACCCGAATCTTGCGCGAAAAAGGTGCCCAAAATGGTTGCATCATGGCCGGTGACATCGATGTCGATGCAGCGTTAGAGCAAGCCCGCGCATTCCCTGGATTGAAGGGAATGGATTTGGCGAAAGAAGTCACTATCAAAACGCCAGTGGAGTGGACGGGACAAAGTTGGCGGCTTGGCCATGGTTTCAGCACACTCGAAGAACCCAAGTTTCATGTCGTTGCCTATGACTATGGCTGCAAACGTAATATTTTACGGATGTTAGCTGACCGCGGTTGCAAAGTGACGCTCGTGCCGGCGCAAACACCGGCTGCAGAAGTGTTAGCGATGGAACCAGACGGTGTATTTTTGTCGAATGGTCCCGGTGACCCTGAACCTTGTGATTACGCGATTACCGCAATTAAAGAGATTATCGCCGCCGATATCCCGGTGTTCGGCATTTGTCTTGGCCACCAATTACTGGCGTTAGCCAGTGGCGCGACTACCGTGAAGATGAAGTTTGGTCATCACGGCGCCAACCACCCGGTACAAGACTTGGCCACGGGACGAGTCATGATCACCAGCCAAAATCATGGTTTTGCGGTGGATGAAGCGAATCTTCCTGACACTCTGAAGGTGACCCATAAATCTCTGTTCGATAATACCTTGCAGGGTATTCACCGCACGGATGTTCCAGCATTCAGCTTTCAGGGGCACCCTGAAGCGAGTCCTGGCCCGAACGATGCAGCTCCGCTGTTTGACCACTTTATCGAATTGATGAGCCACTAATTATGCCAAAACGTACCGACTTAAAAAGTATTCTGATTCTTGGCGCCGGCCCGATTGTGATTGGGCAAGCATGTGAATTCGACTATTCAGGTGCGCAGGCGTGTAAAGCGCTTCGTGAAGAAGGGTATCGCGTTATCTTGGTCAACTCGAACCCAGCGACCATCATGACCGATCCTGAAATGGCCGATGTGACCTACATCGAACCGATTCATTGGGAAGTCGTTGCCAAGATCATCGAAATTGAACGTCCAGATGCGGTATTACCGACGATGGGTGGGCAAACTGCACTGAACTGCGCGTTAGAGCTCGATAAACACGGTGTCTTGGACAAATTTAACGTTGAAATGATTGGCGCGGATGCTGACGCGATTGATAAAGCGGAAGACCGCGATCGTTTTGACAAAGCCATGAAAGCTATTGGGCTTGAAACGCCGAATGCAGAAGTGGCCCACAACCTCACCGAAGCCTTTGAGATTCTCGAGCGGCTTGGTTTCCCTTGCATTATTCGGCCATCATTTACGATGGGTGGAAGTGGTGGCGGTATTGCCTACAACCGCGAAGAATTCGAAGAAATTTGTCGCCGTGGGTTAGATCTATCACCAACCAAAGAACTGCTCATCGATGAGTCATTGATTGGTTGGAAAGAGTATGAAATGGAAGTGGTGCGTGACAAAAATGACAACTGCATTATTGTCTGTGCGATTGAAAACTTAGATCCGATGGGCATCCACACGGGAGACTCCATTACGGTAGCGCCTGCGCAAACACTGACCGATAAAGAGTACCAATTGATGCGAGACGCAGCGATGGCTGTATTACGCGAAATTGGTGTTGAAACAGGCGGTTCTAACGTGCAATTCGGTATCGACCCTGATACTGGACGCATGGTCATTATCGAGATGAATCCGCGCGTGTCGCGCTCGTCTGCGCTCGCTTCGAAAGCTACCGGCTTTCCAATTGCGCGAGTTGCTGCAAAATTAGCGGTCGGTTACACCCTGGATGAACTGGAGAATGAGATCACCGGTGGTGTCACCCCAGCGTCTTTTGAACCAGCACTAGACTACGTGGTTACCAAGATTCCGCGGTTTAACTTTGAGAAGTTTGCCGGCTGTAATGACCGCCTCACGACGCAAATGAAGTCAGTGGGTGAAGTCATGGCGATTGGCCGTAATCAGCAAGAGTCACTGCAAAAAGCATTGCGTGGCCTCGAAATTGGTGTCAGCGGCTTTGATCCTATTGTCGACATCAACGACCGCGGTGCGCGTGGCAAAGTCATTCGTGAATTAAAAGAACCCGGTGCTGAGCGTCTGTTCTACATTGCTGACGCTTTCCGTCTCGGTATGAGTGTGCGCGAAGTCTTTGAACTGACGCGTATCGACGAGTGGTACCTCATACAAATTGAAGAAATTGTCTTGCTGGAAGCTGAAGTTCAGAAGCTCGGCATGAGCGGTTTGACCGAGCCAGTATTGCGTATCTTGAAGCGTAAAGGGTTTGCTGACAAACGCATTGCTGATTTGTTAGATGTGGCTGAAGGCGAAGTGCGCCGTCGTCGTCATGATCTCAATGTGGTACCGGTCTACAAACGCGTTGACACCTGTGCTGCTGAGTTCAAATCAGATACCGCATATATGTACTCTACTTACGATGAAGAGTGTGAAGCGGCGCCAACCGACCGTAAGAAGATTATGGTCATTGGGGGCGGACCGAACCGCATCGGCCAAGGCATCGAATTCGATTATTGTTGTGTGCACGCCGCATTGGCGTTGCGCGAAGATGGTTACGAAACCATCATGGTGAATTGTAATCCAGAAACTGTATCAACGGATTATGACACGTCAGACCGACTGTATTTCGAACCTATTACTTTGGAAGATGTGCTTGAGATTGTCCGGGTTGAAAAGCCAGAGGGCGTTATTGTTCAGTACGGTGGTCAGACACCATTGAAACTGGCACGTGAACTTGAAGCCAATGGTGTTCCCATTATTGGTACTTCACCAGACGCGATTGACCGTGCGGAAGATCGTGAGCGATTCCAAGGTGCGGTGCGCCGCCTCGGGTTGAAGCAGCCTGAGAACGCAACAGTCACGAAAATTGATGATGCGCTGCGTGAAGCGGAGCGAATTGGTTATCCACTCGTGGTTCGTCCGTCCTATGTATTGGGCGGCCGGGCAATGGAAATCGTCTACGATGAGAGCGATTTGTTGCGCTATTTGACTGACGCAGTAAAAGTTTCGAACTCCGCACCAGTATTGCTGGATCGCTTCCTCGACAACGCTATTGAAGTAGATGTCGATGCCATTTGCGACGGTCGTGATGTACTTATTGGTGGCATCATGCAACACATTGAGCAAGCAGGCGTTCACTCCGGTGACTCCGCATGCTCGTTACCGCCATATTCACTGGGTGAGAAAATTCAAGACGAGTTACGTGACCAAATGCGCAAGCTCGCGTTTGAGCTTAACGTGAACGGTTTGATGAATGCGCAGTTCGCGATCAAAGAAGATGATATCTATCTGATTGAAGTGAACCCACGCGCAGCGCGGACGGTACCTTTTGTATCCAAAGCAACAGGCGTGCCATTGGCGAAGATTGCCGCTCGCGTCATGGTTGGTCAATCATTAGCAGAGCAGGGCTACACCAAAGAGGTGATTCCACCTTACTTCTCGGTGAAGGAAGTGGTTATTCCATTCGCTAAGTTCCAAGGTGTGGATCCAATCCGTGGTCCGGAAATGCGCTCCACGGGCGAAGTGATGGGTGTTGGTGAAAGTTTCGAAGAAGCTTATGCCAAAGCTAACTTAGGTGCAGGCGAAGCCTTAGCCAAAGCCGGTAAAGCACTCCTGTCGGTACGCGACGGTGACAAAGCTCGATTGTTTGATTTAGCGCGTGGATTGATTGGCTTAGGCTTTACCTTAGAAGCGACTCGCGGTACTGCGAAACTGCTCGGCGAAGCCGGATTTGAGTGTTCAGTTGTGAACAAGTTACAAGAAGGCCGACCGAATATTGTTGATGCCATTAAAAATGGTGAGTACAGTTACATCATCAATACCGTCGAAGGTCGTCAAGCTATCGAAGACTCGGTTTATATTCGTCGTGAAGCACTCTTGAATAAAGTGATTTACACCACCACGTTAAATGCAGCATTTGCGACGGTGAAGGCGAATACTGCTGACGACCGTGCGCGAGTGAACTCGCTACAAGATTTGCATAAAAGGGTTGCATCAGCATGAATCAAATACCCATGACCTCTCGCGGCGCTGAAATGCTGCGAGAAGAATTGAAGCGTCTTAAATCTGAAGATCGTCCGCGTATCATTCAGGCAATCGCCGATGCGCGTGAGCACGGCGACCTGAAAGAAAACGCTGAATATCACGCGGCGCGTGAACAGCAGGGCTTCTGTGAGGGACGCATTCAAGAAATTGAAGCGAAGCTTTCGAACGCGCAGATCATCGATATCACGACGATTCCAAACCAAGGTAAAGTGATCTTCGGGTCAACAGTGACGGTGTACAACACCAGCACAGATAAAGAAGTGACCTACAAGATTGTGGGAGATGATGAGTCAGATATTAAGCAGAATCTGATTTCTGTGAACTCGCCATTTGCTCGCGCGTTGATTGGCAAGCAAGTCGATGACGCGGTCGTAGTCAGCACACCCAGTGGTGATGTGGAGTACGAAGTAGTGAAGGTCGAGTATTTGTGAGAGCTAGAAAAGAGTGAACAGTGAACAGTAAAATATATAGAGCCCGCTTTTGAAGCGGGCTTTTTTATGCGTCACGATCATTGAGTAACGCAATTAATTCGGCTTGTTTTTGTTGTTTGAGTTCAGCACTAACGACGGGACTATGATAAGCATGAATATCTGGAAAGACTTCTTCTATCGGCTTACCGATAGCTTTAGCAATGGCTTGCGCAACAACCTGTGAGCGTGCTTTGCGGGCAGCAACTTTCGACACTAACGACGGACTCTTCTGTAATGCTGCTGCCAGCATCGAGTAGTCAAACCCACGTTTCGCTAATTCCTTTTTGATTTCTGTGTTGTCCATTATGTATAGTGCTTGAGCTAGTTGTGAATTGTGATGTGAGTTTTATTGTGAATTCACTATAAACTCACGAATGAAGTCAAACGAAGGTAAAAACATGTCAAATGACACTAAAAATACCAAAAACGAGTCACTTGACATGAGTCGAAATAAATCACACACAGGGATGAAAAGCAAGGTGGAATTACCCGATCTCGAAGAATGTATGTATCGTCTCCGACTGCTGTCAGGCGAGCACAAAATAAGTCACGTCATGCGCTGGCTTGGCGTTTCAGCCACAACTTATGCAAATTGGAAGCGGCGGGGCAAGGTCAACTATTCCACGCTGGTGGAAGGGTTGTTGCGAAATGGTATTTCGTTGGATTGGTTTTTTGCACCGAATCAACGTTTACATTATCCGCAGCCGGGCGAACTTGGCGAAGTGCGGCCAGGTTATGACAATCGGGTTTTCGTTGACAAGACTCTCGCCGGATTAGCGCTCGCAGAACCGATTTTGAAGCTCAATGGTGTGCCCGTTACTGAGCAGACCAAGCGCGTGATGCTCGATACCTTTATGTTGGAACGCAGTAACGTACTAGATATTAAAACAGCGCTAGAGCAGGTTGGCAAAGCGCTGGCCGTTGCGATCAACGACCAGCAGCAGGAGCTATAAGTCCAGAACGAGACTGTTTATTTGCGAGGTAAAGTGATTTTTAGCTCAGGGCTTGGCTTGTAGAGGGTCAAAATTTTGCCGACCACTTGAACGCGATGTGCGCCAGTGTGCGCAACGATGGTTGCGTAGATGGCTTCCCGTTCTTCACGCTCTTCGCCAGGTACACGAACCTTGATCAATTCATGATGATCTAAAGCCAACTCAATCTCAGCCATAACGCCTTCAGTGAGACCATTTGCCCCTAACAACACCACTGGTTTGAGCGGATGCGCTAAGCTTTTTAGGTGTTGTTTTTGTTTATTACTTAAAGTTGTGGCGTTTGCCATGTCATAATGCTCTCTACAGACTTGAATTTCCGCTATTCTACCGCCATGTAGGGGGTAGACGCTAGTTGAGTAAGAAAGAATGGCAAAAAAACGCTCTGCAAGCAGCTCTCGATGGCTGCAGGAACATTTTAAAGACCACTATGTACAGAAAGCGCAAAAGCAAGGTTTGCGCTCACGGGCTGTGTTTAAATTAGAAGAGATCCAGAACAAAGATCGTATTCTTCGCCCGGGAATGAATGTTGTCGATTTAGGGGCAGCTCCCGGTGGTTGGTCACAATACGTGGTTGAGGCGACGCAAGGCCAAGGCCGTGTGATTGCCTGTGATATTTTACCGATGGACCCAATCGCTGGTGTCGATTTCCTCGAGGGTGACTTTCGAGATGAAGGCGTTCTAGACGCATTATTGACCCGAATCGGTGGCAAAAACGTAGATGTAGTATTGTCAGATATGGCTCCGAATATGAGCGGATCGGACATTGTCGATCAGCCGCGCGCGATGTATCTCGTGGAGCTGGCACTCGACATGTGTCATCAGGTGTTGAAACCGAATGGCAGTTTTGTCGTCAAAGTATTTCATGGGCAAGGTTTTGAGGATTATTTAAAGGCAGTGCGAGCTGCTTTTACTACGGTGAAAAGTCGTAAGCCCGACTCTTCCCGAGCGCGGTCGCGTGAGGTCTACTTAGTGGCGACCGGCTATAAATTGTAGTACTCTGTGGGCTGAATAACGAATGAGGTAACCGGCTTTGAGCGATATGGCAAAAAATCTAATTCTGTGGCTAGTGATAGCTGTAGTGCTGATGAGTGTTTTTAACAGTTTCAGCCCAGGCACAGCGGCCAACAATACAGTGTCTTATGACAAATTTATCGCCCAAGTGAATAATGGCAATATTCGCAAAGCGGATATCTCCATTGAGGAGCGTGAAATTGTTGCGCAGACTCGCTCCGGCGAAACATTTAAGACAGTAATTCCATGGAATGACAACCAACTGCTAAACGATTTGTTGGAAAACAATGTTGAGGTAGTCGGTAAACCAGTCGAGCAGCAAAGCATGCTGACCTCGATATTGATTTCGTGGTTCCCGATGCTGCTGTTGATTGGTGTGTGGATTTTCTTCATGCGTCAAATGCAAGGTGGTGGCGGTGGCCGCGGCGCGATGTCATTTGGTAAGAGTAAAGCTCGCTTGATGGGTGAAGACCAAATCAAAACGACCTTTGCCGACGTTGCTGGCTGTGATGAAGCGAAAGAAGAAGTGACAGAGCTGGTCGACTATCTGAAAGACCCAAGTCGTTTCCAACGCCTCGGCGGTAAAATTCCGAAAGGCGTGTTGATGGTCGGTCCTCCGGGAACTGGTAAAACCTTATTAGCGAAAGCGATTGCTGGCGAAGCCCGCGTCCCATTCTTCTCGATTTCAGGTTCTGATTTCGTTGAAATGTTTGTGGGTGTCGGTGCGTCGCGTGTGCGTGACATGTTCGAGCAAGCGAAGAAATCGGCGCCATGTATCATCTTTATTGATGAGATCGATGCGGTCGGTCGTCAGCGCGGTGCAGGTCTCGGTGGTGGACACGATGAGCGCGAGCAAACATTGAACCAGATGCTGGTTGAGATGGACGGCTTTGAAGGCAATGAAGGTATTATTGTGATTGCCGCAACCAACCGTCCAGATGTATTAGATCCAGCGTTATTACGTCCAGGCCGCTTTGACCGTCAAGTAATGGTAGGTCTGCCAGACGTGCGCGGACGTGAGCAAATTCTGAAAGTACACATGCGCAAAGTGCCGTTAGGTGACGATGTGAATGCATCCGTTATCGCGCGCGGGACGCCTGGTTTTTCTGGTGCTGACTTAGCCAACTTAGTGAACGAGGCGGCATTGTTCGCAGCGCGTGGTAACAAACGTGTGGTTTCACAAGAAGAGTTTGATAAAGCGAAAGACAAAATCATGATGGGCGCGGAACGCCGTTCGATGGTTATGACGGATGAAGAGAAAGCAATGACTGCTTATCATGAAGCCGGCCATGCCATTGTTGGACGTTTAGTGCCAGAGCATGACCCTGTCTACAAAGTTTCGATTATTCCTCGTGGCCGCGCTTTAGGTGTGACCATGTACTTGCCGGAGCAAGACCGAGTGAGTCATTCGAAGCAGCATTTAGAGAGTATGATTTCAAGTCTGTTTGGTGGTCGTTTAGCGGAACAGATTATCTACGGTGACGAGAAAGTCACAACTGGCGCATCAAACGATATCGAGCGGGCAACCATGATCGCTCGTAAGATGGTGACGCAATGGGGTCTGTCAGAAAAAATGGGGCCATTGCTTTATGCTGAAGACGAGGGCGAAGTGTTTTTGGGACGTCAAGTGACGCAACATAAACACATGTCCGACGAAACGGCTCGTGCCATTGACCAAGAGATCAAAGATTTTATCGACCGTAACTATCAGCGTGCACAGCGTATTTTGGAAGAGAATGTGGATATCCTGCATTCGATGAAAGACGCGTTGATGAAGTACGAAACCATTGATGCCGATCAAATTGACGACCTGATGAATCGACGTGATGTTCGTGAGCCACGTGATTGGCGAAAGCCTGAAAATACATCGGGTGGTAGTGGCGCTACAGCAAATTCTGATGAGCCACTAACGAACGGTAAACCGGGCGACGCTCCGGCGAGTTAAGTCATCAAAAGCCCCGTTCAGGGGCTTTTTTTTGCATCCCTTTCCTCGGGAAGACAATTTAAGGAAATTTTTGCATGGGGTCACCATTGATTCAGGTGATGGGAATTGTGAATACCACGCCCGATTCCTTCTCTGATGGCGGTAAATTCTCGACGCTCGATCGCGCTTTACGACAAGTGGAACAACTGGTTGCAGAGGGCGCCGATTATATTGATATTGGTGGTGAGTCGACGCGACCGGGTGCCGCTAGCGTGACGTTGCAAGAAGAGTTAGAGCGAGTGATTCCGTTGGTAGAAGCGGTTCGGTCACGCTTTGCCGTGAAAGTTTCCGTAGATACGTCCAAAGCCGGAGTGATGCGCGAAGCCATCAATGCGGGTGTGGCAATGATTAACGATGTACAGGCATTACGTGCTGAAGGAGCCTTGGACGCGGCGGCCGCAAGTCAAGTAGACGTGTGCTTGATGCATATGCAGGGTGAGCCCAGAACCATGCAACACGAGCCGTCTTATGACGATGTGGTTGGTGAGGTAAAATCCTTTTTAAGTGACCGCGTGCGTGCTTGTGCTACAGCCGGTATTGACTCGAGTCGTATCTTTCTTGATCCAGGCTTTGGGTTTGGTAAATCTATCAGGCATAATTACCAATTATTACAACGATTACAGGCATTTCACGAACTTGGGTTACCGCTGCTGATTGGTGTGTCGCGCAAGTCCATGTTGGGGCAGGTAACGGGTCGAGATGTGGCTGAACGCCTGTCTGCAAGTATCGCAGCGGCAACGATTGCCGCAATGAAAGGCGCACGCATTATTCGCGTGCATGATGTCAGGGAAACGGTTGATGCCATGAAAATAGTGGCGGCAACCTTGGCAGGAGATAATTAATTGAGTCAGCGTAAATATTTTGGTACCGACGGGGTACGTGGTCGCGTCGGTGAGTTTCCGATCACACCTGACTTCGCGGTCAAACTCGGTTGGGCAGCAGGAACGGTCTTATCTGCCAACGGTAACTATCGGGTCTTGATGGGTAAGGATACGCGGATTTCTGGCTATATGCTGGAGTCTGCACTAGAGGCCGGCTTGCTCTCAGCAGGCGTGAGCGTGGAATTCCTCGGACCTATGCCGACGCCGGCTGTCGCCTATTTGACCCGTAATTTTAGAGCTGCTGCAGGCATTGTCATCAGTGCTTCGCACAACCCCTATTACGATAATGGCATTAAGTTCTTTTCAGATATCGGTAGCAAGTTACCCGACCATGTTGAAGCCGAGATCGAGCGTTTGCTCGATGAGCCCATTAAATGTGTTCCTTCGGAAGACATGGGGCGCGCGAGTCGAATTGGTGATGCGCCCGGTCGTTATATCGAGTTTTGTAAGAGCGTATTCCCGAGTGATTTGTCGCTGCGCGGTATGCGTATTGTGGTGGATTGCGCGCACGGTGCGACTTACCACATTGCGCCAGATGTACTGCGTGAACTTGGCGCTGACATTTGGGAAATCGGCACGGAGCCGAATGGTGTCAACATCAACGAAAAATGTGGTGCCACACACTTGGACGCATTGCGCGAAAAAGTGCTGAAAGAAAAAGCAGATTTAGGCTTTGCGCTGGATGGTGATGGTGATCGCATTATGTTAGTCACGCCGAGTGGGCGAATTGTCGATGGCGACGATATTGTCTTTATCCTAGCACGTGCGGCGCAGCAAGATGGTTTATTGCAGGGCGGTATTGTTGGCACGCTGATGAGTAATTTTGCACTAGAGAAATTCTTCACCGACCGCCGCATTCCATTCGTTCGCGCTAAAGTGGGTGATCGGTATGTGATGGAAGAATTGGTCAAACGCGACTGGCGTATTGGTGGCGAGAACTCTGGCCATATTATTAATCGTCAATACCATAGTACCGGTGACGGTATTATCGCTGGCTTACAAGTACTGACGGCTATGCTCCGCGAAGGCAAAGCCTTAGATGAGATGCTGGCACCGTTCCACAAGTATCCACAAGCGCTGGTTAATGTTCGCTTTCAGGGCAACTCGGATCCGTTGCAGGCAGATAATGTCCAAGCGGTTGTTGCTGAAGTAGAGCGAGCCTTGGGAGACAATGGTCGAGTGCTATTGCGGAAGTCTGGTACCGAGCCGCTGATCCGAGTGATGGTGGAAGGGCAAGACGCAAAGACTGTGAAAGCCTACGCCGACGAAATTGCCAGTGAAGTTGAAGCTGCTAGTTAGTGGCGAAATGTTGAGCGAATGAATGCGTAAAGCGCATTCGCCGCTTGTAACTTGCGATGAGGTTATGTAATATCTCGCCGCTCTGTTGTAGGGAATCAAAAGAGACGCTTATGTGGGTTATCGCCAATTGGAAAATGAATGGTAATCGAGCATTATGCGAGCAGTTAGCAGAAGCGCTGCGGTCTCGTCAGGATGACCTGCGCTCTGTTCACATCGCCGTGTGTCCACCAGCCGTATTATTACCGCAGTGGCAACAAGTCGCCGGTTACGATGATATCGTCCTTGGCGCGCAAGATGTGAACGAACATGGCAGTGGTGCCCACACGGGTGAGCACAGTTTGCAGCTGTTGAATGAAACGGGTGTGAGCTTGGTACTCATCGGCCACTCAGAGCGTCGCAGCTACTATGGTGATTCTCCCCGAGTGGCAGCGAAGCTAGCGGCGGTGCTGAACCAGTCAGCACCAGCAATGACTGCGGTGCTCTGTGTTGGTGAAAGTGCAGCGGAGCGCTCTACTGAGACAACCTTCGCGGTTATCGAAGCGCAGTTAACGGAAGCACTAAGTGAACTTCCATTGGCAACAGCTGAGCAGTGGGCAAGCCGGTTAATTATTGCGTATGAACCGGTTTGGGCAATTGGCACGGGTGTGACAGCCAGCCCAGAACAGGCACAAGAAGTGCATCAATTTATTCGAAGCTGGTTGACTGCAAAATTGCAGGCAACGGGCACAAAAATCCCACTGTTATACGGTGGCAGCGTTAACGCTGAAAATGCGTCAGCACTATTTGCTGAAGCGGATATCGATGGTGGTTTGATTGGTGGTGCAAGTTTAGATCCTCAAGCATTTGTGGATATTTGTACTGCCGCGACCCGGAGTGAGTAAAACATGCAAGAATTTCTATTGATTGCGTATTTGATTATCGCCTTAGTTTTGATTGGATTCATCATGATTCAACAAGGCAAAGGTGCGGACATGGGTGCCTCGTTTGGCGCTGGTGCGTCGAATACCGTATTTGGTTCAGGCGGATCGGGTAACTTTTTAACTCGTACCACCGCTGTGTTAGCCGTAATATTTTTTGTTTTAAGCTTAATCTTAGGTAACTTAGCGTCAGGTTCAGGTGACACAGAAAGTGAATTTGAGAACCTAGAGACGCCAGTGCAAATGCAAGAAGTTCCTACGGGTACGGATGAGTCCAGCGACGTTCCTACTGGAAACTAAGTTAAGCAGTACAAGTTAAAGCCGAAGTGGTGGAATTGGTAGACACGCTATCTTGAGGGGGTAGTGCCTTCGGGTGTATGGGTTCGAGTCCCATCTTCGGCACCAAATTTGCAGCCGTACGCGGTTGCTTTCCAAGTGAAAATTCGTATAATACTTGGCACGTTTTCGGACGCGGGGTGGAGCAGTCTGGTAGCTCGTCGGGCTCATAACCCGAAGGTCGTAGGTTCAAATCCTGCCCCCGCAACCAATTAACACAGGGTCCAGTGTGTTTTAAAGCCCCGCAGCAGTTCGGGGCTTTTTACTATGTGACCTCTGCTGCAGCGTTGAATGGCGTACTTTCGTGGTGCAATTCAACGATTTGGCAGTCAATTACACTGGGCGATTACGCCCTTTTTTTGTTTTAGGAGTTGGTCTTTGGCACGAATTGAAGAGCGTTTAATGGAAATGCTAGAGCCTGCAGTGGCGGCATTGGACTTTGAACTGTGGGGCGTGGAGTTTGTTCGCGCGGGTAAGCATTCAACATTGCGAGTCTATATTGACCATGCCGACGGCGTGGGCGTCGATGATTGCGCACAGGTAAGTTATCAAGTCAGCGCTATTCTTGACGTTGAAGACCCAATTAATACCGAATATTTCCTTGAGGTGTCCTCTCCAGGCATGGAGCGACCGTTTTTTGCGGCACAGCAGTTCGCTGACTACGTGGGCGAAATCGCGGCTGTCGAATTAACCATGGCACAGCAAGGTAAACGTAAATTTAAAGGTGAAATTGCCGCAGTAGACGGTAATCAAATCACTTTCGTTGTCGACGGAGAGACGTTTACCGTTGCTCATTCGACTATCAAAAAGGCTCATTTAGTTCCTCAGTTCAACTAAGGATTTTGTAGGCGAGGCAAGGCAATGGCAAAAGAAATTTTAATGGTTGCAGAAGCGGTATCGAATGAGAAAGACGTACCGCGCGAGAAGATTTTCGAAGCGCTTGAGTCAGCACTCGCGCATGCAACGAAGAAAAAATACGATGGTGACATCGAAGTGCGCGTCAGTATTGACCGCACTACGGGCGAATTTGATACGTACCGCCGCTGGATGGTCGTCGATGACAGCGAGCAACCGCTCGAGCATCCGTACCGCGAAATCAGCTTAGCAGCAGCGCAGTATGAAGATCCGAACGTGGTAGCTGGTGATTATGTGGAAGAGCAAATTGACTCGATTGAGTTTGACCGCATTACCACGCAGACCGCTAAACAAGTAATCGTGCAGAAAGTTCGTGAAGCTGAACGTGCCAAAGTGGTCGATGAATATCGTGACCAGGTTGGTGAACTGGTCAGTGGTATTGTTAAGCGCGCAAATCGCGAGCATGTCATTCTCGACTTAGGTAACAACGCGGAAGCGATTATCTATCGGGAAGAGATGTTACCACGTGAGTCGGTTCGCGCTGGCGACCGTGTTCGTGGTCTATTGTACGATGTTCGCCCTGAAGCACGTGGTGCACAACTCTTTGTGAGCCGAACCAATCCTGATTTTTTGATTGAGTTATTCCGGATTGAAGTGCCAGAAATCGGCGAAGAAATGATTGAAATTCGCGGCGCAGCTCGGGACCCAGGTTCACGCGCGAAGATTGCCGTGAAGAGTAATGACCGTCGCATCGACCCGGTTGGCGCTTGCGTTGGTATGCGTGGCGCTCGAGTTCAAGCCGTATCGGGTGAACTCGGTGGTGAACGGGTTGATATCGTGCTGTGGGATGATAATCCGGCTCAGTTCGTCATCAATGCGATGGCTCCTGCTGAGGTTGCATCGATTGTTGTCGATGAAGAAGCGCACACAATGGATATCGCAGTCGAAGAAGGCAACTTAGCCCAGGCTATCGGTAAAGCTGGACAGAACGTGCGGTTGGCGAGCCAGCTGACGGGCTGGCAGTTAAATGTCATGTCTGTTGATGAGTTCACAGAGAAAAACGAAGCCGAAGCGCAACGTTTGCTGGATTTGTTCACGAAGAACTTAGCAATTGATGAAGATTTTGCAGCAGTGTTGATTGACGAAGGATTCTCTTCGTTAGAAGAAATTGCATACGTACCTATGGATGAATTACTTGCCATTGATGGTATGGACGAAGACATTGTTGAAGAATTACGGAGCCGTGCTAAAGGTGTATTAACGACACAAGCTTTAGCGAACGAAGAAAGTTTAGAGAGCTCAGAGCCTGATGAAACCTTATTAGGCCTTGAAGGATTAGATCGCCACTTAGCCTATGTGTTGGCAAGTCGTGGCGTGAGAACTCTTGAAGAATTAGCAGAGCAGGGTATTGATGACCTTGCTGATATTGAAGAATTAACCGAGCAACGAGCGGGTGAATTGATTATGCAAGCGCGTAACATTTGCTGGTTCGGTGATGACGAATAAGGTCAACGGGGGTCCAACAGATTATGGAAGAAGTAACGCTAGATAAACTAGCCAAAGATGTCGGTACGACAGTTGATCGTTTGGTCCAGCAGTTTGCCGAAGCGGGCATGAAAAAACAGCCAGGCGACAGCGTGACCGAGGGCGAAAAACAGGCGTTATTAACGCATTTGAACAAGGCCCATGGTGGCCAAGGTTCGGCTGAGCCGAGCAAAATGACGTTAAAGCGCAAAGAAAAAAGCACGTTGAGTATCGGTGGTGGTCCAGGTCGGAGCAAATCGGTACAAGTTGAAGTGCGGAAAAAACGCACCTATGTGAAGCGGTCGTCGATTGACGAGCAGCAACGTGCAGAACAAGAACAAGCTGAGCGCGAGCGCGCTGAAGCTGAAGCACAACGTAAAGAAGCGGAAGCGAAAGCAGCCGCGGAAGCGAAAGCTGCAGCCGATAAGAAAGCTGCGGAAGAAAAAGCGAAACAAGAAGCTGCACGCAAAGAGAAAGAAAAAGCGAAGGCGAAAGCTGAAGCTGAGAAACGTGCTGCGATGTCGCCAGAAGAGCGTCAAAAGGCTGATGAAGCGAAAGCTGAAGCCGAGCGCTTGCGCAAAGTGCAGGAAGAAGAAGCTCGCAAGAAAGCCGAAGCTGAAGCGGAACGCCAAGCGGAAGAAGCGCGTAAATTAGCAGAAGAAAACTCTGCTCGCTGGCAGGAAGAAGAAGCGAAGCGTAAAAAAGCGGAACAAGAAGACGTTCACTTTACTACGTCGACGCACGCTCAAGCTGCTGAAGACGATCAAGATGTTGATGAAGAACGCCGTAGTCGCCGTAAGAGCAAACGTCGCGCGAAAGACGATGAGCGTGATGAAGCGCCACGTCGTGAGAAGCGTCGTAAGGGCTCGAAGCGGTCAACTCTACAACAAGCCTTTACCAAGCCAGCATCACCGGTAGAACGTGAAGTGAAGCTCGGTGAAACGGTAACGGTAGGTGAACTAGCTAACCGCATGGCGATCAAAACCAGTGAAGTCATCAAAACGATGATGAAAATGGGTGAGATGGTTACCATTAACCAAGTACTAGACCAAGAAACCGCAACTTTGGTGGTTGAAGAAATGGGTCACAAAGTCGTTCTGGTTAGCGATAACGCGCTCGAGCAAGAAGTCCTTGCCGATCGTCACGGCGAAGAAGATCGCAACGCGGTTTCACGCGCACCTGTTGTCACCGTAATGGGTCACGTTGACCACGGTAAAACATCGCTGTTGGATTACATTCGTAAAGCGAAAGTCGCATCAGGTGAAGCTGGTGGTATTACCCAGCATATCGGTGCGTACCACGTAGAAACGGATCAAGGCATGATCACGTTCTTGGATACTCCTGGTCACGCTGCATTTACATCGATGCGTGCTCGTGGTGCTAGCGCTACGGATATCGTGATCTTGGTCGTTGCTGCTGATGACGGTGTGATGCCGCAGACGTTGGAAGCGATTCAACACGCGAAAGCTGCCGGTGTACCTATTGTGGTTGCGATCAATAAAATGGATAAGCATGAAGCGGATCCAGATCGCGTTAAAAACGAATTGGCACAGCGCGACGTTATCCCTGAAGAATGGGGTGGTGATGTTCAATTCGTGCCAGTTTCTGCGCATACCGGTGAAGGTATTGAGCAACTGCTCGAGAGCATTCTCCTGCAAGCAGAAGTATTAGATTTGAAAGCTGTGGCTGATGGCATGGCTCACGGTATTGTGATTGAGTCACGCCTTGATAAAGGTCGCGGTCCAGTTGCTTCAGTTTTGGTTCAGGAAGGTACGCTGCGCCAAGGTGATATCGTCTTGTGTGGTCTGGAATACGGTCGCATACGTGCGATGCGTGACGAGACTGGACAAGAAGTGAAGTCAGCAGGGCCATCAATTCCGGTCGAGATTCTCGGTTTGTCAGGTGTCCCGCAAGCGGGTGACGAAGCAACCGTAGTCCGTGATGAGCGTAAAGCACGTGAAGTCGCTAACTACCGCCAAGGTAAATATCGCGAAGTTAAATTGGCACGACAGCAGAAAGCGAAGCTGGAAAACATGTTTGCGAACATGGCTGAAGGTGAAGTGCAAGAGCTGAACATCGTACTGAAGTCAGACGTACAGGGCTCGCTTGAAGCGATTTCTGATGCATTAACCAAGTTGTCGACCGACGAAGTGAAAGTGAACATCATCGGTTCTGGTGTGGGCGGAATTACTGAAACCGACGCATCCTTGGCCAGTGCTTCGCGCGCGATTGTGGTTGGCTTCAACGTTCGTGCGGATGCCACTGCGAAACGCTTGATCGAGCAAGAAAACGTCGATTTGCGCTATTACAGTGTTATCTATGACCTGATTGATGAAGTGAAATTGGCGATGGGCGGCATGCTTGCCCCTGAGTTCAAGCAACAAATCATTGGCTTGGCCGAAGTTCGTGATGTCTTCAAATCACCGAAAATTGGTGCGATTGCAGGTTGTATGGTTACCGAAGGTATCGTTAAGCGCTCAGCGCCGATTCGTGTCCTACGTGAGAACGTAGTGATATTCGAAGGTGAGCTGGATTCATTGCGCCGCTTCAAAGATGACGTTGCAGAAGTCCGTAACGGTATGGAATGTGGTATCGGCGTGAAGAACTACAACGACGTCAAAGTGGGTGACCAAATCGAAGTATTTGAAACCATCCAAGTCGAGCGGAGTCTGTAACCTACTATGGGAAAAGACTTTAGTCGTACCGACCGCGTCGGACAGCAGTATCAGCGAGAAATCGCGATGATACTCCAACGAGAAATCAAAGACCCGCGGGTAAGCTTGGTCACGGTTTCTGCAGTTGAAGTATCGCGTGACCTCGCTTATGCCAAAGTATTTGTCACCTTCATGCAAGATGACGACAATGCGGTCAAAGCGGGCTTGAAAGTGCTGAATGAGGCCTCTGGTTTCATTCGGTCACTGCTGGGTAAACGCGTACGTGCGCGGATTACTCCAGAACTGCGGTTTGTTCATGACCCATCGTTGAACGAAGGGATTCGCATGTCGCGGCTCGTTGATGAAGCGATTCGTAATGACAAACAACGCTCAGGTTCGAAAGACGGAGACGAATAAATGGGACGAAGAAAGTCAGGCCGCGATGTGAGCGGTGTGATTTTGCTCGACAAACCATTGGCTGTAACCTCGAACGCCGCACTACAACAGGTGCGGCGTTTTTTTAATGCCAATAAAGCGGGTCATACTGGCGCTCTCGATCCACTGGCAACCGGTTTGTTGCCCTTGTGTTTTGGCGAGGCTACCAAGGTTTCTCACTTTGCTCTTGAAGCCGACAAAACCTATCAAGTAACTGCTCAACTTGGTGTTCGCACGACCACCAGTGACGCGGAAGGTGAGGTGGTATCGCAGCAACCGGTCACCGTTGATGAGGCCACCATTCGTTCGTTACTGCCTGAGTTTGAAGGTGAACAGAGTCAGTCACCGTCAATGTACTCAGCACTCAAGTACGAAGGCAGGCCGCTGTATTACTACGCACGACTGGGTATTGATGTGCCGCGTAAGACGCGAACTATTCACATTCGCTCGATTCAATTTCTCGATTTTTCGAACGACCAGCTCAAACTGGAAGTCACCTGTAGTAAGGGCACTTATATTCGAACCTTGATTGATGACCTCGGCCAACGGCTCGGGTGTGGTGCTCATGTCGCCGCTTTACATCGCACTTGGATAGAGGGTGTTGAAGGTCCTTGGGTGACTATTGACGATCTGGCTGCACTGGCTCCGAACCGCGAAGAACCCGAGCCAGATTACGCGGCTATTGAGGTCATGCTGCAACCCAATGACTGTGTGATTCAACAATTACCGACGTTGTACATAGGCGGTGCCGAAGTCGGCAAATTCTGTAGTGGCAATCCAGCGCGCTGGCCAGCCGAGACAGCGGTCGGCGAGACGGATTTTTGGCGAATTGTTCGGCAAGAAGATGGTTGTTTTCTTGGCATCGGTTGGCATCGTGACGGACACGTGATTCCGAAACGTGTTTTGAACGGAATTCCATTGATTTAAGCACTTCGTGTGATTGCGTTTAGCAAGGTTAGTCCGTATAATGCACGGCGATTGGGTTAGTGCTGAATTAGTGATCGGCACTGACAATATTCATTTATCAGGAGTAATATATGTCACTAACTGCGGCACAAAAAGCTGAAATCGTTAAAGAATTTGGTCAAGGCGAAAACGACACTGGTTCACCAGAAGTTCAAGTAGCGTTGCTGACTGCGAACATTAACGAGTTACAGAGCCACTTTAAAGAACACGCGAAAGATCACCACTCACGTCGTGGTCTGTTACGCATGGTTAGCCAACGTCGTAAATTGTTGGACTACCTGAAGCGTAAAAGCAATCAGCGCTACGCAAGCCTGATTGAGCGACTGAAAATCCGTCGTTAAGCATTGTTCAAAAAAAGGGGCCTTTGTGGCCCCTTTTTTCTTTAAGATATATGTAAAATTTGACCAGAAAGTAAGAAATCATAAGTAAGAGAAGAGTGAAGGAAACTAAAACGTGAATCCGATTACGAAGCAATTCCAATACGGTCAGCATACCGTAACATTAGAAACTGGTGCGATGGCGCGCCAAGCTACTGGTGCAGTATTAGCCAGTATGGACGATACCACTGTATTAGTGACAGTAGTCGCTAAGAAAGAGGCCAAAGAAGGCCAAGACTTTTTCCCTTTAACCGTGAATTATCAAGAGCGTACCTACGCTGCGGGTAAAATTCCAGGTGGCTTTTTCAAACGTGAAGGCCGCCCATCAGAAAACGAAACACTGACTTGTCGTCTCATCGACCGTCCAATCCGTCCACTATTCCCTGAAGGCTTCAACAACGAAGTTCAGGTTGTAGCGACGGTTATCTCGGTCAATCCACAAGTATCTCCAGACATCGTTGCCTTGATTGGTACGTCTGCAGCATTAGCTATTTCCGGCGTGCCGTTTGCAGGTCCAATCGGTGCTGCACGTGTGGGTGTTGTGGATGGTGAGTATGTCTTAAACCCGACTCGCGATGAGTTGGAAGTCTCGAAACTTGATTTAGTGGTTGCTGGTACTGCCGGTGCCGTATTGATGGTTGAATCAGAAGCTGAGATGTTGAGCGAAGACGCCATGTTAGGCGCGGTCGTTTACGGTCACGAGCAAATGCAAGGCGTGATCACCGCTATCAACGAGTTTGCTGCTGAAGCTGGCAAACCGAAGTGGGAATGGACTGCTCCAGCGAAAAACGATGCGTTGATTGCGAAAGTTCGTGAAGTGTCAGAAGCAGGTATCGGTGATGCTTATTTGATTACTGAGAAAGCAGAGCGTTACGCGAAAATTTCAGAATTGAAAGCAAGCGTCGTTGAGCAACTGACTGCCGCTGATGAAACGTTGTCAGCGAAAGAAATCGGCGACATTTTCCATGGCCTAGAAAGTGAAGTCGTACGCCGCCGCATTATTGCTGGCGAGAAGCGTATTGATGGTCGTGATGTTGATATGGTTCGTGCATTGCACATTGCGACAGGTTTGTTACCACGCGTACACGGTTCTGCAGTATTCACCCGTGGTGAAACGCAAGCGTTAGTCACGGCTACTTTAGGTACTGAGCGTGACGCACAAATTATTGATGACATTGCAGGCAGCGCCAATAGCCGCTTTATGATGCATTATAACTTCCCTCCATACTGTGTTGGCGAAACCGGTATGGTCGGTTCACCAAAACGTCGTGAAATTGGCCATGGCCGATTAGCGAAGCGCGGTGTGCAAGCGGTTATGCCATCACAAGAAGAATTCCCGTACACCATTCGCGTGGTATCTGAGATCACTGAATCAAACGGCTCTAGCTCTATGGCTTCTGTTTGTGGTGCCTCGTTAGCGTTGATGGATGCTGGTGTTCCGATTAAAGCATCGGTTGCTGGTATTGCCATGGGCTTGGTGAAAGAAGGCGATGAATACGTCGTACTATCGGACATCTTGGGTGACGAAGATCACTTAGGTGACATGGACTTTAAAGTAGCGGGTAGCGTTGATGGTGTCACTGCATTGCAGATGGACATCAAAATTGACGGTATTACTCGTGAAATCATGGAAAAAGCGTTGGAGCAAGCTAAAGCCGCTCGCTTACACATTTTGAAAGTGATGGACGAAGCGATTTCTGGTGCACGCACTGAGTTATCGAACTATGCGCCACGTTATCACACCATGAAAATTAACCCAGACAAGATTCGTGACGTAATTGGTAAAGGTGGCGCGGTCATTCGTGAACTGACTGAATCAACCAACACTAATATCGAAATCAACGATGACGGTACTGTTCGTATCGCTGCAACAGACCAAGCTTCTGCTGACGCTGCCATTGCGCGTATCGAAGAAATTACCGCTGATGTCGAAGTTGGTCGTATCTACCAAGGTAAAGTTGCTCGCATCGTCGATTTCGGCGCATTTGTGACTATTTTACCGGGTAAAGATGGCTTGGTTCATATTTCACAAATCGCTGAAGAGCGTGTGAATGATGTGAATGAGTATCTGAAAGTTGGAGATACAGTGCCGGTTAAGGTATTAGAAATTGACCGTCAAGGTCGTGTCCGTTTGAGCATGAAAGAAGTTGCTGATAAGCCAGCAGCGGAACCAGCTCCAGCTGCGGAAGCGCCAACCGAGCAAGCTGACGACGAATAATTGTCTTTGCTTACAAAAAGTTTGAAAAGGAGCCGCTGGCTCCTTTTCTTTTTTTGGGCCGCTTGCGTTATGATGGCGAGACGACAATGAAAAGGAAACACGCATGCGAAGTCAGTGGGGCTGGTTGCTCGGTGTTCTAGCATTACTGCAAGGGTGTGCTTTGGCACCAACCAGCGAACAGTCGAAAATTCTTGCAAACTTGATGGTGGTCACGCCGCAGCAAGCCGATATTCGGTATCAACTTGAAATTGCCAAGCTCAATGAAGTGTTGGCACATGATCTCGAGCTCGATGCGGAAAATAAAGCGCAATTACTCTATCGTCGTGGCTCATTACACGATGCGCTGGGCTTGTTAGCCCTAGCACGAATTGATTTCAACCATGCCCTCGATTATGACCCGCGCTTAGCCGATGCCTATAATTATTTGGGTATTCACTACTCGCAAATTGAAGAGTTTGAATTTGCGTATGAAGCTCTAGAAGCGGCGTTAGAACTCGACCCAGAACATCCATACGCGCACCTTAATCGAGGTGTCACAGCTTATTATGATGGGCGGTTTGACCTAGCGGTCGATGATTTTAAGTTGTTTTATGATCGCGCACCCGAAGATCCTTATCGAGCCATTTGGCTGTATCTCGCCGAGCTCGAAGTGGATATCGAGGCTGCGCGTACTCATCTCGCACAGAATCGTGTGCGTCATGGAACCACAGAATGGGGCTGGGTGCTCACTGATTTAATGCTCGGCGTGGTCAAAGAACAAGATTTCATCGATCGGTATGCGACTCGCAATCTGGGTGCTGACGAGACGATGGCCGAGCGAATGTGCGAAACCTATTTCTATCTCGGCAAGTTGAAACAACAGCAGGGCGAGCATGCTACTGCGATGGTCTATTTTCGTTTAGCGATGAGCACCAATGTATTCATGTTCCTTGAGCACCGATTTGCTGAAGTTGAAATCTTACGATCACAACGAGCAATTGAATTAAAAAGTCAGCGTTCGTCTGCTTCAACCTCTGCGTAGGTGCCTATTCTGATGTCCTGCTTGCAGCGTTTTATTACTGCGCTTTGTTTTATGTGGGTTGCCCCAGCACTTGCTGCGTCCACACAGCCGCCATGGCAATTGCCGTTTGACCGAACGGAGTGGCACCAACAATGGTTGCCTGCACAGCTCCTCGATCCATTAGCATCGTATGTGGAATCTTCCTGTTCGAATCCAATTCAGATATGGATTCCGCCCCATGAGGCGGATGACCATTTCTATGCTGAGCTGTTACAGGATTGGCAAAACCATCCCTTGTCCGAGTTTACGCCGTGTCTCCAAGTGAAACGCTATCCAACACTAGAATTAGACTGTGATATTGAAGGGGCTCGTCAGCGCCAACGCTGTACTTTACCGTTGTTACCTAGTGAAGCAGCCTCACAACACATTGTGTTTCGTGGAAGCTTTATTGCCAGCGTGGATCCGCGAGTACTGATGCTGCCAGAGCGAGCTGATGTCATGCTGATGGCCCATGAAATTGGCCATTGGCTAGGATTAGTGGATGAATATGCAATGAGTCCAAGTCTTGCGCAAAACTTTTGTGCAGGACGTTACAGTGGCAATAGTTTAAATGTGGTCGTGACCGAGAGAGAAGTGTTGTCGGCGCTTGAATTACAAACGCTTTGGGCTGAGCTGCCATGGCGCGATGCCGTTTCGAGTTGGCAACAACTTGGCGTACCGCAGAGTGACGGGCGTTGGCGGTTAGGTACTCGTAATAGTCAGCAAGTGGGCTTACACAGTATCAATACCTGTGCGCATGCTGAGGGCTATGCTTGGCGCCCAGTCGGTTTCTTTACTGCAATGCAGTACCACGATACCAATCGCTGGCCTGAATTGTATTTGGAGCTGATTCGCAGAGCGCAACAATAAGCTGCGCTCTACTGAATACAGTTTTACGGGAGGGTTGCAACGGCGGTTGCGGTTTGAGCAATCATGATGACCGGACAGAGCAGCGCAAATAACCAAATGAGGCTGCGTAGCTTGTCAAAGTTCGCCAAATAGAGCACATGATAGACCACGCGAAGGCCAATAAAACCCATGGCCAAGGTAATATTCGTGGTGGTGACTTGCTCAGTCGCGATAACTAGCAGAATAGCTGCTGCATACAGAGGGAAGGCTTCATAGGCATTGTAATGCCCAGCTACCGCGCGTGCTCCAGCACCGGTCAAACGAGCTTGTTGAGCCCGCGGGTGACGATTATCGTACCCTTTATCTCGGTTTTGAAAGTAAACGACTGGGGCTTTCGCAGCAATCGGCAATAAACCAGCTATTAATAAACACCAAATCAAGGTACTCATTTAACCTCCTTGCCTGCCGCTTGTAGGTCGGCATGATAAGACGAACGGACCAATGGACCGCTCGCGATATGAGTGAAGCCCATTGCTTCACCCTCTTCACGAAACATCTCAAACTCCGCTGGCGTCACATAACGTGTCACCGGCAAATGGTGACGACTTGGCTGTAAGTATTGGCCAATCGTCAACATATCAACATCATGCGCTCTTAAGTCGCGCATGACATCAAGAATTTCTTCATTGGTTTCACCGAGTCCAACCATTAACCCTGACTTGGTGCGAATGTCTGGTCGAGCCGCTTTGTAGCGCTGCAATAAATCCAGTGACCATTGGTAGTTCGCACCTGGACGCGCTGCCTTGTACATGCGCGGTACCGTTTCTAAGTTGTGATTAAACACATCAGGCGCTTCGCCGGTGAGGATGTCGAGAGCGATATCCATGCGACCACGAAAATCCGGAACTAACACCTCAACTTGGATGCTTGGTGTGTGTGCTCTGATTTCACGAATACAATCAGCGAAGTGCTGGGCACCGCCGTCGCGGAGATCATCACGATCCACCGAAGTCACGACCACATATTTCACTTTCATATCGCGAATGGTCTGACCGAGCTTCACTGCTTCATCTGGATCAGGGGCGAGTGGGCGACCATGTGCGACATCGCAAAATGGACACCGACGCGTACAAATAGCGCCCAAAATCATGAAGGTCGCCGTGCCATGATTGAAACATTCTGGCAAGTTCGGGCACGAGGCCTCCTCACACACAGAGTGCAATCCATGCTTGCGCATGGCCTGCTTAATTTCATCAATGCGTTGCGTTGATGCCGGCAGCTTCACTTTCAACCACTCGGGCTTGCGAAGCATTTGATCGCGCTCAGTTGGAACTACTTTGACCGGAATCAATGCCATTTTATCGGCATCGCGTAGTTTAACTCCGGGTTCAACTCTCACTGGCTTTGACATAAGCGTTGCTAAATCCTGTACAATTTTGAATGGCAGTATAACCGATCCGTTGCGCGAACAATTGCGTTACTTTTTCCGCAGCTTCGGCAACGGTTTGTGGTCCATTAAGTTCACGGCATTGGACCATTTGCATGCCTGCATAACCACAGGGGTTGATGCGTAAAAAAGGTGATAAATCCATGTCCACATTCAGCGCGAGACCGTGAAAAGAACAACCTTTTCTAATACGCAATCCGAGCGAACAAAGTTTTTCATTATTAACATAAACGCCTGGGGCATCAGGACGAGCAGCGGCATTGACGCCATAACTCGCCATCATATCGACGATGGTTTCCTCGATGTGTGAAACTAATTGCCGAACACCGATCTTTAGACGGCGAATATCGAGGAGAAAATACACAACTAGCTGACCAGGACCATGATAGGTCACTTGACCACCCCGATCGACCTTCACGACTGGGATATCACCAGGAGCAAGCAGGTGTTCAGCTTTGCCGGCTTGACCTTGGGTAAATACCGGTTCGTGCTCAAGTACCCAGAGTTCGTCGGTACTCGCATCAGTTCGCTCATCGGTATACCGCTGCATGGCCGCCCAAACTGGTTCGTAGGGCTGCCTGCCAAGATGGCGAATAGTTAATGAAGTGGCGACTGAAGGCTCAGAGGACATAGCGAACTTCGTCAATATCGCTGAGTGCACGATAGACGGTTTCAATGTGAGTCTGACTTTCGACGCGGATCCGAATCGAAACAGAATGATAATTGCCCTTGCTACTAGGCTTCACGCTCGGGGCATAGTCGTCATGCGGTGCATGCGCTTTCGCTACCGCAACAACCTTGTCAGGTAATTCCGGGGTCGCTACGCCCATCACTTTAAAAGTAAAGTGGCAGGGGAACTCGACCAGTTCATCAAATCGGGTTTTTTCCATTACTGCATCCCCATGTGGTGACGTTTACTGTTGTGGAACGCCTCAGCCAACTGCTGAGTGATAGGTCCACAACCACCAGAGCCCATAATTATATCATCAATTCTAACGAACGGCTGCCATGCACGGGAATGACCTCATAAACGCCATCCGCAAACAAAAAGCCTCGGTCAAAGACCGAGACTTGTGCTTGTGCGGCGGGTAACCACTGACCATTTAAATAAACAGTCCCTGCCATGCATTATTCTTCGCTAAACTTGCGCGTTGCCCAATCCATGAGTTGTTTGAACATACCACCTTCTTCGACAGCGCTCAGCGTCACCAGTGGAAAGCTGGCGAGGTCTTTGCCATCTAATTGCAAGTACACTGTACCCACTTGCATGCCTGCAGCCATAGGTGCTTCCAATTCTTGGCTAAGCTCGAAATTTGCTTTTAGATTATCGCGTTGACCGCGTGGAATTGTAACGACGATTTCATCGGCGACACCAAGAGCAATGGTATCGCTCTCACCACCCCAAATACGATGGTCGACAAAACTCTCACCAGCTTGGTAAGCCGTTACCGTCTCGAAATAACGAAAGCCGTAGTTCAATAGCTTTTTGCTTTCAACTTTACGCGCTTGCTCGCTACTGGTGCCCATGACTACAGCAACCAACCGCATATCACCCTCAGTAGCCGAAGTGACTAAGCTGTAGCCTGCTTCTTCGGTGTGACCGGTTTTGATGCCATCGACATTCATGCTGCGATCCCACAACAATGAATTGCGGTTGTATTGCTTGATATTGTTGTAGGTAAACGACTGCTCGGCATACAAAGCATATTCTTCTGGCACATCACGGATCAGAGCCATACCTAAATTCGCCATGTCACGGGCGGTGGTATATTGATCAGGGTCAGGCAGACCGTGGCTATTGGTAAAGTTGGAGCCAGAGAGACCGAGTTCGACAGCATAGGTATTCATGAGGTCGGCAAAGGCATCCTCAGAACCGGCAATATGCTCTGCCATCGCCACACAGGCATCATTACCAGAGGAAATCACGATTCCGCGGTTGAGGTCGGCTACGCTGACCTGTTTGCCTACTTCAATAAACATCTTTGAAGAATCAGGATAATTTTTAGCCCACGCATTTTCGCTGACGGTCACTAGATCATCATTCGAAATTCGACCAGCCTGCATTTCACGACCAATAATATAACTGGTCATCATTTTAGTGAGGCTTGCCGGTGCCAGTTGCTCGTCCGCATTGCCTTCAACCAATACAGTACCTGTGTCGTAATCCAAGAGGATATAACCGCGGGCATTAATGGTGGGGGCAGGTGGGACTATTGCAGCGTGCGCCGCAGAGGCAAATATAGCGGCCAAAGTGAATGTGGTGACGAATTGCTTTAGCAGACGATGCATGGGCTCCAATCTCTTTATTGTCGTAATGTTTAAAACGGCTGCGATCCTACCACGTTTCAAGCGTTAAGGCAGAGCCTTACTCGGCAGAAACGCGAAAAACGTCGGCATAACCATCGGCTTTCAGTTGCTGCAGAAGGCGGTCAGTCTGCGCTTCTGCAAAAGGTCCAAGAACTACTCGATGTAGACCGTTGTTTGGTTGGGTAGTTGCAGGAACCTGATAAATTTCGGTCAGTTGCTGCGCAGCTGCGGTTAATCGCGATAAATCACGTCCCGAATGCACCTGAATATAGAACTGTTGTGTCGAGGCCGCAGCAATCGGAGTGGTCGTCGTGAGCTCTTGATTATCGACCGCAGGATGCAAAGCTTCAATCTGAACCGGTGCCGTACCATTCGCTAAGAAACCAAGTTTATAGGCCGCCACATAGGACAAATCTATGATGCGGTCACCATGGAATGGACCCCGATCATTGACTCGGACGACAACACTCTTGTTGTTGTTGAGGTTCGTCACCCGCACATACGTCGGCAGCGGCAGCGTCTTATGCGCTGCGCTCATAGCGTACATGTCATAAATTTCACCATTTGAGGTGAGATGTCCGTGAAACTTTTCGCCATACCACGACGCTGTGCCTGTTTCGGTATATCCTCGCGCATCTCCCATCACTTCCCAGGTGCGACCAAAAAGTTCATAGGTGCGATTGCCTTGTCTGCTGGGCGGCAGAGTCTTCGGTGTCGGCTCCAGCAATTCGGCAGCCGTGGGCAGACGCGTTGGAATACTGTCATGTTGCTGACTATAGCGACCTGCAGGCTTACTTGAACAAGCCAACAAAGTACACACCAAGCCGACCACAATGAGTTGGCGGCTTTTATTCAAGGAAAGATTCTTGGTCATGATAATTACGGGCTAACTGCTCACTGAATTGGTGCACAACCATGGCATAAAGCGGGCTATGATTGTAACGCGTGATCACGTAAAAATTTTGCAAACCTAGCCAATAGTCAACGCTGTCGGGCTGGTCAAAGGCAAATACTTTTGCCAGTTGCGTAGCGTCGAGCGCTGCACCTTGCGGCAGCTGAAGTCCTTGTTCTTGCAACGCCGCAATCGTTTGTTCCGGTTTCATTCCTGTTGTCACTAAGTCAGCATGCGCGCTGGAATCCGGCAACTCGACCGCGACGGTTTGCCCGGCTTGCCAACCATGACGAGCAAAGTAGTTGGCGACACTACCAATCGCATCAACAGGGTTGGACAATAAATCGCGAACGCCATCGCCATCAAAATCAATCGCGTAATAGCGATAGGACGAAGAAATAAACTGACCATACCCCATAGCTCCGGCATAAGAGCCTTTGAGTTCATCGAGATCGAGTTTCTCTTCACGGGTGAGCAATAGGTATTCTTGTAACTCAGAGCGGAAGAACTTAGCCCGCGGCGGGTAGTGGAAGCCTAGCGTGTACAGCGCATCCAGCACGGGATACTTGCCTTTGTATTCACCGTAGAACGTTTCAACGCCGATAATCGCTACGATGACGGCTGCTGGCACACCAAATTCAGCCTCAGCACGCGCTAACGTATCCGCATGCTGCTGCCAAAACTTTAATCCCGCAGCTAAACGCTTTTCGGTCAGGAAAATAGGGTAATATTGGTGCCAAGGCTTCGCTTCCCAAGGGCGTTGAATCGCATCCAAAACCTCTTGATTGAGCTCCGCACGGTCAAGCACAGCAGTGACCTCAGCACGATCGAACTGGTGCTGATTCACCATCTCATCAATAAACGCATCACGGTCTGCAGTGACCGGTGTAGATATGGCTAAAGCCATCAAATAAGCAAACATACTCCCCCCCCAAATTGGTAAATAGTGAACAGTGAATAGTGAACAGAAAACACTCTGCTCACTCCCTTTTTTCCTGTTCACTTTTATCTATTAACTATTCACTGCTAACTATTCACTATTCACTAGTCTTCAGTTGTGCATCACCAGTCGTTGGTTGGTGGCGATAGCCATTAATAAACCAAATCCGGCGAGTAGTGTCACCATGGAGGTGCCACCATAACTGATCAGAGGCAACGGCACACCTACCACCGGCAATAATCCTGAAACCATGCCGATATTGACCATGACATAGACGAAAAAGGTCAAAATAAGACTGCCAGCAAGTAATTTTTGATAGATTTGCTGTGCCCGCATCGCAATTTGTAGGCCGCGGAAGATGATGAAGCTGTACAACAGCAACAATCCAATCACGCCGACCAAACCGAATTCTTCGGCAAATACTGCAAAGATAAAGTCGGTGTGACGTTCTGGCAAAAATTCGAGTTGTGATTGCGTGCCTTCAAGCCAACCTTTTCCTTCTACACCACCGGAACCAATGGCAATCTTTGATTGAATGATTTGATAGCCACTTCCCAGCGGGTCGCTCTCTGGATTCAGCAAGGTCAGAACGCGCTGCCGTTGATAGTCGCGCATCAAAAAGATCCAGAGTACTGGAATAAAAGAACCGATACCGACGATAAATGCTGTAATCAAGCGCCAACTAGGACCCGCCAAAAACAACACAAAAATGCCCGAGCTGGCAATCAGGAGTGAGGTTCCTAAGTCAGGTTGCTTGGCAATCATTAACGTAGGTACCAGCAACAATATCATCGCTGCGAGCAGACGTCGTTTACGTGGCGGAATACCTTGTTCAGCAATAAACCAAGCGATGGTCATCGGCACCGCAAGCTTCATGAGTTCAGACGGTTGAATCGTGGCGACACCAATATTCAGCCAACGCTGTGCGCCTTTACTGGATTCACCGAACAACAGCACGGCCAGCAATAGTGCCAGACCAGCAGCAAAAAGTGGGAGCGACCAGCGCTGTATCGCTGATAGTGGGATCTGCGCAATAAACAACATGGCGACAAAGGCCACACCAATACGCATGACCTGACGTTCCAACATGGCCATATTCTGACCACTGGCCGAATACACGGTCACCAGTGATACCACGGCTAATACCAACAGTGCCGCAAACAACGGTCCATCAATGTGGAAGCGTTGTAACCAAGGATTTCTTTCTCGTTCAGCGGTTGTTTGCAAGGGTATTTACCTGACTAAAATAGAAGTCCATGACTTTTCTGGCTAATGGTGCGGCGACACTACCGCCACCACCAGCGTTCTCAACCGCGAGCACAATCACAATTTCCGGATTGTCATGCGGAGCGTAGCCAACGTACATGGCATTATCGCGATATTCTTCTGCAATGCTTTCTGCATCATATTCGGCATCTTGCGCGATACCGATAACTTGCGCAGTACCAGTTTTTCCAGCGGACGTGTAGGTAGCATCTTTAAACGCAGTGCGTGCAGTACCTTTAATCGACGTGACCACTTTGGTCATTGCATCGCGCGCGATCTCCCAGTTTTCAGGATTATTCAAGATGACTGGCGGACGCTCTTCCACAACGGCAGGAAGCCGAATATCCCCGTCGCCAATCTCACCTAGTAACCGCGGCACCGGACGTTGCCCTCGATTCGCTACGACTGAAGTGGCAACAGCGAGTTGCATGGGTGTCGAGGTCCAATAACTTTGACCAATGCCAATGGATACGGTTTCACCCGCATACCAAGGTTGATTAAAGCGAGCGCGTTTCCAGCCTCGTGAGGGCATAACCGCAGCGGTTTCTTCCGCGATATCAATACCCGTATACTCGCCAAAGCCATACTGTGTCATGTGTTCGGATATGGTATCAATACCGAGTTTTAGCGCGAGGTCATAATAAAATGTATCGCAACTTTCGACGATAGCATCGGTCACATTCACCCACCCGTGCCCCCATGACAACCAATCTCGGTAGCGATGGTCCACGCCTTTGATTTGGAACCAACCTGGATCCCAAATTTTGGTCTCAGGTGTGATGATTTGTTCTTCGAGACCGACAATCGCAAGCTGTGGCTTGATGGTTGAGGCAGGCGGATAGCCGCCTTGGGTGGTGCGATTTAACAGTGGCGAATGTCGCGACTGCAATAAACTTTGATACTGAGCGACAGAGATGCCTTGCGCAAACCAGTTAGGGTTATAACTGGGCTTACTCACCATGGCGAGAATACCGCCATCTCGTGGATCCATAACAATGATCGAGCCACGCTGATCACCTAACAATTCGTCGACTTTGAGTTGCAGAGGTAAATCGATTTCGAGGTACAGATCTTGTCCCGGAATAGGTGGCTCAATACTGAGCGTGCGTAGCATACGACCGTGAATATCAACTTCTACTTGCTGATAACCAACGGTGCCATGCAATTGTTCTTCATAAAAGCCCTCGACCCCAAGCTTACCGATGGTGCGCGTGGCTGCATAGTTAGCTTGAACGCCTTGTTCCCGGAGCTCAATCACATCGTTCCGATTAATCTTGGCGACGTAGCCCAGTGCGTGTGTGAGCGCATCTGCGTAGGGGTAATGACGAACCAGTCGCGCTTCGAGACTGACGCCAGGGAATTCATGTTGTCGCACCGCAAAGCGTGCAATTTGCTCTTCGTTCAAACTGTCGAGAAAGATCACGGAGCGGAACCGGCGTTCACGTTTTTGTGCCGTATAAAAATCGCTCACCGATTCATCATCAAGATCAAGCAGTTGCTGCAGTCGTTGCAGTGTGTCTTCAAGATTTTGGACGCGTTCGGGCGTTATTTCCAAACTCAATACTGGGCGGTTTTCAGCGAGCAAAATACCATTGCGGTCGTAGATAAGTCCGCGGTTCGGTGCTATTGGGACCACGCGGATCCGGTTGTCATTTGAACGGGTTTGAAAGGATTCATGTTGGACAACCTGTAACGTGTACATGTTGTAGAGCAAGACACTAAACACGACGACGACCACAAACATGGCGAAACCGACACGACGATTAAACAGTGCGGCTTCAGCATGGCTGTCTCTGATGGTTTGTCGGTTTCTTGATCTCATGTCTATTCGCGATGATAAGGATGGTTTGCGTTGACACTCCAAGCACGATACAAGCTTTCTGCTAGAATCACCCGAACCATGGGATGCGGCAGTGTTAGTGGCGATAGTGACCAACGTTCTTCAGCAGCGGCTGTGCAGTCTGCAGACAGTCCTTCTGGACCACCAACCAACAAGCTCACATCGCGCCCGTCCATTTGCCATGCATCAAGTCTTTGTGCTAACTGGGGTGTTGTTAAAGCTTTACCCGTTACTTCGAGAGTGACAATTCGATTGCCTTTGCCACAGGCGGCCAACATGGCATCGCCTTCTTGTTTGACGATGCGAGCGACATCAGCATTTTTACCACGTTTACCCGCGGCAATCTCAATGAGTTCTAAAGCACATTCGGGCGGAAGTCGTTTGGCGTAGGTTACAAAACCAGTGCTGACCCAGTCAGGCATTTTTTGTCCGACTGCGATCAGCTGAATACGCATTATTTACGGCCCCAAAGTTTCTCTAATTCGTAAAAGTCACGGATAGGCTCTTGCATGACATGAACAATCACATCGCCTAAATCAACCAGTACCCACTCCGAATGTTCGTTTCCTTCAACGCCGAGTGGCGCTACACCATGATGCTTAGATTCCGTAGCAACATGATTAGCAATACTGCGAACATGTGTTTTGGAGCTGCCTGAACAGACGATCATGTATTCAGCGACATCAGTTTGTTCCATAACGTCGAGCACACGAATGTCGCGGCCTTTTAACTCTTCTATCTTTTCGATAACAAAATCGCGTAATTGTTCAGCTTGCAAAAGAAATAATCTCCATAGGTCGAAAGTTCGCGCAGTTTATCACGTTTAAGTCCCGAAAAGCAGCTAACGATACAAGCCTTCTGTTTGAATAAAAGCAGCTACAGCAGGCGGCACTAGCGACTCCCATGGAAGTTGTTGCTGAATTCGATGACGTACTGTGGTCGCGGCAATGGGATAGGTGTCATTCGCAACACGAATCGCACAACCTTGGGCGGCTTGGCGCAGCTCTGCAGGCTCGGTCAACCAACGATCGGCGAAGAAGTCGGTGACCTCCGGTTGCCAGTCAGCTGCCTGATCGGGTCGCGATAATATCGCAAAATGTGCATGGTCGAGGAGAGCCTGCCATTGGTGCCAGCCATTCAGTTTGGCAATGGCGTCGTCGCCCAATAGAAATACGAGTATATCGTGAGGCCAACGTTGTTTGAGTTCTGCGAGTGTTTGTACTGTGTAGGACGGACGGTCCTGCTGCAGCTCCCAATCATCCGCATGGACCTGTGGGAATGCAGCTGCGGCTAACTGGGTCATCGTCAGTCGCTGCGCGGCAGTTGCTCCAGGGTAATCGCGATGAGGGGGTTGAGCACTTGGCAGTAGCCGCAATTCATCAGCTTGTAACCAGGTCAAAGCATTGAGAGCTGGCCGCAGATGTCCCCAGTGGATGGGGTCAAAAGTCCCGCCAAAGATGAGGCGTAATTTTCCACACGTTGGCGTCGAGTCGGTCATGCCAGCGACAACCGAGTGACACGATCAGGCAAACACCACAGCAAGATAAAGTGGGTTGCGAGCGTTTTATAATCCTCACCGCTGTCACGTTTGAATGCAAATTCAAGTCGTTTCAGGACATCTATAATCGCACGGTGTTGTCCTTGCAGACGCTGGGCGACTTGATGATAAGCAGCTTCTTGATTCTTCCAAATGGGGAGCGCGCGAGCTGCCTGTCCAATCGATTCACCTCGCCCTAAAGCTTGTTGCAAGGCGTGAACCGTTTGCCATTCACGTTGGAACATCCAGTTCAGAATGGCGATTTCGACATCCTCTTCAAACAATCGATGCAAACGATGGAGGGCATCATCGACTTGGCCATGCAGTAGAGCTTCTTGCAACGCAAAGACGCTAAACCGACTTTGGTCCTGACTACTTTGCCGAACCGTTGCGAGGTTGAGCGGTTGCGGCAGGCCCATCAGTGCCAATTTTTGGAGTTCTTGGTCGAGTGCCAGTAGATTGCCTTCGTACCAGTCCGCTAATAAGTTGAGTGCTTCGCGATCCAGCTCAAGCTGATAGCGCCGGGCGCGGGCATCAATGAAACGCGGCAAGGCAGCTCGATCAGGCGCATTGGCGGCAACAACAAGCGCGTCACGAGTTAAAACTTGATACCACTTTGCCTTGAGTTGTTCTTGTTTTAATTTTGGCCCAAGAACAACGAAAATCTGGTCAACATTGGGTTGCTCGGCATAACTACGCAGAGCATCACCTCCCTCTCGCCCAGGTTTCGCATCGGGTAATTCGAGTTCAACCAGACGTAGTTCGGAAAACAGACTCATACTAGCCCCAGAGGCTAAAATCTGACTCCAATCAAACTGGGCGTCTTGAACGAGGCGCTGGCGCTCATGGATCCCCTGTGACTTGGCATAGTTACGAATAGACTGAACCGCATCGTCGACGAGTAGGGGAGTGTCACCAAAAATACAAATAATCGGTGGCAGACCGCGACTTGCGAGGACATCATTCAGTTGTTGCGCATTCACGGTAGCCATTTTGAACTCAGTTTATGGAGTGAGTTGTGCGGAAATTTGGCGCAGTATTTGACGCGCTGCGTCCTCGCGCATTTCAGTGACCAATACTTCACGTTCGCGAGTTTTCGCCAGCGCAAAGTTAGGATCATCTTGATAGTCTCGGAACACTTCTACCTGTAGCGGAATACTGGTTTGAGGACCGTTGTGCAGCACATACTCGACCGTATAAATGAGCTCGTATTCAGCCACTTGGCCACTGCTGGACAATGATAATGTGCGGCGGTCGAGGCTATCGCGTACTAGCTGAATGACGGTTTGCCGGGGTTGCTCGTCGAGCTGTGCACCAGCGAGTTGCAGTCTTGATGCCAAAATCTCTGCAAATTCACTAAAAGGTTCTGCTTGAATATAAACAGTTTCCAGTTGCGTTGGCAGTTGATAACTATCACGCAACTGGAAACCGCAACTGGTGATTACCAGTGCGGCTAGTCCAAGAGTCATCCATCGTACGAGTGATGGTAGCGTTGCTAGCTGTTTTTTCATGACAATATGATGCTCTCTAGTGATTAATTGGCAACGATGTTCAGCAGTTTGCCTGGCACATAGATTTGCTTACGAACCGTGACGCCTTCAAGGAATCGTGTCACGTTTTCATCCGCTAATGCGACCTGAATCACATCATCTTGCGATGCCGCAGCTGGCACGGTGACTTTACCACGTACCTTACCATTCACTTGCACGACAATCAGCACATTCGATTCGACCAAGGCCGATTCGTCGCAGTGTGGCCAAGCTGCAAATACGACATCGGATTCATGCCCTAAAGCTTGCCACAGCGCTTCACTTAAGTGCGGAGTGACTGGCGCGAGCATGAGGACGATAGCGTCAACGGCCTCGGCGACAATGCCACATTCCAACGGCTGAGTGAGATCGGCCTTCTGTAAGCGGTTTAAGAGTTCCATGATAGCAGCGATAGCAGTATTAAAATTCTGCCGTCTGCCCATGTCATCGGTTACTTTCTGAATAGTACGGTGCACTTCGCGGCGCAGCCCTTGTTGCGCGTCGTTCAACTGTGTCCAATCTTGTGACATACCATTGGCTTGAGCGGCTTTAAGATCGAGCGTTAAGCGCCAGACCCTACGCAAAAACCGTTGTGCGCCTTCGACACCTGAATCTGACCACTCAAGAGTGGCTTCGGGAGGCGCGGCAAACATCATAAACAAGCGGACGGTATCAGCGCCGTATTTATCAATCATGACCTGCGGGTCGATACCATTATTCTTCGACTTCGACATTTTAGTCATGCCGCCATAGATCACTGGCTGGCCATCGCTGCGCAAACGAGGATTGATGATTTTGCCTTTCTCATCGCGCTCAAATTCGACATCCAATGGCGAGAACCACGTCTGGCCACCGTTCGCATCTTCACGATAGTAACAGTCGGCTAGCACCATGCCTTGCGTCAACAAGCGTTTGAATGGCTCAGAAGATTCAACTAAACCGGTGTCTCGCAATAGTTTATGGAAAAAGCGTGAGTAGAGCAGATGCAAGATTGCGTGCTCAATACCACCAATATATTGGTCCACAGGGAGCCAATAGTTGGCTTGTTTCGGATCTAACATACCGTCATGGAAGTTCGCACTGCAATAGCGTGCGTAGTACCAAGATGATTCCATGAAAGTATCAAAGGTATCGGTTTCATGCTCCGCGGGCTGACCTTGATAGGTCGTTTGACGCCACTCCGGATTCTCTTTCAATGGTGAGGTATTGCCTGACATGACAACATCTTCCGGCAATCGAACCGGCAGATCTTCAGCAGGAACTGGTACTGATTCACCATTCGGTAAATTCAACATGGGGATAGGTGCACCCCAATAACGTTGGCGCGAGACACCCCAATCACGCAGACGATAGTTCACCTGGCGGCGGCCAATGCCTTGCTCGCTCAGATAGTCGGCAATTTGCTCAAAGGCGTCGGCACTGCTTAACCCCGAGTAAGCTCCTGAGTTAATCGTGGTGCCTTTCTCGGTAATGGCCGCTTGTGAGAGATCCGCATTGCCTGTGCTGGGCTCAATCACTTGCTGAATCGGCAGGTTGTACTTGGTTGCGAATTCCCAGTCACGCTCATCATGTCCCGGCACCGCCATTACTGCGCCTGAGCCATAATCCATCAAGACAAAGTTAGCGACCCAGACCGGAATGAATTCACCGGTGAGTGGATGAACGGCGCGAATACCAGTGTCCATGCCCACTTTCTCAGCAGTGGCGAGTTCAGCTTCTGCCATCTTCGTGTTTTTGATGGTGTCGATGAATGAAGCTAATTCAGGTTGCGTCTGTGCCGCCTGTTGCGCGAGCGGATGCTGAGCAGCTACAGCCATGTAAGTTACGCCAAACAGAGTGTCAGGACGCGTCGTGTAAACGGTGAGTAACTGGTCTGATGCCGCAACTGAGAAGTCAATTTCGACCCCCTCAGAACGACCAATCCAGTTCTTTTGCATGGTTTTGACCTGTTCAGGCCAACCATCTAAGGTATCGAGGTCATTCAA
Source organism: Pseudidiomarina aestuarii (assembly GCF_048263735.1). Lineage (GTDB taxonomy): Bacteria > Pseudomonadota > Gammaproteobacteria > Enterobacterales > Alteromonadaceae > Pseudidiomarina > Pseudidiomarina aestuarii_B. The sequence goes on along the minus strand of NZ_JBLXDX010000001.1, from coordinate 399,233 downwards.
TAATTCGTCTGCGTAGGCCGTGATTTTGATAAACCACTGCGGAATTTCCTTCAATTCAACTTTCGCACCAGAACGCCAGCCACGCCCATCAATTACTTGCTCATTCGCAAGTACAGTCTGGTCGACTGGATCCCAGTTGACCGTCGCATTCTTTTTGTAGACCAAACCCTTTTCGTAGAGCTTGGTGAAAAACCATTGCTCCCAACGGTAGTATTCCGGAGTACAGGTTGCGATTTCACGAGACCAGTCATAACCAAAGCCCAAGGACTTCAGCTGCTGACGCATATAGTCAATATTTTGATACGTCCACTTTGCCGGTGCTGTTTGATTTGCAATCGCCGCATTTTCCGCTGGCAGACCAAACGCATCCCAGCCCATCGGCTGGAGGACGTTTTTGCCTTGCATGCGCTGAAACCGCGAGACCACATCACCTAAGGTGTAATTGCGCACATGTCCCATGTGAAGTTTACCACTGGGGTAGGGGAACATACTGAGGCAATAAAATTTTTCTTGGTTCGGATCTTCTTGAACAGAAAACACCTGGTCCTGCTCCCAACGACGTTGGACGGCTGGTTCGATGATGGCTGGATCATACTGTTCGGGCAATGCTGTCGACATGTCTATTCCTGACTCGATGGTTATTGTGTGTCGTCACACTGGACACTAATCAAAGGATGGCAAAGCGATGAAGAATCGCTGAATTACAGGGCGTACCACATGAGTAGCATCACCACGATACCCGCTAGACCGAAAAAGCCATACTCAAAACGCTCGCGTTGCTGAGCTTCAGGCTGGTCTGGGTTACGATGAAAAATGAACATTCCAATACTGCTCACACCAAGCGTACCTGCGGCAACAAGCACTGCAAAAATAGCGGCTGCAATTATATTTTCCATAATAAGTTCCACGCATTCATAAGAGTTGAAGGACGGCTAGGTCAACAGTTTACTGATTTTGGCGGCGTTTGACTATGCTGATCAGCCCGATAATTGCGCCACAGGCTGCTAGCCACAAGGCGAGCCACTCACCCCAGCGTGCATAGAGTGTGGTTCCAGTCACCACCGGCACAGCGGCACTGACGGTGGCTTCTTCAAATTGTGGAGCGCGAGCGATTTCGCGGCCGGTTTCATCGACTAACGCACTGATGCCATTGTTGGTTGCGCGCAACAGCGGGCGGCCCAATTCTAGTGCGCGCATACGAGCAATTTGCATATGCTGCGCGGGGCCGTGGGATGCACCAAACCAAGTGTCATTACTGACGGTAAGGAGGAAGTCAGTGGTTGCGGTTAAATTGGCGCGGACTTGCCGCGGAAACGCAATTTCATAGCAAATAGCAGCGCTTAGCGAAAAGCCTTTGGCACGAAGGTTGGTTTGTTGATAGTCCCCGCGGCTGAACGATGACATGGGAAGGTCAAATAGCGGAGCCAATGGACGAAGAATGTCCTCAAACGGCACAAATTCACCGATGGGAAGCAGCTGGTACTTCTCATACCGATTGCTATGACCGTGATGATAGGCTTCTTCAACATCATCAGCACCATCGACACCCAGTGCGATGAGGCTATTGTAATAGTCAAACTGACGATAATCGAGAATGCCGGTAATCAGTGCAGTATCTGATTGAACGAGTGCTTTATGAATGTTCTCCAGCACGTCGTCGGTATATGGTTCAGGCATAGTAACCGCTGACTCCGGCCAGACAATGATGTCATGCGCGGCGTAATTGGGACGGCTCAGGTCCAGATACGTCATCAGGCTTGGCCAATGTTGATCGGGGTTCCACTTACTCGACTGGGCAATATTACCTTGCACGAGCAACACATCGGCTTCACCCTCTGTGCGTTCTATTGGATGTAACCAAGGTAATAAGAAGGGTAGAGCGAGTAAGCCAATTGCACCGCCAGCATAGCGTTTTTGCTGAGTCCGCAGGTATTCAAAAATGGTGACTGCGCAGTACCACAGCAGAACGGCAACGCCTGTTCCACCGAACCATGAGGCATACTGGCCGAGGTAACTGTCTGTCTGCGTGTAACCCAAGTCGAGCCACGGGAACCCGGTCAGAAGCGAGCCACGTAACCACTCTGCGAGATACCAGAACAACGGAACTAACCAGATTGCGTAAGGCCAGCCACGGGCGGCGGCAGAGCGCCAAGCCCACAACGCCAGAGCCGGAAATAAGCTTAAGTACACAAATAATACAGCAAGCACGGCTATAGTAGCGACAATCGGTAAACCACCGAAGGTATCGATACTGACATAGATCCAACTCAATCCAGCGCTGAACCAGCCGATGCCGAATAAGTACCCCAATTGCCAAGCGCGGCGGGGTGAGCTATCTCGACCTAGCCACAGCAGAAAAGTCAGAACTGGGATGACCATCCAAGATTGCTGAAAGGGAGCATAAGCAAAGACAAGCAGAGCGCCGCTAAGTAGCGCCGCCAGTCGTGACCAACCAGCAGTCATAGTCTTGTTGAAAAGCGTCTTCATTAGTCCGCGTCGGTAGAGGATTGAGGCTCTGGAATCGTCACTTGTAGCTGTTGTATACGACGTTTATCAGCCGCTGTCACTTTGAAGATGATTCCACCGAGTGAAAGCTCTTCACCGAGTTGTGGTAAGTGACCAAAACCATGCGCAACCATGCCGCCAATGGTGTCGTATTCTTCATCACCAAAGTGGGTGTCAAAATAATCATTGAAGTCTTCAATGGTGGTCAGCGCTTTGACGGAGTAGCGTGATTTGTTAATGCGACGGATATCGGCCTTATTGTCTTCATTGATATCGGTTTCGTCTTCAATTTCACCGACAATTTCTTCAAGAATATCTTCAATGGTAACGAGTCCAGATACACCACCGTATTCATCGACAACTATCGCCATATGATAACGTTGCTCGCGAAACTCTTTGAGCAAAACGTCTACACGCTTGCCTTCAGGCACTATTACCGCTGGACGTATGACTTTATTCAGGGTGAACTCGTCATCAGCCATTCCGAAACCGTACGGGAGCAGATCTTTGGCGAGGAGAATGCCTTCAATATGGTCTTTATTTTCACTGACAACCGGATAGCGGCTGTGCTGAGAATCAATCACGATAGGTAAAAATGAATCGACGTTCTGATTGATATCGATAGTCACCATTTGCGACCGCGGTACCATGATATCGCGCACTTTCAGTTCGGCGACATCGAGAACCCCTTCAATCATCTCTTTGGTGTCATTGTCGATCAGATCACGTTCTTCGGCATCTTGGATTAGATCAACCAATTCTTCGCGGCTATTCGGCTCTCCGGTAAACAGTTGAAGCAATTTATTTGCCCATGTTTTACGTGAAGAGCCGTTGGTAGAGTGAGGATGGTCATCGCTCATGAGTGTGTGTAACTCCGGTTTTTATCAAACACGATTCATTTCATCCGTGCGGTCTATGTAAGGGTCGGCAAATCCGAGCGTTGCTAGGATGGTCGTTTCGAGCGCCTCCATCGTATCCGCGTCAGCATCGTTTATATGGTCATAACCTAGCAAATGCAAGGTTCCATGTACAACCATATGCGCCCAGTGGCTCACCGGGTCTTTGTTCTGCTCGCGAGCCTCTTGCTCAACAACTGGCGCGCAGATGACTAAATCACCGAGTAATTGAACTGGCATCTCCACTGGCGCTTCAAATGGAAACGACAGAACATTGGTTGCGTAATCGCGTTGCCGATAGGTTTGATTGAGCTCTTGCGCTTCGGCAGCATCGACCACGCGAATAGTTAATTCGGCGGGACTATCTTGCTCGGCAGCTCGATAGGCGGCTGTCACCCACCGTTCGAATTCGTCGAATTTCGGCAGTTTCGCCTCTGAGGCGCATTGCAGGTCGAGTTCGATCATGCGTTGCGCTCGTCAAATTGATCGTAGGCTTGCACGATACGTTGCACCACCGGATGACGCACCACGTCACCGGCTTGGAAAAAGGTGAAATGAACGGCTTCAACGTCTTTAAGTACTTCGATGACGTGTCGGAGTCCAGATTTCTGTCCACGCGGCAAATCAACCTGAGTGATGTCACCAGTAATGACCGCACGTGAATTAAATCCAATCCGAGTCAGGAACATTTTCATTTGTTCACAAGTCGTGTTTTGGCTTTCATCAAGGATAATGAAGGCATCGTTGAGCGTGCGTCCGCGCATGTAGGCTAACGGCGCCACTTCAATCACATTTCTCTCAATTAGCTTTTCGACCTTCTCGAAGCCCAACATCTCAAACAAGGCGTCGTACAAAGGGCGTAAATAGGGATCAACTTTTTGCGCTAAATCGCCTGGCAAGAAGCCTAACTTTTCGCCGGCCTCAACAGCTGGACGGGTTAGTAAGATACGGCGGATTTCTTGTCGCTCAAGCGCGTCGACAGCGCAGGCAACCGCTAAATAAGTTTTGCCGGTTCCCGCAGGACCCACACCGAAGCTCACATCATGGCTCAAAATAGCGCGCACATAGGCCGCTTGATTGAGGTTGCGTGGTTTGATGAGGCCGCGTTTAGTTTTGATGTGCGTCATTTTTTCGGCGGCAGGATCGATACTGTCATCCTGCTCCAGCACATTCGCTTCTTGAATGGCTAAATGCACATCTTGTGGAGAAACCGCGCTATCTTCACCTTTCACAGTGGCTGTTTCGACGTAAAGGTCGCGAAGCAACTTCGCGGCAGCTTCAACGGTATGCCGCGGGCCTAATAGGCGAAAGTGGTTTTGGCGGTAAGAGATTTCGACACCTAAACGACGCTCTATATGTTTTAGGTTTTCGTCAAAAGGCCCGCACAAATCGGCAAGACGCCGCGAATCGACGGGCTCTAAGTTTACATCTTGTGTAGTAATAGCAGGACTCAATGAAACCTCAAATTAGTTAGGACAGATGACTCGACTTTGCGGAACCGGGAACAAAGGTGGCTACACCTAGTTCGTCAGGTTGTTGCACGGCTTGTCGAGACAAAATAGTTTGCGGAGCAGTATCAACACGTAACCCCATGTCGTGCTCACGTCGAATGACATCGCCGCGCAGCGAGTTTGCGTAAACATCCGTTATACGCACGTCTACAAAGGTTCCGATCATATCTGGAGAACCGACGAAGTTGACCACGCGATTATTCTCGGTACGACCACTCATTTCCATCAGATCTTTTTTCGATGGGCCTGTGACTAGAATACGTTGTTCGGTGCCGACCATGCGACGAGCATGATTCAGTGCTTGCTGGTTCAAACGCTGTTGCAGCAGCTGTAGGCGTTGTTTCTTAGTGGCTTCGGTGACATCGTCGGGCAAATCTGCTGCTGGTGTACCTGGGCGCGCACTGTAGATAAAGCTGAAACTCATATCAAAATCGATAGCCTGAATCAGGTCCATGGTCTGCTCAAACTCTTCATTGCTCTCACCGGGAAAGCCAATGATGAAGTCTGACGACATGGCGATATCAGGACGAATTTTACGCAACTTACGGATCTGTGATTTATATTCCAGCGCAGTATGGCCGCGCTTCATCAACGTCAGGATGCGGTCCGCGCCGCTTTGAACGGGTAAATGCAGATGATTCACCAATTCTGGGATGGTGGCATAGGCTTCGATAATATCGTCAGTAAATTCGACTGGATGTGAGGTGGTGTAGCGGATCCGGTCGATGCCATCAATCGCCGCAACGAGATGCAGGAGCTCCGAGAAACGACAAATGCCGCCATCAAATGATTCACCGCGATAAGCGTTGACGTTTTGCCCAAGTAAATTCACCTCGCGCACGCCCTGTTCAGCCAGTTGTGCAATTTCGTAGAGGACATCGTCTACTGGACGACTGACTTCTTCGCCACGAGTATAGGGAACGACACAGAACGTACAATATTTACTGCAGCCTTCCATGATAGAAACAAAGGCCGATGGACCATCCGCTTTTGGCTCTGGCAACCGGTCAAACTTCTCAATTTCTGGAAACGAGATATCGACCATAGGTTGGTGGTCGGTTTGGACTTGCTTCACCATTTCTGGCAGGCGGTGCAGTGTTTGCGGGCCAAAGACGATATCAACGTAGGGAGCGCGATCACGAATGTGTTCGCCTTCCTGAGAGGCAACGCAACCGCCCACACCAATCACTAAATTCGGGTTTTTGTCTTTGAGGGTTTTCCACCGGCCCAATTGATGAAACACTTTTTCCTGTGCTTTCTCTCGGATGGAGCAGGTATTAAGCAAGATCAGATCCGCATCTTCTGGTTCTGCTGCGACATCATAACCGTGAGTTGCATGGAGTAGGTCGGCCATTTTGGCTGAATCATACTCATTCATCTGACAACCCCAAGTTTTGATATATAACTTCTTACTCATCGTTTTGGCCACTCAAATTTTGACTACAAGCTGGAGAACTTCAAAGGGACGCTATTTTAGCCTGAACCGCACTCAACTGCCAACTTTACCCTATATTTCTGCTTTGCGGCGTGAGCGCAAGGCCAAGTAACCTGCGAGTGTGATCACAATAGCGCCGGCGAGCATGAACCAGGTAATAGGTTCATCCCAGAACCAATAGCCCATCAAGGACGCAAAGATCACCGAACTGTAAGTAAATACTCCGACCCTTGCTGCTGGCGCTAGGGAGTATGCGCGTGTCATGGCCAGCTGACCAATCACTGCTAAGGCGCCCATCAACAGAATGGCTATCCAGTGCGTGTTGGCGATGGATTCGCCGCGCCACAGTAAAGGAATGGCGGAGATAACCGTTGCCAGCAGTGAAAAGTAAAACACGATTTTACTCGAGGACTCGGTAGCGGACATTTTGCGGATCAAGGTCTTGGTGTAAGCGGCAAGCACTGCTGCAATAAAGGCTATCCAAATAACAGGCGATAATTCAGCTGCGGTTGGATTTAAGAACAAATACACACCGACAAAGCCGATAGCAATCGCCAACCATGTTTGCCGACTGACATACTCTTTCAACCAAAACTTGCCAATCACTGGAATGAGGAACGGTGATAAGAGTAAAACCAAGGTTGCTTGTGCTAGCGGTATATGGGCAATGGCGTAGAAGAATAGGTACATAGCCACCACGCCCGCTATGCCTCGCGTGAGATGGAAACGCCACGCTTGCGTGCGGAATGCTGATGTTCCTTTGCGCCAAATCCAGGGTAAGAGTACGACAAACGCCATTAAACTACGGAAAAATACGAGTTGTTCGGAGGGTAAATCGGTGCTCAAATATTTCACCAACGCACTCACACCCGCAAAACAAAGTTCTGCGCTGAGCACGAGCACTGATGCAATCACCACCGAGCGTTGTGGGGTGTCCATAACAGCCTTGTCGAAGAGAAACACTGATGAATCGATATATTATCACGATAACGTTGCTAACTTTGAGCAATGTTTTCATGACGTTTGCTTGGTACGCGCATTTGAAAAGCATGGCAGAAAAGCCATGGGTTATCGCGGCATTTTTAAGTTGGGGTATTGCCTTGTTTGAATACCTGCTGCAAGTACCAGCGAATCGTATTGGTTATGAGGTCATGACTGTCGCGCAACTGAAGATACTGCAAGAAGCGATCACACTGACCGTATTCGTGCCGTTTGCGATATTTTATCTCAAAGAAAAACTGACGCTCGACTACTTGTGGGCAGGCTTGTGTATTTTAGGAGCGGTATTCTTTATTATGCGAGGGAAACTCGCTGGTTAATTGGGTGACAGGCATGCAGATTATTGTTGTGGGCGGTGGCATGGTGGGTGCTGCAAGTGCGCTAGCGCTAGCGCGTGCAGGGCATCAGGTTACGGTAATTGAAGCTGGTGCTTCGCCCTTAGAGTCGACGCCAACAGAACAGTGGGATATTCGCATTTCATCTGTGCATCGCGCCAACTTAGACTGGTTAGACGCATTGGGTGTTTTGGCTAGCGTTTCTGCTGAAAAGATCTGCAGCTATTCCAGTTTGGCTGTGCAGTCCGTAGATGGTCAACGACTCGAATTTAATGCTGCAGATATAGCGGTGCCAACTCTTGGTGCGATGATTGAAAACCTCGCTTTGCAGCATGCATTGTGGCATCGCCTGCAAGCAGAGTCGGCAGTCACGCTGCAGACTCAAACTACGGTGGAATCGATTGATTGGAACCAGCGGCAGTTACGCACTGTTGATGGTGACATCATGGCTTTTGACCTGGTCGTTGGAGCGGACGGTGCGCAGTCGTCGGTAGCGCGGTTGGCTGGTATTGGCCAACGCGGCTGGGATTATGACATGCGCTGTTTGCTTGCCAATGTGACCACAGAGCAAGAGATTCCCGCTGCAACATGGGAAGTATTCCGCCATTCGGGGCCGTATGCTTTACTGCCACTGACTACTCATCAAGCTTGCTTAATTGATTACGCACCGCAAGGACAACACCCCCAAACTGAAAGCGAAGTCAAACAGCGACTAGAAACACAATTCCGCTCGCACATTGGAGATTTTCAGTTGCAACAGTGGGGACACTTCCCATTGCGCCGACAACGAGCCTTGCGCTACCACGCCCATGGTTGTGCGGTATTAGTTGGTGATGCAGCACACAGTATTCACCCGTTGGCTGGACAAGGTGTCAATCTTGGTTTCGCCGACGTTCAGGCATTGGTGCAAGCCTTGCAAGGTGCCAGCCCAGATACTCTTGAGCGAGCGTTCACGGAATATAGTCAACAACGGTTCTCAGCCAATCAGCGCATGATGCGAGCGATGGATATGATTCACTTCGGCTTCAGTAGTCAACATCTGCTACCAAGACTGGCAATAGCGAGCGGAATGAAAGTGCTGGAACAGGTGACACCGCTGAAACGAAAGCTGATCGAACTAGCGACGGGATACAACTGACAGTGAATAGTGAACGGTAAATAGTGAGATAAAACCTGGCGAAGAGGGAGCTTCGGGTACAAAAAAACCGCGTGAGCGGTTCTTTGTTTGCTTGTTGATCACCACCATAAGTGGTGCGGAGGGGGGGACTTGAACCCCCACGAGCTTGCGCTCGCTAGCACCTGAAGCTAGTGCGTCTACCAATTCCGCCACCCCCGCAACAAGCAGAGGTAAAAATGGCTGGGGTACCAGGATTTGAACCTGGGAATGGCGGGATCAAAACCCGCTGCCTTACCGCTTGGCTATACCCCAACACTGGGTGCATCAAGAAGAGAATGGCGAATGGCTGGGGTACCAGGATTTGAACCTGGGAATGGCGGGATCAAAACCCGCTGCCTTACCGCTTGGCTATACCCCAACTGGTGTTAATCGCCTATCAGTTTGAGTTGGTGCGGACGGAGAGACTTGAACTCTCACGCCGTGAGGCACTGGAACCTAAATCCAGCGTGTCTACCAATTCCACCACGTCCGCCCAAAGGGCTTTTTGAATGGTGGCTACGGCGAGATTCGAACTTGCGACCCCAGCATTATGAGTGCTGTGCTCTAACCAGCTGAGCTACGTAGCCATATCAAAAACATCACAAACTGCGCTCTGTGAGTGCGGCGCGTATTATGCAAATCAGGGGGCGCAGCGTCAACCTCTTTTTCGCAAAATAACCGCGTCTCACGTGCGATTGCTCAAAAAAGCGAATAATTGATTATTTTATCAACGGTGAAACCTTAAAACGGTAAAGTTTCACCATTGCTATGGCGAAATGAGCCGGTGTTTTTGAGTGTCAGTTCATCGATGCGGTCTACCAGTCGCTTGGCTGCCTCATCGGCGCTGATATCACCAGCATTATTGACCATCTCGGTTTGCACAAAACCAGGATGTAGCAGTCCCACTGCAATACCTGAATCTTTAAGGTCGTTCGCTAGTGAAACACCGGCTGCATTCAATGCAGCTTTACTCATCCGATAGCCATAGTAAGCCCCAGAACCATTGTCAGCCATAGAACCCATACGACTGGTGATCAGAGCAACTTTGCTCCCTTTGCCAAGGTTTGGCCGTAATGCATCCGTGACCAATAATGGACCGATGGCATTGACATCGAACTGCTTGCGGATGGACTCGACATTCAGGTCACCAAGCGATTCTCGGTTCAACAATCCTGCATTGTTGATAAGCACATCAATGGATGCGTTTTTTAACTCGGCGCTGAGCTTCTGTAATGCGTCACTGTCCGTAACATCAATGCCTTCGATAACGTTGCAGTTTAATTCGCGCAGTTCTGGTGATGCGCTACGGCAAACGGCTGTTACTTGGTCACCACGATCGAGATAGCGACGCGTGAGGGCAAGACCGATGCCACGGTTGGCACCTGTGATCAAAATATGCATAAAACCTCCTTTGATGAGTGAACAGTGAATGGTGAACAGAGAATAGAAAATCTTAAATCTGTTCACTGTTCACTGTTCACCGTTTACTATTATTGGCTGTTGGTTAGCTTTTTGGGATCCAGCAGCTGCTCCAGCTCGGTGCGCGGGATGTCGGTCATTTCCGCAGCGACATCGATGATGGGACGCTGTTGTTGATACGCTTGTTTAGCGATTTTGGCCGCTTGGTCATAGCCGATACGACTGTTCAGTGCGGTGACAAGGATTGGATTTCGTGCCAAGGCTTCATCGATCCGCTCCTGATTAACGCTGAAATCTGCAATAGCCTGATCAGCCAGCGACCGCGCCGCATTACTGAGTAATTCGATGCTCTCCAGTTGTTTCAGAGCGATCAGCGGTAGCATCACATTCAGTTGGAAATTACCTTGTTGTGCGGCGGTGCTGACGGCTCCATAGTTGCCAGTGACGTGCGCTGCGATCATTGCAACCGCTTCAGGAATCACGGGATTCACTTTGCCCGGCATGATGCTGCTGCCAGGCTGCAATGCGGTGAGACTGATTTCGCCCAAACCGGCGAGCGGACCACTATTCATCCAACGCAAATCATTGCTCATTTTGAGCAGTACCGCAGCAAGACTATTAAAGGTACCCGCCACCAGCAGATTTACTTCTTGGCCGGCTATACCAGCAAATTTATTTTCAGCTGATTTGAAGGGTATTCCTGTGGTTTGCGACAGTATGGTACAAACGAGTTCGCCAAACTGCGGGTCGGCATTGATGCCCGAACCTACTGCAGTTCCCCCCTGTGGCAATGTGCATACGAGCTCTAATTGTTGTTCTAGCTGCGTTTGGCAATGCGCAATTTGCGAGTCCCAAGCGAGTAGTTCCTGAGCCAGCGTAATCGGCATCGCATCCATTAAATGTGTTCGTCCTGTTTTGACGACATCTTGCACCGACTCTGCTTTGGTTTGAATGACGCTTCTCAGATGTTGCAATGCAGGAATCAAATCTTGAGTCAGTGTCGTCGCAACGCTAACTAAAATAGTGGTCGGAATGACATCATTACTGCTCTGACTGGCATTTACATGGTCGTTTGGATGGATTGCAGCACCAGCATTTTTTGCGAGCTGGCTGATGACCTCATTCATATTCATGTTGGTGCTGGTACCCGAGCCGGTTTGAAAGATGTCCAGCGGGAACTGATCGTGATGTTGACCGGCGATGATTTGCCCGGCAGCAGTCTTAATCGCCCGGGCTTGCTCAGATTGAATTACATCGAGTTCAGCATTGGCATGGGCAGCCGCATACTTTACCCGAGCTAATGCCGTGATGAATGCGGAAGGGAAGCGATAACCGCTGAGCTGGAAGTTTTGTCGGGCACGCTCTGTTTGTGCACCCCATAGTGCAGTGGCTGGTATTTCTATGGTGCCCATACTGTCACTTTCGGTCCGAAATTTTGACATTGCTTCCCCCTGTAAATGATTGGAATCTTGCGATCGCATCTGCTCTAATGAGCGTACAACAAATGTAGCTAGTTTGCTGATGCGCAAGATTGCATCTCTCACCAGAGCATGGGGGCACTATGCTGAAATTTCAAATAGTCTCGACTGTATGGGTCGGTTTCATTCTGGCCAGTATATCGATAGTGAACGCACAAACGCTGACAGTGACTGTCGTTGATCAACAAGGTCAGCCGTTAGCAGACGCGGTTGTGAGTGTCGATACAGGGCAGTCTCAGCAACCTCCGGCAAGTGGCGCTATCATGGACCAAGTCGATACGCTGTTTAATCCATTTGTATTGACGGTTCCAACTGGAACGACGGTTCGTTTTCCAAATTCAGATAATATTCGACACCAAGTCTACTCATTTTCTGCCGCAAAACCCTTTGAATTGCCGCTTTATTCAAACCGCGAAGCACCTACTATCGATTTCAGTGAGGCTGGTATTGTGGTCTTAGGCTGCAATATTCACGACCACATGCGCGCCTACATTTACGTCAGCCCTTATGCGGAATCACAAGTCACGAACGCTGCAGGACAAGCGCAGTTGAATTGGGATAAAGCAGATTCGACCACGCTGCGACTGTGGTATCCGGGACTCAGTGATGCCATTACTGAGGAATACCAGCGTGAATTGACCGACGCTGCAACGGAGTTGACTGTGCAACTGCCAGTGTCAGTACAACGTCAGGAAGCACCTGAGTTGTCACCTTTGCAGCAACGTTTTAATCGCCGTAAAGGTGGCTAATGATTAAAACGTTTCGCGGCCGTCTTATTGTATTGTTCGCCACCCTAGCTGGGGGCGCTTTGATCATTTCATTGGTCGCCGTTTGGTTGGCGACCAACAATCAGTCGGATCGAACCGTGAATCGTGAGCTCGAGGTATCCGAACGGGTCTTTGGCGAATTGATGGCGGTGCGTGGCGAGCAGTTACTGCAAGCCGCAGAGGTGCTAACGAACGACTTTGGTTTTCGCGAAGCGGTTGCTAGTGGTGATGAGGACACAATTATTTCGGCGCTGGTCAATCACGGTCAACGCATCAATACTGATTTGATGGTGCTGCAATCGCCATCCGGTGCAGAAATTGCCGCAACCCATGATTTAGAGTTACTCCCGCCACTATCTATTCTCACTGAAGAAATGAATACCTCGGTATTGGTGTTTGCTGATGACACTATGTATCAGTTGGTCACAGCGCCTGTGCAGTCGCCGGATTTAATTGCGTGGGCAACCTTAGGGTTTGCCATTGACGATGAACTAGCAACTACCTTGCGAGAGTTAACGAATGCAGATATTACGCTAGTTGATATGGGCGCGAATAGACTGATTGCCTCAAGTCTCGAGCCATCATTGCAATTGAGTCTTACACCTATTATTGGCTTGGGTATGGAGCCATGGTTGAATTGGCTAGATGAGCGAGGTCTGGCAGCACATTGGTTGGAACTGGATGCGGCAAAGTTAACCTATGTAAGTGAGCGAGAAGTCTTTCTAATTTTTAGTGCAGACCGAGAGGCTGCGGCTTCGGAATTTAATGTATTGCGCCAACAATATATCGGGATTGGCTTAGCAACCTTACTCATGGCATTAGTATTTGCTGGAATCACAGCGCGTCGAATCAACCAGCCACTCGCACAATTAAGTGATGCCGCAGAGCAATTAAAACGTGGTGACTATCAAAGTCCCATTCGCTTAGCTCGTGACGATGAGTTTGGTCATTTAGGTGAAGTATTTGATGGCATGCGAGTTGCCATTTCAAAGCGTGAAGAGCAAATTGTGCATCAAGCTGAGTATGACCTGCTGACCGATTTACCGAATCGTTCATTACTCGGTCGGCGCCTGACTGAACGTTTGTCCGACGGCGGATTGGGCGTGATGGTGCTGATCAATATTGCGCGCTTTCGAGAACTGAACGATCGGCTTGGGCAACGCATTGGTGACCAAATTCTGCAGTTGGTCGCAACGCGTCTTCAACAGCAATTGACGGATGCTTGGTGGTTATCCCGATTGGCGGGCGATGAGTTTATTCTGGTTACCGAGAACATCCGTGACGACAACTGGCGCGAATTCGTTATCAAGCTGATGAGCCAGTTAGAGCAACCATTCAATCTAAATGGCTCACGTTATTTATTGCATTTCCGCGCGGGCGTCGTGCGTTTCCCCGATGATGGCGATAGCTTCGATACCTTAGTCCGTCGTATGCAAATGTGTGCCGCTCAGGCCAAGCAGCAAAAAGTACCGGTTTTAGCGTACCGCGAGGGTATGGATGAGGATTATCTGCATCGACTACGCATCCTCCAAGCGCTTCCTGACGCCGTTGATAAGCAAGAACTACAGTTACACTTCCAGCCGAAATTAAATGTGGCTTCAGGCGAGGTCATTGGTGCTGAAGCTCTGATCCGTTGGCGTCACCCAGAATTTGGTATTATTCGACCGGATGAGTTTATTCCACTTGCTGAGCAAACGGGCGAAATTCATCGCATTACGCAATGGGTCTGTATTGCTGCACTGGACCAGCTACAAATGTGGCATGAGGCTGGCTTACCCTTTATGGTCGCGATCAACCTTTCTGCGATTGATCTGCAGCAAGATGATTTACCCGCATTTATTCGTGGATTGATTGAACAACGTGGCTTAAAACCTGAATCGGTGACTTTAGAAGTCACCGAGTCGGCGATTATGGCTGATATTGAACAAGCTATTGAGCGTCTGACCGAATTGCGCAGCAGCGGTATGCGGATTTCCATCGATGACTATGGCACGGGGTATGCCTCGCTGGCGCAGCTGAAACGTCTGCCCGTCGACGAATTAAAACTGGATCGTTCATTTATTCGTGAATTGGAACACAGTCAAGCCGACCAAACGATAGTGCGCTCGACGCTGGCACTGGCCAAAGATATGCAGTTGACAACCGTTGCTGAAGGTGTGGAAGATGAAGCTGCATGGCGTTGGTTACAACAGCTCGGCTGTCAAACTATGCAAGGATTTTATTTTAGTCGGCCATTGACCGCGACTGAATTCGAACAATGGACACGACGTTATCAACAAGGATTAGCTCATGAGACATAACCTCCTCATCTCTAGTTTGCTGGTATCTGCAACGCTCGTTGCGATGCCCGCTGTGGCGGATCAAGGTCGATTCATCGCGACGGGTGGCGCTACTTCCATTGAAGGCAGCGCAGGTGGTGGAATTGTGCCGTGGGCAACACTGTCGAGTTACGCGGAAGAAGGGCAGTGGGGCGCCACTGCAGCGGTCACCGAAGTCAGTGTTGATGATTTTCGGTTAAGCGTGTTGGGTGTTAGTCTGAGTTATGACAATAGAATTGAGCTCTCAGCAGCGAAGCAAACCTTCGACCTAAGCACTATTGGTGGTGAGCTGAAACAAGACGTCTTTGGTGTGAAATACCGTGTCGCCGGTGATTTAATCTATGGTGATTTGCCCCAGTTCAGCGTGGGTTTACAGCACAAGCGGAATCGCACGTTTGCGTTGCCTTCGGCCGTTGGCGCGCAAAGTGACTCGGGCACGGATTATTATTTAAGCGCCGCCAAAGTTTGGCTGGATGGTCCGTTTCATCGGACGTGGCTTGCCAACATCACACTGCGAGCGACCAAGGCGAATCAAATCGGGTTGCTAGGCTTTGGGGGGGACCAAAACGATGACTACGAGTTACAACCTGAAGTTGCTGTGGGTATGTTTATCAATAGAAACTGGGCTGTTGGCGCTGAATATCGGACCAAACCCGATAACTTGGGTTTTGCGGAAGAACATGATTGGTATGATATTTTTGTCGCGTATTTCCCGACTAAATCGGTGAGTGTGGTCGCGGCTTATGCTGATCTCGATTCCATTGCTGGTCTCGCTGATCAAACGGGTTGGTATTTATCTTTGCAAGCAACGTTTTAAGTAGGAATCGAGACTATGTCTATCAAAAGCATTTTATTTGCCGTCGCGCTCCTGTGTGTAAGTGCTCCCAGTCATGCCGATGACTCACTCTACCAAGAACTCGGTGGACAGGCTGGCATCAGCCAACTGATGGAAACCTTTGTACTTGAAATAGCGAGCGACGATCGTATTATTCATCACTTCGAAAAAACCGATATTGAGCGCTTGCATAGACTGCTGACCGAACAGGTTTGTGTGATTGCGGGTGGACCCTGTGAATACACCGGTGAAGATATGGTGACTGTCCATACGGGAATGAATATTACCCGCGCAGAATTCAACGCCTTAGTCGAAGACTTGATGACCGCAATGGAACAAGAAGAAGTTCCGGTGACCACTCAGAATCGGCTGCTTGCCGCGTTGGCTGAAATGCACCCCGAAGTCGTGGGCCTCTAATGAAACTGACAGTAAATAGTGAACGGTAAACAGTTAACTGTTCACTTTTCACCATTCACTGATAGTTCGTAGCTATTATCACAACAGGGAAGATAGATGAGAATCAAGGTACCCCACACACTGGTCTTGATGGCCTATTTAATGATCGCCGCCTTAGTCATGACTTGGCTCATTCCTTCTGGCGAGTTTGAACGCACTGTCAATGACATCGGCCAAACTACTGTTGTGCCAGGTAGTTACTCGCAACTAGACGATGCTGACTATCTGAGTCCATTACAACTTCTACTCGTAATTCCAGAAGCATTAGCTGATGCCCAAGGAGTAATTTTCTTTGTGCTACTGATTGGCGGTGTGATGGGGATTTTGCGAGCAACTGGGATGTTGGACGCAGTAATCGGAATCTTACTGCAAAAATTTGCGGATAAGACCGGCTGGTTGATTCTCGGTGGCATGCTGACTTTCGGTATATTCTCCGCGCTCATTGGTGTCGCTGAAGAATATCTCATTTTTGTCGCGATGCTTGTGGCCCTGTGTCGAGCGCTCAAGCTTGATGGGATTACTGCGATGGGGATTCTCATCGTCGGCTACGGTATTGGTTACGGCTTATCTTTGTTTAACCCGTTTACTTTGCTCATCGCGCAATCTATTGCGGAAGTTCCACCAGCCTCAGGATTAGAATATCGGCTGATATTGTGGCCATTTTTCATCGCTATCGGGTTCCACCACGTATACAGCTACGCCAAACGTGTAGCTGCTGATCCATCCGCTTCGTTCCTCGCTGATATACAGTCTAAAGACAGCACGGCAGTTGCCGAATATCCAGCACTGACCAATCGCCACAAAATTATTCTCGCTGGGTTCGTTGTCGTACTCGGTGTTCTCGTCTGGGGTATCAAAGTACATGGCTGGTATCTGGTTGAATTAAGTGCGCTGTTTCTTGGTTTTGGTTTGTTTGCAGCGATTGTCGCCAAAATGCCAAGTGGCGACGCTGCCCAACGTTTTAGTGAAGGTGCGGCAGAACTGACAGCAACTGCCTTATTGATCGGCTTCGCTCGCTCTATTGCAATGATTTTGGAACAGGGCCAAGTGTTGGATACGGTGATTTATTATTTATCAATGCCGGTTGAAGCGTTGGGTGGTCACTTTGGTGCGGTGGCAATGCTCGTCATCCAGAGCATGCTCAACTTTTTTATCCCATCCGGAAGCGGGCAGGCATTTGTGACTATGCCGATTATGGTTCCGATTGCTGACGCTGCAGGTATTGGTCGACAAGTCGCCGTTATGGCGTTTCAGATGGGTGATGGCTTGATGAATATGATCGTACCGACGAACCCGGTCTTGATGGGGATTCTGGGCCTCGCTGGAGTACCCTACGAGCGCTGGTTTAAGTTTGTCGCGCCGTTGATGCTGAAACTGCTAGCAGCCTGTGCGGTAGCGCTACTCATCGCCGTCAGTATTGGTTACTAAAAGAAAGTGAACAGTGAATGGTGAACAGTGAATAGAAAAGGCCAAGCCAAAAAAGAGCGCTCTTTTTAGTCTTTGCTGTTCACTGTTACCTGTTCACTGTGTTTTCAGACGTTAAACCGGAACAGGATGACGTCGCCGTCTTTGACGATATACTCTTTGCCTTCTTCACGGCGTTTACCAGCTTCTTTCGCACCTTGCTCACCACGATACTGAACATAATCATCAAATCCGACGACTACGGCACGGATGAAGCCTTTCTCGAAATCCGTGTGGATTTTTCCAGCTGCTTGAGGTGCTGTAGAGCCAATTGGAATGGTCCATGCACGCACTTCTTTTACGCCAGCGGTGAAATAGGTGTGTAGGTTCAGCAGTTGATAGCCACCGCGAATAACACGATTCAAACCTGGTTCGGTTAAGCCTAAATCTGTCATAAATTCAGCTTTCTCAGCTTCGTCTAGCTCGGCAATTTCCGATTCGATTTCGGCACAAACGGGAACCACAATCGCATCCTCTTTAGCCGCGATAGCGCGAACTTCATCGAGGTATGGATTATTTTCGAAGCCGTCATCATTGACGTTGGCAATATACATGGTTGGCTTCAGAGTCAATAAATTGTAGGAGCGAATGACTGCGCGCTCATCATCTGATAATGCTACTGAACGCGCCATATCGCCATTTTCGAGAGCAGGTAATAGCTTCTGCAGAACGGCTATTTCAGCAGCTGCTTGTTTATCGCCACCTTTTGCTTTCTTGCCTTGACGATGAATGGCTTTCTCAACACTATCCAAATCAGCAAGAGCCAATTCGGTGTTAATAATCTCGATATCGGCAGATGGGCTGACTCGACCTGCCACGTGAACGATATTGTCGTTCTCAAAGCAGCGCACGACATGACCAATTGCATCGGTTTCACGAATGTTCGCTAAGAATTTGTTGCCTAGGCCTTCGCCTTTGGAAGCACCTTCAACCAAACCCGCAATATCCACAAACTCCATGGTTGTGGGGACGATTCGCTGTGGATTCACAATTTCAGCCAATTGATTCAGTCGCTCGTCAGGAACGGCAACGACACCCGTATTGGGTTCAATGGTACAGAATGGAAAGTTAGCCGCCTCAATACCTGCTTTCGTTAGTGCATTGAAAAGGGTCGATTTACCGACGTTAGGCAGGCCGACTATGCCGCATTTGAATCCCATGATTAGCTCTCGCTCTGTGCTTTAAAACTGTGAAGGTGCTGTTGTGCCGCACGCATGTCTTGCTCAATGAGCAAATCAACGCTGCGGCACGCTTGCGCAATGGTATCGTCCATCCAACTCTGCTCTAGTGCAGGTGCTTTACCGAGTACAAAGCCAGTGACTTTGCTCTTGTGGCCAGGATGACCGATACCAATGCGTAAGCGATGAAAGTCCGGACTTCCGAGCTGCGCAATTATATCTTTAATACCGTTATGCCCACCAGCGCCACCACCTGTCTTGAGCTTGGCGGTACCGGGTGGTAAATCTAATTCGTCATAAGCGACCAAAATTTCTTCTGGCTTAATTTTGTAGAAGTTCGCGAGTGCTGCAACCCCTTGACCACTGCGATTCATATAGGTCATCGGCATTAATAATCGTAAATCGAGAGCACCGCGTTGGATTCGCGCAGTGTGACCGAAAAACTTAGATTCAGGTTGCAAGGAAACAGCGTATTGACGAGCGTATGCTTCTACCAGCCAAAAGCCGGCGTTATGGCGAGTTTGAGAATATTCGGGGCCTGGATTACCCAGGCCCACGAGTAAGCGAATGGTTGACATGAAACCTTATTCGGCGTCGTCGTCTTCAGCTTTCGCTTCAGTTTCTTTCGTAGTTGGAACTTCTGCTGAAGTTTCTTCTTCATCAGTTTCCTCTTTCTCGACGCGTGGAGCGACGATAGAGACAACTGCTTGGTCGTGATCTTCACCTTTAGTGAGCTCAACCAATTCAACACCCTTAGGTACTGCAAGATCGGTCAAGTGCAAGGTGTCACCCAAGTGCATGTTCGCAACATCAACTTCCAAGAACTCTGGTAAGTCTTGTGGCAAACAGTGAATTTCAACGTCAGCAATATGGTGAACTACAACACCGCCTTCTGTCTTCACGCCAATCGATGATTTCTCATTGATGAAGTGAAGTGGCACATTGGTGTGTAACTTCTGGCCTTTCTCAACACGTTGGAAATCCAAGTGAGTCAATTTTGGCTTGAACGGGTGACGTTGTACGTCTTTCAAAATCACCTGTTGCTTCTTGCCATCAACCACTAACGTGAGGATGTGAGAATAGAAGGCTTCGTAGTCAGCCATATTGTTCACTTTGCTGTGTTGCAAAGTAATAGAAACGGCGTCTTTTTTGCCACCGTAAATAATTGCCGGCACTTTGTCTTCGCGACGCAGGCGGCGGCTCGCACCTTTCCCTGTGTCAGTGCGAAGCTCTGCCTGCAGAGTAAAATCGATTGTAGACATAACGTCACTCCAATACCGCGACTGAACGCTGCGGTAATTAATTGATATAAGCCGACTCGTCGCGACCAACGATTCGGCATGAACTTACAGATTTAAAAACCCCATAAATAAAGGGCGCGAAATACTAGCACTCGCGCCCTTTATTTTCAAGATATGTTGTGAGCTATTTGTGCTCAAAACCGAATGGTTATCTGAATCTTAATATTCAAACATCGCAGAAATGGATTCTTCGTTGCTGACGCGGCGTAGCGCTTCAGACAACATGCCACTAAGAGTCAACTGATGCACCTTATCCAATGCCTTCATACCTTGGCTTAATGGAATACTATCGGTGACGATGACTTGATCAATTTGCGAGTCACGAATGTTCTCGACGGCATTCCCAGAAAAGACGGGGTGCGTTGCATAGGCGAAGACGCGGCGCGCGCCGTTGGCTTTCAGTGCATCTGCCGCTTTACAAAGCGTACCGCCCGTATCGATCATGTCGTCGACAATAATACAATCGCGGTCGTTGATGTCACCGATAATGTGCATGACTTGAGATTCATTCGCTCGCGGACGGCGTTTGTCGATAATGGCAAGGTCGACATCGTTGAGTAGTTTCGCGATAGCTCGTGCACGCACCACACCACCAATGTCTGGTGAGACCACAACCGGATTGTGGAATGCTTGCTGACGTAAATGTTCCATCAAAACCGGGCTTGCGAATACGTTGTCGACCGGAACGTCAAAGAAGCCTTGAATCTGCTCGGCATGGAGATCAACCGTCAAAACACGGTCAACACCGACGCTAGACAAGAAGTCGGCAACAACTTTTGCTGTGATTGGCACTCGAGCTGAGCGAACGCGACGGTCTTGACGCGCATAGCCGAAGTAGGGCATCACCGCGGTGATACGACCCGCCGAAGCGCGACGGAGCGCATCAACCATCACAATAAGTTCCATGAGGTTGTCGTTGGTTGGAGCACAGGTCGATTGAATGATGAAGACATCCGAACCACGGACATTCTCATTAATCATAACGCTGATTTCACCGTCGCTGAAGCGACCTACATTGGCGTCACCCAACTTGATGTATAAACGGTCGGCAATTTTCTGGGCGAGTTCTGGCGTGGCATTGCCAGCAAAAAGCTTCATATCAGGCACACTAAACCTCAATATTGTTTGGTCAGGTTCACAGTTGAAGCCTGCCGCAGTAGCGAGCAGACCGGAGATTCATTGAGCCCGCGGGCGACAAACCCTGTCCATGGTGCAGGCAGTTGTGCAAGCGTATCCGTTGCTGCGGTCTGGCTGTTAAAACGTCCGAAAATACAGGCTCCGGTACCGGTCAGCCGTGACGGCGCGTATTCTACCAACCAGTCGAGGGCGTTGGCAACTTCAGGATGCAAATGACGGACCAGTTGTTCGCAGTCATTGCGGGTGTTTTCCCAAGTCCAGTGCTGTGGTTGAATCAGTGCTGAATCACGCGGTAGGTCAGGATGCTGAAAAATCGACTGGGTGCTAACGGACACGCCGGGATGGATAACCAAATACCAAGGCGATGGTGGTTGACAGGGTATGAGTTGCTCGCCAACACCCTCGGCAAAAGCCGCCTGGCCGTGCACAAAAACCGGAACGTCGGCGCCAAGTTGCAGTCCCAAACGAGCCAATTCAGCCACACTCACGGGTAGTTGCCAAAAGTGCCGTAGCGCTAACAATGTGGTTGCAGCATCAGAGGAGCCGCCACCAAGGCCACCGCCGGTTGGTAAGCGCTTATCGATGTCGATACGGAGTCCGCGCCAATGTTCTGGGAATTCATTTTGCACCAAAGCGACGGCTCGATTGACGAGATTGGTTGGCCCAGCCAAGTCGGTTTGGCTGCATTGAATACTTACTTTTGCTTCAGCGATTGGAGTAAAATTCAGTGAATCACCGAAGTCGAGGAACTGAAAGAGCGTTTGCAATGAATGGTAACCATCAGGACGACGCCCAACCACATGTAAGAACAGGTTCAGCTTGGCTGGAGCGGGTAACGTTAAAGGTGTCATCATAGCGACCAATCCGTGATGCGAAGTTTGATGCGCCAGTCTGTCGCGTTTAATTCAATACTGCTTGGCACATAAACGGTATTGACTGCGGTAAAGAGTGATAATTCGGCTCGCCAAGATTCTTGATCAGCAATCACCTCGTAGCTGGATAAAACGACCACATCGTCAGTTGAGCCGGGCCGGACGACGGTAATGTTCTTTGCACGCTGCGGTAATCTGCCCAACACAACACCCGGGAGTGCATCAACGGGAATTGAGATCCCAAAATAGGTTTGCAACAGGGTTGTCATAGTGGCTGCCCGGTACTCGTTTTGTTCGTCATCGATTAATACTGCACCGGCGCTGGTTTGCTCGAGGCGGGCCAGCGTGCCTTTCAGCGGGTGAGAGAAACGCATCGAGGTTGCTGATGGTGACCAACGCCAGTCGATGTATACGGCATCACGTGAGTCGTCACGCAGATTGAACAATGCAATCTGACCTTGCAGCCGCCATGACTCAATCGTTTGAAGATGTTGTTGATGCCGCTGATAAGCGGTGCGATCGATTGCTGGAATCGAATCAAGCATTTCACTCTCTGGAATACTGGTACAGGCTGCAACCAGCAGTATCCATAT
This sequence comes from Pseudidiomarina aestuarii, assembly GCF_048263735.1. Classification (GTDB taxonomy): domain Bacteria; phylum Pseudomonadota; class Gammaproteobacteria; order Enterobacterales; family Alteromonadaceae; genus Pseudidiomarina; species Pseudidiomarina aestuarii_B. Next base: position 376,578 of record NZ_JBLXDX010000001.1, on the reverse strand, counting down.
GCCTATCCACAACTTTCTCATTCGGGTTGTCCAGTTCGTTCGCGGCGCTAGATTGCTTTCCATCATGCGGGGTTTCACGTACAATTACCACCGTTTTGCAGTAGCGAAGGGCTTGTCTTTTCCCGATATTATGACCATTTTTGCATTGGGTGTTAACCATAAAACGGCTTCGGTCGATTTGCGTGAACGTGTCGCCTTCTCGCCTGAGCAACTGCATCAGGCGCTGGCGCGCCTGCGCGCGGACACGGGTGTGCAAGAAGCGGTCATTTTATCAACCTGCAACCGCACAGAACTCTATTGTCATGGCAACGTGTCTAGCGACCTCCTCATGGGGTGGTTAGCGGGTTACCATGGAATCAGCGCTGAACAATTACAAGCCCACAGTTACAGCTATGAAGATGATGCCGCGATTGAACATTTGATGGCAGTAGCCAGTGGTCTCGACTCGTTGGTGTTGGGTGAGCCGCAAATACTCGGACAAGTGAAGCAGGCGTATCAGTTCGCCAAGAACCAAACTAGCGTGGGTGGTGTGTTGGAACGCCTGTTTCAGCAAACCTTCCGAGTTGCGAAAACGGTGCGTAGTGAAACGCGAGTCGGCGAAAATGCCGTTTCGGTTGCCTATGCTGCGGTCAATCTGGCTAAACACATTTTTGCTGAACTGGATCGTGCGACTGTGCTTCTTGTTGGTGCGGGAGATACCGCTGAACTGGCGGCACAGCATTTGAAAGAACAGGGCGTTGCTCGGTTATTGGTGGCGAATCGCACCTTGGCCCGCGCCGAAGCTGTCGCAACAACATTTGGTGGCCAGGCGTATACGCTTGGTGAACTACCGGAGTTATTGCCGCAAGCGGATATCGTGATTAGTTCGACAGCAAGCACGTTGCCAATTATTGGTAAGGGCTTGATTGAATCTGCATTGAAGAGCCGCAAGCGCCGCCCGATGTTGCTGATCGACTTAGCGGTACCGCGCGATATTGAAGCGCAAGTGAATGATTTAAATGATGCTTATCTCTACACGGTCGACGACTTGCAGGGCATCATTACAGAAAATTTGAAGAATCGGGAAGACGCTGCTGCGGAAGCGCGCTCCATCATCAAAGAGCAGACAGGCGGTTTTGTAGCATGGTTGCGTAGCCTCGACTCAGTGGATGTGATCCGTGATTTTCGGCAACGTACGGAAGCAATGGCAAGCGAACAACTGGCTCGCGCTCGTACGCAGTTGCAGGCTGGGAAAGATCCCAGTGAGGTGCTCGAGGAATTGAGCCAACGCTTGACCAAGCAATTCCTGCATCAACCGACCAAGCTCCTGCGTGATGCCGGAGCAAGTGGCGATTATTTAACCTTAGCTGTACTCCAACAACTCAATCAAGAAGACTCGAAATAGGTTAACTCCATGATGAATCCGTCCATCGTTCGCAAGCTTGAAGCGTTGCTTGAACGATATGAAGAAGTCCAACAACTCCTCAGTGATCCACAAATTATTGGTGATCAAGAGAAGTTTCGAGCGTTGTCGCGAGAGTATTCGCAACTGGAAGCGCTGGTGGATTGTTTTACAGCCTATCAACGGGCACAGCGCGATGAAGCTGGCGCCAAAGAGATGTTGCAAGAGGATGATGCTGAAATTCGTGAAATGGCGAAGATCGAGCTGGAATCTGCGCAAGAGCAATTAGAATCCTTGCAGCATGAACTGCAAATTTTGTTATTGCCGCGTGACCCCAATGATGACCATCCGTGCTACCTCGAAATTCGAGCTGGGGCCGGTGGTGATGAAGCTGCTATTTTTGCCGGAGATCTGTTCCGGATGTACAGCCGGTACGCGGAACAGAAAGGCTGGAAAGTCAGTATTGTTAGTGCCAGTGACGGCGAGCATGGTGGCTATAAAGAAGTGATTGCCCATGTTTCTGGCGACGGTGCTTATGGTCGCATGAAGTTTGAATCCGGTGGACATCGCGTTCAGCGTGTACCTGAAACGGAATCACAAGGTCGCGTTCATACCTCGGCCTGCACGGTAGCGGTGTTGCCAGAAGTGCCTGAAGCTGAGGCAGTTGAGATCAATCCAGCCGATTTGCGGGTTGACACCTATCGCGCCTCAGGTGCCGGTGGTCAGCACGTTAACCGGACGGATTCAGCCATTCGAATTACGCATATACCGTCAGGTTTTGTCGTTGAGTGTCAGGATGAACGTTCGCAACATAAAAACCGCGCCAAAGCGATGTCGGTATTGCAAGCACGTTTGAATCAAGCTGAAGTCGATAAAGTCCGTGAACAGGAGCAATCGACCCGACGTTCATTGGTGGGCAGCGGTGATCGTTCAGAGCGCATCCGCACCTATAATTATCCACAAGGACGTGTCAGCGATCATCGTATCAATTTGACTCTGTATCGGCTTGATGAGGTACTGGGGGGTGCGTTGGACTTGCTGCTGGATGCGATTGTTCAGGAGCATCACGCAGACCAATTGGCGGCACTCTCCGAACAGCAATGATCATTCAAGCAGCGCTGCAATGGGTACGATCGGAACTCACAGACAGTGACAGCCCGCAACTTGATGCCGAAGTGCTGGTAGCTGCTGCTTTGCAACGCTCTCGAACCTACCTTCACACCTGGCCTGATAAAGAATTGTCAGCGGCGGAACTCGAACAACTTCAACGCTGGGTACAACGCCGCAAAAGCGGCGTACCCATTGCATACCTGCTGGGGACGCGAGAATTTTGGTCACTGGATATCGAAGTGAACAACACTACGTTGATTCCTCGTCCCGATACTGAAGTGCTGGTCGAGACTGCGCTGGAATTCGAGATACCGCGGCGAGCACGGGTGTTGGATTTAGGCACGGGTACGGGAGCTATCGCACTGGCTCTAAAGTCTGAGCGAGCGGAGTGGAACGTTACGGCTGTCGACCGAGTTCCTGCGGCAGTAGCTTTAGCACGCTCGAATAGTCGTCGCCTCAACTTACCTATTCAGGTGCTGGAAAGTCATTGGTTTACCGCATTAACAGGTCAACAGTTCGATCTGATCGTCAGCAATCCACCTTACATTGATGCCGAAGATCCGCACTTGTCACAGGGTGATGTGCGGTTTGAGCCAGCCTCAGCATTGGTTGCGGAACAAGCTGGGTTGGCTGATTTACGTGTGATTGTGGAGCAGGCCGCTGATTTTTTAGAACCCGGCGGTTGGCTGGCGCTCGAACATGGCTGGCAGCAAGCTGAGGCCGTCCGTGAACTGCTGGTGAAGAACGGTTTTGAGCAGGTTCACAGTCGCCGAGATTATGGTAATCTGGAACGCGTATCCTGCGGACAAATTGCGACCAGGTGGTCGCCCAAGAGGTAAGGACTATGTCCAACGATTTTATCTTTGCCGATGAGATCGACAATCAGCCTGTACCACCTCGGCGCTCGAACGCGGACGGTTGGAAGGTACTCATTGTTGATGATGAACGAGAAGTCCATGCGGTCACTCGACTGGCTCTGATGGAGTTGAGTTTCGAGGGCCGTGGACTGCATTTTCTGAGTGCACATACGCGGGCCGAGGCAGAGGAGCTTGTGCTGCAACATCCGGATATCGCCATTGTCCTGTTGGATGTGGTCATGGATACCGATGATGCCGGTCTGCAGGTCGCTCGGTTCATTCGCGATGAGGCACACAATCAAAAAGCGCGGATCATTTTACGCACCGGACAACCCGGGCAAGCGCCTGAACGCACCGTGGTACTGAATTATGATATCAATGATTACAAATCGAAGACCGAACTGACCTCTCAGAAACTATTCACATGCGTCATGTCGGCATTACGGTCGTATCGCGATATTATCCGCGTTGAAGCCCAATTACAGAGCCGTGAACAGACGTTGACGGCATTAGCTCAATTACTCCAAACCAACTATCCAGACTGCTGGGAAGATGCTGTATCACAACAGCCCGAACTCGAGTTATGGATGCAACCACCAACCAAGGATTCATAAATGCCATACGAAGCATTGAAACATCTCCATGTCACCATCGTTGCTGTAAGTGTGTTATTATTTGTGGTTCGCTTTTTCTGGCGTGCTACAGGTTCTAGCATGGCCGCCAAGAAGTGGGTGAAAATTGTTCCGCACATTATCGATACGTTGTTATTGCTATCGATTGTCGGACTGCTGTTGCATTGGCAACAATGGCCGTGGGAAACCCCATGGTTGACGAACAAATTAATCGGACTAGTGGGCTATATCGTGTTCGGCATAATCGCCATGAAAGCCACTGTTGCCTGGATTCGTTATGTTGGGTTCGTTGGCGCATTAGCGTGGATCATGTTCTTGGTTCATGTGGCGTTCAGCAAAACCGCTTTGATTTAAATACAGTGAATAGTGAACAGGTAATAGAAAGTAGTCGCTGGTGTATGGATGAGGAATTGAATGCAGTTTTCGTATTTACAGCATGTTGAGCGTGAGATTTTACCAACCATAGAAATCCTGTGGGAGGTCAGTCGCACGTTTCATAGTGACAGCGACACTTATGTTGCCGATTACTATCAGCTTATTGGAGAACTCTCGGAAGAGAATCGAGAGCTCGTTGGCTTGGACAAATTAGAACGCATCACGGAGCAATTTTATTTAGAGCTCGGTTTTAGTGATGCGCCTGAGCCTGTGGTTGGTGCGAAACGCATTTTATTGGATCGGGTCATCAGTTATCGCACTGGACTCCCCGTAAGTATGGCTATCCTATTACAAGAAGCCTGTGCTTACGCGGGTCTGCAGTTAGATTTGGTTGATTTTCCCGGTTACCCCTTGTTGCGCTTTGATCATGGAGAGAGCAGCTATTTTGTCGATCCTATGAATGGCGAGTTGCTTGAAGATCAGCAAGTACAAGAGCGCTTTGAAGATGTTACCGACCACGAAATTGATTTCGCTTGGGACTTGCTCGAAAGTGCTGAGCAGAAGACGATTCTGGTGCGCTATCTGACTGAGTTGAAACATGCTTTTATTAATGATCATGAGTTCGCCAATGCGTTGACTACGGTACATATGTTACTGACTGTGCTGCCCGATGATCCTTATGAAATTCGCGATCGCGGTTATGTGTTGGAAGAACTTGATTGCCAACAGGCAGCTGTTGACGACTACCAGTATTTTGTCGAACAATGCCCCGATGACCCCAGCGCACAATTGTTGCGCTTACAGCTTGAAACCTGGTCAGCGCCGGTTCATACACTCCACTGACGGAGCGGCTGAGCCGAAGACATGCGTTTGCCCAGTTAAGAATAATAATAAGGAGAATCCATGGATACGGCATTGATTACGAATGAGGGAATCGTTCTTGGGTTGCTGGCGCTAATACTCGCGGCAGTATTCTACACACAGAATAGCTCGCATTCATTTTGGCAGAAGTTCTATCGCGTCGTCCCAGCGTTATTGTTGTGTTACTTCATTCCTTCCTTACTGAATACCTTCGATATCGTCAACGGTGAGACATCCGGTGTCGCCAAGGTTGTGAAAACCTATTTGTTACCCGCCTGTTTGGTTCTGCTTACGTTGAGTCTTGATTTAAAAGCGATTTCCAAGCTCGGTTGGCGTATTGTTGTCCTCTTTTTTGTGGGAACCTTCGGCATACTCATTGGCGGTCCCATTGCCTTATTGATTGGTTCGGCGATATTTCCTGAACTCATTGGTGTCGATGGTCCAGAAGCCGTTTGGCGTGGCATGACTACCATTGCTGGAAGTTGGATTGGCGGTGGTGCGAATCAGTTAGCCATGAAAGAGACCTATGAAGTCGGCAATGATATTTTTTCGGCCATGGTGACGGTCGATATCATTATCGCCAATATCTGGATGGCGGTGCTCTTATACTTGGCTGCAAATCACAAACGCATTGATGCGAATCTTGGTGCTGATGTCTCTGCTATTGACGATATTCGTCAGCGTGTTGAGCACTATGAGGCAGAACATAAGCGCAATGCTGGCGTCCCTGAATATATTTTCATCCTCGCTGCGGCATTCGGTGCGGCTGGTATTGGTCACTTTGCAGCGGATCTGATTGCACCTTATATCGGTGAAAATTATCCAGCGCTCAAACAAATGAGTTTGGATGCCAAATTCTTGTGGGTCATTATGGTGGCCACTGCTGTTGGTATTGCCTTGTCGTTTACGCGAGTGCGTAAGTTAGAAGGTGCGGGCGCGTCAAAACTCGGCTCCGTCATGATTTACTTCTTAGTGGCAAGTATTGGCCTCTCCATGGACATTACGGCTATTGCCGATGTGCCCAAGTATTTCGTACTAGGTGCCATCTGGATGATTATCCATGCTGGTCTGATTGTGGTCGTTGCGCGACTGATTAAAGCGCCGACGTTCTACATGGCGGTGGCAAGCCAAGCCAATGTGGGGGGCGCAGCATCAGCACCCGTGGTCGCGTCAGCGTTCCATCCTTCATTGGCATCGGTTGGCGTTCTGCTTGCTGTGCTAGGCTATGCTGTAGGTACTTACGTCGCGTACTTCTGTGGTCAAGTGTTACGACTCATCGCGGTCGGTTAAGAGACCGATCGTTAACGAGAGGAATGGTAGAGTGATTAATACGCAAGTCATCAAAGTCGGCAATGTCAGTATTGCGAATCAATTACCATTTGTGCTGTTTGGTGGCATGAATGTCTTGGAATCGCGTGATCTCGCGATGCGTGTTGCTGAACATTACGTTGAGGTCACCCAACGCTTGGGTATTCCGTATGTGTTCAAAGCATCGTTCGACAAAGCCAATCGTTCCTCCATTCACTCTTATCGTGGCCCCGGCTTGGACAAAGGTTTGGCAATATTTGAAGAGCTAAAATCAACGTTTCAGGTACCCATCATTACCGACGTGCATGAGCCACACCAAGCGCAGGCCGTTGCTGAAGTGGCTGATATTATTCAGCTTCCCGCATTTTTAGCACGCCAGACGGATTTGGTGGTTGCGATGGCAAAAACGGGTGCGGTGATTAACGTCAAAAAGCCACAATTCCTAGCGCCGCACGAAATGCGTCATATCATTAAGAAGTTTAATGAGGCGGATAATTACAATGTCATTTTGTGCGAGCGGGGCAGTAGTTTCGGTTATAACAACCTAGTCGTCGACATGTTGGGTATGGATGACATGAAGCAGATGGCGCCGGTGATGTTCGATGCAACGCATGCGTTGCAACGTCCAGGTGGCCGTGCGGACTCAGCCGATGGTCGTCGAGCTCAAGCAGCCGTGCTGGCTCGCTCAGGCTTAGCATTGGGGCTCGCTGGACTCTTTATTGAAGCGCATCCGAACCCGGATGAGGCATTGTGTGATGGTCCCTGCGCATTACCGCTCAATAAGCTCGAACCGTATTTGCAGCAAATGCAAGCAGTTGATCAATTGGTGAAAAGTTTTCAACCATTGGATACGAGCTCCGCGTAGCAACGCTTGCGCCGCCTTTGAACATACTATAAATTAAAACGCATGTTTTAAACTATGTATGGGTAAATTATGGCGAAGCGTGCCACCACCAAAGATAAGATCCTCAATGCTGCAGAAGCGTTATTCGCCGAACATGGCTTTGAACAAACGTCACTGCGGCAAATCACTGCCCTAGCAGAGGTCAATCTCGCCTCCGTCAATTACCATTTCGGCTCAAAAAAAGCCCTGATTCAAGCGGTGATGGCACGCTATCTTGAAGTGTTCATGCCAGCCTTAGATCAGCAACTTGCGCAATTACAACAACAACCCCTGATTTCCACTCGGCAAGTGTTTGATTGTTTTCGCGAGCCGCTCAAGCAGTTGAGTAGTGTGCGAAAGGGCGGCCCGACACTCTTTTTAAGCCTGCTCGGTTTTGCTTATGCTGAGATTCAAGGCCACTTGCGACGCTATACCATGGATCATTTCGGTGCCGTTATGGAGCGCTTATTGGCGGTCTTGCATATGGCAAATCCCCAGTTGAGCCCTGTCGACATGTTTTGGCGGTTGCACTTTGTGCTGGGAGCGACGGTATTCACGCAAGTGTCGGGTCCTGCACTGCGTGAAATTGCGGCAGCAGACTTTGGTGAGACCGTACGCGCTGATCAAATTGTCGATAAATTAATTCCATTTTTAGCCGGTGGCGTTGACGCGGTTAGTCCTGCTTGAGCTATGCTTACCGAATAACGAAGTCAGTCATACCGTCGTAGTTTTGACGATAGAGGTTTATGCATGGAAATTTTAATTATTGTTCTCATTGCACTGCTGCTGCTTCTTGCCATCGGCGATATTCGTCGCGCGTTGATCACGAGACCCGTGTTTGCCTTCTTTCAGCGTGTGTTGCCCCCGTTGTCGCCGACAGAACGTGAAGCGATGCAAGCTGGCGATACCTGGTGGGATGCGGAGTTATTTCAAGGTCGTCCCAACTGGCAGGCATTTTTGCAGACCAATGCACCACATTTCACGCCTGAAGAACAAGATTTCATCGATAATCAGTTAGAAACACTGCTTGCCATGCTCGATGATTTTGAGATTGTGCAGGAAGACTGTGATTTACCGGAAGCGGTCTGGGCTTACCTGCGCAAAGAAAAGTTCTTTGCGATGATTATCGGACGCGAGTTTGGCGGTTTGGATTTCTCTCCAGCGGCGAATTCGCATATCGTGTCGCGCATCGCAACGCGCTCTATTAGTGCTGCGGTGACTGTTATGGTACCAAACTCTTTGGGGCCCGGTGAGCTGCTGACGCACTATGGCACGACTGAACAAAAAGATTATTGGCTGCCACGACTGGCATCCGGTGAAGATATTCCCTGTTTTGCATTAACGGGGCCTGAAGCTGGATCAGACGCCGGCTCGATTCCCGATACCGGTATCATTTGCCGTGGCGAACATGACGGCAAAGAGGTAGTGGGTATTCGACTGAATTGGGACAAGCGATATATCACACTCGCGCCCGTCGCTACCGTATTAGGGCTAGCGTTTAAACTCTATGATCCAGATGGGCTGCTTGGCGATGACAAAGAGCTTGGCATTACCTGCGCGTTGATTCCCACTAATCATCCGGGCGTTGAGACCGGAGCGCGGCATTTACCGCTGAATCAAGCATTTATGAACGGGACTACTTACGGTAAAGATGTCTTTGTACCGCTGGATTGGATTATTGGTGGGCCCGATTATGCCGGTAAAGGTTGGCAAATGCTGATGGAGTGTCTATCGGCTGGCCGCGGTATTTCGTTGCCGGCGTTAGCAGCAGCAACTGGCCATCTGAGCGAGCGTATGACGGGTGCTTATGCCTATGTGCGCCGGCAGTTCGGTTTGCCGATAGGGAAGTTCGAAGGCGTCCAAGCGGCGATGGGTAAAATCGGTGGGACCAATTATATATTGGAATCGATGCGGCGTTTGACGGTTACCGCGTTGATGGCGGGGAAAAGTCCGTCGGTGATCACCGCAATGACTAAGTACCACATGACCGAAATGGGTCGGCAGGTGATGGATGCAGCCATGGATATCCATGCGGGCAAAGGCATTCAGTTAGGTCCGAAGAATTATCTCGGTCACGGTTTTATGGCCACCCCGGTGTCGATTACCGTTGAGGGTGCGAATATTCTCACACGTAGTTTGATGATTTTTGGACAGGGAGCGACGCGCTGCCACCCGTATGTGCTTGCTGAAATGGAAGCTGCATCGAATCCGAATCAAGATCAGGGTTTGCTCGATTTTGACGCTTTACTGTTTCGGCATATTCGCTTTGGTTTGGCGAATGCTGGCGGGTCGTTCTTGATGGGTTTAACGGCTGCGCGGTGGGTGAAATCACCAGTAAGCGGTTGGACTGGCCGCTACTATCAACAACTCACGCGAATGAGCCGAGCGCTGGCATTGACGGCCGATGTTGCCATGCTGTCGCTGGGTGGCGACTTAAAGCGTAAAGAGATGCTCTCGGCAAGGCTTGGTGATGTGTTGAGTCATTTGTATATGGCGTCAGCGGTGCTAAAACGTTACGAAGATGAAGGGCGTCAGGCCGGCGATCATGACTATGTGAAATGGGCATTGACGCATCATCTGTATGAAATAGGTCGTGCATTCCAGGAATTCTTCGCAAATTTCCCCAATCGCTGGTTGGCATGGACACTACGGCTATTGATTTTCCCAGTCGGGAACCACTATAAACGCCCAGCAGATCGGCTCTATCAAGCAATCGCAGAGAGCATGATGGAACCTAGCGTGACGCGTGAGCGGCATACCTTTCTGTGTTATTGGAAAGATGACCCGAATGATGTGACCGGACATATGGAACTTGCATTTCGAGCCATGAAGACGAATCGTGAGCTCTATAAAAAGCTCAGTAAAGCGGAAAAGCGTGGCGATATTCCGCCGGATTTGAATGGCGAGGCTTTGGTCGCCGCCGCGCTGGAAGCTAAGATTGTTGACGCCGCCGACGCTGAATCATTGCAAGCCTGTGAGGCCTTGCGGATCACGGCGGTAGCGGTTGATCAGTTTGCTCCAGAAACGCTTCGTAGACAGCCGAAAGAGGCTCGTTAAGACCGCTAGAAAAAGATAGGGCGCTGGTTCAACAGCGCCCTATGCGGATTACACACCAATTGGCTTGTAACGAGTACGATGGGGCTCCATAGCTTGCTCGCCATGAGTTTTCTTCATGTACTCTTCGTAATCAGTGTAGTTCCCTTCATAGAAGTTGATCTGACCTTCATCACGATAATCGAGGATGTGTGTCGCCACTCGGTCGAGGAACCAACGGTCGTGCGAGATCACCATCGCCGAACCCGGAAACTCCAATAACGCTTCTTCTAACGCACGTAGGGTTTCAACATCCAAGTCATTGGTTGGCTCATCGAGTAGCAACAGGTTACCACCGGCCTTTAACAGTTTGGCCAAATGAACGCGGTTGCGCTCACCGCCAGATAACTCACCGATAATTTTCTGTTGGTCATTGCCGCGGAAATTAAAGCGGCCTGCATACGCACGGCTGTTAATCTCGAAATTGCCAATGCGAATAATGTCTTGGCCATCGGAAATTTCTTGCCACACGTTGTTCTTCGCATCCATGTTGTCACGGAATTGGTCGACACTGGCTAATTGCACGGTATCACCAAGCTCCACAGTCCCTGAATCAGGTTGTTCCTGACCAGTAATCATGCGGAACAATGTCGATTTACCGGCACCATTTGGGCCGATAATACCGACAATGGCACCTTTTGGAACGCTGAAACTGAGGTCATCGATGAGTACCCGACCGTCGTATGCTTTCTTGAGGTGGTTCACTTCAAGTACTTTATCGCCTAACCGCGGACCCGGTGGGATAAAGAGCTCGTTGGTCTCGTTACGTTTTTGATAATCGCCACTTTGTAACTCTTCAAATCGAGCCATCCGCGCCTTACTCTTCGCCTGACGGCCTTTCGGATTCGTACGAACCCACTCGAGTTCCTGTTTAATACTGCGTTGACGAGCTCGCTCACCTTTCTCTTCTTGCTCAAGGCGCTTCTCTTTTTGCTCTAACCATGACGAATAGTTGCCTTCCCACGGAATGCCGTAGCCACGGTCGAGCTCGAGAATCCAGCCGGCAACATTATCGAGGAAGTACCGGTCGTGGGTGATGGCAACGACGGTACCCTCATAGTCGTGCAGGAAGCGTTCAAGCCAAGCAACCGATTCCGCATCCAAGTGGTTGGTCGGTTCATCGAGCAATAACATATCGGGCTTGCTCAGCAACAGTCGACAAATCGCCACACGCCGACGTTCACCACCCGACAGTACTTTGATTTTGGTATCCCAGGGCGGTAAGCGCAATGAATCGGCCGCACGTTCGAGCATGTTCTCGATGTTATGTCCGTCTTTCGCCTGAATGATGGCTTCGAGTTGGCCTTGCTTCTTAGCTAAGGCGTCGAAATCTGCGTCTTCTTCCGCATACGCAGCATAAACTTGATCGAGTTCCGCTAGCGCGTTCTTGACTTCAGAAACGGCTTCTTCAACAGTCTCGCGTACCGTTTTCGATTCGTCGAGCTTTGGTTCTTGCGGAAGGTAACCAATCTGGATACCCGCAAGTGGGCGTGCTTCGCCGTCAATCTCGGTGTCGATACCGGCCATGATGCGCAGCAATGTGGATTTACCAGCACCATTTAAACCAAGTACACCAATTTTTGCACCAGGGAAAAAAGATAAAGAAATATCTTTAAGAATAGTCTTTTTGGGTGGGACGACTTTACTCACCCGCGACATGGAGTAGATGTATTGTGCCATAACGACAAGGAATCCTTTATGCAGCAAATTGAATGGCGCTATTTTAACCCTGAAGTTGGCGCTAACCCAAGTATATTGGTAAACTAGCGACCAGTTTCTTAAATGAATTGTGCCAACGCTACTGAGCCTGCGTTACGGCACCCGCCTCAAGATGTCAGGAGCCCCGATGTTAAAGCATGAAATGACCATTGCCGATTATGATGCCGATCTTTGGCAAGCCATGCAAAACGAAGTTCAGCGCCAAGAAGAGCACATTGAGCTCATTGCGTCTGAAAACTATACCAGCCCACGTGTACTTGAGGCACAAGGTTCGCAGTTAACCAACAAATACGCAGAAGGCTATCCGCACAAGCGTTACTACGGCGGTTGCGAATACGTTGATGTGGTCGAAGACCTCGCGATTGAGCGGGCGAAACAGTTGTTTGGCGCTAAATATGCCAACGTGCAGCCGCATGCCGGTTCACAAGCCAACTCCGCTGTGTTTTTAGCTCTGCTAGAGGCGGGTGATACTGTCTTAGGAATGAGTCTGGCCCATGGTGGTCACTTGACGCATGGTTCAGGTGTAAATTTTTCCGGCAAATTGTATAAAGCAGTGCAATACGGTTTAGATGAAAGCACTGGCGAAATTGATTACGCTGAAGTGCGTAAACTAGCATTAGAGCACAAGCCAAAGCTGATTGTGGCTGGATTTTCCGCTTACTCAGGTGTGGTGGACTGGCAACGTTTCCGTGATATCGCGGATGAAGTGGGAGCCTACTTCTTAGTTGATATGGCGCATGTTGCGGGCTTAGTCGCTGCCGGTCTATATCCGAATCCAGTTCCTATTGCAGATGTCGTCACCACGACCACGCACAAGACCTTAGCGGGTCCACGTAGTGGCTTGATCTTATCGGGCAAAGACGATGAAGCACTGCACAAAAAGCTCAACAGCGGTGTATTCCCCGGCAGTCAAGGTGGCCCACTGTGTCACGTGATTGCTGCGAAAGCAGTGGCTTTCAAAGAAGCAATGGAACCGGCATTCAAAGCCTATCAACAGCAAGTGCTCGATAACGCCAATGCCATGGTTCGTGTCATGCAAGAACGCGGCTACAAGATTGTCTCTGGTGGCACCCAGAACCATTTATTCTTGGTCGATTTAATTGATAAAGATATTACCGGTAAAGATGCGGATGCCGCTTTAGGCAATGCTTACATCACCGTGAATAAGAACTCGGTTCCAAATGATCCGCGGTCACCGTTTGTTACATCGGGTTTGCGTTTAGGAACACCAGCCATCACTCGGCGTGGATTTAAAGTTGCGGAAGCAGAGCAAGTCGCGAATTGGATTTGTGACGTGTTGGACGATATCGGCAACGATGCAGTGATTGAACGCGTTCGCGGCGAAGTCAAAGCGTTGTGTAAACGATTTCCGGTATACGGTTAACAGTCAGCGTTAAAGAACGAGAAACTCTATGCATTGTCCGTTTTGTGGCACGTTAGATACTAAAGTCATCGACTCGCGATTGGTTGCTGAGGGCGCGTCTGTGCGTCGTCGCCGAGAATGCACCGATTGCAAAGAGCGGTTTACGACCTTCGAAACCGCTGAGTTGATTATGCCACGCGTCATTAAAACGGATGGCACCCGTGAGCCGTTCAACGAAGATAAATTGCGAAATGGTCTGTTACGAGCGCTGGAGAAACGTCCGGTGAGCTTAGAAATGATGGAGCAGGCCATTAATAATGTGAAATCTTCGTTGCGGGCCACTGGTGAGCGAGAAGTGACTAGTCAAGCGATTGGTGCGCTGGTTATGGAAAACCTCAAGGCCATCGATAAAGTGGCTTATATTCGGTTCGCATCGGTTTATCGTGCATTCGATGATATTCGTGAATTCGGCGAAGAGATTGCACGGCTAAACGACTAATTGATTCACGGGGCGCATTCATGACACATCAGCAGTACATGCAGATGGCTCTCGATTTAGCCGCTCGTGGTCTCTACTCAACTGCTCCCAACCCACAAGTCGGCTGCGTTATTGTTGCCGACGGTCAAGTTGTTGGCCAAGGTTGGCACGAACGCCCTGGCGAGCCCCACGCCGAAGTCTACGCACTGCGTGAAGCAGGTGCTTTGGCACGCGGCGCTACTGCTTATGTGACACTTGAACCGTGCAGCCATTTTGGTCGTACTCCTCCCTGTGCTGACGCATTGATTGATGCCGCAATCGGTCATGTGGTGATTGCGCAATTGGATCCAAATCCATTGGTTGCCGGGCGCGGTGTCGAAAAGTTAAAGGCAGCGGGCATATCTGTGGAAGTGGGCGTCTTAGAATCTGCTGCGCGAACTTTGAATTGCGGCTTTCGGAGTCGAATGGAGCGCGGTCGTCCTTGGTTGCGCTGCAAGCTAGCAGCTACTTTAGATGGTCGTACCGCCTTAGCTAATGGTGCCAGTCAATGGATCACGGGTAGCGCTGCACGGGCTGATGTACACGATTTTCGCGCTCGTAGCGGTGCTATTTTGAGTACAGCGCGAACGGTGTTGCGTGACAATGCACGGTTAACCGCACGCTCAGATCGATGCGAACAGCAACCGTTACGCGTCATTATTGACAGCCAAGGATTATTGGAGCCAACTGCGAGTCTCTTTCAAGAGCCGTCACCAATTTTGCTGGTACATTTAGCCACAACCGCAGAACGTGCGATGCATTGGCCCCAGCATGTTGAAGTATGGACAGCGCCGAGCAAAGCCAAACGGGTGGATCTACAGGCATTGTTGGTAGAACTGGGTCGTCGCCAAATCAATGAGGTGTGGACCGAGTGTGGCGCCGAGCTGGCTGGAAGTCTCTTACAAGAAAACCTCATTGATGAGTGGGTGATCTATGTTGCGCCTAAGTTTTTCGGTGCAACAGGTCGCGGACTGGTAGACATAGCCACTTTTAGCGATATTGCCGACGCCCCTCTATGTACTTTCACGGATGTTCGCCAAATTGGTGCTGACATCCGCATTATAGCGAAGCCAGATGCTGGCCTAGGAGAATGAACATCGTGACAACGCTGAATAGCGCTGCTGAGATTATCGAGGATATCCGGCAAGGTAAAATGGTCATTCTGATGGATGACGAAGATCGCGAAAATGAAGGCGATTTGATTATGGCGGCGGAGTGTGTGACACCCGCAGCGATTAATTTCATGGCACGGTTTGGGCGCGGATTAATCTGCTTAACCTTAACTGAGCAACGTTGCACACAGCTGCGTTTACCACTCATGGTCGATCAAAACCACTCGCCCTATGCCACCAACTTTACTGTTTCCATTGAAGCAGCTGAAGGGGTGACGACTGGTATTTCAGCGGCCGATCGTGCTCGCACTGTTCAAGCTGCAGTCGCTAAAGATGCGAAGCCAACTGATTTAGTCATGCCAGGGCATATCTTTCCATTGAAAGCGAAAGCCGGTGGTGTGTTAAACCGAGCGGGGCATACGGAAGCCGGTTGTGATCTGGCGCGATTAGCAGGTTTTGAACCGGCGGCGGTGATTGTTGAAATCTTGAATGAAGACGGCACCATGGCGCGCCGACCCGATCTAGAAAAATTTGCTGCGGAACATGACTTAAAAATCGGTACCATTGCTGATTTGATTGAGTATCGTTCGCTAAAAGAAAAAACGATTGAACGCAAAGCGCATTGTAAATTGCCTACAGCGCATGGTGAATTTGAACTGATCACTTACCAAGACACGATCGATAACCAAGTTCATTATGCGCTAGTCAACGGTGAGATTTCAGCGGCAGAACCGGTCAATGTGCGGGTGCATTTGCAAGACACCTTCAACGACCTGTTTGCTACCGAGCGCGCTGCCAAGCGCAGCTGGCCGTTGGGTCACGCTATGCAGTACATCGGTGAGCATGGTGGTGTATTGGTCGTGATTGGTCGTCAACAAAGCTCTGCCGATATCTTGGACCAAGTGCAAAGTTTCGCTGCTGAAGATCGCGGTGAAAAGCGCGTATCTGCGGCTGCCTCGAACGCATCGCGAAATGTCGGTATTGGCTCGCAAATTTTGGCTGATTTAGGCATTCATCAGATGCAT
Source organism: Pseudidiomarina aestuarii (assembly GCF_048263735.1). Classification (GTDB taxonomy): domain Bacteria; phylum Pseudomonadota; class Gammaproteobacteria; order Enterobacterales; family Alteromonadaceae; genus Pseudidiomarina; species Pseudidiomarina aestuarii_B. The sequence continues at coordinate 360,342 of NZ_JBLXDX010000001.1, read as the reverse complement.
CTAATGAGCTCGCCGAAGCGCTATTCAGCTTTGTCTGGCTTTGGTCTCGAAGTCGTTGACTTCATTGAAGACGAGAGTTAGAAGCGACTTTCGACCGCTTTGACATGCTCCCACAGCCAGCGATGGGTGGGAGCAGACAACCCTAGTTGTTCGCATTGCTGAACCACAAAACCATTCAGATAATCAATTTCAGTACGACGTTGACGGATGATGTCACTTAGCATCGATGAGCGATTCTGTGCGGTTGCCTGAATGACTTTCTGCGCATCTGCGACTAGCTCAGATGCCGTCCACTGCATCCCCAATTGATTTGCGAGCGCAACGAACTCATTGGCTAACTGTTGTTGCGGCTTAGCAATGGGGTGATTGAGTAATTCACCATTCTTGCAATCATACAGCACCGTCAACGGATTGATTAAGCAATTGATCGCCAGCTTGTGCCAACGTTTGTTCTGAATATTGGGTAGCCAGTGAAACGGCGGCAAACTGCGATTTAACGTAGCCAGCATCGCCGCGGGAAACATACTGCCGTGCTGCTGAGCTCCGAGCCAACTCTCGCCCTGACCAGCATGATTGAGCTGCGCGCCATCCCGAAAAGCTCCGTGGGTGGTAACCCAATGAAAACTATTTGCGGGTAACAAAGACTCCTCGGCTATGAGCATGCCGTTATAGCTCAGGATCAGAGGTATTTGGCGATACCAAGCATGTTGTCGAGCCTGTTCTAACCAGGTTTCAATGTCATAGGCTTTGAGTGCTGCAATCACCACATCAGGCGTTTGAGCAGGGTCGAATGCATTGAGCTCAATGGTGCTTTCTTGATTCAGAATAAAGGCTTGTGGGGGGGTTCCAGAGCGGGTAGCGACCATGACATATTGATGCTGTTGCTGCAATTTTGCCGCAATCAACCCACTCAATGCTCCCTCACCATACACCAACCAACGCATGCCTAATCAGCCTCTTGGTGACGATGATAATTGGCTTCGAGTTCACTTAGGCGTTTTCGCAACGCCAACAAAATCAGCAATCCGGGTATCACCATGACACTGGTGAGAATGAAGAACAAACTCCAGTTCCCATCCAGCCAATCGACCACAAAACCGCTATAGGAGGAGAGTAAGGTTCGACCGAGATTACCGAGCGAAGCCAGCAATGCGTATTGCGATGCGGTAAACGTGCGATTACAGAGCAAGCTTATGAAGGCTACAAAGGCTACGGTTGACCAGGCGCTAGTAAAACCATCTATCAGTACCGCGGCGAGGAGCAGGTCGGTATCGGCGCCGACTAGAGCAATCCACGCAAAGAGGAGGTTGCTGGCCGCCATAGCTGCACCACCAATGAGCAGACCGCGAACAATACCGATACGAATATTGACAATACTTCCCAGAACCGCAAAAACAATGGTGACCCACCAAGTAATAACTTTGGAGTAGGTCGCAATCTGGTCATTGGTGAAGCCAATTTCTTTATAGAAGACAATCGACATCCGCCCCAAAAAGGCTTCACCGAGCTTGAAGACAAAGACAAAAGTCAGCAGCGCTGTGGCAAGTTGCCAGCCATTGCGCGTGAAAAACTCGACCACGGGTGCGACAAAGGTTTGTTGCACCCACGCCCACCAGCGAAAACCTTTCACGCGAACTGGTGCAATGGCGTGGTAGCGTTTGCTTTCAGCAAACATAATGACGAATAGCAGTTGAACCGCAAGTACACCCAGTAGAACCCAGTAGGCGTCTTGCCACGAGTAGGTGACGCCATCGACTAAGTAGAATGGAATCGCACCCAGACCGCTATAACCGGTCCACCAGCCAGCGGTGGCCATGGCTGCTCCTGCTGACTGCAGGCGCGATTCATTGGCTGCGAAACTTTCGATTCGAAAGGCGTCTATCGCGACATCTTGTGTCGCTGAAAAAAAACTAATCGCAACAGCAGCAACCGCTATCCAATATAAGTTACTTTGCACATCGAGCGTGCTCATAAAGAAAGTTGCAAAGGCGAGACCGCTCAAACACAAAACGATCCAGCTACGGCGGGCGCCAAGCCATCGATGTAACAATGGCAACTGGAAGCGGTCGACAAGGGGAGACCAGAGTGCATTGATGCTATAGGCGACAAAAACGATACCGAAGAGACCAATCGACCCCCGCGATAGTCCTTCCTCCTGCAGCCATGCCGACAACATTGAGCCAATTAGGACCCACGGGAAACCACTGATAATCCCGAAGCCAAAAATTTGCCAGACGCGCGCCTCGCGATAGACAGCGAGGTCTCGATACCAAGGTTGTGCAGCGCTGGTCTGCGAATCGGTCATGGTTGTGGAACAACTTCAATACGAATGAGTACCGGAGGATCTTTGGGTACATCTCGCCAGAGCGTTTTTTCATCGAAGGGCACTGATTCGAGTGCCGCAAGTTTTTCCAGCGTTTCTTCGCCACTCACGATCCAACCAAAAACAGTGTAGCCCCAACCTTTGCTCGATGGATCGAGGGAGGTGTTGTCGTTGAGGTTGAAGAAAAATTGCCGCGTTGCGGTATGCGGGTCACTTTCACGCGCCATCGCAATAGTGCCATAAACGTTCTTCAAGCCGTTGCCCGATTCGTTTGGAATTTTTTTAAAGACTGTTTTGGCTTCAAAGTTTTCGTCATAACCACCACCTTGCACCACGAAACCGGGCACTAAACGATGAAATATCGTGTTGTTGTAACTACCCGCTTTGACGTAATCGAGAAAGTTTTCCGCAGTCAGCGGCGCTTTATAGCGGTCTAGTTCGATTTCGAGATTGCCAAGAGAGGTCACGAAACGCAGACGTGGGAATGGATTATCTGGCTGAATTCCATTCGCTGAGGTAGCGGAGGATATCAACATGAGTCCAGCTAGAACGGCCGCTAACTTTGCTAAATAGCGCATAAATACTCCCTTCACTAATACCATGTGGGCGAACGTATAATCCTACTTAGACCGCTCGGTACACCACGAATTTACTATTCTGTTCAACCGGTTCTACCAGTCGAAATGTCTTTTGCAAAATCAAATAATACGGAAGATGACGGTTAGCGACTAGCCATAATTCACCGCCGGGTTTCAGCACTCGGCGCGAATCACGAATCATTTGTTTCGCAATATGATCGGTCATAGCGTGTTCTTGATGGAATGGCGGATTACACAACACGCGATCAAAGGAGCTCGTCGCAACATTGCTCAGACAATCATCGAGAAGAACTTGATATTGGTCTGATGCGCCCAAGTTCTGTTCAATATTCGCTTGGCAGGAGGCAACGGCCAATGTCGATTCGTCAAACCAAGTGATCTGAGCGTCTGGATACCACTTCGCATAAACTAAACCTAAAACACCGTTGCCGCAGCCCAAATCGGCGACTTTCGAAGCGGTTGGGTGCGACGGTAGGTGTTGCTCCATGACTTCAATCATAAAGCGGGCGCCGATATCGAGTTGGTTGCGCGCAAACACCCCAGCATGCTGGGTTAGTGTTAACCCCAGTTCTTCCCAGGTGGTTTGAAAGTCATGTTCGGGCCAGGGTTGGGTTCGAACCCGTGCGGTCAACAACCGATGTTTACGTTGAATCAGTGAGACCTCAACCGAATCGCAATACTGCGCAAAAAGTTCCCGAACACCTGGTGTAAATAACTGACTCTTGGCGGCCACTTGCAGCGGAGTTCCTGGCTCTAGGTCGCGGCTTAGCTGTGCTAACTGGCGTTCGAGTATACTCTGAGATTTGGGCAGTTTCATCAGCACATGGTCGATGTCCTGCGGAAGCGGTTCGAGAGGGCTTAACGTCGAATAAGCACCTTTGAGTGCATTCGCTGCGGTATTCTGTTGATAGGCCTGGCCCGCTAAATACGAATCGGTAAGTAGACTTATGGCGACCGAGTGCGCGGGTGAGAATTGCTGTTGAGCCCCACACAACAACGCTCCCCAGCTATCATTGACCAGTAACAGATGCGCCGGCCGCTCTGCAGTTTTCAGGCTTTCGAGTAACCATGTATCACCGGCATCCCATGCCTGCAAAGTGGCATTGTTTCGAGGCGGAAAGCGTTTTAGATCCAATCGTCCGCTGGGGCTATCCCAGAGATGTGGTGCTGCGGTGCGCACCCAAGTATCGCTTTGGTTCGACGATTTATTCGGCTGACGCGGGGGACGAGCAGGAGATCTTGGCATAGGTCGGACATTTCACTGTGGAACAATCATGCTATGATAACGAAAAACGACCAGTGACTATAGGTTTTATCACGTGAAAATATATGCAGAGATTACTGGGTGGGGCAAATGCTTACCACCTGCGATTATGACCAATGACGATCTTGCGACTTTCTTGGATACTTCCGATGAATGGATTCGCAGTCGGACGGGTATTGAAGAGCGCCGAGTGAGCCATGTTGGTACTTCGCATCTCGCAACTGTTGCGGCACGTAATGCGCTAGCGGCAGCCGATCTGGATCCCAATGAGCTGGACCTGATTATTGTCGGTACCTGTACCGCGGATGAAATTATTCCAAACGTGGCATCCGCTGTGCAACGCGATATCGGCGCCAAATATGCGGCAGCTTTCGACTTGAACGCAGCGTGCAGTAGCTTTCTGTACGGCATGCACTACGCAACCCAAGCGATTCGCACGGGTGTGCACAAGAAAGTGTTGATTATTGGTGCGGAACGATTGACCCGAGTACTCGACTGGACGCAACGTGAAAGCGCTGTGCTGTTCGGTGACGGTGCTGGAGCCATGGTACTCGAGGCAACCACGGAAGAAGTCGGATTACTCGCATCCCATGTCACTTGTGATGCGGACGCTCGTGATGTTTTAGCCCTCGAGTTTGGTATGAGTTTCGACCGCTTTGGTTTTGACGGCATTATGCCGTTTAATTTTGTCGGTCAGGAAATCTTCAAGCGTGCTGTTAAAGGCATGAGCCTTGCGGTGGAAAAGGTATTTGCTGAAACCGGGTTGACGACCGCTGATATTGATTCATTGATTCCGCATCAAGCGAATAAACGGTTGATCGATTTTCTCGCCAAAATGTGTAATGTCCCGGAAGAAAAAACGGTTATCAATATTCAAAAGTACGGCAACACGTCGTCGGCAACACTACCGATTGCATTCTGTGAAGCGGTTGAACAGGGCATCGTCAAACCTGGAGACACCATTGTCTCAGCAGTATTCGGTGGCGGGTTAACCTGTGGCGCAGGTATTATTCGGTGGGGGCAGCGTGTCACGCCAAAACGTGACAATACGATGCAACTCCCTAGCAATGGTCAAAGCGCACTCGATTTGATCTTACCGCTTCATTTGCAAACCAAAGCAGCTTGGGAGAAACGTGGTGAGTGAGTTTGTTACCGTTGAAAAACGCGATGCGGTTGTATGGATTCGACTGAACCGAAGCCATAAAAAAAATGCATTAACTCAAGATATGTATCGCGCGATGACTGCTGCTTTGCAAGATGCCGAAGCGGACGAATCCGTCGCTGCGGTCGTCTTGACCGGTAGCGGCGATAGTTTTACAGCGGGCAATGACTTGAACGATTTTTTGGCGATTGAGAAGCTTGATGATTCAGCGCCACCGTTTGCGTTTTTGTATACACTAAGCCAATTATCAGTGCCAGTGATTGCGGCGGTGCATGGCCTGTCCATTGGCATTGGCACCACCATATTGCTGCATTGCGATTTAGTCTATGCCAGCAGCGATGCGCAGTTCTCGTTACCTTTCATTCATCTTGGTTTGGTGCCGGAAGCAGCGTCCAGTTTGCTTTTACCGCAACAAATTGGGCATTTACGCGCGGCGGAGATGCTGTTGCTAGGTGATGCGATTAATGCCAGTACGGCGCTGACTTATGGTTTAGTGAACCGAGTCGTTGCTGCAGAGGAACTTGAAGCGACGGTTACAGATGTTGCGGGAGCATTGGCTCAGCGACCCGTTGCTGGACTTCGAGCGGCCAAGAAATTAATGAAGGAACCGGCTGAACCTGTCGCTGATCGAATTGCGCGGGAAGCGAAAGTGTTTGCCAAAGCTCTGGTGTCACCGGAAGCGAAAGCAGCTATCGCTGCGCGAATGAAAAAGAAAAGCTGATTAAAAAGCCAGCAGTTGAGGGCGCTTGCCTTGTGTCCTCTGGTGCAATACTGCATAATGCGCGCCGTTATGGTGGCTCTATTGGTCCCCTCGCAACACGAACTAGCGAACCCGGTCAGGCCTGGAAGGGAGCAGCCGTAGTTGGGGATGTGGGTGCCGAGGTGTGGCTGGTAGGGCCGCCACCCAATCAATGCGAATAGTGAATGGTTAATAGTGAATAGCTTGAGCTACACACGACTAACCATTAGCTCATAGCGCTCTTGCTTGTTTCCTGTTACTTTTCACCTGTCACTGTTTACGTTCACAGCAGGGAAGTCTGTTATGCCCAAGAATCCTCAACCCGTCTATTATGGCGAATACCTCTCGCTCGATCAGTTATTGACCGCACAGAATCCGCACAGCCCGCGCTATGGTGCTGAGGCGCATGATGAAATGTTGTTTATTATTGTGCATCAGGTGTATGAGCTCTGGTTCAAGCAAGTTCTTCATGAATTGCGTTCGATTCACCGTTTGTTTCAACAACCCGAATTAGGTGATGCTGATTTGTACATGGTTGGACATCGGTTGCAGCGAGTTCTGACGATTCAAGATTTGATGAATGACCAAGTTGGTGTCATTGAAACGATGACGCCGCAGGAATTCCTTGAGTTTCGGGATTATCTTGTACCTGCATCCGGTTTCCAAAGTGTTCAATTTAAAGAGCTCGAAATCATTCTCGGGCTTACTCGTGGCAAGCGCATAGCTTTTGATCAAGAGTCTTTTTACAACCGCTTGAAACCGGCAGACCAAGAGCATCTCGAGGCGCTCGAACAATTGCCGAGTTTATTCGATTGTGTGGACGCTTGGTTAGCACGGATGCCATTCCTCGAATTTGAGGAATTTCGTTTTTGGGAACATTACCAGGCCGCTGTTACCGACGCTTTTGCTCGTGATGAAGCGATTATTCGAGAAAATTCAGGTAGTGAAGAACAACTGGCTCAGGAATTGGCAACGTTAGAGTCCAACCGAAGCATGTTTGAAGCGCTGTTCGATAACAATCGTTATATGGACTTGCAAAAAGAAGGTTCAGTCCGATTGTCGCAGTCGGCTATGCTGAGTGCCTTATTCATTACTCAATATCGCGAGGAACCTGCATTTCAATTGGCATTTCAAGTCATCACAGCATTTGCTGAATTAGATGAAAAGTTGACGATTTGGCGATACAAGCACGCCATGATGGTGCAGCGGATGCTCGGTACGAAAATTGGGACCGGTGGTTCTTCGGGGCATGATTATTTGAGACGCACAACCGAGCAGAATAGGGTATTTAAAGACTTCTTTGCCATGGCCACTTATTTACTTCCCAAAAGTGCACTACCAGACTTGCCGAATTCGGTACGCAGTGAACTGGGTTTTGCGCGAACCAAACGCCGTTAAAGCGCAGTATTTATTTCTTTTGTTTGAGACTCAGTGCTTGGTGCAGCGCGGTGAGTTGGTCACTGACTTTGGTGGCCAACCACTCTCGCTGAGTCGCATCTTCAGTGCGCTCTAAACGCTGCAAATGACGGCGTATTTCACGTGGATAGTCCAACGGGTGTTCAGCGTCCCCATGAAATAAATCATCATCAAACCAAGGTGTGAAATTATCGCGATGGATCTGCAGCGCATTAATTTGTCGTTCAAACTGTCCCAGAGCTTGCTCAAGCCGCTGGATTAACTCGACCGCTATAGTTGTTGTCATCAATGTCTCCCAATTCTGCATTGCAGCTTAAACCAGTTCTCAACCACCGTCAGTAAATTGTAAAGACGTGGAACTTTGTTTTATACAAGTGTTCAAATATGCATCAGTAGCGCTCCAGTAAATCCACGCTCTGTTATAAATCTGTGAAGCTTTTGAGTAAGCTAAAATAGTCTGTTTGGATACGATATCGGCTGTTGACAGGTTCAGTTCAATCGTGGGAGTATTGAAGCATTATTGCAGCTTTATTATTAGCTGCAATAGCTGCAAGTGTTGATTAAACTCTTTTCGTCACTCAAATAACTGGGATGCTGACGACGTAGTGTCGTTCTGCATAAAGTTAAGTCAAATTGGTTGGGAACTATGACCAAAGTAATCAATAAAAGCAAAGTCGCAGCTGCCCTTGTTGGTATGTTCGCGGTTGCAGGTAGCGCAAGCGTTGCCGCTCAAGACGTTTCTACGTTGCAAAACGAAGAAGCAAAAATCCATGCGGCTGATGTCCGCTCACAAACGAAAATCGATTCTTTGTACGAGCAGAGCCAAGAGCTGCTATACGAATATCGCGCTGTTGTAGACGAATATGAAAACTTAAAAGTTTACAATGACCACGTACAGCGTTTGGTCGATGACCAGAACGCCTCGTTGGCATCTTTGCAGCGTCAAATCGATGGTATCGAAGAAACGAAGCAAGGCGTCGTTCCTTTGATGTACAAAATGATCGACTCGCTCGAGCAATTTGTGAACTTGGATATTCCAATTCACAAAGAGCGTCGTTTAGCACGTGTTGATCGTCTTCGCGACGTCATGGAAAACGCTAACGTCACGACTTCTGAGCAATTCCGCCAGATCACAGAAGCATACCAAGCTGAAATGGACTACGGTTCAGGCTTGATTGCATACGAAGGTAAACTGAGCTTCCAAGGTGAAGAAATCTCAGTAGACTTTTTCCACTTGGGTCGTGCTGCTTTGATGGCGCAATCTTTGGATTTAGCGAATGGCTGGATCTATAACAAAGAAACCAATGAGTGGGATGCTCTGGATGACGCTTATTTAGGCGATCTGACCAAAGCAATTCGTATGGCGCGTAAGCAAACCGCCCCTGATCTGATTAAACTGCCAATCTTTGCAGCGGAGCGTGCAGAATGAAACATCTCCTGAAATCCGTATTGGTGGCAGCAACCTTTACCTTTGCTGCAGGCTCGTCAGTTGCAGTTTATGCACAAGAGCAACAAGCGCAATCACTGGATGAGCTCCTTGAACTCGTTCAACAAAACCGTGCCTCGTCACAGCGCATCAATGCTGAACGTGAAGCCGAATTCACATCAGAGCGTGCTGACAAGCAAGCACTGTTGAATCGTGCTGAGCGTCAGTTGGCTGATGAGAAGGCTCGTGGTGAGCGTTTACAAGCGCAGTTTGCTGAGAATGAAATTTCTTTGGCAAATAAAGAAACTGAACTGCAAAACGCCTTGGGTACCTTAGGTGAAATCGTTGGTGTTGCACGTGGTGCAGCAGGCGATACCATCGGTCGTATTGCAACTTCAATCGTAAGCTCTCAGTTCCCAGGTCGTGAAGACGTGTTGGAATCTATTGCTGAAGCGAGTGAAGTACCGCGTATTCAAGAGTTAGAAGAACTGTGGTTAGCATGGTTAACTGAAATGAAAGAGTCTGGCCGCGTGGTCACTTTCAACTCAGAAGTAACCTTGCTCGACGGTTCTAGCGAAACTCGTGACGTGACTCGTATCGGTGTGTTCAACTTGTTATCTGACGGTGAATACTTCGTTTACAACGATACAGCTGAAGAAATCCAGCCATTAGGTCGTCAGCCAGAAGGCTACGTCTTATCAGCGGCTGAAAACTTCTTAAGCACCGAGTCTGGCTTTGCCAGTGTTTACATTGACCCTGCGCGTGGCCAGATTCTTGGTCTTGCGACTCAGAAAGCAACATTGTCTGAGCGTTATCACCAAGGTGGTACAGTTGGTTATGTAATCACCGTCGTCATGATCATCGGTCTACTTATTGCAGTCTTCAAGATTGTTTCACTCAGCGCGCAAGGTGCGAAAATCCGTGCACAGCTGAAAAACACCAGCAATCCTTCTGAGAAGAACGCATTAGGTCGTATCTTGAAAGTTTACCAAGAGAACGCGAACACTGATGTAGAGAACCTCGAGTTGAAACTTGATGAAGCCATCATGCGCGAAACGCCAACCATCGAAAGTGGTGTAAATATCATCAAGATCTTTGCTGCTATCGCGCCTCTCCTCGGTCTATTAGGTACGGTTGTCGGTATGATTGGTACCTTCCAATCAATCACTTTGTTTGGTACTGGTGATCCGAAGATCATGGCTGGTGACATCTCAATGGCGTTGGTAACCACCGCTATGGGTCTGATTGCTGCAATTCCTTTGATTTTGGCACATGCTTTAGTGCACGGCCGTGCGAAGAAAATCTTCCACGTCCTTGATGAGCAAGCTGCGGGTATCGTTGCCCAGCACGCGGAGAAGAAGGGGTAATCCTATGATTTACCTGATGGAGCTTTGGGAATCTATCAGGGATTTTCTGGGTACCGGTGGCGATGTCTTGTACATCGTCATGGGGACGCTCTTTCTCATGTGGGCACTCATGGTAGAGCGGTTTTGGTTCCTCACGGGTGTATTTCCAAAGGTGAAGCAAGACATCATCACCAAATGGAACGCTCGTGAAGACACCACCTCCTGGTACGCGCACAAAATCCGTGATGCATGGATTTCTGAAGCAGCTGAAAAATTAGACGCACGTATTTTCTTGATTAAAACCTGCGTCGCTTTATGTCCCTTGATCGGACTGCTCGGTACTGTTACCGGTATGATTGCAGTATTCGAAACAATGGCGACACAAGGTACTGGTAATCCACGTTTGATGGCTTCTGGTATCTCAATGGCGACAATCCCGACAATGGCGGGAATGGTTGCAGCGCTGTCTGGCATGTTCTTCGCAACACGCCTCGAAGCGCGGGTCAAACGTGCGAAGAACAAGCTGATCGACAGTTTGCCACATCATTAAGAGAGAAGAATTATGGCAAGTAAACGTATTCGTGAAGAGGAAGATGCAGCGATCGATATGACGCCGATGCTCGATATCGTGTTCATCATGTTGATATTCTTCATCGTAACGACCTCTTTCGTCAAAGAAGCTGGTATTGACGTGAACAAGCCGGAAGCGAGTCAGGCAGAGAAGAAACCTTCTGCCAACATCTTTATTGCTATTCGTGAGAATGGCGAAGTATGGATGGACAAGCGTATGGTTGACGTTGAGCGAGTAGGCGCGAACATTGAACGCCTATTGGCAGAACAGCCTACTGATATCGTAGTGATTCAGGCAGACAAAGAAGCCAAACATGGTGTTGTCGTAGAAGTCATGGATCAAATTAAGGAAGCGGGTATTGACAAAATATCCATAGCCGCAGAGGACGATTAATATGGTGCGCTTTATAGTATCAATACTATTAGGTGCTGCAGCTACGTTCCTCCTGTTTGCGTTCATGGCATTCTTGATCAGCGGAGGAGACGGGCGTAACGCACCGCCTCCACCGTCTGCAGTCATTGAGATTGTAACGAATCCGCCTGAGTCAGACGTGGATCAGCGTCGCCGGACGCCTCCACCGCCACCGCCGCCCCCAGCTCAACCGCCGGAAACTCCGCCGAATGAGCCGGATAACGCGGACAACGAAGGGATGAACCTTGATTTAGGTTTTGAAGTCGATGTAGGTGGTACGGAAACTGGCTTTGATGCTGGTGGAATGATGACTGATGGTGAAGCGACGCCGATTGTACGTATTAATCCGCGTTACCCACCAGCTGCAGCTCGCGATGGTATTAATGGTTGGGTATTACTGCGTTTCACGATCGATGAAACCGGTGGTGTAACTGACGTCGAAGTTATCGACTCAGAGCCACGTCGTGTTTTCGACCAAGAAGCTCGCCGAGCGCTATTACGTTGGAAGTATAAGCCGAAGATTGTAGACGGTAAGGCTGTTCGTCAGCCTGGTCAAACGGTTCAGCTTGATTTCAACTTGGAGCAGGAGCAATAACCGATGAACCACAACAAATTATCCATGCTGATAAGTGCAAGTCTTTTGTGTGGCGCGTTGATGATGGGGTCCAGCTCCGTCGTTGCGCAAGAGGTTAATTACAACCTGCCGTCTGCTGAAGCTGTGCAAGCGCGGAAGGACTCACGACGCAATCAAGCGGTTTCTGACCGTGTTGGTCGTCGCATCATGGGTGCTTTTGAGCTTTACAGCGAGCAAGAAGATATCAAGGGCGCAATTGCTGAGTTAGAAGAAGCGGATCCGCGTGACCCGTTTGATCGAGCTTATGTCATGCGATTCTTGGGTAACTTGTATGCAGCAGACGAGCGCACTGAAGAAGCTTATCGCGTCAGTAAAGAAGCGGCTGATTACGATGCCCTCGGGTGGTCTGATCAAGCGTCAGCGTTGAAACTAACTGCCGACCTTGCACTAGCATTAGAGAAATATTCAGATGCGGTGGAATACTACGGTAAGTGGTTGCAGTTTACTGGTGAATATGACCCTGAAGTGTTTTCACGTATTGCTACTGCATACTATGAGACGCAACAGTATGACAAGATCATCAAGCCGGCGGACATGGCGATTCAATACTATGAAGAGCCAAATAAAAATCCGTATATCTTGAAGGTTGCTTCGTACTACGAGCGGAAAATGTATAGTGATTCGATTCGTGTATTAGAGGAAGGTCTGCAGGTTTTACCAGGTGAGAAGACGTGGTGGAATCAGTTAGGCATGCTTTACATGCTCGAAGAGAAGATCGATAAAGCATTACAGACACTCGAGATTGCGTATTTAGCTGGTTATTTTGATAAAGAAAGTCAATTCAAAGCACTAGTCCAGTTGTACTCAAACAGCGAAATTCCGTTTAAAGCGGGAATGCTGATGGAGAAACATCTGAATTCTGGTGATATTGAGAAGACGGCTCGAAACTATCAAAGCGGCGCAAGCAGCTACGAAATCGCGAAAGAATACGAAAAGGCAGCTGAGCTCTATGGTAAAGCAGCCGAATTAGAAGAAGAGCGTGAAGAGAAAGCGAAGTTTTATCGTCGTCAAGGCACCGCATTTTTGCGTGCCGAACAATTCTCGAACGCAGCTGATGCGTATTTGAAAGCGATTGATTTCGGAATCGAAGAACCAGGCCCTGTTTACATGTCGTTGGCAGAATCTTATTTCTATCAATCGAAGTATCCAGATGCTCTGCGTTATGTGCTCGAAGCGAAGAAAGATCGCAACCAAGCGCGTACAGCGCGCAGTTGGGAAAACTACATTCGCTCTAAAGCGAGTAATAAAGGCATAGACCTGTAGATTTATCGAGTCATTGAAAAAACCCCATGAGGCAACTTCTGGGGTTTTTTAATGTCTGATTTTTAACGGTAGCAAGTGTTGTAAGGTTTGAATAAAGAGCAATGTCTATACTGATGCAGTAGACTAAACTCAATAAACGCGCTTAGCGTAAGTTATTTTCGCAGGACAAAGAAGGAAATCATCATGAAAGCCATGAACAAATCATTATCTATTGCAGCCGGTGCGCTGTTGGCAACAGCAGCAACGTCACTTCCTGCTGAAGCGAATCCGTTCGGCTATAGTGTGCTCGCCGCAGGCTATCAGCAAGACGCGCAGCAACAAGAAGCAAAATGCGGAGCTGAGCACAAAGAAAAGATGAAAGAAAAAGCCAAAGAAGGGAAGTGTGGTGAAGGTAAATGTGGCGAAGGCAAATGCGGTGCCGAGCACAAAGAAAAGATGAAAGCCAAAGCCAAGGAAGGGAAGTGTGGCGAGGGTAAATGTGGCGAAGGCAAATGCGGTGCCGAGCACAAAGATAAAATGAAAGACAAAGCTAAAGAAGGCAAGTGTGGTGAAGGCAAATGCGGCGAGGGTAAATGCGGCGCAGCGTAGGAATTGGCTTACGGAGGGAGTTTCTGTCACAAGTTGAGGCAGAGGCTCCCGCCGTAGGGTTTTGGGAAATAGCCCCGGAGAATTGGCTTCCACGTGGTAATGATGCGTATCGCCAACTCGATGCCATACGGGAACGCTACTCTTTAACTACGCATGGTTTGTCGTTGTCCATCGGCAGTTTTGACCCGTTGGACGAGCAGTTAGTTATGTCGGTAAAAGCATTTTTAGATCGCTTCGACATTGCCCTGTATTCCGAACACTTGAGCTACTGCTCTGGGAACGGTCACCTCTATGATTTGTTACCAATCCCATTTACCGATGAAGCTGCTGATTATGTAGCGCAGCGCGTTCGGCGTGTGCAGGAAATCATCGAACGGCCCTTGGTTCTCGAAAATGTGTCCTATTATGCAGCCCCTGGGCAGGAAATATCCGAGCTTCAGTTCATCCGTTCAGTGCTCGAACAAGCCGACTGCCAATTATTGTTAGACGTCAATAACGTCTTCGTGAATAGTGTAAACCATCGCTACGATCCCTATGACTTCATTGCTGGATTGCCGAGTGATCGAATTGTCTATGGCCATATTGCCGGGCACACGGAGGAAGCTCCAGACCTGTTAGTGGATACGCACGGCGCGGATGTCCGTGATGAAGTTTTCGATTTACTCAGGTTTGCCTATCAACAGCACGGTATATTCCCGACATTGCTGGAGCGTGACTTTGATATTCCTCCGCTACCGCAATTGCTTGATGAGGCAGGTGTTATCGAACGCATTCAGGACGCGTTCGAGAATGAAGTGCAATCGAAGCATCGTGCCGTATGAGTTTCATTGATACCCAAAAGCAATTTGTTGCGTATTTACGGGACCCGCAAAATAATCCAGCTCCAACCGCTGTTGAAGGAAGACGGCTGGCGATTTACCGACGTCTGATTCGGAATAACGTAGCCAGCTTTTTGAGTAGTGGGTTTCCAATACTCAAAGCAAGAACTCCAGCTGCTACTTGGCAATCTTGGGTTGACGCTTTCTTGGTTTCTCATCAGTCTAATTCACCGTTTTTTTCTGAAATAGGACGTGAGTTTGTCTCATTTTTGGAGCAGTACGAGAATGCTCAGGTCGGTCAATTAGAACGCGAATTAGCTCGATATGAGCGAATGGATGTCGATGCCATGTTTGCTCATATTCCCACCGAATTCCGGCGTGCGAATAGGGACGACATTGAAAATCAGCGTTGGGTTGTGAGTCCAGCTGCTTTTTTAGACCAATTTCATTACCCTGTTACGACGCTTGATTCGTCGTCAGAGAATCCTGCCCGACAGGAACACCCGCAATTCATTTTGGTCTATCGACCACATGTTGATACGGGAAACGTAGGATCGGTTCAATTTTTGGAACTGACGCCGCTGACAGCGGTCTTATTAGAGCTCCTACAACAAACCCCAAAGCAAAGTCTTCGAGAGTTATTGATGCGGTTACAACCTCTATTACCGCAACTCGAATCTGAGCAACTCGAGCAGGGCTTACGACAAATTCTCACTGATTTTGCAGCACGTTCTGTGTTGTTAGTGAAGGCCTGATCAAGTATGATCCGCGGCGTTCAATCGTCAATTTGTTGAGGTAATTTCAGATGTCTCATGATGAGAACTTTAAAGATCAATCGACGTCAGCCGTTGGCTGGATTGCTGTCATCGTGTTCGTTGCGGTACCTTTATTGCCAGCCGTCTTAGCGTGGGCAAAAATCATTTCTGCTTGAACATATTTCTGCTTTAACACAAGAGCGCACACTACACGGGTAACTTTATGTCACTGTCGTTATTGCTGGTTGAGGATAAGCCGGCCACCCAAGCAATGTTGATGGCAATACTCGCCGAGACAGAGTTTGTGGTAACCGTTGCCAATGATGGCTTAGACGGTTTGAATCATGCGAAGCACCAACATTTTGATATCGTTGTGGTCGATCACAAGATGCCATTAATGGACGGCTTAACTTTGTGTAAGAACTTACGCGAGTTGAGTGGCTATTTGTATACCCCTATCTTACTTTTGACGACGCAAGACGTGCGTGAAGTGCAAGCGGTAGCGAAACAAGCGGGCGCTGATTTGTGTCTTGCTAAGCCGGTTGATGCTGAACGACTGCTCACCATTTTGGCTGATCTCACGCAGGGTTACCGTATCCAACCGCAAACGTTGTCGACGTCACCGCAGCAGGTTGGTTAAGATGTCTATTGAACATCTGATTCGGGTGGTTCCTGATTACCCTAAGCCTGGCATACTATTTCGCGATATTACGCCGCTACTTGCCGATGCGGATGGTTTTCGAGAAGTGATTGACCGGTTGGCAGAGCGCTATCACGATCAGCAACTCACGCATGTAGTTGGTATTGAAGCACGGGGCTTTATATTTGCCACGGCATTGGCCTATAAGCTTGGTGTCGGTTTTGTGCCGTTGCGAAAGCCAGGTAAATTACCGAGTGCTACCTATCGTCACACGTATCAGCTGGAATATGGTGAAGATACGCTGGAAATTCATCAAGATGCACTCTCTGCAAACGACCGCGTAGTCATTATTGATGATCTATTGGCAACCGGTGGTACGGTGTTGGCAGCGGTCGACTTAATTGCGCAGACTCAGGCAACGCTAGTGGAGTGCGCTTTTCTAGTGCAACTTGATGATTTGCCGGGAGCACAACGGTTAGCCGATGCGAGTATTCCAAGCTATACCCTCTGTCGATTTTAAGGTAACGTAGACCGTCATTAATCCAGAATAGAAGAGCTGGTGTCACGCATGTGTGAAGTGAGGAATTGGGTTTCATGAGTTATCAGGTTTTAGCTCGTAAATGGCGTCCCCACACCTTTAGCGAGGTAGTGGGTCAGCAACATGTGTTGAAGCCATTAACCCATGCACTGACCACTCAACGCCTGCACCACGCTTGGCTGTTAACCGGTACGCGCGGCGTTGGTAAAACCACCATCGCACGGATTCTGGCAAAAAGCCTGAACTGTGAACAGGGTATTACGCCACAACCCTGCGGCACTTGTGGTGCTTGTAAGGCTATCGACGAAGGTCGGTTTGTTGACCTGCTCGAGATTGATGCGGCCTCTCGAACTAAGGTTGAAGACACCCGAGAACTGCTCGATAACGTGCAATATAAGCCCACGCAAGGGCGCTATAAAGTCTACCTGATAGACGAAGTGCATATGCTGTCGCGCCACAGCTTCAATGCACTCCTGAAAACGCTCGAAGAGCCACCAGAACACGTCAAATTCTTACTGGCGACAACGGATCCGCAAAAGCTTCCAATCACTGTTCTATCGCGTTGTTTGCAGTTTAATCTGAAAGCATTGTCACGGCAGGAGATTGCCGATCATCTCCAGCATGTTTTGGACGCCGAATCGATTCCGTATGATGCACCCGCCCTCCAACATTTGGCGCGAGCAGCGCAGGGCAGTTTGCGTGACGCATTGAGTTTGACTGACCAAGCCATCGCGCAAGGTGAGCAAAAAGTCACCAATGCTGCGGTGCAACAAATGCTAGGCAATGTTCCTGGCTATGAGTTAGCGGCGCTATTGCACGCAATCATTCATGGGCATCCGCAACAGACACTCGACTTAGTCGATAAAGTGGCGGGACAAGTGCCTGATATCGGCTCGTTGTTGACCGAATTACAGCGCCTCGTACATCAGCTTGCATTGGTGCAACAAGTGCCTGCGAGCGCAGAACTGTTTGCTTTCACCGATGCTGAACAGAAGCTTGTGCAGCTTATTCCTGCTGAGTTACTGCATATTTTTTACGACATTCTGAGTTTGGGGCGCCGTGATTTAAATTATGCGGTCGACTCACGTTCGGGTGTGGAAATGACGATTCTGAGACTCTTGGCATTTCGTCCTGAAGTCATTGAGGTTCATGAAACGTCACCTGATACTGTCACACGCGAAGAACCTATGCGTACGGCTCCAGTTCATTCGGAACTAGTGCCTGAGCCAGAGCCGGAGACAGAGCCAGAGTCTCGGTTTGAGCCTGAGCCGCCGTTAGCGTCACAGCCAGAACCTAAACCAGAACCAGAACCAGAACCTGAACCAGAACCAGAACCAACATCAAGCAGCGCAGACTCGGTGCGAGCATTAATCGCAACGCGTGATGCGCTGGACCAAAAAAAAAACAATAACCAACGTGCCTCGCAAGCCGTCCAAACCGCTCCAGAATTCGTAAAGGAGCCAGAGCCCGCTGCTGAATCAACGCTGGAATTAGATCCTGAACCAGAGCTCGAGACCGACCCCGAGGCAAATCTCAGCACGCCATCACCGAGTCATCAGAGTGAGCACGCAACCGAGGTATCGACAACCAGTCGAGAAGCTTATGCCAGTGATGTCAGAAAGGCTGCTGAAGTGGACGGTTGGGCTGCTATTATCGATAATTTAGATATTCATGGGTTGCCGCGGCAACTGGCGATGAACAGTACCTATGAATTGACGGAACCAGGGCAGTGCATCATTCGGTTGCGGCAACAATGGGCGCATTTGCTGAGTGACGGTCCTGTTCAAGTGCTGTCGACTGCACTGAAGGATTCTTTGGACGTGTCCACGGTGCGTATTGAAGTGGCACCATCAGAACAGCAGACACCTGTGGAAATTCAGGCGGAAATTGACCGTCAGCGGCTGTTGCGCGCGCGACAGAATTTACAAGACGATCCATTGGCGCAGGCACTACAGAACACGTTTCAAGCGCAATTAATTGAAGACAGTATTCAACCTAGTTAGAGGAATTTAGTATGTTTAAAGGTGGTATGAGCGGCATGATGAAGCAAGCGCAGCAAATGCAAGAGCGGATGCAGCGCGCCCAAGAGGAAATTGCCAATCTCGAAGTGACGGGTGAAGCCGGCGCGGGCATGGTGAAGGTGACTATGCTTGGCAATCATAACGTCCGACGGGTTACCATCGATCCGAGTTTATTCAGTGACGATGATGCAGAAATGATTGAAGATTTGGTGGCTGCGGCTATCAATGATGCAGTACGTCGTGTTGAGCAAACGAGCAAAGAAAAAATGGCTGAAGTCACCGGTGGTATGAATTTACCACCTGGCTTTAAGATGCCTTTCTAAGGACTCTCAAGTGCGTTTTAGCCCAATTATTGAAGAGTTGATTCAAGCCCTGAAGGTGCTTCCGGGTGTCGGTCAAAAATCGGCACAGCGCATGGCGTTCCAAGTACTGGAGCGCCATCGTGAAGGAGGCGAGCGATTGGCTGTGGCGTTGCAGACCGCAATTGAACAAGTCGGTCACTGCAGTGTCTGTCGGACACTTACGGAACATTCAGTTTGCGAGCTATGCGCCGATACACGGCGACGAGATAGCGGGCTATTGTGTATTGTCGAATCACCAGCAGATGTCGTGGCAATTGAACAAACCTCGCAGTATCAAGGGTGTTATTTTGTCTTGATGGGGCACTTATCGCCCTTAGATGGTATTGGTCCTGACGAAATTGGCTTAGATATCCTTGCGCAACGACTTGAACAAGAGTCGATCACCGAAATTATTTTGGCGACCAACCCCACCGTAGAAGGTGAAGCAACTGCGCACTTCATTGCCGATCTCGCGCGCCGCCACCAAATCCGTACCTCACGAATTGCTCATGGTGTGCCAGTGGGTGGTGAGCTTGAATATGTGGATCAAGCCACGTTGGGTCATGCGTTCAGCGGCCGTAAATGGATTGAGAATAATTAAAATTTACGCTTGAAATAGCGTCGAATACCCCCATGTTTACTCCAGCATTCGTTAGTCCACATGTGTAGGAGAAAACACTATGGCGGAGACCCGTCAAACTGAAACCCACGGTTTTCAAACCGAAGTGAAGCAATTGCTGCACTTGATGATTCATTCGCTTTATTCCAATAAAGAAATATTTCTTCGGGAATTGGTTTCTAACGCATCGGATGCGGCCGATAAGTTACGCTTTAAGGCGCTGAGTGACAGCTCATTATTGAGCGACGATGCAGAACTTTATGTCCGCGTCAGTGCGGACAAAGACAGTAAAACCATCACCATTAGCGACAACGGTATTGGCATGACTCGAGATGAAGTCATGAGCAATCTAGGTACCATCGCTAAGTCGGGTACCGCTGAATTCTTTAGCCAACTGTCTGGCGATCAAGCCAAAGATAGCCGGTTGATTGGTCAGTTTGGTGTCGGCTTTTACTCCGCGTTTATTGTGGCCGAGGCCGTTACCGTGCGGACTCGAGCAGCAGGGGCTGCCGCGAATGAGGCGATTGAGTGGCATTCACGCGGTGAAGGAGAGTTCGATTTAAAAACTATCGAAAAAGCCAAGCGCGGCACTGATATTATTTTGCATGTGCGTGATGATGCCGCCGAGTATCTCGATGAATGGCGCTTGAAAAGTATCATTACCAAATACTCTGACCATCTGAGCATTCCCGTACAGATGCCGAAGGCTGACGACGAGGAAGAAAAAGCGGCAGACGCGAAGCAAGAGTGGGAATCGGTTAACTCTGGACAAGCACTATGGACGCGAGAGAAAGCGGACATCAGTGACGACGAATACAAAGAGTTTTACAAAACCGTTGCCCATGATTTCGAAGATCCATTGTTGTGGAGTCACAACAAAGTAGAAGGGACCTCGGAATACACGAGCTTGCTGTACATTCCAAAACGAGCGCCTTGGGATTTGTGGAATCGCGAACAACAGCATGGCATTAAACTGTACGTGAAGCGCGTGTTCATTATGGACGACGCGACCCAATTGATGCCGAGCTATTTGCGCTTTGTCCGCGGTTTGATGGATTCCAGTGATTTACCGCTGAACGTGTCTCGCGAAATCTTGCAAGACAACAAAATTACTCGCTCTATGCGGAACGGTAGCACTAAGAAAGTCTTAAGCATGCTGAGCAAGCTAGCCAAGGACGAGCCGGAAACTTATCAGAGCTTCTGGAACACTTTTGGTACCGTCTTGAAAGAAGGCCCCGCTGAGGATCAAGCCAATCAAGAGAAAATTGCCGGCTTATTGCGGTTTGCATCGACGCAACAGGATTCTAGCGAAGCGACTGTCAGCCTGGATGATTATTTGGCGCGGATGTCTGACAAGCAGGAGAAGATTTACTACATTGTAGCGGATAGCTATGAAGCTGCGCGTGATAATCCTGCATTAGAGATCTTCCGCAAGAAAAACATTGAAGTCTTGTTACTGTCAGAGCGCATTGATGAATGGCTCATGAGCCATCTCAGTGAGTACAAAGAAAAATCATTCCAAGCGGTGACGCGTGGCGATTTAGATTTGGGTGAGCTCGAAGATAGTGCAGATAAAGAACAGCAAGAAGCGGCGGAAAAAGCCTTCGCTGAGCACACAGAGCGCTTTGCTAAAGCTCTCGGCGACAAAGTCAAAAGTGTGCGTGTGACCAATCGTCTCACTGCATCACCTGCTTGCATTGTGACCGACAGCAACGATATGAGCACGCAAATGGCGAAGCTCATGGAAGCCGCAGGCCAGAAAGTGCCAGAAACCAAGTACATTTTTGAAATCAATCCTGAGCACACGCTAGTTCAGCGCGTGGTTGGGTTGGATGACGAAGCGCGTTTTGGTGAATGGGCGCAGTTACTTCTGGATCAGGCAACATTAGCCGAACGTGGTAGTTTGAAAGACCCGGCACAATTTGTCACACGGTTGAACAAATTGATGTTGGAATTAACCGACGCATAACCTGCCTCTAGCGAGGGTTGTCCGACCAAAGTCGGGCAATCCTCGGACTTGTAAAGCCCGTGTATGCAAGGTAAAGTTCGGGCTTATTCAAACGCTAACCCAAGATAAGAAAAAAGAGGTTGTTGATGCGCATTATCCTGTTGGGCGCTCCGGGCGCAGGGAAAGGCACTCAAGCGCAGTTCCTAATGAAAACTTTCGGGATTCCACAGATTTCGACGGGCGACATGCTGCGAGCCGCAATCAAGGCGGGAACGCCGCTCGGGCAACAGGCCAAACAGGTGATGGATGCCGGTAAACTTGTTTCCGATGACATCATGATCGGTTTGGTCAAAGAACGCGTCGCTGAGCCTGATTGCCAAAATGGTTTTTTGCTGGACGGATTTCCACGCACTATTCCACAAGCCGATGCGATGCATGAGGCGGGGATTTCAATCGATTGTGTCCTGGAATTTGCCGTACCCGATGAAGTCATTGTGAAGCGGATGGCAGGGCGCCGCGTGCATCCTGGTTCGGGCCGTGTTTATCATATTGAACACAATCCACCTGCAACCGAAGGTAAAGACAACGAGACCGGTGAAGATTTGGTCATTCGTGAGGATGATAAAGAGGCGACAGTGCGTAAACGGTTGTCAATTTATCATGAACAAACCGAGCCATTAGTCGCGTATTATCGTAAACTGGCGGAACAGGGCAAGACGGCCTTTCATCGTATTGATGGAACCCGTGATGTCGAAACGATTAGTTCAGAGCTGGGTAAGCTACTTGGCTAATGCGTGACCGCTTCGACAAAGCCCACCTTGGTGTGGGCTTTTTTGTGAGTGTTTATCGAGTCAGACCAATAATAATAAGGATCGAATCATGGAATTTAGTTTTCATAACACCATGTTGTATGCGGGTTTACTGACCCTACTTTATTTTGTGCTCTCCGTTCGTATTATTCGGCTCCGTTGGCGTGACAAAGTCGGGATTGGCACCGGTGAATCAAAAGATCTCAAAGCTGCGGTCCGAATTCATGGGAATTTTTCTGAATATGTGCCGCTGAGCCTGCTGTTGTTGTTTTTGATTGAAGCGAGTGGTGGGCCGACTGAATTGGTGCATGTTTTAGGTGCGGCGCTCTTTATCGCGCGCATTGCGCATGCTATTGGCTTAACCAAAACCGCTGGCACATCAGCTCCGCGAGCTATTGGTGTATTGCTGACCTTTGTGGTGTTGCTCACGCAAGCCGGGTACATGGTTGGCTTTGCTGTTGGACGGTTAATCGGCGCATGATGGAAGTTCAACCGGGTCTCTATCGCACGGGTACGGCGGGGCAAAGCCCCGTCGTGTTGCTGCACAGTTCACAGAGTAATGGTGGGCAATGGCGAGCCTTGCTCAATGCCTTAGCGCCTCATTTTGATTGTCTCGTTGTCGACCTGTTGGGTTATGGCAAGGCGCCAGCGGTGACGACAGCTGATCCGCAGGATTTTCGATTTCGTGATGAGCTGCCGCGCATTATGGATGCGATTCAGACATTGAACTGGCAGCAGCCGGTGACGCTTATTGGCCATTCCTATGGCGGCGCATTGGCGTTGAAGCTTGCGGTCGAGAAATCTATCGATGTACGCAGTTTGGTTGTCTTTGAACCGGTCGCGTTTCACTTGTTGGAAGCCAATGAAGCCGCGCGGCTCGAAATTGAATCCATCTCTGGCCAAATGATGAACAATGACGCCAAAGCCGCAACTGCAGCTTTTGTGGACTATTGGAATCAACCGGGCTATTTCGCAGCATTACCTGACAAAATACAGAAAGCGATGACGCTGCAAGCCAGCAAAGTACAGTGTGATTTTGCGGCACTTATGGGGGAGGAGTACGATCTTCGCGATTGTGCCTCGATACAACAACCCACGTTACTTTTGCAGGGCCAGTATACGCAAAGCAGTGCACGGACTGTTGCGCACAAATTGGAAGTTGCTTTGCCTGCTGTGATTAGTCGAACCTTACCGTGTGGACACATGGGGCCGATTACGCACGCCGAAGCTGTCAATGTTGAAATCTTGGAGTTCTTAGCAGCTATTTATGGGCTAGAGGTGCAACCGCAGCCAGCCACGGATGTTCGAGGTTAGGTCATGTATCAGCCTTCGAGTGATGATTTTCCGTGGCTTGCTGAAGAGCCCGATTATGCCTACCTCGACACGGCAGCGACTTGCTTAGTCCCAACCTGTGTTCGTCATGCTGTTGATCGTTACTTGTTGGATACGCATGCCAATGCGCATCGTGGTTCTTATGCACGCAGTCGCGCGGCAACGGAGAAGCTCGAGCAGGGACGACAAACGCTAGCAAGGTGGTTTCAGGTACAACCGGAACAACTGGCATTCGCTGCTTCGACTACGCAGGCATTGAATGATTTGGCGCAAGCATTGCCAATAGATTGGCAGGCTGGTGACGAAATTCTTCTGTCCATTGCTGAGCATCATGCCAACTTATTGCCGTGGCAGCGACTCGCCCAGCGGTTTGATCTTAAATTGCGGTTTATAGAGCTTACTCCAGAAGGGGATTTGGCGGCACCGGAGTTGCTGTTGAATGAGCGAACGCGAGTTGTTGCTGTCAGCGCTGCCAGCAATGTAACCGGTGCTATCTATGAACTCGGCGGACTGTTGAGTGCTGCACGTCAGCGTGGTGTTGTGTCGATAGTCGACGCAGCCCAATTAGCACCACATCAGCCGCGTCAACTTGGTTTGTTGGATGCGGATGCGGTGGTCTGTAGTGCGCATAAATTCTACGGGGTAACGGGCCTTGGCCTATTACTTTTAGCGCCACAATTTGCAGAACAATTAGAGCCATTTCGAGTCGGTGGTGGCATCGTCACTAGGGTTACGCGTGAGCAGGCGGACTACCTGAGTGATGTGCATCGCTTTGAGGCGGGAACCCCGAATACACTCGCTGTGGTTGCTGCCGCAACAGCAACCGAGTGGCTGGATCGGCACGTTGACTTATCTCATTATTTAGAGACACAGCGAACCGAACTAAATCATTCATTAGCACAACGAGAGTGGTTACGAGTACTCCCGGCAGGACCAACGCAAACACCTACGCTCAGTTTTGCTAGTTCCTCGGTGCATGCGCAAGATATAGCGGCTTATTTAGATAGTCAACGCATCGAAGTGCGATCAGGTCACCATTGCGCACAGCCGCTACTGCAGTATTTGGGGTATTCAGGAGTAGTCCGAATTGCTCTTGGCGCGTATACTACGCCGCGACATCTTGAACGCCTTGTCTCAGCCTTAGACGAGGCTTACGAATTATTTTCCTAACACTGAACAAGTGTATCGATTGGAAACAACATGGAAACGAAAAGCGCATGGTGGCCTGAGTCCATCAAGCTCGCCAAACTAACCGTACCTATATTGATTGCGCAGGTCACCCAAGTGTTGATGAGCGTGGTCGATACGGTGATGGCTGGTCGTGTCAGCCCGACCGATCTTGCTGCAGTTTCCGTTGGTAGTAGTATTTGGTTTCCGTCGATTCTATTAATTTTTGGTTTAGCGCTGGCTTTGGCGCCGATCATTTCTCACTTTCACGGCGCTGGTAAAGTGACCCAAGTGGCGAATATGGTTCACCAAGGCTTTTATGCGGCTATTGCCGGCGCCGTGCTGAGTTTATTGGTGATTGCGAGTGCGCCGTTAATATTGAATCAAATGGACGTCGCGGACGATTTTCGCCGTATTACGTTGGACTACCTCGGCTATATTGCTTGGGGTGTTCCAGCTATCGTGATCTATATGGTGTTGCGCAACTTCTGCGAAGGCTTGTCGAATACCATTCCATCATTGGTTATCGGGGTCATTGGCTTACTCGTTAACATTCCCGCGAACTATTTGTTTATATACGGTTACGGCGATTTGATTCCGGCTATGGGTGGTGCAGGCTGTGGTGTCGCAACGGCTATCGTGTTGTGGGTCATGGCTCTCGGCATGGTGGTGTATGTGGCTGTCGCCAAACGCTACCAAGAAATCCATTTGTTTGGCCGTTGGTTTGCACCGAATTGGGACGATATTTGGTATGTCGTTCGTTTAGGCTTCCCAATTGCCACGTCGATGTTTTTTGAAGTCAGTCTGTTTGCGGCGGCAGCGCTCATTATCGCCCCATTAGGCGCAACTGTGGTGGCGAGCCACCAAATTGCACTGAATATCTCATCATTGGTGTATATGGTGCCCATGAGCATCGCGATGGCAGTGACGTTGCGTGTTGGCTTTGCTTTGGGTGCTGGAAACCCGCGCAATGCAATGCTCAGCCATAAACTGGCGAACGTGTATGGGATGTCCATTGCTGTCGTGAATGCGACTATTTTATGGTTAGCTGGAGGGTGGTTAGCAAGCCTCTACACTGCCGATGCAGCAGTCATTGAATTGGCTGCTACTTTAATGGGCCTAGCTGCTTTGTTCTCCATTTCGGATTCGTTCCAAGCGATTGCTATGGGAACCTTGCGTGGCTATAAAGACACTCGCATTGTGATGCTCATTACGTTTGTTTCCTATTGGCCGTTTGGGTTGACCATAGGTTACTTGCTGTCGCGTACGGACACCATTGTTCCAGCCATGGGCGCTGCGGGCATGTGGATTGGTTTTATCACGGGATTAACTGGGGCGGCGGTATTGCTGACGTGGCGGTTAATTCGAGTAAGTCGACGCTACGAGCGTGAGCTGGCAGCGCCGATTCGAGATTAAGATTGGCGTTGTCTAAGTACCTCGAGTACTTGGTTCAGTGACAAATCACGACTCTCCAAAACCACCAACAAATGATAGAGCAGGTCAGCGGACTCATTCAGGAGTTCGCGGTCATCTCCCGCACAAGCTGCAAGTGCAACTTCAACACCTTCCTCACCGACTTTTTGTGCTGCGCGCTTGGTGCCCTCGGCAAACAAACGTGCCGTATAGCTCGACTCTGGCGTGGCCGACTTACGACTCGCTATCGTGTCATTCAACTGTTGTAACAGTGGCACTGCAGTTGCTGTGCTACTGGAGAAGCACGAACGGGTACCTAAATGACAGGTGGGGCCTTGCGGCAAAGCCAACGCTAATAAACTGTCGGCATCACAGTCGGTATGTAAACTTACTAATTGCAACACGTGGCCAGACGCCTCACCTTTCGTCCACAGCCGTTCTTTGCTGCGGCTATAAAAAGTGACTTGGGCAGTCTCGAGCGTTTTGTCGACGGCAGCAGCATTCATAAATCCTTGCATCAACACTTCACCGCTTAATGCATGCTGTACGATAGCAGGAATCAAGCCATCGCTGGCTTTACTGAAATCGAGCTGTGACCGCGTGGTTGAATTAATTTCCATGACTAAATTCCTTATTGAGTCGCTGCGGTAAAAGGCCGGATAGCGACGCCTTGCTTAGCAAGATAAGCCTTGAGTTCACCAATGTCGATGACACGTTTGTGAAAGACGGACGCTGCGAGAGCGCCATCCACGTTGGCCGTGGTAAAGACGTCGGCAAAGTGTTCCATGGCACCGGCGCCACCAGAGGCAATCAGTGGTACCGGGCAGTGGGCACGCAATGCTGTCAATTGCTCCAGATCATAGCCTTGGCGCACACCATCTTGATTCATGCAGTTTAAAACAATTTCACCCGCGCCGCGCGCGACCACTTCGTTCAGCCAGTCGCGCGTCTGCCAACGCGTTTTCTGCGTTCGAGTCTCATCGCCAGTAAACTGATAAACCTCGTACCGATTCTGTTCTTGGTTATAAAAACTATCGATACCGATGACGATACATTGTTGTCCGAATTCATCCACTAAGGTGTTGATCAAATCGGGGTCACGCAGCGCAGGTGAATTGATGGAAATCTTATCCGCTCCCATCGCGAGAATTTCTTGTGCTTGGGCAATAGTGCGGATGCCGCCAGCAACGGTAAAGGGAATATCGATGACACGGGCAATACGCTCGACCCATGATTTATCGACCACCCGATCATCTGAAGATGCGGTGATGTCGTAAAACACGAGCTCATCGGCTCCCTCAGCAGCATAACGTTGTGCCAGTGGCTCAATAGCCCCGATGACTTCATGATTACGAAATTGCACACCTTTGACGACTTCACCATTGCGAACGTCTAAACAGGGGATGATGCGTTTGGCCAACATGCGAGCGCCTCCTCTAGTGTGAATTGCCCAGTCAGTAACGATTTACCAAGAATAGCGCTATCGCAGTGTGCGGCTTGCAGTTGTTCTAAATCAGCTAAGGTTGCAATACCGCCTGACGCTTGTAATTCAATAGTCGGATAGTCACGTTTTAACGCAGCATAGAGTTCGGTGTTGGCACCTGATAGCATCCCATCCCGGCTAATGTCTGTGCATAGCACATGCTTTAAACCAGAGGCGAGGAAGCGTTGAATAATACTGTCTAAAGTCGTTGTCGATGTTTGCTGCCAACCGTGGGTTGCAACGCGGGCGATACCTTCAGCATCAATGTGCACGTCCAAGGCTAAGACAATGGCTTCAGCGCCAAACTGTTGGAACCAAGACTCGACCAGCTCAGGTTCGCGCACCGCGAGTGAGCCGATGACCACCCGAGTCACGCCACTTTGCAAGAGTGCTTCGACATCGGTCACGGAGCGAATGCCGCCACCCACTTGAACATTCATCGTGGTAGCTGCAGTCAAGCGC
The DNA here is from genome assembly GCF_048263735.1 of Pseudidiomarina aestuarii. Taxonomy (GTDB): domain Bacteria; phylum Pseudomonadota; class Gammaproteobacteria; order Enterobacterales; family Alteromonadaceae; genus Pseudidiomarina; species Pseudidiomarina aestuarii_B. The sequence continues at coordinate 332,254 of NZ_JBLXDX010000001.1, read as the reverse complement.
TGCAACAACGTGAGCTGACGTTGTTGTGGGTCTTTGGCACCATCCAGATCCACTAAATGCAGCCATTCAGCGCCTGCTTCTTGGTATTTCTGTACCAACGGCAATGGGTCAGATGCGTAGGTGGTTTGACGATTAAAATCGCCTTGTTGCAGGCGCACAACTTGGCCTGCAATGAGATCGAGAGCGGGTATTAACATGCTTTAATCACCGTCGGTTAATGCCAAAAAATTCTGAAGTATCTGCGCGCCAACTGTGCCGGAGCGCTCGGGATGAAATTGCGCACCAAAGAAATTCTTGGAGCGAATCATCGCGGCGAAAGGTTGTCCGTTTTCAGCTTTGCTGTATGTGCATTGCGCGCTGGTGTACTGATCGACAGCCACGGCAAAACTATGCACAAAATAGCAGTAAGCAGGACTCTCGACACCGCGCAACAAGGGATTACTAGCACTCGGGTCGGTAATCGTATTCCAACCCATATGTGGTAATGGCAGACCATCAGCAATCATGCGCTCGGTACGTGCAGGAACAACGCCTAAACAATCGACGTTCCCTTCGGCTGAATAGTCGGTGAGCAGTTGCATGCCCAAGCAAATACCAAGCACCGGTTGTTCAAGTTGTTGAATGACTTCGACCAAGCCAAGCTGCTGTAAATTACGCATAGCCGCTGCCGCTGTGCCGACGCCAGGTAATACCACCCGCTCAGCAGCACGGATAACTGCAGGCGATGCAGAAACCACGGGCTCAACGCCTAAACGCTCAAATGCAAAGCGGACCGAACTTAAGTTGGCACAACTCGTATCGATAATGACTAACGAGGTCATGCCAGCATCCCTTTACTCGACGGCAGAGCGCCATCGGCGGTGCGCGCGATAGCCTGTCGAAGTGCACGTCCGAACACCTTGAAGAGACTCTCCACCTGATGGTGGCTATTGCCCTCTGTCGTCGACAAGTGCAACGAAACCGCCATTGCGTCGCTGAGCGAGCGGAAGAAATGTCCGACCATCTCGGTCGACAGTTCACCCACTTTGTCGCGGCTAAAATCGGCTTGTAGTTGTAAGTAGGGGCGACCCGACAAATCCAACAAGCATTCTGCGCGACACTCGTCCATCGGCAGGGCAAAGCCAAATCGACCAATACCACGTTTGTCACCCAAGGCTTGACGCAACGCTGCACCAAGCGCCAAAGCTGTATCTTCGACCGTGTGGTGCTCATCTATGTGCAGGTCGCCTTGCACTTCAACGCTCAACGCAAAGCCAGCGTGCGTCGCAATTTGCTCCAACATGTGGTCAAAAAAGCCAATGCCGGTGGCAAATTTCAGCGGTTGCTGAGCATCCAAATCAAGTTGAATGCGAATGTCGGTTTCGCGGGTTTTGCGATGTACGGTGGCCGTGCGTGGGCGATCCAATAATTGATGCTGGATAGCACGCCAGTTCATATCATTTGGGCTGTACTTGATGCCTTGGATACCCATATTTTCAGCCAGTTGGATATCCGTGTCACGGTCGCCGATAACATACGAATCGGTAAAGTCTACGCGACCTTGCTGCAAGTAATCTTTGACTAGCCCTAGAGCTGGTTTACGGCACGAGCAGCCGGCATCAGGGAAATGCGGACAGATCAAGATATCGGCAAAGCGAATACCTTGTGACGCAAAGATTTCTAGCATGAGCTCGTGCGGTGCATCAAAGTCAGCTTGTGGAAAACTGTCAGTGCCTAAACCGTCTTGATTCGTTACCATCACAAGTTGGTAACCAGCGCGCTGAAATGCGAGCAGAGCAGGAATGACATCAGGCTCAAATTTCAGTTTTTGAATGCTATCCAATTGTTTGTCGACCGGCGGCTCTTCAACCAGAGTGCCGTCGCGATCAATAAATAAAATACGTTGTGCGGTCATTGTAGGAGTACCTGCTCTAATTGTTGCAATTCTTGGGCGCTGCCGATGCTAATGCGGACGCAGTTGTCGAGGCCCCGTTGGCTCGACTGATTGCGAATCAATACACCTTGTGCGCTGCACTGTGCCACAAGTGCGGCAGCATCGTCGACTTGAATCAATACGAAATTGGTCGCAGACGGGTAGAGTCGTTTGACCCACGGCGCCGCTTCTAGTTTTTGCAGCCACTGTTCGCGTAGCGCTTGTGTTTCCGTCACCGCTCGCTGCATAGCACCGATGGCTGCCGGAGCCAAAGCGCGCTGCGCGTAGCTAAGACTTGATGCTGGCATTGGATAAGGCGCAATCACCTTACGCAAGCAGTCGATGACAGCAGGCGCTGCGAGCGCAAATCCGCACCGAATGGCCGCCATACCAAAGGCTTTTGATAAGGTTCGTGTCACCACCAATTGTGGGTACTGCGTCAGCCAAGTGGCCACGCTCGGTTGGTCGGTAAACTCAATGTAGGCTTCATCGACAATCACAAAAGCTTGTTCGCCAACGCTTTCTAATAAGTTTCGTAAGTCGCCAAGCGCCAAGTTATTCCCTAATGGGTTGGATGGGCTGCAGACAAAAATCAATTTCACGCCATCTAACTGTGCGACCATGGCTGAGAGATCCAGCTGTAGTCCCAATTCTGGCGTATCAATGAGTGGGACTTCACGCACCAAAGCACCATGGGTTTGAGCGCTGATCGCATACATACCGTATGTGGGTGGGCAAATCATGATGGCGTCTTGGCCAGGCTCGCAGAAAGCGCGAATCATCAACTCAATGATTTCATCACTGCCGCGCGCACTCAGAATCGAGTCCGCCTGAACGCCAGCATAGTCGGCATACGCTTGATTGACGGCGTCACTTTGGAACGCGGGATAGCGATTTAAGGCAGGCTCGTTGTCGTCGAGCGCTGGCGTAGTCGGTGCTTCGTTGGCATTCAACCATACGGAACCCCCACTCATACTGCGTCGGGCAGAGGTGTAGGGCACCAGGTTACGCAGGTGGGCGCGCTGTAAGCGCTCGACCATGCTCATGATGCACTTCCTTGCGAGTCGTCAAGACGAATCGACACAGCACGTGCGTGTGCGCGCAAGCCTTCGGTCTCAGCTAGTTGAATAATTGCCGAACTCAGACCACGTAAGCCTTCACGAGTGGCCTCTTGGACCGTATAACGACGATAGAAATCGAGCAAACCAAGGCTACTGTAATTCCGCGCAAAGCCATAGGTTGGTAACACGTGGTTGGTTCCTGTCGCATAGTCACCGCCGGACTCAGGGGTGTAGTGACCCACAAAAATTGAGCCTGCGTGTGTGAGTTGCGGGAGCAACGTCTCGGTATCATCGACTTGAATCGATAAATGCTCAGGCGCATAACGCTGACTGATCTCGACGGCTGTTGCCAGCGAGTCAACTTGAATGAGGGCGCTACTTGCCAGCGCCTGTTCAGCAATAGCCGCACGCGGTAATGATGCGAGTTGTGATTGCAGAGCGTCTGCAGTAGCAGCTATAAGCTGAGCCGACGGTGACACTAAGATGACTTGCGAATCCGGGCCGTGCTCCGCTTGCGATAGCAAATCAGCAGCAACATAATCAGGATTAGCCGTGTCATCGGCAATGACCATGAGCTCGGATGGACCGGCAGGCATATCAATGGCACAACCTTGCGGATCTTGCGAAACCCATTGCTTAGCTTGCGTGACATAACTGTTGCCGGGCCCGAAAATTTTTACTACGGGAGCAATCGATTCGGTTCCGTACGCCAATGCAGCAACGGCTTGCGCACCGCCACAGCGATACACTTCGGTGATACCGCACTTCTGAGCGACATACATCAGCGCAGGAGACAAGCTGCCATCGGCAGCCGGCGGGCTGACTAAGACTCGCCGTTGGCAACCCGCGAGTTGGGCTGGTATACCTAGCATCAATGCTGTTGATGGTAGCACCGCAGTACCACCCGGAATGTATAGGCCAACTGCACTTAAGCCATGGTAGCGCTGACTACAGACCACGCCGGGAGCGGTTTCGACCGTAACGGGTTGCGGTTGCTGAGCTTGGTGAAACGCATAAATCGTGTCGTAGGCTGTATCAATAGCTGCCTGCGTTGCTGCATCTAATTTCGCCGCCTGAGCCGCAATCTCGGCTGCTGGGTACGCAAGTTGCTCCAGTTCTGGGGCATCAAAACGGCGGGTATAGTTCAATACCGCCGCATCACCGTCGCGTTGCACGGCTGCAATAATATCGGCGACCTGCTGGCGCAATACTTCGGGCTGCGCTTGGGCCGGCCGCGCTAGCAATTGTTCACGGTGGGCATCACTCAATGATGCCCAATTGATTGCTTGCATCTGATTTTGCTCGTTCGTCGTCATGGTTAACCCAACATTTTCTCAATCGGTAATACGAGGATGGAACTACAGCCGATGGCTTTGAGTTCTTCCATTGTTTCCCAAAATAACTTCTCGGTACTGACTACGTGCACTGCAACTTGCTCATCACTGTGTTGCAACGGCAGTACTGTTGGACGCTCAGCGCCAGGCAGCAGTGCGACTACTTCCTCTAATCGTGCCTTGGGTGCGTGGAGCATGATGTATTTGCTTTCACGAGCCATTTGCACACCGTCGAGACGGGGCAGTAATTGATCGACAATGGCTTGCTTCGCTGCAGTGAGCGGCTCTGGGCGTTGAATGAGCTGCGCGGTGGAACGGAAAATGACTTCCTTTTCGACTAAACCATTGGCTTCGAGCGTGGCACCAGTAGAGACGAGGTCACAGATAGCATCGGCCAAACCAGCACGCGGAGCGACTTCTACACTGCCGGTTAGAATGGCTGTACTGGCCTTAATCCCCTGTTGTTGGAGGTAGTTTTGCAGCAAGAACGGATAGGTCGTAGCAATTCGTTTGCCCTCAAGGTCAGCCAATCCTCGATAGCTATCTTCTTTTGGTACGGCAATAGATAGTCGGCATTGGCCAAAATCTAGTGATCGAAGAATATTCATTTTTGCGGGCAACTGAGTTGCTTGGCGTTCGAGTCGTGCTTCCTCAAGAACGTTCTCGCCGACGAGACCCAAATCAACAACACCGTCCATGACTAGGCCTGGAATATCATCGTCACGCACCCGCAATAAATCAACGGGTTGATTGCTGCTGTGCGCGAGCAAACGCGCTTCATGCAGACTGAATTTAAAGCCACATGCTTCCAATAGGGCAATAGATTCTTTACTCAAACGGCCAGATTTCTGGATGGCGATAGTAAGGCGTTGTGAATTCTTGTCGACGACCATGTGGAACTCCATGTTTAAACAACTCTAATACGAAAAAACCCCCGTAAAGGATGCCTTTCGGGGGTTCTTGTCTCGAAGGCAACCGTAATAGCTACGATTAGCCTGAGCACAGCGCTTGGCTAATCGGGGTGTCGATGATGATGGTGGTGCCAAATTATAGTTGCTGTGCGCATAAATCTCTCTCTACTCGCGTAAATCGTGAAAAGTGAATAGGTAAAAGAAAACAATAGATAAGATTGTATAGAAAAATGCGGGGTGATTCAACGATGTGGCGTCCTGAAATGTTGGTTTCAGTGGGTTTCTTGTCTGTAAGTTGTATAAACGCGAGAATATGAGAAAAAACGGCTTCCGATAAAAGTTAGCTGCTTGCCAACTTCGGGTTGTGCTAGCATATCGGCATGATCGCTGTAGCCCAACATTTTAGCCCTCAAAGCTCTCTCGCCAAGACCGTCACTGGTTTTGTTCCGCGTGCTGCGCAGACCGAAATGGCAACCGCCGTGGCGCAAGTGATGCGCACTAAAGAGTCGCTAGTAGTAGAGGCTGAAACGGGAACCGGTAAAACTTATGCGTATTTGGTGCCATTATTGACGGCAACTGGGAAAGCGATCATCTCAACGGGTACCAAAGCATTACAAGAACAGCTCTATTTTCGCGACCTACCTCTATTGCGCGATGCAATTGCACCCGGTAAACAGGTTGCCTTGTTGAAAGGTCGGAGTAATTATCTCTGTCTCCACCGAATGCAGCAAGCGAGCGCACAAAGCGGCGAATTTTCGAAGGTGGTGCAATCCCAACTAGTTACCGTTCGGCAGTGGGCACAGCGCACAGAAGACGGTGATTTAGGGTTGTTAAATGTGCTTCCGGAAGATGCAGAAGTGCTCCCTCAGGTTACCAGTACGGTTGATAACTGTTTGGGTCGAGACTGTCCCGATTACGAAGAATGCTACCTCGTTAAGGCACGCAAGCGCGCGCTCGACGCCGATTTAGTCGTAGTGAATCATCACCTGTTCTTTGCCGATATGGCGTTAAAAGACGTAGGGTTTGGTGAACTCATTCCGGCGGTCGATACGGTCGTCTTCGATGAAGCCCATCAGTTACCCGACATTGCCAGTCAGTATTTTGGCGAAGCGGTGTCCAGTCGCCAATTGCAGGAACTCGCGCAAGATTTAAAGGTTATCTATCTAACCGAACTCAAAGACTTAAAACAACTCGATAGAATAGCGGACAAGCTACTCATGACCTTGCGTGAGTGGCGACTGATGTTTCCGGTGGAGCCACAGCGTGGTAATTGGCGTGATTGGCAACGTCGAGCTGGCGTGAAAGAGGCGGCAGCCGATGTCGCTGAGCAGCTGCAACTGGTGATTGATGTCACAAAGAATGCCTTGGGACGTTCGAAAGACTTGGATCAAGCTTATGAGCGCGCGACTTTAGCAGCGCACAAATGGGAACAGCTGCAAGCTACAGAACGAACCGGTTATAGCTTTTGGTATGAGACCACGCCGCGACAAATTACCCTGCACCAAACGCCGCTTAGTGTTGCAGACAAGTTTGGTGCCTACATCGACGCTGCCGACATGGCATGGGTATTCACGTCAGCGACATTGGCCGTCGGCCAAGATTTTAGTCACTTTACCGAACAACTGGGGTTAAGCAGTGCTCAGACACTGTGTTTGTCGAGTCCGTTTCAGTTTTCCAAACAGGCACTGCTGTGTTTACCGCGGTATCTACCACAGCCTCAAGCACCGGAGTTTTTCGCGAAGGTGTTGGAAATCGTTGAACAGGTATTAAGCGTCAATCAAACCGGTGGTACCTTTTTGCTCTTTACCAGTCATCGGATGTTACAACGCGTTGGTGCGGCGCTCGCCGAAAAAACCGACCGTCCTTTGTTAGTGCAGGGCAGTACCAGCAAACGCGAGCTACTAGCGCAATTTGTGGCGGCTGGAAATGGCATTTTATTGGGGACATCGTCTTTTTGGGAAGGTGTCGATGTTCGTGGCGATGCATTACGTTGTGTGGTGATCGATAAGCTCCCGTTTGCATCACCTGATGATCCGCTTTTGCAAGCGCGTGTCGAAGATGCGCGTTTGCGTGGGCTGGATGCGTTTAGTCAGGTACAATTACCACAAGCCATCATCGCATTGAAACAGGGTGCAGGACGGTTGATCCGCGATCAGGATGATCGAGGGGTACTCATTATTTGTGATCAACGGTTGGTGAGCAAACCCTACGGCGGAACCTTTTTGGCGAGTTTGCCTGCGATGCGGCGAACCCGAGATTTGCAAGAAGCATTAAAGTTTTTAGCGGAGTTGGAGGCGGCAAAGTCGCATGAGTAATGTTGTATTAGCATTGGACACCTGTACGGAACTCTGTTCGGTCGCGCTGCAGGCGGGTGATCGGTTAGTCACTCGAGAAACCTTAGCACCGCGTGAGCACTCGCAAAAAGTTCTGGGCTTTATTGATGAAGTCCTTGCGGAAATGGACATCGCATTCGATGCCATCGAACGCTTAGTGGTTGGTCATGGGCCAGGAAGTTTTACCGGTGTTCGGATTGGCGTTTCTATAGGGCAAGGGTTGGCATTTAGTCACACTTTGCCGGTTACACCCATCTGTACTTTAGAGGCTCTTGCGGAACAAGCGTGGCGCCGTTATCAGGCAACCGATGTGATTGCGGCTATTGATGCCAGAATGAACGAGGTCTATATCGCTCGCTATCAACGTCGCGATGATACTTGGATTGAAATACAAGCCCCGCAAATGGCTGCTCTAGAGCAACTGAATGAAGAGCGGTGGCTGGCTGATGGGCAGCCGGTGGGCGTTGGTACGGGTTGGCAGGCCTATGGGCCGCAACTCGATGCAGAACAACGCGTATCGATTTTACCTGATGTCTGGCTACCCGAAGCTCGAGACATGCTGAGCTTGGCGCTGCACCCGCAAGCAAAATCGATCCAAGCCGCTGAACTTGAGCCTCTGTATGTGCGTAATGAAGTAACCTGGAAAAAGTTGCCCGGTCGATAGTGGTTGCAGGTTAAAACGGCGTAAATGCACTGGAACTTTTAGTCAGTCAGGCTTATCAAAGTAAAGGTAGCTTGCCTATTTAAGTCAGGTTGTGACGCAGCCTAAGGAGTTCGGAATGAAAATTTGGTTAGTCAGTATCGCAGCACTGTTCTTAGCAGCATGCTCTGCGGTTCCAGATGAACTGGCGGTCACGAATGAGCAGAACCTCGTGAATTACGAGACCGCATTAACAAGCCCGGAGCAAGTGCAGGGTCAGCAAGCACGGTGGGGTGGCACTATTGCCGAAGTTCGCAATAGTGATGATGGAACGATTATCGAAGTCGTGAATTTCGATTTACAAAATTGGGCTCGGCCAGTTGCGAGCGATGAAAGCCAAGGTCGCTTTCGTGCGATTTTGCCTGAGTTCGTTGATCCAGTCGTCTACGAGGAAGGGCGGTTGGTGACTTTTGTCGGTACCGTTGGAGAACCCATCGAAGGAAAAATTGATGAGTTCCGGTATCTATTCCCGACATTAAACGTGACCGCAAAATTTCTGTGGAAGGACGAACCACGAACTTCCAATGTACAAATTGATTATGGTTCGTTATGGTATCGCCATCATTATTTCGCGCCACCGTACCGTATCTATTACCCGGTACCTGTGCGCACAACCCCAACAGGGGATTCGGGTCAATCAGGAAATGATCAATAACGAATTCGCATCACCTTTATTCCCACAGGCTCGGCTCCATGCCGAGCCTGTTTCGTTTCAGCTCGACTGGGGCACACTTCGTGGCCTGAGGTGGGGCGCTGCCGATAAGCCAGTTATTTTAGCCGGGCATGGCTGGTTGGATAATGCCCATAGTTTTTTACCTTGTGCTGAAGTGTTTCTGCAATCGCCGCTCGCGCACACGCATCAACTCATTGCCATCGATTGGGCAGGGCATGGCCTGTCTGATCACCGCCCGGCCGGTAACTATTATTCGTTTATCGACTATGTTTATGATTGTTGGCAACTCATCGAACAAGAACACTGGCAATCGGTGGTGTTGCTGGCGCATTCCATGGGCGCCTTCATTGCTAACATGTTGGCCGGAATTGCTCCAGATAAAGTCAAAGCGGTGCTCGCGATTGAGGCTTTCGGACTGTTAGCGACACCGACAGGTGAAACGGCTGCCAACTTGCGCAGCGGTTTTCAAAGTCGTTGGGCGATGCAGAACAAACGTCGGAATCATTATCCTTCGTTTGCTGCAGGTGTAGCCGCACGCGCCCAAGCCGGTGACTTCTCTCTCGACTACGCGCACTTGTTGGTGGAGCGAGGTATCGAGCAAGTGGGACCGGAAGACTTTTGTTTTCGTGCCGATGGGCGACTACGAATGGCGTCGCCAGTGCGACTGACGGCAGAACAGATTAGTGACGTGCTGCGCCACATTCAGTGCCCATTTACCTTGCTGTATGGGACCGAAGGGCATGAGCGGGTGCATGAAGCATTGCAGTTGTGGCGGCCAGCAGTGCCGCAGTTGCAGGTGCATGCGTTGAGTGGCGGTCACCATGTCCATATGGAGCAACCGAACGCGGTCATTGCCCAATTGATGACGATGATCGACGGTCTCAATGACTAGGCAACACTGGTCGGATATGCCATTATTGCGACCAGATACAGATTCTCAGACGCAGGAGCATGACACGCGTGGACAAGATTTGGTTAAAACGTTACCCAGCGGGCGTTCCCGACACCATTGATCCGGAGCATTTCAATTCATTGGTCGATATCTTCGAGCAAAGCATCGAAGCGTATGGCGACAAGGTCGCTTACGTCAATATGGACCACGAACTGACTTTCAATGACTTAGACAAATACTCCAAGCAGTTTGCTGCCTACTTGCAGGCACAGGGCCTGAAGAAGGGCGATGCCGTGGCCATTATGATGCCGAACTTGCTGCAATACCCAATTGCATTGTTTGGCGCGTTGCGTGCTGGCATGGTAGTCGTTAACGTTAACCCTCTGTACACCCCACGCGAACTGAAGCATCAACTGAGTGATGCCAATGCGAAAGCGTTGGTCATTCTAGAAAACTTTGCGGCGACGTTTGAGAAAGTGAAAGCGGATGTCCAAGTGGAGCACGTCCTGTTGACCCGCATCGGTGACATGTTGCCAACCCCGAAGCGCTGGATTGTGAATTTTGTTGTGAAGTTCGTGAAGCGCATGGTGCCTAGTTATAACCTGACCGGTACCACTGACTTTCTAACCGTGTTAGCAAAAGGGCAAAAAGCATCCTACGAGCGGCCGGTAATGAGCGGAGATGACCTGGCATTTTTGCAGTACACCGGCGGTACTACGGGCTTAGCCAAAGGGGCGATGTTGTCGCACCGCAATATGGTTGCGAATCTTGAGCAAGTATCTGCTGTGGTGGCGCCGCTTGTTGTCGACGGTGAAGAGACCATTATTACCGCGCTGCCGCTGTATCATATCTTCGCATTAACGGCGAACTGCCTGACGTTCATGAAGCACGGTGGACGCAATATTTTAATCACCAATCCACGTGATATGGCCGCTTTTGTCAAAGAGTTGGGTAAATATCCCTTCTCAATGATTTCTGGCGTGAATACGCTGTTTAATGGGCTTTTGCACACCGATGGTTTTAAAGACTTAGATTTCTCATCGTTAAAAATCGCGTTAGGCGGTGGTATGGCGGTGCAACGTTCGGTTGCTGAACATTGGGAACGCGTCACCAAGTCACGCTTATTGGAAGGCTATGGCCTGACCGAGTGTTCGCCGGTGGTTACGACCAACCCGACAGATATTGAGCACTACAACGGCACTATCGGTATTCCGTTGCCATCAACAGACGTTCGCGTGGTTGATGTGGATAGTGGCGAAGAGGTTGCGCAAGGTGAATCAGGTGAAATTCAGGTCCGCGGACCTCAAGTCATGGTGGGCTACCTCAATCGCCCTGATGAAACTGAAAAAGTTATGAAAGACGGATGGTTCTGCACCGGTGATATTGGAGTGATGGACGAAGACGGCTTCTTCAAGATTGTCGACCGTAAGAAAGATATGATTTTAGTGTCGGGCTTTAATGTTTATCCAAACGAAATTGAAGATGTCATTGCGGGTCATCCGAAGGTGCTAGAAGTGGCTGCGGTAGGTGTTCCGCATGACTCTTCGGGCGAGGCGGTGAAAGTGTTTGTCGTTCGCAAGGACAAATCGTTGAGCGAACGCGAACTGATGGACTATGCGCGTGAGAATTTAACCGGTTATAAAGTACCGAAATTCGTTGAATTCCGCCAAGAACTGCCGAAAACCAACGTCGGTAAAATTTTACGTCGTGAGCTTCGTGACGAAGAAGAGAAGAAGTCGAAAGCGTAGATGTCGACATACCAATTGGTTACAGAAACCGCCGAGCTGGTTGAATTTTGCAAACATGCTCGGCAATTTTCCTCGATTGTCCTCGATACTGAATTTGTGCGAGTTCGCACGTACTACGCCCGCTTGGGACTGATTCAGGTGCGCGCTGGTGAACAAACCGTCTTGATTGATCCGGTTGGAGCGATTGATTTAAGTTCGCTGTGGGAATTGCTGCATGCTGAAGACCTAGAAGTGGTGATCCACGCCGGCGGTGAAGACTTTGAAATTCTCGCTCAGGCGATGGGACAACCGTTACGCAACGTGTTTGATACGCAAATTGCGGCAGCCTTTGCCGGGCTGGGTGATGCGCTCGGCTATGCCGCGTTGGTCGAACAATTGACTGGTGTGGTGTTGGACAAGTCACAATCGCGCACCGATTGGTTGCAGCGACCGCTAGCGCCAGAGCAACTGGATTACGCTGCTGCTGATGTAGACTATTTGCAAGAGGTCTATCCCGCTTTACTCAGTCGATTGAGTGAGAGTCCTCTGAAACTCGATTTAACGGTCGCTGAGAGCGCCTTTCAAGTAGAAAAGCGCACCCAACAATGGCCCGCTGATTTACTCTATTTGCAGTTTGGCAATGCCTGGCAATGTACACCGAAACAATTGGCAGTGCTGCGCGAAGTTTTGCAATGGCGTTTAGAGCGCGCTCGTGAGGCGGATATTCCGCTGAGCTTTGTCGCGAAAGATCACACCGTACTGGAGCTGGCGCGTCAGCATCCCGTCAAAGCAGACGGTTTATATAGCATTACCGATTTGTCGCCGGTAACCCGCCGTTACGCAGGCAAAGAATTAGTAATGGCAATCCAACGCGGCCTCGAAGTGCCGCTAGCGGAACAACCGGAACGTTTGAGTAAACTTACGGATATGCCAGGCTATAAACCGGCATTTAATGCATTGAAGAAAGCGGTTGACGCATACGCGAAAGAGTTGGATGTGACGCCTTCATTAATTGGTTCGCGGCGACAGCTGAACGATGTCATTCATTGGTTTTGGCAAATTCCTGCCGCCTATCGATCGCGTTTGCCAGTACCAGACTTGTTAGTCAGCTGGCGGGGCGCTAAGCTCAAAGCAACCATCGAGTCGTTATTAAACAGAGATTAGCAACATGTTATGTACGGTGTTTCGCAGTGCTAAACGTGCTGATACTTACCTCTATTTGCCGCATTCCGCCGATTTTTCAGATTTACCGGAACCCTTACGGCAACATTTTGGTCAACCTATACAGGTCATGACATTCGCATTGACAGACCAGCGTAAGCTTGCGCAAATCAGCGTGGCGGCATTACGTGAACATCTAACGGATCCGGGCTACTACTTACAAATACCACCACCGGTGACGAGCCTATTACAGCAGGAGAAGCGCTCATGATAAATAAATTACAAGGTTGGGTTGTCGCCACAGGCGCGGCCGTCGTGTTGAGTTGGAGCTCGCTAGCCATTGGCGCAGATGAGGCTGATTTCCCTGCTTACGTGGATAAGATCAAAGCGGAAGCGCGCGCAGCAGGCTATACCGAAGACACCTTAAATCGAGCATTCGCGGGTGTGAAATTCTACAAGAAATCGGTGGAAGCAGATAAAAATCAACCGGAATTCAAACTGACTTTAGATACGTATTTGCCGCGCGCTGTGCCGGAATGGAAAGCCGATAAAGCGGTCGAAATGTATGCCAAACATCGTGAGTTGCTGGACAAAATTGGCGCTGAATATGGTGTTCAGCCGCGGTTTATCGTTGCTTTGTGGGGTATTGAAACCAATTTCGGTTCCTACACGGGTGGTTTTGATGTGATTTCAGCGCTGACCACGATGGCCTTTGAGGGGCGCCGGGAAGAGTTCTTCAAGAAACAACTTTGGCATGCGCTCACCATCGTGCAGGAAAACCATATTGATGTGGAACAGATGCAAGGCTCTTGGGCCGGCGCTATGGGGCAAACACAGTTTATGCCGAGCTCATTCATGGAATATGCGGTGGATTATGACGGTGACGGTCGCAAAGATATTTGGGGCTCGATGGGAGATGTTTTCGCCTCGGCTGCAAACTATTTGAAAAGTGTCGGCTGGCAAGATGACGTGACTTGGGGACGGCAAGTACAGATTCCGGGTGATTTTGACGAATCATTGGCGGGTTTGAATACCAAGAAGACCTTAGCGGAATGGCAAGCACTTGGCATTCGTCGGATGGATGGTAATGATTTACCCAATCGCTCTGATTTAGAGGCGTCGGTCGTCATTCCTGACGACAAGCAAGGACGCGTGTATTTAGCCTACGCCAATTACGATGCGCTGATGCGCTGGAACCGTTCACATTATTTCGTCGCTGCGGTGGGCTATCTGTCGGATCGCATTCGGTTTCCTCGTTAATTTGAGTAGGAGTGGCTGACGATGGGCGAGTTGCCAAGCAAAATTGTCTGTGTGGGTCGCAACTATGTTGAGCATATTGCTGAGCTCAATAATGTCGCCCCCAGTCGTCCGCTCCTGTTTATCAAGCCGTCTACGGCCCTCACAGCACTACCTGAGGTCATCATTCCTCAGGCGCAGGGCGAATGCCATCATGAAGTTGAAATTGCGGTACAGATTGGCACCCGGTTGCGGCGCTGCACGCCGAGTGAGGCAAGCTTAGCCATTCAGGCGTATGGGGTTGGATTGGATTTGACGCTGCGGCAAGTGCAGAGTGAATTAAAAGCAGCGGGGCATCCGTGGGAGCGCGCAAAGGCCTTTGATGGTTCTTGTGCATTGTCCGATTGGATACCGGCAACGGAACTTGATGCTGAGCAACCGCTTGAATTTGCACTGACAGTGAACGGTGTCCAGCGTCAGGCGGGTCGTTCAACAGAAATGATTTATACCATCCCCGACTTAATTGCGGATATTTCCCAACAATTTACCTTGCTACCCGGTGATGTGGTGCTCACGGGTACGCCTGCCGGTGTCGCTGCATTGGCCCCAAACGATCAGTTGGAACTCAGGTTACAGCAGGGTGACAGACACTGGTCTTGGGCTGGAATTGTGCGTTGTGACTAATAGTAACTCTGCGTTTTGGGAAACCAAATCACTTGATGAAATGTCCGATGCCGAATGGGAATCACTGTGTGATGGGTGCGGGAAATGCTGTCTGCATAAATTGATTGATGACGATGACCCTGAAGAAACCGTGTATTACACCGATGTGGCTTGCCAACTGCTGAACACCGAAACGGCGCGCTGTAGTCAGTACGCCATACGAAAATCTCTGGTGCCCGATTGTGTTGTCATCCACCGCGATAATGTGCACGAATTAACCTATATGCCGCAGTCTTGCGCTTATCGCCGCTTAGCTGAGGGACGCGGTCTAGCGTCTTGGCATCCGCTGCGCAATCAGGGCTCTCAACGAGCGATGATTGCTGCAGGTATTAGCGCTGTCAGCCGAGTTATTAGCGAACAAGACACCGACGAAGACCTCGAGCTACGCATCGTTACTTGGCCGTTGTACGACTCAGAGTAGCCCAAATTAACGCGAGGGCAGCGAGGATGGCAGTGACGCTATAGGCGGCAAAGATGATTTGCATCCAGCCCGGCATACTCAATCCTGCAAACTGCCAGTCAATATCACCGCACAATCCAGGTGCACCAAAAACGCTCGGAAACCACTCGTGTAACGGCATAAAGCTGGGGAAATTGGGGAAGGTATCACAAACCATAAAAAATGCGTTGGTACTGTTCTGGAGAGCCACGTGCTCTGCTGCAATAAGGTATCCCTTCACTGCCGCGATCAGCCAGCCTAAAGTTCCTAACCACTGAGCAATACGTGAGCGCGGCGCCACCAGTGGGAGGAGGGCGACGGTACCAATGGCCATGATCGCAACCCGCTGATAGATGCATTTCACACAGGGCTCTAAGCCCATGCCATACTGAAAATACAGCGCTGCTGCCACTAATAACCAAGCTGAAGCCGCTAGGACAGCCCATGCTGCACGTTGACTTGGTAGTTGTTTGAGTGTCGCAAGCATCAATGTGGTCCTTGTCTCTTATTTTTCGCTGTCGCGATGGTGAAACGAAACGCTACAAAAGTAAAGCCATTCCAAGAGAAACAACAGTACTTGTCCGACCATTGGAAAGACTGTTAAAATCGCTGACCTTATTTGCTATAGCAACCGTTATCCTATGCGGTCATCAAGGACACAGGCGCGACCATGATCATAAAGGCACAGAGTCCAGCAGGCTTTGCAGAAGAATACATCGTTAAATCAATTTGGAACGGTCATTTCGCCCCCGGCACTATTCTTCCGGCAGAGCGTGAACTGTCCGAGTTGATTGGCGTGACTCGAACCACGTTGCGTGAAGTGTTGCAGCGCTTAGCGCGAGATGGCTGGCTAACCATTCAACATGGGAAACCGACGCGCGTAAATAATTTCTGGGAAACATCGGGCCTCAATATCTTAGAGACATTAGCGCGACTCGATGAGGACGGCATGCCGTTATTGGTTGATCAACTGTTGTCAGCCCGTACCAATATCAGTGCTATTTACATTCGTGCAGCGGTCCGTCATGCACCTGAAAAAGTGGTGGCGTTGCTAGAACCAGCGCATGAACTTGATGACACACCAGAGACGTTCACTCAATACGATTACCGGTTAAATCATGATGCGGCGCTAGCCTCTGGGAATCCGATTTACGTGTTGGTATTGAACGGCTTCAAAGGGCTGTATTCGCGGATCGGTAATTTTTACTTTACCAACCCAGCAGCTCGTCAATTAGCGCGCGATTTTTATCATAAACTACGTCAGACCGCTGAAGCCGGTGCGCATGAAGAGGCGGTGAAGTTAGTCCGTCAGTATGGCTATGATTCAGGTAAAATCTGGCAAAGCATGCGCGCGGATATTCCAGCGAATTTAGTGGAATAAACAAGTCATAAGACAAATCAAAACGCCGACATCAAGTCGGCGTTTTTTACAGGATTACTGATTAGCCTGCGAAGTTTTTCGCGACGAAATCCCAATTGACCAAGTTCCAGAATGCATCCAAGTATTTAGGACGGGCATTGCGGTAGTCAATATAGTAAGCATGTTCCCATACATCGACGGTCAAGATTGGCGTGATGCTGCTATCGGTAATCGGTGTTTCAGCGTCATCGGTATTCGTGATGTCGACACCGCCGTCTGCAGTTTTGACCAACCAAGTCCAGCCAGAACCGAAGTTGCCAGCCGCTTGCGCGCTGAACTCTTCTTTGAACTTCGCGAACGAACCAAACTTCTTATTGATAGCGTCTGCTACCGCACCGGTCGGCTCGCCGCCGCCATTTGGGCTCAAGCAGTGCCAGTAAAAAGTGTGGTTCCAAACCTGCGCAGCATTGTTAAACAAACCACCTGAAGCAGTCTTGATCACGTCTTCAAGAGATTTGTTCTCAAGGTCGGTACCTTTCACTGCGTCATTCAATTTGGTCACATAAGCAGCGTGGTGCTTGCCGTAGTGATATTCTAGCGTTTCGGCCGAAATATGAGGCTCTAAAGCATTCTTTTCATAAGGTAGTGCTGGTAATTCAAAAGCCATGTGGACTCTCCTTGTTGCTGAGTGTTCGAATAGAATTCCAAACAGGCCTTCAGTTTAACATTGAATTCTGTAAGGACCGTTACAATATACCTAGATAGTGGCAGAAAAGTTTATTTTCAAGGGGAGTACATGACTTCTTCTGGCCAAATCTGATGCTGCGAGCTGAGTCGGTTTATGATAAAATATGCCCCGCTTTATACCGTTAAGAGGTGATAATTCATTTATGGAAACTGTAGACAAAATTAAGCAACAAATTGCCGAGCATCCGGTGTTGTTGTACATGAAAGGTTCACCGAAGCTACCCAGCTGCGGGTTTTCATCACAAGCGTCGCAAGCGTTGATGTCTTGTGGGCAAGCTTTTGCTTTCGTCGACATTCTGCAGAATCCAGATATTCGAGCGGAACTGCCAAAGTTTGCCGACTGGCCAACGTTTCCACAATTGTGGGTCGAAGGCGAGTTAGTCGGTGGTTGCGACATTATTCTGGAAATGTTCCAGAAAGGTGAATTACAAAGCTTGATTAACGAAGTCGCAGAACGGCATCCACAGCCTAGTGCTGAGTAAAGTAAGACGCTGATGCCGGGTGCGCAAGGATATTTGTTCACTAACTGAAAAATGGAGAAAATAATGGGTGTATTGGTTGGCCGTCGGGCTCCTAACTTCACTGCAGCAGCAGTTTTAGGTTCTGGCCAAATCGTTGAGGACTTTAACTTTCATCAGCAAATCAAAGGTAAGAAAGCGGTATTATTCTTTTATCCGCTCGACTTTACGTTTGTTTGTCCGTCAGAATTGATCGCTTTCGATCAGCGTTTAGCTGATTTTGAGGCGCGTGGCGTTGAAGTCATCGGCGTTTCAATTGACTCACAGTTCAGCCACAATGCGTGGCGCAATACAGCCGTCGAAAACGGTGGTATTGGTGAAGTAAACTATTCACTCGTCGCAGACGTGAAACACAGTATTTGCCGAGCTTACGACGTCGAGCATCCAGAAGCTGGTGTTGCTTTCCGCGCGTCGTTTTTGATCGATGAAGAGGGCGTTGTTCGCCATCAAGTCGTCAATGACTTACCGCTGGGTCGTAACATTGATGAAATGTTACGCATGGTTGATGCGCTGAATTTCCACCAAGAGCATGGCGAAGTATGTCCAGCGGGTTGGAAAGAAGGTGATGAAGGTATGAAAGCTGATGCGAAAGGCGTTGCTGATTACCTGTCGAAAAACTTTGATAAGCTGAAAAAAGTCTCTTAATTCCGTTTGTAGATGAAAAAAGCCGTTCTCAGTGATGCTGGGAACGGCCTTTTTTATGGATAATGCATCCTATGCCCGACGGTCGGGGCGCTTTAAGAAATATAAAACTAAAGCAGCAATGGCACCGAGTGTATCGGCCAGCATATCCTTTTGTGCATCCCAAATATCGCCTTGTGAGCCTAAAAACTCGATACCTGCATCGCCACCCGCAAGATCCGCATACCACCACTCGATAATCTCGTAGCCGGCAGCAACGCTCATGATCAGAAAGAGCCCAAAAAAGCCCGCAGTGACCGGCACAGCCCATTTTTTCTTGAGAAGCAGCTCAACCATGGGATAGGCATAGAATCCGACTGAAAAATGCGCAATGCGGTCAAAATGATTACGCTCACCACCCCACCATTCGGTGAACCACTCAAACGGTACATTCGCAAAGGTGTAATGGGCGCCGATGGTGTGCATGATCAGCCACACCGACATCAATGCATAGCTGGTGTTGCTAAATTGGAATTTGGGATAGGTGAATACCAGTAACAAGTAGATGGCTACGACCGGGATCATTTCTGCGACCCAAACATCAAACATGGCTGGATTGATCCCCGACCACACCATTAATAGGAATAAACCCAGTGCCAATCCTTGTGGGAAATAGTGCTTCATATGCGTACTCTTCTGGATAAATGGTTCAGCTCGAGCTACTCAGCAGCAGATGCTTCGTCTGTCTCAGTTGCCAGTGGCCAGCCGCCTAATGCTTGATAGCGATTCACCATCCAACAAAATAGCTCGGCGGTGCGCTCGGTATCATACAACGCAGAATGCGCTTGTTTGCTGTCGAATTCAATGCCGGCTGCCTGACAAGCCTTCACCAGCACGGTTTGGCCCAGCGTGAGTGCCGCTAAAGCTGCGGTATCAAACGTGACGAAGGGATGAAACGGGTTACGCTTAAGCTCGGCACGCTCGGCTGCTGCCATAACAAAGTTATGGTCAAAAGTGGCGTTGTGACCGACGAGAACGCAGCGTTGGCACCCTGCGTCCTTCTGCGCTTTACGAAGCCCTTTGAAGACTTCTTTCACTGCTTCATCTTCAGCAATGGCACCACGCAAAGGTGAATGCGGATCAATGCCGTTAAACTCGATCGCCGCTTGCTCGATATTTGCGCCGGCGAAGGGTTCGACATGAAAGTGAAAGGTTTGATCGAGTTCCAATGCACCGGCTTCGTTGAACTTGAGAGTGACCGCAGCAATTTCTAACAGTGCATCTGTTTTCGAGTTAAATCCCGCCGTTTCAACATCAATCACGACTGGCAAATAGCCCCGAAATCGTTGTTTCATACGTTCGTCAGTTGCCATGTTTTATTGCTCTCGGTTGCGGAAATTAAGCAGGTTTGCGCTCGATTAATTCAATAGCGTAACCATCGGGATCGCGAACGAAAGCAATAACGGTGGAGCCACCTTTGACCGGCCCCGGCTCACGGTAGACATCGGCACCAGCCGCACGTAATTGGTCGCAGGTTTCATAAATATCCTCGACAGCAATAGCCAAGTGTCCAAATGCTTCGCCATGCTCGTATTCGCTGACGCCCCAATTGTAGGTTAACTCAAGGACGCTGTGATCACGCTCATCACCATAACCGACAAAAGCTAACGAATACTTGTAGGCTTCATTTTCCGAAGTTCGCAGCAATTGCATGCCCAGTGCTTGCGTATAGAAGTCGATAGAACGTTGTAAATCACCAACACGAAGCATGGTATGTAATAAACGCATGAGTTCAATCCTTACTCGTCTGAGGTTGTTTCTTTAAATTCGCAATATGGGTAGAGATATTAACATATTTAAAATCGTAACCCTGCGATCAAAGCGTCTGTTAGTTCAGTCGACAGAGGATCAAAATGCCCAGTCTGATAAGGGATTATCTCCAGTTGAGCCGCAAAGTCTTCAATGAAGTTCGCTGGAGTTGGCAGATACGCCTGCTCTAACCATTGTAAATTCTCCGCAAGTTTGGCTCCCGAAGGGCTGGAAGCCTTATACAAAGTAATTTTTGTCTGCACTTTGGTGGTGGGCTGATGGTTGGCGTTGATATTCTGGCTACTTTCCTCATTGGCCAGCAGTGCATCCAGTTCTGGTAAGAGCAATCGAGCTTTATGCAGACTGAAGTAACTGTCAATAAGTTGTACCGAGCCAAGTGTCTCTTGCTGTTGTTCCAACAAACGACAAACTTCAAGCGCCAGTACGCCTCCAAAACTCCAGCCAATAAAATGCCAAGGGCCCTGTGGCTGTAGGTGTTTGATCAACGGAACCAACTGCTGTGCAAGCGCAGTGAAACTTGATGAAGCTGCCTGCTCAGTGTGCTGCTCTAATAAATAGCGGTAAAAGTTATTCAGCAGTACCAGCCTAGTGTCCTTTACACGCGCAATAAACGGTTGATAAAAATCAATACTATCGCCTTCGCCTGAAGGGAATACAAAAACGGTGTTGGTTTGCTCCGGATTGTGCAACTGATAGGGATTAAACTGCGGATAGTCACAAAGCGATTGCGGTCTAGATACTTGATGCTGTGTACAGAAATCAATCAGTTGCAGCAAGCGTTGCTCGAAGTTAGCTGTAAGCTGATCGCTAAACTCTTGTCCATACAAGGTGGTGCAGGAGAACCGCAGTTGCCGATCCTGATACACCGCCAGAATACTGACAGGTTCAAAAGAGCTTTGTTGTGATGGGTAGTTGGCTCCACTAGATTCAGCAACTATCTGCCAGTCATCGGCACTTCCACCTGCATTTATTTGTCCCAAATAGTTATAACTCACAGCTAGATGTTCAGCTTTTTGATGCCGATAACAGCCGGAGCGGATATAACTCTGACCATAACTTGAGGCTTGTCGCACGGTTTCTTTGTTATAGAGAATGTTGTGCGCTAGGTCGTCCGTGGCGGCCAAAATTACGGGGTAAAAACTAGTGAACCAGCCCATGGTTCGGTTTAGGTTTAGACTGTTCTTATTGGTTTGACGACCATGACTCTCGAGCAGCACAGCCTGACTAGTGTTCCCCCAAATATCTCGTAACGCCAAAGCTAAAGCAGAAAGTAATAATTCATTGATCTCTGTTTGATAAGCCTGATGCGCTTGTTGCATTAGCAACTTCGAATGCTCTGGTGTCAATTGCAGCTTCGCCTGGGTGCTGGCAGTTGCGGCAGGTCGTTGTACTTCGGGTAGAGTTGAATAGAACGCTTGCCAATAATGCTCTGGATAAAGTTGTGGCGCTGAATTTTGGGCTGCAACCCATTGCCGATAACTGGTGGTCTTTTCCGGCAGCTGTTGAAGCTTAGACGTCTGTTGTTGATACAGGCTGCTTAAATCCTCCACCAGCAAGCGCCAACTTACCACATCAATTAGTAAGTGATGGCAGGCAAAAAATAGGCGCGCGCTTTTATCGGAATAATTGTACAGATAGGCCAGCTTAAACAGCGGTCCATGTTCAATATTAAATTCGCTTTGCCATTCCGACAGTTGTTTCTCAAATGCTTCATCCGTGAAAGTGGCTCGGTCAAGTTCCTCGATCACGAACTGCGGCAGGTCAGCCGAATACGATTGCTGATAGCCTGCGTTTGTCTTGCAGAATTGAACTCTGAGGATATCGTGATGAGCAACCAATTGCTCAGCGGCTTGTCGCAACAATTCTAGATTTAACGGCTGAACTTTGATGAGGAATGACTGATTCCAATAGTTCTGATTGACCACCTGACCAGATTGAACCAAATGAAAGAACCATTGCTGAATGGGTAACAAGTCAAAGCTGCCGCTCAATAGTCCTTGCTCTGCGACTATCTCGTTTTGTTCGTGCTGTTGATCCAGCATGAACGCCATGCTTTTTAAACTACGGTGCTGCATCAGAGCTTTGACATTGCTGTGTAAACCCTCTTTTTTCAGCAAAGCCACGAGCTGCATGACAAGGATCGAATCGCCGCCCAGCAGGAAAAATTCATCATCTCGCCCGACTTTGACATCACCAAGGAGTTGTTGCCACAGAACTGCCAGTTGCTGTTCGGTAGCGGTGGCAGGGGAACTGTAGTCTTGTGTAACTTGTGGCAGCGGCAAAGCTTCTTCATCTAATTTGCCGTTGCTGGTTAGTGGTAATTGCTCTAACCATAACCAGTGATCGGGTTGCATAAAATCCGCAAGCCGTGGTTTCAGCTCTGTAACGAGTTGCTCTATATCAGGTTGCGGAGTCACTAAATAAGCCAACAGCTGGTCACGACCATTCACCTGTTGCAGCTTCAATGCGACTTGTCGTACATGGCTGTGACTGAGTAGCTGATGTTCTATTTCCGCAAGCTCAATACGATAACCACGTAATTTAAGTTGTTTGTCTCTGCGGCCTTCAAATACCAGTTGGCTATGACCGTTATCGTTGCTGTGCCAACGCACTAGGTCGCCAGTTTTATAGAGCCGATCGCCTTCAATAAATGGACTTGAAATAAAGACTTGTTGATTTAGCTCTGGCAGATTCAGATAACCTCTGGCTACAGCGATTCCGCCAATATAAAGCTCACCTGTAACTTCAAAAGGCAGCGGCTCTCGCTTAGAATCCAGAACATAGAGGCTGGTATTATTCAATGGCGAACCAATAATAGCGGACTGGCTCCGATTGGCCTTAGTCAAGCTGGAGGTAATAGCCGCTTCGGTAACGCCATATTCCGTGTAAATCTCAACCTCAGGAAAGCGCTGCAAAGCAGAGTGGCTTGCCGCAGCTCCACCATAAATCAGGTACTTCAAATTGGGCAGACACTCTGGCTGTAATAAATCGAGCACAGCGCCTGATAAAATCAGGTGGCTGACGCTACTCATGCAGGGCTGGCCAAAGTCTATATCTTTGCTGAGGAGCAACTTGGCACCAGACAGCAGCGCATTCATGATTACCGCCACAGCAGCGTCAAAGGCATAAGATAAGCCAAGATAGAGCACAGAATCTGGGTTTATCTGATAGATATCCCGCTGTTGCAGCACTGTATTAAGCACAGACTGATGCTCAATGAGTACGCCCTTCGGTACCCCTGTAGTACCCGAGGTGTAGATGACATAAGCTAAGTCTCGCTCCGACACGGCTACATCTGGTGTCGCTTTGGGGTGGTGGTGGAAATCAAGCAAGTCCAGATTAAGCAACTGGCAGTGCTCAGGTAACAGGAGCTTGCAATCAACGTCTGACATGCTCAATACCTGCTTTGCTTGAGTGTCATTCAGTATATGTTGCAGGCGATGTTCCGGAGTGGAGGGCTCAATGGGCACCCATGCTGAACCGGTTTTCAGTACTGCCAAAATAGCAACTATCATCCAGACAGAGCGCGGCAGCAGCAGGGCGATCATTTGTTGTTGTTCACCGTCACCCATCTGTAATAACTGATGCGCTAATTGGTTCGACAGTTCATCCAACTCGCGATAGGTCAGTTGTTGCTGGTCCAATTGCACTGCTATTTGATGTGGATGATTTGCCACTTGAACTGCAAATAAGGCATTTAGCGTGGATGCACACGCTGCGTCTGAGTGTTGCTGTTGTCTGTCGCCAAGTGCCAACATAGCAGCTTTTTGTTCGGCATTAAGCAAAGACAACTGTCCATTTTTACTCTGCGGTGCACTGACTACGTGTTGGAGTAGATTAACAAATCCCTGTTGTATGAGCCGTATGCGCCGTTCGCTAAATAACGAGCTGGCATAATTCAATGTACCGCTGATGTATTGATCTCGCAGTTCCAACTGAAACGACAGATCATACTTGGCATTGCAGTCGCCGGCAGGCAACGGGGCAGGGCTTAGCCAGTCGAGACCCGTGGCAGTTTTTGCAAATGTTTGGACTGAAAACATCACTTGAAATAGTGGGTGACGGCTTGCATCCCGTTCGACGGAGAGTTGCTCCAGCAGTTGTTCAAAAGGCAGTTCCTGATAACGCTGTGCTACAGTGCTCTGTTCGGTAATGTCGGACAGTAGAGTGAGAAAATCGGCTTCTGGATCGATATAATGGTGCAGTACCTGCGTATTTACGAAAAAGCCGATTATGGCATCGGATCCAGCGAGTTGGCGATTGGCCATCGGCGTACCCAGCAGTATATCCTGCTGCCCGGTCAGTTTGTGCAGCGTTAAACTCCACACAGCTAGCAACAAGTTATAGACCGACACCTTCTGCTTTCGCGCTAAGGCCTGTACTTGAGTGGACAGGTCTAAGCTCAAACTAAATTCAAGATCGGCTCCTTTATAGTCAAAGTTTTTCGGCCTGGGGTAGCATGTGCGCAGGTCTAACGGTGGTACATCGATTAGTTTTTGCCAATATGGATTCTGCTCCATTGATTGGGCTTGTTGCTGCTGCCAGCGGGCATAGTCGCGGTACTGGTAAGCCAAAGGTGGTAACGCTTTATCAGTCTGCTGGTAAAACTGGTCAAGCTGACTAAATAACAAATCCATGCTCCAACCATCAAAAGCGATATGGTGTACTAAGATCAGTAGATAATAAGTGCCATCATCAAGCTCGAAGACAGTGGCTCGAATAGGTAATTGTGTTTGCAGCGAAAACGGCTTCTGCACTGCCGTCTCAATCTGCACTGGCAAGTGTTCGGTCGTAAGCTTTTGGTATTCCAGCTCAAAACGATCAGCAGAAACCAATTGTTGCCAAGCCAAGCCATCACGCTCTTCTATGACCGAGCAAAGCACCTGTTGATGATGCATTAGACATCTCAATGCTTGCTGCAGTCGAGCTAAGTCCAATGTTTTCAGTTGAAGCAGCATAGGAATGTGATAAGCGCTGCTGTTTGGCTCTAGGTTATAGAGGAACCACAATCTATTTTGTGCCAAAGATAGCGGTGCGGTGCTGCTTTCAGTTGCAGACACTGGCAGGTCTCGTTGCTCTCGATCGTCGGCTTGGCAGTGGTTGAGCAGAGCTGCAATCGTTCGGTACTGAAACAAATCAGCTACAGCCACTGGCCAATCTGCTTCTTTGGCCAGTTTGTGACAGAGTAGAAGAGCTTTGATGGAATTGCCGCCCAACCGGAAAAAATCATCATCAAGACCCACTTGATCCAGTTCCAACACCTGTTGCCACAGGTGTGAAATGCGTTGTTCAAACTCTGTAATCGGCGCCTGATACTTTTGTTCTGAAGTGAGCGTTCGATGTGGCTTCGGCAGAGCAGCTCGGTCCAGTTTGCCATTCGCTGTCAGCTGGAACTGTGGCACTCGGGTATAGACTTCAGGCCACATAAAATCAGGTAAAAACTGGGCAAGGCGATCTGCGAGTTGCTCCGGAGAAATGTCCGATTCTGACTGGTAGTAAGCCGCCAAATAAGGCTCGTTGTGTTGCTCTTCATGCATGGCAACTACCAAAGCCTGACTGACGCTGTTGTGTTGCTGCAGTATGGTTTCAATTTCAGCTAACTCAATACGATGACCACGAATTTTCACCTGAAAATCAGTACGGCCTCTATATTCAAGCTGTCCATCCAGAGTTTGCTTGACCAGATCACCGGTTTTATACAGCCGCTCTTGGGTCTGTGGATGAATAATAAAACGTTCAGCTGTCAGCTCTGGTCTATTTAGATAACCGCGAGCCAATCCTGCCCCTCCAATATAGAGTTCACCGACGACGCCAGCGGGCAGAAATTTGAGTTCTGGGTCGAGTACATACATATGCTCATGCGGCAGCGCTTTGCCAATCAATAGCGGGTTATTGTGATACTGATGTTGATCGTAACGATGGCAGGTACTCCAAATGACAGTTTCGGTAGGACCATATACGTTCACCACTTGAGCAAAGTGATGTTGCAACTGATGTAACAATTCGCTATCGAGGGCTTCGCCACCAACCAGACAAGTGATTGAGCTTAAATCAGCAGCGTCCATAGCCAGTAAAGTACGTAACACCGAAGGGGTTTGCTGAATAAGGTTAATCTGCGGATGGTGCTGTAAATCAGCCACCGCGTTTTGCAGGTCGGATAAATACAAAGTGCCGCCACGCAACAGTGGTAAACCATACTCCAAACCAAAAATATCAAACGTGACTGCGGTTAAAGATAACAGCTGGACTGGCTGATTATCCGGCAAATAGAGCGGGAAGTTGAGCAAGAAATTAGTAAAACTGTGCTGCTCTACCATCACACCTTTCGGTTGGCCTGTAGTGCCTGAAGTATAAATGACATAAGCCAGATCGGTGCTGCCGACATTCAGCGATAAAGGTGTATTCGGTTGTTGGTGGTGCTCAAGGCCAGCAGGATCATAGACTGGAACTTCTGTATCGACATCTAATCGGTCCGTCAGTACTAAGCGGCAGTCAGTATCTTGCAGTATAAAGCGGATGCGCTGCAGCGGGAAATCCGGGCTGATAGGCACGTAGGCGCAGCCGGCTTTGAGGATGGCCAGTATTGACAGAATAAGCTCTGGTCCTCGTGGCAACAGCAAACCAATGATATCCCCCGCGTCGCAGCCTAGCTGGCGTAACTGATGGGCAAGCTGATTAGATTCTTGATCCAACTGCTGGTAACTCCAGCTTTGTTGTTGCCAGACTAAGGCCTGTTGTGTAGGTGTCAGGGCAGCCTGTTGAGAAAACAGTTCGGCAAAGGTGGCGCTGTTGGTATCGTCAGGCTCCGCTTTGGCATCTGAAAGAACGTGTTGGTCCGCAGCGCTAAACCATTGTAATTGATCAATCTTGGTTTGAGGGTGTGCAGCTAGTTGCTGCATTAAAACCAGATAACGCTCAGTCAGGCGCTGCATAGTGTCTTTATTAAACAGTGCAGTGGAAAAATTCAGCGCACCGAGTAATTGTTCGCCTTCATCTTTGATATATAAAGATAGGTCGTATTTGGCTACCTGATAATTTTCACCTAAATCAAATTCAGAAAAATAGGCCGACTGCGTCGGATCTGCAAACTGGTCCATCGAAAACAGCAGTTGGAATACCGGATGACGGGATGGATCCGGCTGCAGCTTGAGCAAATCAACCAGATATTCAAACGGCAGATCCTGATTCAGTTGCGCCTCTGTGACGGTGCTCGCCACGTGCTCTAGCCACTGCTGTGCGCCTTGATCGGGTTGAATGTGCAAACGAAGTGGAAGTGTATTGACAAAAAAACCAATCAACTGCTCAGTGTGCTTGTGATGACGATTCGCAAACGGTGTGCCGAGTACGATATCCTGCTGCCCGCAGTACTTGTGCATCAAGATAGCAAAACCAGACAACATCACGCTATACAAGGTACAACCACGATTGGCTGCAAGCGCTTTTAACTGAGCAGATAATCGAGGCGGAAAATGAAACAGCAAGTTATCACCGGCATAACTCAGTTTGGCAGGACGTGGCTTATCCAACGGCATTTCAAGCGGGCTCAATTGGTGCAGTTGTTGCTTCCAGTAGTTTAACTGTTCGTCGAACTGACCTGCAGTAAATGCTTCGCGCTGCCAGTAGCTGAAATCCCGGTATTGCAGCGGAAGCTGTTCAAAATGCAGAGGTTGGTCCCGGCAGACATGGTGCATTGCTTGTTCCAACTCCGCCAGAAAAAGGCTATGGCTCCAGCCGTCAAATGCAATGTGGTGGATGTTGATCAGTAACACTGTAGTCTGACTTGGGCTTCGTTCAAAGCACCAGGCTTTGATGGGAATTTCCCGTTGTAGATTGAAGCAATAATTTACGCAGCGATTAAAGGTTTCGCCAAAGTCTGCATCATTGAGCGCTACTGTCTCCAGTTGAAAGCTGTCTGTAGACTGGAGTATGGCGCGGGCTTGTTCATCAGTTTGCTTGATCAAAGAACGCAATACGTGATGTCGTTCAACCAGTAGCAGCAAGCTTTGTTGCAGTTGATTGGCTGAAGCTGCTTGCACTTTAAGGGCGATAGGAATGTTGTAGGCAGTATTGGTTGCATCATATTGATGTAAAAACCACAGTCGTTGCTGGGCAAAAGACAATGGCGGTTCGGCCAGCGTGCAGGGCTGTATAGCCTGATGTTCGTTTGCTTGGTTCAAGTTTTGGGTTAAATTGACCAGCGCATTGCGGATGTTTTTATCCGCAAAAAGTTGGGCTACCGGGTAGTGAGTTTGCCACATCTCTGCCATCGCATGAGCCACACTGATGGCCAATATCGAGTTGCCACCGAGCCGGAAGAAGTCATCTTCAATGCCTACTTTGTCCAGTTTTAGATAGCTTTGCCACAACGCTACTAACTGCTTTTCGTGCTCCGTTTTGGGTGCTAAATAGTGCTCTGTTTTTAGTTCTAGTTCGGGTAAAGCATTGCGATCAAGCTTGCCGTTTACATTGACCGGAAAGCGGCTGAGACCAATAAAATGCTCGGGCACCATATAATCGGGTAATTTTTGTAGTAACAATGCACGCAGTTGATCAGGCTTTGGCATCGTGTCGCTTTGGCAATACGCTACCAACCTGTCTTGACCGGCGGCCTGTTTAACCATCACTAAAGCCTGGCTGATGTGTGGCAATGCAGAGAGCGCCGCTTCTATTTCACCCAACTCAATACGAAAACCACGTAGCTTAACCTGAAAGTCATTGCGACCTAGATACTCGATATTGCCGTCAGCACGCATTCTCACTCGGTCACCAGTTTTATACATGCGCCGGCCGGCTGAGGCATTCTGTGTCGCATGATAGAAAGGATTCGGTAAAAACCGCTCTGCGGTTAACTCGGGCAGATTGAGATAACCACGAGCTACGCCATGGCCGGCGATATAAAGTTCGCCGGCCACGCCTTTGGGCACCAGTTGTTGGTCGGTATCAAGGATATACAACTGAGTGTTCTGGATGGGTTTGCCAATCGGCACGGAACGAAGGTCGCCTTGGCAATAAAAATAGCTGGAATCTATCGCCGTTTCTGTAGGGCCATACAAGTTGTGCAACTGGGTTCGTTGGTTCGGGTTCAACTGCTGAAATTGCTGCACTGTGGCGACAGACAGAGCTTCACCAGAACAAAAAATATAACGTAAACAGGACGGCACAAGGCGGCCCCGGCGCTGCAGATCATCCAAAAAGGCCTGAAACATGGTCGGTACAAAATGCAGTACGGTGACTTGCTGTTGTTCGATTAACTGGTACAAATAATCTGGATCTTTATGACCTTCAGGCTTGGCAACGACAATCTCAGCACCATAAGCGTTTGCCCATAGCAACTCCCATACGGACACATCAAAAATATACGGGGTTTTTTGTAAGACTTTATCCGTTGATGTAAGCGGATAAGTATTTTGCATCCAGTCGATTCGGTTCAGTAATTGCTGATGTTCCAGCATGACGCCCTTTGGATTACCGGTAGTACCTGAAGTGTAAATAACATAAGCGAGTTGATCCGGTGTAATCTGCTTAGGCAAAGTGTTGTGCGCTTGGGTTCCAACAATGGTCGGGTCCTGCCACAACCCTGAATCGGCCCAGAACATTGGCGGTGAACTCGACAGCGCGGCTACTTTCTCTTGCATGGGTTGATGACTGATTAAAGCGACAGCTTTAGTATCCTGTAAAATATAATTCTGTCGTTGCGGCGGGAATTCAGGAGCGATGGGTACGTACGCGCCGCCAGCCTTATGAATGGCCAGAATAGCAACAATTAACTCCAGCGAGCGTTCCATCAGCAAAGCCACAAGCTTTGATGGGGAATCCTCAAGCACCGGTAGTAGTTGCAGTGCCAGCTCCGTGCTGCGTTGGTCCAGCTCTTGATAACTTAAGCTGTGTGAGCCAAAACTTAGGGCGGCTTGGTGAGGTGTCAATGACGCCTGACGGTGAAACAATGCTGAGACCGTGGCTAACTCGGGCAATGCCCGATTCGTATCATTGAGTTCCCATACTAAGTGATGTTGTTGCTGTTCACTTAATAACTGCAACTGGTTGAGCTTTACCCCGGGTTCTGCCAGCAACTGCAATAATATGGTTTTGTAATGTGTCAGCATCTGCGCCACAGTGCTCTGATCAAATAAAGCTGTGGCATAGTTCAGTTCTATCGTTACGTTATGCTTTTCTTCTGTCACAAAGAGCGATAAGTCATATTTGGCAATCTGATATAGGCCATCGGGACTGAGTAGACTGAAATCTTGCTGTTGGGCCTGTTCATCAGCTTGTTGCAAGCTAAAGAACACCTGAAATAACGGATGACAGCTTGGGTCTCTTGGTAACTGCAATTTTTCTACGAGCAAATCAAAGGGCATATCTTGATATTGCTGTGCTGAAATCAGGCTCTTATGCACAGAATGTACTAATTCGGTCAGGCTGAGATCGGCTTTGGTTCGGCACCGAATAGGCAAACTGTTGACGAAAAAGCCAATCATATCTTTGGTGCCGGGGTAGTGACGGTTAGCGGCGGCAGTACCAATCAGTAAGTCATGTTGCTGGCTGTATTTGTGCAATAACGCAAAGTAAGCAGATAAAGTTAAGGTATAAAAGCTACAGCCTAAAGAGCGGGCCAGTTGATGCAGACCTTGAGAGGTTGTGCTATCGAGTTGCAACTTTTCGGTATCGCCGCGCGGATCAAAACTGTTGGGCCTGCTGCGATCCAGAGGCAATTCCAATGGTTGTGCTTCGCTGAGTTGTGCTTGCCAGAATTGCCATTGTTGTTGCTGCAGTTCACCACGAAGCAGCCGTTGCTGCCACAAGGCAAAATCCTGATATTGGAGAGTGAGTGTAGGTAACTCAACCTCAGCACCTTGGCTAAAGTGCAGATAAAACTGCTGAAACTCGTGTAATAAACAAGGCAGACTCCAACCATCGACTGCAATATGGTGCAAAGTGATAAGTAAAATTGCTTGGTGATCGGGTCGTTGGAAATAACAAGCACGCACCGGTAATTGTCGATCCAAAAGAAAAGGACGTGACAGTTCTTCCCGCAATTTATCGTGCAGAGTACGTTGGTCTAATTCTGCTTCTAGCTCTTGGTGGCTAAACTGCAATTCGGAAGCTGGTTTTAATATGCCGACAGGTTCTTCATCATTCCTCACCAGCACAGTACGCAAGACCTGATGTCTTTCTAATACGGCCAGCACAGCTTGTTCAGCGGCGACGATGTTTTGTTGTGTATTACCGTTCTGCAGCTCTAATATTAAGGGCACATTATAGGCAGCGCTATCCGGTTCAAACTGTTGTAAAAACCACAACCTTTTTTGTGCAAAAGACAAAGGGAATGGCTGGATATCGCTCGGATAAATAATCGGTAGCTGTAGGTTTTCCGACATGACCCCTGCGCGTTTTAACAGCTTGATCAAGTCAGTTTTATGAGGTTTTATTTTTGCCAGCCACTGTTCTTTATCCTCCAGCGGCTGCCGAATCGCAAACTTCAGCTTGTCTTCACCATCTGTTTGCTGCTCAACCCATAAGAAAATGCCGCGTTCATTCACTTGATACAAAAGCTCTGTTAGCTGCATGGTTAAATCTCTCCGCTGTCAAAGCTAGTTTGCTGCAGCAACTGTTGATCAATGATCTGAGCTATAGCGGCTATGGTTTTAGCTCGAATAAAATCGCTGACGGTAAGTTGGCAATTAAAAGTAGAGCCAATTTGCTGACTCAGACTAATCGCCAGAATAGAGTCTCCACCGAGTTGATAAAAATCATCCTCTATTCCTGGGTCACGAACCCCAAGGCTTTGTTGCCAAAGTTGCGCTATTTTACGCTCAGTTTCTGTACTAGCTTTGACTGACCCTGTGACAAATTCAGCATCGGGTAAAGCGCTTCGATCAATCTTGCCACTGGCAGCCAACGGCATTTTCTCTAATAGAACCCATGCTTGAGGTTGCATGTAGTCTGGCAGCAAAGGCTTGAGGTGAGATTCCAGTGTTTTGCTGTCTGCTTGCTGGCGCGACAGATAATACGCCACGAGGAGCAGCTGCTCGTCCTGTTGACGCTGCATCACTAACACCTGTTCAACGGCTGGATGTTGCAGTATAGCGTGTTCAATTTCTGCCAATTCAACCCGATAGCCTCTAATTTTAACTTGCTGATCACGGCGACCCACGTAATACATCTGACCGTCAGTACCAAGGCGAACTAAATCGCCCGAGTGATACAAACGTTCAAAACCGGGCTCAGAACTGTAAGGGTTGCTTTTGAATTTTTCTGCAGTCAGTTCAATTTTACCCAGATAACCTCGTGCTAAGCCGATACCACTGAGACAAAGTTCAGCGATCGCCCCAGGTACTGCGGGTAAACCCCATTGATCGAGTAAGTAAGCCCGCATATTTTGCACCGGCCGGCCTATGGCAATGTTGTCGACGTCCAGCACTTGGCTTTGTGTGGCACAAACACTGGTTTCAGTGGGACCATATTGATTCCATAAAGTACAGGGTGGCATTTGCTGTAAGCCATCCAAAGATTCGCCACCAGTATAGAGCTGCTGCAGCTTGGTTTGCTCCAGTCCATGCAGATGCTTAATGACCGCAGTACTGATAAACGCTGTGATGATTTGATGCGTACAGAGGTAATCCACGAGTCCTGTTACGTCATTTTGCAGCGGTTGCGGGAGTACGTATAGGCAAGCACCGCTGGTTAAGACAGGGAAGATTTCAAAGACCGAAGCATCAAATACATAGTTAGAAAACTGCAACACTTTATCGCCGGGCTGATGCGCGAGTAACAATTGCTGAGACTGAGTAATATTTATCAGCCCTTGATGCTCTGTCATCACTGCTTTCGGTTGTCCTGTGGTGCCAGAAGTGTAAATCAAGTAAGCCAATTGGTTACTGCGTAAGGTCCAACTCGGTTTGTTTGCTGTGGTTGCTTCGGCTTCAGCCTGCATTTTTTGCAGATTCAGCATCATCGTTGGGCACGGACTGAGTGCACTGATCGATTGCTGAGTATCTGCATCGGTAAGCACCAATAACGCCTTGCTATCGCTGAGCATGAAAGCAGTGCGCTCCTCAGGAGCATCTGGTGCAATTGGCAGGTAAGCAGCACCTGCTTTCATCACCGCTAACATCGCAACAATCATAGCAGCAGATTTGTGCAGGCAGAGTGCAATCACGGCATCAGGATCGGGTCGTAATTGAGTAATGAGTTTAACAGCCAATTGATCACTCATTTGCTGTAATTGACGGTAGCTTAGATAGTCGCCCTCAAAGTAGATTGCCTTGTGTTCTGGATAGAGATCGACTGTTTTTTCAAACCACTGGATGACATCAGTTGCCGGTAAAGCTCGACTGGGTCCTTCTAGACACCATGACTCCGTGCTTGCTTGCTTGACGCACAGCTCTGAATGGGGTCTCAGCAAAGCTTCAGGTAGTTCTGTAAGCAATGAATTCAGTTGCGACAAGAGCTGGCTGGCACCTTGGTCCGATAAGTGGGTTGCGTCGTACTTCAGACCATAATGCAGACTATCGCCTTGCTGATACGCCACCAGTACCAGCGGATAATTCACTTTCTCGAACGCTTCACGATACTGATATTGAATGTCTTGTTGTTCTTCTGCCGATGGATAGTTTTCGAACACCACAATAGACTGGAACAACGAACCGCGACCACGCTGTAGGTCAGCCAAATCAGCAAAAGAAAAATGGTTCATGGAATTAATAGCTTTGCTGATCTGCTGCAACTGCTGCAGAACCGTATTGGAATTATCCCAGTTCACTAGCAGTGGTAAGGTGTTGATATAGAGTCCGACGCTTTCCTCTATCCCTTCGATAGGTAAAGCACGTCCGGAGACCGTAGTACCAGCTACGGTTTGTGGAGCAAAGGTATAACTCGTGATTAACTTGTGCCAGACAAATTGCAACAACGTGCTCAAAGTTACGCCGTGCTGTTGCGTCAATCCGGCAAAAGCGGACACGGAGGTTTGACAAAACACCTCGCCAGCCTCAGTGACTAAATGCTGTTCTGCCGCTTTTCTTGTGAAGGGCAGGTCAAAGAGTGGCGATAGATCATTGATTGTCGCCATCTCGGCCAGTTGTTGTTGCCAATACGCTTGGCAACTTTGCTGGTGATAATGGTAGTAACTTTGCGCCTGCAAGTAGCTTTGCTGATTAATCACAGAGGGTTTATTACCGCTCAATAGTGCCTGATAAAAACCATGTACAGTTTTCATTAGTTGTGGACCACTCCAACCATCCGAAATGGAATGGTGTTCACTGCGTAACAGACAGTAATGATCTTCAGAGAGTTTAATCAGATAAAGTCGCAATAGGCAGGGCTGTCGCAAGTCAAAGGCGCGTTTGCGATCTTGGTGTTGCAGTTCTTGTACCTGCTGCTCTGCATTATCCGACTGGCTATAGTCCAGTTCCACCAGTTCAACTTGGGCTGAGCTGTGAATCAACTGCACCGGATACTCAGTCCAGTCAAAAGCTGTTCTGAGGGCAGGGAAACGTTGTACGGCCAGTTGCCAAGCCTGACGGTATAAAGTCACATCAAGCTGTTGATGATAATCAATGACAAACTGCACTCGGTAGGCATCATCGTCTGGATGCATTAACGCATGAGACAAGAAGCCTTTTTGTAGGGACGTTGCAGAATAAATGGCATCCAGTTGATGTTGCTTCATCAGTTGGTCATAGTATTCGAGCGTCAGCGGCACGCCAAAATCTGCTGGCGTTTTTTCTTTGGAACCAGCGGCTGGTAACGCCACACAATGTTCAGTTAAAGCCGTTATTTGCTGTTCAAATAGAGAGATAAACTGGTTGCTCTGTGCAGTGCATAGAGTACTACTAACATCAAAGAATAACCGGCCGTGTTCGACAGCACCGTTGATATCCAGCAACCAAGATTGCTGATTGCTCGGTGCAACACCACACGACAGCTCATCCAATTGAATCACCCATTCGTCTGAGTCATCCGCGTTTAAGACACCGAGGTAATTAAATTGGATAGCAGGTAAATGGAGCTGTAGTTGTTCGGCAAACGCGCCAAAACCTAAGCCTTTATTTGGGACCTGGCGCAGTTGTTGTTTGATCTGGCGAATAGCCAGAGCTGGCTCGTCTGCTACTTGTAAATTGACTGGATATTGGCTGGTAAACCAGCCGATGCTGTGGCTTAAATCCAATAGATTGTCTTGTGGCTGGCGGCCATGCCCTTCCAAGCTGACAGAGACAGCCGGTAATCCAAAGAGTTGCTGCAAAGCTCTGGCAAGGGCGGTGAGTAGTAAGTCATTAATCTCAGTGTCATAGGACTTGTTGGCTTGTTTTAGTAATTGCTTTGTCAGCTCTACTGAAAATTCAATACGCTGGTGATGTTGATCAGTGTCAGACTTTGCAGTAACTAGGGCGGTGTAATCGACCTGTTGTTTTGAGATGTTTTGCCAGTAGTTGAGTTCGTCAGCCAAGACAGCAGGATAGGATTCTACATAACTTACCCATTGCTGGTAGCTGCTGGTGCTTGGTGCGACAGGTTTGCCACGATACAACGCATACAAGTCTTCTAATACGATACGCCAAGACACAACATCAATGAGTAAATGGTGACAATAGACAAAAATCCTACCGCGGTCCTCAGCATCGGTCAGATATGCCAGGCCATACAAAGGACCCGTTTCAATATTCAGACTTTGTTGCAGCTTGTTTAATTGCTGGGTTAATTGTTTTTTATCGATGCTTTGAGTGTCGATCACGGTCACTGTTGTGACCGGCTGCGCACTATAGCTATGTTGCCACTGACCTTGGTCACGAACAAAAACACAACGCAGAATATCGTGACACTGAATCAATGCTGTCCAGGCCTGCTGCAGTTGTTGAAGTTCAAGCTGGGGGACGGCAATAAAAAAACTCTGATTCCAATGATTGGGTTGCTGAATTTGGCCCTGCTCAAGTTGTTTGAAAAAATCCCGTTGAATGGGTAGCAAACCAAACTGACCTTGCGCCAAACCGGGTTGTACTGCAGCTCGCTTTGTTGTGACTGACTGCAAAAATCTGGCTAATGCGCGCACCGTGCGGTGTTCAAACAGATCTTTCACCGACACATTCAGACCGGCTTTGCGCAAACGAGAGACCAATTGAATGGACAAGATAGAGTCGCCACCGCTGCGGAAGAAGTCGTCGTGGACACCCAATTGCTCAACTGCAAGCAGTGGTTGCCAGATATTGAGTAATTGCAGCTCCAGAGGATCTTCGGCCTGCTCGAATTGCTGTTGTTGGATCTCAGGATCGGGCAACTGTTTATGATCCAGCTTGCCGTTATTGGTTAGGGGTAGGGCAGGTATCCACTGATAATAAGCAGGTTGCATATAATCGGGTAAGAACCCAGCGACTGTATCCCGCAGAAGATCTTCCTCGAGCTTTTCGGCAGCAACATAATAAGCCACCAGCGCCTGTTGTTGACCAACCTGCTTCAACATCACAACAGCCTGCTGAACCTGTTCCAGTTGCTCGACTGCGGCTTCGACTTCACCACACTCGATACGATAACCTCTTAGCTTCACCTGATTATCATTGCGTGCCAAATACTCCAATTCACCACTTGGCAACCAGCGCACGGTGTCGCCGGTGCGATAAAAACGTTGATATTCAGGGTTCGAGTCAAATGGATTGGCAAGAAAACGCTCGGCTGTTAGCTCTGGTCGGTTCAAATAGCCTGAAGCCACGCCAAATCCCGCAATATAGAGCTCTCCCCATACTCCCACGGGTACAGGTCTTTGCTCGGTATCCAACACGTAAAGTCGGTAATTTGCATAGGCGCGACCAATACCCTGATCCACTGTCACATTCGCCAGACAAGCTCCCACGGTCGTTTCTGTTGGGCCGTATTCGTCAAAAAGCTGATCACAGTGTTGCAACAGCAGTGCTTTTTGCTGAGGTTTAAGTTTCTCACCGCCAACCATTAAGCAATTTAAGTGGATGTGCTGTTCATCCAAAAACACTTGTTCTGCCAGACTAGGTACCATTTTGGCAAAAGTGATTCGTTCTGAAAGTAAATGCTTGCGGAACGCATCTAGGTCTTTGAGGGTGTCCGTGTAAATCGCAATCTCGCAGCCGAGCATCAAAGGCGCTAGGGTGGTTGTCACGCTCAGGTCAAATGCCATGCTGGACGAAAAATCGACAACAGAACCTTTGGTCAAACTGCTGTTGGCTACATTGCTAATGTAATTGGCTACCGAACGTTGTGAAATCAAAACGCCTTTAGGTAAGCCCGTAGTGCCGGACGTGTAAATAATGTAAGCCGGATCTTGCGGCGATTGCTTAAGCACAAGAGGTTTAGCAGTTCCGCTTGATAGCTCTAACTGGGCTATATCTAATACCGGTAGGTGATGCGGAATGAGATTCCGCAGGGCTTGGCTACTGATGACCAAATCGGCCTGACTATCTTCCAGCATAAATGCAATGCGGTCTTCAGGAACACTGCTGTCAATGGGTAGATAGGCTGCGCCGAGTTTTATACTGGCTAGCAATGAAATGAATAATTCAATGGAACGGTCGAGCACCAGAGCTATTACAGGTCGCTCCGACAAATATTGCTGCTGTTGGATATATTCAGCTAATTGATCTGATAGTTGATCCAAGCGTTTATAACTAAGCTTTTCACCTTTGCAACTTATGGCTGCGGCCGTGTTGTGCGTGTCCACTGAATGACGCCAGTAATCCGCTAAATGGTTGAATTCTAGCTCTTGCTGATGTTGATTGTTCTCATACAGCAGCCACTGTCGTTGGGTCTCACTGATGACCTCAAAACTGCTCAGCTGCGCATCCGGCTGCTGCAACACTTGTAGCAGTATGCTCTGGAAAGATTCCGCCAGTTGAGCGATAAAATCAGGACTAAATAAGGAGCTGGCGTAATTTAGATCCAGCGTAAGATGATGCTGGTGTTCAGTGACAAAACAGGTTAAATCATGTTTAGCCACCGGATAGAGCTGATCCACGCTTTGCAGCTCACACCATTGCTGTTGAGTTTGACCAAAACCCTGGACTGAAAACATCACCTGAAAAATAGGGTGTCGACTACTATCTCTTTCAACCTGCATTCTGTCGACTATCAGCTCAAAAGGCACATCTTGATGGCCCTGAGCCGCGACTAGCCCTTGATGCACAGCCATAGCAAAAGCATGGAAAGGCTGTTCTGGATTGATGCGGTTGCGCACTGCCAAGGCGTTCACGAAAAAGCCCATCAGGGCTTCTGTACCTTGATAATGCCGGTTGGCAGCGGGGCAACCGACGACGATGTCATGTTGATTGCAGTACTTAGACAGCAATAGATTAAAGGCAGCTAACAGCAGGCTGTTTAATGTAATTTGTTGTTGTCTGGCCAGCTTTCTCAACTGCAGGCTCAAATCATTGGTAAGCGTTAGCTGTAAGTTCTGACCTTTATAATCAAAAGCTTTTGGCCGTGAGTTTGACTCAGGCAATTGTAGCGGCTCAAACCCTTGCAGTTTTTGTTGCCAATAATCCAATTGACGCTCTAACTCATTTTTCGCTAAGAATTGGCGTTGCCAGATGGCAAAGTCGGTGTATTGCACCGGCAGTTCAGGTAATTGCAATGGCTGTTCCGACACATAATGTTGCTGGTACCTAGTCAATTCATTGAGTAGCAAATCCACACTCCAACCATCAAAAGCAATATGGTGGATAACCAGTAATAGGTAATGGTCCTGTTCTGTATCAATTAGGCTGGCGCGGATAGGCAACTGTTGGGTCAAATCAAACGGTCTATTGATTTGTTCCTGCAGAAGCTGATCAAACTGTAAGGAAGCGCAATGATGTTGCTCGATGCTAAGATCACTTGCGTTCTTGAGCAGTAACTCTGTCGTGTCATCCAACTGTTGATAAACACTACGTAACACCTGATGGCGCTCCAGTATGGCGTGTAGTGCAGTGGGTAACCATGCAGCGTCACTGCCCTTTAATTTGAGCAAGAGTGGAATATGATAGGCACTAGAGTCTTGTTCATACTGCTGCAAAAACCACAGCCTATTTTGTGCAAAAGACAGCGGTTTTTTTGCTTCAGTAGCTGGCTCGATGAGAACGGCTTGTTTACTTAGGCCATGCTCAGTGAGCTGGGCTATGGTTTTATGTCTGAACAAGCTGGCCAAACTCACTTCACGTTGTAGCACTGTCGATATTCTGTGGCTTAGTGAAATGGCTAATATGGAGTTGCCGCCCAGTTGGAAGAAGTCGTCCTGCACGCCCACTCGAGTTATGCCCAGAATATCTTGCCAAATCAGGCATAAGGCCTGTTCTAGCTCATTTCTTGGTGCGACATAATTACGTTGGTCCTGTTCAGGCTCTGGTAAGGCGTTGCGATCCAGCTTGCCATTCGGGGTGAGTGGCAACGCCTCTAACTGCACCAGCATATTAGGCAGCATAAAAGCCGGTAATTTTTGTTCTAAGTAAGCGCGTAGTTCCTTGGTGTCTAGCGGTATTAATGGTTCGCGCACTGCATATGCCAGTGGTCTTGGCCGAGCACTAATCAATTGCGAGCTGACGGGTTGTGCGTTTAATGGCGCTGACCTTGCTTGATCAATGCGATAGAAGATCAGCGTTAATAAGGCCGGATCGTCAGGTTGAACACTGGCTTTGAAGTGGTAGCCATAGGTGTTCGCAAGATCAACCAATTGCTGGTAACTTAGCAGTTGGTTAGCAGCCAGTTTGCTGGGTAAATTATGAAATTCGATATAGTTTTGATAAACACGGCTATTCGGGTAGTTGCGGATCACAAAACTGGTTAAGTTTTGTTGGCAGCATTGCTCAACAGCAACGTCGGCAGAAAAGTGAAACTCGGTTTCGACTTTAGCCAGTGCTTGTGGCTCAGAGCACGCACTGCAATCCAAAATCACGTCATAGCGGTAATTCAGCATTTCATTGCTGTAGCGGCCGGCCTTGATCAGCAGATCGATAGGCAAGTGAGTCTTACCCCAGCCATTATTCTCTTTAAATTTTTGAGCAAAGCTCAGGAAAAAGTCGGGGCATACTAACAGTTCTTTGTCCTGCGCTCTGGCTTGTTTGGTTGCATCCACCAAGGTCTTGAAAGGCGCTTCAGGTTGCAGGTACTTTTGGATATCGTAATGCATAATATCCAGCAAGCGAGCATCTCTGATATCACCGATAAATAGCTGACCCTGCCCGTTTAATAGGGTCATAGCTTGCTGACAAACATCCAACAGATACTCACAAGACGGGAAATATTGGATGACAGAGTTGATAATAATTAAATCTGGCTGATAGTCTCCGACCGTCTGCAGTATCGAAGCGGCATCACATAAGGCGAACTGAGTTTTATGTTCGACCTCGAGTACAGTAGCACCAAACTTCAATTTGGCGACGGCCTCAGCTGAAAAGTCTGTGGCAAAGTAATGGTCGCAGTGCGGCAACAACGGATAAAACAATAAACCAGCGCCGCTGCCTATTTCCAGTATACGTTTGGGCTTGAGGTGTAAAATACGTTCGATGGTTTCGTCGCGCCATTCCAGCATGCTTTCAAGGTCAATAGGTTGCCCGTCAAAGGAGCTATTCCAGCCGTCGAAATCAGCCGGATTAAAGTCTTCAGCTGACTTTTTACCGTATTCGCTGTCGTAGATTTTATTCCAGTCTGACACCAGTGATACATCATCAGACTGGCCTAAAGACTGAGAAGTAAAATAGGCAGCAATATAGCGTTGTCCCTCGCGCTCACGGATCACAGCTGTGGCTTGTTTTACAGCAGGGAATTCGGTCAGTACGGCTTCAATTTCAGCAAGTTCTACTCGGTTACCCCTTATTTTAACCTGATGATCAACTCGGCCGAGATAATCCAGGTCACCATTGAGAAGTCTGCGAACACTGTCCCCAGTGCGATACAACCGTTGGTGCGTCGAGCCCAGATCTTTGCCATAGGGATTGGCAATAAAACGCTGGTTGCTCAACTCAGTTTGATGCAGATATCCAGCCGCTACACCGGCACCAGAGACATAAAGTTCGCCTGGGACACCGCACGGCACAGGTTGTAACTGAGCGTCGAGGACATAACATTTCAGGTTAGCGAGTGGTTTGCCAATGGTGGTCGCTAAATCACCGTCCTGGTAATTATGTAAGCTTGTGCAAACGGTCGTTTCAGTCGGGCCATAAGCGTTGATCAGACGACGGCCTTTGGACCAGCGTTGCATGGTCGCTAACGGCGTGGCTTCACCGGCAACGATCAATAGTCGCAGTTTCGGGAGCAGAGCTGCGTTCATGACATTTAACAATGCCGGAGGCAAGGTGGCGACACTGATCTGCTCTTGTTCCAGCAGACTTAATAAAGCGCCAACATTTTCTTTGTACGAATTCGGGCAAATAACGAGCGTGCTACCTTGTAACAAGGTGGCGAAAATCTCCCACGTGGCAGCATCAAAACTAAAGGATGCAAATTGCAGCACTTTATCTTCTGGCACCATGTTTAACAGGTGGTGTTGTGCGCCGGCCAGATTGACTACAGCAGCTTGTGGAATCATCACCCCTTTGGGTTTGCCTGTTGTCCCTGAGGTGTAGATCACGTTTGCTAGGCGGTCTTGATTTTCGGGTAATGGCGGATTGTTCTCTGCTGCTGTCAGATACTGCTGCTCATCAATGCAGTGGACAGTTAAATCAAGCTCTGCTAACGGGTTGCTGGCAGTAAGTAAATGGCGTTGAGTTAACACGAACTGTGTTTTCGAGTCCTGCAGCATATAACGTATACGTTGCGGTGGGTACGCCGGGTCGACTGGGATATAAGCAGCACCTGCTTTTAACACCGCTAGTATGGCAACCAACATTTCGGTAGAGCGCTCCATCATTATTGCAATGAGTGGAGTTGATTGGCTGGCAGTGACAGCGGGTAACTTTTCCAGCAGCTGGTGGGCCAGTTGGTTGGATTCTATGTCTAATTGGTGATAGCTGAGGCTACGGTTTGGATCCGATACGGCAGTGCGCGCGGCATGTTGCTCTGCTGATTCATACCACCACTGCACCAAGTCCTGCTGAGCAACTGGACCGTCGGTTTGATTGTGTTCGACCAGCACCTGCTTTTGATGTGCCACAGTTAAACGCTGATTGATGTGATGTTGTTTGGCGAGTTGTTGCAGATAATGTAAATAATGCTCTTTCAACAGTTCTAAATAAGACTGGTCGATAAACGAGCTGTGACCTTGAAAAGCAATGTCGAAACTGTCGCCCTGACGACTTACTACGAGTGCCAACGGAATATTAGTAATAGCTAACACATCCAACAGTTCAGAGCCGGATTTTTCTAAGGTGGCATGTTTTTGATAAAAATGGATGTAATTAAAAGCTGCCTGATAAATATCTTGCTGCAGCGCTAAATCCGCTTTGATTTTACCGTAGGGATATATTTTGTGCCGCAGTAGTTGCAGCCGTTGCTGATGGGTCTCTTTCAGTAAATTAGCGCTATCCGTCAGTTGCATGCGAAGCGGTATAGTATTGAGATGCAGACCGAATTGCTGGTCGCCACCTTCCAACTCTAGCCGGTTATTGACGACCAGTCCGACAGTAACATCATCCTGATTGAAAAATACACTGAGTAGGTAGAGATATGCGGATAAATAGACGGTATCTACCGAAACAGACTGTTGGAAAGCGAGTTGCGACAATGCCTGACTCAGCTCCGCGTCTAAAGTTAGAGTAGACTCCAGCAGCAAGGGACTATCGACCTCTTGTTGCCGCTCGGTGAACTGCACTGTGGGCATGCTATAATCCGCTAGGTATTCCTGCCAGAAACGGCTATGCGTCTGATCTTTAAGTGCTTCCACCTCTTGCTTTACATAATGGGCAAACAGTAAGTCATGGTCTTTTTGAATGGATTGATGATTTATATAAGCTTGAATAAACTCGCTGAGCAATGAGGCCACACTCCAACCATCTTCAATAGAGTGATGGGAGGTAAACAGTAATTGAAAAGCATCGGGCTCACGGACGATCGCCAAACGGAATAAACCTGCATTGTCGATCGGCAACGGCGTTGCTAGCTCTTGCTGATAAGCCTCAGCATACTTGTCATAAAAGACAATTTTATCTTCACAGGACACAACAGTGTGGATCAGGGTCAGATAACCCAGGCCATCCTGTTTTAGGTAGCTAGCTCGCAACAACTCATGTTTTTGGATGAGCTGCTGCCAAATTTGGACAAAAGTTTGCATCTCAAAAGCAGCAGGGATGTGGTTCACTTCGATATTGTGATAAACCTGCTGATTCTTATCAGATTCAACGAACATGCCCTGTTGTAACCAGGTTGCGGGGTAGGCATCCTCCAGTGAGGCAAGGTCGACACTCAGTTGGTTTAGTAGCGCGGGTTCTACCAGCTCAAACGCTTCATAAGTGGCTTGATCTGCACTGTACTTGCCCGCGTTTCTGAATAACGCTGCTAGGGTTCGGTGCTCAAAAATATCCCGAACTGAAATATCCAAACGAAGATCTTTGAGTCGGGCTACTACCCGAATACTGTTGATGGAGTCGCCACCAATCTGGAAAAAGTCATCTTGCATTCCCACTTTTTCAACACCTAATACCTCTTGCCAAATCAGGCAGGCTTGCTGTTCCTGTTCATTTTGTGGCGCGATGTAATTTTGTGAGCTGAAATCCGGTTGCGGTAGAGCTTTTTTGTCCAGCTTGCCATTAACGGTTAACTTGAATTCTGTAACATGGATAAAATGCACAGGCACCATATGAGGGGGCAATTGACTGGCTAAAGCGGTCGATAGCTTATTGTGGTCCAGCACTGAATCGGCCAAATAATAAGCCACCAACACCTTGCTATTCAGGGTATCCTTGGTAAGCACCAACGATTGGCGGACCGTCGGATAGGCAGATAAAGCAGACTCAATTTCACCGAGTTCAATGCGATAGCCACGAATCTTTACCTGACTGTCCATGCGGCCTATATAGTCTAACTCGCCTTGCACGGTCAGGCACACTAAATCACCGCTTCTATACAAAACTTCATGACCTGGCCGTGCATAGGGGTTCGGGATAAAGCGCTCTTTGTTCAATTCAGGTCGGTTCAGATAACCACGTGCTAAGCCTGGACCACTAACATATAGTTCAGCGGTTACCCCCATGGGTACAGGCTCTAAATACTCATCCAGTACATAAACTTGCAAATCGCTCAGTGGTTTGCCGATTGTCGATTGGTCACTGATGTCACGTTGTTGGATCGCCTTGTAGGTAACATGCACCGTAGTTTCTGTAA
The DNA here is from genome assembly GCF_048263735.1 of Pseudidiomarina aestuarii. Classification (GTDB taxonomy): domain Bacteria; phylum Pseudomonadota; class Gammaproteobacteria; order Enterobacterales; family Alteromonadaceae; genus Pseudidiomarina; species Pseudidiomarina aestuarii_B. The sequence goes on along the minus strand of NZ_JBLXDX010000001.1, from coordinate 287,833 downwards.
TGCCATACATGTTGACCAAGAGCGGCTGTTGGTCTCCGTAGTAATCAAACCACGCGCTTAGTTGGTTCAAGTTGAGCGCTTCGCCACCAAAAATCACATAACGTAACGATTTAATGCGGGGCAACAGCAAAGCTCGGTCACCAAAATTATAAAAAGCAGAAGGTGTTTGGTTCAGCACCGTGAGTTGTTGCTGCTGGCATAAAGCGACAAAAGCTTCGGTGTCTTGTGCTTCTTCTTTGGTCGGCACAAACAGCCGCCCGCCATAAGCAAATGCGCCCCAGATCTCCCATACACTGAAATCAAAGACGTAGGAATGAAACAAACACCAGACATCTTGGTGGTTAAACTGGTAATTAGCCTCCGTAGAGTTCAATAAACGGCAGACATTATGATGCTCCAATAACACTCCTTTGGGCTTACCCGTACTGCCCGAAGTGTAAATTACATAAGCCAGTTGACGCGCATCTATACTGACTTCAGGTGCGGTGGTGCTGTGTTCTTGCCCAATATTTTCATCCAAAAACAGAGTATTGCCAGAAAATTCACCGCTTAACTCAGAGTAGTCTCGATGGGTCAATAATAGGGCTGCTTGCGTGTCTTGCAGAATAAAATTGACTCTGTCTTCGGGGTAGCTGATGTCTATTGGCACATAAGCTGCACCTGCTTTTAAAACCGCCAATATTGCCAGCACAGTATCGAGCGATCGTGGCAGCAACAAAGCAATGAGCGTATCGGCCTCGACATCAATCCGTTGTCGGATCAAATGAGCCAGTTGATTGGCCTTGTTATCGAGTTGTCGATAAGTCCAGGCTTCTGTACCAAAGTTAAGGGCGACGTTGTCCGGAAACTGTTGCACAGAACGCTCAAACATCTGTACTAGAGTTTGGTTCTGTTGATCGCTCTGCTTGTCTTGCAAAACCTGAGTTGGATGCAACAACTGATGGATCTGCTGTGTTGGCATCACCCGCAATTGGCGGATCTTGATTTCAGAATGTTGCAGACATTGTTCTGTCAGTAACTGCAAGGCTGTGATGAGTTGCTGCGCTTGAGTTTCGGTGTACATTCCGCTGCGATATTCGAGTCGCAATAGCAGTTGCCGCTGGTGGTCAAATTCAAAGTAGAGGGGATATTTAACGCTATGTGGCAAGGTTTCATTTTGCGTGACCTGCCAAAGCAGCTGTACTTTGGACTTGGGCTCCAAAGTCATATAAATGCCGGGTAGCTTATCGTCTAATGTATTCTCATGCCGCAACGCTTCAAGCAATTGTTGGTAAGGAATAATTTGGTCCAGATCTTGCTGGATATCGGCAAACCGCTGCTTTACCAAATCAATAAAAGGTCCGGTTGCGTCGATTTGACAATTACTGATGTCATTGGCGAGAAAATTGCCGTACACAGCTTCTGCATCGGGTCCACGCAATGATTTTACGCCACCAATACTCATTTGCTGCTGCCCTGAAAATTTCCAGACTAGAACCGCGATCAAGCTCTGCAACACAGCATATAGACTGACATTATGCTGACGGGCAAACATCTCCAATTGTTTGGTTTGAGCCTCACTGAAATGGGTACAGAGATAGTTGCCCCGACAGTCCACAGAAGGGCGGCTATTGAATAAATCGACTCGCTGCATGCCTTGAATCAGTGCTGACAGATCTGACCTTGGTAAAGGGCGTGAAATCGTTGCCGGGTATGGCGCTAACGTGGAATTGCCATCTTTGAGCAACGCATATAACTGTGGCACAAAGAGGTTATACATAGCGTCACCATCACTGATGAGATGATGATGAATAAAGGCCAACTTCGCCGGCTTGTGATCGCGATAATACAACACAAACCTGTATAGAGGTCCTCGAAGTAAAGGGAAAGGCAAATTGACCCAGTGCTTTAAGCTGGCTTTGTATTTTTGGTCAAATTCGGCGCTTGAAAAATACTCGGTGTGGATCTCTGGGCCTTGTTCCAGTAATGCAGTCACAGCAAAATTCTGATAGTCCTCCAGAACTTTCATTCGCATCGAAGCATGATGATTGATAAACCGCATCAAAGCATGACTTAGTTGCTGCTCCATGAAGTTCATACCGTGAAAATCGATAGTAATGTTTTCGTTGTATAGCACTGGGCTAGTGATGAACTGATGATTCAGGATCAGTCGCTGCATTTCATTCAGTTCTGTACTGTCTGACGCGATAAGCTGCTGATTTTGTTGATGCAAAGGCAGGAGTTGAGACGCCAGTTTTCGTACTGTGCTGTGCTGATACAGTAATTTAGTGCTGCAATCGAGTTGCTGTTGTTGTAATAACAAGGCCACCCGCATGGCCGTCAGTGAGTCACCGCCGACTTGGAAAAAATCATCGGTGACACCAAACTGATCTGATCCTAAAACTTGTTGCCACAAGTTTAAAATCAGCTGTTCAAGCTGATTTTTTGGTACGGCACCGACCTGCTGCAGCCATTCAGATTCGGGCAAACGTTGCCTGTCAATTTTGCCGTTGGTGGTTAACGGGAAAGACTGCAAACCGACAAAATAATGCGGCAGCATGTAGCTCGGTAAGCGTTCAGCCAGTTGCGCTTTTAAACGTTTCTCATCAATTGGGGCGAGCGCCTGATAATAGGCGACCAAACGCTTTAATTCATTGCGTTCTTTAACCAGCACTAAAGACTGACCAATTTCTTCGATAGTGGATAATGCGGCTTCTATCTCACCAAGCTCCACCCTAAAGCCATGGATCTTAACCTGAAAATCATTGCGGCCTAAATACTTCAGACTGCCTTGCGCAGTATGCTTCACCAGATCACCGGTCTTATAGAGTCGGTCAAATCCTTGCTGGTGCTCAGCAGCAGTAGCAAAGGGATTGGCAATAAAGCAAGCTTCTGTTTGCTCTGCTTTGTTCAAATAACCACGGGCTAGGCCTATGCCAGATACATATAATTCTCCGATCTCTTCGTCCGAAACAGCTTGCATTGCGTCATCGAGAACATAGGAGCGCATATTGGGTAACGCATAGCCAATATCGTTGACATCTGCGGAGTCCACTCGTTTGCCGGTAACATAAATGCTGGCTTCAGTTGGCCCATAGTAGTTGTACAAGGCAAAGCGTTCGGCGAAATAACTGCCGACTGTTTGATCACAAGGTTCGCCCGCGAAAATAATGCAATGTAATGCCGGATAGTTGATTCTGGGAACTATCGCCAATATAGCAGGGGGCAAGTAAACCAGGTTGATTCGATTTTGGTTCAAATAGAGAGACAAGTTGTGGGCATCTTGTCGGATATCGTTTTGCAGCAAATGCAATTCGTTACCGTAAAGTAAAGTCGCAAAGATTTCGGACACTGAAACGTCAAATACAAAGTTGGTAAAAGCTGCAATTCGATAACCAGGTACGCCATAGAGGTGTTTTAGGGCATGGATGGTATTTAGCGCACTACGATGCTCAATCATTACCCCTTTAGGCTCCCCTGTCGTGCCAGAGGTATAAAGAATATAAGCCAAGCTCGTTGCTGATTGCGGCGGAGCGTCTACTTCATCTTGATGGGTTGGTGTTTGCTGCAACAAGTCCTCAATGCACAACAAACTCGCTGCGCTGGCTGGGCACTTATGCTGCACGCTGTATTGACTGATCAGTATGGGGGCTTGGCAATCCTTGAGTATGTAGTCAATCCGTGGCTCTGGGAAGTCGGGATCTACGGGGACATAACAGCCACTACTTTTCAGTATGGCAAGCATCGCAACAACTCCATACCAGCTCCGCTCGAGCATAATAGCCACAGGCGTTTCCTGCGGCATGGAGCGTTTGTAGGTAGTGAAATAATGCTGACGAATCAGCTTCGCCAATTGATCAGTAATTTCGTCAAGCTGTTGATAACTTATTAGTTTATCGCCGTCGACCAAAGCAGTTGTGTCAGGATATAAGGAGGCGGTGTGCTGAAACATCTGATGGATGCAGAGTGAAGTAGCTGGAACACTGTCTTGCAGTTGAAGTTGCAAAGCATCCAGATAACGAGCCATATTTTGTTGTAGCCAGAGTGCCTCTGCATCTGACAAATGCTGATTGTTAAAGGTTAATCTGAACAACCATTCTTGATTATCGTTACGGTCAAACTGCAATGAGACATCATAGTCATCCGCTGTATTCCAAGGCATGGGTAACGGAGTGATGTCTAGGTCGTCAGCACTTAACGCTACTTCCAGCAATGGCGCCTCAGCAAAATCAAGATTTAAACACCGGTTGGTGCCGGTTAACTGCTGTTGATCGTGAATAATGTCGTAAAAGCTTAAAGCGCTGTGCTGTTGGGCGTTGCGGTATTGACTACCTAACGATTGGACCAACTGCGAGATTGAGCCAATGCGCATGTCACAGCACAAGGGCAAAGCACTTAAATGTGATGGACCATCACCAAGGTTTAGCTTGCGTGCCGACAACACCAGCTTGGACTGTCCAATTAATAGAGCCAGACTGGTGGAGTAGGCGGCTGCCAGCAATTGATAACTATCCAGTTGCAGTTGTTCGGCTATGTTATTGGCTAGGGTGACACGCTCAGAATCCCATAAAAACGTATGTGAATGGTAACGTGCAGTGGCGACTTTTTTGACCGGCAGCGGTGTAAAGAGATCCATACCGCTGAGCTGCTCACGCCAGTAGGAGCGAGCGGACTCAACTTGATGGCTATCATTGTAGACCTCTGCAGGTAAAGACTCCGCAGGCTGCTCTAAATTGACTACATACTCTTCATCTGTACTGTAACTCCATATCTGTCGTATCAACTGTTCGGCCAGGCCGTTATTGATTTCCAGATGAAAGGTATTGATTACAAAATAGTAACGGGAAGCAGAATGTTCAATCAGAAACAAATGAGGTTGAGCAGCTGAAGACAGATCATAAGGGCGGTTTACCAATTGTTTGATGAAATCGTAAATACAAGAATTGTGGTCGTCGAAAGCAAGCAACTGAACGTAGCTTTCTGCTGTGATTTCGGACTGTTCAGTGCGATAAGCGTAGTCGATACTAAGACGGTCATTAATATTTTGTTGAAGATAGCGGTAGCAGGCTTGTAAAAACTGCTCTACATTAAGTGGACCGGAAATCTCAAAAACGAGTGACGCATTATTTCGCTGTTCAATGGGATTCACAAACCATTGAAAAAGCAATTCCTCATTACTACTGGTCAAAGCCATGTGATGTCTTCCCGTTAATCGAACTAGATCAAATGACCCATGCCATGGTTGTCAGGGATAAAAAAGCTTTTTTTATAATATTTGTTTAGCTAAATGCTAACTTTTATTTTGATGATTATTAAGTTTATTCTCACTATCACAAAAGCTAACATTTTTTGTTTGTGGCACAAAGTAGAGATAGAAAGATATTTCTTATTATTCGCAATTTTTATGAACAGATTGTAGTTATTGACCAGTATTTAAATATAAAACTAACAAATAAATATGACGCATGGCGCAAACCGATCTCAAAAGTTTACAAAAAATAAAAAATAGTTTATTTTTTAGACACCTAAGAGATTACCTTAGCAACAAAGTTAATAGAACCATTTTTTCGATTCAGTGTACTAGCGTACGACTACAAGGAAAATCAAGATGGCAACTGCAAAAACATCCACATCAAATGCGAGCGGTACCTCGGGTCAAGCCGAAACTGAGGCTGATGAAAAAACACAAGCTGATAATTCGAACGTAGATAAATCAGTACAAGCCGAAGAGCTCATCCGCAAACACAGTTATGCGGCAGCCGGTGTAGGTTTAATTCCTATTCCTTGGGTCGACTTTATTGGTTTAACAGCGATTCAATTAAAGATGCTGAACCAGCTGTCTAAGACTTATGAGGTGGAATTCTCGGAAGAACGCGGCAAGGCCATCATTGGTTCCTTGGTTAGCGGCTTCTTACCTGTGGCCATTGCGCAACCTGTGGCTAGTTTTATCAAAGCAATTCCGTTGATTGGCCAAACTACTGGCGCTGTTACTATGTCGATTCTCGGTGGTGCAACAACTTATGCTATCGGCCGAGTTTTTAATCAGCATTTTGCGTCGGGTGGTACTTTTCTGGATTTAGATCCAGCAAAAGTAAAAGCGTACTTTAAAGAACAGTTTGATGTCGGTAGAAAAGTCACTGCTGAGGCTAAAAAAGCTGAAAAGTAGCTTTTAAGCCTCGCTTTGCAATCAAACAAAGCTTTGTGGATCAGTGAATGTTGGCCACAAGCTTTGTTTGGTTTATACCGAATGAGTCAATGGAACCAGTTGCTAGTGCGTCCCGCATCTGATTACTCTGTTGCGTTCATTGTTAATCGCATCATTCTGCATTGTGGGCACACGATATGGCAAAACTACATTTTTTATATGCTGTAATACTAACGAGCAGTGCAGTTTTTAGCTCATCTTTACTAGCTCAGACGATCGATATCGATTATCTGAAATCAGCAAACCCAGAGTTATACCGCCAGTTAATGGCGGTGGAATTGTGTCGCAAAGAGCCGCAAAGCACCTCCTGTCAGGCTACCGATTCTAATAAGAATCGTTCTGGAGCAACTCAACACCAAACAGACTCAGCACCAAAGCCTACTCAACCTGCGGGTAAATGGTGGTATGACAGCGCTTATGAACAAGGGCCAAATGATCAGTGGCAGCATGCATTGCAAGTAACGGCTGATTTGGCAGAAATGAGCGGTAACATTGAAGGTGAAGAATTTCATATCGAAGTGGACTACTTTTCCCGCGTCAATGCCTGGACTAACTTCCTGACACTGATTTATGAAAAAGATGACGTCAAGCAGTCGGGTATTCAAGCTCTAGATAAAAAACATTATGCCTTCAACTACGGTGGTCGTTACGATTTTAACGAGACTTGGTTTGCCCAAGGTGGTTATATTATCGAGCAAGACACCAGTCGATCCTTAGATCGCCAGCAAGTTCTGTATGCAGGTGCCGGTATGCACATCATTGCCACTGATCGAGTGAACTTAAGTTCGATGCTGGCGGTGGGAGAACAGCATGACGAATTTATCAACCAAGATGCTGTTGGTATCGGTTCACTAGATTATTCGGTAGCTTACTTTGTAGAGCAGTTGTCTTGGCATATCACGAAAACCATCAGCATAAACCAGAGTTTCACTTGGTTGCATAGCTTGGAGTCGTTGCCTGAACCTGGACCTTCAATGACCGCTGGTAACACAGTTAATCCCATGTGCGTCGAACCGCCAGCATTTGGTTCAGAGTATTGCATCATCGGTAATAGCAATAAATCTAAGTTGGGCTTTACCCTGGGTCTTCAGTATCAGATCAGCGCTAATATGGCGTTGCTCTATAACTATAGTTTCGAGAAGGACAACACACCCTGGGTCGGTGTTGAGGGAACAGATAAAAGCAACAGTATAAGTGTCAGAGTGCGCTTCTAATATTGAAGTATCGACTATGGATTAAAGAGATGTAGGGATATCATACAAACATGAAGTTTAATCTGATTAGTTTTATCCTGGATAAACTGGGCAGTAAAAGAAATAAAGTTCTTGCAGCTGTCATTTTCGCGGGCATCACAAACGGTATGGTGATGCTGGTGATTAATGATGTCGCAAAAGATTTTAATGAAATCAACTTCGTAAACTTACTGTTTTTTGCCCTATGTATTTCAGGATTTATGTATGCAAGGCGTTTTTCTGAATACAACACTCAGGCCAGTGTGCAGTCTGCAATTTCAGAGCGACATCTCGCGATCATAGATAAACTAAGAAAAAGCTCTCTGAGCCAGTATGAAAAAATTGGCAAGATGAGCGTCATCAGTAACTTGCTTGATAACTCTCAAATTATCTATGAATCCTCTCGTATTTTAGTCCATGTCAGCACTGCTGGTGTGATGCTAATCTTTTGTTTTGGCTATATCGCTTGGTTGTCGACCATTGCATTTTGGATGTGTGCGGTGGTCCTGACGATAGGCATTTTTACCTACAAAAAAGCACAACGTCAGGTGGTCGAGCTTTACCATGAATATCAGGCTAAAGATGCCGAATTTTATAATGCTTTGAATCACTTTCTCGATGGGTTTAAAGAGTTAAAAATCTCAAGAGAAAGAAGTAACGATATTTATCTCAACGAGTTCACTGCTAATCTTCATGAGTCAGTTGCACTCAAATTGCGTTCAGAAAAAAAGGTGGTGACCAATACCACCTTTATTCAATGTTTGTTTTACGTCCTAATGGCTTGCGTCGTATTTTTATTACCTCAATTAGATGAAGCAGAACCTAGTGTGCTGATGTCTATCACTGCTGTGGTGTTGTTTATGTCTGGTGCTATAGGTTTGCTAGTGGAGGCAATGCCATTAGTGATGAAAGCCGATATCGCTTTGGGTAATCTGGACAAAATGGAGAGCAGAATAAATCAAGCAATGGAGTGTGAACAGCTGAACCGACCTGGCCACTTTAATGATTTCTCTAGTATCCGCTTAAGTGATTTGACCTACAACTATCTCGATGAAACTAAAAATAAGATGTTCAGTATAGGACCTGTTGACCTGACTCTAAAACGAGGTGAAATTATCTTTTTGGTCGGCGGTAATGGCAGTGGGAAAACCACGTTGCTGAAGAATATTTGCGGTTTGTATTCCGCGTCCTCGGGCTCTATTCATATTGATGATCGTGTACTGCAGAACGACAGCTATGATGATTTCCGGAACCTGTTTTCCATCGTATTAACTGATTTTCACTTGTTTGAAAAGTTGTATGGTTTGAAAAGTTACGACGAGAAAAGCATTAATGATTTGATTGAGCGAATGAAAATTGAAGACAAGACCTACTTTAAAGATGGACGATTTAGCAACCTAGATTTATCAACAGGACAACGTAAACGCATTGCTTTGATCGTATCCCTGCTCGAAGATAAACCGATCATGGTGTTCGATGAAGTAGCTGCAGATCAAGATCCTGAATTCAGGGAGGAGTATTACCGTGTGATACTGCCTGAACTGAAAAAACAAAATAAGACGATTATTCTGGTCAGTCATGATGACAGATACTTTGATATGGCAGATACATTAATCAAGCTTGAATATGGAAAGATTGCCAGCATAACAAGGCAGGACCACGAATGAGACTCAAGATAAAAGGCTTTTTCAACCGTGTCAGCGCGAAAATAGACGAATATTTACCGAATATTATTATCACCTGTTTCATACTGCTATTTTTATTAGTCTTATTGTGGAACCGTATTTTTATTACTATTCAAGCAGGTGAAGGCGGAGTGCTCTATAAGCGATTTGCCGGTGGTACTGTGGTCGATGAAATTTATGGTGAGGGGCTTCATTTAATTTACCCTTGGGACATCATGGCGATCTACAATTTACGGGTACAAAATGAATTGCATAGTTTAGATGTGCTCACCAAAGAAGGTTTAAAACTCACGATCAAAATGGCCATACGTTTTCACCCAGACCGCGATATGGTTGGGGTGTTACATAAATTTGTTGGTCAGGATTACTTTGAAATTGTTGTATTGCCAGAAATAGAGGCGACAGTGCGCTCTTATGCGGTTGATGATGATCTTACCAATATCTACGCTACGCTTGCTACCAAGTCGACCTTCCAAGAAGCTGTCAACGAGGCAATTGGTCGAGTCGCAAGAAAATTCGTTACTGTGGACGAAGTGATGATCACAGATATCGAGTTGCCGGAGCAAGTTGATCAGGCCATTCAAGAGAAACTATCGCAACAACAATTAGTATTTGCCTACGATTTCAGAATTGACCGAGAAGAGAAAGAGGCCGAGCGTAAAAGAGTAGAAGCTGAGGGTATCAGCCGCTACAACACGATAGTCAATTCAAGTTTGAGTAGTGACGTCTTGTTGTGGAAAGGGATTGAAGCAACCAAAGATATTGCCAAGTCAGATAACTCCAAAGTTATTTTAATAGGACCAGACAGAAACTCACTACCTATTATTCTCAATGCTGAAAATGAAAGTTTCCGGAAACCGTCGGAGCAAGCTGCTGACGAGTCGTCTGAAGGTTCTCAGGGAAATGATTCCACTCTAAAGGCGAATCAGCCATGATAAAGCAGTCGCGTATCATTCTTGATCCTGTCGTGGGAGAGTTTAGATGAAGTGGCGTCTGTTTTATGCCGTGCTGATTGGCTACCTAGTATTTGTGGCCTACCGGTTTTATCTGGAGTCACAACCTGTATCCGCTATTGAGATCAGGGAAAGGCATTTGGTGCAAAGTGAACAGCTTGATGTGGCAGTAGTTTGGCCTGAAGGCGAAGACAAGGTCGGGTATGTAAAGGCGGTTCGATTGGTTGTCGATGTTATCAACTCTGAAAGTTTGGGGCTTTGTCGAAACATGGAACAGGAGGAATCGGAGCAGGCGAACAACGCGGCGTGCACAACAAAAACTCTGAAACTGACAAGCTATGCTGAACCTATTCAGAGAGATGCTGCGGTGAAGCAGGCGAAGACTATAGCTCGGAATCCAAGTCTGTTGGCGGCCATAGGCTACTACCGTTCAGATGCTGCCCTTCCTGCTGCTCCAGTATTCGAATTTGAAGGGGTGATGATGCTGTCTTCAGGTTCCACGAATGTGAAGTTGACTGATTACGACTTCAACTACATTTTTCGGAATGCAGCAAACGACGATACGAATGCGAAAATACTGGCAAAACATATTCATGACGAAGGTTACATTAATGCTTATGTGGTCTATGAGCGAGATTTATATGGCACCGAATTTTCAAACTATTTTATAGAGCACGCCACGGCCTTGGGTCTCAGAGTTCCGGCTCAGGCGTTTTTTGAGGAAGGTCATACTAATTTTGGGCCTATGTTGTCATCACTACGAAGTAAAATAAGTCCTATTAATCTGACCGATGAGATTGCCTTACTGCAAGCTAAATTGCAGCAAGCTGAGCGAATGCTTGAAATAGCCAGGTTGTCCGCAAGGGGAGACGATGCCAGTATCATTCAGTTTCTAACCGCTGAACAAAAACTGAAAAATGGGGAGAACAAGTTTTTTGATTCTATGCCAAGAGCAAAACTGCAACAGTATCTGCAGGAGGATCTCAAACAAAGTCGGTCAACAACTTACCTGGAATCCCTGTTTCTCAAGAATCAAAAAGAGTTAATTTTGCTTGAGAAAAAGGAGCAATATGTAGAACTTGATCAACTGAATACTGACTTGCAAATGTGGATTGATAAGATCAAGTCAATCAAAGACGAAGACACTGCGTCAGTGTCAGCCAGGTTGGTTGATGAGCTTCATGTCACCAGAAGAGTGATCGACTTAGATGCCGATGGGATGCTGGTTAAGTTTGAGCAGATGCAGAAACGAATTAGCAAGATCAAATCTGGCGAGGTCGATGTTATCTTTATCGCGGGCTTTATGCCTGAAGTCGGAGTGGCTATTGCGCAAGCCAGAGATTTAGGTATAAAACTGCCAATTTTTGGTGGTCACCCGTTAATCGATCTAGAAAACCAATGTAAAACAACGACTAATTGCACAGGCTATGACGATATCTATGCACTAGTAACGCATAATGTGGACGAATACCGTCGTGCGTACGAGGCGATGAAGCAGGGCGCTGCCCCCGAGAAAGTCTGTGCAGAAGACGACGTTAACTGCCTACCCGAACGTTATGCTTGTCCGAATTTTGAAACAGCATATGTAAAATTTCAGAATTTCGCAGAAAGCTATCAACAGACATATGGTACCGAGCCGGATAACTGGGCCATTCAAGGCTATCTTGCAGCGAGCATGATTCAGGAAACACTCAAAGCTGCGCATTCTCTTGAGCCTGAAGTTATAGCAGATACCTTGTTGTACCGGGCAAATAGCGAATTTGCCGATAAAGGGCTAATGTTTAGTTGTCATAGCCATGGCATCACCGAAGGCGATATTCTGGTTGAGGAAATGAAAATCCATAAACTCGAAGATCTTTAGGTAAATTTCTAACAGAAAGGAGTGAACTATGTACGTGCTTTTATATTTGTTGTTGTGTGCCACAGTTGCTTATATGGGTAGAAACCGTAAATTGGGCTTCTGGGGATATTTATTTGCCTCCATGTTATTTACTCCACTTATTGGCGTCGTGTTATTGTTAGCGTCAGATAAGAAGGCTGTTGCAGCCAATTAAGGTGGTAGTGAGAACAACAGGAATCGATAAAAGGCGTAGCTTAGGGTATGACGTTGCAGGACAGTAATCTATTTTTTGTTCCGCAGCGTCGATTAGCCCCGAAGGTACGCCTTTTTTATTTTCCTTTTGCGGGTGGTTCAGCGCAAAGTTATCAGCAGTGGCATTACAGTTCTAACTCAGATGTTGAGCAAGTATTTGTGCAACTAAAAGGGCGGGGCTCGCGAATTTGTGAGCAACCACACCAGACGATGCAGCAGCTCATCGAAGAATTAATGACTCATGCTACATATTTTACTGAATATCCATTCATGATCTTTGGCCATAGCTTGGGAGCATTGATTAGTTATGCTTTGTGCTGTCAGTTGCAAAAATCAAATTTGCCGATGCCAGTACATTTATTTGTATCAGCCTGCAGAGCCCCTCATTTGCCTTTTCGAAATCAAATCCGCCATGTTTTGCCGCACGGTGAATTTATTCAAGCTTTAGAACAATTAAACGGAACACCAGTGGAGGTTTTGCGTAACGAAGAGTTGATGGCATTATTTGAACCTATGCTAAGAGCAGACTTCAGAATTGCCGAAACCTATCAGGCCGAACCAGTACCAATGCCGTTTTCAGTCTCTGTAATTTACGGTGAGCAGGACACTAGTATAGACATGAGTCAGCTCACAGCATGGAGCGCGCTGACGGAAAACACTTGTGCAATGAGGTCTTATCCAGGCGAGCATTTCTATATTAACCAGAATTCAACTCAACTGGCCGACTACATACAGTCGGTTATTGGCCAATGTTTGAACGACAAGGCTGTAGGCGTCTGAGCCATATGTATTTCGATCAGTTTAAACCATTCCGTGACGAGCATTGGCACAGCGGTTTCATCCGATCTATCCGTCATCAGGTGCATAACTACTCGACTCATTTACTCAGCTGTGAATTCAATATTCATAGTTATAATGACCAATGTTTTGTAGCACACGGTATTGATTTTCCAGACGAAGTTAGAGCAGCAGTGAGAAAGCGTAAAGCGGAATATTTAGCTGGTCGTATAGTGGTGCAACACGCATTGTCAGCCTTAGGACTTGCGGTCGCACAACAACAGGTAGGTATTGAGAAAGATCGCGCACCCGTGTGGCCAAAGGATATCGTTGGTTCAATCAGCCATACCGACGAATTTGCTGTTTGTTGCGTTGCCAGAGCAACGGATATTAGTCTTATTGGGGTAGATTCAGAACTGATTTTATCAGCGTCAGCTGCGAGTAGCTTAGCAGCGGAAATCCATAACGAATCAGAACTAAAATTAACGATTAACGCCGGCTTTAATGAAGCTGTGGGCACCAGCATCATTTTTTCCGCGAAAGAGAGCTTGTATAAAGCACTTTACCCTGTGGTACGTTGCTATTTTGGTTTTGAACAAGCTCGTGTAAGTCAGTTAGATCTTCAGCGCAGTAGTCTTACCTTAACTTTATGTCACGCTTTTGCGTCTCAGTATGGATTGGCGTCAGATTACACTATTCAGTTCAGTATTAAAGGCGCTCTAGTACATACCTTGTTGATGCAATGATAAACGGGTGGGTTAGTCAGTTTTTTCTTTAAATTCGCACAAATCTTCAATGATACAGCTGCCACATCTTGGTTTGCGGGCTATGCAGGTGTAGCGACCATGCAAAATCAACCAATGGTGAACATCAACCTTAAATTCTGCCGGTATCACCTTTAATAATTTTTTCTCAACTTGATCGACGTTCTTGCCGGGTGCCAACTTGGTTCGATTCGACACGCGAAAAATATGCGTGTCTACGGCAATGGTCGGCCAGCCGAAGGATAAGAGAAGTAGATATCAAAGAGCTACCCTTAAAGATAGAACTGGGTATTCTCTATTTTCTGGATTAATTCATCTTAACTTTCAGTGATTTATCTCTACTTTTAAATAATGTTACAAATTCTTCTGTTCACAAAATTAATATCCCTATTAATATGTGCAACAAGTTTCGCAAGTTATTGCGGATAATCTTGGGCTTCAAAGAGAGTCAAATTTGTGACTGAAGAATCGCGTTTTAGTAATCAAATAAAATCAAATTCTGCTTTCGTGGCAAAATCTGTTTTCGACTTACATTGTCTTATACAAGGGCAGTCTGAAGCGTTATATATCAAAAAAGAAATGGGTTTTCCTGTATGGGCTTCATCTGCATTGCTTTTCTTATCTAGCGTAGAAAACGCATCTATTATGCAAATTGCGCAAGCAATAAATTTGTCGCATCAGCTGGCTTCACAACGAGTAAAAATCCTGCTCAAGTTAGAATTGGTCGATGGTGTACAAGACGATAATGACAAGCGGAGAACTTTGTATCATTTGACGCCTAAAGGGCAAGAAAAATCTGAGATACTAAATTTGTATTGTTTGGATGCTTCGCAAGCATTTAAAGACTTGTCTGACGAAATAGGTGTAGATATTCAAAGTGTTCTGAATTCAGCCATAACAGCACTTCAAAACAAATCTTTTGGTAAGCGTTTTCCTGAACACTTACAAACCTATAAGCAACGCGTTGCGTTAAAAAAAGATGAGAAAGCCTAATATGAACTCTACTAAAGACACTTATATCACGCTCGCAACATTTTTGGCCTTCGTTATTGCTTTTTACTTCCTGGGATTTTGGCTGATATTTAGAATGGGACAAGCAACGCCCCTTATGTTGTCAGTAGGCGCTGCTACGATTTTAACTTGTTTAGTTAGAAAGAAGAGCTTATCTGAACTAGGTTGGAATTGGGGCAGTTGGAAAGTGCAATGGAAAAGCTATCTGATACCCTTTGCTATTGCGTCAGTGGCTTATTTACTTATTTGGTCTTTGGGGGGCGGTGACTTATACAACAGTGAATTCTTAGCGGACAAAAAGCAAAGCTATAACTTAAGCGAATGGAATGATTTAAGTATATTTCTTTTTCATTTGTTTTTAGTCGCGTGTATCAGCTTCATAATGTCAATTCCGTCTATTTTAGGAGAAGAAATTGGATGGAGAGGGCTATTAGTTCCTGAGCTTTCTAAAATCACATCATTTACTGGGGTCGTGTTAGTGAGTGGCATGCTCTGGTCTGCATTTCATTGGCCGTTGATCTTTTTAGGTTTGTATGGGAATAGCGATACATCGATTTACTATCAACTATTTTTCTTTACGTTATTCATTATTTCTAGCGGAACTATCATGGCTTATATCCGGTTAAAAACAGACAGTGTCTGGACAGCCGTTATGTATCATGGGGCGTCTAATATATTTATTCAAAAAGTATTTACGCCTATTACCATTACAAACGAAAACTCAAGTTATTACATTGATGAATTCGGAGCGGTATTAGCGTTGGTAGCCACAGTTGTCGCGTTTGTCTATTGGAGGAAAGGTGTAAAAGAGTTTTCTTCATTAGCCCAAAAAACTTAAAACCCTGTTGAGGGATATAATCAGCAAAAGCATTAATTGAATAAACTCAAAATATTATTCGGTTTTGTCTTTAAACTCACACAAGTCTTCGATAATACAAGAACCACAACGGGGCTTGCGGGCAATACAGGTGTAACGGCCGTGCAAAATAAGCCAGTGATGGACATCGACTTTAAATTCAGCGGGAACCACTTTTAACAATTTCTGCTCAACCTCGTTGACATTCTTGCCCGGTGCCAGCCGGGTACGGTTGCTGACCCGGAAAATATGCGTATCCACCGCGATGGTGGGCCAGCCAAATGCGGTGTTTAACACCACGTTTGCGGTTTTGCGCCCAACGCCTGGCAATGCCTCTAAGGCTTCGCGATCTTCCGGGACTTCACCATTGTATTGGTCGACCAAAATTTTGCAGGTCTTCATGACGTTTTCTGCTTTGGTATTAAATAAGCCGATGGTCTTGATGTGATGTTTAACACCGTCTAAACCCAACGCGAGCATCGCAGCAGGCGTTCGTGCAACAGGGAAGAGGGTGCGGGTCGCTTTGTTGACACCGACATCAGTTGCTTGGGCAGATAGCAGTACCGCAATCAGCAACTCAAAGCTCGAACTGTACTCCAACTCAGTGGTTGGGTGTGGGTTTTCGGCACGCAGCCGCGTTAAGATTTCAATTCGCTTGGCTTGATTCATAGTCCTACAACTAAGTCTTCTATTGAGAAGTAACGCGCGCTCGTGTTACCACTTTATCAGGTTGCTGCGCACGTTGCTCACGATAGTGATCAATCATATTTTTCAGCGCGATGATGAAGCCCATCACAATGAAAGCGCCCGGTGGCAAGATTGCCAATAGCAACGGATAGTCGACCGTAAATACGTCGATGCGCAAATGCACCGCCCAGTCACCTAAGAGCAACTCGGCACCCGCGAACAGAGTTCCGTTGCCAAGGACCTCACGGATACCCCCTAACAGCAGCAATACTGCGGTAAAGCCGAGCCCCATCATCAAACCATCATAGGCTGACCAATGCCATGGGTTTTTCGAGGCATACGCCTCAGCACGACCGATAATCGCACAGTTTGTGACGATCAGTGGAATAAAGATACCAAGCGCTTGGTAGAGCTCAAACAGGTAGGCATTAATGAGTAACTGAATGACGGTCACAAATGTTGCGATGACCATCACAAACACCGGAATGCGAATTTCCTTGGGGACGTAATCACGTACCAATGAGACGGTAATATTGGAGCCTACCAGTACAAACAACGTCGCTAGCCCTAAACCTAGAGCGTTAGTGACGGTTGCGGTGACTGCCAACAATGGACATAAACCCAACAGTTGAACCAGTGCGGGGTTATTGGTCCAGAGTCCTTGTTGTGTGAGCTCTTTCAGTTGCGTCATGACGTCGTCTCCCAACAGTTACTCGGCGCTGCAAACCAGCTGTCGCGATTGGCTTGGAAACTTAACACGGCTTCTTCAACAGCGCTCACCACCGCTCGTGGCGTAATAGTGGCACCCGTAAACTGGTCGAAAATACCACCGTCGCGTTTGACGGCCCAGCGGGGGTCATCAGAACCGTTGACCGTGAGTCCCTGAAAACTATCTATCCAATCACTTTTTCGGCGTTCAATTTTATCACCGAGTCCCGGAGTTTCGGCGTGAGCTAGGGTACGCACCCCAGCGACAGAACCATCGTACTGAATCGCGACCATTAATTGAATCGCACCGCTATAGCCGTCGGGTGCAGTAACCGTAATGGCGAGCGCTTGTGGCTCACCGTTGAGCCAAGCGCGATAGGCGCGTTGGGGCTTGCTGCCGAGTTCAGGCACGTTCAATTGCGTACAACTCGCGTAGAGGTCATTGTCATGCGCGCGCGCTGGAATAATCTCGTTCAATACACGCAATAATTCCGCTTCTTGCTGCCGTTGAATAGGGGCTTCGGTGAGTTTCGCGATGACGACAATCAACAAGGTCGCCAACATGGCAAAAACCGCGAGGATCAAACCATTACGTCGCATACTACGAGCAATCATGAACGACCTCCGTGACCATAAGCGATAGGTTGCGTGTATTTATCAATAACCGGAACGCACATGTTGGCAAGCAGCACCGCGAAAGCAACCCCGTCAGGATAGCCACCCCAGGTTCGAATCACGAAGGTGAGAAAACCAATCAACAGACCGAAGTAGAGTCGACCACGATTGGACGTGGCGGCCGTCACTGGATCGGTTGCGATAAAAAACGCACCTAACATGGTGGCGCCACTGAGCAGGTGCACCGATAAGCCAATGGCTTGCCCGGGTGCGAACAATGACATGAGAATACTTGGAATAGCCAAGCCAAGAAGCAATCCGGCTGGGATGTGCCAGCTGATGATTTTCTGATAAACCAGCAGTAGACCGCCGAGTAAGAATGCGAGATTCACCCACATCCAACCAATACCTGCAATGTCATTGAAGATAGGTTTTGCAAACGCTTCGCTCGGTGTTAACGAACGACTTAAATCGGTTTTCATGCTATCCAGCGGCGTCGCCATAGTGGCGCCATCAATGCCGGTGCGCAATTGCTCCATATTGTAGCCTGACTGGGTGTAACCCGAGCCGACTAAGGATACGCTATCGGCAAAATTGATTGTGTATTGCGCTAACGATTGCGGTACTGGCCAACTGGTCATTTGCACGGGGAATGAGATCAACAGCAGCACATAGCCAGCCATGGCTGGGTTAAATAGATTTTGACCGACGCCTCCGTACACGTGCTTCACCACCACAATGGAGAAACTCGTGCCGATGACGATAATCCACCAAGGTGCATACGCGGGAATACTGACGGCAAGCAGCAGTGCGGTCACAATAGTTGTATGATCACGCCACGCAAACCGAGCTGAACGACCCCGGAGCCACATACAGGCCGCTTCGGTAAAAATTGCAGTGACCAGTGCGAGGAGCATTTGCAACCAGACGCCCCAGCCAAAAAAGTAGGTGAGTGCAGCAACACCGGGAATCATGCACAGATAAACCCAGCGCATGACCTGTTGTGTCGTGCGCCGTTGATGCGTATGGGGTGAAGTCGCTATGGTAAAACTCATGATGATTTCCCATCCGTTTCTGAGTTCGCCTGCTGCTCTTTCAACTGCGCAGCTTTCCGAGCTTTGGCACGAGCAATCGCAGCTTGCACCGCATCTTGCGGATTATCGGCACCGGCTTTGACTGCTTCAGCTTGCGCTTGTTTACGTGCTTCCGCTGCTTTGCGGTGGCGTTCCAGACGTTCGGCTTTTTCACGCTCTAATCGTTCATTACGCGCTTCAAAGCGCTCACGGGCCACTTCGGCTTTGGCCTTTTCACGAGCAATGTTGCGCACTTCGGCTTTTGCTTTGCGATAATAGTGCACCAAAGGAATTTCACTTGGGCAGACGTAGGCACAGGCGCCACATTCGATGCAATCGAACAGGTTTTGTTTATTTAAGCCGTCATAATCTTTAGCTTTAGCGAGCCATTGCAACTGCTGCGGAAGCAGTTTTGCTGGACACACATCGGCACAGGCACCACAGCGAATGCAGGGCATTTCTTGTTGTGGTGGCGCTAACTCGGCGGTTGATGGTACCAAAATACAATTCGTGATTTTCACCACAGGCACCGTCAAGTCGGGCAGAGTAAAGCCCATCATTGGTCCACCCATAATGACGCGTTGATTGGTCTCTGCGGTGTAACGTGTGACCTGTAAAACATGCTCAACTGGGGTGCCGAGGCGCACCCAGTAGTTGCCCGGCTTGGCAACATGTTCACCGGTCACGGTTACCACGCGTTGCAACAACGGCTCGCCGTGATCAATAGCACGTGCGACGGCATAAGCCGTGCCGACATTGTGCATGACGAGGCCAATGTCGATAGGCAAACCACGGCTCGGTACTTGGCGACCGGTCAGCAACTGAATAAGTTGCTTCTCACCACCCGACGGATATTTAGTAGGCACTACGCGAAGCTGCATGCGCGGATAATCAGTCAATGCCGCTTGCATGGCCGCAATGGCTTCGGGTTTATTGTCTTCAACGGCAATCAGAGCCTGTGGACACTGGGTGATGTCCAACAGTAAATCAGCGCCACGCAAGATAGTGGTGGCGTGCTCACGCATCAGGCGGTCATCTGCACTAATGTAGGGCTCGCATTCCACCCCATTGATGATCAAATAGTCGAGGGGGCGCTGTAATGCTAATTTCTGGGCTGTCGGGAAGCCTGCGCCGCCGAGTCCGGCAATCCCCGCTTGGCGTAATTGTTCAAGCAAGTCAGCGCGAGAGGCGGTTGCAACGTCTTGCACCGGTAACGGTGGGGCAAAGGTATCTTTGCCATCAGCGGAAATAGTGATCACAACGTCGGGTAGTCCAGATGGATGCGCGATGCGCCCAGGACCAATAGCCGTAACCGTACCCGATGTTGGTGCGTGGACGGGTAAGCCAAACCCAACGCCCACTTGCGTTAGCGGTTGGCCAGCTAAGACGGTTTGACCCACTCTAACAATAATGTCACCGGGTTCACCACTGTGCTGCTTAATGGGCACGGAATAGTGGGTTGCCAGCGGTAATTCTCGCAACGGATAGGTGTTGGATAGCTCTTTGCGTTCTGGCGGATGGATACCACCTGGGAACGTCCAGATATGTCCTGCGGCGATAGTTTTCGGGTCAGCGGTCATCCGTTACGACTCCTGGTCCGCAGTAGCAACCATCTTCACGGGTATTTGTTGTAAATCCCATTGCCAAGTTTCAGGTTTGGTGGGAACAGGCACCATGTCGATGCAGTCGACTGGGCAAGGTTCAACACACAAGTCACAGCCAGTACACTCATGCGCAATGACGGTATGCATATGTTTCGCCGCACCCAAAATGGCATCGACCGGACAGGCTTGAATACATTTGGTGCACCCGATGCACTCGTCCTCGCGGATAACGGCAACTTTTTTGACGTCTTCAGCACCGTGTGCCGAGTCCAACGGTTTGGCTTCTACCCCCATTAAGTCAGCGAGCTCTTTAATGGTGGCATCACCGCCCGGCGGGCATTTATTGATGGCATCGCCATTGGCAATAGCCTGTGCATAGGGTCGACAACCGGGATAACCGCATTGTCCGCACTGCGTTTGTGGCAAGATGGCATCAATTTGGTCGACAATAGGATCACTTTCAACTTTAAAGCGCACGGCAGCGAAGCCGAGGATCAAGCCAAATATTAAAGCCAGACCACCGAAGACTAAGATTGCGGTCAATACACTCATTGTACCGTCACCAAGCCAGCAAACCCCATAAATGCCAACGACATTAAACCAGCGGTAATCATCGCAACCGCTGCGCCTTTAAAGGGCAGGGGAACGTCCGCTGCGGCAAGCCGCTCACGCAACGCGGAAAACAAGACCAAGACCAATGAGAAACCCACCGCAGCGCCAAAGCCATAGACAATAGATTCGACGAAGTTGTGTTGCTCGTTAATGTTGAGCAGCGCTACACCTAACACCGCACAGTTGGTGGTAATGAGCGGGAGGAAAATACCGAGTAGTCGATAGAGCGTGGGGCTGGTTTTGTGCACGACCATTTCGGTGAATTGAACCACTACGGCAATCACCAAAATAAAGCTTAAGGTTTGCAGCGCCAGCAGGTTCAGCGGTTCCAGAATATACTGGTTCACTAAATAGCTGGCGACAGAGGCTAGCGTCAACACAAAAGTGGTTGCTGCGGACATACCAATAGCGGTCTCTAGTTTGTTGGAGACCCCCATAAACGGGCACAACCCTAGAAACTTAACGAGTACGAAATTGTTGACTAACACGGTTGCTACCAACAGTAGCAAATAGTCACCCATAACACTTCTCATGTGGCTAGCAAGAACAGAGGTATTATCGGCTCTTTAGCCCCATGAAACAACCGACGAACTGTCGGGTTATTAGATTTTTCTCGCCATTCAGAGCGGTTTGTCATGAAATCTTCATAAAAGTGTCGCTGAGACTACATTTTGAGCGCCTAAAGTTCACGCTAGACAAACCTAGTGAGGCCGAGTGATGACACGATGGCTAGAGCAATTACATACGGTTGATGAGCTGAGCTTCAGCTGGTGTTGTCGACGCTTCGCAAAACTATCGCAATCTCCTTATGTCCGATTGGTGTCACTCAGCGGCGATGGCTACGTTTATGCATTGTTGGTAGGTTGCGCTTGGTGGCTGGCCGAACATGATATGCAACCCATGTTGTTCGCATTAGTCCTTGGTTTTGCCATAGAAATTCCTTTGTTCATGCTCATCAAACGTTGGCTTAAGCGGCCGCGGCCTTATCAGCGCTTGCAAAACTTCCAAGCGGTGATTCAAGCGCACGATCAGTTTAGTTTCCCATCGGGACATACCACAGCTGCTTTTCTGTTTGCCGGTTGTGCTGGCTACTTCTGGCCTGATTACACGGGTTTGCTTTATCTGTGGGCGAGTTTAGTAGGTTTGTCTCGCGTATTACTCGGGGTTCATTATCCAGGCGATATTCTAGCTGGAGCCGCATTAGGTTCTGCTCTCGCACTGTTTTCAATTGGGGTTGTTGTCAGTGGCTAAGGAAGCGACTAGCACCCATTAAGGAGGTAAAACCATGCGAATTTTGATTGGTATTCAAGGCACAGGCAACGGTCACATTAGTCGCTGTGCAGCTCTTGCTGAAGCGTTGCAACGTTACTCTGTTGATGTGGACTACTTGGTCTCTGGGCGCGAGCGTTCAGCACTGTTCGATATGCAAGTGTTTGGTGATTTTGCGTGGCGACAAGGGCTAACTTTTGCCGTTAAAGATGGTCGCTTAGCGCTACTCGAAACGCTACAGCGCAATCGTTGGCGCACCTTTTGGAATGATGTTAATGCACTGGATTTGAGCGCTTATGATCTGGTGGTCAGTGATTTTGAACCGGTCACGGCATGGGCTGGTCGTCAACAGCAACAACGGGTCATTGGTATTGGCCGTCAATTTGCTTTTTTTGATCGGTTACCGAGCTTGCCTGTACAAGCAACACAACGCCAACTGCTGCGTTGGTTTGCTCCAGTATCTGATGCAGTGGGTATGCATTGGTTGGCAGATAGTCCATCAATACTACCTCCGGTCATTCATCAACGAGCGACCACGCAAGCCGCGGTGAACGAACAACAAATCATCGTTTATTTACCCTTTGAACCGCTTGCTGCCGTGCATCGGTTGTTGGCTGCATTTCCGGCTTATCAATTTCATATCTTCCATCCACAAGCCGAGCGCAAGTCAATCGATCACCTGCATTACTATGCGCCATCTCGACACGAATTTGCCGATGTTTTTGCCAGCTCAAACGGCGTCATTAGTAACGCTGGATTCGAAACCGCTAGTGAGGCTCTAGCTGCGGGTAAAAAGCTTCTCGTGAGGCCACTGGCAGGGCAATTTGAGCAACAGGCTAATGCTACCTGTCTTGCTGACCAAAGGTTGGCGACAGTGATGTCCGAATTAGACCCACAGATTGTCGGTGAGTGGTTGCAGCAAGGTCGTGCGAAAAAGTTTCATTGGCCGCATGTTGCTGACCATATTGCGCAGTGGCTTGCGAGCGGTGCAGAACAGCCGGTACACGAATTGAGCCAAAAGGTATGGCGGCAATGTGAATTTGATGATTATTACGGATTACTACAACACGGCTAAGATGGCTCCCCAGGTAGGATTCGAACCTACGACACATGGATTAACAGTCCACCGCTCTAACCAACTGAGCTACTGGGGAAAAGCATTTGGGAGGTGTTGTGAGAGGCTGAGTTGGCTCCCCAGGTAGGATTCGAACCTACGACACATGGATTAACAGTCCACCGCTCTAACCAACTGAGCTACTGGGGAACAGCTACACAACGGGTGCGAATGTTAAAGGTGGTTGCGCACCCTGTCAATACTAAAAAAGTTTGTTTGCTGAATAAATCAGCACTCGCAAAAAAAATGCCAAAGTCAAGCATGTGACTTTCGTGAAAATATATCAAATGATATAAAATGTGAAGGATGTCAATTATCCACAGTATTGCCAATGTCACGCCACTCAAAGGCTTGCCGATCTTATCCACTAAATCTGTGGATAACCTTGTGGAAGAACCTGTGAGATTCCATAAAAATCGGGCGTCTCGGCCTGATTTAGCGATTGCTTAAAAATTGCGTCAAAATAAAAATATCTATTTAAAACAGTGATTTATTTAAAATCGACGAACTGCGGTTTGCTTGCGCACGAGCTATTCACGGCTTTTATGACGAAACGGTCATACTTGTGCAAAACCTAATCATAAGAGATAGGTGAATAGTGAATAGTGAACAGTGAATAGTGAATAGTGAACAGGGAACAGGGAATAGGGAACAGTGAAATAAACAAAAGCCTCAAATCCAGAGGCTTAGGTGTCTTTCTATTCTCTGTTCACCATTTACTAGTTACTTGGTTTGGGCGAATGCAGCGATACGGCGGACGGCCTCTTGTAGCGTCTCCATCGAGCATGCGAACGAGAAGCGGCAGTGGCCCGGTGCGCCAAATGCAGACCCAGGAACGAGTGCTACCTTTGCGTCGCTGAGGATTTGCTCACAGAGCTCCACGTCTGTTGAGCAGCCTTTTGCGGTCATCAAACCGTCAATATTGGCAAACGTGTAGAAGGTGCCATCACCGGCGATACATTGAATGCCTGGGATTTGATTTAATGCATCGACTAGATA
Source organism: Pseudidiomarina aestuarii (assembly GCF_048263735.1). Classification (GTDB taxonomy): domain Bacteria; phylum Pseudomonadota; class Gammaproteobacteria; order Enterobacterales; family Alteromonadaceae; genus Pseudidiomarina; species Pseudidiomarina aestuarii_B. The sequence goes on along the minus strand of NZ_JBLXDX010000001.1, from coordinate 263,598 downwards.
ATCGTGACGTTGTTTGAATGCCGTTACCATGTCATCGATACAGCTTTGATCGCCATTGAGTGCCGCAAGTGCCGCGTACTGACTGATACTGGCTGGATTAGATGTGCTTTGCGATTGAATTTTCTTCATGGCTGCAATAATCGGCGCCGGACCTGCGGCGTAACCAATTCGCCAGCCGGTCATGGCATAGGCTTTGGATACACCGGACAAGACCACAATACGATCACGTAACTCAGGTGCAACCATGGCAATGTTAGCAAACGGCTCTTCGCTCCAGAGAATGTGCTCATACATGTCGTCAGTGGCGATGAGGATATCTGGATAGTTGACTAACACATCGGCCAGTGCTCGCAATTCAGCTGCCGTATAAGCCGTTCCCGTTGGGTTAGATGGGCTATTGAGGAACAATAGACGGGTTCTGGGCGTAATAGCCGCCGCTAATTGTTCCGCATTAATTTTGTAACGCTGCTCAATTCCCGCTTGAATAAACTTAGGCTCCGCACCAACCAGCAGTGACATGTCGGGATAAGAAACCCAGTAGGGTGCCGGAATGAGTACTTCGTCACCAGGATTCAGCCAAGCGCTCAGTAGATTGAAGATACTGTGTTTACCGCCTGCAGAAATCAGGATTTGGTTGACTTGGTAATCGAGTTGGTTATCGCGCTTGAGTTTTTCTATGACTGCCTTTTTCAGATCTAAAATACCATCGACAGCCGTATATTTTGTGTGTCCAGCATCAATTGCGGCTTTTGCCGCATCTTTCACAAATGCGGGTGTGTCGAAGTCGGGCTCACCGACACCCAGACCGATAACATCATGGCCCGCCGCTTTCAGCTCAGCCGCCTTTTGAGAAACAGCGAGGGTTGGGGATGGTTGAATGGCATTGACACGATCTGACAACTGGTAGTTCACGGATACTTCCTGTAGCGACGAAACGATGGCTTATCATACGATTCCGAGCCAAAAATGTCTATCTGGTCCGCGGTCAATAAGTGTCTTTTCCGGGGTTTCAGGCGTAGCGATGAAGGCGGGCTTTCGGTACACTATGTGGTCTTTCTTTTCACCTTCAATAAGAGCGTAGTGAATGAGCAATGTAGCCGCTGCAGTGAAGGCTAAATCATTAGTTTCCGATCCAATAAAACCAACGCTATGGCGAATGACATGGCCGGTGATTATTGGGGTGTTGACGTTGATCAGCTTCAATGTTGTCGATACGTTCTTTATTGGCATGTTGGGTACGGACCCGCTTGCCGCAGTCAGTTTTACTTTTCCTGTCACCTTTACGGTGATCAGTCTGGCTATCGGTCTTGGTATAGGCACCTCGGCGGTCATTGCGCGCAAGCGGGGCAGTGGTCGTGAGGAGCATGCGCGTTTCGATGGTGCCGTTGCGCTGGTCGTTGCTGGCTTATTGGTGTCGGCATTGTCGGTGCTAGGCTATCTCTTTCTCGAGCCTATCTTCACTATGTTGCAAGCCCAACCGCGCCTGATGCCTTATATTCGCGATTATATGCATGTCTGGCTGATTGGTGCGGCTTTACTGGTCTTGCCGATGGTTGGGAATGCCGTTCTCCGGGCAGCGGGTGATACACGGACCCCCTCCATTATCATGGCCTCCGGTGGCTTGCTGAACGCTATTTTTGATCCGATTCTTATATTTGGCTGGGGCCCGATACCTGCGTTTGGGATTCAAGGGGCAGCCTTGGCAAGTTTGCTGTCGTGGACCATAGGTGTGGTGTTGGTGCTCTGCTATCTCAACTACAAGCAATTGCTGACTTTGATTGCACCTGCGGGCGCTAGTTTCGTGCATTCAGCCAAACAGATTCTCTCTATTGGTGTTCCAGCTGCAGGGGCGAATATGTTGACGCCCATCGCCATGGGCGTTCTGACGGCGATTGTCGCTAGTTATGGCGCGCCAGCGGTGGCTGCCTTTGGGGTAGGGACTCGCTTGGAATCGCTCGCTAGTGTCGTCATTTTGGCACTATCGATGTCGTTACCCCCGTTAATTAGCCAGAATTTTGGCGCGCATGCTTTTGCCCGAGTAGCGGCGGCATATCGATTGGCATTGCAATCGATTCTCTTGATTCAATTAGTCATGTATGTGGTGTTGGTAGCACTAACGCCATTTATTGCCGCGGCATTTACGGATGACCCTGAAGTAGCTCGAATTATCCGCTTATTTATTTACATCATGCCGCTTGGCTATGGATTGCAAGGGATTATCATTCTGACGAACTCCAGCTTCAATGCTTTACACCGCCCATTATCGGCCTTGGTTCTCAGTGTTTTTCGATTGTTTGTCATGTTTGTTCCGTTGAGTTATCTCGGTGCACTCTGGTTTGACCTAACTGGCCTCTTTGTCGGTGGAGTGGTGGCAAACTGTATTACAGCGGGAGTGGCGTGGTACGCGTTTCAGCGCGTACTTGGTCAAGAACAACGACACTATCAAGAAGTAGGGAAAACCGCATGAGTCGAGCTTTCGAGTTAGTATCTTCGTATCAGCCAGCTGGTGATCAACCGCAGGCTATCGAGAAGTTGGTCGATAACCTCGAGGCTGGTTTGGCGCATCAGACATTACTGGGGGTCACCGGCTCGGGTAAGACGTTTACCATGGCGAACGTGATTCAAAAAGTGCAACGTCCGACCTTGATTCTGGCTCACAACAAGACTCTTGCGGCACAATTGTATGGTGAGATGAAAGAGTTCTTCCCGAACAATGCGGTCGAATATTTTGTCTCCTATTACGACTACTACCAACCTGAAGCTTACGTGCCCACCACCGATACGTTTATCGAGAAAGACGCGTCTATTAATGAGCACATTGAACAAATGCGTCTGTCGGCTACCAAGGCGTTGTTGGAACGTCGTGATGTCGTGTTAGTCGCCTCAGTGTCCTGTATTTATGGTTTGGGTGACCCCGACGCCTACATGAGCATGATGTTGCATTTGCGCCGTGGTGACATTATTGACCAACGTGACATTTTGCGCCGATTAGCCCAGCTCCAATACAAGCGCAACGACGCTGCATTTGAGCGTGCGACCTACCGCGTGCGCGGTGAAGTCATTGATATATTCCCAGCTGAATCTGAACAATTGGCGATTCGCGTGGAATTATTTGACCAAGAAATCGATCGAATCAGCTTTTTTGAGCCGTTAACAGGACAGATTACGGAAGCCGATGTGGCGCGCGTGACGGTATATCCGAAATCACACTATGTAACCCCTCGGGAAACGCTACTGAAAGCGATTGAACACATCAAAGTGGAGCTGGCAGAACGCAAACGAGATTTACTCGACCAGAATAAGTTGCTGGAAGAGCAGCGCATTAGTCAGCGTACACAATTTGATATCGAAATGATGAACGAGCTCGGTTATTGCTCAGGAATCGAAAACTATTCACGATATTTGTCTGGACGCGCGCCTGGCGAGCCGCCGCCGACGTTACTAGATTATTTGCCGGATGATGCGTTACTTGTCATTGATGAGTCGCACGTGACCGTGTCGCAAGTTGGGGCAATGTACAAAGGCGATCGTTCGCGCAAAGAAAACCTCGTGAATTACGGCTTTCGGTTGCCGTCGGCGCTCGATAATCGGCCACTTAAATTTGATGAATTTGAAGCCATAGCACCACAAACCATCTATGTGAGTGCGACACCGGGTAAGTACGAGATCGAGAAATGTGCGGGCGAAGTGGTTGAACAGGTCGTGCGGCCGACTGGACTGATCGATCCAGAAATTGAAATCCGCCCAGTGGGTACACAGGTCGATGACTTAATGTCTGAAGTACGCTTGCGCACGGCAAAAAATGAACGGGTACTAGCAACGACACTGACCAAGAAGATGGCCGAAGATTTGAGTGACTATCTGGATGAGCATGGTATTCGCGTCCGTTACCTGCACTCTGATATCGATACGGTTGAACGGATGGAGATTATCCGTGATCTACGTTTGGGCGAGTTTGATGTATTGGTCGGTATTAACCTCTTAAGAGAGGGCTTGGATATGCCAGAAGTCAGCTTGGTGGCTATTCTTGATGCCGATAAAGAAGGATTCTTGCGTTCCGATCGTTCGTTGATTCAGACCATCGGCCGTGCGGCTCGAAATTTAAATGGTAAAGCGATTCTCTATGCTGATCGTATCACTGGCTCTATGCAACGAGCGATTGATGAAACCGATCGTCGCCGCACGAAGCAAATTGCTTTCAACACCGAGAATGGCATCACGCCGCAGGGACTCAACAAGAAAATTACCGACGTGATGGACTTAGGCTCGAGTCGCAATAAGCGTGGTGAGCGGGGGCAACGACAAGCGGCAGAGCCACGCGCTAGCTATAACGAGCAGGCTGCGATAGTGGATCCGAAGCAATTACTACAGCAGTTAGAGAAGACCGAAAAAGCCATGTATCAGGCAGCTCGTGACCTTGAATTTGAACGCGCAGCCCAGTTGCGTGATGAGGTGGCTGAACTGCGCGAACAATTGAAACGCAGTTAGTCTGGATCGCGCTCGAACATATTGCGACGTGCCTCATCACTGAGTTCTTTCGCACGCTCAAAGTCCTTTTCAATAGCATACGCGCGCTCGGCCGCTGGACGGGCGCGGATGCGTTTGACCCACGCTTGCACATTCGGGTAATCGGCTAAATCAATATAATGCCAGTCATGGCTCCGACACCATGGATGCGCGGCCATATCGGCAATTGAATAATCACCACAAATAAAGTCCCGTCCTTCGAGTTGTTTATCGAGTACTTTATAGAGCCGCCGAGTTTCCTTGTTATAGCGTTCTTGTGCATAGGGAATAGGCTCGGGTGCGTAACGATTAAAGTGGTGATTCTGGCCCAGCATGGGCCCTAAACCACCCATCTGCCACATCAGCCATTGCAGCACCTGATAACGTTCTGCCCCCGCTTTTGGGAGATATTTGCCGTGCTTCTCTGCCAAATAGACCAAAATCGCCCCCGACTCAAATATCGCCACTGGTTCATCACCAAATTCCGGTTGATGATCGACGAGTGCTGGCATTCGGTTATTCGGACTAATTTTCAAGAACTCAGGCTCGAATTGATCCCCTTTGGTGATATCCACCACTTTAATGATATACGGCAAGCCAAGTTCTTCGAGAAACAAAGTCACTTTGTGACCATTTGGGGTAGGGAAGTAATATAAATCGTACATAAGGGATCCTCGTTCTAAGGCTGAGAAACTTCACATTTGGGCATCGACAAAGTCCCGTCGCAAACGTAGCATAGCATCTCTTGAACGAGGTCATAATGCTAAAACCGGGTGACGAAAACTACGTAACTATTGACGGCAAGTTGAAAACGCCGCTCAGTCTGACCGTGCTGCTCTTATTCTTTATGCGTGGCTACGTTGCTTGGATCATATCGTTGACATTCAGCGAGGATCGCGGCCGCTTATTGCAGTTTTTCTATACGTCCACCGAACAATTTGCGCTCGCACTCTTGGTTGGATTACCGGCTGTGTTCGTGCTGCTCATGTTGTTTCAACTGAAAGATACCGTGCCTCGTTGGGTGAGCAGTAGTGCGCGCTTTGCGCCATTGCTGCTGTGGTGCAGTTGGACAGTGGATGGAGCGTTATTGCTGAGCATTGTCGCTAGCCATTGGCCGAGCTTTTCGGTGGTCAAAGCGGCACTCATATTCGGCTGGTTGATGTGTCTGTGGTTGTTACTGTTCTCGCGTCATCTAAAACGCTTCTGGCAGTTGATAAAGCTAAGTGAATAGTAAGCAGTGAATAGGTAACAGAATGACTAGTGAATAGTGACTAGTGAACAGATTAAACAGATAGTAGTGAACAGGGAGCTGAGCAAATGTGTGCCATTCACTATTCACCGTTCACTATTGACTCGAAGAAGAAGTGGCGTCCCCTAGGGGATTCGAACCCCTGTTACCGCCGTGAAAGGGCGGTGTCCTAGGCCTCTAGACGAAGGGGACGCACCAGAACAAATACTCTCAGGTTTTCACATGTACCGAACGCGATGTTGGTGGAGCTAAGCGGGATCGAACCGCTGACCTCTTGCATGCCATGCAAGCGCTCTCCCAGCTGAGCTATAGCCCCACGTCGCTCTGTTCTTTTCTATTCATTCACAATGGAAAGGAACACAACTTCAGTACCCTGACAGCGGGGCGAATTCTATGGTAATCGCGCCGCGTCCGTCAACCTTTTTTTGGGGAATTCCCGCCGTTTGCGCCTTTTTTAAGCAAACTGATTGGCAAGTGAGCCAAATCGGTTCCAAGTCATTCCTCAAAAATGATAAATCGCTTCCAAAGAAGCTTTGTCACTAACCGAAACATTCATGTCGCGAACTAGTCCATCTTCGAGACTGTAAACCCAACCATGAATCTCTAATTGCTGCCCACGATCCCAAGCTGCTTGGATGATTGTGGTCTTGGCAAGGTTACGTACTTGCTCAATGACATTGAGTTCACACAAGCGATCGATTCGAGCTGACTCATCCAATTGTTCCAGTTCATCGCGATATTCTTTGTAGATGTCTTTAATTGGGTAGAGCCAATGATCGACAAGACCGTGATTACAACTTTCTGTGGCTGCTTTAACGCCACCACAGCCATAATGGCCCACCACGAGAATGTGTTTCACTTTCAGATGGTCGACCGCGTATTGCACCACGGATAAACAGTTGAAATCTGATTGCACGACTTGGTTGGCAACATTGCGATGCACAAACAATTCGCCAGGTGCCATATCCACCACTTGATTGGCTGGTACTCGAGAGTCGGAACAGCCGATCCAGAGATATTCCGGGACTTGTTGCGAGCTGAGTCGTTTGAAAAACTCTGGATCTTGCTCAACTTGGCGCTTAGCCCAGTCATGATTAGTTTTCAATAGATGCGCAATACTGGCCATTATCACCTCAGCGTTGATTAGTTAGCGTTGGCTTCACGCTCAAGGATAAACGCAATCGCTCGTTCAATGCGTCCGACCACTTGAGCCTGGCTCAAATGAGCCAGTGTTAGATCCAACGACGGCGAGTTGCCGCTGCCGGTTACCGCAACGCGCAGTGGCATTCCAATCTTGCCCATGCCGATGTCGAGATCCGTTGCAGTTTCTTGAATGGTTGTGTGAATCGCTTCTTGCGTCCAGTCTGTCAACGCCGCAAGCCTTTGCTGAACAACCGTCAGTGGTTCTTTAGCAACAGGGCGCAAATGCTTTTTGGCGGCATCCGCATCAAATTCAGAAAAATCTTCGTAGAAATAGCGGCTGGTCGAGACCATTTCTTTAAGAGTTTTAACGCGATCAGCCTGCATAGCAATCAGGTCTGCTAACGCTGGACCTTGGCTCGGGTCGATACCTTGGTCTTGGAAATGCCAAGCCAAGTGGGGAACGACTGCATCAACGGGCAATGACTTCATGTAATGTTGGTTCAGCCAGTTCAACTTTTCCGTATTGAACGCTGAAGCAGCCTTGTTGACGTCATCAAGGCTAAAGTACTGAATCATTTCGTCGACGCTAAAGATTTCTTGGTCACCATGGGACCAGCCGAGACGAACCAGGTAATTCAATACAGCTTCAGGTAGGTAACCATCATCGCGATACTGCATTACACTGACTGCACCGTGGCGTTTTGACAGTTTCTTGCCATCGTCGCCCAGAATCATAGACACATGAGCGTACTCTGGAACTGGCGCACCTAGGGCTTTCAAGATATTAATTTGCCGCGGCGTGTTGTTGATATGGTCTTCACCACGAACCACATGGGTGATATTCATTTCCCAATCATCAATCACCACACAAAAATTATAGGTGGGCGTGCCATCACTACGCGCAATAATCAGATCATCGAGTTCTGTGTTGGCAAATTCAATCCGGCCGCGGATATGGTCATCAAATACGACGCTCCCCGTTTGTGGATTGCGGAAACGCACAACATAACCGTCGCCTGAAACATTTGGGTTGTCGCGACAATGACCGTCATAACGTGGTTTTTCACCGGCAGCCATTTGCTCTTCGCGCATGGCGTCCAACCGCTCAGTTGAGCAGTAGCATTTATAGGCTTTATCTTCAGCAAGCAATTGCTCAATGTAATGCTCATACCGATCGAACCGTTTGGTTTGGTAGTAAGGACCTTCATCCCAATTCAATCCAAGCCACTGCATTCCTTCTAGAATGGCATCAATGGCGGGCTGTGTGGAGCGTTCGCGGTCGGTGTCTTCAATGCGCAAGACAAATTTGCCACCTTGGGCTTTGGCGACTAGCCAAGAGTAGAGTGCGGTACGGGCACCACCGACATGTAAATAGCCTGTAGGACTAGGGGCGAAACGAGTGACCACTGCCATGATTTGCGTTCTCCGCGTTATCAATTCGAATAGTGTATTCGGAAAGGGTGATAAAGAGGGACCTAGTTTAACAAGAAGCGGCAGACCATGCATCTGCACAATTGGAACAATCTACGGGTATTATTCTGCCGCCGCCTAAAAAGTCAGCAGTCAGACAGGTAGAACAATATTTTCTGTTGACAGGCTTTGTCATCTCCCTATAATACCGCCCCGCAGCGCAGCAAAAATCGGATGGTTAGCTCAGCTGGGAGAGCACCGCCCTTACAAGGCGGGGGTCACTGGTTCGAACCCAGTACCATCCACCACTTGCCGCATGCATTCTCTTCCCAATGGATGGTTAGCTCAGCTGGGAGAGCACCGCCCTTACAAGGCGGGGGTCACTGGTTCGAGCCCAGTACCATCCACCAACATCTAGTGAACTGTGAATTGTAAACAGTTAATAGAAAATCAAAAGCCAAGACAAACCCAAAACATCCGATTTGTTCAGTGTTTTCTTTTCACTGTTCACCGTTTACCGATCACTTTACTCCGGCGAGTTCTAGGAGCTTTGGCTCCATGATATCTGCGATCAGTGGTTGTGCTTCGCGGTTCGGATGTATCCCGTCATTCTGCATTAAATTCTCATCGACAATAATTTGCTCCATAAAAAATGGCACTAATGGAATCTCTGCTTCTTTAGCGACGGTCGGAAAAATATTTGCAAACATTTGGCTGTAGCGTTGTCCATAGTTCGGCGGTATGCGAACTTGACTGAGAGCAACGCGAACATTTTGACGTTGCAACTGGTCGATAATTTGTAACAGATTGTCTTGAATGGTTGTCGGAGTGAACCCGCGTAAGCCATCATTACCGCCAAGTTCAACAAATACGGCAGTTGGCTGATGCTTCTCCACCACGCCAGGCAAGCGGTTTAGAGCGCCTTGTGTGGTATCGCCACTAATGCTGGCGTTAATCAGGGTGATATCAGGATACTCGGTCTGCCAGCGTTGTTGCAGAATACCAACCCATGACTCTTTGGGTGACATGCCGTAACCTGCACTTAAACTATCACCGAGAACCACAAGTGAGACATTTGCGAAAACTGGACGTATAAGACCCAAGACGCAGATTACAAACACAAATTTAATTAGGAAGTTTTTCATAGATGCTTATTCAAACCACTCAGTTACGAAAAGACGTTCAGACCACCGACGGTATTCTACACATTTTGCAACCGATTGACTTGCAGATTGCTGCCGGTGAGACCGTTGCGATTGTCGGTGCTTCTGGTTCCGGTAAGTCCACACTCTTATCTCTTTTGGCAGGCTTAGACCTCGCAAGTTCCGGAGACGTTCTTATAGATAACGTAAAGTTGAGCGAATTGGATGAGGAACAGCGTGCGAAAGTGCGCGCAGACAAGATTGGTTTTATCTTCCAATCGTTTTTATTGATTCCAAGTTTGACGGCGTTGGAGAATGTGATGCTACCTGCTGAATTGGCGGGCAATCGAAATGCCGAGCAACAAGCGCGCGAGCTGCTGGGCAAAGTCGGCTTGGCGGAGCGTTTGAAGCATTATCCCAATCAATTGTCAGGCGGCGAGCAGCAACGGGTTGCAATTGCGCGAGCGTTTGTTGGTACCCCCAAAATACTATTTGCGGACGAGCCAACCGGTAACTTGGATTCCAATACCGGTCATAAAGTGGAAGACCTCCTCTTTGAAATGAATCGTGAGTCTGGTACCACGCTGGTGATGGTTACGCATGACAATACCCTTGCTGCACGCTGTCAACGCATTCTGCGGATGGATGCAGGGCAATTGACTGAGGACCAGCAGCATGTGGCATAAGATTTCTTGGCGACTCCTGCGACAGGAGCTGAAACGCGGCGAGCTGACGATTATGGCCGCAGCCATTGTATTGTCAGTGACGGCAGTGCTGTCATTAAGCCTGTTCACAGAAAGGCTGCAAGCCGGCCTGACGGCGCGGAGCGCAGAATTTTTAGCTGCAGACCGAGTGCTGAGTTCACGCCGCACGATCGATCCGACCTGGATTGAAGAAGCCGAATCACGGGGCCTGCAAACCGCTAACCGTGTGGTATTCAATTCCATGGCGTTTCATGACGATGCATTGGCGCTGATTGATGTGAAGGCAGTGAGCGATGGCTACCCATTGCGCGGTGAATTGCGCACTGGTGAGCAACCTTTTGGCGACGATGAACCTGCGCAAGGGCTGCCTGCAGCCGGTGAGGCGTGGGTAGCGTCAGCGCTGTTTCAAGAGCTCGCGTTAGAGCTCGGTGATGTCATTGATATTGGGGAGAGTTCGTTTACCGTCACTCGGGTTTTAACCTATGAACCCGATGTCGGATTCTCTGTTTTCACAGACAGTCCGAACGTCCTTATCAATGATAGCGAATTAGAAGCGACCGGCTTGATCCAGCAAGGATCACGCGTACGTTTCAACGTATTGTTTGCGGGCGAAGCGGATGCGTTGAATGACTATGGTGAGTGGCTGTTACCGCAGTTGAATGAAGCGACTCATGACTGGCGTAGCGTTGAAGACGGTGATTCGGCATTGGCGCGCAGTCTGCGTCGAGCAGAACGCTTTATGATGCTAGCGAGTCTGTTGGGGGTAGTCCTTGCCGCAACGGCTGTTGCTGTGGCCGCACAACGCTATTGTCAGCGTAATTATGATGTTGTCGCCATCTTCAAAACCTTAGGAGGCGATAAACGGCAGATTCAAAAGATCTTTATTTTGCATTTGTTCCTGCTATCGATGTTCAGCATTGGGGTGGGTCTCGCCTTAGGCTGGATTATTCAGGCGACGGTCATTGGGTTTGTCGCCGAATACCTCGGGCAAACCTTGCCTGCTGCAGGTTGGCAGCCCTACGTTCTAGCCAGTGCAACGGGCTTCGTCAGTGCCTTGATGTTCACGTTGTATCCATTGTTGCGACTGATTCAGATTCCACCGTTGCGCGTATTGAATCGTGATATGACCGGGAGCGATTCGTTGCAATGGCTGCATTGGATAGCTTCGGGCGGCACGGTGTATGCCTTGCTACTGATTTACAGTCAGCAGTGGATGCTGTCGACGGCATTGTTTGTCGGTGGTGCGCTTGCTGCTGTGTTGCTGTTGGTGGTGGGGCGTCTGTTTATTCGTGTCAGCCGGCAAGCGGGTATGCAAGCAGGCAGCGCGTGGCGTCTCGCTATGGCAGGTTTGCAGCGTCGTGCGCAGGCCAACTCCGTGCAGATGTTGAGCTTTTCGACCGCGATTATGTTGTTGCTGTTGGTGCTTGCGCTGCGAAATGAATTGTTGGCCGATTGGCAGGAGCAATTACCTGACGATGCGCCGAATTACTTCGTGATCAATGTTGCAAAAGAAGATGTTGATGAGTTGGCAACACGCTTTGATGAACGTGCTATTGAGTCCACTGATCTTTATCCAATCGTGCCGGGTCGAATGACTGCAGTGAACGGCGTTCCTGTAGTTGACGAGGTGACGAAAGAAGCACAAGCCGAAGCCGGTGAAGAGGCCAGTGAACTGCGTGAGGGCTTTGGTCGTGAATTGTCGCTGACCTGGCGTGATACGTTACCGGAAAACAACACTGTGGTGTCCGGTTCGTGGTGGGGCGACAACGCAGAACCACAAGTGTCGGTCGAATCCGAAGTTGCAGAGCGCATGCGTTTGCAGGTTGGGGACGAGTTAGAGTTCAACATCGGTGGTAATGTCTTTACCGTGCCGGTAACGAGTATTCGTAGCGTCAACTGGGGAACCTTGCAGCCGAATTTCTACATGATCTTCAATACGGAAACGTTAGAGGATTTTCCGGCAACCTTTATTTCGAGCTTTCGCTTGGATAACGACCGGAAGAACGAGTTGTTCGACTTGTTCCGTCCATTCCCGCAGGTTTCTTTGATTGATTTGGATGCGATTACCGAACAACTACGCGAAGTGATCAGCCAAGTTAGTTTGGCGATTGGCTTTGTGTTGGTGCTCGTGTTGATTGCGGGGGTGCTCGTGTTACTCGCGCAGGTCCAAGCGTCCATGGAAGAACGACAAAAGGAACTGGTGATACTCAGAACGCTAGGTGCGCCGTCGAAATTGCTAAGCCGAAGTGTATCCTATGAGTTCATTATACTTGGGGCGATCAGTGGCTTAATTGCGACGCTGGCAATGGAATTGGCATTGCTGATTTTGCAAACCCAAGTGTTTGACATGGATGCGAATTTCCACTGGCGCTTCTGGGTGATCGGACCGCTGGCTGGTGCCGCTGTGGTGGGTACTATGGGTAGTTTGGCTTGTCGTCGTTTGGTGCGCAGAAATACTGCGCAATTGATTCGTAAGCTAGCCTAAATTAGACGACTTAACTGAGTTCGGGCGAACTGGTGCTTAAATGAGGAAGTATCAGTTCGTCCCAACTAGATCCCGCCAACCGTTGTCGAAAGAATCCAAAATGGCCAATCCGTTCCAAACCGACGGATTCTGGTTCAATACACAAACGTTGTTGAGGAGCATTCACGTATGCGTCATGCATGGCGTGGATGTTTCGCTGTGACAGTAATTCGTCATCACTGAAGCTGATGGATGTGATGGGTGTAGAAATGTTGGCGTAGCGTTGCCGATTAGCTTCGCCCTCCACACCAATCAAATACTCTGGGTGCAGACACCAGCGCCGCCATTGGCGCATGGCTGGGCCAGGAAGGTTGCCAACGATGCCTAATTTATCTCCGGGGAAGTAGCCAAACATCGGCAGCGTCAACGGCGCTATGATGTGCCAGAGCAGCCAGGCTTTGGGTTTGAGTTGCGGTGTGTTTTCACGCCAGTAGCCACTCCCTGTGGCGACCGTGATCATCCGATCGATTTCGGAGTAATTTGGAATCATACCGAACAACTGTCCGCTGACGCTGTGAGCGAACCAAATGACAGAGGCCGTAGGGTAGAGCTGTTGCGCATGGGTGATAACCGCCGCAGCATCCAATTCTGCCCAATCACGAATGGTGGTCTGCTGATGTTTCAACGGTCCCTGTAATGACGCACCGATACCGAAATAATCAAAGCTAATGACTGCACGGCCGGTCTGTGCCAGCCACTGACAAAAGTTCTGATAGTAGGATTGAGGTACACCCATGGCTGGAGCCATGATGATCACTTGCTCAGGTGCCTGCTGTGGCCAATGTTGCACCGCGATAACACGATTCTTCTGTGTTTCTAAATTAAATTTGAGCGGCGGTGAAGTCATCGGACGGCAAACTTAGTTATCTATTTCCGGAGTATCTTTATCGGTATCGGTATGATGTTTGAAGATATAAGCCCCGCACAGTACCGTAAAGACAATCGTCGCTGCCAAGGTACCAAACACTTTAAAATTGACCCAGGCATCTAAACTCATGGTTTCAGCGATATAGAGATTGACCACAGCCAACGAGATGCAAAAAATCACCCAAGCATAGGTCAACCGTACCCACGCGAAGTGCGGAAGTTTGATCTCTTGACCGAGAATACTTTCTAACGGACTTCTTTTCTGCCACCACATTGCACCGAGAAGAAAGGCGGCGATAGCGAGGTAAATGACAGTAACCTTGATCTTGATAAACCAATCATCGCGTAAGAAGAGAGTGACGGTGCCAAAAATCAGTACCAGACAACAAATAATCCAATGTCTCGGTGTGATAGGCTCACGCATAAACTTCAAACCGATGAGCTGGATTACGGTGCCAACCATCAATACGCCTGTTGCGATGAAAATATCGCCCACTAAATAGAAGATAAAAAATAGCGCTAATGGCAGGTACTCAAGAACAACTAACATGTTTGACTCCACGGTATATACAGACGCAGTGTGCCAGAAAAGCTTGGTCTATACTAGCTGTATACAGGGGTAAACAAAGCGATAACAAAGAGGGAAAACGGACATGAAAGTACTCATCACCGGTGGGACTGGCTTGATTGGCTCAGCTCTGGTGGCGCGGTTACAAGACCGCTACCAAGTGACGGTTTTGTCACGTACGCCACAGCGTGCACAACAGCAGTTAGGCAAAAAGGTCCAAGTACTAAAAAGCCTCGATGATATCGCTGATCTGAGCGCCTACTATGCAGTCATTAACCTGCAAGGTGAGGGGATTGCTGACAAACGTTGGAGTACACGGCAAAAGCTGCGGCTGGAACAAAGCCGCTGGCTGATCACCCGCCAACTGACTGAACGGATTCAAGCGTGTGCGCAACCCCCCGAAGTCTTTATCAGCGGCTCGGCTATCGGTATCTATGGTCCGCAAGGTGCTGAACCGGTTACCGAAGCTAGTTCGATTCAAGCCAATGATTTTGCTCATCATTTGTGTGCCGAGTGGGAACGTTTAGCGTTAGCCGCCGATAGTGAGAAGACGCGAGTTTGCGTGGTGCGCACAGGTGTTGTGCTGGCCGAGAAGGGCGGCGCTTTGGAGAAAATGTTGCCGCCTTACTTGTTAGGTCTTGGTGGACCTATTGGGAAGGGGGATTTTGGATTTTCTTGGATTCATCTTGATGACATCGTTGGCATTCTTGAGTTTTTACTTGAGCAGGAGGCTTGTCGGGGTATTTACAATGGGACGGCCCCAGAGCCCGTCGCACAGCGTGATTTCAGTGCCGCAATCGCCAAAGTCTTGCGGAAATCCCATTTTATGCGAGTGCCACCGGTGATGTTGAAGCTGATATTTGGAGAAATGGCAGAGATGTTGACGAAAGGGCAGTTTGTACTGCCCGATCGTATTCGTTCTGCGGGTTACTCGTTTAAGTATCCGCAAGTGACGGAAGCACTCAGAGCTTGCCTGTTGCCGCCTTCATAGTGCGCACAAAATGCGTCAGTTGTGTCAGCATAGCTGCGGGTTGATCCAAGTTGTGCTCAATAATTTTCACCACAGCGGAACCACTGATGGCGCCTGCTGCGCCGGCTTCGATGGCCGCTTGAACGTGCGCTGGCTCGGCAATTCCGAAGCCGAGCAACGGCGGTGCACTATTGACCGCTAACAAAGCGTCAATGACCGCCGCTGTCGGTTTTTGCATTGTCGTTTCAGCGCCTGTTACTCCGGCGCGACTGAGTAAGTAGACATAACCTTCGCTGGCTTGAGCAACTTGCCCCAAGCGCTCTGATGATGCATCGGGTGGTGCAATAAAAATTGGCGCTATGCCATGCTGTTTGGCGATGGTAGCGAACTGCAACCCTTCGCGGACGGGCACGTCGGCAACCAATACGGAGTCGACACCAGCTTCTGCGCAGCGTGCATAAAACTGATCAAGCCCGCCACTGGCAATCAAATTGGCATAGACGAGAAGGCCAATGGGTAAATCAGGAAACTCCGCTCGAACCTGTTTTAAGATCTGAAAGCAATCACTGATTCGAGTTCCTGCAGCGAGCGCACGCAAGCTCGCTTTTTGGATGGTTGGGCCATCGGCAACTGGATCAGAAAAAGGTAAGCCAAGTTCAATCGCGTCAGCACCGCCACGAACGAGTGCACGAATGACTTCGATACTTTGCTCTGGATTTGGGTCACCGATGGTGACAAAGGGAACAAAAGCGCCTTGTCGCTGTTGCTCGAGTTGCCCAAACATCGCTTCATAACGACTCATACTAAGCCTCCCTGCGCTTGAAAAATTTTACGTACATGGTCGATATCTTTGTCACCACGACCCGATAAGTTTAGCAGCAAAATCTCTGGGGCATCCGGCTCTGCTGCTCGGCGCAACGCATAGGCTAAGGCGTGTGCCGACTCCAATGCGGGTATGATCCCTTCTTTTTCGGCAAGTATACGAAATGCTGCCAAGGCTTCATCGTCAGTCACCGATTCATACCGCGCGCGTCCAATACTGTGAAGGTGAGCATGCTGTGGTCCAACGCCTGGGTAGTCTAAACCCGCGGATACCGAGTAGCTTTCTTCAATCTGGCCTTCTTCGGTTTGCATCAGGAAGGATTTACAGCCATGCAAGATACCCGGCTTCCCAGCTGCAATGGTAGCGCCATGTTCGTGGGTTTGAATACCCTTCCCGGCAGGTTCAACACCGACCAGTTCGACACCAGCTTCGTCAATAAACTCGGCAAACATCCCAATAGCATTTGAACCGCCGCCGACACAAGCAATCACTTCGTCAGGCAGGCGTCCCGCCTGTTCAATAATTTGTGCTTTCGCTTCGGCGCCAATCATGCGGTGAAATTCACGCACGATAGTGGGGAACGGATGTGGTCCAGCCGCGGTACCCAAAAGGTAGTGGGTAGTGGCATAGCTCGCAGTCCAGTCACGCATTGCTTCGTTAACCGCATCTTTCAACGTGCCACTGCCAGTATCAACGGGTACCACTTTAGCGCCCATTAATTGCATACGAAAAACATTGGGCTGCTGCCGTTCGACATCTTTCTTACCCATATAAATGGTGCAATCGAGATCCAGCAGCGCGCATGCTAGTGCGGTTGCCGTACCGTGCTGACCCGCACCGGTTTCGGCGATAATACGACGTTTGCCCATACGTTTTGCCAGCAACGCCTGACCTAGAACCTGGTTGGTTTTGTGTGCGCCACCGTGGAGCAAGTCTTCACGCTTTAAATAGATTTTTGTTCCGTTTGGTGAATCCAGTGGTAGATTGCGACAGAGGGAAACTGGGGTTGGGCGCCCCAAATAATTCTTCAATAAATCTGCAAATTCGCGCTGAAATTCTGGATCGGCCTGTGCGTCAACAAAAGCCTGCTCCAATTGGTCTAGCGCAGGAAGAAGAATCTCGGGCACAAATTGGCCACCAAAATCACCGAAATAAGCAGAATAAGTTTGACGTAAACCTGCTGCTGATGTTTGTGTCGTCATGCTGATATACCTCTTGTCATCGAGCGTCCGTACTGTCGTAAGTGGGCAAACAAGGCAATAATTTTACCTGCGTCTTTGTGCCCGCGGTCACGCTCCACTCCTGAATTGAAATCGAGTCGCTGAATACCTGTTGCCAGTGCCTCACTGGCGTTCGCTTGGGTAAGTCCCCCTGCAAGTATGCAGTGTGGACGTTGTTCGTCTGTTAACGCCGTTAGATGTTGCCAAGCAAAGGGTTCTCCAGTTCCACCACCTGGGCTATCAAGAAGCCATGCATCAACCGCTGCGTGGGTGGGTAATTGAACGGGTGCGTTACGAATTCCCAACGCACGCCAAATTTGTGTTGTCGACGGCAGTACTTGCCGTAAATCCGTAATGTAATCGGAGTCTTCGTCACCGTGCAGTTGCACCGCGCGCAAGTTCAGTTGCTGCGCGTAGTTTACCACCTCAGCGACCGGTCGATTGACAAAGACACCGACAAAATCAAGGGTGGGTTCGGTCGCAACAATAGCCTGAGCTTGCTCTAAGGTCACCGCGCGGGGCGACTTCGGGGCAAAAATTAGGCCACCAAATGCTGCACCAGCGGCTCGAACCACCATGGCATCTTGTGGTTGCGTTAGACCACACACTTTATGTTGCCCATAAATCAATTCGCGGCAGGCTTGATCGAGATTCGGTTGAGCGGATAGTGCACTACCCACTAAAAAGCCATCGACATAAGGTGCCGTTGCCTGTATTTGCGGTGCAGTATGATAGCCTGACTCCGCAACCACGAGTGCTTGGTCATGGGCAAGCTGACTTAACTCAATACTACGTTGGGGATCGATGCTTAGATCGTGCAAGTTCCGATTATTGATCCCGATAATTTTGGCACCGAGCGCATTGGCTCGATGCATTTCTTCATTCGTACTGACTTCCGTTAAAACATCCAGCTCAAGGGCTGCTGCACGCTCGGCGAGTTCACGATACTGTTCGTCCGATAAAATCGATAGCATCAATAACACTGCATCGGCACCAAAATGACGCGCCAGTACTATTTGGCGCGGATCGACGATGAAATCTTTACAGAGAACGGGAATCGATACGGCTGCACTGACCGCTGCTAAATAGGCAAAATCACCTTGGAAGTAATCCGGCTCTGTTAACACAGAAATCGCGGCTGCATAACGCGCATAGGTTTGTGCCATGTGCACGGGATGAAAATCAGGACGAATCAAGCCTTTCGAGGGTGATGCCTTTTTGCATTCCAGAATGAAACTGCTTGCCGGCGTTGCCAAAGCCGCTGCTAGCGAACGTTGACTTGGCGTTAAGCTGCTCTCCAGAGCAGCCATATCGTAGCTTGGGTATAAGCTCTCGAGGCGCTTTACACGGTCAGCGACAATGCGCGTCAGAATAGTGTCAGCCACGATTAAACTCCTGTAATTGCTGTAGGTGTTGCAATGCCGCACCGCTGGCCAAATGCTCACGAACCGCTGCAGTGGCCGCACTGAAGTTGTCATAGCGGTCGGCGAGATATAATAAGCCAGCAACGCTCATTGCGACAGCGTTTAACTGCGGCTCTGAAGCGGTGCCTGCGAGCACATGTTGTAAAGCTTTCGCATTAAAATCAGCGTCCCCACCGCGAAGTTCGGCAATGGCGGCTCGTTGTACCCCAAAATCTTCCGGATTCAGCTCATATTCGTGCAGTTCACCGTCTTTGAGCTCAACCACGAAGGTCGCGTCGTGGAGAGCCATCTCATCGAGTCCGGAACCGTGAACCACCATAGCGCGTTGGCAACCGAGTAACCGCAAGGTTTCGGCCAACGGGCGGCACCAGTTCGGATCATAGACTCCCAACTGCTGAACGTCGGGACGAGCTGGATTCACCAGCGGTCCGAGTAAGTTGAACAGGGTTCGTGTCTTTAAGGTTTGTCGAACGGGCATTGCATAACGAATGCCGGGGTGATAATGCGGCGCGAACAAAAAGCAAAAATTGAAACGGTCCAACTGCTCGGCAGCAACGGCAGGGTCCTGTGTAACGGATAACCCCAGACTTTCCAGCACGTCCGCGGAACCAGAGCGTGATGACACACTACGGTTACCGTGTTTAGCGACGGTCAATCCCATACTGGCAGCTGCTAATGCTGCGGTCGTGGAGATATTGATGGTATTACTGCCATCACCACCAGTACCACAGCTGTCCACTATCAGTCGATCGGGTCGTACAAAAGGCTTTGCAGCCACCCGCAAAGCTTGTGCTGCGCCTGCCATTTCAGTCGGTTGTTCGCCCCGCAGCTTCATTGCCGTCAGAATGCCAGTGATTTGAATTTCGGTTAGCTCACCTTTCACCAAGTGCTGAAATAGGCGCTGCGTCTCTGCCGTTGATAAGACTTCACCGTCGAGTAAACGTTTAATCATTTCCACGCTCGAATCACTCCGTCAGTTGCGCTGTTGAATGTAATTGAAATAAGTGCTGAACACATTGGCTGAGCAGTTGGCTACCGTAACTACTCAGAATAGATTCAGGGTGAAACTGTAATCCCAACGCGTAGTAATCATGGAAGTACGCAGCCATCGGGATATCGTTCACTGTAGCCAGAACATCGACACTGTCAGGTTGCTGAAAACCTGCCAGCGAATGATATCTAGCGATTGCAATAGGTTGCGGTAATCCCGCAAAAATAGGGTGGTCCTGACAAGTCAGCGGCGAACGTTTGCCGTGCAGGGTTTCGTGACAGCGGTCAACCACGCCACCACTCGCTTCCCATAACGCCTGAAAGCCCAAGCAAATTCCCAACACGGGATAGCCCCGCTGTGCTGCGCCTTCAATCATTTCGAGTAAATTACCTGCGTCTCGGGGATGTCCAGGACCAGGTGACAGACACAGCAGTTGGGGTCCTGTGTAGGCTTCCATCGCCGCTAAAATGGTCGCGGCGGGAACATTATTTCGATAGACCACCAATGGATAGCCAAGTAACCGCATTTCGTCGACTAAGTTGTACGTGAACGAGTCAAAGTTATCGATGAAGACAATCCGACTCGGCTGCTGATTGAGTGTCTTATTCATGATTGATCTCCCCGTGCCATAGCGGTCTGGATGGCGCGAATGACCGCCTGCGCTTTGGCTTCGGTCTCTGCAACTTCCGCGCTCGCGACCGAGTCGTACACCACACCGGCACCTGCTTGTACGGTTGCGCGTCCGTGCTGCACAAAAGCCGAACGGATGACAATACAGGTATCCATATCACCATTGCCGGCAAGGTAGCCGACCGCACCACCGTAACTGCCGCGGCGTTGTTGTTCGACTTCGCGAATGAGTCGAGCAGCGCTGAGTTTGGGGGCACCGACTAAAGTGCCCATATTCATACAAGCACGATAGGCGTGTAATGCATCTAAATCCGGCGCGAGTTGTGCGACCACACGCGAAACCAAGTGCATCACGTGTGAATAACGATCGACTTGCAACAAGTCAGCGACATAGCGAGTTCCCGGCTCGGCAATGCGAGCCAGATCGTTGCGGGCTAAGTCAACCAACATCATATGCTCGGCGAGTTCTTTTTGATCCAGTCGAAGATCTAGCTCAAGGCGACTGTCGAGGTCGGCATGAATAGAGCCGTCAGCATGCTTACCGCGCGGCCGCGTTCCGGCAATTGGGTAGAGTTCGACTTGGTTACTGGCAGCTGTATATTTGAGCGCGGATTCTGGTGATGCACCAAACAGCTCGAAATGTTCCGTGCGCAGAAAGAACATGTAAGGTGATGGGTTACTGCGTTTCAATTCTGCATACGCCGCCAGCGCATCAGAACAATCTAATTGAAACCGCCGTGATGGCACCACTTGAAAGATATCGCCAGCTAAAATGTGTTCTTTCAATTGAGTCACTTGTTGCGCGAATACATCTGCTGATGGGGTAGCTGTGAGAGCGACAGTGGTTTCGGTGCCTGCTTTTTTAGAATTCTGCACAGGCGGCAATTGGCATGCTGCAGCTATTTTGCCGACTTGATCTGTCAGCGTTGCGTAATATGATTCGCACTCTGGACCACTGATTAGATTGGCCAGTAACTCGGTCGTTTTCGCTTGATGATCAACAACCACCAAGGTCTCGGCGAGGTAAAATTGATAGTCAGGGCAATCGTTGTCGCCGTTTGGCACATCGGGCAGTTGCTCAAATGACGCGACATAGTCGTACGCGAACACGCCCCCCAGAAAAATGCCTAACGGATGCGGCTGTGTCTGCTGTAGACGTTGCTGCAAGATGCGCAAGGGTTCATCGTTAGCGAGAGCGCGCAGACGTGAATCTTCGTCGAGTGTCGTAGCTGGTGCTGTCACAGTTACGGTCAATTCGGTCGCTGTTTGCTCGATTGCGAAGGCGTCATTCTGCAGCTCAGCCGCTAACCAGGGTAAGAGCTGTTGACCATTATTCGTGAGTGCTTTGACACGAATGGTTTGATGCTGGCAGGTAATCTGCAGCGCAGCAGTGACCATGACCAAGCTTTTCAGACTGCGTTTCGAATTCACTTCCGCAGAATCCAACAGCATGGTGTGTGGATAATGTCCACAGACTCGCTGAAACAGCGCTAAAGTATCTGCTTGATAAGGCAGATGAATCTGCAGTGTTGTGACGTGTCCCAACTGTTGTTCAAATATCATGCTCATGCACAGCGTCTCACTCAATAATTAATCGCGACCATAAAAAAACCCGCTCAAGGAGCGGGTTTTCTGGAATTCTGACGTCTACTTTGTTGTAGTCAACGCACAAACTCACCACCCGCTATGTCGGGAAGTGCCACCACCAGTTGCTTGCGTTCATGACTGTCAACATAAAATCCTTTCCTGAGAAAATAGTGAACAGTGAATAGACAACAGAAAACATTCATTCTTTAGGAATTTACTGTTATCTATTCACTGTTCACTTTGTTTACTTGTACAGAAGATACTTAGGTTGGGGGGCAGAGTCAATCGCTTCGGGTGATTAACTTGTCTAGCCAACCTGTTGTTTAGCCAACCTTGTGCTTCATAATTCGTTCTTTCTGGCGTTGCCAATCACGTTCTTTGACGGTATCGCGTTTGTCGTGCGCCTTTTTACCTTTCGCCAAATGGATTTCGAGCTTCACCAAGTGGCGTTTCCAATACATCGCTGTAGCCACAATGGAGTAGCCTTCACGCTCACTGGCACCAATCAATTTATCTAATTCGCGGCGTTTTAGCAGCAGTTTGCGCGAGCGTTCGGAATCACAAACTACGTGCGACGATGCTGATAACAGTGGTTGGATTTGCGAGCCGAGCAGGTAGGCTTCGTTATTTCGGATAACGACATAGGTATCCGCGATATTGACTTTGCCGGCGCGGATGCTTTTCACTTCCCAGCCTTGCAGTTCAATACCGGCTTCAAATTTGTCTTCGAGGAAATACTCATGGCGCGCCTTTTTATTAAGCGCGATGGTTCCTGTATTGGCAGATGCTTTAGGTTTGTTCATGGCGCGTATTATACGCAAGGCGCGCTAAATTAAAATCGTTTCCATGCAGATGATCCGAACTGCGAAGTAGGTTATGATCCGCAACAATTTGAAGTGGTCGAAAAAGCAGCAGCTTATCTTTGACCTTATTTGCCGAGCATTCTTGCCATAGACAAGGAACTTAGATTTTCATGCCGACAATTGAGCGTAGCGCGTTAGTGCCGTATAGCGATGCCCAGATGTATGCGCTAGTCGATGATATTCTTGCATACCCAGAGTTTGTCCCGGGATGCGTGAAAGCCGAAGTGGTTGAGCAAACTGAACAATCCAAGGTTGCTCGCTTAGAAATCAGCAAAGCCGGCATCAGTAAGAGTTTTAGTACTCGTAATCGCGGTGATCATCCACATGAAATTGCGATGGAATTAGTGGACGGTCCGTTCCACTATTTGCGAGGTGGCTGGTATTTCCAGCGTCTCAACGACGATGCTTGTAAAATTGTTTTAAAACTAGATTTCGAATTTGCCAATCGTTTGCTGGGTATGGCTTTTGGTCGTATTTTTAACGAGTTACAAAGCCGTATGGTCGATGCCTTCGTGCAACGCGCTCGGCAGGTATACGGAAGCCCATCCTCATGAGTAGTGACCACATTCATATTGAAGTGGCATACGCAACTCCAGAACGCCAGCAAATTATTCCGTTGCGAGTTGCTGCCGAGACCTCGGTGGCGGATTGTATTGCGCAGTCGGGAATCTGCACCGCGTTCCCAGAGATTGATTTGAATGAGCAGAAGGTTGGTATTTGGAGTAAGACCGTGAAGCTTGATCAGTGTCCCCGGGAGGGTGACCGGATTGAAATTTATCGGCCACTGATTGCCGATCCGAAAGCCGTTCGGCGAAAGCGTGCGGAACAAGCCGTTGACGATGGACGAGCTGATCCTGTGACCGGTGGTCGGCGCCGATGAAATTCTATCTGATTCGACATGGCGATGCGGTACCTTCGCAAGCATTAAATGCCGACGCGATTCGCCCACTGAGTAAGCTAGGCGAGGCTGAAGTGACGATCAATGGCAAATGGTTGCATAGGCATCTGCAGCAGCAGGGCGTCGAGCAATTAGATTGGCTCATCTCTAGCCCCTACATTCGTGCTCGTCAAACTGCAGCGATTGTGCAGCAACACTGCGCCGCTATACAGCAATCTGAATCAGCCGATGCAACACCCGATGGCGATCCGCAGCAGTTTGCCGATTGGCTGTTTGCAGAATTGGCGGTGAATCATGCCCGGGCACAGCACGTTGCTTTGGTTTCACACATGCCGTTTGTGAGTTATTTGGTGCAAACGTTAGACGCAACCCGACAGCCCATTGTCTTTCCAACTGCAAGTATTGCTGAGTTTGAACTTGATTTGGCGATGCTACGCGGCACTTTTCAACGACTCATCGTCCCCGAGACTATTCTGACCTGAGTGAATCCGCGTCATGTGTATTTAGCTCATGTTGAATTAATACCAAAATAGCGGCGTCACCGCCCCATTCAGCAGGTGCTTGATGAAAGGCTCGAACGGCTGGATGTTGCACCAACCAATGGGGCAAGTTCTCACGTAAAATCCCTTGACCGTGGCCATGCATGACTGCGCAACAATCAATATGTTGCCGTTGTGCTGCACGAATCATGGCAACCAACTCTGAGCGCGCTTGTGCTTGCGTTAAGCCATGCAAATCAAGCATCAGCTCTGGACTAAAATCGCCGCGGCGGAGCTGTTTCGCTAAGTAGGGTGATTGACCGTCCGCTACATACCGCAGCGGACCAGCTGGGAAATGTGCCTGATAGCTGGTGGAGAACTCAAATTCAGCAGTTTGCTGCTGCCGTTCGTGACGTTCCGTTCGGCGTTGCAATTGGGTTTTCTTGCGCGGAGCGGCTTCAACGGTGTCGTGACGAATGCGCTTATCGACCTGAACGGCATCGCGAAAGAGCGCTTTGTCATCATCATCATTGTCATTGCTCATACGCTTAGTTCTCGTTGGATTTTCTGCTGGGAATCTAGTTTCAAGTAATGCGTGAATCGTCAGTTTAGGGTATCTTATAGCGATAGAGAACCGCAATGAACGATTGTGCTGATACCTCCAATTTCAGTGCGTAAACGGAGATTAAAGTGGGATTAACTAACGCCACGGAAGCAGTAACCAATCTGAGATCTATTCTTGATCATTTGCGCTGGGGCGTTACCACGCTGCAAGGCGCTGACGTATTTTTTGGTCACGGTACGGATAACGCATACAGCGAAGCGAAATTATTGCTGAGCCACACGTTGGAACTCGACTTTGAACAACTGGAGCATTTTCGTGACGCTGCTTTAACACCGGCTGAGCAAGCTCGTTTTGTTGAACTGATTGAAGAACGCATTCAAAGCCGTAAGCCTGCCGCTTATTTGATCGGCAAAGCATGGTTTGCAGGGTTACCTTTTGTTGTCGATGAACGGGTACTGGTGCCACGGTCGCCCATTGCTGAACTCATTGAAAAAGCATTCGAGCCTTGGCTGGCACCGCCGGTTGAGCGCATTCTGGATCTGTGTACCGGAAGCGGATGCATTGCGATTGCGTGTGCCTATGCATTTCCGGAAGCCGAAGTGGATGCACTCGATATCTCACCTGAGGCATTAGCGGTCGCAGAACAAAATATCGAACTTCATCAGTTGGAAGGCCGCGTAATACCGTTACTTTCTGACCTTTATGAAACCGTGCGCGGCGAACGTTATGATTTAATTGTGACGAATCCGCCTTACGTGGATGCAGACGACATGGCCGATTTACCGGCTGAGTTTCATCATGAACCCGAGTTGGGACTTGCTGCCGGTGAAGATGGTTTAGACCTGGTTCGGACTATTTTGCGTGAAGCTCCTGATCATCTGACGGAACATGGCGTATTGGTGTGCGAAGTTGGCAATTCGATGCTAGCGCTGCAAGAGGCATTTCCTCAGGTGCCATTCGAATGGGTTGAGTTTGCTTTCGGTGGTGACGGTGTATTCGTGCTGTCCCGCGCAACACTGCTCGAACACCAGTACGAATTTTAAGGATAGGATGACACATGGCCGGTAATAGTTTTGGTGAATTATTTCGCGTCACCACGTTTGGTGAAAGCCACGGTGCCGCCATTGGCGCCATTGTGGATGGGTGTCCACCGGGTCTCGAGCTCTCGGTTGAGGAAATTCAACGGCAACTCGATCGCCGCAAACCTGGCCAAAGTCGCTTTACGACCGCGCGGCGAGAAGCTGATTCCGTGCAAGTTTTATCCGGCGTGTTTGAGGGCAAGACTACGGGCGCACCTATTGGTCTGCTGATTCATAACAGTGATCAACGCAGCCAAGATTATGGTGCGATCAAAGATCTTTTTCGTCCTGGTCATGCGGACTACACCTATGCCCATAAGTATGGTCATCGAGATTATCGGGGAGGTGGTCGCTCATCTGCTCGTGAAACAGCAATGCGAGTTGCCGCTGGCGCTATTGCCATGCAATGGCTCGGCCAGCACGGTGTGAAGATTCGTGCGGGCGTCGTCCAGATAGGTCCCCATCAAACTGATCCTGATGCCTCGACGTTCGATTGGTCGCAAACCTCTGAAAACCCATTTTTCTGTCCTGATGCGACCATGGCGACCGCATGTGATGAATTTATGCGGGCGTTAAAAAAAGAAGGGGACTCGGTGGGAGCTCGTGTATTGGTTGAGGCAACGGGTGTGCCGGTCGGATTGGGTGAACCAGTCTTTGATAGACTCGATGCGGACTTAGCGAAAGCACTCATGAGTATCAATGCCGTTAAGGCTGTAGCTGTGGGCGACGGTTTTGCAGTTGCTGCGCAGCGTGGCACTGAACACCGTGATCCTCTTACGCCAACCGGATTCACCAGTAATCATGCGGGTGGCACTTTGGGTGGCATTAGCACGGGGCAATCGTTACGTATGGAATTAGCGTTCAAACCGACTTCGAGCATTACGATTCCCGGTACTACCATAGACACGAAGGGTGCGACCCAAGAAATCGTTACCCGCGGCCGCCATGATCCTTGCGTTGGTATTCGCGGCGTTCCCGTTGCCGAGGCGATGGTTGCTCTGGTTTTGATGGATCACTGGCTCCGTCATCGCGCGCAAAATGCCGATGTATCTCATTCATTTCCGGATATTGAACGTTAAGCTGTGCAACATCATTACTCTCAACTGATTGAATTATTTGCTGAATGTTTCGAGCGTTCGTATCGCACGCGATTGGTTGCGGGTGAGGATGAACCTTATTATCAACCGGCTACGACAGAGCAGTTGGCGGAAGTGGTGTTTGCGCATGGTTTTTTTGCATCCGCACTTCATGAAATAGCGCATTGGTGTATTGCGGGTAGCCAACGTCGCACGCAATTCGATTATGGTTATTGGTATGAACCCGATGGGAGGGACGCGCAACAGCAGGCTGAGTTTGAGCGTGTCGAGCGCAAGCCGCAGGCGTTGGAATGGCTATTTTCGTTGTGTGCTGGAGTCCCGTTTCAAGTCAGCGTCGATAATTTGAGTGGTATTGAGGTG
Organism: Pseudidiomarina aestuarii; assembly: GCF_048263735.1. Classification (GTDB taxonomy): domain Bacteria; phylum Pseudomonadota; class Gammaproteobacteria; order Enterobacterales; family Alteromonadaceae; genus Pseudidiomarina; species Pseudidiomarina aestuarii_B. The sequence goes on along the minus strand of NZ_JBLXDX010000001.1, from coordinate 236,499 downwards.
GATCGGCAAGCGTTTACACAAGCAGTGTGGCTACAGTTACTTGGCTTTTTTGAGCATGGGTTACCTGAGCGTGCTGAGTGTTTCGCCAAGGCGCTCTGTCATTATTACCGGCAGCCTTGGCCGCCAACCTGCATCGCAGAATCGATACGAGAGCTTGATTATGTCTAAAGCATTTACCATCGGTTTGATCATCAATCCCGTTGCCGGATTGGGCGGTAGTGTCGGGTTTAAAGGGAGCGATGCGGAGGGGACTAAGGAGCGCGCGTTAGCGCTCGGGGCTACGCCACAAGCGCAACAGCGTGCATTGCAGGCGTTTCGACAACTCGGTGAACACGGGCGGATGCTTCAATTTGTGACTGCCGCCGGTGAGTTAGGAGAAAACGTCGCGAAAAGTATCAGCGCTGACGTGGAGGTTGTCTATCAAGCCGCGTCGGAACACTCAACAGCAGCAGATACTCGGGCACTGGTACAGCTCCTCGCAGAACGCTCAGATATTGATTTGTTGGTGTTTGTCGGTGGTGATGGCACTGCGCGCGATGTCGCGGCTAGTTATCCAGATGACCGGCCGGTACTGGGCATACCTGCTGGCGTTAAGATTCATTCTGGAGTTTACGCAATCAGCCCGCGCGCAGCCGGAAATGTCATTCTCGATCTCTTGACTGGCAAGTTGGCCAGTGTGATTCATGCGGATGTCATGGATATCGACGAGGAAGCCTTCCAACGAGGTACCGTACGTGCGCGCCGATTCGGCGAGCTGCTCGTGCCTGCTGAGCTCCGCTATGTTCAAGCCGTCAAAATGGGTGGTAAGGAAAGCGATGAGCTGGTCTTGGCAGATATTGCTGCGGAAGTCATTGAACGCATCGACCCCGATCGGTTGACCATTATGGGCTCCGGCTCTACCGTCGACTTCATCATGCAAGAATTAGGTCTACCCAATACATTGCTCGGCGTCGATGTAATCTATCGCGGTGATGTCATTGCTGCTGATGTGACCGCGAACCAGCTCTTTGAGTTGATTGATGCTTATGGAGGTGCTGATTTAGTGATCACGATGATTGGTGGTCAGGGGCACTTATTGGGGCGTGGTAATCAGCAGCTGAGTCCTGCAGTGATTCGAGCCATTGGTCGAGACCATATTTGGGTGGTCGCAACCAAACGTAAATTGCACGCTCTAGATGGTAGACCTTTACTGGTGGACAGTGGCGATCCCGAACTCGATGATGAACTCGCTGGATTACAACGCGTCATTACCGGGTATCGGGATGAAGTGTTTGTCGCCGTCCATTCTATTTAAGAAGGCGAACTAGCGTCGCTTTAGTATTGTGAGCGCGGCAGCCGAACGACAATTCCATCAAGTGCTTCGGTCATCTCGATCTGGCAGCTGAGTCGGCTGTTATCTTGCGGTTCAATGACCATGCCGAGCATGTCTTCTTCGAGCTCACTTGGTTCCGGTATTTTATCGGCCCAAGCTGGGTCAACATAACAATGGCACGTTGCGCAGGACATTACGCCACCACATTCACCGAGAATGCCATCGATCATATGATCCACAGCGCCATCCATGAGGTTTTGACCTACTTTGACATCGGCTTCAAACTGATTGTCCTGTGCGTCGATGTAAATCACTTTTGGCATACCACTACTCCCATTGAAACTATTTTGCGGTGGGCAGAATAGCATAAATGACGGGCGATTTTCTTGCCCTATTTGGTGTAAACTACGAGATTAACTGATGAAAAGTTTCAAGGAGTCGATATGAGTTGGCATGCCAATCGAGAATTTTTTGTGTCTTGGGAAGAGTTGCACCGAGCGACCAAAGAATTAGCTAGACGGCAACTGCCAGCCGAACAATGGCGCGGTATTATTGCAGTCAGTCGTGGTGGTTTAGTGCCCGCAGCTATCCTTGCTCGTGAATTGAATGTACGCATAGTCGACAGCGTGTGCGTAAGTTCTTACGATCATCAAGCACAACGGGATGATGTCAGTTTAATTAAAGATGTCTCGGCTACCACAGACGGCGAGGGATTTCTGGTTGTTGACGATTTGGTGGATACCGGGAATACCCTGAAGTTTCTTCGTCAACGGCTGCCGCGCGCGAAGTTTGTGACCGTTTATGCCAAACCCGCAGGGATGGAATTGGTAGACGATTATGTTGCCGATTTAGAACAAGAAACCTGGATTCACTTTCCATGGGACATGCACCTGCATTACGTTGACCCTCTAGCTGGCGCCGAATAGTTCTCAGATTTAGCGACTTGGGGAAGTAAAAAAAGAGCTGCAACCGCAGCTCTTTTTCGTAAACCGAATACTCTGTTATGCTTGCGCTAACAGCGTTTTGAGATGTGCAACAACCGCATCAATGGCCATTAATTCTTTATTGCCAGAGCGGCGGTTCTTATATTCCACTTGCGCTTCATCAAGATTGCGCTCACCAATCACGATTTGATGCGGAATACCGATCAGCTCCATATCTGCGAACATCACACCCGGACGCTCTTTGCGATCGTCAAATAAGACGTCGATACCAGCGTTCACGAGGTCCTCATAGAGCTTCTCAGCGGTTTCTTGAACTCGCACCGACTTGTGCATGTTCATAGGGACGATCGCGACACTGAACGGTGCTAAACCATCACCCCAGGTAATACCGTACTGATCATGATTTTGCTCGATAGCTGCGGCCACAATTCGGGTCACACCAATACCGTAACAACCCATCATCAACGTTTCATGTTTACCTGACTCGGTAAGGACGCCGACTTTCATCGCATCCGAGTACTTTTTACCCAGTTGGAAAATATGCCCGACCTCAATGCCGCGTTTAATCGACAAAGTACCACGGCCATCGGGGCTTGGATCGCCCTCAACGACATTCCGCAAATCGGCGACTTCGGGTAATGCACAATCGCGTTCCCAGTTGATATTAAAGTGATGGAAGCCATCTTCATTCGCACCCGCACTAAAATCAGCGAGTATCGCGACGGAGCGGTCGATTACCAACGGCATTGGCAGGTTGATCGGACCGAGCGAACCGGGTCCAGCGCCGATAGCTTGGCGAATATCGTCGTCACTGGCGAACTCAAGCGGACTTTTCACCGCAGGTAATTTGCTTGCTTTGATTTCATTTAACTGGTGGTCACCTCGAATCATTAGTGCCACGAGTCCTTTTTCGGCACCTTTGACAATCAGGGTTTTCACGGATTGTTCAACGGGAACGTTGAACTGTTCGACCAATGCGGTGATGGTTTTGCAATTAGGTGTCGCTACTTTTTCTAGTGCAGCCCCCGGAGCGGGGCGCTCCTGCTGCGGAGCCATGGCTTCTGCTAATTCGACGTTGGCTGCGTAGTCAGATTCGTTTGAAAACGCGATATCGTCTTCGCCTGAAGCGGCTAGCACATGAAATTCATGCGAGGAGCTACCACCAATAGAGCCGGTATCTGCAATGACCGGACGGAAGTCGAGGCCGAGACGCGTGAAGATTTGACAATACGCAGCATGCATACGCTCGTAAGTCTCTTGCAAGCTAGCTTGATCAAGATGGAACGAATACGCGTCCTTCATAATAAATTCACGAGAGCGCATCACGCCAAAACGCGGGCGGATTTCATCTCGAAACTTGGTTTGTATTTGGAATAGATTGAGCGGTAATTGTTTGTAGCTATTGATCTCTTTACGCACCAACTCTGAGATGACCTCTTCATGGGTCGGGCCGAGCACAAAGTCACGTGCGTTGCGGTCTTTTAGGCGTAGTAATTCTGGACCATAGTCCTCCCAACGACCAGATTCTTCCCATAAGTCAGCGGGCTGCACCATTGGCATCAGTACTTCGAGAGCTCCGGCTTTTTCCATTTCTTCGCGCACCACTCGTTCGACTTTCCGCAGTGAACGAAGTCCACTCGGCGTCCAGGTGTACAAACCTGCGGCGACTTTGCGGATCATGCCGGCGCGAAGCATCAGTTGATGACTGATTACTTCGGCATCGGCAGGCGTCTCTTTTAATGTACCCAATAAATACTGACTGCTGCGCATGAGCTTTTTCAATCCTTTCGAGCGATTCCAAATAAGTGGTCTGAATTCTACCAGTCTCGCGGAGGTGTCAAAAGTCTTTACTGATACTCATGACAATATTTTGTTCATTTTCCACTCGCCACTGGATGTTTACGTCATACAACGTCATACCGTAGACCTTATTCGGATCGTCCTGCTTTTTGTAGGCAGGGCGTGGATCTTGTGCAAGTACTTGTTTAATGAGCAGCGCGAACTGCGGATAGTCCGCTTCAAACCGAGATAATTGCTGTTGTACTTCAGCAGTAAAAACCGTGGTGAGCGCAGTCGTGGGGCGGCTGTCAGCATAGCCTGCTTGAGCATGTGGTATGGCTTCTGCATAGGGAAGGTAGGGCTTGATATCAATCACTGGGGTTCCGTTCACCCAGTCTGCACCGAGAACGTCAATATAGGTTGCTGATGGCGTGTGACGAATCCCTTGTAGCGGCACAACAGACATGCCAATACCGTTCGGACGATAGGTGGCTCGTGATGCAAATACGCCAGCGCGGACATTACCGCCCAAGCGCGGTGGCCTGACTAAAGGCTTCCAGCCATTGGCAAGCGTTTCGGAAAATAGAAATAGCACCCAAACATGTGAAAAGGTGGATAACTCGCGAACACAGTCGGGATGCGCATAGGCTCCCTGCAAACGAATCGAGGCAACAGCGGCAGTCACCAACCCAGGCTGCCGCGGCACGGCAAACTTCTGCGCATAGGGAGATTCAACATAACCGATGGGTTCGACGGTGTGAGATTGTAGTTGGGCCACGCAATTTCTCAACTGACTTCGAATCGTGAAATTTCACCACAAATTGGTGAAAATCGCTAATACTCTTCATGATGCCATTCTGAGAATGTCGCTTTAAACAGTCTAAATATTTTATAAGTAATTGGTTTTTATTATTTATTTAAAGTTGGCATCGTAATTGCTTAGTAAAGGGAAATCATAACCATGGAAGACTGGAGAACACCATGAACAAGCAACAAATCGTGTGGGGATTTGCATTTACTTTGATTTCGAGCATCACGTTGGCGAGTTTACCGAACGCCATTGCCAGTGAACGTGAGAAGCAGCTGTCAGGTAGTTACGACGTAACGGCCGCCACTGAACTTAAAGTTGAATCTGGAGTAGGTACGATTGAATTTAAGTACCATGACAAAAATACCATTGAAGTCGAAATTATCGCAACAGTTGATGAAGATGATCGTTGGAACAATGGCGATTTGTCGAAAGCTGAACTGGTTGCAACACAGTCAGGTGACCGGTTGCGCTTAGAAGTGCCGGAGCAAGATGATATTCAATTGGATTGGGTCATTACCATGCCAGCCATTGCCGAAATTGACGCGGATCTTGGCGTCGGTGAGGTGATAGGTACCTTCGCTGCTGCAGATTTCAATCTCGATCTGGGGGTGGGTGATGTGGATCTGGACATCGACGGTGCGGTTGCGACTGTTAAAGTGGATGTCGGCGTGGGGGATAGTTCTGTGCGTGGAGACGTCAACACGTCCACCGATCGCTTTTTAGTGACGTCTTCAACAAAAGCCACTGGTTCAGGCGAAGCACGCATCAATATCGATGTTGGCGTGGGTGATGTAACGATCTATGTAAATAATTAATAGTGAACAGTGAATAGAAAAGACTAAAAAAAGCAGCGGATACATTGTGTATTTGCTGCTTTTTTAATGAGGGACTGAAAAGGTATTAAATTAAAAACTTTTCCAGTTTTTCGCCACGGTCCACTGCATTCTTCAATGCCTTAGGCATGCGCCCTTGACCGGTCCAAGTAATACGTTCACCTGAATCATCTTTAATTGCATATTTCGGTGGCTTAGGAGCGCGCTTGCGACGCGTCTTTGGTGCTGCTGCGCTATCACCCAGTAATTCACTAGGATCAATACCTGCAGCGTCCATCGCTTTACGCAATTCTTCAATTTTGCGACGCTTTTCAGCTTCTTGCTGGAGCAACTGCGCTTCTTCCTCTGCGCGATCAGCAATCACTTTTGCCAATTTTTCCTGAACTTCTTCTAATTCAGAAACCGATAATTCCTTTACCGCTGCTTTTAAGCGTCGTCCATGGGTTAAAATACTTGTAAATTCACTCATTGCTTTCTTATCCACTTTTAATTAAATAAATATTGTTTAAAAATTGTATTTATTAAACAGATAAATAACCAAGACGACAATCTTATTTATTTGTCAGCTATATCTTACAATTTCATTTAGTTAATTAAAATCAATTTTACATATTAGGATAAGTTGGACCACCGCCTCCCTCAGGAGTTACCCACGTTATATTTTGAGATGGGTCTTTAATATCGCAAGTTTTACAATGAATACAATTTTGTGCATTTATTTTAAATACGGATTCGCCATTTTCTTCGACGATTTCATACACTCCCGCAGGGCAATAGCGCTGCGCAGGTTCAGCAAATTCCGGCAGATTAACGGTCAGTGGAACTGCTTTATCCGCTAATTGTAAATGACACGGCTGTTCTTCTTCATGATTGGTATTCGATAAATAAACTGATGATAATCGATCAAAAGTAAGTTTATTATCGGGCTTGGTGTAATCAATAGTGGGAGCGTCAGCAGCTTTCTGCATTCCCTCATGATCGGGTCTTTTATCTTTAATGGTAAACGGTAATTTGCCACCAAACCAATTTTGATCGAGCGTGTTATAGGCTCCACCTAACCAGGTGCCAAACTTATGAATAACTGGACCAAAGTTCCGCGAACGATACAGCTCATCATAGAGCCAAGATGACTTGAAACGATCTTGATAATCGGTCAAGTCAGCTGCAGGGGACTCACTCTGCAAGGCCGCGAAAATAGTTTCAGCGGCCAGCATACCTGACTTCATCGCGGTGTGATTACCTTTGATTTTGGCAAAGTTTAAGGTGCCAGCATTACAGCCTACCAATAGGCCGCCTGGAAAACTCATTTTCGGGAGCGAATGCAGACCACCTTTGGTAATAGCGCGTGCACCGTAGGTGACTCGCTTACCGTTGTTTAAGGTCTTCGCAATAGCCGCATGGGTTTTGAAGCGTTGGAATTCAGCAAATGGATTCAAATGTGGATTGGTATAGTTTAAGTCCACAATCAAACCCACATACACCTGACCATCTTCGGCGTGATACAGATAACCACCACCCGTGCCATTATCGCCAAGTGGCCAACCCGTGGTATGCACTACTAAACCGGGCTGATGTTGCTCCGCTGGAATATCCCAAATTTCTTTAAAGCCAATGGCATAGTGTTGCGGAGATGCATCATCAGCAAGATTAAATTGAGCCTGTAACCGCTTGCCTAAATGGCCGCGACAACCTTCGGCAAAGATAGTGTAACGCGCACGGAGTTCCATCCCAGGTTCGAAGCTCGATTTCTGCTGACCGTCGCGGTCTAAACCCATATCGCCAGTAATGATGCCGGCGACACGACCGTCTTCAACAATGATGTCAGCGGCTGGGAAGCCGGGAAAAATCTCAACACCCAACGCCTGGGCTTGCTCAGCTAACCAGCGACAGACGTTGCCCATGCTGGTGATGTAATTACCGTCATTGTGAAAGGTCTTAGGCACCATGAAGCCGGGCAGTTTGGTGGACTTCTCTTGATCTTTTAACAGCAGAATTTCATCACCTGTGACCGGTGTGTTCAAAGGAGCACCTAAGTTCTTCCAATCCGGCAACAGCTCATCCAGTGCGCGCGGCTCAAACACTGCTCCTGAGAGGATATGGGCACCGACTTCAGAGCCTTTTTCGACCACACAGATCATCAGTTCCTGTTGCTGCTCTTGGGCTAACTGAGCGAGTTTGATCGCACTTGCCAAACCGGCAGGGCCAGCTCCGACAATCACTACATCACAGTCCATGCTTTCACGTTCGATGGCTTCATTCTGCATAATCTTCTCCTACTACAAATGCTTGTTTGTCAGATGCCAGCAATGATAACAGCTGAGCGTGGGACAACGGACGGCATAAAAAATGGCCTTGGGCAAGAAAACAGCTTCGTTGCAGCAAATAGTCGATTTGTTGTTGGTTTTCAACGCCTACTGCAATCACTTGTAAATCTTGTTGGTCCGCTAGTTCTAGTATGGTGTTGGTAATTTTACTGTTTACTGTATCGACCGGAATTTGACTAATCAATGACCGATTAATCTTCATACCATGAGGCGCCACGTGTTTTAACGCATGAGTGGTTTCATGATGGATGCCGACCGTATCGATAAATATTTGAATTCCCAAATGTAACAGGGCAGAGATATGTTGCGGTTGTTGCTGCACCCCATTGATAAATACATAATCGCGCAGCTCGATGGCCAATTGTTGCGGTGGCAGTTGGGTCCGCGTGAGCAATTCACTGAGCTCATTGGCGAGCGAGGTCATACCGAGCTGTTTCGCAGAAAAATTCAAATGTACGACTAAGTCTTTATGGCCCGCTTCACGCAAGGCAGAAATGTCATCAGCAACTTGCCGAATACAGCGTTGTGTGACCGGAACAATGAGCCCCGTGTCTTCAATAATCGGTAAAAACTCATCCGGCTGCAATAAGCGACTGGCATGCTGCCGCCAACGTATGAGTGCTTCGATACGACAAATTTTTTGCGTCTTTAAATCAAAGACAGGTTGGTAGTGCACTTCCACTTGCTCATGCTCAATGGCGTGATAGAGCTGACTGAGCAGGAGTCGTCGTTGCACCAATTCATCTTGCTGGCGACGCGTATAGATAGATACACCGTTATAACCTTGGCGGCGCGCCTCATTCAGAGCCATCTCGGCTTGTTGGAGGAGGCGAGTCGGTTGGTAATCAGCATCGTTGGCAAAAGCGAGACCAATAGCACACGAACAGTACACTTCATGTTTTTCAATATAGAATTGTGGCGCAACCAGCGCTTGAATTTGGTGAGCGGCCTCGAGTGCCTGCTCATCGGTATAAATATCGGGCAAAATAAGAACGAATTCATCGCCGCTTAAACGAGCGACAAAACCCCGAGGCGGGCAGAATTTCCGGAGTCGATGCGCAATACGACGGAGCACTTCATCACCCATCGAATGTCCCAATGCTTCATTTAACTTTCGAAACGCATCCAAATTCATGTGCGCAGCCAATAGCTGGCCCTTGCGTTGTTCGATGGCGTTAATTTCACCGCGCAAATAATTCATTAAGGCTTGGCGATTGGGTAATTCGGTGAGTTCATCATGCTCGCGCAAGAACCGTACTTGCTGGTCTAAGTTATGCTGCCGTTGTAGCTTCTCATTCGCCTTCGCGAGTGCGTCTCGAAGCATTTGCCCGCGTCGCTGTAGCAAACGAGCCAAAGCAAAAATAAACATCCCTAACAGGGTCAGGGCGCTGCCAATCGCGACTGTTAGTTGTGGTGTTGAGGAGAGGCTGGCATTTAAGCGCTCTTGGGTCGGCCACAGTTCGCTTCGAAAGCTCGTGTCGTCAATGCGCAAGCGACTATAGACCGTCCAGTCATTACGGGTGCTTAAGTCACCAGAAAAGTTAAAAATAACTTCAGTTTGGTTCCAAAGCTGAAATTGATACCCCTCTTCAAGCACAATGTTCATGACATCACGCATGAAGTCGCGCAAATTGAAGCGCAACAATAAAATACCTGACTCAAGAGTTCGCTCAATGCGCACAGCAATAAATAGTTGCTCGAAGTCACTGGCGATGATGCGGGCATCACTCGGTGCTGCTAATGCCATCCGGGTCTGCGTCACAGCCTTAAAAATAGCATCATGAATAGGGTCATTCGACGAGCTAATAATTACATCATCAGTAACTTGGTAGAGGCGCGGATCTTGGCGAGCGCCGGTCTCGACAAAGAAGACACTATCGATACTCGGGAAGTAGCGGCGAATGAGGACATCAGTACCACGGAGGCGCTGCAAAATAGGAGTTGGCGAGCGTGTTACTTCCTGTGCTAGCCACTCACTGATGTAGATGGTTTGCAACAGCTCACGGCTCACTGTGTACTCGATTTCACGCAGTTGCTCAGATTGTTTGGCAAGAATAACTTCGCGTTCCGTATTCGCAAAGAAGTCATGACTGACGTACGTCATTAGACCGCCTACCAATAAGACGATGAGGTAACCTCGGAGGCGGCGCCAAATTGACAGCATTGGTTAATTACTCGGCTAACTCAGCGCGGTTGCGAAATTGCTCCAGCGCTTGCGGGTTCGCTAAGGCATCGGTATTTTTCACCGTTTCACCGTGTACCACTTGGCGTACCGCCAGTTCGACAATTTTTCCACTAATGGTACGCGGAATATCATCCACTTGGGCGATGACCGCTGGCACATGGCGCGGTGTCGCATGTTGACGAATCACCATTTTAATTTCTTGGCGGAGCGAATCATCCAGTTGAATACCATCACGCAATCGAACAAAGAGCACAACACGTTCATCATCCTGCCAACGTTGGCCGATTGCGATACTCTCAAGAACGGCTTCGACTTTCTCCACTTGACGGTAAATCTCAGCAGTACCAATGCGCACACCACCCGGATTTAACACCGCATCAGAGCGGCCATAAATGATCACGCCATCGTGCTCGGTGATTTCGGCGTAATCGCCGTGTGCCCAAATGTTGTCAAAGCGCGCGAAATAGGCATTGAAATACTTGCTACCGTCATGGTCAGCCCAGAAACCGATGGGCATGTTGGGGAAACTATTGCGGCACACAAGTTCACCTTTTTCGCCGGTGACGGGTTGGCCTGCATCATTGAATACCTGGACGTCGAGTCCAAGCCCAACGCATTGCAATTCACCCCGGTAAACGGGCAGGATTGGGCAGCCTAACGCAAAGCAGGAAACAATATCGGTGCCACCTGAAATCGACGACAAACACACTGCAGATTTGATTTCGCGATACACATAATCAAAACTCTCAGGCGTCAATACAGAGCCAGTTGTAAGAATAGCTCGTAAAGCCTCAAGTGAATGGTGTTCGCTGGGCTTATAGTCAGCCTTTTCCAACGCGGATAAATATTTAGCGCTAGTTCCGAAAATAGAGATATGCTCTTCTTCGGCGATATCCCAAAGTACGCTTGGCTGCGGATAGAAGGGTGAACCATCAAAGAGTAGAAGGGTAGCGCCAGAGGCTAAACCGGATACCAGCCAGTTCCACATCATCCAGCCACACGTAGTGAAGTAGAAGAATACATCCTCTCGATTCAAGTCAGTGTGGAGACCGTGCTCTTTGAGATGCTGCAAGAGCGTGCCGCCGATGCCGTGAACGATACACTTGGGCACGCCAGTGGTGCCTGAGCTGAACATGATATAGAGCGGGTCATTGAAGCCCATTGGGGTAAATTCAACGCTGGTTGCGGTAGTATCAAGAAAGTCTTGCCAACGGCTCATGCCGGTTTCTACTGGCAAGTCTAAGTGCGCAAAATCGACGCGAATGGTTTGCGTGACTGATGGCAGTTCAGCGCGAATGGCGGCTACTTTGTCGGCTATGGATAATTTTTTACCATTATAAAAGTAGCCATCTACGGTGATGAATACTTTTGGCTCGATTTGGCCAAAGCGATCGAGGACGCCTTGGACCCCGAAGTCCGGTGAGCATGACGACCAAATAGCGCCGATACTGGTGGTTGCGAGCATCGCGACAATCGTTTCAATACTGTTCGGCATCATAGCCGCAACACGGTCGCCTTGAGTGACACCCTGCGCGCGCATTGCAGCCGCCAGCGCGGCAACAGATTGATACAGTTCGGCATACCTCAGTTGTTGTCGAGTGCCGTCTTCACCGCGAAAGATTAGTGCCACTTTATCGTCACGATGACGGAGTAGGTTTTCTGCAAAGTTCAAACGCGCTTGCGGAAACCACTGTGCTCCGGGAATACGTTCTGGATGTTCAACTATGGTGCTACCCGGATTGCCGATGACATCGAAATAGTCCCAGATATAACGCCAAAACTGATCGCTGTGCTGCACCGACCAAGTATGGAGGTCGTGATAATTCGCCAAGCTTTGCTCGAATTGCTGATTTACTTGTTGTAGGAAATCGGTCATGCGAGCGGATTGAATTTGCTCAGCAGTCGGTTGCCATAAACGCGTCATTCTACAGATCCTTGTTTTGCAATTTCAGCTTGTGCTACTAGCGAGCGGGGCGCTTGTTGCAGGGTGGTACAGATAGAGCGACCCGCCGCAATCAACTGATTCAAATCAACGCCAGTTTCTATGCCCATCCCATGCAGCATATACACCACATCTTCAGACGCAACATTGCCGCTTGCACCTTTTGCATAGGGACAGCCGCCCAATCCAGCTACCGCGCTGTCAATAGTGCTCACACCCAACGGTAAGCAACTGGCGATATTGGCAAGTGCTTGACCATAGGTATTGTGAAAGTGCAATGCTAATTGGTCCATCGGAACACGCTCCGCAACTGCACTTAACATGCGCTGCGCTGCAAGTGGAGTACCAACACCGATAGTGTCACCCAATGAAATTTCGTAACAGCCCATGCGATACAGTTGCTGAGCTACGGCAGCCACTTGTGAGGGGAGAATATCACCATCGTAAGGACAACCGAGAACGCAACTGATATAACCGCGCACCTTTATTTGTTTGGCTTTTGCTGCCGCAATAACGGGTTCAAACCGCTCTAAGCTCTCGGCGATACTGCAGTTGATGTTGCGTTGACTAAAACCTTCGGAAGCGGCACCAAAAATTGCAACTTCATCGGCACCTGCCAGCATCGCATTTTCGAACCCTTTGAGATTGGGCGTTAACGCTGCATAAGTAATGCCAGAGCGACGTTCGATGGCTGCGAACACCTCGGCACTGTCAGCCATTTGTGGCACCCACTTCGGACTGACGAATGAGCCGGATTCAATATAGGTTAAACCGCTCGCCGATAATTGATTAATCAGTTCGACTTTTGCTGCAGTACCGACATTACGCTCATTTTGGAGCCCATCACGAGGACCGACTTCGACTAGCTTTACGCGCTGTGGCAGTGCCATATTAGGACTCCTCAGGAGTAATACTTAACAGTTCAGCGCCATCACTGACGAGATCACCTGCAGCATAGAAAACATTCTCCACGGTACCGGCATGGCTGGCACGGATGGTGTATTCCATTTTCATTGCTTCCATGATCACGACAGCTTGGTCAGCGGCAACGGTATCACCGGCTGCGACCATCACCTCAACAATAGTTCCGTTCATTGGCGCAGTCATGCTACCTGCGGCTTGATCATCACTCAGGGTATCGGCAACACGATGGCGAATAAATCGAAGACTCGCGTGCTCAGTAAATACGGTGATTTCATTGCCAGCATTAAAGACGTAAACCGAGAACTGTCGTTGGTTGCGACTGACGATGAGACGATCACCTTGATAGTGAGCTTGCCAAACAATGTCCGGTTGATCCGCTTGGATCCAGCCTTGTGGTGTTTGTTCAATCGCGACGTTCACTGCTTCATCTTGGTACTGTAATGCCAATTCAAAGCACGGCGCTTGGTTGAGCCGGAACCCGTTCCTTTGCGCCCATGGGTTTGCCGAGGCAGTTACGGCACCGGAAACTTCAGCTAACGCAGCAATAACTGCATACTCGGCAACGAATGGCTGAGTATCGACGAATAAGTCTGACTCGTATTTTTCGATAAACCGAGTGGTCAGCTCAGCGCGCTGGAATTGCTGGTGATTGGCAATTCGCCGGAGAAAATCGATATTGGTTTTGACACCGCCAACGCGGTATTCGTGCAAGGCTTGGACGAGACGGCGGAGCGCGATCGTTCGATTCTCGCCCCACACGATCAGCTTTGCGATCATCGGGTCATAATAAGCGCTGACTTCATCACCTTCGATAACACCGCTGTCGATACGTATGTGCGAGTCAGTCGCAGGCGTGCGCAAGACATGCAGGGTACCTGTGCTTGGAAGGAATTCGTGCTCAGGATCTTCTGCATAAATACGTGCTTCGAACGCGTGTCCAGTCACTTGAATTTGATCTTGCGCGAGCGGCAATGTCTCACCGCTGGCAACCAGCAATTGCCACTCAACTAAATCTTGGCCAGTCACCATTTCGGTGACGGGGTGTTCAACTTGGAGGCGTGTGTTCATCTCCATAAAGTAGAACTTACTGTCGCTGTCGAGCAAAAACTCTACCGTGCCAGCACCGACATAATCAATGGCTTGTGCAGCTCGAATTGCCGCTTCGCCCATAGCCTCGCGAGTGCGTTGACTGATAGCCGGAGCAGGTGCTTCCTCAATCACTTTTTGATGGCGACGCTGCACCGAGCAATCCCGTTCAGCCAAGTACACAGCATTGCCGTGCTGGTCGCAAAACACTTGAATTTCGACATGGCGGGGATTACCGAGATACTTTTCGACCAACATTTTATCGTTGCCAAAAGAGGCTTGGGCTTCCCGCTTCGCTGATTTCAGTGCGTCGGCAAACTCGCTATCGTTGTTCACGATGCGCATACCCTTACCACCGCCACCATAGGCAGCTTTTAACAGCACTGGGAAACCAATTTTCTGAGCTTCAGCTTGCAGCTTTTCGATGCTTTGTTCGCTGCCATGATAGCCCGGAACCAGTGGCACTTCCGCCTCACTCATGATGGCTTTTGCAGCACTTTTGGAGCCCATTGCGGCAATGGCGCTTACCGGAGGACCGACGAAAATAATATTGTGTTTGGAGCAGGCCTCAGCGAAATCTTCGTTTTCTGATAGGAAGCCATAACCAGGGTGAATGGCATCGGCACCAGTATCACGCGCTGCTTGAATCACTTTATCGACGACTAAGTAGCTCTCGGCGCTGGGAGCAGGGCCAAGAAATACGCTTTCATCGGCAAGTTGGACGTGTTGAGCGTGACGATCCGCATCCGAGTAGACGGCTACGGTCCGAATACCTAAACGTTTTGCTGTGCGGATGATGCGACAAGCAATTTCACCACGATTGGCAATCAGTAACTTTTGCAACATGCCTTATCCTTTTTTCCATGCTGGTGTGCGTTTCTCGAGAAACGCTTGTAAGCCTTCTTGTCCCTCGGCAGAAACACGAATCGCAGCAATGCGTTCGATAGTGGTACGCCGAGTGGCTTCGTTCAAAGGTTGTTGGTCGATATCAAGCGCTAGCCGTTTCGCCGCGGTGACGGCTGCCGGACTGTTATCAATAAGCGCGGTCAGCAAAGGTTGCAGCGCGGATTCGAGGTCATCGGCCACTGTGTGCACGAGCCCTGTGTCATGAGCCACTGACGCGCCAAAACGTTCGGCAGTGAGCATGTATCGGCGTGCTTGGCGAGTGCCCATTGCACGCATCACATAAGGACTGATGACTGCCGGGATAAGACCAATTTTCACTTCACTTAAACAAAAGCTCGCTTGATTGTGCGCAATGGCAATGTCGCAACAGGCCGTTAAACCTACAGCACCGCCAAAAGCGGCACCTTGCACTAATGCGATAGTAGGCTTGCTTAAGGTATCGAGTCGCTCCATCAATGCGGATAATTCACCAGCATCGGCTAGATTCTCGTCGAAATCTTTCTCCGCCATAGAGCGCATCCAGTTCAGATCGGCTCCAGCAGAGAAATTCTTACCAACGGCTCGTAGAACCATGACACGACAAGTTGGATGTTCATCGATACTGTCTAGTGCATGCAACAACTCCGCGATCATCCGATCATCAAAAGCGTTGTGTACCTCTGGTCGATTCAGCGTCAGATAACTGACGCTCTCTTGGTGTTCGAGCTGAATATACTGATAGTTCATAACCCATCCTTACATTCGGAAGACGCCGAATTTCGTGTCGGCAATTGGCGCATTGTTCGCAGCAGCAAGACTAAGGCCCAACACGGTGCGAGTTTGTGCAGGGTCAATAATGCCATCATCCCAGAGGCGTGCTGATGCGTAGTAGGGGTGCCCTTGCGCTTCATATTGCTCAACAATAGGCTCTTTCAATTCTTTTTCAGCCGCTGCCGACAAGGTCTTATTTTGGCGTGCTAAATTGTCTTTGGTTACCTGCGCCATTACACCGGCGGCTTGCTCACCGCCCATCACTGAAATGCGGGCATTTGGCCACATGAACATGAGAGTCGGATCATAAGCACGACCACACATGCCATAATTACCAGCGCCGTAACTACCACCGATTAACACGGTAAATTTAGGGACTTCAGCACAACTGACAGCGGTCACCATTTTGGCGCCGTGCTTCGCAATACCTTCGGCTTCGTACTTTTTACCGACCATAAAGCCGGTAATGTTCTGTAAAAACACCAGAGGAATTTTGCGCTGTGCACACAGTTCAATGAAATGAGCACCTTTTTGTGCAGATTCAGAGAATAAGATGCCATTGTTTGCAACGATGCCAACAGGGTAGCCATGAATACGGGCGAAACCAGTGACCAAGGTGTTGCCGTAATTTTGTTTAAACTCGTCAAAATTGGAACCGTCAACAATCCGCGCAATCACTTCTCGTACATCGTAAGGTTTACGCAGATCGGTTCCGACAATCCCATAGATTTCTGCAGCGTCGTACAGCGGATCTTCAACCGCATGCTGCGGCACTGGATGCGCTGGTTTGAAGTTTAGTCGTGCAACAGAACGACGCGCCAACGCTAAGGCGTGCTCATCGTTTTGCGCAAAATGGTCGGCAACGCCAGATACCCGCGTGTGGACATCGGCACCACCGAGTTCCTCGGCACTGACTTCTTCACCGGTAGCCGCTTTGACTAGGGGGGGACCGGCTAGGAAGATGGTGCCTTGCTCTTTAACAATAATACTCTCGTCAGCCATGGCCGGCACATAAGCGCCACCGGCGGTACATAAGCCCATTACGACGGCGATTTGAGGAATGCCGAGTGCGGACATCCGCGCTTGATTAAAGAAGATCCGACCGAAGTGATCACGGTCCGGAAATACTTCGTCTTGGCGGGGCAGGTTAGCACCGCCTGAGTCGACTAGGTAAATACACGGCAAATGACAGCGTTCAGCAATTTCTTGCGCACGGAGATGTTTTTTGACCGTAAGTGGGTAATAGGTTCCACCTTTCACCGTGGCATCGTTAGCGACGATCATACATTGCACGCCCTCGACTTGACCAATACCAGCTACAACACCTGCTGCGGGTACATAGTCGTCGTAACATTCCCACGCAGCAAACTGGCCGATTTCAAGAAAGGGTGAACCACTATCTATGAGCTTTTCGATGCGCTGCCGAGCTAATAACTTGCCGCGCGCCAAATGACGTTCTTGATACTTAGGCCCGCCACCTTGCTTAATTGCATGCACCTTTGCTTGTAAATCAGCGACCACTTTTTGCATCGCTTCTGCATTGGCTGCATAAGTTGGGTCTTTCGGATTGACTGCACTGGATAATACGGTCACACGTGACTCCTTGATTAAGCTGATTCGCTAAACAGTTCGCGGCCGATCAACATACGGCGAATTTCTGACGTACCGGCGCCAATTTCATACAGTTTGGCATCACGTAACAAGCGACCAGTCGAGTATTCGTTAATATAGCCATTACCACCCAGTAACTGGATAGCGTCCAAGGCTAATTGAGTAGCAAGTTCAGCAGAGTAGAGAATCGCACCTGCTGCGTCTTTGCGAGTAGTTTCACCGCGATCACACGATTGTGCAACCGCATACACATATGACCGTGCAGCGTTCGTCCGCGTGTACATGTCTGCTAACTTTCCCTGCACCAGCTGAAATTCGCCGATCGCTTTACCGAATTGCTTACGGTCATGCACATAAGGCACACACACATCCAAGCACGCCTGCATAATACCTAATGGACCTGCGGCAAGGACGGCACGCTCGTAGTCCAAACCACTCATCAGTACTTCGACGCCGTTGTCGAGTTCACCCAGAATGTTTTCGCGTGGTACGCGGCAATTATCAAACACCAATTCACAGGTATTCGAACCGCGCATGCCTAATTTGTCGAGTTTCTGCGCAGTGCTAAAACCAGGAAAGTCTTTCTCGATGATGAACGCGGTAATTCCGCGCGAATTTTTCTCAGCGTTGGTTTTCGCGTAGACCACCAAAACGTCAGCATCTGGGCCGTTAGTAATCCACATTTTGTTGCCATTCAGAACATAGTGGTCACCGTCGAGGTCCGCACGCAATTTCATACTCACCACGTCTGAGCCAGCGTTGGGTTCGCTCATCGCTAGGGCGCCGACATGTTCGCCTGAACACAATTTTGGCAGATACTTTTGCTTCTGTTCCTCATTGCCGTTGCGAGCAATTTGATTGACACACAGGTTAGAGTGCGCACCGTAGCTCAAGCCGACGGATGCAGATGCACGGCTGATTTCTTCCATGGCGATGACATGTTCGAGATAACCCAAACCAGAGCCACCGTAAGCTTCATCAACGGTGATACCGAGCAAGCCTAAGTCACCGAACTTCCGCCATAAGTCAGCTGGGAACTCGTTGTTGTGGTCAATTTCTGCAGCGCGAGGTGCGATTTCTTCCCGAGCAAATGCGTTGACGGACTCACGAATCATGTCCGCGGTTTCGCCCAAGCCAAAATTGAAGACGCTGTACTGGCTGATCATAACTTCTCCTGGATAACTGTAGATGGGGCCGGGGCATGCTGTAACTCTGCCAGTTCATCGCGGCAGCGTTCCTCAAGATTCCCTAACTCGACCAATAGAACTTTGATGTCCTCGAGTTGTTGACGTAAAGAGAGCTTCTTGTCGTCAATCAATTCCAAAACCGTATGTAACTGCCGAACACTACTGTTTTCCATGTCGTACAGATCAAACAGATTTTTCGTTTCAGCGAGTGAAAAGCCTAATCGTTTACCGCGCAAAATGAGCTTTAATCGAACCCGATCTTTATTGGTGTAAAGTCGAGTTTGCCCTTGCCGACTCGGTGTCAACAAGCCTTGGTCTTCATAAAAGCGAATGCTGCGGGTCGTAATATCAAATTCCCGAGCGAGTTCGCCGATGCTGTATGTAGTAGGTGTGCTCATGTGCGCTTGCATTCTGGCTAATAGAAGAGGTAAGCTTAATCGAAGTTGACGTTAACGTAAAGGTCATGTGAAACGAATAGTGAATAGTAAATAGTGAACAGTGAACCGAAAAGACTAAAAAGCTAATTCCTAGTTTTTAATCTTTTGTCTTTGTCTTTGTCTTTGTCTTTTCTATTCACTGTTCACCTTTCACTGTCCACTATCCACTGTCCACCGTCTTTGAGGAGTAGGTATGTCTAGTTCTGATGCAATTGTCATTGTCGCTGCAAAGCGCACCCCTATGGGTGGTTTTCAGGGTAGTTTGAGTGCGGTTAGCGCCCCGATGCTGGGAGCTGCGGCTATCCGAGCAGCGGTCGCCGAGAGTGGGCTGGAGCCGAACGCGATACAAGAAGTCATTATGGGTAATGTATTACCTGCAGGCTTAGGTCAAGCGCCGGCGCGGCAGGCAACGTTGCACGCGGGCTTACCGCGCAGTGCAGGCGCAACCACCATTAACAAAGTGTGTGGGTCGGGCTTGAAGGCCGTAATGTTTGCACATGACTTATTGACCGCGGGTTCCGCTGATGTGGTGGTCGCTGGTGGGATGGAAAGCATGTCGAATGCACCGTATTTATTGAAAAAAGCGCGTGCAGGTATTCGCATGGGCCATGACCAGATTCTCGACCATATGATGTTGGATGGTTTGGAAGATGCCTACGAAGGCAAAGCTATGGGCTGCTATGCACAAAGCACCGCAGATGAGTATGGCATTGGTCGTGAGGCCATGGATGAATTTGCTCTTGAATCACTGCGCCGTGCGCAAACGGCCATTCAGTCAGGTACTTTTACTGCTGAAATTACACCGGTGACGGTAACCACCCGTAAAGGTGATGTGACCGTCGATATCGATGAACAGCCAGGCAAAGCCATGCCAGAGAAAATCCCCGGTTTGCGTCCGGCTTTTGCGAAGGACGGAACGATTACAGCAGCCAATTCCAGTTCAATTTCTGATGGCGCGGCTGCGCTGGTCTTAATGCGCGAGAGTGACGCGTTGAAGCAAGGCTTGAAGCCGCTAGCACGAGTGATGGGCCATGCGACGCATTCGCAGGCACCCGCTGAGTTTACCGTTGCGCCAATTGGTGCGATGCGCAAACTGCTCGATGCTATTCAATGGCAACAAGACAGTGTTGACCTCTGGGAAATTAATGAAGCATTCGCCATGGTAACCATGTTGGCGATGCAGGAAATGAAGCTGGATCATCAGCGGGTCAATGTGAACGGCGGTGCTTGTGCACTCGGCCATCCCATTGGAGCTAGTGGTGCACGGTTGTTAGTCACATTGCTGCATGCACTGCAACAACACGGTAAGAAGCGTGGTGTTACGTCACTCTGTATTGGTGGCGGTGAAGCTGTTGCCGTTGCCGTCGAACTTATGTAGTTCTGCGACTTCGCCGTGGGCTTGCGAGCCACACGGCGAAGCCCAACACGAGCGCGCCAAGAATCAGCCGTAACCAGTCCACATTTTGGCCCCAGAACACGAAGTTAACCAGCAGTCCTGCGGGTATAAGCATATTATTCATGGTGGCCAACTGAGCGGTATTGACGCGTTTGGCGCCGACATTCCAGGCGAAGTAGCCAAGCCCTGATGCAACAATACCAAGCCAGAGGAGAATGCCCCAGTGCAGGGAGGTTTGCGGCGCTAACTGCAGGTTACCAAACCACAACGCTGCGAATGCAGTGATGACCGCAGCACCGGCAAAAAATGGTGCGAAGACATGTAATTGATTACGCTCATCTCCTAGTGGTAGGCGTTTGTAGCAGATTTGACCAGCCGCAAAGCATATATTTGCGGCTTGAATGAGAGCAAAACCGAACCAAAAATCCGAACTGACGGTTTCATAACGAATAATAGCGGCGCCAACTACGGCCACGGCAGTAGCCAACCACCAGCGCAACGGCAGATGTTGTTTGTTAAAAATAACGTCATCAATGAGGACTACGTAGAGCGGCGTGAAGATAGTAAAGAGCAGTACTTCTGCAACGCTCAAGTACAGAAATGCGTGATACAAAAATAAGTACATGATGCCGATTTGAATCGCACCAATCGCGGCCAGTTGAAGTTGTCGTAGGAGTGGCAGGCGACGCCAGCGATACAATGGCGCGAATACTAGTAATGCGAGTGCCATGCGGATAAAGACGGCGAGATAGCCATCAACGTGGCCGGCGAGAAATTCACCGATGAGTGAAAAGCTTGCTGCCCATAATAGGGTCACAGCCCACAGAATCCACATGGTTAGATGTCCTGTTGTTGATGGGTATCGCGATAGAATTGAGGCGCAATACCCATGGTTTTTTTAAACAACCGCGAAAAGTAATAGGGATCATCAAAACCAACAGCGGTTGCAATGGTTCGAATGGAGTCGGTTGTGGTATCCAGCAATTGACAGGCTAAATCAATTTTTAATTGATTGAAGTAGCGCATTGGAGCGGTATGCGTCAATGCCTTAAATTTCTTGGCGAAATGATAGCGTGACAGCCCAGTGAATGCAGCAAAATCATCAAGGCTCAGATCACGATGACAATTGTCACGCATAAAGCGCTCTAACGCTGGGAGCGAGAAACTACTTCCTGTGGTTGGTTCGGTTAACAGCGGCAGTTGTGCGAGTAAGTGTTGTAATAGTGTCGCGGCTAAAACCCCGCCAGCAATCGTAAATCGTTGATGCTGGAGATTGAGTAAGTCAGTGACTAAGGGCAATAGGGTACGCCAATGCTGAATGGACAAAGTTGGCGTAGCAACAGTCAGCCTGAGGTTGGCTAATGCGGCTTGTGCTGAACTGCCTTGGAAGTGCAGCCAATAGATGCTCCAAGGATTGCTCTCATCAGCGGCATAATGATGCGCAACGTGCTGCGGAATCAAAAGTAATTGGCCAGCATTGAGCTCGCCTTGAATGATTTTTTGCTGATGCGTGAGTTGGTAGTGCCCACGCCCCTGATGACAAAATATGAGTAAGTAATCTGAGTGAGTCTGGCGCGTAGCACTGTGCCCATGTGCTTGCAAATAATGTCCATAAGCAAGCGGGTATAGATGTTTCGTTAGCGGATGTTGGGACAACTGCTGAGTCAGCTCTAACGGCAGTACGATACGTGAACTACCGGCGGGTAAAGGCCAATTAGAAGGTTGCGACATGGCGGTTCAAGTACCCAAGGTTGTCAACAAATGATGCCAATATTGTCCATCATGGTAGCAAGATCGTCAATGTTCATCGAACCCAAAAAATGCTGTAATGCACCCAAGAGCGTTGTTCGTTTTTCGTTGCTCGTCCGCTGCACTATTCGTCAAAACATACCTGCATTGGCGAATAACGAGCGAAGCGAGTGGACGAACAGTGAACGCAGTGAACGTACGAACAACGAATAACGAATGACTATGAGGAAGTGAAAATGAAGAAGGTTCCATTATTTATCAACGGTGAATTCGTGCAATCCAAGTCAGACCGCTGGATTGATGTCACGAATCCAGCTACTCAGGAAGTCATTGCGCAGGTGCCATGTGCGACTCAGGATGAGATGGATGCAGCGGTAGCTAGCGCGAAGAAAGCCTTTCTGACGTGGAAAGAAGTCCCTGTTTCCGAGCGTGCGCGAGTGATGATGCGCTATCAAGCGTTATTGAAAGAGCATCACGATGAAATTGCCGAAATTCTAGCTAGCGAAACCGGTAAAACGTTCGATGACGCGAAAGGCGATGTCTGGCGTGGTATCGAAGTAGTTGAGCACGCTGCGAATATTCCATCACTGTTGATGGGCGAAACGGTTGAAAACGTTGCCCGTGGTATCGACTCATACAGCTACACGCAGCCGCTTGGCGTGTGCGCAGGTATTACACCTTTTAACTTCCCAGCCATGATTCCGTTGTGGATGTTCCCACTGGCGATAGCTTGCGGTAACACCTTTATTTTGAAACCGTCTGAGCAAGATCCACTAACGCCAACGCGTTTGGTCGAGCTGTTTGAGCAAGCTGGCGCGCCGAAGGGCGTCTTACAAGTGTTGCATGGCGGTAAAGATCAAGTCGACTTTATTCTGGATGAGCCAGCGGTTCGTGCGATTTCTTTCGTGGGCTCCGTTGCGGTGGGTCAATACATTTATCGCCGTGGTACCGAGAATATGAAACGCGTACAAGCGTTTGCTGGCGCGAAAAACCATTGTGTGATTATGCCTGATGCGAATAAGAGCCAAGTGATCAGTAACATCGTTGGTGCTTCTGTCGGAGCTGCTGGACAGCGTTGTATGGCCATTTCTGTTGCCGTATTTGTCGGCGCCGCGAAAGAGTGGATCCCGGAAATCGCTGTTGAGCTCGCTAAGGTTAAACCAGGTGGTTGGAACGACAAAGATGCTGCTTATGGTCCGTTGATCAGTCCGCAAGCCAAGCAACGCGTTGAAAACTTTATTACGCAGGGCCAGAAAGAAGGCGCTGAACTGCTCATTGATGGTCGCAATTGCCAAGTTGAAGGTTTCCCGAGTGGCAACTGGGTCGGTCCAACCATGTTCTCTAAAGTCACGACCGATATGGAAATCTATAAGAATGAGATTTTCGGTCCAGTGTTGTGTGCAACCGAAGTGGATACATTGGAAGATGCATTGAAATTAGTCAACGCCAACCCATACGGTAACGGCACGTCGATCTTTACCGCAAGCGGTGCTGCTGCGCGTAAATATCAACATGAAGTAGAAGTGGGTCAGGTTGGTATCAATATTCCGATTCCGGTACCACTGCCATTCTTCTCGTTCACGGGTTGGAAAGGTTCGTTCTTCGGTGACTTGCATGCTTATGGTAAGCAAGCAGTGCGTTTCTACTCAGAGACCAAAACGATCACTGCCCGTTGGTTTGAAAGCGATATCGCTGATGCCAATGGCCCGAATATGACGATTCATCTGAAGTAAGGTTAAAGGTGTCGCTATGAATTTTAATTTAACGGATGACCAACAAGCGTTTGTGGATACAGCTCGCGCGTTTGCAGACAAAGAAATGGCGCCTTTTGCCGCAAAATGGGATGAGGAAGCGCATTTCCCAATTGAAGTATTCCGCAAAGCCGGTGAAATGGGCTTTATGGGGATGTATACGCCGGAATCCGCAGGTGGTTTTGGCATGAGCCGGTTGGACTCTGCGCTGATTTTTGAGCAACTCGCCATGGGTTGTACTGCAACCACTGCCATGATGACCATCCATAACATGGTTGCTTGGATGATTGGTTCATTTGGTACCGAGTCTGTCATTGAAGAGTGGGTTCCAGAACTGGTGACCGGTGAAAAATTAGGTTCGTATTGTTTGACTGAACCTGGTTCAGGTTCTGATGCCGCGAGCTTGCGCACCAGTGCGAAGAAAGATGGTGATGACTACATTCTGAATGGTTCGAAGATGTTCATCTCGGGTGCGGGTAGCACCGATGTGCTGGTGGTCATGGCCCGTACTGGCGAAGCTGGACCTAAAGGCGTTTCTGCGTTTGTAGTCCCAGCCAACGCTGAAGGTATCCATTACGGCAAGAAAGAAGACAAGATGGGTTGGAATGCCCAACCGACACGTCTGATTACTTTCGAAGATGTACGTATTCCTGCGGCTAACTTGCTCGGTAAAGAAGGCGAAGGCTTTAAGTTTGCCATGATGGGACTCGATGGTGGTCGAATTAACATCGCCGTGTGTTCTATTGGTACCGCCCAAGCCGCACTGGAAACAGCGCGTGATTATATGTTGGAACGGAAGCAGTTTGGCCAAGCGTTGGGTCAATTCCAAGCGCTGCAGTTCAAACTAGCAGACATGGCAACCGAGTTGGTTGCTGCACGGCAGATGGTGCGGTTGGCTGCATTTAAAGTGGATACGGATGATGCAGATAAGACCACTTACTGTGCCATGGCAAAACGCTTTGCTACCGATGTCGGTTTTACTGTGTGTAACGAAGCGCTCCAAATTCATGGTGGTTATGGCTACATCAAAGAATATCCGTTAGAGCGTCATGTTCGAGATGTTCGCGTTCATCAGATTCTAGAAGGTACGAATGAGATCATGCGGGTGATTATCGGTCGCCGGTTATTAGCTGATCTGGATCGTGCCATCCTCTAAGGAGTAAGCATGTCAGACGTGGTGCTATTTGAAGAACTACAAACGCCGAGTGGATTCAAGCTCGGCGTTGCCACATTAAATTCCGAGAAGTCACTCAATGCGTTGAGTCTAGATATGATTCAGCGGTTACAGCCACAACTCGACGCTTGGGCTGCCGCTGACGATATTGCAGCAGTATTCTTGCAAGGCGCGGGTGAAAAAGCGTTCTGCGCAGGTGGCGACATTGTTGCTATGTATCGTGCGATGGAAGCCAAACCCGGTGTTTTGGTTGATGAAGTTGCTGACTTTTTCGGGCAAGAATATCGATTAGATTACACCATCCAAACCTATCCAAAGCCTTTTATTATCTGGGGCCACGGTATTGTTATGGGTGGTGGTATGGGCTTGATGAATGGCGGTAGCCATCGCATTGTTACCGAACGTTCATTGCTGGCTATGCCGGAAATCACGATTGGCTTGTACCCCGATGTGGGTGCCACTTACTTCTTGAACAAAATGCCGGCAGGTTGTGGCTTATTTTTAGGAATGACGGGTGCGCACATCAATGCTACTGACGCGTTGTTTTTGAATTTAGCTGATCACTTTGTCAGTAGCTCACACAAGAGCACTGTCATCGAGTCGTTGTTGGCGTTGCCATGGTCGAATTCAGCCGCTGCCAACCGTACGCAAGTGAGTGAACTGCTTGCTGGATTCACACCAGCGGCGGAACAACAGCCGCCAGCAGCTCAGGTTGAGCCACATCTCGAAGTGATTCAGCGGGTCACCACCGGAGCGGAAGCAGCGGATGTGGTGGCTTCTATTACGCAAGAGCCAAGCACCGATGGTTGGTTTCAGCGTGCGCAGAAGACGCTTGCTGGAGGCTGCCCGATGACTGCGCACATCGTGTTCAATCAGTTACAGCATGGCGCTGATTTGAACCTCGCAGATTGCTTCCGGATGGAATTAACCTTATCCGTCCAATGTTGTACCCGCGGTGATTTCCGTGAAGGTATTCGCGCATTATTGATCGACAAAGACAAACAACCACGCTGGCAACACGACTCGGTGGCTGCTGTCGATGCGGAAGAAGTGGATGCATTTTTCACCTCGCCCTGGGCTGCAGCGGAACATCCACTGCGAGATTTATGAGCATAAGCTAATGCTTAGTTGCCTGCTGTAATTGGAAGCATAACGAATTCGGAGGAGCTATGGCTCAGATTGGATTTATCGGACTAGGGAATATGGGCGGCCCCATGGCTGCGAACTTAGCGAAAGCCGGTCATCAGGTGACGGTTTTTGATCTCAGTGCAGATGCACTCAAAGTGGCTGTCGAGCAAGGCTGTCAGGTTGCCAGCAGTACGCAAGCCGTTGCTGACGCAGCTGACTTTGTGATCAGCATGCTGCCTGCAGATAAGCATGTTCAAGGGGTTTATCTCGGCGAGCAGGGGTTGATACACAGTCTCAGCAAAAGCACCGTGGTGATCGATTGTAGTACGATTGCAGCGGAAACCGCACGACACGTGGGCGCAGAGCTTGGCAAACAAGGCATTACCTTCATTGATGCGCCCGTTTCAGGCGGCGTTGGTGGTGCCATCGCAGGCACGTTGACCTTCATTTGTGGGGGTAGCGAAGCGGCTGTTGAGCAAGCTCGCTCTATTCTGAATGACATGGGCAAAAATGTATTCCGTGCAGGTGATATTGGTGCCGGACAAGTGGCGAAGATCTGCAATAACATGCTGCTGTCGGTGCTGATGGTAGGTACGTCGGAAGCCCTGCAATTGGGTATCGCTCATGGTTTGGATCCAAAAGTCATGTCGGAAATCATGTTGCAAAGCTCAGGTCGAAACTGGACTTTAGAAGTATATAATCCGTGTCCCGATATCATGGATAATGTGCCTTCCAGTAAAGGCTATCAAGGTGGCTTTTTAGTTGACCTGATGAGCAAAGATCTCGGGCTGGCGCAACAAGCGGCATTAGCCAGTGGTGCGAGTACACCGATGGGATCATTGACGTTGAATTTGTACCGCAGTTGGGCGCAGTTGGGACATGGTCGCGAAGACTTTTCCAGCATCTTCAATTACGTGAAACCACAAACGAAATAGCGAGAACAGCATGCAAATTAAAGACAGTACGATAGTCATTACCGGTGGCGCTCAGGGTCTTGGGCGCGCAATGGCCGAACATTTCGCCAAAGATGGCGCACAATTAGCGTTGATTGACATGAATGCCGAGACCCTCGACGAAGCTGCGAATGCGTGTCGTGAGTTGGGTGCTAGTGTCGTGCGTGGTTATGTGATGAATGTCACTGATGAAGCCGCAGTTGAGGCGACCTTTAACGATATCGCTGCTGATTTTGATGGTATCGATGTACTTATCAATAACGCAGGTATTTTGCGCGATGGTTTGCTGATCAAATGCAAAGATGGCGAAATTACGCAGAAAATGCCACTACAACAATTTCAGTCGGTTTTAGACGTGAATCTGACCGGAACTTTTCTCTGTGGTCGTGAAGCTTCCGCGCACATGGCGAAGGCTGGCAAAGGTGGCGTAATAATCAATATCTCGAGCGTTGCTCGCGCTGGTAATATGGGGCAGACCAATTACGCTGCAACCAAAGCCGGTGTGGTAGCGATGACCGTGACATGGGCACGTGAACTGGGACGGTTTGGTATTCGTTGTGGTGCTATTGCGCCGGGCTTTATTGAAACGCCAATGACCGCCGCGATGAAGCCAGAAGCCATTGAGCGCGCGCTCAGCATGGTGCCATTGCGTCGTTGGGGGCAGCCGGATGAAATTGCACACAGTGCTCGCTACATCATAGAAAATGACTTCTTCAGTGGTCGTGTGGTAGAAATAGATGGTGGTGTACGACTGTAATAGGAACTCATGCGAAAATTACCCCCACTGAATGCGTTAAAGTCGTTTGAAGCGGCGGCACGGCATTTGAGTTTTACTCGTGCTGCCGATGAACTTTTCGTGACGCAGGCAGCTGTGAGTCATCAGGTGAAAGCACTGGAAGACTTTCTGGGGGTAAAGCTCTTTCTCCGCCGGAATCGCTCCTTGCTGTTGACTACGGAAGGGCAAACCTATTACCTCGAACTAAAAGAAATCTTTAATCACTTACTGCAAGCCACAGAGCGCTTGAAGAATGCGAGTGAGCGCGGCTCGTTAACAATTTCACTTCCTCCGAGTTTTGCTATTTTGTGGTTTGTCCCACGCCTTAGTCGATTTCGAGAGGCCTGTCCAGATATCGATGTTCGTATTCGTGCCGTTGATGAAGTGGATGGCTCGCTAACCGATGACGTCGATGTAGCTATCTACTACGGTGCTGGTAAGTGGCCTGGATTGAAAGCCTACAAGCTACATAATGAGTATCTGCTACCTGTCTGTTCGCCATTGCTCTTAAACAGTAATAAGCCCCTGCGCGAACCGGCCGATCTGCTAAATCATACCTTGTTGCATGATGAAACCCGTAATGCGTGGAAAGATTGGTTTAAGTTGGTTGGCATTGATAAGAATAAAGGGGATAACGGGCCGATATTCAGTCATTCCAACCTCGCCCTCAAAGCAGCTGTGCATGGGCAAGGCATTGCACTCGCGAATAATGTCTTGGTCAAACCAGAAATTGACGCGGGACACCTCGTCCAAATTTTTCCGGAAGCTTTACCACGTTTAAAATCTTTTTACCTTGTATGCCGTGATTCTCAAGCAGAAGTCGGTAAAATTGCGACATTCCGTAATTGGTTATTGAGTGTGGTCGAAGAGGAAGAGGATGCTTACGAATAACGGTCAGCAAGCATGACAGCGGCGACTGGACAACGAGTCGCTATTCAACGCGATAACTTGGATGGTCGTTTTCGAGTGGTTTTTGCACACGGTGCAGGTGCCGGTCTGCAGAGTGACTTCATGCAATTTTTTGCGTTAGGTCTGGCATTGCATGATATCGAAGTGGTCCGCTTTAATTTTCCCTATTGGCAACAGTTCATGGATACCGGCAAACGCCGCCCTCCGAATCGGATGCCAGAACTTGAACATTGTATGCTCACAGTGTGCCATCAATTTAACGACGACAAACCTTTAATTGTGATGGGAAAGTCGATGGGTGCACGCGTTGCATTTCGAATTGCCGACGCGGTGCAGGCACGTGCTGCTATTGCATTGGGGTATCCATTTCACCCGCAAGGCAAGCCGGCCAAACTCCGACTCGATGATTTACACAATCACTGTTCACAGAATTTAATTATTCAAGGCGACCGCGATCCATTTGGTAAGCCCGATGAAGTGAAGAGCTACACTTTACCCAAGAATATCCAGTTAGCTTGGCTAGATTCCGGTGATCACAGTTTTGTCCCAACCAAGCGCAGCGGTTTCGAAAAATCGCAGTTGTGGCAAGCAGCCATCGACCGCTGCGTGCGACTCGTGCATAATAGCGCCCCTTTGCAAACATCGAATGAGTGAATTTAGGTATGAGCGGCATTTTAGCTTACTGTCGACCGGGCTTTGAAAACGACTGCGCGGCTGAATTGCAGGACAAAACTGCATTATTAGGCGTGTTTGGTTACTGCCAAACCGAAGCGCAGCAAGGCTATGTCTGGTATCGCTGTCAACCTGAAGAAGCGGACCATCTAGCGCGTAAACTCGTGCTCCGCGAGCTCATTTTTTGCCGCCAGTTTATTGCGGTACTCAGCGAATTGACCGCGTTGCCAGTTGAAGATCGCGTGAGTGCACTGCAATTGGCTCTGTTGGACGCAGTTACGGTGGAAGCTTTTGAAGGCGTTAAACCCTTGGGTAGTTTGCGGGTCGAGACCCCAGATACCAATGATGGCAAAGAATTAACCAAATTCTGTCGAAAATTCACAGTGCCACTGCGGCAGGGTCTGCGTAAAGCCGGTCTGCTATTAGCCGAGGAGTCTGATCGGCGTCCTACGCTGCATGCGTTTTTTCTGTCTGGGCAAAGGGTTGTGTTAGGCTATTCCTATAGCTACAACCAATCCCCTTGGTTGATGGGTATTCCACGGTTACGTTCATTTGCAGATGCACCCAGCCGTTCGACGCTGAAGTTGGATGAGGCGTTTCAAGTCTTTGTCCCAGCACATGAGCGTGAAACGCGTATCAGTTCAGGAATGAATGCAGTCGATTTAGGCGCTGCTCCAGGCGGCTGGACTTATCAATTAGTGCGTCGCAGCATGATGGTGCAAGCGGTAGACAATGGGCCGATGGATCAAAAGCTATTAGATTCGGGACAAGTGAAGTATTTTCAGGAAGACGGCTTTAAATTTCGTCCGAAGAAGAAAAATGTGACTTGGCTCGTCTGCGATATGGTGGAAAAACCATCTCGGGTTGCAGATCTCATGGCCGACTGGCTGATTGAAGGCGACTGTATTGAGGCGATTTTTAATCTGAAGTTGCCGATGAAGAAACGCTATGCCGCGGCTAAAGAAGCGCTCGAACACATCACTGTCCGACTGCAAGAGGAAGGTCGTGGTCGCTTTGAATTGTCAGCCAAACAACTCTACCATGATCGAGAAGAAATCACCGTACACGCCCGAATTGTCTAGCAATGTTTGGGTAAAATAAAGGCTGGCAAGAGATGAATTCTCTTGCCAGCCTTTTTCGTTTTTTGAACCTGGGTGTTACAGGCGATCGATAATCGCTTGCGTGAAATCAGTGGTGCCGTGTTGGCCACCCAAATCACGTGTCGTGCGATCACCGCTCGCAATGACATCAACGATAGCTGCACGAATACGTTTGGCCTGTTCTGGCATCTCCAAATACTCGAGCATTTGAATCGCACCCAGTAATAAAGCGGTTGGGTTCGCCAAGTTCTGCCCAGCAATGTCAGGAGCTGAACCATGTACCGCTTCGAAAATCGCTGAGCTCTCGCCGATATTTGCACCTGGTGCCATGCCTAAGCCGCCGACCAAACCAGCACATAAGTCAGACAAAATATCACCAAACAGGTTGGTGGTGACAATCACATCAAACTGCTCAGGGCTCATGACCAGTTTCATACATACCGCATCAACAATCATCTCGTCGAACTGAATGTCTGGATAATCAGCCGCAACAGCGCGAGCAGTTTTCAGAAACAGTCCTGACGTTGATTTAAGAATGTTCGCTTTGTGCACAGCCGTGACTTTTTTACGGCCTTCGCGGCGTGCCAATTCAAATGCAAACCGTACAATGCGCTCAGAACCGACGCGTGTAATACGGCTGAGTGCTTCTGCCTCACTGCCATCTTCGCTCACTCGTTGGCCTAGACCTGAGTACATGCCCTCAGTATTTTCGCGAATCGTAATAATGTCGATGTCTTCATAACGCGCCTTCGTCCCTTTAAAGGAGAGGACAGGGCGTACGTTGGCATACAAATTAAATTGCTTGCGTAAGCTGACGTTGATTGAGGTAAAACCTTCACCCACTGGCGTCGTTAAAGGACCTTTGAGCGTTGCACGATTGCGCGCAATCGCATCTAACGTTGTTTGTGGTAGTAACTCGCCGGTAGTTTCTAGCGCTGCGAGACCTGCATCCGCAAATTCGTAAGTAAAATCACAGCCAGCGTGATCAAGAACTTTCAGTGTGGCGTCGACAATGTCGGGGCCAATGCCGTCACCTGGAATGACTGTAATAGTCGTGCTCATGAGATTGTTTCCTAACCTGAAGACAACACATACCGGGCGGTATGCTTAGGTGCGCGGAGTATAGCAAATGAGGTGCTTGCGCACCTCATTAAAACGATTGATATTCGCTATAAGCATCTGCACCCCAAGCGATGAGTAAATCATCCTTGAAGAGCAGCGGTGTGCACTCATCTCGCGTTGTGATGCCATCTGATTTAACGTGATGGGTTCGATAAAACAGCACTAACACTTCGCTGTCGCTGGTGGCCTTGGCCTCGCTAAAATCGGGAGAACCGAGTAAGCGGATCACGTCACCTTTGGCGGTGCCCAGATCAAGGCGACCGATTTGCTTCAGATTAAAGGTTTCGCGCTCTTGCCAACTTAGACTTTCCGGATCCGCTTCGAAAAAGAAGACCGTTGCAGCAATCGCTGCAACGTAGATGCCGAATCCGATAATGACAATCTTTAACATTTTAGGCATGGTGAACTCGCTTTCTGCCGTTTAGTCTGTCACGACTCGATAACAAGGGTGATAAACACTGCCCGGCAATTTCATTCGGCCTTGCTCAACAAAAGCACGCAAGAGCACATCTAATTTGCGCATCATATCGCGCTCACCATGAATTTCAAATGGTCCATGCTGACGAATGGCACGGATGCCTTCATCTTTCACGTTACCCGCAACAATGGACGAAAATGCACGGCGCAAGTCAGCCGCCAGCGCCTGAGGTGCTTGGTCTTTGTGAAGATTCAAGTTCCGTACGCGCTCGTGAGTGGGTACAAACGGACGTTGGAAAGCTTCATCAATGTGCAGCGTCCAATTAAAGCTGTACGAGTCACCGGTTTCGCGACGGTATTCTTTGACTTCGCTGACACCTTGTTTCATGGCGGTCGCTACGGCAGCAGGGTCATCAATAATGATGCTGTAGAATTTCTGAGCTTCCGCACCTAAGGTATCCAGTACAAAAGCGTCGATAGCCTCAAAATAGCCACGGCTGGATTGTGGACCAGTTAAAATCAGCGGCAGTTTTTGTTTCGCATTATCTGGGTGCATTAAAATACCCAGAATATACAGCATTTCTTCCGCTGTTCCGGCACCGCCAGGAAAAATCACAATCCCGTGTGCACAGCGAACAAAGGCCTCTAAGCGTTTCTCGATGTCCGGCAGAATCACTAATTCATTGACGATTGGATTTGGCGGTTCTGCAGCAATAATACCCGGTTCGGTGAAACCTAAATAACGGCCATCAGCAATACGTTGTTTGGCGTGTCCAATGGTGGCACCTTTCATTGGGCCTTTCATAGCTCCAGGACCACAACCCGTGCAAATGTTGAGATGACGTAGCCCTAAGTGATAGCCCACTTCTTTGGTATATTTGTATTCAATTTCATTAATTGAATGACCACCCCAACAGACCACGATATTTGGGTCGAGATTGGGTTGAATGACCTGCGCATTGCGCAAGATATCGAATACGACATGCGTCAACGTATGGGTATCAGCAGAGTCCAACGTTTGTGCGTTATACCGCTCACCGGTGAAGAGAATGTCACGCAGTACGGCCTCGACGAGCTCTTGCATACCGACAATCAGCTTGCCATCGACAAAGGCTTCAGCCGGTGGATTGATCAGCTCTAATTGAACACCGCGCTCACATTTGAGGACATTGACGTCAAAGTCTTTGTATTTATCAAAAATTTCTTCACTGCTATCGGTGTTACTACCCGCATTCAAAACAGCTAAACAGCAATTGCGAAACAGACGATACAGCTGTTCATCACTGGATTGTTGCAGGCGCGAAATTTCAAGTTGCGACAGCAAACTCATACTGCCGCGGGGAGAGATAGTTATTTTCATTCTTTGTTCATATCCTTGTATTACTGCCGCACCAGTCTTTGTTGACGTGGTGCCGTTTCAAAATCTGAGCGGAACGGATTGATATCCAAACCGCCGCGTCGCGTGTAGCGGGCGTAGACGGTCAGCTGTTCAATTTGCAACTGTTGTTTCATGTCTACGAAAATTCGCTCCACGCATTGTTCATGGAATTCATTATGGTTTCGAAATGAGACTATGTACTGCAATAGCGCTGCATGGTCGACTTGACGGCCTCGATAGCGAATCAGGACCGATCCCCAATCGGGTTGATTAGTGATAAGACAATTCGACTTCAGGAGATGACTGTGCAACGTTTCCTCAACAATTGTGCCCGAATTTACCGAGCGCAGCAATTGCGGTTCGTAGTGATACTGCGTAATGGTGACATCGACTTGATCAATACAAAGTCCCGGCAAGTCGACAAACCCATCCGCACTGGCTGTTTTGAGACCAATCAATTGAACTTGAACGGTTGCGCCCGAGCAGTGCGACAGGTCCTGCTTGAGTTGATCTTGCACTTGCTGCCAAGACTCCCAGCGACTTTCATTAAAACTATTGAGATAAAGCTTAAAGCTTTTCGATTCTATGAGATTCGGACTCACAATAGGAACCTGACATTCAACAATAGCCACTTGTGGCACACCGCGTTGATTCAACCATGACATTTCATAGGCATTCCAATAATCCACACCCGTAAACGGCAATTGCTCAGCATTAAGGCCCAACGGCTCACGGTTGAGCTGTCGAGGTACCGCTTGCAGCAGCGTCGCATCGTATTGGTCTGGATACTGAGTCGGCTGTCCTAAAGACAAATGGCCGAGTGGGTTTGTCATGATATTCCTTAAATCGCACGAACGGTTGTTTGTTGGTTATTCAAATCAGGTTTGGAGCGTTTTATGCTAGGCTAAACGCAGCCGAATATTGTAACGGTGTCCGGAATGAGATGCTAGCTGATTTGGACATCGTCCACAGTACAGTAACCATAAGTAGTAACGAGGGAATTTACGATGTCGATCACGACTGCTCTTGATGCGTTAATAGACCGCTATGTCCGTTTCTACGCTGAACACAATAAACCGTTATTGGTGGAGCGCCAGGACGACTGGGATGCGCCTATTTACCGAGAGCCGTGGGACAATGATCCTGATTATGTGATTTGGCAGCCGGTTCAGCAGACCCATCCGCTGAATTTTAAAGATTTAGCCGCCGCATTAGAAATGCCATTTCAGTCAGATTTTGCGGACTACTATTCACGCTGGTTTGCCGGTGACCTAGCGGTGGATTGGAATCATCATCCACTGCAATTGTTACACATTCATTGTAGAGAAGATGGCGAACGATTATTAGCTAACTGTGCAGGCCATATTTTGATGAAGCGGCGATTGAAGCAGCCACCTACACTATTTATTGGACTCGCTGAAGAAGCTGACGACTTGCTGCTGACCGTTGACAATGAAACGGGGGTGGTTGGTTTGGAATGGGTCGGGCAGGGGCAACATGAAGTCTTAGCAGACTCACTCGAAGCGTTCATTCAGGAGGTAACACCGCGGTTGCAAAGCAGCGATGAAGAGGCATGAAAAGCCATCGCATTTTGGACACAAATCAGGCATTCTGAGACGACATAAAAACATCGGGACACACAATGACAACAATATCTCCCGCTGCGTTAGACACAGCACAACTTTCGTATTTAGTGGCAGAAGATTTGAAAATCGCTGCTTCACTGTTGTATCAAGCTTACTATGACGATCCTTTGTTCATGGAATTGTTCCAAGCGGACAAAGCTGATTATGAGAAGCGCCTGCGAGCCGCAATTCGTGAAGAACTCGCTGCATTTTGGGAAGCTGCGCAACCCATGGTTGGCGTGTTCGATGGTGAGAGTCTGGTGGGCGTGGCGTGTTTAACTCGGCCTGGGAAAAGTTTTGGTCCGGGGCGTTATTGGCATTGGCGCCTCAAAATGTTGTTGACGGCTGGTTATGTCTCAACCCGTCAATTACTTGAAAAAGAGGCGTTGATTCAAGCGGCAATGCCCGAGGAAGATTATCATATGCTGGCGTTTATCGCGGTTCATCCGCGCTATCAACAGCAAGGTTGGGGTGATGTTTTAGTGCGTGCAGCACGGCAACTGCTCGAAGAGGATCAAACCTCGGCTGGTATTGCGGTCTATATTACTCAGCCACACTATTTGCCATTGTTTGAGCAGCATGGTTATCGAAGAGTCACCTCGGTACAAGTAGGCTCTATACTAGGTGAATTGTTGTTTGCTGAGCGAGAATCAGCGACAACAGCAGCGAACAAGGAGAATACGCATGGCATTTAAGAACTTCGCAGAATTCTATCCCTATTACTTGGCTGAGCATTCGAACCCGCGCTGTCGGGCGTTACATTACATTGGTAGCACCTTGGTGTTACTGATTATTGCTAATGCGTTGTGGACGCAGAATTGGTGGTCATTGTTGTGGGTTCCGGTGGCCGGATACGGCTTTGCTTGGCTGGGTCACTTTGGCTTTGAACATAATAAGCCCGCGACATTTAAATATCCGGCCTACTCATTGGCTGCCGACTGGGTCATGTATAAAGATTTTTGGGTGCGCACATTCCGCCGGGTGCTGGGTTCGACCACGAGTTCTACTCAGTAGGGAGTCGATAGGGCGGTGTGGATACGCGTTGAAGACTCAGGTTTAACAGCGTGATCTCACCCTCATAACGGCTCTCACCATCACTCGAAAAGCCAAAATTATAGCGACTTTGCCAACCAAACCGCCGACCCCAGCGATGTGGTCGGCTTGCTTGCCAAGCTAAATCTAGAAATTGTAAACCCTCTTGCTTACAGTAGCGCCGGGCATGTTGCTGCGCTGCCTCCGCTTGACGCCGTCCCTGCCAAAACAAGTAGCCGCCAAAACATAAACCCAGTAATAAAATGACATCAGCGAGCATGAGCGACTCCGGCAATGAACGCCTGCCAAGCTGATTGTACGACGGTGGGCAGGTCATTGCGTTGTAACAACATCAGTAGATAGGGGCGGACGCTAGGTAAGCGCAATAAATCAGCCATTAAGGCAGCAAACAGCGGCTGTTGTTGTAGTTGCGCGAGAGCGTGAACATAGCGATATAAGCGCGACTGATCCGGCTGCTGAGACGAAGTTTGGTCAACCAGCGTTGACCAAAAACGTAATCCAATTAAAACCAGTTGGTCAGCATTAGGGTGCTGCAGAATATGATCAATCAGGGTTGCCGTAAGGGGCTGCTGTGATTGACTAGCAAGCGCGCGCAAGCGATGAATATATTCAACGCTGTATAATTCTGGTGCTGCTCGAGCGATCAAATCCTGAGTAAAAGCTTCAGCTAGTGCACTCGGTAACTCTTGATGCTCAAGTGCCTCGGCGAGTGCCTTTTGCAGTGCCGGAGGATAGTGACTGAAATGGTCTGCTATCGCCGTACTGGTCAGTGAATCTTGACTCAAGCGCGCAGCTACATCATGTAAACCTTGCAGACCTATGTTGTGCCACAGTTCTGGCTCGGCAGAACGTAATTGTTCTTGCGCGAGTTCAAAGTGAATAGACGGGTCCTGTTGATGACGCGCTGACAGCTGTGCATGAAGCGCGGCACGCTGCGTTTCAGATGGCGTGAACAAATAAGGAGATTGCTGCAGTTCTTGCTCTTGTTGTGGGTCTAATGCCCCTGTAATTTGTTGTCCCAACAATGTCAGCACACTGGCAACGAACGCTTGTTGAGCGGCTAAGCTGATCAAGCCTCGCTCATCGAGTGGAAATTTCAGAAACCAGAGGAAATGTTCTGCGGAGGCTTGCTGTGGATCCCAAAATTCGACTGCGAGCCAAGCGTGGTTTTGAAACGGATAGGGGTGTGCTTGTTGTTGCGCGCAGATCGATTGAAAGTCTGCCTCAGCAATGGCCTCAAGTCGGCGACCGCAATCGTAGACATGGTAGGCACTACCGCTCTGTTCCAGTAGGTCTGGGAGGAGTGAAAGATGGTCTGTTTGGCTCATTAGACTTGCAACATGGATGATTTTCTTGAAAGATGTGCGGCATTATAACGATTAACGGGTCGTGGAGGTAGTCATGGACCAGCGTCAACGTGCAGCTCGATTATTAGAGCGAATTGAAGCCGAGTTAAATAGCCTCGGGCTCTGGCAAAGTCATTTTCCACCACCACAAGCATTGGCGAGTGATCAGCCTTTTGCGATGGACACGCTCGATTTCCATCAGTGGATTCAATTTGTCATGGTACCACGCATGTGGGATCTGGTAGATGGTGAACACCCATTACCAGCAAATATTGCAGTGAGTCCGATGGCAACCCATGTTTATCGTGATCGACTTGAACATCACGAAGGACTGATCGACAGTTTACGTGAGTTCGATATTCTCCTCAGTGGCGCTGATCCCTTGGCCGAAGATTGTTAATCACAGTGTGAATGAATTTAGTATGAAGCCAGAACTCGAGGTTCTCTTTCATGACGAGCACCTGATCGCGATTGATAAACCCAGTGGCTTACTCGTTCATCGTAGTTGGTTAGCGCGAGAAGCAACGGAATTTGCGTTGCAGCGCGTTCGTGATCAAATTGGTCAGCGCGTGTATCCAGTCCATCGTTTGGATCGACCCACCTCTGGTATCTTACTGTTTGCAAAAGACTCCGAGACCGCACGATTACTCACCGAGCAATTTACGGAACGACTCGTGCAGAAGCGTTATCACGCGGTAGTGCGAGGGTACTTGGGCGATGGCGAACTGGATTATCCATTGCGAGAAGAACTCGATAAAATTGCCGATGCGCAAGCCGACCCAGATAAAAGCCCGCAAGCAGCGGTGACGCGATATCGTTGTGTACAACAAATCGAGTTACCGTTTGCAGTGAGTAAGAAGCACGCAACATCTCGGTATTCATTGATGGAAATCGAACCGCTTACCGGTCGTAAGCACCAAATTCGTCGGCATATGTCGCACCTGCGTCATCCAATTATTGGCGATACGAATCATGGTGATGGTCGGCACAATCGCTTCTTTCGCGAACATTTTTCAATTCAACGACTGTTATTAGCCGCAACGCAATTAAGCTTTCAGCACCCGCACAGCCAGGAATCGATTGTGATTACGCAACCGATTCCTACTGATTTTCTAAGGATATTTGACGCGACGAACTAATGTAACTCGCTAGTCAACGCTGCGAAGCAGGGCATTGATACCGACCTTTTCGCGAGTTTTTGCATCGACTTTTTTGACGATGATGGCGGCATACAGGCTGTATTTACCATCAGCCGAGGGCAGGTTTCCGGGTACCACCACAGCA
Organism: Pseudidiomarina aestuarii; assembly: GCF_048263735.1. Taxonomy (GTDB): domain Bacteria; phylum Pseudomonadota; class Gammaproteobacteria; order Enterobacterales; family Alteromonadaceae; genus Pseudidiomarina; species Pseudidiomarina aestuarii_B. The sequence goes on along the minus strand of NZ_JBLXDX010000001.1, from coordinate 197,636 downwards.
CCAGCAGGCACTCGTCCGTAGCTAATGGTACCGGTTTCACGATCGTAGATGCGCGTACTTTGCCCAATATAGACGCCCATGGAAATAACGGCACCGGTTTCGACAATCACGCCTTCAACAATTTCTGAGCGTGCGCCAATAAAGCAATTGTCTTCAATAATGGTTGGATTGGCTTGCAACGGCTCTAAGACGCCACCGATACCAACGCCACCTGACAAATGCACGTTTTTACCGATTTGGGCACAAGAGCCAACGGTCGCCCAGGTATCGACCATCGTTCCTTCATCAACAAACGCGCCGATATTGACGTACGAAGGCATCAACACAACGTTGCGGCCAATAAAAGCACCTTTGCGCACCATAGCTGGAGGGACAACACGCATCCCTTCGGCACGGAATTGCGCATCGTCGTAGCCCGCAAATTTGCTATCCACTTTATCGAAAAAGCGCGTTTCACCGCCATTCATCAAGTGGTTATCTTGGGTACGAAACGATAGCAACACAGCTTTCTTTAACCATTGATGAACATGCCATTCACCGTCAATTTTTTCAGCAACGCGACGCTCGCCGGAGTCAATGCTTTGAATGACCTCTTCAATGTCACTGCGAAGCTGGTTGCTGACCGTTTTCGGATTAATATCGGCACGGTTTTCAAAAGCGGTTTCAATACGTTGTTGTAAGTCAGTCATGACGTTTCCTTCTACTTCTTCAGGCGTCTTCAAGGGCAGCAATGATTTGCTGACGTAATTCGTTCTGCTGCTCAGCATCAAGTGCTTCGTGACGGCGGGTGGTGACAATAAATAAATCTTCGGCTTGTTCGCCGACCGTCGAAATTTTAGCGGTAAGAATGTTGAGATCCAATCGCTGCAACACGCGGGCAACGCGAGCGACCAATCCGGGGCGATCGAGCGCGACCAGTTCAAAGGCAGTGCGATGCTTGTTTTTAGTTGGCACAAACTCGATTTTGGTGGTGACGGTAAAACTGCGTAAGCGACGTGGCAGACGTCGTTGTACACTAGGTACCGGCTGTCGACTGCGCAGTACGTCGTGGAGCTGCTGTTTCAGCGATTCGATATGGCGCGCATCGGTCAATGGCTGTCCATTTTGCTGCAACATCACAAAAGTATCCATGACATAGCCGTCTCGTGTCGCCAAAATTTGCGCGTCGTGGATAGATAGATTTTGTCCCTCCAATACCGCCGCGATAGCAGCAAAGAGGTAATCTTGTTCGTGGTGATAAACAAACAGCTCGGTAGTGCCTTGATTGCTCTCATCACCGACCAGAATCAATGGCAGTTGTTCATCACTTTCCACTCTCGCAATGTATTGTGTATGCCACGCAATTTGCTCCGGCCGATGCCGTAAAAAGTAGTCTGCGGTAAACCGTCCCCAGAGCAATTCGATGGTGGTTGCGTCGTAGCCCGCACTCAGCAGTAAAGCCATGGCGTGCGCTTGATGCTCGTGGATGCGCTGTCGCATTTCGCGCGCTGCCGAAGGGGTATCGGTTTGTGCCGCTCGAGCAAAGTAAGCAGCGGTTGCATGGTACAAATTCTCTAGCAACGTTGCTTTCCAGTTATTCCATAAGGTGCTGTTGGTGGCTCTAATATCGGCGACGGTCAGGCAATAGAGGTAATTCAGTCGCTCCTGCGTTTGCACCGTTTCGGCAAATTCACGAACCACCTCAGGGTCATGGATGTCGCGTTTTTGTGCAGTAACTGACATAAATAAATGCTGGCGGACGAGCCAGGCGACCAATTCTGTCGCGTGCTCGGGTAAGCCATGCAACTCAGCAAAGTGACGCACATCTTGCTCACCCAACTCGCTATGGTCGCCGCCGCGGCCTTTGGCAATATCATGGAAGATGCCTGCAATGTAAAGCCATTCGGGATGGTCCATTGCAGTAACCAATTGCGAGCAAAGCGGAAAATCTTCGGCCTTGTCGGGTAACGTGTACCGATACAGATTGCGCACGAGACGGAAGGTATGCTCATCCACCGTGTAAGCATGAAATAGGTCAAATTGCATTTGTCCGACAATTTGTGCCCATTGCGGAAGGTAGTGCGCCAAAATACGATGCTCGTGCAGTAACTGAAACGCCAGACCACAGCCTTTCGGTAATGTCAGCAATTCGAGAAAGAGCTGGCGACATTGAGGTTGACTGCACAACGGTTGCTGCAACCGCTGCCGAGCGGAGCGCAGCAATCGAATAGTGTGAGCTTGAATGGTTTCAATCGCATCATCACGAGCAATATGTAAAAACAGTTGCAAGAACGCTTCGTCACGGTCAAATACACGATCATGTCGTGCCGCGATGCAGTTGTTATACGAGAAAAAGTTCGCATCTAAATTGCGTGTTGCCGTACTTTGATCGGCGCCTAAAATGGCCTGATCAAAAAATTGCAGGAGCATGGCGTTCAATTCGCGGACTGCTGCAACCGCATTAAAGTAATCTTTCATCAGGGCTTCGACAGCCGTTTTACCGGTATTGCCATAGCCCATACGTTGTGCAACACCCACTTGAAAATCGAACAAGAGTCGATCTTCTTTCTTTCCTGCTTCCAAATGAAGAGCGAACCGAATCCGCCATAGAAAGCGCTGCTGCTCCCGCAGTTCGAGCAACTCCGCTGCGGTGATAAAACCAAACTGCACCAAGCTCTCTTCGCTTTGTGTTTGAAAGTGTCGTTTGGCAATCCAGCCTATGGTTTGGATATCCCGCAGGCCACCGGGGCTGCTTTTGATATTCGGCTCTAAATTATACGAGGTCCCATGAAACTGCTGGTGGCGTTGTTGTTGTTCGTCTTGTTTGGCCTGATAGAAAGCCCGGCTGCTCCACGGAAACTGATGGAAGGTATCTTGTTGCAGTGCTATCGCTAATTCGGCATCACCACTAATGTAGCGTTGCTCTAATAGACTGGTTGCGACCGTAACTTCCGCTTCCGCTTGCTCGCGACAGTCGGCAAGGGTGCGTACGCTGTGTCCAACATCCAACCGTACATCCCATAAAAACTGAATAAAGGTGGCTATTTTTTCTTTGATGGCATTCGGCAAGGGGTGCTGATGAACAAAGAGTAAGTCGATGTCTGAGCCCGGGTGTAAAGTCCCTCTGCCGAAACCACCGACTGCTATTAATGCGAGGCCTTGATCGGGAAATTGGCACTGCTGCCAAAGTGTATGCAATAAACTATCAATGAACTCGCTTCGCGCCACCAGCAAGGATTCGATATCGGCAGTAATAAAAGCTTCTGCCGCCCATAGTTGTTGCGCTTCGAGCTGTTGCCGACTTTCCGCAATTGTTAGCGGTCGCTGCCACGAAGGCACGAAAGTCGAGTCCATCATTTACGCATCCGAATGCCGTATGACTCGCGGCAAATCTTCTTCGTCACGCAATGTCAGTACTTCCACGCCGTCTTCAGTAATGAGCAAAGTGTGTTCCCATTGCGCGCTCAGGCTGCGGTCTTTGGTGAGTACCGTCCACCCGTCCCGCATGAGTTTCGTGTGTCGTTTACCCGCATTCACCATGGGTTCGATGGTAAAACACATACCAGCTTCTAAGATATCCCCGGTACCTGCCGTACCGTAGTGCAGAATTTGTGGATCTTCGTGGAAAACTGCGCCAATGCCATGGCCACAATATTCGCGAACAATCGAATAACCGTGGCTTTCAGCATGCTGTTGAATCACTGCTGCAAAATCACCGGTTCGCACACCCGGCTTCAGCATCTTTATAGCCTGATACAGACTTTCTTGGGTCACGCGAATCAACCGCTCGGCAAGAATGCTGGGCTGACCGACCACAAACATTTTAGAGGTATCGCCATGATAGCCATCTAACTTGACCGTCACGTCAACATTCATGATATCGCCGTTTTTCAGAGGCTTTTCATTGGGGATACCATGGCAAACCACATGGTTTAACGAGGTACAAATTGACTTGGGGAAGCCATGATAGTTGAGCGGCGCAGGGTAGGCGCCCGCTGCAATGATGAAGTCGTGACAGATTTGGTCGAGTTCAGCGGTGGTCACGCCTGCTTGAATATGCGGTTCAATCATTTCGAGAACGCTGGCGGCGAGTTTACCTGCAGCGCGCATTTTCTCAATTTCGTCAGCTGTTTTAATAGTAATCGGCATGATTTTCGCTAAAACCCTTCATGATGTCTGCGTCAATTGAACAGAGTGCTACCCGAGATTGAATAGACTCCGGTAACATTAGAAAACGATAATTAAAAAGAGCGAACATTTTAGCAGCTTGCAGGCGTTGCGAAAAGCGCAAAAACAAGCACTTCTGCTTGCAGTTCGATTGGTTTTCATGGTATAAAGCGCCCGCAATTTCGATTGCAACATTTTGAACTTTAAAACACACACATACATCGACACATGGTTCGGGGTGCTTGGTTCAGCGTTGTAGGCTTAAAAAGTCTCACGTGAAATTGGGTCGAAGCATGGGATGTATGGAGGCATAACCCCTACATTAGGAAAAAAGATTATGGCAAACGTTTCTATGCGTGACATGCTGAAGGCCGGTGTGCACTTCGGTCACCAAACCCGTTTCTGGAACCCAAAAATGAAGCCTTTCATTTTCGGTGCACGAAACAAGATCCACATCATTAACCTCGAAAAAACTGTCCCTATGTTCAACGATTCGTTGAATTTCTTGCAACACGTTGCATCGAATAAAGGCAAAGTTTTATTCGTAGGTACCAAACGCGCTGCTTCTGAATCAGTTCAAGAAGCTGCTGTGAATTGTAAGCAGTTCTACGTCAATCACCGCTGGTTAGGTGGTATGTTGACGAACTGGAAAACAGTTCGCCAGTCAATCAAGCGTTTGAAAGAATTAGAAACTCAGAGCCAAGACGGCACCTTCGAAAAGCTGACCAAGAAAGAAGCTTTGGTCAACACTCGCGAAATGGCGAAGCTTGAGAAGAGCCTTGGTGGTATCAAGGATATGGCTGGTTTACCAGACGTATTGTTTGTTATCGACGCTGACCACGAACACATTGCGATTAAAGAAGCCAACAACCTTGGCATCCCAGTAATCGCTGTTGTCGATACCAACTCCAACCCAGACGGCGTTGACTATGTTATCCCTGGTAACGACGATGCAATTCGTGCAGTTCAGTTGTATTTGAATGCAGCTGCAAGCGCTATCAACGAAGCTCGTGGTCCAGCAATGGACAGCAAAGACGATTTCGTTGCAGCGGAAGAAACTGAGTAAGTCATCGAATTATAGAGGACAGACACATGGCAATTACAGCAGCTCTGGTTAAAGAACTGCGCGAGCGCACTGGCGCTGGCATGATGGATTGTAAAAAAGCACTGGAAGAAACTGCAGGCGATATCGACGCGGCAATCGAATTGATGCGTAAAAGCGGTCAAGCGAAAGCAGCGAAGAAAGCAGGTCGCGTAGCAGCTGAAGGTGTTATTTTAACCAAAACCGAAGGCAACACCGGTACTTTGGTTGAATTGAACTGTGAAACGGATTTCGTTGCACGTGACGAAAACTTCTTAGCTTTTGGTGAGAAAGTCATCAATGCTGCGTTTGCAAACAAAGAAGTGGACGTTGAAAAGTTAAAAGCAACTGACTTAGGCGGTGCTACCGTCGAAGAAACGCGCGAAACTTTAGTCGCGAAAATCGGTGAGAACATGAACGTGCGTCGTGTGATGACTGTCTCCGGTGGCGACATCGTAGAAAGTTATGTCCATGGCGGCCGTATTGGTGTTTTGGTTGTATTGACCAATGGCGACAGTGAGTTAGCAAAAGACGTTGCTATGCACGTTGCTGCAAGCGCACCACAGTTCGTGAAACCTGAAGACGTTTCTGCGGAAGTGGTTGATAATGAGCGTCGGATTCAGTTGGATATCGCAATGCAAAGCGGTAAGCCACAAGAAATCGCTGAGAAAATGGTTGAAGGTCGGATGCGTAAGTTCACAGGCGAGATCAGTTTGACTGGTCAAGCGTTTGTGAAAGATCCGAGCATCACTGTTGGTGATTTGCTGAAGTCGAAAGGCGCCGATGTCATCACTTTCGTTCGTTTCGAAGTCGGTGAAGGTATTGAGAAAAAAGCTGAAGATTTTGCTGCTGAAGTTCAAGCGCAAATGGCTGCAGCGAAAAAGGCTTAATGCCCATGTCGAAAACGTCGACATACAGTTAAAAGAAACCGCATCTTGCTCCGCAGGATGCGGTTTTTTTTCAGGTAAAATATGAGTAGCTAAGGACAACGGAGAAACACAATGAACGCCAGTAGCAAACCAGTTTATCGTCGCATCCTGTTAAAACTCAGTGGTGAAGCGCTGATGGGTGACGAGCCGTTTGGAATTGACGCCAAGGTGTTAGACCGCATGGCAGAAGAAATAAAGGAACTCGTTGAACTGGGTGTGCAAGTCGGTTTGGTGATTGGCGGTGGGAATCTGTTTCGCGGTGAAGGTCTTGCAAAAGCAGGCATGAATCGGGTTGTTGGCGACCATATGGGTATGTTGGCAACAGTGATGAATGGCTTGGCTATGCGGGACGCGTTACACCGTGCTTTTGTCAATGCTCGATTGATGTCGGCGATTGAATTGAATGGTGTTTGTGACAGTTATAATTGGGCTGATGCCATCAGTCTGTTAAAGTCTGGGCGAGTAGTGATCTTCTGTGCCGGTACGGGTAACCCGTTCTTTACGACAGATTCAGCGGCCTGTTTACGCGGTATCGAAATTGAAGCGGAATTAGTGTTAAAAGGCACCAAGGTCGATGGCGTGTATTCGGCAGATCCAAATCGTGACCCAGATGCACAACTCTATCATCAAATCAGTTATAATGAAGTCCTCGAAAAGCAGTTAAAGGTGATGGATTTGGCTGCATTCACATTGGCACGCGATCACAATTTGCCGATCCGCGTGTTCAATATGAATAAAACGGGTGTATTGCGCGCCATTATCATGGGTGAGAATGAAGGCACCTTGATTACCAATAGCGCTGAGTAAACCCAGAGCAACCAGTCGAGCTCAACCGAAAAGGGAACTATTGTGATTAACGAAATTAAACAAGATGCAAAATCGCGGATGGAAAAAAGCGTTGAGTCACTGCGTGCGCAGATGGCAAAAGTACGCACCGGACGTGCGCATCCGAGCTTGCTCGATAGCGTGATGGTCAATTATTACGGCACCGACACACCATTGCGTCAACTTGCCAATATTACCGTGGAAGATTCGCGGACTTTGGCACTGACGGTGTTTGACAAGTCGGCCAACCAAGCGGTTGAGAAAGCCATTATGACCTCTGATCTAGGATTGAATCCAGCTGCGGCTGGCAACGTGATTCGTGTGCCACTGCCCGCGTTGACCGAAGAACGTCGTCGTGACCTCGTGAAAGTGGTTCGCGCTGAGGCCGAACAAGGCCGTGTTGCGGTACGAAATATTCGTCGTGACGCAAATGCTGATTTAAAAGAACTTCAAAAAGAAAAAGAAATCTCAGAAGATGAAGAACGGCGCGCGACGGATGAAATTCAGAAATTAACCGATACCTATATTGGTAAAATTGATGAATTGTTGAGCGAAAAAGAAAAAGATCTGATGGAAGTCTAAGCCGAAAGGCGAACACTCCATTGGTACTGGACGCCGTGTCAGGTATACTCGCACGGCGTTTTTCATATACGGCAGAAGCAATGAGTACAAAGGAAGTGACACAAATTCGCATGCCACGGCATGTCGCAATTATCATGGATGGTAATGGCCGTTGGGCGGAGCAGCGCGATAAACGCCGTACTGCTGGACATAAAGCTGGAGCTGAGGCTGTCCGCAAGGCAGTCACGTTTGCACGGCAGAAAGGCATTGAAAGCCTCACGTTGTTCGCTTTTAGCAGCGAAAATTGGCAACGCCCTGAGCAAGAAGTATCCGTGCTTATGGAGCTATTTTTTAGTGTGTTACAACGTGAAGTGAAGAAGCTGCATAAACATGATGTGAAATTCTGCATTATTGGAGACATTTCAGCGTTTTCACCACGGTTGCAAGAACGCATCAAAATAGCAGAAGAACTAACAGCCAATAATCGCTCATTGACTTTGAATATTGCAGCTAACTATGGTGGCCGTTGGGATTTGACACAAGCCGCGCAGCGTTTGGCCAAACGTTGTGAAAGTGGCGACCTGCGAGCTGCGGACATTACCGAGAATATGCTGGCTGAGCAACTGTGTTTAGCCGGACAACCGACACCGGATCTGCTGATTCGAACCGGCGGTGAGCAGCGCATTAGTAATTTTTTATTGTGGCAATTAGCCTATGCAGAACTTTATTTTAGTAAAGTATTATGGCCAGATTTTGACGAACAAGAATTTGCAGTCGCGATAGCCGATTTTAGCTGTCGTGAAAGACGCTTTGGCATGACCAGCGCACAACTGCAACAGGCCATATTGGCTACCGATGTCACAACCGGGGACTAATTTGTTAAAACAACGACTATTAACAGCAATTGTACTTATTCCGCTGGCTTTATATGCGGTATTCGGTCTTGAACTTGAGTGGTTTGCGGCGGCAGTGTTGGTCTTGATGACGGCGGGTGCTTGGGAATGGTCGCCATTGATGGGACTCCGTCGGACACTGAGTAAAATTGCTTACACCGCGTCGGTTGCCATATTACTCGGTATATTGATGTATTTGGTTCCCTTGCATCACATCTGGGTCGCCGGTGAGTTGGCGCCAGTCATGTTGTGGGTCATTGTTGCCGGCTGCGTATGGTGGTTGATTGCCTTAGGGTTGGTGATTCAGTATCCCAATAGTCGCCGCTGGTGGTCAAAAACCCGCTCAATTGTGGGACTTTTTGGTTACTTGACCTTGATTCCCGCCTGGGCAGGGTTAGTCGCAGTACGCTCGCTAAATTATGCCGAAAATCCATTGTTTGGCGGTTTTGCGGTTCTCTTCATTTTGTTGTTGGTCTGGGCTGCAGATGTCGGCGCTTTTTTTGCGGGTGTTCGTTACGGCCGAAACAAATTGATGCCCTCGGTAAGCCCCGGCAAAACAATGGAAGGCCTTTGCGGTGGAATCACACTTGCGTTTGTGGTGATGATGGTTGTCGCGCATTGGGTCAAGATACCTGCAGAACAGTTTAGTGGTTACTACTTAACCGGGTTGTTGACCGTGGTTGCATCCGTGTTTGGCGACTTAAATGAAAGCATGTTTAAACGCTGCGCTGGCGTGAAAGACTCCGGTTCCTTGTTACCCGGCCATGGTGGTATTCTCGACAGAATTGATAGCCTCACGGCTGCGCTCCCCGTATTCACTCTGAGTTACCTGTGGTTATTGGCTTGAGTACTGATATGTTCGAACCCCAAACGTTAACGATTCTTGGTGCCACTGGCTCCATAGGTCTAAATACGTTAGCTGTTGCAACACAGCACCCAGAACGCTTTCAGTTGTATGCAGTAACCGCACACTCGAATGTTACTGCCATGGAACAGATTTGTCGCCAGCATAAACCTCGCATTGCCGTGATGGCTGATCAACAAGCCGCGGCTGACTTAAAAGTTCGAATTGCGGACACCTCAGTGCAAGTTTTGAGTGGTCAACAAGCATTGGCGGACGTGGCTGCTGCGGCCGATATGACGATGGCGGCAATTGTTGGTGCGGCTGGATTAATGCCGACTATGGCAGCCGTTACGGCTGGCAAGCGGGTATTACTTGCGAATAAAGAAGCATTAGTGATGTCCGGTCAACTATTTATGAATGCAGTTGTCGAGCATGGTGCCATTCTGCTGCCGATCGATAGCGAACATAATGCGATATTCCAGTGCCTCCCGGTTGCCGCGCAACTGGCGCTGGGTGAGCAGTCGTTGGCCTCAGCCGGTATCAGTAAAATTATTCTGACAGGCTCAGGTGGCCCTTTTCGAGAGCTACCAGTAGCTGAGTTGGCGCATCAATCCCCACAGGCAGCGTGTGCGCATCCGAATTGGAGTATGGGCCAGAAAATCTCAGTCGATTCTGCCACGATGTTGAATAAAGGCTTAGAGTATATCGAAGCGCGTTGGTTGTTTAATTGTCAGCAGGACGAATTGGACGTATTGCTGCACCCACAAAGTATTATTCATTCGATGGTGCGCTACACGGATGGTTCAGTTCTTGCGCAAATGGGCGAACCCGATATGCGTACGCCTATCGCTTATGGTTTGAGTTATCCAGATAGGATAGTCAGCGGCGTGAATGCCTTAGATTTTGAACAGGTTGGGGCGTTGACGTTCTGCAAACCCGATCCGGCGCGTTACCCATGTTTACAGCTCGCTCAAGATGCTTGTTGGCAAGGACAGTGGGCTACCACCAGTTTAAATGCGGCGAATGAGATTGCAGTAGCTGCGTTTTTGAATCATCGCATTCAATTCACAGCTATTGCTGATGTTTGTGCTGACGTGGTTGGACGAATTGAGGCGCAGGAATTGAACTCGTTTGATGCGATCTTGTCTGTAGACCATCAAGCGCGACACTATGCCGAGGAAATCGTGGAGAAGTACGCCGTATGTTAAGTTTGCTGTGGACACTTGCTGCGTTTGTGGTGACCCTAGGTATTTTGGTCACGATTCATGAGTTCGGGCATTATTGGGTTGCCAGACGCTGTGGCGTGAAGGTTCTAACTTTCTCCGTCGGGTTTGGTAAAGCGTTGTGGTCGCGACAAGCGCAAGATGGCACGGTCTATCAGGTTGGGATAATTCCCTTGGGTGGCTATGTGCGAATGTTAGACGCGCGAGTCGATGAAGTTAGTGCATCGGAGTACCCCGTAAGCTTTAACGCGCAATCGGTTTCTAAACGCGCTGCTATTGTAGCCGCTGGGCCTATTGCTAACTTTCTCCTCGCGGTACTAGCTCTATGGCTCATGTATGTCATTGGCGTGCCATCGGTGAAACCCATCGTCGGATCGGTGACTCCGCAGTCTATAGCGGCTCAGTCAGACATTGAAACACCCGCGGAAATCATCTCTATCAATGATCGGATTACCCGAGATTGGCAAGCGGTCAATTTGGCTCTCGCTGCCGAGTTAGGTAATGACACCGTCACCATTCAGCTACGAGACGATAATAATCGCGTGCAAGACGTTCAGTTAGCCATTACTAATTGGCGGTTGAGTGAGGAACAGCAACCCACATTCATGCAGTTAGGACTAGAGCCATTCCGGCCACAACCGACGTTGACTATTGCTTATGTTGCTGATGATTCGCCAGCACAGCGGGCCGGATTCCAGCCTGGCGATAAAATTTTAGCGATAGATGGAACTCCACAGGCGGAATGGTCTCAAACGCTTGAAGCTATTGTTTCCGCACCAGCCGCGACGAAGTTGTTTACGGTGGAGCGGAATGGTCGGCAGGAAGAATTGTTAGTCGAATTGGGACAACGTTCCATTGATGGACAAAATCGTGGGTATTTGGGCGTTGAGGCGGAAGGAACTCGCTATCCCGATGAATACCGATTTGTGCATGAATATGGTGTGATTGATGCCATCGGCGCCGGGGCGAAACAAACCTGGGAACTCATGGAGTTGAGTGTCGCTATGCTTGGTAAGCTACTGACCGGAACCGTGTCAGTGAGTAATCTCAGTGGTCCTGTTGCGATTGCTGAAGGGGCTGGAGTTTCAGCCAGTTATGGATTGGTTTACTTTTTAGGGTTTCTCGCGTTAATCAGTGTTAATCTCGGTATCATAAATCTGTTACCATTACCCGTTCTAGATGGTGGTCATTTAGTTTTTCTCGCTGTTGAGGGTATTCGAGGCAAAGCAGTTTCTGAACGTGTTCAGGATATTGCGTTTCGCATCGGTGGAGCACTGATATTTGCGTTAATGGCTATCGCAATCAGCAACGATATATTGCGGTTGACCGCTTGAAACATTACGTCCAACAAACAAAATTAAGTAGCACAGAATGACGTTGAAAGAGCTGTTCTTAGCCGCCCTTGTTGCAGGGGCTGCATTGCCAGCGCATAGCGCTGAAGAATTCGTAGTAGAAGACATTCGTGTACGTGGCCTCCAGCGAGTAGCTTTAGGTGCGGCATTAACATACATTCCGGTTCGCGTCGGCGATACGGTGTCTGAGGCCGTGGTTCGAGATAGTATTCGCTCGCTCTATTCCTCGACGCATTTCAATAATATTGTCGTACGCCGTGAAGGCGGTACGCTCATCTTTGAAGTGAACGAGCGTCCGACCATTAGTGCTATCGAGTTTGATGGCAACAAAGATATCAAAGACGAACAGTTGGTTGAGAGTTTGACCGACCAAGGTATTGTTGAGGGTGAGCCACTTGATTTGACCACCGTGTCGAGTATCGAAACTGGACTTGAAGATTTTTATCACAGTATCGGTAAATACAACGCCAATATCGACGTCAAAGTGGTCAATTTGCCACGTAACCGGGTGCGTGTTGAAATTGACTTCGAAGAAGGTGACTCTGCTCAAATTCAACAAATCAACATTGTTGGTAACAAAGCTTTTAGTGATGAACAGATTTTAGCTGGACTCGAACTAAAAGATGAGCTGCCTTGGTGGAACTTGTTAGGCGAAACGCGCTACCAGAAACAACAATTGAGTGGTGATTTAGAAACCCTCGAGTCATTTTATAAAGACCGCGGTTATCTCACGTTTGCCATTGAGTCTGTACAAGTTTCAATGACGCCTGATCGCCGTGGTGTTTATGTCACCATTAACGTACGTGAAGGTGAAATCTTCAAAGTTCGTGATACTCGCGTTATAGGTGAACTTCGTGGCCAAGACGAAGTCGTCAAGCGCCTCGTGAAAATTGAACCTGGCGAGCAATATAGCGCGGCAACCGTAACCTATCTCGAAGACTTAGTCGCTCGTGTTTATGGACGTTATGGCTACGCATATCCAGAGGTTAGAGCGATTCCGGAAATTGACGAAGAAACCAATGAAGTTGACTTGGTGTTCTCGGTGAACCCGGGTAAACGGGTGTATGTCAATCGAATCAATTTCCGTGGCAACGTCTCAACTATGGACGAAGTTTTACGTCGTGAAATGCGTCAGTTAGAAGGCGCACCATTGAATGAAGATGCTATCGAGCAAGGTAAAGTTCGATTAGAGCGACTCGGCTTTTTTGAAACTGTGGAGTCAACCACCCAGCGTGTCGATGGCCGGGATGATCTCGTGAACGTCGACTTTACCGTGAAGGAACAGCCATCTGGCTCCTTTAACTTCATGTTCGGCTACGGTGACTACACAGGCTTGCAAATTGGTGCTGGTGTTTCGCAAGAGAACTTCTTAGGTACGGGCAACCGAGCTGGTATTAACATCAATACCAACCGCTTCAATCGTAACCTGCAGTTAACCTATACCGATCGGTATTTTACTAAAGATGGCGTGAGTCTATCAGGACAAGTCTATTTGACTGAGTTCGACGCCGGTAACTTGGATAACTTTATTCGTTACAACCAGCGCAAATATGGTTTGGGCGGCACGATTGCATTTCCAATCAATGAAATCAGTAGCTTCAATTTCGGCTTGATGTATCGCAACGAAGAAGTCACGAATGTTGAAGGTTATGAGCAAATTCGGAACTTTTATCAGCCGTATATTGATGAACGTGACCCGAACTCAGGTGTCGCATTTAATATTTATGAGGCGACAGTCGGTTGGCAACGAGTCACACTAAACCGTGGTGTATTCCCGACTGCTGGTACTCAGAATCGACTCAATGTTGGCGTGACCTTACCGAATAGTGACGTGAATTTCTTTAACGTCAACTATGAATTCAAGCACTATTGGCCGCTTACCCAAAGCCAAGACTTTGTCCTGTTAACGCGCTTGAGCGCAGGCTACGGTAATGGTTATGGTGAAGACGATAATGGCAATGAATATCTGTATCCCTTCTATGAAAACTTCCGTTTGGGTGGTAACGATACACTCCGCGGATTTGAAGCGAATACGGTAGGTCCAAAAGCAGTATTCCGCTATCCGGATTCGATTGGTGGTGTGCCAGGTTACAATGGTATCCCGAGTGATCTGCCAGCTGGACCGGGAGCTGATACCGTAGCGGTCAGCCAGTTCTCTGTTGGTGGTAACGCCATGGTATCGGGTGGTTTCGAGTTAATTTTCCCGACACCATTAGTCAAAGAGGAAGCGAAGAACACAGTTCGCACCAGTTTCTACGTGGACGTGGGTTCAGTATGGGATACCGAGTTCGACTACGATACCTATAAAAACCTTGAGTTATTGGCGAATTCTTTCCCATTACGTGACTTTAGCTCACCGAGTGACTATCGCGTTTCTGCGGGTATCGCGGTACAGTGGTTATCACCAATGGGACCATTGACGTTAGCCTTTGGCCGACCCTTGAAGAGCGCGGACGAGGATCGAACGCAAGTATTTACCTTTAACTTTGGTACCACATTCTAAAATAGCAGCATAGCAAGGAGTTTTTTGTGAAGACATTAATGAAGACAACATTGGCCGCGGCATTACTTTCGACCGCTTTGTTCGCCAATGTAGCGGAAGCGCAACAAAAGATTGGCGTGGTGAGTTTCCAGGCCATTTTGCAGAATCTTCCACAAACACGCGAAATTGAAGAAACCATTCAAAATGAGTTCAAGACCCGCATTGAAGAAGTGCAAGCAATTGAAACTCAAATGAATGGTATTGCAGAGAAACAGCAACGTGACGCTGCAATTCTGTCTGCCAGCGAGCGTACTGCTATGCAGCGCGAGTTCGAAGGTCTGGAAAGTCAGTTACAGTTAAAAGTACGTGCGTTACGCGAAGACATGAACCGTCGTGGTACTGAAGAGCGTGACAAAATCATGATGGAAATCGCGCGCGCTACTCAAGCAGTTGCGACCGAACTCGGTTATGACCTAGTCATTCAAGCTTCAGCAGTTGCTCACATGACTCCTGATCATGAGTTATCGGAAGAAGTGATTGCCGAAATGACAGGTGGTAACTAAGTTGCTAGGCAACTACACCCTTCAAGACCTTGCCTCGGCAATCGGTGCTGAGGCAGTGGGTGATGGATCGCAGCCTATTCAAGGGGTGGCGACTCTGGCATCAGCAACCACCGGACAGATAGCATTTTTAGCGAACGATAAATATCGCTCGCAACTTGATGCTACGCGCGCAAGCGCGGTTATCGTAGCGCCAAACGTTGATTTGCCAGAAGGCTTAGCGGCGTTAGTCACTAAGAACCCTTATGCAGCTTTCGCGAAAGTCGCGCAGCTCCTCGATACGACACCAAGCCCGGCTACCGTTGGTATTGATCCAACTGCACAAGTGGATGCTTCCGCGCACATTGGCGAACGAGTCGCTATTGGTGCGAACGTCATTATAGCGGCAGGTGCCGTGATTGCTGATGACGCAGTAATTGGTGCAGGTTGCTACATTGGTCCTCGAGTGCATATCGGTGAACGCACGAAGCTATGGCAGCACGTGGTGTTTTATCATGATTGTGTTGTTGGAGCAGATTGCCTGTTTCACAGTGGTGCTGTGATTGGCGCAGACGGTTTCGGCTGGGCTAATGAGCATGGTAAGTGGATCAAAATTCCACAGCTTGGACGTGTCGTTATTGGCGATCGCGTTGAAGTTGGTGCAAGTACTACGATCGATCGAGGTGCTTTGGATGACACCATTATCAGTAATGGCTGTATCATCGATAATCAGTGCCAGATTGCTCATAATGTATTTATTGACGAAGATACTGCCATTGCCGGCTGCACTGTTCTCGCAGGCAGTTGCCGCATTGGTAAACGGTGTCTCATTGGTGGCGCCACTGCTATCAATGGTCATATCAGTATCTGTGATGATGTTCAGATCAGCGGATTCTCAATGGTCATTAAAGCCATTGATGAACCTGGTGTGTATGCTTCCGGTATACCTGCAGCACCGCACCGCGAATGGCGGCGCAATGGTGCGCGCTATCGCCAGTTGGATGAACTCTTTCAGCGTGTGAAAAAAATAGAAAAACAACTAGACTCAGACGCATAAGCTGCGAGGAAATTCTATGTCGAATTCAGCGGACGGTGCCTTCGATATCAAAGAAGTGATGGCACTATTGCCACATCGTTATCCCTTTTTATTGGTCGATAAAGTCGTTGCTTGCGACGCCAAGACGTCGATTCACGCGGTGAAGAATATTTCCGTGAATGAACCTCAGTTTACGGGGCATTTTCCGGGCAATCCTATTTTTCCTGGCGTCATGATTCTCGAGGCTTTAGCGCAAGCGGCGGGTTTACTTGGGTTCAAAATTACAGCAAGTCAGCCCGGCAGTCGTGATCTATACTTGTTTGCGGGTGTTGATAATGCTCGGTTTAAGAAACAAGTCCTACCTGGTGATGTACTCGACCTGTTTGTTACCTTTGAAAAAGAGCGCCGAGGCATTTGGGTATTTAAAGGTCGCGCTGAAGTTGCCGGTGAATTGGCGTGTAGCGCAGACATTATTTGTGCGAGACGAGAGACCTAAGTGATTCATTCTACTGCGATAATCGATCCTAAAGCGAAACTCGGTAACAACGTCAGTGTTGGTCCCTATAGTATTATTGGTCCAGACGTTGAAATAGGCGACGATTGTGTCATTGCGCCGCATGTCGTGATTCGTGGACCGACGATTATCGGTCGCAATAATAAGATTTTTCAGTTCGCATCCGTCGGTGAGGATTGTCAGGATAAAAAGTACGCGGGCGAACCGACACGGCTTGAAATTGGCGACAACAATGTTATCCGTGAGTGTGTCACGATTCATCGTGGTACGGTGCAGGATCAAAGTCTCACGAAAATTGGCTCTGATAACTTATTGATGGCTTATGTCCACGTCGCGCATGACTGTGTGGTTGGTGACCATGTTATTTTGGCCAATAACACCACACTCGCGGGCCATGTGCATGTTGGTGACTGGGCTATTTTAGGTGGTTTCACCGGAGTGCATCAGTTCTGTCACATTGGCGCACACGCGTTTACCGCTGTAAATTCCGTCGTCGTCCAAGATATTCCCCCGTATATTATGGCGCAAGGCCACAATGCGGTTCCTCGTACCATCAATAGCGAGGGTTTGAAACGACGCGGGTTTTCAGCAGAACAAGTCATGCGTATTAAGCGCGCCTTTAAAATTCTCTATCGACAAGGTTTGACCGTGGCTGAGGCGATTGAAGCGATGCAGGCACTGGATGCTGATGAAATTCAACCTTTGATCGACTTCGTGCAGTCCAGTCAACGCGGCATTATTCGCTAAACCCTATGAAGCAAACCATTGCTGACGCACCGGTGATTGCCTTGCTTGCAGGTGAGCATTCGGGAGACACTTTGGGTTCAGATCTCATGGTCGCATTACGTCAGTCGCTACCAAA
Source organism: Pseudidiomarina aestuarii (assembly GCF_048263735.1). GTDB lineage: Bacteria > Pseudomonadota > Gammaproteobacteria > Enterobacterales > Alteromonadaceae > Pseudidiomarina > Pseudidiomarina aestuarii_B. The sequence continues at coordinate 180,349 of NZ_JBLXDX010000001.1, read as the reverse complement.
CTGCCGATTCATCGGTGTCGGTGGTCCGAAGATGGCCGCCCAAGGTTTGACTAGTTTTGTTCCCATGGAAGATTTAGCGGTCATGGGACTCGCTGAAGTAATTAGTTCACTCCCACAATTGTTGCGTCATCGCCGAACCGTAGTGAAGCAGCTGCTGGCTCAGAAGCCAGACGTGTTTATTGGTATTGACGCGCCTGATTTCAATTTACCGATTGAGAAGAAGCTCAAGGCTGCCGGCATACCGACAGTACATTATGTCAGCCCTTCGGTTTGGGCGTGGCGTCAGAGTCGTATTCATGGCATTAAGGCTGCGACCAACCATGTGTTGTGCTTATTGCCGTTCGAAAAAGCCTTTTACGATCAACACCAAGCGCCGGCAACCTTTGTCGGGCATCCACTGGCAGATACATTACCGATACTCGATACCGACCCCGAAACAGTTGAACAGCGCCAAAGTGCTGCTCGGCGTGAACTTGGGCTAGTTGAGGGGCATCGCGTGATTGGGCTACTACCTGGTTCGAGAGCAGGGGAAATAGCTCGGTTAGCCCCCATTTATCTGCGTGCTGCAGTCCTATTGCATAAGAATAACCCGAATATTCAGTTTGTTACGCCTATGGTGTCTACTGCACGACGCGAGCAATTTCGCGCGTTGGCGCAAGCCATTGCTCCGGATCTCCCGTTGACGATTGTAGATGGGCGCGCGCACACCGTGATGCAGGCATCTGACGCCATTATCGTCACTTCAGGAACCGTGACTCTAGAGGCGATGTTGCTCGGAACGCCAATGGTTGTTGCTTACAATTTTAGTTGGTTAAGTTTTCAATTGATTCGACGGTTATTTAAAGCACCATTCTTTAGTTTGCCCAATTTACTCGCGCAGCGAGAACTGGTGTGCGAGCTGGTGCAAGATGCTGTGACGCCGGCGGCGCTGATGGCTCAGGTCCAATTGTTGTTGGATCAGGAGCAAACACAACTACGCAATGAATTTCGTCAATTACACGCTTCTATACAACAGAACGCAAGCGCCAGCGGTGCGCAAGTGGTCTGCGATATCCTTTCGAATACACCTTAAAAATAGAACGTTTAAAACGATATTTAGTGCTAATAATTCGATTTATCAGGATTTATACTAAGCTCCTTCAGAATTAAAGGAGGTTAGTATGGGACTGTTAGTTGACGGTAAGTGGCACGATAAATGGTACGACACCGATAGCACAGGTGGTCGTTTTGAACGAAGTGCTGCGCAATTCCGAAATTGGATTGAAGCCGATCCAGAAGCTCGTTTCCCGGCGGAAAGCGGGCGCTATCACCTGTATGTCTCTTTTGCCTGTCCATGGGCGCATCGCACCTTAATTATGCGCAAGTTGAAAGGTTTGGAAGACCACATCACAGTATCTGTGGTTGAGCCACTGATGTTAGAAAATGGCTGGGAGTTTGGTGACGGTCCGCTTCATGATCCGCTTTATGACCATGATTATTTGTATCAGCTATATTTACGTGCTGATCCACAGTATAGCGGGCGGGTCACAGTGCCTGTATTGTGGGATAAAAAGCAGCATACTATTGTGAGTAATGAATCAGCGGACATCATTCGGATGCTGAATAGTGAATTTGATGCGTTGACGGGGAATTCACACGACTTTTACCCGGCAGCACAGCGCGACGAAATCGACGCGATTAACGCAACGGTTTATGACCATGTGAATAATGGCGTATACAAGTGCGGTTTTGCGACGCAACAAGATGCTTACGAAGAAGCTTTTGATGCTTTGTTTGCGGCGCTTGATGAACTCGAAGAACGGTTGAGTCAGCAACGATTCTTAGTCGGTGACCGGGTCACTGAGGCTGATTGGCGATTATTTACGACGCTCGTGCGCTTTGATGCAGTTTACGTTGGGCATTTTAAAACGAATGCGAAACGAATTGTCGATTATCCGCAGTTGTGGGATTACGTGAAAGCACTGTACCAAGTAGAGGGTGTAGCCGAAACCGTGGTGATGGACCATATTAAAACGCACTACTACGGCAGTCATGGCACGATTAATCCGACCGGTATTGTACCGAAAGGACCTTGGCTAGATTTTACTGCACCACATCAGCGTGGGGAGGTTTTATGAACAAAGTAATTCTGACTCGGCATCGCGGCATGCCTGCGCAAGATGGTGCCGGTGTGAAATTGACACGCATTATCAATCAGCCGAGTTTGCGCTATCAAGATCCATTTTTGATGCTAGACGAATTCCGTTCGGACGATCCGAATGATTACATTGCTGGTTTTCCACCGCATCCTCATCGTGGGTTCGTGACGCTGACGTATATGTTGGCCGGTCGCATGGAACACAAAGACTCAGTCGGAAACACGGGCGTTGTCGAAGCCGGTGGTGCGCAATGGATGAAAGCTGCGAAAGGCATTATTCATGCCGAAATGCCGAAACAAGAAGATGGTTTGATGTGGGGCTTTCAGTTGTGGATTAACTTACCGGCGAAAGATAAGTTGTCCGCGGCAGAGTGGGCAGACCATCCTGCGGAAAAGATACCAGAGCTTGCTGTCAATGACGCGACCGTGCGTCTCATTGCTGGTGAATATCAGGGGCAGCTGGGTCCAATTCAGCAACCTGAGCAACAGTTTTTGATGATGGATATCAAGTTAGGTCAGGAACCTGTCGCTATCGAGAGTTTCGGTCAGCAAACACGTCTGGTTTATGTGTACGAGGGCAATGCAGCGATTAATGGCGATGTGTTGCAGCGTGGTGAATTAGCTCGCTTGGCTGCGACCGATACGTTGCAGTTACAGAGCGACAGCGCCGAGGGAGCCTCAGTCATTTTGTTGGCAGGTGAGCCAATTGGTGAACCCATAGCGCAGTACGGTCCTTTCGTGATGAATACGCAGCAGGAAATCGAGCAAGCGATTCGGGATTATCAAGCCGGTCGATTACAAGAGGCATAAGATGGCTGACTCGCAACAAATGCAAGCATTGATAGCCGTTGATAAAGCACCGCAATGGACCTCACGCGAGGTCCCTGAATGCGGTGCAGATGAGGTCTTGATTCAAGTGGCTTATGCAGGCTTGAATCGAGCCGATTTGATGCAAATAGCGGGTCATTATCCACCGCCAGCCGATGCCAGCGACATTCTCGGTCTTGAGGTAAGTGGTGTGGTGGCAGCGTGCGGTGAACACGTGAAACAGTTTAGTCCTGGTGATGCTGTTTGTGCGTTACTCGCGGCAGGTGGTTATGCCGACTATGTGGCAGTTCCTGCTGGTCAGGTCGCGGCGTTGCCGCATGGCTTGTCATTAGCTGAAGGTGCAGGCATCTGTGAAGCCTTTGCCACCGCATGGTGGAATTTATATGCATTGGCTGCAGCGCAACCCGGTGAGCGTCTGCTCATCCATGCCGGCGCGAGCAGTGTTGGGAATGCTGCGATTCAACTGGCACAAGCGTTTGGCAATCCTTGCTTTGTGACGATTGGTAGTGATGAAAAGCTAGCGTGGTGTCAGCAATTAGGCGCGGATGCCGGCTGGAACCGCCAACATGGCTCCTTTGTCGATGCAGTTAAGGAATGGGGTGGTGCGGATATTATTCTCGACCCAGTTGCGGGTGACTACCTAGAAGGTGATTTGGAAGTCATCCATGCCGACGGTCGTATCATTGTGATTGGGTTGCTCGCGGGCCGCTTCGCTCACATGGACATCGGTCGATTGCTAATGAAACGAGTTCAGGTGCGTGGGAGCACATTGCGAAGTCAATCTGTGGCAGTGAAGAGCAACATTATGGCTCAGTTGCAGAAGTCGGTTTGGCCCTTGTTTGAATCAAAGCAGCTGCAACCTCAATTGGATACGGTTATCGCGCGGACTGACCTTATGGCCGCATTTGAACGCATGCAAAATAACGATACTCGGGGTAAACTGGTGGTCCGTGTTCTTGGTGAATAAATTCATGGCGAATAATAAGATGATGACCTATGGCCAGTATTTCCACCGCAGTTGACGATCAAATTAGCGCATTCTTAGATCGATTGTGGCTGCAGCAAGGCGTCAGTAAACATACTAGCCAAGCCTATCAGAGCGACCTCAGGCAGTTTCAAAGATTTCTGACCACCGAGCAACGCCCAAATCTCGTCGATGCGTGCGCAGAAGATATTGAAGATTATTTATTGTGGCGACGGCAGCAAGGCCTATCACCACGGAGCACGTCTCGCACGCTCAGTGCATTAAAAAAATTCTACCAGTTTGCTCGCACGCAGCAGTGGTGCGCATTAGATCCAACTGCGCGATTGCGGCGTCCCAAGCAACCGCAATCGATTCCGCATAGTTTGTCAGAATCTGAGGTAGAGGCCTTATTGAATGCGCCTAATGTCGAGGATGCGATTGAACTTCGTGACCGCGCCATGCTCGAAGTTCTGTATGCAACAGGTCTGCGTGTTACGGAGTTAACTCAGCTGACCACTGACCAAATTAGTTTGCAACAGGAACTTGTGCGAGTCATTGGTAAAGGCAACAAAGAACGCTTAGTGCCGTTGGGCGAGGAAGCATTGCATTGGGTACAGGGCTATATGCGTTCAGCTCGGTCGACATTGCATCAAAAGCCTGGCGATTGGTTATTTATCACCCGGCGTGGTGGACCACTGACCCGGCAAGCCTTTTGGTATCGGATCAAATTGTATGCGCAGCGAGCTGACATCCGCTCCCATCTGTCACCACATACTTTACGACATGCGTTTGCTACACACTTGTTGAATCATGGGGCAGATTTACGGGTATTGCAGATGTTACTTGGTCACAGTGACTTGTCCACGACACAAATTTATACCCATGTAGCACGTGAACGTTTACAACAATTGCATGCTCAACATCACCCGCGCGCGTGATAAGATGGCGCCTATGAAACACTCTTATTTGAATCAGGTAAAACGACCTATGAAAACAGCTGTATTGAAAACCATCTTCGTCGCCATGTTTGGGTTAGCAATGAGTGTGAGCTCGGCTAATGAAATCGACGACTTGGATACTAGTCATTTACAACGTATGGGTTTCGCCGTTGAATCCGTTCGCGAGTCGAGTATCCAAGGTTTGTATGAGGTCATTACCAATCAAGGTCTGATTTATGTCAGCCGAGACGGGCAGCAGCTCATGAGTGGTCGTATTTATGATATTACCGGGCCACAGCCGGAAAACTTGAGTGACATTACGCTGAACTCGATGCGTCGCGATAACCTTGCTGAGCAAGTGGATTCTGCAATTGAATTCAAAGCGGAGAATGAAAAATATGTCGTGTCTGTGTTTACCGATCCAACCTGTGGTTATTGCCGTCAACTTCATCAACAAATGGACAGTTATCTAGACGCTGGCATCACGATTCGCTATTACGCGTGGCCACGCAGCGGTTTACAAGGCAGTGCGTTTAATCAATTGAATGCCATTTGGTGTGCCACGGACCCGAAAGATGCTATGACGCGCGCTAAATCTGATCAATCAATTCAACAAGGCAACTGCGTTACTCCGGTTCGAGAGCATTATGAACTGGGACAGAAGTTCGGTGTGCGCGGTACGCCCGCGTTAGTGTTGGCGGACGGTCGCTTGCTGCCAGGCTATCTGCCGCCATCTCGCCTGGTGCAAGAGTTGAATAAGTAATCGTTTCACCCAACCCAGAAGCTGCGTTGTTGTTATGCAGATAAAGCGTTATCCCGACCAATCTATCGAAACCTTGCCGGCTGCGATGCCGGCATTGTTGCGACAGATCATTGCTCGGCGTGGTGTAACCTCGATTGATGAACTGCAACTGACGACACAACGGTTACCGCGCGTCGACCAGCTGCGCGGGGCTCATGATGCGGCACAACGTCTAGCGCAAGCCATCCAAGAACAGCAACATATTTGTATCTGCGGTGATTTTGACGCCGACGGGGCAACCTCAACCGCGTTAATGGTATCGGTGTTGCGAGCCTGTGGTGCGCAACATGTCAGTTACATCGTCCCCAATCGATTTGCTGATGGATACGGGTTATCACCCGCGGTTGTCTCCTATGCACAGCAGCAGGGTGCTGAATTAATCGTCACCGTCGATAGCGGCATCTCTTGTCATGCCGGGATTGCGGCGGCTGCAGCCTGCGGAATTCCTGTCATTGTTACTGACCATCATTTGCCCGGACCCGAGCTGCCCGCTGCGGCGATTATCGTTAATCCGAATCATCCGGATTGTAGCTTTCCATCGAAATCTATCGCTGGCGTGGGTGTAGCCTTTTATGTGTTGTTGGCGTTGCGGCAAGTACTCCGCGAACAGGGGCTAGCGACCCCCAATCTCGCGGATTGGCTTGATTTAGTTGCGGTGGGTACAGTAGCCGATGTCGTGAAACTCGATGGCATTAATCGCATTCTGGTCCATCAAGGCTTGCAGCGAATTCGCTCTGGGCACTGCCGACCAGGTATCCAAGCACTGCTGACAGTGGCTGGGAGAGAACCTGCACAGTTGCAAGCAGCCGATCTTGGTTTTGCAATTGGACCACGCATCAACGCCGCAGGTCGACTTGATGATATGGCTGTCGGGATTGAGTGTTTACTCGCTGACACGCAGACTGATGCGCTGCTGCTCGCGCAACAGCTCGATCAATACAATCGTGAACGGCGTGCGATTGAGACCGAAATGCGAGAGCAAGCTGCCGAGTATGTGGCCGATTACACAGCCAGTGCTATTCCTTCTGTGGTCGTCCTGTATCAAAAAGGCTGGCATCAGGGCGTGATTGGTATTGTTGCGGGACGAGTAAAAGAGCAAGTGCATCGTCCCGTTATTGCCTTTGCCGATGCAGAAGATGGCCTCTTAAAAGGCTCCGCGCGCTCCATTGCCGGTATTCACATGCGCGACTTATTGGAAGCCGTACACAGTCATCATCCGCAGCTGATAGAGCGTTTTGGCGGACACGCGATGGCAGCAGGGCTGACACTGAAGAAATCAAATCTTGAGCGGTTTCAGGAAGCGTTGGAAAAAACAGCTGAACGTTGGCTTGATGGCGCTGATTTGGCGCCTGTATTGTGGTCAGATGGTGAGCTTGATGAATCGAGCTTAACTCAACAATTTGTGCAGCAATTACAGGCGTTGGGACCCTTTGGGCAAGGTTTTCCGGAACCCTTGTTTGATGGCGAGTTCGGTATTATTCAACAACGTATTGTGGGCAGTAAGCATTTGAAACTCGTTCTCGCAACTCCGGCCCAAGTGCCCATTGATGCCATCGCTTTCAATATAGATACCACAGAATGGCCTGATGCGAGCGTCCAACGTATTCATGCCGCCTACCGAGTTCAATTAAATACGTTTCGTGGCCGTACTTCTGTGCAGCTACAACTAGAGCATTTTGTTGCTTTACGATAGAATAGCGCCCCTTTGTGATTGATTGTCGGCGAGATAAACAACATGTTCGAGACCAATGCAACTTATGTAGCCATCAAAGAAATGCGAACGCGCAGCGAAGCGCTTCGGGGGTATCTTTGACTATGCAGGCAAAGTTGAACGATTAGAAGAAGTCAGCCGTGAACTCGAGGACCCCAATGTCTGGGGTAATCAAGAGCGCGCGCAAGCCTTAGGCAAGGAACGTGCTGCACTCGATGAAGTCGTCGGAACGCTGAACAAGCTACAACAGGGTCTTGAGGACGTTGAAGGACTGGTCGAGTTAGCCGTTGAGGCGGATGATGAAGCAACCTTTAATGACGCGGTTGCGGAACTGGATGAGTTAGAGAAACAACTCGCAACGCTAGAATTTCGGCGTATGTTCTCCGGTAAAGATGATGCCTCTGATTGCTATTTGGATGTTCAATCTGGTTCCGGCGGTACCGAGGCACAAGATTGGGCGAATATGCTCTTGCGTATGTATTTACGCTGGGCTGAAGCGCACGAATTTAAGGTAGAGATCACCGAGCTATCAGAAGGTGAGGTCGCCGGTATCAAGTCAGCGACTGTGCGAGTGCAGGGTGAGTATGCTTACGGCTGGTTGCGCACTGAAACGGGTGTACACCGCCTCGTGCGAAAGTCACCGTTTGACTCAGGGAATCGCCGCCATACGTCGTTTGCATCGGTGTTCGTCTATCCTGAGGTGGATGACGATATTGATATCGAGATCAATCCTGCCGATTTGCGGGTGGATACCTATCGAGCTTCGGGAGCTGGTGGGCAGCACGTCAACCGAACAGACTCGGCGATACGGATTACTCACGAACCCAGCGGTATTGTCGTGCAATGCCAGAGTGATCGGTCTCAGCATAAAAACCGTGATGCCGCGATGAAGCAATTACGAGCGAAATTGTATGAAATGGAGTTGCAGAAACAACTTGCGGAAAAACAAGCGCTCGAAGATTCGAAATCGGATATTGGTTGGGGCAGTCAGATTCGATCCTATGTATTGGATGATGCACGAATCAAAGATCTGCGCACGGGCGTAGAGAATAGAAACACACAAGCGGTGCTTGATGGCGCACTTGACCCATTTATTGAAGCGAGCTTGAAGTCTGGACTTTAATGTCTCGACACGAAGCCAATCCAGTTAAATTAGGACGAAAGAATGAACGATAAAACGCAAACGCCAGAAGTTGATGTCAATGAGCAAATAGCGCAGCGTAAGGCCAAACTTAAGGCGTTACGTGAGCACGGCGTTGCTTTTCCGAATGACTTTCGTCGTGACAGCCTCGCAGCTGATCTGCACGCTCGTTTTGACGGCCTGGAAAAAGAAGCACTGGCTGAACAAGGTATTCGCGTTGCCGTTGCTGGACGTATGATGACGCGTCGCATTATGGGTAAAGCCAGTTTTGCGACCTTGCAGGACATGTCAGGTCAGATTCAAATCTATGTCGCGCGCGACAATTTAGCCGAAGGGCTCTACAACGAGCAATTCAAAAAGTGGGATTTGGGCGACATTCTCGGCGCCACGGGAACCTTGTTTAAGACCAATACGGGTGAGTTGAGTGTGCAAGTGGACGATGTCCGCTTATTGACGAAAGCGTTGCGTCCACTGCCAGACAAATTCCATGGTTTAGCGGACCAAGAAACGCGATATCGCCAACGGTATTTAGATTTGATCACCAACGAAGAGTCCCGCAATACCTTTATCGTGCGGTCGAAAGTTGTCGATTATATTCGTCGTTATTTAACGGCTAAGCAGTTTTTAGAAGTCGAAACGCCGATGATGCAAACCATCCCAGGCGGCGCTGCGGCACGGCCATTCGTGACGCACCACAATGCATTGGATATGGAGCTGTACTTGCGTATTGCTCCAGAGCTCTATCTGAAACGACTCGTTGTAGGTGGCTTTGAGAAAGTATTTGAGATCAACCGTAACTTCCGCAACGAAGGTTTGTCGACGCGTCATAATCCAGAATTTACCATGCTCGAGTTCTACTGGGGTTATGCCGACTACAATGACTTGATGGATCTTACCGAAGATATGCTGCGTGGTATGGCGGCAGAAATTCTTGGCTCCATGCAATTTGAAAGCGAAGGCGTCGCTTATGACTTCAGTCAGCCGTTCCATCGGATGACGGTGAATGAAGCGATTTTGCAACATTTGCCGAGTGCGACGGAAGCGCAATTGAGCACCTTAGAGCAGGCGAGTGCACTTGCCGGTGAGTTAGGTATTCAGGTCAAATCGAATTGGGGTCTCGGTAAAGTGCAGATCGAAATCTTCGAGGCAGTGGCTGAGCACAAGTTGATTCAGCCAACCTTTATTACCGCCTATCCGGCTGAAGTATCGCCATTGGCGCGTCGAAATGACGACGATCCGCATATTACGGACCGCTTTGAGTTCTTCGTGGGTGGTCGTGAATTAGCGAACGGTTTTTCTGAGTTGAATGATGCCGAAGATCAAGCGCAACGCTTTCTGGATCAAGTGCAACAGAAGGAAGCGGGTGACGACGAAGCGATGTTCTATGACGATGACTACATCACCGCATTAGAGCATGGCATGCCGCCAACAGCGGGTGAAGGCATTGGTATTGACCGTTTGGTCATGTTACTGACCAACTCACCGTCGATTCGTGATGTGTTGTTGTTCCCCCATATGCGACCGCGTAAAGGGTAAACCTGAATCAAAACAAAAGGGGCCGATAGTGGCCCCTTTTTTATTACGGAATGTAAGACTTTAACTCGGAAAGGCCTGCAGTAAGTCGGCAAGGAGTTCGTCTTTGTTCTCGATGCCAGCGGACAGTCGCAATAAGTCCGGCGGGCATGGGCTGCTGGGTCCTTCGACACTGGCGCGATGCTCGATCAAAGACTCGACGCCGCCGAGCGAGGTGGCACGTTTCCACAGTTTGGTGTGTGCGGCGACATGAACGGCAGCGGTTTCTCCCGCGCGCATGCGAATAGACAACATGCCGCCGAAACCACCGTGCATTTGCTGTTTTGCGATCGCATGACCAGGGTCAGAGGCTAAGCCCGGGTAGAGTACCGCAAGAACGGCTGGATGTTGGCTCAACTGTTCAGCGATAAACTGTGCATTGGTGCAGGCCTCGCGAACCCGTAAGTGCATGGTTCGCATACCACGTAGCAATGTACTGGCGTCATGCGGGCTCGGGACGGCTCCGCCTTGTGAGCGGACTGCGCGAATACGCTGCCAAAACTCGCTGTCTTCAGCACTAACCAATGCACCTGCAATCACATCTGAATGCCCATTGAGGTACTTGGTCGCTGAATGCATGACGATGTCAGCACCGAGCTGCAACGGTTGCGTGAGCAGTGGCGTGGCGCAAGTTGAGTCAACGGCAACCCGAGCTCCAGCTGCTTTCGCAACTTTTGCAATAGCCGCAATGTCGCTAATGGTCCACAAAGGGTTGCCTGGAGTTTCTAACCATACTAATTTCGTTTCACCGGGACGTAGGTGACGTTCGACTGCGCTGACGTCGGTCATATTGATGAGCTCAATTTCTAATCCCCAGCGCGTTGCGTAGTTCAGCAACCAGTTCCGCAGTGCCCAATACATGACCTGTGGAGCCAGCACGTGATCGCCCGGCTGTAGACCTTGAAATACTGCTGTAGCTGCCGCCATTCCGGAACTAAATAGTAATGCCTCATGGCCCTGTTCTAGCTCACATAACAGCGCTTCAACGGGTTTGTATGAGGGATTATCTGCACGCGAGTAAACATTACCAGTAGGATAACTATTGTCGGCGCCACGAATGTAGGTCGTCGCAATATGAATAGCAGGCACCACACCTTGTGATTCGTGATCATGCGCACCTAGCGCTTGCGCGAGTGCCGTGGCTGCGGAATAGTAAGACGATTTATGAGTCATTGTAGATGCACGTATCGAGGTCAGTGAAAGTTAAGAATACGATAGCACAGAGTGTGTGTAGACAGGATAGGGGAGCTATAAAAAACCACAGCATCAAATTGATGCTGTGGTTCTCATAAGCAGTGCACGAACGGCATGCTTAGTGGTCGTGGTGATCACCTTCTGGATGCACGTGACCGTGGTCCAGTTCACTGGCGGTAGCGTCACGAACTTCGACAATTTCAACGTCAAAAGTTAACGCAACACCCGCTAGTGGGTGATTGCCATCGACAGTGACTTCGTCATCAGACACTTCAACGATAACCACTGATTGCTCACCGTTGTCAGTGCTGGCACGAAACTGCATGCCAGGTGCGACTTCGTTGTCACCAAATAGGGTGCGTGGGACGGTCTGAATAAGCCCATCATGACGCTCGCCGTAGGCATCTGCAGCAGCAATGTCAGCGACAAATTTTTCACCAGAAGGTTTACCTGCAAGAGCGTCTTCTAAACCTTTGATCAGCATGCCTCGACCGAAGATGAACTGTAATGGGTTCCCTTCTTTTGATTGATCCAGCACTTGGCCTTCAGCGGTTTTTACGGTGTAGTGAATGCCGACAACTTTGTCTTGGCTAATGGTTTGACTCATGATTCATCCAAGTTATATGGCAGTGGGTAAATTTCCAAGAAACTTGCGTCATCATCCTTCACTCGATAGACCGTGGTCGCTTCGCTATCGCTCGGCAATACGGCCAGCATATCGAGTGGATAATCGGCACGGCTCACTGCATTAATTACCGTACCCGCACGGCGCCAATTCTCTCCGAGTTGTTGTTCAATAATAGCTCCTGGAGCCACCATTGAACCTTTCCCGCGGAGCCGGAATAAAGCGCGCTTTTGTTTGCCCAGATAGTGCATCCGAGCAATTGTTTCCTGGCCGATATAGCAGCCTTTAGTAAAGCTAATTCCCGCTAACGCTTGCACGTTTAGCATCTGTGGTACGAATTCGAGCACGGTACCCTCTTGCAGGGTAGCACGACCGCGTTCGATTTCCAGCGCCTGCCAGTACTCAGCAGGCGAATTGGTGGGCAGCTCGTGGCCACGGGTCACCAAAAGGTATTGATCAGGTTCTGCGCCGAGATTCAGCACGACGCTATGTTCAGTCTGGGTAGCCGTATGCTGGCCATCAAGCAATGGTGTTTGTAGCCATTCAGCAACTCGAGCTGGTGCTGCGGTGCCAAACACACCAAATAGTTGAAAATCTGTACCGGCAGTAATCTCAGTTTTACTAAATACGCCGTATTTTTGCAGTTGCGCGAGACTTGCGGCAATGGCTGCTTGTGATGATATCAGCAGCACACTGGAGGCGAAGCGAGTCACCCATAAGGTACTCAGCATTTTACCTTTATTGTCGCAATGCGCAGCATACAACCAATTATTGTCCTGCAATTGGTTCAGATCGCAGGACAACTGACCTTGCAGAAACTTATCGGTTTCTGGCCCCTGTAATTCGATCACCGCATAATCTTTCAGAGAAACGGTTACGTATTCAGGTGGAGCTTTGGTAAACTCTGGTGCTAACACAATCACCTCGTATTAAATAGTCGTGCAAACCTTCGGAGCTCTCGCGAATGATTACCGCGAGTGACCACCCAAAAGTGTCATAGGCATATAGGTGGGGACGATTGCTCATTATACAAGGGTTGAAACACGGGATAAAAGGAATCCTCATGGAAAAGCTACAACAAAGTGCTGAATTGTTGCGTGATAAAAATCGTATGCGTTGGGCTTGTCGTCGAGGAATGTTGGAATTAGACGTATTGTTTCGTCCGTTTGTTGACGAAGCCTACGATGATTTGCCTGCTGAGCAACAAGAGAAGTTTCGGAGACTACTGACTTGCGATGACCCTGATTTGTTTGCCTGGTTTATGGGGCATCAAGCTTGCCCAGATCCGGACTTAGCCGAAATGGTGCAGGTGATATTACGCCGCGTTAAAGTGTAAATGTCAGGTCCCTACTGTTTATTTGCGAGTACTCGCACTGCATGGCAAGAGCCCGTAATCTGGGGAGTTCAGTTGCAGCAGCGGGAATGGCTGGAGCTGTCTGGTGCTGGCGGGAAGCCCCAACAACCTTGGCTGGCAGAAAAGCACAGTTGGTGTATCGCTAACTGGGCTTTTATTCGTCTGCACCGCAGGTGTGGAGCCCTCAAACAGAGCCGTTGGTTGTACCTGAACCGCAAGGCTTTAGGCCGACAACAATGGCACCGACTGCGACGACTACTATTGTTGTGGCGTGAGGATCGTTGGACCTGAGTCCTCGGCCAACTCGGGGTAGTCGAGTATGTAGTGGAGGCCGCGACTCTCCTTACGTTCCATAGCACTGCGCACAATCAGTTCAGCCACCATCACCAAATTCCGCAGTTCGAGTAAATTGTTACTGACTCGGAAGTTCCGATAATATTCTTGGATTTCTTGTTGCAGCAGCTCAATGCGGCGCAGCGCGCGTTCAAGACGTTTGGTTGTCCGCACAATGCCGACGTAGTCCCACATAAATAAGCGCAGTTCATGCCAATTGTGCTGAATGATGACTTCTTCGTCGGAATCACCGACTCGGCTCTCGTCCCACGAGGGTAAGTGCTCGAGGCGTTGGGCTGTCGCGAGTTTAGTTTTGATATCAACCGCCGCCGCTTGCGCAAATACCAAGCATTCCAGTAACGAGTTACTCGCCATTCGATTAGCGCCGTGCAAGCCGGTATAAGCAACCTCACCAATGGCATATAAATGCGGTAAATCGGTTTGTGCGGTTAAATCGGTTTTGACGCCACCACAGGTGTAGTGCGCGGCCGGAACCACGGGCATCGGCTGTTTGGTAATGTCTAAACCTAACCCTAGACATTTTTCATAAATAGTGGGGAAGTGCGCACGCACAAAGTCTGCCGGCTTGTGGGAAATGTCGAGGTACATGCAATCTGCACCGAGCCGCTTCATTTCAAAGTCGATTGCGCGAGCCACGACATCTCGCGGAGCCAGTTCGGCTGCCTCGTGAAATTCAGGCATAAAGCGTGACCCGTCTGGGCGTTTTAACAAAGCACCTTCGCCTCGTAAGGCTTCGGTCAACAAAAATGTCTGCGCATTGGGATGGAACAAGCAGGTTGGATGGAATTGGTTAAATTCCATATTGGCAACGCGACAACCCGCGCGCCAAGCCATAGCAATACCATCGCCACTGGCTACATCGGGATTACTGGTGTACTGATAGACTTTGCTGGCGCCGCCAGTGGCTAAGGCAACAAATTTTGCTGCTACTGTTTCGACTCGTTCAGCCAGTCGGTTCCAGATGTAAGCACCATAACAACCGCGAGCACCGCGGGTGTGCCGTTCGGTAATCAGATCGACAGCGTTGTAGCGTTCGAGCACTTTGATGCGAGGGTGCAGTTTCACTTGCTCAACGAGCGTTGTTTGTACGGCACGTCCAGTCGCATCAGCCGCGTGCAAGATGCGTCGGTGGCTATGTCCACCTTCTTGATTTAAATGATATTTCGCTTCGCCACCACTTGCGGGAACTTGGTCGAAACCGACACCCATATCAATCAGCCATTGCAAACTTTCGCGAGCATGGCGGGTGGTAAATTCAACGGCATCCATTTCACAAATACCGGCACCTGCAATCAGCGTATCCTCAATATGGCTTTCAATGCTATCATTCTCATCGAACACAGCGGCAATACCGCCTTGCGCATAGTAAGTAGAGCCCTCAGTAAGAGGCCCTTTAGAAATGACGATAACGTCGGCGTCTGAGGCGAGTTGCAGTGCTAAGGTGAGGCCGGCAGCACCGCTACCGATGATCAAAACATCACATTGAAAATCAGGGATTCGTTCCATAAAGTAGGGATATCTAAGGCGAAAATTCGCTGCGTGGCCTATTGAATAGAATCGATTTTACTCTTTTGCAGATTTTTTGCGAACTTTTTACCTGAGCGTCGGTCATAACTGACAATCACGCGACGGGCCTAAAATCTGAAGTAGCCAAGGGTTGAGGAGAACAGGCTCGGATGAGCGAACACGAAACCGACAAGGTATTGGTCGAGCGCGTACAACAAGGTGACCCGAGAGCTTTTGATCTGTTGGTCAAAAAGTACCAACACAAAGTGATGAGTCTGATTTCAAGGTATGTAAAGCAATCTGCTGATGTACCTGATGTAGCTCAAGAAACTTTTGTGAAAGCTTATCGAGCACTGGAAAACTTTCGAGGTGAAAGTGCATTTTACACGTGGTTGTATCGTATTGCGGTCAATACAGCGAAGAATTATTTAGTTGCGCAAGGGCGCAAACCACCTGCCAGTGATGTCGATGCAGGTGAAGCAGAATATTATGAGGGTGGCGGCGCGTTAAAAGATTCCGCTTCTCCAGAAAATTTATTATTAACCGATGAAATTCGTGATGTAGTGATGCGAACCATCGATAACTTGCCAGAAGATTTGCGCCGAGCTATTACTTTGCGTGAATTGGACGGATTAGGGTACGAAGAAATTGCGATTGAAATGGATTGTCCAATTGGTACGGTTCGTTCACGGATTTTCCGCGCTCGAGAAGCCATTGATCAGCAACTTCGCCCGTTATTAGAGCGCTAACGAAAACGACATGACGCAAGGAAACACTATGCCTAAATGCAGCAATGAACACGTATCAGCGCTATTAGATGATCACCTCGACGGTGAGAATCATAGCGAATTAGATGCGTTGTTAGCTGACTCAGAAGCGACAGCGACATGGCAGCGCTATGCACTGATTGGTCATGTTGTTCGTGACACGGTACGAACGGGTCAATCGGTAGATATTAGTGCCCAAGTAGCCGTTGCGATTGCCGCTGAAGCTGCACCAAACGCAGTGATTAAGCCGGAACTCGGTGCTGGCCAAGCACAGAGCAAGGCAGCATTACGGTGGTTGAAACCACTGTCGAGTGTTGCCATTGCAGCCAGTGTGGCTGTGGTTGCGGTGTTAAGTATTCAACAGCCGGTGCTGGATAACGGTGCCGCTACAGAATCAATGGAACCTGCATTGGTGACGAATCCATTAGGTGGTCGTAACCCTGTGAGTTTTAATACAGTGGTTCCGGACAATGGTCCGTCAGCAGCAGAAGTTGCTCAGCAGCGACAATTATTACAGGCTTACATGCTCGATCATCAGCGTCAATTGCAGTTATCATTGCAGGCGAAACAACAAGATCGTGGCGAGTCTACCAGTGCTAGTGAGAGTGAAAAACCAACGAATGATTAAACTGGGTGCAACGGCCGCCGGTGTCGGGTTGATAGCGGCTGCCATGCTTTGTTTCCCAACCCCTCTGAATGCCCAAGCTGTAGCCCTCGCTACAGAGACAGACACTCCAGCGCAACAAACCAGTGAAGCACTCACGCAGCCGACGCCTGAAGCGATGGCCACCATGGCTGTGGCAACCCCAGAGGCGATGGGTGTGCAGTGGTTCAATCGCATGAGCCAAGCACTGCGGCAATTAAACTTCGAAGCTACCTTAGTACATACTCAGGGCGACCGCATTCAGCCACTGTTGTGGTTGCATGGCCGGCACGCTGATGGTCTCGAGGTTGAACTGCTGGTGCAATTGAATGGTGCTGATGTTCGCATTCTGCGCCTTGGTGATACGACATCTTATTATTTTCAACCGTCTGATAATTCCTATTCGTTACAGAGCGACGTAACCTATGGCTTGTTGCCTGCGGCCTTTTATCAGCGCTTTTCGACACTGAGCGATTTCTATCAAGTGATTGCTGGAACAGGCATGCGCGTGACGGGTCGTAATACGCAATTTCTCCGCTTAGTCAGTCGCGATAACAGCCGCTATCATTACGGACTCTGGGTGGATCGTGAGACCGGTATGTTGTTGAAAATGCAAATGACTACGCCGCAAGGTGAAGTCCTTGAGCAAGTGCAATTGACATCGTTCCAAGTGCGCTCGGAGTTACCTGTATCGCTCGCCGATTTGCGTGGTGTACAGCGTCCGCCGCGGCTGTTTGAGTTACAACAAATGACAGATACCAGTTATGGCGTGATGGTGGATTGGTTGCCGGGAGGTTTTGAATTACAGCGGAAAAACCACCGTCGATTATTGGAAACCAACGTGCCGGCGGATTACTTTTTGTACAGTGATGGGCTGACCGACGTTTCTATTTATGTGTCACCGGTCAGTGATGTGAATTTGCCCAATTTGTCCATTCAGGGACCTGAGTCATTGGTTACCGCGCAACGGCAGAATTTTGCCATTACTGTCGTCGGTAAGTTACCGGTCGAAACGTTAAATCGGATTGCAGACAGTATCCGCGTGGCGAATCCGTCATGATTCGCGAGCATGCCCACATTGTCGCGGTTGAAGCCGATTATCTGCTGGTTAGCACGCAACTGAAGACGGGGTGTGGCAGTTGTCAGCAACAAAATACCTGTGGTGCGGGAATTATTTCTAAAGCATTCTCCGACCGCCGCGCGGAATTTCGTATTGCCAAACCTAAACAGGGGCAATTCCGTGCCGGCGAAATGGTCGAATTATTACTTCCAGAGACAGCGCTCACCAAATTATCGTTATTGCTTTATGGCACTCCGTTGGCTGCCTTACTGGGCGCTGCGGTACTCACCACATCAGCACTGCAGTGGCCTGAGGGTGCCGTGATCTTGGCCTCTTTACTCGCGTTTGGACTGAGTTTTTGGAGCTTGAAGCGCTTTCTAAAACACCATGATCTGCGGGTCAACCAATTATTGACCATACAGCCGGTGCGCACATCGGCATAAGATTATGCCGTTTATGGGCATGATTTAGACGCAAATCTCCCGAAATTCCTTTGTTCCTGGCGTCATAATCAGTATGATCGGCGCATTCTTCTATTTCTTGCAAATTAATCAGTTGTTGAGGTGCATTAATGCCCGCACAGGCGTTCAAGCAAACGAATATTCGTAACTTTTCTATCATCGCGCACATTGACCACGGCAAGTCGACTCTGTCTGACCGACTGATTCAACATTGCGGCGGTCTGACTGCGCGTGAGATGGCAGAACAGGTGTTGGACTCCATGGACTTGGAACGTGAACGTGGTATCACGATCAAAGCCCAAAGTGTGACGTTGCATTACACGGCGAAAGACGGCGAAACTTATCAGTTAAACTTTATCGATACACCGGGACACGTGGACTTTTCCTATGAGGTATCGCGCAGTTTAGCCGGTTGTGAGGGGGCGTTGTTAGTCGTTGATGCGGCGCAGGGTGTGGAAGCACAAACTCTAGCGAACTGTTACACCGCTCTGGACATGGATTTGGAAGTGGTGCCGATTCTCAATAAAATCGACTTGCCACAGGCCGATCCGATGCGGGTTGCAGAAGAAATTGAGGACATTGTTGGAATCGAAGCCATCGATGCGGTGCAGTGTTCCGCAAAAACCGGTATTGGTATTGATGATGTGCTGGAACGCATTGTTCGCCAAATACCACCACCACAAGGTGATCCGGACGCACCTGTGCAGGCACTGATTATTGATTCGTGGTTCGATAACTACCAAGGTGTGGTGTCCTTGGTTCGCGTCAAGAATGGTACTTTGCGTGCTGGCGATAAGATGAAAGTCATGTCGACAGGGCAAGTGTATCAAATTGATAAAGTCGGCTTCTTTTCACCCAAAGCGACCGAGTCCGGCATTCTCCGCTGTGGCGAGGTAGGCTTTGTGATTGCTGGCATCAAAGAAATCTTGGGAGCGCCAGTAGGGGATACGCTGACGTTAGCAAAATCGCCGGCGGAACAACCGTTACCGGGTTTCAAGAAAGTAAAACCGCAGGTCTACGCGGGGATGTTTCCGATTTCGTCGGAAGACTATGAAAGCTTCCGAGATGCACTCGGCAAATTATCGTTGAATGATGCGTCATTATTTTATGAGCCAGAGAATTCGTCGGCACTAGGCTTCGGCTTCCGCTGTGGATTCTTGGGTATGTTGCACATGGAAATTATCCAAGAGCGACTGGAACGTGAATATGATATTGACCTGATTACGACGGCGCCGACGGTTGTGTATAAAGTCGTGCGCAAAGATGGCAAGGAAGTGATGGTCGATAATCCATCCAATCTGCCTCCTGTGAATGATATCGAAACCATTTATGAGCCCATTGTAGAGGCTAATATTTTGGTGCCACAGGAATATCTGGGTAATGTCATTACATTGTGTGTGGATAAGCGTGGTGTTCAAACCAAAATGCTGTACCACGGCAAGCAAGTGGCTATCACTTATGAATTACCAATGGCTGAAGTCGTTATGGACTTCTTTGACCGACTCAAATCAACGAGTCGCGGATATGCGTCGTTGGATTACCATTTTAAACGCTTCCAAGAAGCGGATATGGTGCGCGTTGATATCCTGATCAACCAAGAACGCGTCGATGCGCTCGCTATGATTACTCACCGTGATCATTCGCAGGGACGTGGCCGTGAATTGGTCGAGAAGATGCGCGAACTGATCCCACGACAAATGTTCGATATTGCGATTCAAGCGGTTATTGGAACCCATGTTATTGCTCGCTCGACAGTGAAGCAATTGCGGAAAAACGTTATCGCGAAGTGTTATGGTGGCGATGTAAGCCGGAAGAAGAAATTGTTACAAAAACAAAAAGAAGGGAAGAAACGGATGAAGCAACTCGGCAATGTCGAGGTGCCTCAAGAGGCGTTTCTTGCAGTGTTAAAAGTAGGGAAATAGCGCATGGCAAATATCTATTCTATTCTGCTGACGGTCGTGACCATCTTGGCAGGATTGATTTGGTGGTATGACGCGCGGGTGAACAAACCGCAACGACAAGCCAAGATCACGGCAGAAGAAGAACGCTTGCAAGAAACTTTAAGTGAAGATGCGCAACAGCGAATTGCACCGCAAGGACGAGTCGCCGAGTTCTGTCAGTCGGTGTTTCCGATCCTCTTTGTGATTCTGATTTTGCGCAGTTTCTTATACGAGCCTTTTCGAATTCCGTCGGCGTCAATGATGCCGACGATGCTCGATGGCGACTTTATTTTGGTGGAAAAGTTTGCCTACAGTCTGCGTGATCCGATTTGGCGACATGAGCTGATTGAAGTGGGACAAGCCGAGCGCGGTGATATTGCGGTGTTTAAATTCCCACCACAACCGTCCGTTGATTTCATCAAACGCATCGTCGGTGTTCCGGGTGACCGTATTATTTATCGCAATAAAACTTTGTATCTCGAGCCTGCGTGCGTCGATGGGCAACAAGAGTGCCCGCAAATTCAAGTGGTTGCGAAAAACATCGAGCCCCAAGAAGAAGTGTACTTCAACGGTTCTCGACCGCTCGAGCGTTATAGCGAGCAACTCGGTGATGTGACCCACGATATTCTCATTGACCCGAGCGTTTCCCCGCGCGTGAGCTATTATTATCAGCAACCGGATAGAGCAACAGCAGTCGATGAGTGGATTGTCCCTGAAGGGCATTATTTTGCGATGGGTGACAATCGTGATAATTCCGAGGACAGCCGCTATTGGGGTTTTGTTCCAGAAGAGAACTTAGTCGGCCGCGCCGTATTTATTTGGATGAGTTTTGAGTTTGATCAGAGCTCTAATCGATTCCTGCCCAGCTGGATCCCAACAGGTATTCGTTGGCATCGTTTGGGAACTGTGGAGTAATTTTGAGTATTCCGAAGCCTCCAGTAGAACAGTTAGAACGTGTTTTCGGTTACCAATTTCAGAACCGTGAACGTTTACAGCGCGCACTAACGCATCGCAGTGCTTCTGCGACGCACAATGAACGTCTTGAGTTCCTTGGTGATGCGGTGCTGAGTATTATTATCAGCGAAGCGTTGTTCGAGCGGTTTCCACGCATAGACGAAGGTGATTTAAGCCGCATGCGTGCAACCTTGGTTTGTGGTCGATCGCTTGCCAAAGTTGCGCAGCGCTTTGAACTCGGGAAGTTTCTCGTGTTAGGTCCCGGTGAAATGAAAAGTGGTGGGAATCGGCGTGAGTCGATTTTAGCCGATGGTATTGAAGCGCTCTTAGGTGCCATGTATCTGGAAAGTGACTTGCCAACCTGTCGTCCGGTAGTGCTGGGGTGGTTTGCTGACAAACTAGCGACGATTCAACCGGGTGCAACGCACAAAGACCCAAAAACGCGGCTACAAGAATATCTGCAAGGGCGCCAACAACCCTTACCTGACTATCAAGTGGTAAGCACGCAAGGGCAAGCACACAACCAACAATTTACCGTTTCTTGTACTGTTGCAGGCATCGACAAGCCTGTTATGGGTACCGGAACCAGTCGGCGCAAAGCTGAACAAGCCGCTGCACAGCAAGTCCTCGAAAAATTGGACTTGGAGCTATCGAAATGAATATTGAAAACCTATTAGCTGAGATGTCAGATCCAGATCAAGAGTCGGCATTTGTTGCCATTGTCGGTCGCCCGAATGTGGGTAAATCGACCTTATTGAATCAACTGTTGGGTCAAAAAATCAGCATCACTTCCAGTAAGCCACAAACCACGCGCCATCGCATTTTGGGTATTGAAACGGAAGGCTCACGACAAATTGTGTACGTGGACAC
The DNA here is from genome assembly GCF_048263735.1 of Pseudidiomarina aestuarii. Taxonomy (GTDB): domain Bacteria; phylum Pseudomonadota; class Gammaproteobacteria; order Enterobacterales; family Alteromonadaceae; genus Pseudidiomarina; species Pseudidiomarina aestuarii_B. The sequence continues at coordinate 158,528 of NZ_JBLXDX010000001.1, read as the reverse complement.
ACCGGGCCTACATCAGGAAGAAAAGCGTGCCATGAATCGACTCATGAATCGCGCGGCAACCAGCTCGATCAGTGGCGTCGAAGTCATTTTATTTGTGGTTGAGGCGACCAAGTGGACACCCGACGACGAACTGGTGCTAACCACTTTGAAGCGCACTCAGCGGCCGGTGATTTTGGTTGTGAATAAGATTGATTTAGCCAAAGACAAAGGTGCCTTGTTGCCGCAATTACAGCAATTGGCGCAGCGACATGATTTTGCAGAAATTATTCCGTTGTCCGCGGAAACCGGTGAGCAAGTTGAGGCGTTGCGTACAATCGTGCACAAATATGCAAAGCCTGGCGCCCATCATTACCCTGAAGACTATGTAACCGATCGTTCGCTGCGTTTCATGACAGCAGAAATTATTCGGGAAAAGCTGATGCGTTTTACTGGTGATGAGCTGCCCTATAGCGCTACGGTTGAAATCGAACAATTTAAAACGGCCCCGAATGGGACCACGCATATTCATGCCTTGATTTTGGTTGAGCGAGAAGGCCAAAAACGCATGGTCATTGGTGCCGGTGGAAGTAAGCTAAAAACGATCGGTAGTGAAGCGCGACGTGATCTAGAGCCGCTCATTGGCAGTAAAGTTCATTTACAGCTCTGGGTGAAAGTGAAGTCAGGTTGGGCGGATGACGAGCGAGCACTGCGTAGTCTCGGATACGGCGAGGAATAGCTGTGGAGGCGGCCTTTGTTTTGCATCGGTGGCCTTATCAGGAAACGAGTCTCATTGTTGAGCTCTATAGCCGTACACAAGGCCGTATGCGGGTGGTCGCCAAAGGCGCAAAACGTCCCAAGAGTCCTTGGCGTAGTATTCTTCAGCCGTTTGTTCCGTTAACGATCGAAACTCGTGGCCGCCATGACCTCCAAACACTCACGCATGCAGAGAGTTCTGCCGGAGCTTTGCAATTGGCGGGCCGACAACTCTATAGCGGTTTTTATCTGAATGAGCTCATACAGCGGCTTACGACCCCATACCAAGCAAACGATGCATTGTTCGACGACTATCAAGAATCGTTGCAGTTGCTGCAAGAAGCTGAGCATGTAGAACCGTTGTTGCGGCGTTTCGAATGGCAGTTGTTACAGCATTCTGGACATGCGTTTGACTGGCTTCATGATGCTGAATCTGGGGCTGCTATCGAACCGTTGAAGCGCTACGATTTTCGAGCGGAATATGGTTTTGTTGAGTCATTGCAGGGCGCCTTCGACGGAGTCGATTTGTTGAAGATTCATGATTTTGAAGTGAGCGATGAGCGGTTATTGCGGCTGATGAAACATATCATGCGAGCCGCTTTACAACCGTATTTGGGCAGCCAGCCACTGCGTTCTCGCTCGCTATTTCAAGGGCAAACTAAATCGGTCAAGGATACAACACATGATACCTGAACATTATCCCATTCTGTTGGGTGTGAATATTGACCATGTAGCGACAGTTCGTAATGCGCGGGGCGTGTCTTATCCCGACCCTGTTACTGCTGCTGCACTGGCAGAACAGGCGGGTGCGGACGGAATTACGATTCATTTGCGAGAAGACAGACGGCATATTCGTGACCGTGACGTTGAGATGCTCGCGGACACCCTGCAAACGCGGATGAATCTAGAAATGGCAGTCACGGATGAGATGCTGGCCATAGCCTGTCGCATTAAACCTGCGTATGTGTGTCTGGTTCCAGAAAAACGCGAGGAACTGACTACAGAAGGCGGCTTAGATGTTGCCGGGCAACGCGACAAAATTAGAGCAGCAGTCGAACGGTTAGCTGACGCCGGTATTGAAACGTCACTATTTATTGATGCCCAGCGCGAACAAATTGATGCTGCACTCGACTGTGGCGCGCCGATTATCGAAATTCACACCGGACATTACGCAGAACAAGGGTCTGAGAAAGCGCAACAACAGGCACTGGCAACCTTAATAGAAGGTATTCAATACGCGCATTCGGCAGGCTTGCAGGTCAATGCCGGACACGGTTTGCACTATCACAACACAGCCCCTATTGCCGCGATTCCTGAATTAGTGGAGTTAAATATCGGTCATGCCATCATTGCTCGTGCCGTATTAGTAGGGCTTGATCGTGCTGTGCGCGATATGAAAGCATTGATGGTATCCGCACGCCAACAGGCACTTCTGAAGCAGGGCTAATGGCACAGATTTATCGGCAAGCGAAGCGTCGTCAACCGCCCGCAAAAAGCAGTGCCCCGACTCCTGTAGTTGGGCTTGATCATCAAGGTCGCGGTGTGGTGCGCACACCGCAGGGCACCCGTTTCATTGATGGTGCGCTCCCAGGCGATAGTATTCGGTATCAAAATGATGGTAAGTACACTGCGCGTTTGATTCAAATTGTGACGCCCTCTGAGCAACGAGTGGAACCGCCCTGTGCGTTCTATCAGCAGTGTGGTGGCTGTGACTTGCAGCACCTCGAGCTCAGCCAGCAACGCAGCCACAAGCAGCAAGTGGTTGATGAGCTACTGCAAAAGTTTGCTGGTACCCAACCCGAATCATGGCTGCCGCCGCTCGCTGGCGAGGCGTTCGGTTATCGCCGTCGCAGCCGTTTGGCGGTGTACTGGAACGCCAAGCGCCAAACGTTAAAACTCGGTTTTCGAGCGAAACAAAGTAAAGATATTGTCGCTATTCATGACTGTATGGTCCTGGAGCCAGTGTTAAATCAACTCCTGGTTCCGTTGCAGACACTGCTGCCGAAACTCACTCTGTTGCGTTGGCTCGGGCATATTGAATTATACGCTGCGTCAGCGCCGGTGGTGGTCTTGCGTTTGAGTGATTGGCAAATAAGCGCATTGAGTGATGATGATCGCTTCTTGCTGGAAGCATTTGCCGATACTCACAGCGTTGCTTTATGGTTTCAGCTTGATAATGGCGAGTCACTGCCTATTGCAGGTGCGCCGACATTGCCGCGTTATTCAACGGCGATTGATACGCCAGCGAAACAGCAGCAGTATGAATTGCCCTATGCACCAGGCGACTTTATTCAAGCGAACGCCGCAATCAGCGAAGGCATGGTTCAACAAGCACTCCGTTGGTTAGATCCACGTCCAGAGGATGCTATTCTCGAACTTTATGCTGGCACCGGCAACTTCAGTATTCCGATTGCCGCAACCGGTGCGAAACTCACCGCAGTTGAAGGGGTGGGACGCATGGTTGAGCGCTTGCAAGCGAATCTCACCGAAGCTTTGGGTCATGGCCACAATGGGACTGCCATACAAGCCAATTTAAATCAGCCGCAGATAACGCTACCCGCTGCCGAGCCTCGCTACACCAAGGCATTATTAGATCCGGCGCGGAGCGGTGCCCAACATGCTGTTACCATGTTGGCGAAGCGAGAAATACCTCGTATTATTTATGTTTCTTGTGCGCCAGATACGCTAGCGCGTGATGCAGGTTACTTGCATGAGCATGGTTATCGCATCAAGCAGGCACAAGTGGTTGACATGTTTCCGCAGACCCATCACATTGAGACTATCGTTTGGTTTGAACGGGAGTCGTAACCGTGGTGTTGGTCAGAAGTACCCATGTCGATAAGCCGCAGCAACATGGGAATTGGTTAGCTGCAGTGCCTGCTAGTGCGCGCGCAGAAGCCATCAAAGCGCATTCGGATTGGCTCACCCAACACTGTAAAAAGCGACCTGGCTTGCTCTTAAAAGGGCAGGAGATGGTGGAAATATTAGGCACATTGAATCTTGATCATGATTCATTGGTAGCCGCCCTGTTTGAACCGGCATTAGAAGCCGGTGTCATTCAATTAGACGCAGTTGAAGAGCAAACCAGCGGGCCTATCGTCCACTTGATCCAAGCCGTTCAGCAAATGCAGACCATTAGTGAGCTGCAGCACTTTCAGCACGGCAAACCCAACACGGCTCAAATTGATAATGTGCGGCGCATGCTATTGGCGATGGTGGCCGATGTTCGCGCAGTACTGATTAAACTTGCTGAACGTGTTTGCTTCCTGCGCGAAGTGAAAAGTCTGGATGAAGAAACCCGCGTTTTAGCCGCCAAAGAATGCCAAGAAATATACGCGCCGTTAGCCAATCGCCTGGGTATTGGCCAACTCAAGTGGGAGCTAGAGGATCTTGCCTTCCGCTATTTGAATCCAGAAACCTACAAGGCCATTGCGCAACAGTTACACGAGCGCCGTGTCGACCGTGAAACCTACATTCAAGACTTTGTACAACAAGTGCAAACTCGACTGCTGGACGAGGGTGTTGAAGCCGACATCTATGGCCGCCCGAAACATATCTATTCAATTTGGCGAAAGATGCAGAAAAAGCATCTTGGATTCGATCAGTTATACGATATTCGAGCCGTCCGTATTATTACCCGCAGCCTAAAAGATTGTTATGCGGCGCTGGGCGTCGTGCATAGCTTATTCCGGCATATTGCATCTGAATTTGACGACTATATTGCCACACCCAAAGCGAATGGTTACCAGTCGATTCATACGGTGGTGGCCGGTCCGGCAGGGAAGCACATTGAAATTCAGATCCGCACCCAGACCATGCATGATGATGCAGAGCTCGGTGTTGCAGCGCATTGGTTATACAAAGAAGGCTCAACTGCGGGCAAAGGGCATGGATTTGAGGAAAAGATAGCATGGCTACGTAAATTGCTGGCGTGGCAAGAAGATATGGCCGAGAACGATGAGTTAGTGGCTGAAATTCGTTCACAAGTATTTGAAGACCGCGTCTATGTGTTTACGCCCAAGGGCGAAGTGATTGACTTGCCGGCGGGTGCCACACCACTTGATTTTGCCTATTACATCCACTCACAAGTGGGCAATCGTTGTATCGGTGCGAAGGTAGACGGGCGCATTGTCCCATTTACTTATCAGCTCCAGAATGGCGAGAAAATTGAGATCCTGACTCAGAAATCGGCCCAACCACGGCGAGACTGGCTAAATACGAGTCTAGGCTATTTAAACACCGCGCGGGCGCGCAGCAAGGTGCAAACCTACTTCAAGAAGCTCGATCGTGACAAGAATATTGCCGCCGGTAAAGAAAGCTTAGAAGCGGAACTCGCCAAAATTAATGTGCCCGTGGGACAAGCGGAGCAGGTGCTCGAGCGCTTTAACATGCAGCATCTCGATGACTTGCTGGCTGCGATTGGTGCCGGTGACGTCCGCTTGCATCAAGTAGTGAATCAATTACGTCCGCAGACTTCAGCAAGCGCCTCGGCAGAGCGCTTAGAGCGACTCACCGCTCGCGCTAAACCAGCAGCGAAGTCAGGGAAGGCCGGCAAACAAAGTGATGTCACCGTGGAAGGCATCGGTAACTTGTTAGTGCAGTTTGCGAAGTGCTGCCAACCCTTGCCCGGTGAACCTATCATGGGCTTTGTGACGCAAGGCCGCGGAGTCTCGGTGCATCGAGCTGATTGTGAACAGTTGGAACATATTCTCGAACAACATCCAGAACGGGGTTTAGCGGTGCGTTGGAGCGCCCGTGAAAGTGGTAATTATCGCGTTGATTTAACCATCGATGCGAATGATAGAACGGGCTTGCTGCATGATATTACCAGTATTTTGGCGCACGAAAAGGCAGCCGTTGTGCAATTGGATTCGCAGTTGGACTCGCTGAGCCAACAAGCACGAATTGCACTGGGTCTCATTGTTGATTCAAATGAGGCGTTGACGCGGATTTTAGGGCGCTTACAGCAGGTGAAAGGGGTACATCGCGTTGACCGAACGAAGCAATAAATCAAGCTCAGCAGAGTTTCCTGGGGTCGCGGCATTAGTGCGTGTGATGGAACACCTTCGTCATCCTGAAACGGGCTGTCCCTGGGACTTGGAACAGACGTTAACGAGTTTGATTCCGTATACCATTGAAGAAACCTATGAAGTGGCACAGGCGCTCACCGATGGTCACTATCCAGAAATCAAGGATGAGCTTGGTGATCTCCTGTTTCAGGTTGTGTTTTACACGCGCTTGACGGAAGAGTCTGGTCATTTTGATTTTGACGATGTGGCGATGCAAACGGCAACGAAGTTGATTCGTCGTCATCCGCACGTATTCCATGCCGATGGTAGCCCACTGGGCGCTCACGAAGCGCGCCCGAGTCAAGCTGAGATCAAGACGCGGTGGGAAGCGATCAAACAAGAAGAACGCGCAGAAAAACAGCAGTCGCAAGCGACCGAATCGACAGTTTTTGCCAATATTCCTGAACAATTACCGAGTTTGTTACGCGCCTTGAAACTGCAGAAACGTGCCGCTAGTGTTGGTTTTGATTGGGATTCTACCGAACCGGTGGTCGCGAAGATTCGCGAAGAGCTGGACGAAGTAGAAGTAGAACTTACGAACCGTGATCAGGAAGCATTAGAGGGCGAAATCGGCGACCTATTATTTGCTGTGATCAATTTAGCTCGCCATGTTCAGGTTCATCCAGAGCAGGCTCTGCGGCGCACCAATCAAAAATTTCAGCAACGCTTTCAAGCCATTGAACGTGAGCTCGCGGCTGTTGGTCAAGCACCGTCTGATTTGAATCTGACCGAATTAGAACGCTACTGGCAAAAAGTAAAACAAGACGAATAACGCAGTTTTGATTGTCGGATCGCAATGCCTCGGGTATACTATTTTCCCGTCTTAAAGCAATTCCCGAATCAACCTGACGACTTAGGTCTCACATGACAACTAACTATATTTTCGTCACCGGCGGAGTAGTATCCTCGCTGGGTAAAGGTATTGCTGCAGCTTCATTGGCGGCAATTCTCGAAGCACGTGGCCTCAAGGTTACGATCCTCAAACTCGACCCCTATATCAACGTCGATCCAGGGACTATGAGTCCCATTCAGCACGGTGAAGTTTTTGTCACCGAAGATGGTGCTGAAACTGACCTCGACCTTGGTCATTACGAGCGCTTTATCCGCACGCGGATGTCGCGCAAGAATAACTTTACCGCTGGACGTGTCTACGAAGACATTATTCGCCGTGAACGAAAAGGTGAATTCCTCGGTGCGACTATTCAGGTCATTCCGCACATTACTAATGAAATCAAACGGCGCATTGTTGACGGCGGCGACGGGTTTGATATCGCGATTGTCGAAATCGGCGGTACTGTGGGTGACATCGAGTCACAACCCTTTTTAGAAGCCATCCGCCAACTCGGGACTGAAGTCGGCCGTGATCGCACGCTATTTATGCATTTGACGCTGGTGCCATTCCTCGGCGCCGCGGGTGAAGTGAAAACGAAGCCAACGCAGCATTCTGTGAAAGAATTGCGCTCGATTGGTATTCAGCCGGACATTTTGATTTGCCGGTCTGACCGCGCGTTACCAGGTAATGAGCGTTCAAAAATTGCGTTGTTTACCAACGTTGAAGAGCGTGCAGTCATCGGTTTGAAAGATGTCGATAGCATCTACAAAATCCCAGCGATTCTGAAATCACAAGGCCTCGACGAAATCGTTGTCAGTCGTTTCCGACTTGATCGCCCCGAGGCGAATCTAAGCGAGTGGGAACAGGTTCTCTATCAAGAGTCGAACCCCAGCGGTGAAGTCACAGTTGGTTTCGTCGGCAAATATATTGAGCTTCCAGATGCTTATAAATCAGTGAATGAGGCGTTGGCCCATGCTGGTTTGAAGAATCGGTTAACCGTCAATATTCGTTACATTGATGCGCAAGATCTGGAAACGAAAGGTTTGGCGAAACTGGCTGACGTTGATGCCATTCTGGTACCTGGTGGATTTGGTGAACGTGGTATTGAAGGAAAGATCCTAGCAGCGCAGTATGCTCGTGAGCAGAAAATACCTTATTTGGGTATTTGCTTGGGTATGCAAGTTGCGTTGATTGAGTACGCGCGCAACATCGCCATGCTAACCGGTGCGAATAGCTCTGAGTTTAATCCGAAAACAGATCATCCAGTGGTCGGTTTGATCAACGAGTGGATGGATGAAAAAGGGCAAAAAGAGCTGCGCGACCAGAACTCTGATCTGGGCGGCACGATGCGCTTAGGCGCGCAGCCTTGTCATCTTGAGCAGGGTACACGTGCTCATGAGCTCTATGGTGAAGACGAAATTCGTGAACGGCACCGGCATCGTTATGAGGTCAATGGTACCTATATTGAGCGACTGGAAGCCGCAGGTTTGAAAATCTCCGGTTGGTCGTTCGATAAGCGATTGGTAGAAGTGATTGAAATTCCTGAGCACCCATGGTTTGTAGCGGCTCAATTCCATCCTGAATTTACCTCTACCCCGCGTGATGGACATCCTTTATTCCGTGGCTTTATTGAGGCCGCTGGTGTGTATAAGAAGCAACGACGCGGCTAAAGTGCGCGTCGTCGTTTAAGGAGTAAGACAGAGTTATGGCAACTATTCAAAGCATCAAAGCCCGTGAGATTATGGATTCACGGGGCAATCCAACCGTTGAGGCGGATGTTTATTTGAGTGACGGTCATTGGGGCCGCGCTGCAGCGCCAAGTGGCGCCTCAACAGGTTCGCGTGAAGCATTAGAGTTGCGTGATGGTGATCCAGCCCGTTACCTCGGTAAGGGTGTTGAGACGGCAGTCGCAAACATTGTGGACCGCATTGCGCCAGCGTTGCAGGGTTTAGATGCAACCGACCAAGCCAATATTGACGCTGTAATGATTCAATTGGATGGTACGGCCAACAAAGAAAGCTTGGGCGCGAATGCCATTCTCGCGGTTTCTTTGGCTACCGCGAAGGCGGCTGCTGCGAGCAAAGGCATGGAGTTGTTTGAACACATTGCCGAATTGAACGGTACTGCAGGTCAGTACAGCATGCCATTGCCAATGATGAATATTTTGAACGGTGGTGAGCACGCGGATAACAATGTTGATATCCAAGAGTTTATGATTCAGCCCGTTGGCGCCAAGAGCTTCCGTGAAGGGTTACGGATGGGTGCTGAGATTTTCCATGCACTGAAAAAAGTTCTGCAAAAACGTGGTTTGAGCACAGCGGTGGGTGATGAAGGTGGTTTTGCGCCGAATCTCGCATCGAATGAAGAAGCCTTGGCCGTGATTGTAGAAGCGGTTGAACAATCTGGTTATCGCATGGGTGCGGACGTGACGTTGGCGTTAGATTGCGCCGCATCTGAGTTCTATCGCGATGGCAAGTACCACCTAACGGGTGAAGGCAAGCACTTCACTGCTGCAGAATTTGCGGATTATCTCGGCGGCTTGTGCCAGCGTTATCCAATCATTTCTATTGAAGATGGATTGGATGAGAGTGATTGGGATGGTTGGAAGATTCTGACGGAACGGTTAGGGGCACAAGTGCAGTTGGTCGGTGACGATTTGTTCGTGACCAATACCGCCATACTGAAGCGTGGTATCGAGCAGGGCATTGGCAATTCAATTTTGATTAAATTTAATCAAATTGGTAGTCTCTCAGAAACCCTTGCAGCCATTCGTATGGCGCGCGAGGCGGGCTTTACCGCTGTGATTTCCCATCGCAGTGGTGAGACCGAAGATGCAACCATTGCTGATTTAGCTGTTGGCACCGCGGCTGGACAAATTAAAACTGGCTCGCTGTGTCGCTCAGACCGTGTGGCTAAGTACAATCAATTGTTGCGAATTGAGGAAAAGCTGCAAGGTGCGGCGCCTTATCGTGGTCGCTCAGAAGTGAATGCAAAGTAACAAAGCGACAACGTCCGTAAGGCAGCTCGGTTAGAGCAACAAAGGTAACGAGACGGGCAATGAATCCGACCACAATGATGAGTCAAGGCGATATTTTTCAACCGCTGACCAAGCAGGGTGGTTTTGCTGAGCTATGCACAGCGCTCTATGAACGGGAATTGCTCGTTTTATCACAACTCAATGTTGCCTCTACTGTGAGTTTGCAACGCCGCTTAAAAAGTGTCCCATACTATGTTCAACAAGCTGCTCGAGGTATGCTCGAGCAGTCGTTTCCGTTGGAATTGGATCAGCAAAATGCCAGTTGGCAGGCACCGCAGAAAGCACGGTTGAATTTCACCGAAACCCAACGTAAAAAGCTCCAAGCGTGGCTCTTGAAAGGCGCTCGATTGGGTGTGGTGACGGTGGTTTACGACTTCAATCAAACTCAACAACGGGTGGTATTGGATTCGATCGACCGCATTGATTTTGCGAAGCAGCGCGTGCATTTGAATCAATTTGGTTGGTTCGATTTTGACGGTAAGTCGCTTGAGGTTGATGACCAAGGTTATCAACATTGGCAATTGGCACGACCCGATAGCCAATCGCTCACACCAGCCTTATGTGGTCATCAATGGAATCACAAAGGTAGAACGGAACCACGCACCTTAAGTCTGCGCGAAGTATTGCTCGCCACCACGCTAAAATGGGACAAATAGTTTCGTTACCAGCGCAGTAACACTAACAAACCCGCACCGATAACAACGCTCAAGGTTAAGTGGCGAAACCACTTTTCAGGCAGCTGTAAGCTCACTTTGTGACCACACCAAGCGCCCACAAGCGCGCTCACCACCAGTACCATAAGCCACGACCACATATCCGTGGTATAGCGCCCTTGCAGCGTAAAGGAGAGGACGTTGGTCGTCGCCAAAGCAAGGAAGAACACGGTAAGGGTTGCACGAAAGGTCAATATAGCGAGTTGTTGATTACTCAGGAATAAGACAATGGGCGGTCCACCCAGAGTTAATGCACCATTACTGAATCCAGCGAGAATGCCAATCCAACTCTGATTCCTCTGTGTGGGTGGCAATTGAAAGCGTACGCCAGTCCACAGCAGAATGCCCACCAGCACAACGAACACAGCCATTCCCCGTTGCAACCAATCTAATTGAATGTGAGCGAGTGCAACCGTGCCGATCAAACTACCACCAATTCCCGCCACGAGCAGTGGCCGCCAGTCGCGAATAGTCACGTAGCTGTGCAGTTTTAAATAGAGGAAGCCGGCCAGCAGTAAATTGACAATCGACAACGTCGGTGTAATGAGTGTCAGTGGCAGTAGCAAGGAAAGTAGCGGGACTGCGACCAAGCCAGAGCCAAATCCGGTGATACCCTGTAGCAGGGCACCGGCAAACATAATCAAGGCTGCAAGCAAATAGTCTATAGGCATTCGGATAGTACTTGGGCTTCTGGTTTGGAGTGCGTATACTAACAGAAAACTCGAGCGGGAAACCGATGCGACTGTTGAAATTACTGTTTTTATGCTTACTGATTGGCCTGCAATATCGGCTGTGGTTTGGCAAAAATAGTTTGCCAGATTACTGGCGTACGCAGCAGGAAGTTTCTCGACAAGCCGAAACGAATCACCGACTCGAACAGCGGAATCAGGTGTTGGCTGCCGAAATCGCCGATCTTCGCGAAGGTGAAGCAGCGCTCGAAGAACGTGCTCGAAACGAGCTCGGACTGATAAAACGCCAAGAAACCTTCTTTCGCGTGGTGCCAACAAAAACTCAATAGCATGACGAAACAACAATCGGTCGCAGCCGTGATCCCCGCGGCCGGAATTGGTCAGCGAATGCAAGCTGCCATCCCAAAACAATATCTCCATATCGGTGACGCCACTGTGCTTGAGCACAGTATCCGCGCGATGGCGCGTGACCCGCGCATCGGTGCTGTATTTGTTGCCACTGCCAGTGATGATACCTGGTTTGCGCAACTCGAAATGGATCTGACGATTCCGGTAATTCGAGTCGAAGGGGGTGCCACACGCGCGCAATCCGTTGCCGCGGGTGTTACCGCAGCCCAGCGCGCTGGATATCGATATGTAGCGGTTCACGACGCGGCACGTCCTTGTCTTGCTCGCAGTGAATTGGCAGCAGTGATTGAACATGGCCTGGAACACAGCGCAGGTGCTCTGCTAGCTCTCCCGGTGGCTGATACCATCAAGCGCGGTAGTGCTAGTGGCTATGCATTAGAGACGGTGCCGCGTGACGGACTGTGGCAAGCATTAACACCACAAGTTTTCGCGATTTCCGTGCTCTTGGATGCATGGCGAATGATAGGCCTGGATGACCCACATTTAACGGACGAAGCATCGGCGATTGAAGCGCTGGGCTTACAGCCACGATTAGTGATGGGGCGACGAACGAATATCAAGATTACGCAGCCCGGTGACGAGGTCATTGCGGCAGCTTTATTACCCGATATATTACAGGAATAACTATGCGAATTGGGCACGGCTACGATGTTCATAAATTCGGTGGTACGAAACCATTATTACTGGGCGGTGTTGAAGTTCCGCATCATCAAGGACTGATTGCTCACTCTGACGGTGATGTGGTGTTGCACGCGGTTACAGATGCGTTACTCGGCGCCGTGGCGCTGGGTGATATTGGTCGTCATTTCCCTGATACCGATCCGCAGTATGCTGGGGCAGACAGCGCCAAGTTACTGCAACATGCTTTCGCACTTGTGCAAGAACAAGGCTACCAATTGGGCAATGTGGATGTGACGATTGTTGCGCAAGCACCTAAAATGGCACCCCACATAGCCGCGATGTGTAACCGCATTGCCGCGTTATTAAATGCACAAACACAGCAGGTCAACGTGAAAGCAACGACCACCGAGAAGCTTGGTTTTGTCGGTCGTGAAGAGGGCATAGCCTGCCACGTAGTCGTGTTACTGGAGTCGAGACCGAGTGGATTCTGAAGCGTTTAATCAGTGGTATCAGCAGTTAGCTTATTTGCACGGGCAACCGCTAGCGACAGCAATTTTTCGGCAAGAGCCCGAGCATTTTCAAGTCATTGAACAACTAACACCACCTAGCACGGACGGCGAAGGTGAACATCAGTGGCTATGGGTGCGCAAGAAAGGAGCGAATACCGTATTCGTGGCCGAGCAACTCGCTGCTTTTGCAGGCGTTTCACCGCGGCAAGTCAGTTATGCTGGGCTGAAAGATCGTCACGCGGAAACGTGGCAATGGTTTTCAGTGCAACTACCGGGGCAAGCGCTACTTGCTTGGGAAGAGCTACACCATGCTGAATTTGCCGTTGAGCGAGCGGTGCTGCAGCCGAAAAAGCTACGATTAGGCTTTCATGACGGCAATCGTTTTCGCATTCGTCTGACCGATGTGCAGAATATGGAAGCCTTGTTGGAACGTTGGCAACGGGTTGTTGAGTCTGGTTTCCCCAATTATTTCGGCGAGCAACGTTTTGGTCGCGATGGTGCCAATATTGCCAAGGCAAAACGCTGGTTTGAGGCTGGCCGAAAGTATAGAGTAAACCGTAACCAACAAAGTTTTCTGTTATCCAGCGTGCGCAGTCTGCTGTTTAATCAAGTCACCTCCGCGCGCGTGAGCACGCAGCGATTGCTGCCAGAAGTGGGCGATGTGTTGGGCTTAGCGGGCAACCGTTCCGTATTTCGAGTGGAGCAGGTTGACGCAGAGTTACTGAATCGAATGGCCTCTGGAGATGTGCATCTGACAGGGCCTTTAGTCGGTGATGAGAAGCAGCTTAACGATAGTGAGATTGCGCAGTTCGAGCGCTCCTGCTGCGATGAATTTTGGGTGCAAGGGTTGCGTCAGCAACGGGTGGAAGCTGCACGTCGGCCCTTGCTCGCATTCCCGCGTGATGCGCAGCACCAACAGATTGATGCGAATACCCTAGTAGTAGAGTTTAGTTTGGATGCAGGTGCCTTTGCGACCAGTTTATTGCGTGAAATAGTGCAACTAACGAATGCAAAAGCAAATCCTGATGCCGCAGTAGAATTGAGCGACGATTAAAAAGGTAAAACAACATGATGAAGTTATTAGTCAGTAACGATGACGGTGTTCATGCGCCAGGCATAGAAGCATTGCATGCGGCATTAAAAGAAATCGCTCAGGTTCGGGTCATAGCACCGGACCGGAATTGCAGTGGCGCCAGTAATTCACTGACGCTGCACAATCCGCTGCGGGTTCAACGGCTACCGAATGGTTTTTACTCGTTAAATGGCACCCCCACTGACTGCGTGCATTTGGGCACCAATTCGCCATTAGCCGACGATGTCGATTTAGTGGTGTCGGGCATCAATGACGGTCCGAATATGGGTGATGATGTGCTCTATTCGGGTACTGTAGCCGCAGCAATGGAAGGGCGTTACATGGGGCTTCCATCCATAGCCGTTTCGATGGGCTCGCGTGGTCATGATTACTATGAAACAGCAGCGCAGGTTGTTGCTGAAATTGTGAGTCGCATGGCCGATGAGCCATTGCGCATGGATACAATCCTGAACATCAATGTGCCTTCAGTACCTTATGATCAGTTGAAAGGTATCCGGGTAACGCGTTTAGGCCGTCGCCATCGCGCAGAAACCATGGTACATGACCGTGACCCATTCGGTCGCGATATCTATTGGTATGGGCCAATTGGTGGTCAGCAGGATGATGCTGAGGGCACCGATTTCCATGCAGTGAAAGAAGGCTACGTATCGGTAACGCCGATAAGCCTTGATATGACGGCGAAGTCACATCAAGAAACGTTGAATCAGTGGTTGAGTAAAACGGCACCATGATGATCCAGAATTTCCAAGGAATGGCGCGACGTTTAGCGACATTGTTGCGTCAGCAAGGTATTAGCGATCCAGATGTTTTGCGGGTGATTGAGACCACTCCTCGGCATCAGTTTATGCCAGAGTCATTGGCACACAAAGCCTATGAAAACACCGCATTACCGATTGGCAAAGGACAGACTATTTCGCAACCGCTGATGGTGGCGTCAATGACGCAGTTGCTGATGCAGCATCACTGTCAAAAGGTATTAGAAATAGGTACCGGCAGCGGCTATCAAACCGCCGTGTTAGCGCAACTAGTGGAGCGCGTTTATTCCGTTGAACGTATTGCTGAGTTGCAGTACCAAGCGAAGCGTCGGCTTAAAAATCTCGATCTGCATAATATTCAAATGCGCCATGGTGATGGTTGGCAGGGGTGGTCTAGCAAGTCACCGTTTGACGGCATTATTGTCACCGCTGCGGCACAATCTATTCCGCAAGCACTGTTGGATCAATTAGCGGATGGCGGTGTACTGATCATCCCCGTTGGCACCGAGCGGCAAGCACTCCATGTGGTTCGGCGCTTTGGCGATAGTTATGAACAAAAGCAATTGGGTGACGTGAAGTTTGTGCCTTTGGTCCCGGGAGCACTGGCATGAAGTTGTTTAGCTGGCTCTATGACCGCGTTCTTCAATGGTCACAGCATCGTCGCGCACCAGCCATTCTTGCTGCTTTAAGCTTTTCTGAGTCGGTGATTTTCCCGATTCCTCCTGATGTGATGTTGGCACCGATGGCGATGACGCAGCCGAAACGCGCTTGGTTCTTTGCTGGTATCACGACTATAGCCTCTGTATTAGGCGGTATTGCGGGCTATCTGCTCGGTTGGTTTGCATTTGAACCTATTGTGTTGCCACTGGTTGAATGGGCAGGCTATCAGGACAAGCTCGCCACAGTGACCCAATGGTTTCAGGATTATGGTTTTTGGATTATTTTCATTGCTGGCTTTTCACCGTTGCCTTATAAACTGTTCACGGTAACGGGTGGTATGCTGCAAGTTGCATTTATTCCGTTCGTCATGGGCTCATTGATTAGTCGAGGGTTGCGTTTCTTCTTGGTCGCTTGGCTATTGCGCACCGGCGGTCCGATCATGGCTGTTAAGTTGCGAACCTACGTGGATCGGATTGGTTGGGGGATGGTGATTATCGCCATAATTGCTTATGTATGGACACGTTAAGAGAACCCTTCTGATTACTGCGATGTGCGTGCTGACTGGCGTCGGCTGCGCGCAGCGAGAGGATGCTGCACCGGTCAAAAGAGTCTATACAGGCTCCTCTATCTATGATTATGAACGTGCCTCATTAACAGCACCCACGTATACCGTAATGCGCGGTGACACACTGTATTCAATAGCGTTTCGAGCCAATATAGACGTGCGTGAATTGGCACGTCTCAATCAGTTAGCTGACCCCTATCTGATCTACCCCGGACAAGAACTCCGGTTGCAAAGGCAGCCCGTGACTACCCGACCGAGCAGCCAGCAATCTGACCGTCAACCAGCGCAAGAAGTCGACCGTTCAGCGCTAAAATCTCCCCCTAAGACCGTTGATTCAGCAACGAATAAAGAGTATGTTGATGTTAAATATAAACAAAATATTAGCAAACCAAAGGTATTACCTAAGCCTGTAGAAGTACTTCCAGCCAGTAAAGACATTGTTTGGCGCTGGCCTGCATCTGGTTCGGTTATCCGAGAATTCTCAACGACCGAGGCTGGTAATAAAGGTTTAGATTTTGGCGGAGCTAAAGGTGATTCCGTCCTCGCTGCTGCTGCAGGTAAAGTGGTTTATGCTGGCAATGCGTTGAAGGGATACGGCAATTTAATCATTTTGAAACATAACGATGATTACATAACGGCCTACGCTCATAATTCAGAATTGCTCGTCAAAGAGCAACAGTGGGTGCAGGTGGGTGATGAAATTGCCAAAATGGGGGACACCGACGCGGAGCGCGTCAAACTTCATTTCGAAGTTAGATTCCGTGGAAAGTCGGTAAATCCAAGGCATTATTTGCCTCGGGGGGCACAATGAGTCGAAGTCAAGATGACATCGAGGATATCGATGAACAAGACCTGACGTCTGCAATGCAGCAGGCTGAAGCTGAGTCTGACGATGAGAGTGAGTTCGACGAAATTATTGCGAGTCGAGTCAACAATCAACGGAAGATGGATGCAACACAGTTGTATCTGAGCGAAATAGGGTTTTCGCCGTTATTGACCGCGGAGGAAGAAGTTTATTTTTCTCGCTTGGCACGTAAAGGTGATGCGAAGGCGCGCGCGCGAATGATCGAGAGCAATTTGCGCTTAGTAGTAAAAATTGCTCGACGCTATACTAACCGTGGCTTGGCATTACTTGATCTAGTCGAAGAGGGTAATTTAGGTCTCATTCGTGCTGTCGAGAAATTTGATCCAGAGCGTGGATTTCGTTTTTCAACATACGCGACTTGGTGGATTCGGCAGACCATCGAACGTGCCATCATGAATCAAACCCGTACTATCCGCCTCCCTATTCATGTGGTGAAAGAGCTTAATTCTTACCTGCGTGCTTCGCGCGAACTAGCCCATACCCTTGACCATGAGCCAACCGCTGAGGACATTGCAGCCAAAATGGATGTCTCGGTAGCAGAAGTCAGCCGGATGCTACGACTGAATGAACGCGTGTCGTCAGTTGATACACCCATGGGTGGAAGTGACAATGACAAAGCTTTGGTCGATATGTTATCTGATGAGAACGACTTCGGTCCGGAGGGGGTGCTGCAAGATAACGACCTCCGCGAACATATTATCGATTGGCTGGCCAATTTAAACACCAAACAACGTGAAGTGCTGGCCCGTCGATTCGGCTTAATGGGGCACGAGCCTGCAACTCTAGAAGATGTTGGTCGAGAAATTGGCCTCACTCGTGAACGGGTCAGACAGATTCAGGTTGAAGCGCTGCGTCGATTACGCGATATGCTGCGGCAACAAGGTTTAAGCTTGGACGCGCTGTTTCATCGGAACTGATTTTCTAATCATCTCGTTGCTGTTCCGTCGCCAGGCGCTGTAAGAGCTCGAGTTGCTGTAAAGCGGCTAATGGTGTCAGCTCGTTGATGTTGAGTTCCTGCAGAGCCTGAACTACAGGATGTGTTACCTGCTGTTTGGGCTGCTGCGTTGGTGTTGGCACAGCTGCTAAAGACTTCTCCTCCAACGTTTGGAGATGCTTCCGGGCTCCGACAATGACAGCTTTTGGAATACCCGCCAGCTGTGCCACATGAACGCCAAAACTTTTACTCGCCGCGCCCTTGACGACTTGATGTTTAAAGGCAATGGAATCACCGTGTTCAACGGCTTCCACATGCAAGTTTACAGCACCGTTTTCCGCCCCAACCGTTTGCGTTAACTCAAAGTAATGCGTAGCAAATAGTGTGAGCGCCCGATTTTTTTGCAGTAGTGTTTCTGCGCAAGCCCATGCCAGAGCTAAACCATCATAGGTAGAGGTGCCACGGCCAATTTCATCCATTAAAACCAAGCTTTGTGCGGTTGCATTGTGCAAAATCGTCGCGGCCTCAGTCATTTCCACCATAAACGTAGAACGCCCAGAAGCTAAATCATCAGAGGCGCCAATACGGGTGAAAATACGGTCAATAGGACCAAATGAGGCAGCTTCCGCAGGCACAAAACTCCCACAGTGCGCCATGATAGTGAGCAATGCTATTTGCCGCATGTACGTTGATTTACCACCCATATTAGGGCCGGTAATCAACAGCAACCGCTGGTTTGACGATAAATCCGCATCATTGGCGATGAAAGGTTCTGAACTCACCGTCTCGATAACCGGATGACGACCACGACGTATCTGAATGGTTGTTGCTTCTGCGGTGAGCTCTGGGGCTACATAATGGTATTCTTCAGCTTGCCTCGCAAAGCTGTTGAGGACGTCAATTTCGGCAATGGCCTGTGCGGTTTGTTGCAGCTGTGGCAAAGGCTCAGCAATGCGCTCGAGGAGTTGTTCATACAACCATTTTTCTCGGGCCAAGGCGCGGCTTTGACTCTGCAGTACTTTATCCTCGTAGGTTTTGAGTTCCGGAATGATATACCGCTCGGCATTCTTCAGGGTTTGTCGGCGTTGGTAATCTGCTGGGATTTGATGGCTAGCTGCGCGACTTGCCTCGAGGTAATAGCCATGCACACGGTTGTAGCCCACCTTCAATGTATGAATTCCCGTTCGCGCGCGCTCACGTTGCTCAATATGTTGCAGAAAATCAGTGGCTCCAGCAGCGAGACCGCGTTGCTCATCAAGTTCGTCGTCATAGCCATCAGCAATCACGCCACCATCACGAATCAGCTGCGGTGGTTGGTCAACGAGTGCACGCTCGAGTAAAGCAACCAAGTCAGGTTGTAGCGACATTGCTTGATGCCAATGCTCTAGTGCTGGCGTCGCTAATTGATCGTGCAAGTCGGGTAATGCCGTGAACGCCGCTCGTATCCGCGTTAAATCACGGGGTCTCGCGGTACGTAAGGCAACCCGGGTGAGAACCCGCTCTAGATCACCAATAGCACGGAGTGATTCTTGGAGTGTTGCTGCGGGTAGCTGTTGTAATGCTGAGACTGCGTCGTAACGAGTTTGTAAATGGCGATGATTTCGCAGTGGCCGTTGCAACCAGCGTCGTAATAATCGTCCGCCCATCGCTGTGTGCGTTTGGTTGAGGACATCGACCAGCGCTGTTGGCTGACCGCTCAACGAATCCACGATCTCTAAGTTTCGACGAGTTGTCGCGTCGAGCATAATGGTATCGTGTAAATGTTCGGCAACAATCGACTGAATATGCGGCAGCGCACCACGCTGGGTGGTCCGAACATAGCTCAATAAAGCGCCTGCAGAACCCAAAGCTGCAGGAAGATGGCTTACATCAAAACCATCCAGATGTTGTACTTGAAATTGCCGCTTGAGCAGTGCTTGTGCGGTATCTCGATCAAACTCCCAATCGGGACGACGGCGCAAGCAGCAACGTAGCTGCAAGGTAGCCGGTAATTCCCAGGTATCTGGATAGAGCAGTTCGGCCGGATGCAAACGTTCAAGTTCTGCGCGGCCTTCATCGAGGCTGTTCACTTCAACAATGGTGAAGCGACCGTTAGCCATGGTTAGTGATGCGATGGCTAGTCCGTCTGCATGTGGCTGAATGGCCACCAACGGTTGATCTTCATCTTCGTTCAGCAGAGCTTCATCCGTCAGCGTCCCCGGAGTCAGAATGCGAACCACTTGCCGCTCCACTGGCCCTTTGCTGGTGGCAGGGTCACCAATTTGCTCGCAGATTGCGACAGATTCACCTAACTGCAGGAGTCGAGCAAGGTAGCCTTCCGCGGCATGATAGGGGACGCCAGCCATGGGAATTGGCTGGCCATTACTGGCACCGCGTTTGGTCAGGGAAATATCGAGTAACTGGGCAGCTCGTTGTGCATCGGCATAGAATAATTCGTAGAAATCACCCATCCGATAGAACAATAAAGTGTCAGGATGCTCTGCTTTGATGCGCAGATATTGTTGCATCATGGGTGTATGCGATGAAAAATTTGAAGCTGGTGTTGTAGCGTTCGACATGCCTGTTATTATCCGTATAGAGTCGATTATCCGCGGAGTTGAATGGTGTCATGTTAGCACAATCCACAACAGAATTAGCAGCGCAATTCGGGCTGTGGCTGCAACAAAAAAACTGGCGAGTGGCCACCGCTGAATCCTGTTCAGCCGGAGGAATCGGCTATGCTATTAGCGCCATAGCAGGTAGCTCTGCATGGCTCGAGGGTGGCTTGATTACCTACAGTAATGAACTGAAGCAACGGCTGTTAGGCGTTCCTGCCGAAGACCTTCAGCGGTTTGGTGCCGTATCGAGTGAAGTGGCCGCAGCCATGGCACT
The DNA here is from genome assembly GCF_048263735.1 of Pseudidiomarina aestuarii. GTDB lineage: Bacteria > Pseudomonadota > Gammaproteobacteria > Enterobacterales > Alteromonadaceae > Pseudidiomarina > Pseudidiomarina aestuarii_B. The sequence goes on along the minus strand of NZ_JBLXDX010000001.1, from coordinate 138,175 downwards.
AGGAGCACTAGAGCGTACGCAGGTGGACTGTGCTATCGCTGTAACCGGTATCGCCGGACCGGATGGCGGCACTGCAGAAAAACCCGTAGGCTTAGTTTGGTTCGGGTTGGCTTGGGCAGACCAGTGTGTGACTTGGTCGAAGGTTTTCCCAGGTGACCGCGAGGCGGTGCGACAAGCCACGATTGAGGAAGCATTACAGGGGTATAAAAAAATACTTGATACTGTATAAAAATACAGTATACTCAAATCAACGTCTCAACAACACGGACACTATCATGAGCAACGATAAACAAAAAGCTTTAGACGCAGCATTAAGTCAAATTGAACGTCAATTTGGTAAAGGGTCGATTATGCGTTTGGGAGACAACCAAACGTTAGATATTGAGGCGGTATCAACCGGTTCACTCAGTCTCGATATTGCGTTGGGTATCGGCGGTTTACCGTTTGGTCGAGTGGTAGAGATATATGGTCCTGAGTCGAGTGGTAAAACGACCTTAACTTTGCAGGTTATTGCAGAAGCCCAGAAGAAAGGGAAAACCTGTGCGTTTGTTGATGCTGAGCATGCGTTAGATCCAATTTATGCAGAGAAGCTCGGCGTCAATGTTGCGGACTTATTGATTTCACAGCCGGACACCGGTGAACAAGCACTCGAGATTTGCGATATGTTAGTGCGCTCTGGAGCAGTTGATATTGTGATTGTCGACTCGGTTGCCGCATTAACGCCGAAAGCAGAAATTGAAGGCGATATGGGTGATAGTCATGTGGGCCTTCAGGCACGACTGATGTCACAAGCGTTACGGAAGTTGACGGCGAATATCAAAAAATCAAACAGCATGTGTATTTTCATCAACCAAATTCGGATGAAAATTGGTGTGATGTTTGGGAATCCAGAAACAACCACAGGCGGGAACGCGCTGAAATTCTACTCGTCAGTTCGTCTGGACATTCGTCGCATTGGTGCGGTGAAAGAAGGTGACGAGGTGGTAGGTAACGAGACCCGAGTGAAGGTTGTTAAAAACAAAGTTGCGCCACCGTTCAAGCAAGCTGAATTCCAAATCATGTACGGCTCAGGTATCTCGAAAGAGGGCGAGTTGATTGATTTAGGCGTCAAGCAGAAGATCGTCGATAAATCAGGTGCTTGGTATAGCTACAAGGGCGATAAAATTGGTCAAGGTAAAGCCAACTCGATCAAATTTTTGTCCGAGAACACTAAGATTGCACAAGAAATCGAAGGTCTGATTCGTGAGCAGCTCCTAGCGAAGCCAGTGAAAGGTGAAAAGAAAGCTGTGGATACCACATCGGCTGCAGATGATGTAGATTTAATGGATGACGATTTAATTTAATGGACTGAGTAACATGCAATACGCGAAAGTAGCCGTAGCTCTAGGTTCAGGAGCTGCGCGAGGCTGGTCTCATATAGGTGTTTTAAAGGCACTACAAGAGATGGGGATCGAAGTAAATATTGTCGCTGGCACTTCAATCGGCTCCCTAGTGGGGGCCGGTTTTGCTTCTGGTCGCATAGAAGAACTTGAAGAATGGGTTCAAGACATGGGGCGGTGGCAGGTTTGGAATTTGCTTGATTTCGGAATCAGCCACGGCGGAATTATTCAAGGTGAGAAAGTATTCGGCCATGCTCGAGAGCGCTTCGGTGCAGTAGATATTGAAGATCTGCCGGTGACTTTTGGTGCAGTCGCGACCGATTTGTATACGGGGCGCGAGGTGTGGATTCGAGCTGGTGACGTCTACCATGCCGCACGTGCATCATGCGCCATGCCAGGACTCTTGGCACCAACTGCTCACGAAGGACGTTGGATGGTGGATGGCGCTTTGGTCAATCCTGTTCCTGTTTCCCTGTGTCGAGCGCTTGGAGCTGATTTTGTGATTGCGGTTCATTTGAATTCTCAATTGACTACCTCAGGTGTGGAAACCCGTAAAAAGCATCGTGCGCCACAGTCGCATTTGCAGGTGAATCCAATGGCTGATATTCATGGTCAAAAGGCTCCAAATCCTTCTGAGATGGATTCTAATGAGCCTGATAATGACCATGACGAAGGCTTCTTTAAAAACTTCATTAGCACCAGTTCGCAATATTGGGACTCTGTCAAAGATAAGTTTAATGGTCCTGATCATAAGGCACCTGGCATGTTAGGTGTCATGTCGGGTGCGATTGATATTATGCAGGAGCGTATTACCAAGGCACGGATAGCCGGTGATCCGCCGGATGTTCTTATTCAGCCCAAGTTAGGTCATATTGGATTGCTGGAGTTTGAACGAGGCACTGAAGCCATTGAAGTCGGCTATGAAACAACGATGAAAATGGAAAGTTTTATCATGGACGAGTTGGCACAATACGTTGAACGCCGCGGCTAGCCTTCTTATTTTTCTTTTTTCTATTAACCGTTCATTGTTCACAAAAAAGCCCAGATGCTCATCACATCTGGGCCTTTTTGTACTTACTAGACTAGTTCTTCAGTCGTTTTTCCATTTCTGCAAAAGTATCTTGCTGTGATTGTATCGGTGGTGCAGTTAGTAAGCTGACGACCACGATAGCAAAGGTACATAGAATAAATCCTGGGATGATTTCGTACACAACGCTCGAAAGCGTTTGACCATCCGCGAGCACTGGTGCGTATATCCAGAACAGAACCGTTGCTGCACCAATCAGCATGCCTGCTAAAGCACCGTGTCGATTCATACGCTTCCAATACAAGCTCAGAATGATCACAGGTCCAAACGCAGCACCAAAGCCAGCCCAAGCGTTCGCAACAAGACCCAGAATAGTCGAGTCAGGATCCCACGCTAAGTAAATAGCGACTAATGAGACCACCAAGACTGAAATACGCCCCACTCGAACGAGTTCACGATCAGATGCGTCGCGACGTAAGAATGCTTTATAGAAATCTTCTGTCAGCGAGCTCGATGTGACCAACAACTGCGATGAAATGGTGCTCATAATAGCCGCAAGAATTGCTGCTAAGAGGAACCCACCAATCAGCGGGTGGAACAGGAACTGCGAGAAGATAATGAAAATCGTCTCTGGATCAGGAAGCGTCATCCGCGTTTCAGCAACGTAGGCGATCCCAACAAAGCCCGTCACCATAGCACCAATAATTGAAATTACCATCCACGTCACGCCAATACGACGTGCAGTAGGAATGTCTTTCACCGAACGAATCGCCATAAAGCGAACGATAATATGCGGTTGTCCAAAGTATCCCAAGCCCCAGGCGAGTAGTGAAATGATGCCGAGGAACGACAGTTGGTTCACCATAGAGTCGGCGATGGCTCCGTCCCTAAAGAAACTCAGAAAATCTGGATTGATATCACGTACGGTACTGGTAACTTGCGTCATACCACCGAGATCAAAGATCGCAACAATAGGTACCAAGACGAGAGCAACGATCATGATACAGCCTTGCACGAAGTCGGTCATGCTCACGGCTAAGAAGCCCCCGAACAGGGTATAAGCACAAACCACCCCAGCCGTGACCCAGAGGCCCGTACTATAATCCATACCAAAGGAGCTATCGAACAACTTACCACCGGCGACCAAGCTGGCCGAGGTATATAAGGTAAAGAACACGATAATGACGAGTGATGAGAATACCCGCAAAGCGCGCGAACGATCGTCGAATCGATTGGCGAAGAAATCAGGAATAGTAATTGAGTCGTTTGCGACCTCGGTGTACATCCGCAGTCGCGGCGCGACGATTAAATAATTAAGCCACGCACCGACAATGAGACCGACCGCTATCCAAAGTTGTGAAACACCAGAGACGTAAATGGCGCCGGGTAGGCCCATCAGCATCCAGCCACTCATATCTGAGGCGCCGGCACTGAGAGCAGTCACACCAGGGCCTAATGATCGGCCTCCGAGCATATAACCGGATACATCGTCGGTGGATGTTTTATAGGCATAGAGACCAATACCTAGCATCGCTATGAAATAGAGCGCTAATGAAATAAGCGTACCTGTTTCCAAAGCATTACTCCTGTGTTGTTGAGTGTGATGACGATGTTGCAGCCGTGACGTTGTTTTGCAAATCGGTTTGCAACAGCAACCGTGTTAATTGTTCTTGAGGCTGTAACATCATCGTTTGAGTTGAACCAAACTCGACTAGTTTACCATGATGCATAATCAAGATCTTGTCTGCGACATGTTTCACGATCTCCGCCGAATGCGACACGAAAATGAACGAAATACTCATATCGTCCTGAAGATCTAAAATCAAATTAATGATTTGAGCTCGAATGGATGGATCGAGCGAAACAAAGGCTTCATCGGCAACGATGATCTGTGGGTCTACGATAATGGCACGAGCGATGCAGACCCGTTGCTGTTGTCCACTCGAAAGCATATGTGGATAGAAGTGATAATGATCAGGCAATAAACCCACTTTACGCAGTGTCAACATGACGTGGTCACGCTGCTCCTCACTCGTCAAAGTAGTATTAAAGAGGAGGGCTTCCGATAATTGCCGTCCAATAGTCGTTTGCGGATTGAGCGAGCGTAAACTGTCTTGGAAAATCATCCGAATATGACGACTGCGCTGGCGGTAATTACGAGGATCTAAGAGTTGTCCATTGAGATAGATTTCACCCGTGGAGGGCTTTTCAGCACCAGCAATGAGTTTGGCTATAGTAGATTTACCTGAACCCGTTTCCCCCATAATAGCAAGAGTCTCGCCACGTTCGAGCGTTAATGTGAGAGGTTCGAGTGCACAAATTTTGCGCCCCGGCAGCCAGCCATCTTTATGTACGTAGTACTTCGATACATTCTTTAGTTCGAGTAGCTTAGTCATCACTAGCGACCTCGATAATTGGAAAATGACAGGCGTACTGTTGCTGCTTCACTTTGCTCAATCGTGGTGTATTCACGCAAGCTTGGCGAGCATAAGGGCAACGTGGACCTAAGCGACAGCCAATCGGTAAATGCTGCAATGTCGGAATGGCCCCCGTGAGCGTGGGTAATCGTGTTTTGGGTGCCGCAGTTTGACCGAATAAGCTCATGCTCAACATTGCTTCTGTATACGGGTGTGCCGGCTTGGTGAGGACAGTCTCAGTTGGACCTGCCTCCATCAATTGTCCGCAGTACACCAGTGAAATACGCTGACTTTCTGGAATAATGGACGTCAAATCTTGGGTGATCATTAAGATGGACATGCTCTGACTCGCGCTTAGCTTGGCCAGTAAGCGATAAATTTGTGCGCGAGTATTGGGCTCCATCGCAGTGGTAGGTTCGTCTGCAATTAACAACTTCGGATTGTGCGCGATAGCCATTGCGATACTGACTTTTTGTGCCAAGCCCTCGGAAAGTTCGTAAGGGTAGGAGTCCATGATGCTCTTGGCTTCTTTAATGCCGACGCGATGCAGTAATCGTTCTGCGCGTGTTTGTCGGTCAGCTTTTCGACGCAAGTAGAGTCCCTTCAGTTCGCCCGCTGGAATCAATTCACGAAGTTGTTCACCCACCTTGGAATTGGGGTCGAGGTAACTGCCCGGATTCTGAAAAATCATGGCCATGTCGCGGCCGGTTACCAGTCGACGTTGCGCTGGATTCAGAGCGAGTAGGTCATAATGGCGCCACCACAATCGGTCGGCTGTGATCCGCCAACGCGGATTAATAAAACCGAGAATTGCCTTCGCGAGTAAACTTTTACCGGAGCCTGATTCACCAACCAAGGTATGAATTTCGCCTTCGGCAATTTGTAGGCTCAGTTTATCGACTACTTTCACCACGCCGGCTGATGTTTCGAGTTCGATAGTGAGATTGCGAATATCTAAAATACTCATGAGCTACGAACCCGTTCTTGGATAGCGGCTCGAATACTATCGCCGAGCACGTTGATGGCCAAAATCGTCAAAAATAGGGCGATTCCCGGCAAAATCATTGTCCATGGTGAGAGGTAGACTTGATCGAGGCTACGCGCCAGCATCGATCCCCACTCAGGTGCTGGGGATTGCACACCAAGGCCAAGGAAGCCCAGTGCAGCAATGTCGAGGATTGCTGTGGACAAGGCAATGGTCACTTGCATGACAATCACAGTGGTAATATTGGGCGCGATAACACGCGTCAGAATATACCAGCGGCTGCAACCGTTGAGGCGCGACGCGGTCACATACTCTTTGTAACGCTCTTCATATATTGCATTGTGGACGCTGTGAATGAACTGCGGAATCAACACCAGTGTGATGGCAATCATCACATTAAACAGCGATGGCCCTACAATTGCGATAATCACCAAGGCTAGTAGTAACGACGGAATCGACAGAATAACGTCGAGTAGGTGATTGAGAGTCGAGGACTGAACGCCCCGACTCATACCTGCCCAAGCGCCAATGCTACTGCCGATGACTGCCGCAATAAATACCGCCAGAATTGGGTAGCCCAGACTGTAGACTGAGCCCGCAATAATGCGTGAGAGTAGATCGCGCCCCAAGTCATCGGTGCCGAACAGAAAACGAATTTGTCCATCTTGCTGCCACGATGGAGACTGCAACACGGCATCAGCATATTGGTAGTCGGGGTCGTGCGGCACAATAATCGGTGATAGCAGCATGACCAGTAAAATAAAGCCAAACACGTAAAGTGCCGCAACTGCAAAAGGGTTGTTATTCATTAACACCCAAATGGCACGCAGAGGCGATGGTTCGCGATACTGATAATAAATATTAGTGCTCGGCATACAACTCCTTACGAACCTGTGGGTAACGCCAAGCGTGGAAGAGTTCGACGGCTACATTGACGAAAAGAATCAGCGTTGCAAACATCAGGAGTCCTGCTTGCAGAACCGGATAGTCGCGCTCATAGATTGCTTTGACCAACCAACTGCCAACGCCGGGCCAATTAAAAATGACCTCGGTCACAATCAGGTTACTCATCAACATACTAAATTGCAGGCCTAACTGGCGCACCACCGGCTGCATGGAGTTCGGAATACTGTGCCGGAGCAAAATGCGAGTTTCACTTAAGCCTCGTGCTCGTGCGGCACGAATGTAATTGTGTGACAGTACATCTAACATCGCGTTGCGTGTAATCCGCATCAACATCGTCAATGGCATGATGGCGAGCACTGCGACCGGCAGCCATAAGTGATTCAGTGCGTCTCGCAATGCGGCTTGCTTATATTCGTAGTCGGAAATACTGATATCGATCAATATTGCGCCTGTGGTCGTCGGCACATCGTAGAGCGGATTAATTTGGCTCGAAATCGGTGCCCAACCAAGCTTCACGGCAAATAAGAGGATACACAGCTGCGCCAGCCAGAAAACGGGGATTGAATAGGCGCTGAGACCAGAGCCCATAATCACACGGTCCAAGAAGCCGCGTTGTTGAATCGCGGCGTAAATACCTAACGGTGCGCCAAACACAAAGGCAACCAACATGGCCAGTAAACTTAATTCTAACGACGCCCCGAGAGCGGTTAAACCGTCTTCGAATACCGGCCGTTCGGTAACTAGGGACTGCCCCCAGTTACCTTGAATGAGTTGCTGGATAAAGCCTAAGTACTGCTCAATGAGAGTACCACCAAACTGACGTTGTTCAGCGGCTAGTCGATAAGCCTCGCTGGTGTTGTCTGCGATACCGGTCATGTTTGTCAGCGGGTCACCTGGGAAGGAGAAATTGAGCGCGAACAGAAATAAGGTTAACAACCACAACGTAAACAGAAATAAGACAACGCGTCGCAATGTATAGCGAATCATGGTTGCTCCTCCGTTACGTTTACAGGCTGATCTGTAGTTGGTTGTGGTTCTTGAATTCGACTTGCACGGCGAAAGCTGAGCCCACCATAGGGCGGTAATTCAACCCCTTCGATGTCGGCTCGTTGTGCTTGAAACCGCAACGAGTTGGCAATGGGGACTAGCGGCACAGCTTGCGTGATTGCTCGCTCAATATCTTGATATAGATTAACGCGTTGATCGCGGTTCGTCGCACTGATGGCATCAATCAACAATTGATCAAATTCGGGGTCACACCAATTGGCTCGATTGTTACCCGATGCTTTTGCGGCACAGCTCAAGATGGGTCGGAAAAAATTATCCGGATCGGCATTATCGGCAACCCAACCAATCAAGACGCTGTCATGTTCGCCATTGGCTAACCGACGCCGGAATGTGTTCCATTCATAGGTCACCATCGTTGCGCTGATACCGACCCGCGCTAAATCAGACTGAATCAGTTCCGCCATACGCTCAGCATTCGGATTGTAGGCGCGTTGCACGGGCATGGCCCAAATTGACATCGAAAAGCCATCGGCATAGCCAGCTTCAGCCAGTAGTGCGCGGGCTCGCTCTGGATCAAACGGATAGGTTTGGTCTTCTTCACTAAACGCCCATGAGGTTTCTGGCAAGACGCCGGTTGCTAGACGTGCGTTACCATCGTAAATGGTCTGAATAATAGCGGGACGATTAATCGCATGTGCTAGCGCTTGACGGACCAGCGGTTGGTCGAAGGGTGGCCGTTCCGTATTAAAAGCCCAAAAGGCGATATTGGGATTAACCGCCGATTGCACTTCTATTTCTGTATCGGTCGAGAATTCGGCTAATTTGTCGACCAACGGATAAGGAATAACATCACATTCACCGGTGAGTAGCTTCAACATGCGTTTGTTGGCGTTGGGTGTAATGGTATACACCAGTTGGCGAATTCCGGGAGGTTTGCGCCAATAGTTTTCATGCCGGTAATAACGAATACTGATATCTTTGCGAAACTCGACGAAACGAAAAGGTCCAGTACCTACGGGTTGTCGATCAATAGCTTCTGGCGTACTCGCATGCAGCAAATTGGCGCCATACTCGGCCGAGAGAATGACTGCAAAGTCAGTGGCCATATTCGCGAGAAACGAGCTGTCAGCTTGCGCTAAATGGATATCGATGGTGTGTGAATCAATAGCTTCAACGTGCTCAATTAAATGAATGAGACCACTAGAATTGAAGAATGGATAGCTACCACCGCCCACTGAATGATACGGGTGCTCGGGTTGTAGCCATCGATTAAAACTAAAGAGAACGTCTTCAGCCGAGAAGTGCCGTGTTGGCGTAAACCATTGCGTTTGGTGAAACTGGACATCCTTGCGAAGCTCAAAACGATAGCGCTGACCGTTATCTAAAGCTTGCCACGACAGTGCTAATGCCGGCTCGAACTGTTGCCGCTCGGCATCATAGTCGATCAAGCGATCATAGAGCTGAGCCGATGTCGCGTCTATGGTGGTACCAGATGTACCGAGTTGCGGATTGAAACTCTCGGGATTACCCTCAGCACAGTAAACGAGTCCATGTCGGAGTGGCTCCGGTTGCTGCTCAGGATAACTGCAGGCTGCTACAACGCAGCAGCAACCGATAACCAGCCACAACCGCTGGATCCCCATTATGCTTGTCCCTCAAGTAAGGCATACTTTTTTAAATAACCACGCAATTGATGATAGGTCAGACCTAGTAGTTCTGCGGTCTTTTTCTGATTAAATTGCGCAAATTGTAACGCTTGCTTAAGTACATGAACCTCATAGTCAGCCGTCAACTCTTTAAAATCCAAAGTACTCGAAGTGAAGTCGATTTCCGGTGCGACGGCAACAGTTTCCGAAACAGTTTTCTCATTAGGTGCTGGTGGGGTGTCTGTGCGCTCTGTTGCGGACCTATCTGTGGATGTTGCCGGCGATTTTCGATGTGCCGCAGGCTTGGGTCGATATGGACTATCAAAAGGGTCTAAAACAATGTCTGAAACTGGAATTTGACCGCTTCCGAGTCGATAAACCGAACGTTCGACTACATTTTTTAATTCGCGCACATTGCCTGGCCATTGGTAATCCAGTAATACGCGTTGCGCGGCTTCAGTAAAGCCACTAAACAGTTCATAGCCCAGCTCACGGGCCATCTGAATCGCAAAATGTTCGGCCAACATGAGAATATCGTCACGACGCTCGCGCAGTGGTGGCAGGGTGATGACGTCAAACGCGAGACGATCTAACAAATCTGCTCGGAATTTACCTTGCGCAGCCAGTTCAGGGAGGTCTTCATTGGTCGCAGCAATCAGTCGTGTATCGACCTTTACCGTGGTTTTGCCACCCACGCGTTCAAACTCACCATACTCAATCACCCGCAAAATTTTCTCTTGTACTAATGCAGAAGTATTGGCGAGTTCATCTAGGAAGAGGGTGCCGCTATCGGCGCGCTCGAAGCGGCCTTCGTGACGTTTCTGGGCGCCGGTAAAAGCGCCTTGCTCGTGTCCGAACAGTTCACTCTCCAGCAACGACTCACTCAGTGCCGCACAATTTAATTTCACGTAGGCTTGTTCCCAACGTTGTGATAAAAAGTGCAACCGGGCAGCAATGAGTTCTTTACCAGTACCCCGTTCGCCAATAATCAGAACAGGTTTGTCGAGAGGAGCAATTTGTGACACTTGCTCTAAAACTTGGAGAAAGCTGTTAGCTTGACCGATGAGATTGTCGTTATCACGGAATCGGCTCATGCGAAGCACCACACTTATCGTTATTATTGCGTTCGTTCAGCTTGCCATTTCCGAGAACGAAACGTTTTTAGTGAATTTGGCTAAATATTAGTGTATTTCATTACCGACAGGCGTCAAACTGTTTTTCTCCTGACTGGCCAAAAACTCAATAAAACAGGCGATTAGGAGCATTTTTTAAAAGTTGGCATGGGTTCTGCATATTAAACCGTGACAGTGACCAAAACCACTTTTTAAAATTTTTGAGGATGATAATTATGGGTATCTTTACACGTTTTACAGATATCGTGAATTCCAACATCAATGCATTATTGGATAAGGCTGAAGATCCGGAAAAAATGGTTCGCCTGATCATCCAAGAAATGGAAGACACACTCGTTGAAGTTCGCTCTACATCAGCGCGCTTGATTGCCGAGAAAAAAGACACTGAGCGTCAAGCCGGTCGACTCGCACAAGAAGTTGCAGAATGGGAAGCGAAAGCTGAACTCGCATTGAGTAAAGATCGTGATGATCTGGCTCGGTTAGCGTTGGTTGAGAAGCAAAAAGCGACAGACCAACAAGGTAGTTTAAATGCGGATATTGCGCGCATCGATGAGCACTTACAGCGCCTGGGTGATGAAGTTGGGCAATTGCAAGAGAAGCTAGCCGATGCGAAAGCGCGCCAGAAGAGTATTATTATGCGTCAACGCTCTGCAAGCACGCGCCTTGAAGTGAAGAAGCGTATTGATAGCAGCAAAATTGATGATGCGATGCACAAGTTTGAGCGCTATGAAGCTAAAATTGATGATATCGAATCGCAAGTAGACTCTTATGACCTGGGCAAGAAAACTTTGCGCGATGAGTTTGCTGAATTGGAAAGCGCAGATAAAATTAATGATGAACTGGAAGCTTTACGGGCCCGCATGAAAAAAGATAGCGGTAAGAAAAGCGACTAATTAGAACGAAAAGGACCGACTCATGAACGTGTTTGAAATGGTAACTATTCCACTGATTATCTTTATGATATTCGTGGCGCCGATATGGATCATCATGCATTACCGGGCACAGCGTAAAATCAATCAAGGGTTAAATCAGGACGAGGTGGCCCAGTTGCAAGAGTTGGCGCGTCAAGGCGAGCGGATGCGCGAAAGAATCCACACTTTAGAAGCGATTCTTGATGCTGAGTCGCCAAAATGGAGGGAACGGATATGAGTACCCCAACAGCAAAACGTGAACTATTACGTGACAAAAAGAATGGCAAAATTGCGGGGATTTGTGCAGGTATTGCCAACTACTTCGGCTGGGAAGTTTGGTTAGTCCGAATCGTCGTGGTTACCTCGTTTATTTTCGGCCAAGGGTTTACGCTCATTTTATATATTGCAGCTTGGTTTATTTTGGATGAAAAGCCAAAGAGCGCCAATACTGATGGGCATGAACCGGTCGAACTGAAAACGAAAGTTTGGCAAGCCGGTGCGCCACCGCATGGTGCATTCCGCGAAATCAGCGGAGACTACAATGACTTGGAATCACGTTTGCAAAGTATGGAAACGTACGTGACCTCCAATGCTTACAAGCTAGATCGTGAACTGAATCGGTTATAACTGATTCACTGATGCAGCTAACACGATTAAAAAAGCTCCAACAACAAGGCCGCGATCTCCTCGATCGCGGCCTTGATCGTCATATACGGCTCGGTGTAACGGGTCTCAGCGGTGCCGGTAAAACGGCGTTAATCACCAGTTTGATCGATCAACTGAGTCACTCTGCTGCCTACCCGCAACGGTTGCCACGGTGGTCACTTGCTGCGCAGCGACGCATCGTGGATGTTAAGTTCGCGGCACAGCCCGATTGGTCCATTGCTCGCTTTGATTATGAGGGGGCACTGCACGCGTTGCGCACCGACCCACCGAAGTGGCCGGAAAGTACGACCGGATTAAGCGAATTGCGATTGGAATTGACCATCGCTCGCGACGGTGGCTGGAAACAAGCGGCGTGGCCAACACAGAAGCTCGTTATCGACTTATTCGATTATCCGGGCGAGTGGCTGTTGGACCTGCCGCTACTCGACATGACGTTCAAGGACTGGTCCGCAGCACAACTAAAATTGCTGAACGAACCTAGTCGAGAGCCTACCGCAAAAGCTTGGCTGAAAACGACGGCGAGTCTTACCGACCACGCAACCACAACGGATCTGGACGCGGTTTTGCGCGCTGCCAGTGCTGGTTATCGTGATTTACTGAAGCGCCTGCGGTATGACGTTGGCGTATTTTGGTCGCAGCCCGGACGGATGTTGTTGCCAGGTTCTCTTGAGGGGGCGCCAATTCTCGACTTTTTCCCGTGGGCAGGCCGCTTTAATGACGATTCCAGCACCATTACACAAGCTTTAGAACAGCGGTTTGAGCGCTACAAAACGGAAGTCGTCACACCCTTTTATCGGGATTACTTTTGTCGGTTTAATCGGCAAATTGTGTTGGTGGATATTCTTGGCGCGATGCAACGAGGACCGGTTGCTTTTGCTGATTTGCAATTGGCCTTGCACGCGTTACTGCCGGTGTTTCACTATGGCCGTAATAGTTGGTGGCAGCGATTGTGGCGTCCGCGTATTGAACGCGTTGCCTTTGTCGCAACCAAGGCCGACTCGCTGACATTGTCACAACAACGAACCGTATTGGAATGGTTACAAGCGCTCGTCGGTTCAGCGGTTGCCGAAGTTGACTCTGCAGTACACCAATTACAACAAGTGGTGGCGGCAGTGAAAGCCACAGAATACGGACATCTAGCTGATGGTCGTGAAGTCCTGCGGGGTTCTATTGATGGAACGCAACGCGCGTTTCATGTTGATTATCTACCAGCCATTGGCACCGAATTGGATGCCCCCATTGCTTTACCAAAGTTGGACCCACCACATGCGAATGAACCGGGGCCAGTACCACATCTGCGCATTGATCAACTGCTTGAGTTTTTATTGGGAGATTTAGCATGACGGAATCCTCGAAACGCCCGCAAGTTCAGTATTACGAGGCCGATGATTTTGTCGCACCGGAGCCGTCGCCCGCAGTGGAGTTGACCGATACGTTACCGTCGCGGTTCGTCGAACAGCCGCGCCAGCGTCGTTGGCGTGGGTGGCTAGTGCTAGGGAAGGGTGTGATTGGTCTGTTATTGGTAGTTGAAGCCGTGCTATTTATTCTGGCGAGCTGGCGTGAGTCATGGCTGCTGGGTGCTCTATGGTCTCTGGCTCTCAGTATTGTGGTAATCATAGCAGGTGGTTGGTTGGTGCGTGAATGGTGGTTACTGCGCAAATTGCGCAAACGTTGGCAGCAACGCGACGCTAATCAGCAGCGACCAGAGTCATTCCGTCCAGAGCAACTATTGCCACAATTAGGACACCCAGACTTGTATGCTCATTGGGCGCAATTTGATCGACAAGGATTACAGCAGGAAGAGCAGTTACAACTGTTTGAGCAGCAGGTGCTGCATAAGGTTGATCAGCAGGCGGAACGTATTATTTCCGATCATGCCCTGCAGAGTGCATTGTTGGTCGCTGTCAGTCCTATTGCCTTGGTCGATGCGGGAGCCATGTTGTGGCGGAATCAACGTATGGTCACAGCTATTGCGAAATGCTACGGCTTGGAAATGGGGTATTGGAGTCGTATGCGGCTGTGGCGCCAGTTATTCGTGAACATCGTAGGTATTGGCGTGACGGAAGTGGCCATCGATTTATCAACCTCATGGCTCGATGCCAGTGTTGCGAGCAAGCTATCCGCACGCGCTGGCCAAGGCGTTGCTGCAGGTCTGCTGACAGCGCGACTTGGGCTGCAGGCTCAACAGTTATGCCGACCACTGATATTTCAATACACTCAAGCGCCGCGATTGAGCGTTATCCGCAAACACATGATGCAAAGACTAATGCATCAAGTTCCGCAATTTTGGCGTTCTGCAGTGGCAGCGAAGCAGCCCGTTTCGGTCGCTTCCTCACAGGTGGAAAAATAACGTTACACCTTTGTGTGCAGCTGACCTACTGGAGATAGTTGCGTTCAAACGAGAGCAGATGCACTCTGATAGCAGATGATAACAAGGATATTCTGCTGCTATGCGCTCAAACGATAATAATAACAAGCGTTGGCAACCCGCAACGGTGACTATTCACGGTGGTAAGAAACGTGATGAGCACGGTGCGCTGGTGTCGCCTCTCTATCAAACCGCCACTTTTGCGTTCGAAAATACTGCGCAAGGTTCGGCGCGCTTCGCTGGTGAAGAAGCAGGGTATATCTACTCTCGGCTTGGCAATCCTACCGTTACGGAATTAGAGCATCGCGTTGCTGCTTTAGAGGGCTACCCAGCAGCAGCTGCTTGCGCCACCGGCATGGGTGCGGTTTCCGCATCGATGCTCGCATTTTTACAGCAGGGCGATCATGTGGTGATTTCAGATGCTATCTATGGTTGTAGTTTCGCTTTATTTTCGCACCTGTTTACTCGGTTTGGTATCGACGTCACTTTTGTCGACATGAGTACGCCGGACCAAGTGCGCTCAGCCATGCGTCCAGAAACGCAGGTCGTCTTTTTAGAATCGCCGGTGAATCCGCATTTGCGCGTGGTCGATATTGCAATGGTCAGTGCCATAGCGCACGAGTTTGATGCGCGGGTCATTGTCGACAACACCTTTATGACGCCTCTATTGCAACAACCGATTCAGCAAGGTGCTGATCTGGTTTTGCATAGCGCGACTAAATATTTAAACGGCCATGGTGATGTGGTCGCGGGTATTGTTTGCGGTTCCGCAGAGGATATCGAATTGATTAAGCTGACTACGTTGAAAGACATGGGTGCGACGATGAGTCCACATGATGCGTGGTTGATTCTGCGCGGTCTGAAAACGCTGGATGTACGAATGGAACGCCATTGTCGTAATGCCGCAGAAGTTGCGGAGTATCTGCAGCAGCAACCACTCGTTCGTGAAGTGTATTATCCGGGCTTCCCGACACATCCGGCGCAACGTTTAATGGGAACTCAGATGCATGGCGCTGGCGCTGTGATTGCATTTGAGTTGCATGGCGATATCGACAGCGCACGGCAGCTGTTGGATGAACTTGAGCTGATTACCATAGCGGTAAGCTTAGGTGATGCAGAGACGCTGATTCAGCATCCGGCGTCGATGACACATTCGCCGTATACCCCTGAAGCGCGAGCCGCAGCGGGTATCACGGATACGCTGATACGGATTTCAGTGGGCTTAGAGGCCGTCGGTGACATTATTGCCGATTTGGAACAAGCCTTTGCAACGATTGCGAGCCAACATAAACACACACAACCTCAAGCAATATACGGGTGATTGGGTATGGGTAAACAAAGTAAGTACGTGTCACGTCAACCTGATGAAAATGGAATCATCCATTGGTCAGATGAAGATAATGCAGTATGGCGCGATTTAGTTGACCGACAGCTGAAACATATTCCGGGCAAGGCTTGTGATGAATATATGCACGGCCTTGAGTTACTGGATTTACCACGTGATCGTGTGCCGCAATTGCACGAAGTCAACGCTGTGTTGCAAGAAACCACCGGTTGGCAGGTTGCTCAGGTGCCGGCGTTGATTCCGTTTGATGAATTCTTCCGACTCTTGGCGAACAAAGAGTTTCCAGTGGCCACATTTATCCGTACACGTGAAGAATTTGACTACTTGCAAGAGCCAGACATTTTCCACGAAATTTTCGGACATTGTCCACTGCTGACTAATCCAGCTTTTGCTCATTTTACCCATCAATACGGTAAATTAGGTCTCAACGCCACGCCGAAAGAGCGCGTCTATTTGGCACGACTCTATTGGTTCACAGTAGAATTTGGTTTGTTGAAAACGGCTGAAGGCCTGCGCATTTATGGCGGTGGTATCTTGTCGTCGCCTGGTGAAACGGATTACTCGCTCTACAGTGACAAACCAGAGCGTCTGCCGCTGAAGCCGCTGGACGCGTTGCGCACGCCGTATCGTATCGATATTATGCAGCCGCTGTATTACACCATTGAATCGACCGACCAATTATTTGAAATAGCGGACCTTGATATCATGGCATTGGTGCATGAGGCGATGGAATTAGGGTTATTTGAGCCTAAGTTCCCGCCGAAAGAGAAGCTTGCTGCCAATCAATAATGTCATAACGCACAGAACTTGAAGTAGAGAAGGAAACGAGATGTCAGAGTTACAACAACAGAAGTGTGAAGCCTGTAATGCAGATGCACCGCAGGTTACAGATGAAGAACTAGCCAGTTTAATGCGTGAGATCCCTGATTGGACTCCGGTAGTTCGAGATGGCGTGATGCAACTGGAACGTGAGTTTAAGTTTAAAAACTTTAAACTTGCGCTAGCCTTCACCAATCGCGTTGGTGAGATTGCTGAAGCTGAGTTTCATCATCCAACACTCACCACAGAGTGGGGCAAGGTAACCGTCACCTGGTGGACCCATGCGATTCATGGTTTACACAAAAATGATTTCATTATGGCGGCCCGTACTGACGCGGTGTTAGCTGACAGCTAAACAACTGTTTGCGGTCCCTAGTAGAAAATAAACGCCCAATGCGAGTGATCGCATTGGGCGTTGTTGTGTATACTAATGTTTACAGTTAACGATTCACAGGCCTACGGTGAACTATGCGTTTAGAGATAACTTGTGATGACCGCCTTGGCATCGCGCAGGACGTGCTCGAAATATTGCGTGACCATGAAATTGATTTGCGCGGTATCGAAGTCGATCCTAAAGGAAAGATTTTCCTCAATTTCCCTGAATTGGAATTTGAAGACTTCCAACATCTCATGCCAGAAATTAGACGCATACCCAACGTCAAAGATGTCAAAACCGTGGCCTTTATGCCATCTGAGCGCGAACACTTCGAATACAGTCTGCTCCTCTCCAAATTACCAGACCCGGTGTTGTCGGTGGATACGCGTGGGGTCATCGACATTGCGAATGACGCTGCAGAGCTGCTGTTAAATGAGCAAGGGCAGCGGTTGTCTGGTCAACAGATTAGTCACTATCTGACCGGTTTTTCAATTCAACGTTGGCTCGATAAGCAACCCCGCGAAGCAACTGTGCAGCAGGTCATTATTGGCGGTGCTAAATATTTTGCTGATGTATTACCGATTTGGATCCATGATGACAACGGCAAGAACAATTTCGCTGGCGCCGTGATTACCTGCAAACCACAGCCGCTTTCAGGTGCGTGGCAGCGCGGTGGTAACGAAGAGGCGTTCAGTCAACTCATTGGTGACCATGCCAGCATGAAACGGGTACTACGAGAAGCCGCCCGGATGGCTGAACTCAATGTGCCACTGCTGATTCAAGGGGAAACTGGAGTCGGTAAAGAGTTACTGGCGCGCGCTTGTCATCAAGCCAGTCGGCGCGCGCAACAGCCATTCTTAGCCATCAATTGTGTAGCACTGCCAGACAATGTCGCAGAGAGTGAGTTATTTGGTCATGGTAAAGGTAGTGTCGGGCCATACACCGAAGCGAAGAAGGGTATCTTTGAACAAGCCCACGGCGGTACCGTGTTGTTGGATGCCGTCAGCGAGATGTCGAATGGCCTGCAAGCCAAGTTATTGCGTTTTATTCAAGATGGTCGCTTTCGCCGTATTGGTGAGGAGCAAGAGGTGCGGGTGGATGTTCGCATTATTTGCTCAACCCAAGGTGAGCTTGCTGATCGGGTCAATGCTGGAACCTTCCGCGAAGATTTGTTCTACCGCCTGAACGTGCTGACACTGAACGTTCCACCGTTGCGTGAACGTCGCAGTGATATCCAAGTGCTGGTTGATCACTTTACGGTGCAAGCGTGTCAGCAGCTTGGTCGGAGCTTGGTGGCATTAACTCGACCCGCACGGGAACGACTGCAGGACTTCCACTGGCCGGGGAATGTTCGTCAACTCGAGAATGTGTTGTTTCGTGCCATATCTATGCTCGAGGGCGACACTTTAGGCGCTGAGCAATTACAACTACCACAACCGAGCGCACTACCCGAGAATGTTGATCTCGACTTGGATGCAGATACGCTGGATGAGGCCGTTAAAAAGTTTGAGAGTGCAGTGTTACGGCGGCTCTACCCGAGTTATCCAAGTACACGATTACTGGCTCGGAAGCTGGGGTTGTCGCACACTGCGGTGGCGAATAAATTGCGCGATTACGGCATTGGAAAACAGCGCAAACGTAAGCCTACCGACGCCTAATAAAGACCCTTAGTGATCAGTTGTAGCGGAAACGATACAGCCAACAGCTCAAAATGGGCAGCTGGCAGCAAAAGTTGACAAGAGTTTGCGATAACAGGCATTAAATGAACAGCTGTAATGATATATTTACAAAACGAATGAACACTCCACCTTAGTCTTTTTACGCCTAAAACTGGTCAATTTCCGTGATGTAACGCTTAATGGTAGCACTACATAATCGTTTATTGGCCCACTTCCGCGGCCGTTGTTTGCAAGGGAGCTACAATCATGACTGACAAAAACTATAATCCACTCCAAACTGATGGTTTCGAATTCGTTGAGTACACAGCTCCGAATGCCGAGGGCATCGCTGCATTGAAAGATTTGTTCGACAAGCTTGGTTTTACTGAAGTTGCGAAACACAAACGCAAAGAAGCTTGGTTGTTTAAGCAAAACGATATTCACTTTGTCATTAACGCTGAACCAGGTGGTCAGGCAGAAGCGTTTGCAAAAGATCACGGTCCAAGTGTCTGTGGTATGGCATGGCGCGTGAAGGATGCTCAGCACGCCTTCGCTCACGCTGTTGAAAATGGTGCGAAACCTTTCCAACGCGACGTGGCGGCTGGCGAAGCTGATTTCCCAGCAGTCTATGGTATTGGTGAGAGCGTATTGGCGTTTGTCGACAACTACCAGGGCCTAGAAGTGTATAAGCAAGACTTTGACTTCTATCCAGATTGGGAAGCGAAGATGAAAGATCATGCGGCAGGCCTCTATGAGGTTGACCACCTGACCCATAACGTATTCCGTGGCAACATGGATACATGGGCTGGTTTTTATGAGCGCATTGGTAACTTCCGCGAAATTCGGTACTTCGATATTGAAGGTAAGTTAACTGGCTTATTGAGCCGCGCAATGACTGCACCTTGCGGCAAAATTCGTATCCCAATTAACGAATCACATGATGACAAGTCGCAAATTGAAGAATATCTGCGCGAATACAAAGGCGAAGGTATTCAGCATATTGCCCTGACCTCAGATAATATTTATCAGACGGTGCGTGACCTCCGCAGCATCGGTATGAACTTTATGCCGACCCCTGATACCTATTACGCGAAAGTTGATGAGCGTGTTGAAGGGCATGAGGAGAGTCTTGAGGACCTGCGTGACCTACAGATTCTGATTGACGGCGCGCCAATGAAAGACGGCATCTTACTGCAAATCTTTACTAAAACAGTGATTGGCCCAGTATTCTTTGAAATTATCCAACGCAAAGGCAACGAAGGCTTTGGTGAGGGTAACTTCAAGGCTTTATTTGAGTCGATTGAAGAAGATCAAATTCGTCGTGGAGTGTTAAGCGATGCGTAAATGGATCAGTTTTCCGAAACAAGTTGGCGTGACCTCGAAGCAGGCGCACGCTGATTTGCCGGAGCAGGCGATCTATGAACGTGAAGTTGGGCGTAGCGGTTTCTTTGGCCCAGCGACGCATTTCCATCATCGTCATGCGCCAACGGGTTGGAGTGAGTGGACGGGTGATTTGCGGCCACGTAACTTTGACTTTAACAAGTTGGATAATGTATCGACCGATTCGCCGTGGCAAGTGCCCATGTTATTGCACAATGCCCACTGTAAGTTCCGGATCTGGCATTGCCAGCAGAACATGCCGTTTCTGGTGCGTAATGCCGATGGTGACGAGTTATTGTTCGTGCATGAGGGCCGCGGTGAGTTGTTCTGTGACTACGGTCACATAACGCTTGAGAAAGGCGATTACTTCAGCATTCCACGTTCCACTTCATGGCGCTTAGAGCCTATTGAGCCGATGCAACTGGTGATGATTGAAGCCACCAATGGTAGCTATCAATTGCCTGAGAAAGGTTTGGTCGGTAACCATGCGATCTTCGATCCTGCCTGTCTTGAAGTCCCTGATATTGATGATGCATTCAAAGCTCAGTACGACGAGAATGAATGGCAAGTTCAAGTCAAACGACATGGCAAAGTATCGGTGATCACCTATCCGTACAATCCACTCGATGCAGTGGGTTGGCATGGCGACTTAGCGCCTGTGCGGGTGAACTGGCGCGATTTCAGACCGTTAATGAGTCATCGCTATCATCTACCGCCGTCAGCGCATACCACTTTTGTAGCTGAGCGTTTTGTGGTGTGTACGTTTGTGCCGCGGCCGATCGAATCCGATCCCGGCGCACTGCGAGTGCCGTTCTACCACAACAACGATGACTATGATGAAGTGTTGTTCTACCACGAAGGTGATTTCTTCAGCCGCGATAATATCGACAAGGGTATGGTGACCTTCCATCCGGCAGGCTTCACCCATGGACCTCATCCAAAAGCGTTCCAAGCTGGACGTGAATACAAGAAGAAGTTTACCGATGAAGTAGCGGTGATGCTGGATTGTCGGGATGCCTTACAGATGGGGGACGTTTGTGCCTCGGTCGAAAATCCCGACTATGTATACAGCTGGAAGCCGAAAACCGAATCCGATAAATAAGGAGATTTATGAAATTCGCAACTTACCGTGATGGTTCTCGTGACGGCCAACTCATGCTAGTGAGCCGTGATCTTCAGCACGCAATTGCGGTGCCAGCGTTGGCTGCAACTTTGCAGGAAGTCTTGGATGATTGGGACGGTATTGCTCCTCAGCTAGAAACGGTTTACGCCGCATTAAATGCCGGTGAACTGGGTGATGCGCAACCGTTTGATGAGTCGCTGTGTGAATCACCTTTGCCGCGTGCCTATCAATGGGCCGACGGCAGTGCCTATGTGAATCACGTTGAACTCGTGCGCAAGGCTCGGAATGCTGAAATGCCGGAGAGCTTTTGGACGGATCCGTTGATGTACCAGGGTGGGTCTGATGACTTTCTGGGACCGAAAGACCCGATCGAAATGGCGGATACCAGTTGGGGTATCGATTTTGAAGGTGAGATCGCAGTGATTACTGACGATGTCCCCATGGGCGTATCGGCAAGCCAAGCGGGCAACTACATTCGGTTGTTGATGCTGGTGAATGATGTGTCGTTGCGCGGTTTGATTCCCAACGAATTGGGTAAAGGCTTCGGCTTTTTCCAATCCAAGCCATCATCGGCGTTTTCGCCGGTTGCCGTGACACCCGACGAGCTTGGTACCGCATGGCGCGATAACAAAGTTCATTTACCGTTATTAAGCCACTACAACGGTGAAGCTTTCGGTAAACCCAACGCTGGACAAGATATGACGTTTGATTTTGGACAGTTGGTTGCGCATGCAGCGAAAACCCGTCATCTCAGCGCTGGGGCAATAATTGGTTCTGGAACTGTATCGAATAAACAAGGGACCGAGCACGGAAGTGCGATCAAAGAGGGCGGAGTAGGCTATAGTTGTATTGCTGAAGTCCGAATGATCGAAACCATTCGTGACGGTAAACCGAGTACTGGTTTTATGCAGTTTGGCGATACCATCCGCATTGAAATGTTGGACGCGAACGCGAACAGCATCTTTGGAGCGATTGACCAAACGGTGATTCAGTACCAAAACCCTGATTAAACGATCCGACGGAGCGAGACATGGAACTGTATGGCTACTGGCGTTCAAGCGCCAGTTACCGCGCGCGCATCGCTTTAAATTTTAAGCGTCTTGATTACAACTACATTCCAGTTCACTTGTTGAAAGAGGGCGGTCAGCAACATAAGACCGCCTATCGACAACTCAACCCCAATGGACTGGTCCCTACGTTAGTCGATGGCCCGGTGGTAATTCATCAATCGTTAGCGATTATGGAATATCTCGAAGAGAAATATCCGGGTCCTGCATTATTGCCGGGTAAAGCAGCGAAGCGTGCTGCGATTCGCGCACTTGCATTGGATCTAGCAGCTGAGTTGCAACCACTGATCAACCTGCGGGTGCAGCAATATTTGAGTCAAGAACTCAGTGTCACCGATGCACAGAAAAAAGCGTGGCTCGACCATTGGTTCCAACAGTCGTTCTCGGCTTTCGAGCAGAGTTTGCATGAAACCAGTGGTGAGTTTTGTGTCGGTGACGAGTTTTCCTTGGCGGATGTCTGCTTAGTGCCACAGCTCTATAGTGCCGAGCGATTTGGCATCGATGTGAGCGCGTATCCCTATTTGACCCGAATTGGTAAACGGTTACTCGAATTACCATGGGTTGAGGCTGCGCACCCGAACCTGCAGTCTGACGCAGAAGCCTGATTATCTCTCGCAAACACGAAACGCCCGGCTCGCATGTTGTCGGGCGTTTTGCTTTAATGCGTGAAGACTAATTAAAAAGCCTCATCAGAAAGGAAGGATCAACTATGAAAACCAAGTTAGCGGTGGCGATAGCCGCGGCCTTGTTGACAGCCTCGTGTGCAAGCACCCAATCGTACGCACAAAACGAAACGACTGAGCGTCCTGCGGTTGTGCAAACGGCTGCTAATTCGCAAGCAACGGCTGATAGCGTGCTCACGCTCAATCAAATCATGGCCGATCAGGAGTGGGTTGCTCGTTCGCCCAGCAACGCTTATTGGATGGCAGATGGCAGCGGCGTGATCTATCAGCAACAGCGCGAGAACAGTGAACTCAATGATTGGTATCATTTGGCATTAGAAAATCCTTCTGAAGCACACACCATACCACTGGATCGTTTGCATCGTTATGCGCACAACGACGGTGTTTATAACGTGGACCGTTCATTGTTGGCGTATACCTTTGAAGGAAATATCTTCGTGCGGGAGATGGCGACCGGACAGATTCGTCAACTAACGCGTGATGAGGCGAGACAATCCCAGCTTCTATTTATGACCGATGGTCGGGTTGCGTATCGGCAGGGGAATGACTTCTTTGCAGTAGATACCGCGTCAGGTTTAACGGAGCAGTTAGCGAGTCTCGAGACGCGCGATGCCCCTAAGGCCAATGAAGAACCGAAAGATTTCATTGCGCGCGAACAACTTGAATTGATTGAGTTTGTGCAAAATGAACGCAAAATTCGCGCGGATCGGTTCAACCAGCAAGAAGAACTTCGGGCGGCGAATGAATCACTCGCACCGCAACCGTTTTATCTCGGAACCAATAAACAAATTGTTGCTGCCAGCTTATCGCCTGCCGGTGACAAATTGATTGTCGCGGTTTCAGCGCCAAATTCATGGCGCGATGATGGTGACATCATGCCGAATTACATTGGCGAAGACGGCCGCGTTAAAGCGGAAAATGTTCGTCGCCGAGTGGCTGATGCGAAGCCTGTTGAACACCAATTGATGATGTTGGACCTGGAGTCGGGCGAGCAGACCACGTTGACCTACAATACGTTGCCTGGTTGGGATGAAGATGTATTGGCAGACGTTAAACGAGAAAATCATGAAGCCCAAGGTAAAACTTACACGAGTGAGAAGAAGCCACGTGCGATTACCTTAATGCAAGATTGGGGTTGGCAGAGCGGTGCGGTTCGTTGGAATTCTGAGGGTACCGAAGCAGTTGTCATGCTCGAAGCTTGGGATAACAAAGATCGCTGGATCGCCTCGTTGGATTTCGCCGGTAAGCAATTGGTGAATCAACACCGTCTTCACGATGAAGCTTGGATTAACTATACCCATAACGAATTCGGTTTCGTAACCGGTACTCAAGACACCATTTGGTATCAGTCTGAGGAAGATGGTTATGCGCATTTATACGCCAAGACGTTAGATGGCGAGGCACGACAGTTAACGTCGGGTCAGTATGTAACTGAAGACCCGCAATTGAGCGCTGATGGGCAACACATCTACTTCAGTGCAAACGAGCCACATCCGGGTAACTACGAGATTTATCGAGTTGCTGTGGCAGATGGCGAGTTAGAACAACTGACTGAATTGGGCGGCATTAATAATTATGAGTTAAGCCCAGCAGAAGATCAGCTGTTGATTACCCACTCCAATGCACTGAACCCGCCTGAGCTCTATGTTCAAGCAATTGGCACTGATACTGCGGAACGGTTAACGTTCACCGCTACCGACACCTATTTGAGTTTTCCGTGGTCAGCACCGGAAATTGTCCCGATTGATTCGAGTCATGTTGACCATCCGATCTATACACGCGTTTACTACCCGGACGACTACGATGCGGATCGCGCAGAAAAATATCCAGCAGTCGTCTTTATTCATGGTGCTGGTTATCTGCAAAACGCGCATAGCGGCTGGTCAAATTACCAACGTGAATTCATGTTCCACACCTTCTTAACGCAACAAGGCTATGTGGTTCTAGATTTAGATTATCGAGGATCTAAAGGCTATGGACGTGACTGGCGTACTGCCATTTACCGTCAAATGGGCACTCCTGAAGTGGAAGATTTGATTGATGTGGTGAATTGGGCGGGTGTGAATGCCAATGTGGATACTGACCGAGTAGGTACTTACGGTGGTTCTTATGGTGGCTTCCTGACCTTCATGGCGTTATTCAAAGAGCCGGGCCTATTCAAAGCGGGCGCTGCATTGCGTCCAGTATCAGATTGGGCACATTACAATACCGGCTACACGTCGAATATCTTGAATCTGCCCGATGATGATCCTATTGCCTACCGTCGTAGTTCACCGTTGTACTTTACGGAAGGACTGGAAGATGCGCTACTGATTAATTCACCGATGGTGGATGACAATGTTTTCTTCCAAGACAGCGTGCGTGTGGTTCAACGCCTCATCGAACACGAGAAAGAGGACTTTGAAACGGCTATCTATCCGGTCGAGCCACATGGCTTCCGTCAACCATCGAGCTGGCTGGACGAATATCGCCGAATCTACAAGCTGTTCGAAGAAAACCTGAAGTGATTGGTGAACAGGGAACTGTGAACAGGGAACAGATGAAACCCTAAGACCAACAAAAAAGCCCCGAGAGGGGCTTTTTATTGCGTACTTGATTTTACTATTCACAGTTCACTATTTACTTTTCACTAGGCACTGTTCGCTGTAAGTTAGCACTTTGTCATCTCTGACGTCACGACCTTGCGAGCTTGGCTTAAACTGCTCGTGCGTTCATCGCGCACCAACGGTTTTCTTTCACCGCTTGCAACGGGCAATGGCTGGAATGCTTCCGTACGTGCAACCGCGCTGGCTTTAGCCATAGGTGCGGTCGTAAACTTCACCTTAGCTTCAGTGGCAGTGGCTGCTACTTGCGATTTCTTTGCACGGGCCTTTGGTGCCGTCTTGGTTTTCTTTTCAGCTTTGTCGGCTTTCTCTGCCTTCGCTGTTTTCACCGGCTGTGCTTCCACTGCTGCAGGTTCAGGCACTGTTTCTGGCTCTGCTTCGACTTTAGCCTCTGGCTTGGTCTCAGCAGGAGCCTCTTCGACAACTGGCTCAGCAGTTTTTGGTTCAACAGCTTTTGACTCAGACGCAACAGCAGGCTCTGACTTGGTCTCAGTCACTGCTTCTTCAGGTTGCGTTGCTGGAGCTTCCGCAACATCAGTAGCCGTCTCAATAGAAACTGGTGCTGATTCTTCGGTCGCTGTTGATTCAGCCGCTGCTGGCGTCTCCGCATCATCTTTGGCCGCTGTATTTTCTGTAGCTTCCGTCGCAGTTTCAGCCTCGGCTTCAGCTTTTCGACGTTGGCCAGCAGCACGTTGATGACGTGGAGAACGACGGCTACGATTTTTCTGTGGCTTGTCTTCGGCTTGCTCGGTCGCTGCATTGGCTTGCTTCGACTCGACTGCATCAGTTTCAGATGCCTGATCCTGTGCTTTCACTGCAGTCTCTGCCGGTTCTGGCCCTGCTGCAGGTTGAACGGCTGGGGCGGCTGATTCAGATGCTTCTGGTACCGGCTTATTATCGGTACTACCAGTTGTGTCTGTTACAGTGCCGCTGGCCGCTGCCGATAGTTCAGTGCCTTGACGGACTGAACGTTCCAATTTGCGACGTTGTCGACGCGGCTTAGGCGTTGACGGTTTCGACTCTGCTTTCGCTTCTGTTTTGGTTTCAGCTTTTGCTTCAGTCGCTGCTTCAACAGCTTCAGCAGCTTTTGGTGTCGTCGCTTTGTCATCAGCGTTGGTTTGCCGATTACGATTGCGATTCCGTCCGCCCCGACGCGAATTGCCACGCTCGTTACGCTCGTCTTTCGAGGTATCTTTGTTGGTATCCGCTGCTGGAGTTGCCGCTGAAGTGCTCTCATCATCGCGATTGGTGCGTTGACGATTGTTGTTACGGCGACGATTATTTCCGCGACCATTCCCACGACGCTGGTTCGGTCGACGATTGTTCGACTCTTGCTCGCGTTGCTGCTGCTTTTTCTTGGTTTCTTCTTCAGAGTCACCAAATAAACCTGCTAACCAGCTGCCCAGACGGCTGAATAGCGAAGGCGTAGTTGCGGTTGGTGTTGCAACAGGTGCAGCTGGGGTTGGTGCTGGTGCAGGCGGCGCCTGCAAACCTTTCAAGGCTGGCTCTTCAAAACTTGGCTTGTCTTTATTCAACACAATTTCAGTACGTGCTTCTTCAGCATTCTCGATGAGCGTAAAGCTGTTCGCTTCATCCGCTTCATCTTGGCGTAAACGACGTACGTCGAAATGTGGTGTTTCAAGGTGAGGGTTTGGAATTACGAGAACCGATACTTTGTGGCGTTTTTCAATATCGAAAATAGACTGGCGCTTTTCATTCAATAAGTACGTAGCAACCGTGACCGGCACCTGTGCTTGAATTTGAATGGTGTTGTCTTTCAGTGCTTCTTCTTCGATTAGACGCAGAATAGACAGCGCTAATGACTCGGCAGAACGAATCGTACCGTGACCGCTACAACGCGGGCACACGTGATTCGACGCTTCACCTAAAGATGGGCGTAAGCGTTGACGTGACATTTCTAACAAACCGAAACGTGAGATACGCGTTACTTGAACACGAGCGCGGTCGTGTTTCAGACTATCGCGGAGTCGGTTTTCAACTTCACGCTGATGGCGAACGGGTGTCATATCAATGAAGTCGATGACGACCAAACCGCCGACGTCACGTAAGCGCAACTGGCGAGCAATCTCTTCTGCCGCTTCCATGTTGGTTTGTAGCGCGGTTTCTTCAATATCGCCGCCTTTGGTGGCGCGGGCTGAGTTGATATCGATAGAAGTCAATGCTTCCGTTGGATCGATCACAATAGAGCCACCAGAAGGTAATCGCACTTCACGTTGGAACGCGGATTCAATTTGGCTTTCAATCTGGTAGTGATTAAACAAAGGCACATCGCCTTGATACATCTTCACTTTGTTCACGAAGTCCGGACGAATCAGACGGACATGGTCACGAACTTGGTCAAATATTTCGGTTTTATCAATCAGTACCTCGCCAATGTCGCGACGTAAATAGTCACGAATAGCGCGGAATACAACATTGCTTTCTTGATGAATCAAAAATGGAGCAGGGCGTGATTGTGCAGCTTGTTCGATAGCCGCCCAATGATGCTTCAGTACGTTCAAATCCCATTCTAATTCTTCGGTCGATTTGCCAACGCCCGCGGTACGCACAATCAACCCCATTTCGTCAGGGATATTGAGCGCGTCGAGAGTTTCTTTTAATTCGGTCCGTTCATCACCTTCGATGCGTCGTGAAATACCACCTGCACGCGGGTTGTTTGGCATTAACACCAAGTAGCTACCAGCGAGTGAAATAAAGGTAGTTAACGCAGCGCCTTTTTGGCCGCGTTCTTCTTTATCGATTTGGACGATGACTTCTTGGCCTTCCTTGATCACTTCCTTGATATTAGGGCGACCGGAAAAGCTATAACCAGAGGGGAAATACGTTTTAGCGATTTCTTTGAGAGGTAAAAAGCCGTGGCGCTCTGCACCATAATCAACGAACGCAGCCTCTAAGCTGGGCTCGATACGGGTAATTTTACCTTTATAGATATTGGATTTTTTCTGTTCATGACCTGGCGATTCAATATCGAGGTCATATAGACGTTGTCCGTCAACGAGCGCAACCCGCAATTCTTCTTGCTGGGTCGCATTAATGAGCATTCTTTTCATAGTTGTGACTCTTCACATACTTAGCCACAACACGGCACGAAAGGCTTACAGCCGTCGCGATTTCGAGTTCAAATTGTAGTGTGCCATAGCGCTCTCACAGCGTGTACTGACGCCCCCCGTCGTAATGGCTTTGCGACGTGAGGTTGCAATTGGTTACCAAGCCGAAATGCACTTGTAAACGAAACTTTCGTACCATGCCGTAGCGATGGTTTAAAACGTGATTTGATTAATAAAGGCGGGTTCGCGTACTCGTTGCGACCATCTTCGCAGATGTTTATCCGTGCCGTCGAAATCTCGCTGATGGGGGCTATTGGCCCGCATTTGTGCGTATTCCGAGGTGGAAGTGTCGTTCGCTGTCACCACTCAGACCGCTCAAATCACTCGTAAATTCTTTGTCTCTACCGCTCTCTGTTGTGTCGGTGCGGATTTTTCCGACACAGGATTATCCCACGAATAGCCCTCACATGACAAGATACAATATTGTCAAGACTGTTGGCGTCAGAATTTCTACGATACACTTCATTTACAAATAACAAACAAAGGTACGGGTTCATGCGTAAATTTTTCATCGGAGCAGCTGTCATTGGGGTGGCAGCTGTTGCCGGATATCAGTGGTTGGGTACAGATTCCAGTATCGACTCGAAGTTAACGACAGCACTGAGCGCGGTGCCGAGTGACACTGCTGTGCTATCAGCCTATTTAGAACCGATCGATATGGTCGCATACATGCGTCAGGTGGGCGGTTTAACACCCGAACTGCTGGAGCAGTTGCAAAGCGACTTTACTGAGCTGATGAATAGCCTCTCGGAACATGAAAATTCGGAACAGGGCGCTGATGCTGAATCGACTGCGAACATCAATCGTCTGAAGTTTTTGTTTGCTTATGCCAACGCTATGCTCGAGGTCATTAGTGGTGATGTATCGCTCGAGGAACAGATGGGTTACGCGCAAAATACGCGTGTTCTTTCGTATATGGTGGGTATTGCTCCAGTTATTCGTTGGGAGACCGCCGATAGCGCCCGTGTTGTTACCTTCATCGAGAGCCTTGAAAATGAATACAGTGTGACGCCAGACATCCTGACAGTAGCCGGTGAAACTGTGCGTTCCTATGCCATCGATACCGGCAGCGAACAGCAGTGGTCGGTGTGGTTGAGCACAAATAATGACTGGACGACATTGAGCGTGCATTCCTCCGCAACACCAACTGTTGATCATGCGTTGCTGATCGGTGCCGAAGCCGCGCCTGAAAATGTGATTGCGGATGGCAGTTTTGACGCTATCCGTGAGCGTTATGCCTTGGAGTACGACAGCGTTGGCTGGATGCTATCGGAAGTGCTGACAGATGCGTTAAGTGATCGTCAATCGAATCGACTCGGTCGTGATTTGCGCACGATTTTCCCAGAAGCCTTTGCTGAACCCGAGCTCAGTCAATGGACTGATGCCGCGTGTCAGGCTGACTTGCAAACCATTAGTGAGCGTTTCCCAGGTTTCTTCTCGGATATGCAAGTAACAAGCGTTGATGCAGACAACATGCGTATCGATGCGCGCATGGTTCTACCTGTTGTGCATGAAAATACTGTTGGTGCGCTACAGAAGCTACGCGGTGTCGTGCCAAACTTCATGCAACGTACATTGGATGACGTCACTATTGCTATGGCACTGGGTATCGATGCGAGTCAACTCGGGCCAGTGGCAAGTGATCTGTGGAATGCGACAGCTCAAGCGGACTTTTCCTGTGCGCCGTTGGTTGAACTGCAAGTCAGCATGCAACAGCAGCCTATTGGTGGTGCTTTTGCCATGACCAACATGGCAAATGGCCTGCTCGGATTACAAGTTCTGGTCAACGATATCGATGTGAATGGCCTGACTCAGGGCGATTTTTCCGGTCAACAAGTGGTGGTCAGCACCTCTTTGAATGACGTCGCATCGTTTTACAGCGTGCTGCAAGCTTCATTCCCACCGTTGGCAGGCGTTAATTTGCCAGCAATAGGGGACACGATTGATATTTCCCCAGTGATGGCGATGGGTATCGGCGTCTCTATTAGCGCTAATATGTCACGCGGTGAACATCAGTTAACCATCGCGACCATGGATGCTGTTGCGCAGCAATATCGAGAGCAACTGAACCAAACGTCAATCGAAGAGCGCGGCTTGTTAGCCGTGAGTGTGGATAACGGTAAGATCAGCGAGCTGATCGAGGCCCAATTCACTGCACAGGGGCAACCCGTCCCAGAGGAGCTGCAGTCGTTTATGGGACAGAATACCGTGTCCTCGTTGACATTGGACCTGAGTTTGCGTGGACTTGAATTCGTATATTCTGCTGAGACGTCGAATTAATCTTTTCTAATCAAACCGCCGAAAAATCTGCGGCAGTGGGCGTCAGTTTCATGATAAACTGACGCCCATGCAAGATACCCAATCCACAAATCAAGGCGTCAGTTGGCAAACCGTTGAAGCGGATTATGCTGACCAGCGCATCGACAACTATTTGCTCGCGCAATTAAAAGGGGTGCCCAAGTCATTGGTGTACCGAATTTTGCGTAAGGGCGAAGTGCGCGTAAACAAAAAACGAGTGAAACCCGAATATCGGTTACAAGCCGGCGATTTAATTCGAATTCCACCGGTTCGTGTGGCGGATCAAAATCCATTACCCAGTGCCAATTTAAGCAGCGTGCAAGCCCTCGACCAGCAGGTGCTCTATGAGGACGATATTCTCATCGTCTTGAACAAGCCTGCAGGTATGGCAGTGCATGGTGGTTCTGGGCTGCAATTTGGATTGATTGAGAGCTTACGCGCGTTGCGTCCACAAGCAAAACACTTGGAACTCGTGCATCGTTTGGATCGCGAGACCAGTGGCTGTATCTTGATCTCTAAACGGCGCTCGGCACTTCGTCATTTGCATGAACAGTTACGCAATAAAACCATGGACAAGCAATACGTGGCCTTGGTGCGGGGGCAGTGGCAAGATCATGTGAAATTAGTGGCTGCACCTCTATTAAAGAATACGCTGAAGTCCGGGGAACGAGTAGTTCGTGTCGACGCAGAAGGAAAGCCATCTGAAACCAAGTTTCGTGTAGTTGAGCGATTCGAGGATTGCAGTTTAGTCGAAGCGTCGCCGTTGACGGGGCGAACGCACCAAATTCGCGTACATGCGCTGCATGCCGGACATCCATTGGCACAAGATCCCAAGTATGGTGATGAAGGGTTCAACCAGCAAATGCGTGAACGCGGCTTACAACGGTTGTTTCTTCACGCCAAAAGTTTACGCTTCGAACATCCACAGTCGGGCGACATGATTCAGGTGGTTGCGCCGCTGGAACCTTCATTGCTGCAGGTATTAAAAAGTTTACGCCGATGAATTTGCAACTGACGACTCCCTTAATTATTTTCGATTGGGACGGCACCGTCATGGATTCGGTGGGCCGCATTGTCTCTTCGATGCAACTGACCGCGCGCGATCTAGATTTGCCCATTCCAACTGCGCTGGCGGTGCGGGATATTATCGGCATTAGTTTAATGCCAGCCATTGATCGTCTGTTTGGTACGTTGTCAAAGAGTCAGTTAGAACGCTTTTTTGCGGTCTATCGGCACTATTACATTGATGCGGACCAAACCCCGTCTCCGGTGTTTCCGCATGCTGAAACTGTTCTCCAACAGTTGCACACGCAAGGTTTTCAATTAGCAGTCGCGACGGGCAAAGCTCGCCATGGTCTGGAGCGCGTCTGGGCGGAGACTGGACTTGATGTTTGGTTCCATTATTCGCGGTGTGCCGATGAAGCCGAGTCGAAACCTCATCCGAAAATGTTACATGACTTATTAAATGAAAGCGGCTTTCAAGCTGAGCAAGCCATTATGATTGGCGATTCCGTGCATGACTTACGGATGGCAGCCAATGCGGGCATGGCAGCCATTGGTGTGACTTTTGGTGCGCATCCGCGGGAACGGCTCCAAGCAGAAACGGCACTGTGTTTAGTCGATTCGTGGACCGAATTACAGTCAGTCTTGACTCAATATAATCCGTCTTTGACTCATCAGGTTGTAGGTTCCTAGTATGTACTCATTACCCATTATTTTGGCTTCCACGTCACCGTATCGTCGCGCATTACTGGAAAAAACCGGATTGCAGTTTGCGGTTGCGGCGCCCGAAGTGGATGAGACCCCCTTAGCCGGAGAGACCGGCGAACAGTTAGTGACTCGGTTAGCTGGAGCTAAAGCGCAAGCACTTGCCAGCCAATACCCCGAGCATATTTTAATTGGCTCTGATCAAGTTGCCGTTGTTGATGGGGAAATTCTCGGTAAGCCAGGAACAAGTGAGCGGGCGGTGGCACAACTCACACAAATGAGCGGCAAGACTGTAACCTTTTTGACCGGCCTAGCTGTGTATCGCAGTAGTGATGGTGCTCTGCAACACATTGTCGAGCCATACGCGGTGCACTTTCGTTCGTTAACACAGGCCGAAATAGAAGGGTATGTGCGACTCGAACAACCGCTGAATTGTGCAGGAAGTTTTAAGAGCGAAGCTCTCGGAATTAGTTTGTTTGAGCGGCTCGAGGGACGGGATCCGAATAGTCTGATTGGGTTACCATTAATCGCACTCTTAAAGATGTTGCGAGAGTGGGGCATAAACCCACTACTAGAGCCCGCAAAAGTAAGCTAAATTTCCACAAAGGACTTGTGTTCAACCCCCGAATCCATTAACATTCGCGCCCTATGCAGAAGGTTCGTATTCCGATTTCGGTCGATCCGGTCAAAAGTGCCGGCAAACAGTTGAGCTATCAGGGACTTGTTCCTGGCAATGCGCTTGCGCGATTGCAAGAAATGCTCGTTGAACCTTGTCCTGATGTTGATGTGGAATTGCAGTTTGATGTTGACCCACAAAAACTGAAGTATTTACAAGGTTCTGCAACTGTTGACGTTGTTGCTGCGTGTGAACGATGTGGTGAGCCGATGGCGCTTACGTTAGATACGTCGTTTATTTACGCTCCAGTAACGAAACGCCAAGCCGCCGACGATATGCCTGAGGACTACGAGCCCATTGAGCTAGATGAGCTCAATGAAGTAAATCTGCATCGAATCGTGGAAGATGAATTAATATTGGCCATGCCTGCGTTCGTGAAACACGATGAGCAAGCATGTCAAATCGATAGCAAAGCAATGCAATGGGGTGAGCTCGACGAATCCTCAAGCGAACAAGATAACCCGTTCGCTGTGTTGCAAGCATTAAAGCGTAAATAACTTACGTCACTAATTTAGGAGATAGCGTAAATGGCTGTACAACAGAATCGGAAAACTCGTTCGAAGCGCGATATGCGTCGCTCTCACGATGCCCTGAGCGGCCCTACACTGTCGGTTGACTCTACCTCTGGTGAGACGCATCGTCGTCACCATGTAACAGCTGACGGTTTTTATAAAGGCCGTAAAGTAATTAACAAGTAAACCAGAAGCGGAAGTGAGGCTATGGCCACACTGACTCTGGCACTTGATGCAATGGGGGGCGATAATGGCCCCTCTATTGTTATTGAGGCACTGAAAAAGGCACTCACCACACACCCAACGGTTCAGTTTATCGTGGTAGGTGACGAAGCCGAAATTCAATCTCTTCTCAGTTCTGCTCAGCTTTCTGAGCATCCTCGTGTGACTATCGCACATGCAAGCCAAACCGTAGAAATGACGGATAAGCCTGGCTATTCTCTGCGTGCTAAACCTGATTCATCGATGCGTGTGGCCTTAGAACTCGTTGCTAATGAGCAAGCCGCTGCGTGCGTGAGTGCTGGTAATACCGGTGCTTTGATGACGAAAGCCTATTTTGCTTTGAAAACCCTTCCAGGCGTGTTGCGTCCGGCATTAATGTCGGCGATTCCGCAACATCAAGGGGGCTCTGCCTTTGTTCTTGATTTAGGCGCGAATCCTGTCTGTGATTCGGACACCTTATTTCAGTTTGGCGTGATGGGTTCTGTTGCTGCTCAAGAAGTTTTGGGCATTGCACAACCGCGGGTGGCTCTGCTGAATATTGGTGAAGAAGACACGAAAGGGAATGATGTCGTGAAAGCGGCGGCCGCACTATTTCAGCAATCGTCGCATATTCACTATATCGGCTTCCTCGAAGGTGACGATTTGTTTGCCGGAAAGGCCGATGTCATCGTGTGTGACGGCTTTGTCGGGAATGTCGCTCTGAAAAGCTGCGAAGGTTTAGCAGACCTGCTGTTATCCAATATACGCGCGAATATAGAAGCGCATTGGCTGACCCGATGGTTCGTCAAACTGTTTTATCAACGCCTGCAACGTTCGTGGGATTGGTTGAAGCCCGACCACTATAACGGCGCGAGTCTGATAGGATTGCGGGGCGTTGTGATTAAAAGCCATGGTGATGCCAATGCGCGCGCATTTGAAAGCGCCATTGCTCAAGCCATAGAAGCTGCACAGCGGTCGCTCCCGAACCAAATTAAGGATCGGGTTGAGCAAGTACTGTTAGAGCAGGAATAAAAACAACCCATGTATTCAAGAATTGCAGGAACTGGTCACTATTTACCGAACCAGTGCCTGACCAACGCTGACCTCGAGCGGCGCGTCGACACGTCTCATGATTGGATTGTCGAGCGTACAGGCATTCACGAACGGCGCATTGCCGGTCCCGCCGAAAGCGCGGTGACTATGGGTGCTGCCGCAGCGAGCCAAGCCCTTCAAGCAGCAGGGATCACGCCTGACGCGCTCGATTTGATTGTGGTCGCGACGACATCTGGCGAAAATGCCTTCCCAAGCGTCGCCTGCGAAATCCAAGCAGCATTAACCGATCAAAATATTCCCGCATTTGATGTAGCGGCCGCCTGTTCAGGGTTTATTTTCGCGCTGTCGGTGGCAGATCAATACATTCGCAGTGGTATGTACAAGAATGTTCTGGTGGTCGGCACGGATGTGCTGTCACGCCTGTGCCGGCCAGATGATCGCAATACCATCATTTTATTTGGTGATGGTGCCGGTGCCGTAGTGGTGCAAGCGAGCGAAACACCGGGAATTCTATCCACGCATTTACATAGTGCAGGTGAGTTCGCTGACTTACTCGGCGCCAAACATGCACACCGGCAGTGGAGTGAGCGCGCCGAAGAGCTCAGCGAAGCCTGGATGTACATGAAGGGCAATGAAGTATTCAAAGTGGCTGTGACAAAACTCAGTGAATTGGTACAAGAAACATTGGCTGCGCATGCGCTTGAAGCCGATGCGTTAGATTGGTTAGTACCCCATCAAGCCAATATGCGCATTATTACCGCGACCGCGAAGAAGCTGAAAATGCCGATGGCGCAGGTGGTAACGACATTGCGCTATACCGGTAATACCTCTGCCGCGTCAGTACCTATTGCGCTTGATGTTGCCGTGCGTGATGGCAGAATACAACGAGGTCATAAACTCTTATTAGAAGCCTTTGGCGGTGGATTCGCTTGGGGCTCAGCACTCATCGATTATTAAGGACAACAGATGCGAGCAATGGTCTTTCCGGGACAAGGTTCCCAAAGTGTTGGCATGGTGGCGGAGTTAGCGGCACAGTACCCGTTGATCCAGTCTACTTTTGCCACGGCAAGTGACGTGTTGGGTTACGATTTATGGGAACTAGTAAGTCAAGGGCCGAGCGACGCGCTGAATGAAACTCAGCGAACGCAACCTGCTTTATTAACGGCCAGCGTCGCTATCTATCGGTTATTGCAGCAACAGGGCGTAGCTGCGCCAGCGTATCTTGCTGGGCACTCACTCGGTGAATATTCTGCACTGGTGTGCGCTGGTGTGATTGATTTCGAAGCTGCCGTCGCTATTGTGGCGAAGCGCGGCGAATTTATGCAGTCAGCGGTGCCTGCTGGCGTTGGTGGAATGGCCGCTATTATTGGCCTTGACGATGATGCAGTTCGAGCATGTTGCGCGGAAGCTGCGGGCTCTGAAGTGGTCGCGGCGGTAAATTACAATTCGCCAGGTCAGGTTGTCATTGCTGGTCATGCAGCAGCCGTCACTCGTGCTGGCGAAGCTTGTAAAGCCGCCGGTGCAAAGCGTGCATTACCGCTCCCAGTTAGTGTGCCGTCACATTGTGAGTTAATGCGTCCAGCGGCAGAAAAACTCGAGCAATTGCTCGCACAAACTACGTTCCACACCCCAACGCTAGCTGTGGTCAACAATGTGGATGTAGCTATCGAGACTGATGCGGGTGCTATTAAAGATGCATTGATCCGACAGTTGTACTCACCGGTGCGTTGGACAGAAACGGTAGAATTTTTGGCCGCACAAGGGGTCACTGAGTTTTTCGAAATTGGCCCTGGCAAAGTACTCACAGGTCTCATTAAACGCATCGCCAATAATCCAGTCGTCGATGCCATCAATACCCCAGCAGGGGTGGACAGTTTAACGAACTCAGCGAGTTCAGAGTAGGAGTATAATGATGACAATGGCAGGACAAGTAGCATTAGTCACCGGCGCTAGTCGCGGCATTGGTAAAGCCATCGCCGAGGCGCTCGTTGCTCAAGGTGTCACTGTGGTAGGTACCGCTACCACGCAACAGGGTGCTGATGCGATTTCAGCATACTTAGCTGACCAAGGTGAGGGCGTCGCGCTCAATGTGACCGATGCAGAAAGTATTGATGCGGTGCTCAAGCATATTGATGAGCGTTACGGTCAATTGGATATCTTGGTCAATAATGCGGGTATTACCCGAGATAATTTATTGATGCGTATGAAGGAAGACGAATGGGATAGCGTTTTAGATACCAATCTCAAAGCGGTCTTCCGACTCAGTAAAGGCGTAATGCGCGGGATGATGAAACGACGTAGCGGTCGTATCATCAATATTTCGTCTGTGGTTGGCACCACGGGCAATCCAGGCCAAGCGAATTACTGTGCGGCGAAAGCTGGTTTAGTTGGCTTTACCAAGGCGTTAGCGAAGGAAATTGCGGCCCGCGGTATTACTGTCAATTGTGTGGCACCCGGTTTTATTGATACGGATATGACCAAATCATTGACAGAAGACCAACAACAAGCCATTTTTGCTAATATCCCAGCGGCCCGACTCGGGCAGCCTGAAGAAATTGCAGCCGCTGTGACGTTTCTTGCGTCGCCAGGGGCAGCGTACATTACCGGCGAGACTATTCACGTGAATGGCGGCATGGCAATGGTTTAACCCGCAGTTGCCAACAGTTGGCACTGTGTACTGGCTAGTGGTAGTACCATTTATTGCTTTATTATTGAAGCGGCATTCACTACACTAAGCCCAATTTTTAGATCGTGACCTAAAGTGAAGGGAACTTAATACAATGAGTACTATTGAAGAACGCGTTAAAAAAATCATCATCGAGCAACTTGGTGTTAAAGAAGAAGAAGTAAAACCAGAAGCTTCTTTCGAAAACGACCTCGGTGCAGACTCTCTGGATACTGTTGAGTTGGTGATGGCTCTGGAAGAAGAGTTTGAAACTGAAATTCCAGACGAAGAAGCTGAGAAAATCAAAACGGTTCAATCAGCTATCGATTACGTGACCAATCACGCGAACGACTAAGCGAATGAATTGAAGAAGGCGGAATTTTTATTCCGCCTTTTTTTGTTCTGCTCAGACGATGCTGTGGAAAAATGGCCAACTGCTAACGGCACCTGCCTTTGATCGTGGACTTCAGTTCGGCGATGGGCACTTTACTACGTTAACGATTCGCCATGGCCAAGTGCTCTGGTGGCCTCTCCACTGGCAACGATTATGCCAAGCAGCAGACAAGCTTGTACTACCGCTTCCCCCGCAAGCTACAATCACAGATTTTCTCCAAACTATTGCATCAACCCAGCCGCAGTGTGTCGTTAAACTGATGATGACGGCAGGAGATTCCAGTCGCGGCTATGCCCGTCAAAGCCAAGCTGAATCCCATTGGTACGCGAGTGTCAGCCCCATTCCAGAAGTGCCCACACAGCCGTTAAAGATGCAACTGGCGCGCTTAAAATTAGCTGAACAACCCGCGTTTGCTGGCTTAAAAACGTTGAATCGGTTAGAGCAAGTGATGTTGACTCAAGAGCTCAACCAACGGGATTGCGATGAACTGGTAGTGACAGATCAATCGGGGGCTGTAGTTGAGAGCATTAGCAGTAATGTGTTTTGGCGTTGCGGTGAGCAATGGTTTACGCCCAGTTTAGTCCATGCTGGAATTAACGGCGTCGCCCGAACCCAGTTGTTGAATGAGAACATTCTCGGTACGGTTGAGATTGTTCGTGCCGGAACCGATGTGCTATTTACTGCGGATCAAGTATTCTTGGTCAACAGTGTCATGGGCCCGCGTCCTGTTGCTGAGTTCCAGGGGCATCCATTTAGCGCTCCGATACTACCAAAAGGTGTGAGTACGTGGTGGCAATCCGAAATATCGCTCTCGTTTTAGTTTGTGGCACGTTGATTGTGGCAGGGGCCGGTTACTGGTGGGCCCAGAAAACGCTGCAGCAGCCACTAGTAATGCCTGCTGCGCTCATGAGCACTGACGAGCCTGCGTTGATTGAGATCCCCGCAGGTTCACATCTTCGGTCCGTGTTGCAGCTCCTCCATGAGCAAGGCTATTTGCAGGGCTCCGTTCAGCACGCTTATTATGCGCTGCGGGTTTTTACGCCATCCGATTCCATACAAGCCGGCGTCTACGCCATTGAACCCAATAGCTCGTTAACCCAGTTCTGGTCGCAAGTGACTGCAGGGCGTGCGCACTTGTTTCAAGTGACGTTAATTGAGGGACATACATGGTCGCAGTGGGTAGAAGTTTTGCGGCGAGCACCGTATCTCGACCACAGTTTACTGGAACAATCAGAAGCGAACATTTTGAGTGAACTCGGTTTGGCTGAGTACGCTCGGCTGGAGGGGCTCTTACTCCCCGAAACCTATACGTATAAAGCCTATACGTCGGCAACGACGGTGTTGCGAAAGGCAGCTGCAGCCATGGACACGCAGTTGGCAGAGTTATGGGCTAATCGCGACCGTGATTTACCCTATGCAACGCCGTATGAATTACTTATCATGGCATCCATTATTGAGAAAGAAACGGGCATCAAGGCGGAGCGAGACCGAGTGAGCTCGGTGTTTGTGAACCGACTGCGGTTGGGAATGCGGTTGCAATCTGACCCAACCACTATTTACGGCATTGAGAATTTCGACGGGAATTTAACACGTGCACACTTGCGCGCGGAAACACCGTATAACACCTATCGAATTCCGGCTTTACCACCGACGCCTATTGCCATGCCGAGTACAGCGAGTTTAGTTGCAGCAGCCAATCCAGAAACAACCGATTACTTGTATTTTGTGGCCGATGGCTCTGGCGGACACGTGTTTTCTCGAACTTTAACTGAACACAACCGTGCGGTAAATCGCTATCAACGGGGAATAAATTAACTATGACTGGGAAGTTTATCGTTGTTGAAGGGCTCGAAGGAGCAGGGAAGAGCTCAGCGATAGCCAGCATCGTCACGCATCTACAAGCGAAAAATATTGCCGCAACGACTGTCCGTGAACCCGGCGGTACTCCCTTAGCAGAAGCTTTGCGCGAACTGGTTAAGCAAGACTGGGCTGAGCCCGTTCATGCGAATACCGAGCTACTGATTATGTATGCCAGTCGGGTGCAACTAGTGGAGAATGTGATCAAACCGGCGTTGCAGCAAGGCACCTGGGTTATTGCCGATCGTCATGACTTGTCGTCACGGGCCTATCAAGGCGGTGGACGCCAGTTAGGCGATGACAAGCTACAAGTCCTGAAACACCAAGTACTCGGTGCCTTTGGGCCCGATCTCACACTGTTGATTGACGTTGAGCCCAAACTCGGTTTGGAGCGGGCTCGAACGCGGGGTGCTTTGGATCGGATTGAACAAGAAGATTTGAGCTTTTTTGAGCGAACGCGTGCGCGCTATCTTGAGCTTGCTGAGGCTGATCGCTCTATCCATGTCATCGACGGTGGGCAAGCTATGGAAGCCGTGCATCGTGATTTATTAGCCTGCGTTGAAGCGGAGTTATTTCGGTGAGCCTACCTTGGTTACGCCCGTTGTGGCAGCAACTCAACACAGATCTGCACAGTGGCCGTTTGAGCCATGCCCATTGTTTTCCCTGGCAACCGGAATTGGGACTCGACCGATTCATTCAAACCTGGATTGAGATGTTGCTGTGTTTACAGCCATCCCAACGCG
The DNA here is from genome assembly GCF_048263735.1 of Pseudidiomarina aestuarii. Taxonomy (GTDB): domain Bacteria; phylum Pseudomonadota; class Gammaproteobacteria; order Enterobacterales; family Alteromonadaceae; genus Pseudidiomarina; species Pseudidiomarina aestuarii_B. The sequence goes on along the minus strand of NZ_JBLXDX010000001.1, from coordinate 97,441 downwards.
CTTGCGGACAATGCAAAAGTTGCTTGCTGGGCAAAGCAAAGACGCACCCTGATTTTTATGAACTCAGCAGTGACGACGGCAAAGCTATTGGCATTGATGCAGTGCGCAGTCTGACTATGAGTCTTCAACAAACAGCCAATCAAGCGGGTCGTAAGGTCGCATGGATACGTGATGCTGAATTATTGACCGTAGCTGCCGCCAACGCACTCTTAAAAACATTGGAAGAGCCAACCGCAGAAACTATTCTGATTGTCTCAGCAAGCCGTCCACGCCTGTTATTACCGACGTTGCTGAGTCGTATGCAAAAGCACACCGTTAGCAGCCCTGCAAGGGCCGAAGTCGAGGTTTGGTTGCAGCAACAGCTTGGGCGTACATTGACCGCTGATGAGCAGCCTTGGTTGCAACGTTTAGAGCATGCGCCACTGACTTTGCTGGCTAAACTCCGCGGAGAGGTCGACAGTCAGTCGCCGGCGGCATTTGAGGCCGACGCGCATGCAGCAGTTGAACAACTGATTCAAGCGTTCTGTGGGGCCGGCATATGGCCGACCGTCGATAAAAACAAAGTCCGGTTGTGGCTCACCGCCAGCGAATACTTTATTCAGGAATTAGTACGCATCTACCTGCAATTACCGCAGGTGCAGTTGCATCATCCTGACCAGCAAAGTGAGCTGCGGCGGCAACTGCAGATGCGTCATTTGAACCAGCAGCAACTCAACGATTGGCTGCAAACATGTTATGCTATTCGCCGATGGACTACTGAGCAAAGTGGCTTAAATGGTGTATTGTTATTACAAGATTTGTGGGCGGAGTGGCAGATAGGATGAGTACCAAGCGCATCATGATAGAGTCGGAAGAACAATTACGACGCTTGTACATGCCGTTTATTAAAGGCGGCGCTTTGTTTATTGTAACGGAAGATCCCTATACCTTAGGCGATGAGATGAAGCTAGTGCTGCGCCTACCGCGTGACCAAGAGGATACGTTAGTTCGCGGCAAGGTGGTCTGGTTAGCACCGTCTCGCCCTGGTCGAACCGACCAGCAAGGTGTGGGCGTACAATTTATCGATGATAAATCGCATTTAAGAAATCGCATTGAAACCTTGCTCGGCCATTTAGGTGAGTCGGGCTTGCCAACCGCCACCATGTAGTTCGCCATTCTTTTCTCTTCAGATTGGAGTCGTTGTGTTTGTCGATTCACATTGTCATCTAGATAAACTTGATTTAACCGAATTTGATGGGCAATTCAGCCAAGTCTTGCGCAATGCTGAGGCCGCGCAAGTTGAACGCATGTTGTGCATTGGTGTGACGTTGGAAGATTTCCCGCAGATGCGTGAATTAACGCGCAATTATCCGCAAATCAATATTTCCTGCGGAGCTCATCCTTTATACGTTGCCAAAAATCCCTACGCCAGCGAACAACTCAGAGAGTACGCGAGCCTGCCAGATGTCGTCGCCATTGGTGAGACAGGTCTCGATTATTACTACGACAAAGAGTCGAAGGCGATTCAGCAACGCAGCTTTGCCGAACATATCGATCTTGCCGTGGAGTTGGACAAACCGCTGATCATTCACACGCGTGACGCGCGTGAAGATACATTGTCTATGTTACGCGAAGGGCAGGCACAGAAGTGCGGTGGCGTGCTGCATTGCTTTACCGAGTCGTTAGCCATGGCTGAGGCCGCGATTGCTGATTTGGGTTTCTACATTTCGATTTCCGGTATCGCCAGTTTTCGTAATGCGGATGAATTGCGTTCTGTCATTGAAGCGATTCCATTGACTCAACTACTGATTGAAACGGATAGCCCATGGTTGGCGCCCGTGCCGCATCGAGGCAAACAAAATCAACCGGCTTATGTCGCTGATGTAGCACGCTGTGTGGCTGAGGTTAAGGGTATCTCGGTAGAGGCTGTTGCCGAGCAAACAACGGCTAATTTTTACCAGTTATTTCAGCGCGCTCGATAAAAATGCACAAAAAACGTGCAAATGGTTAGCAATAAATTATTTATTGTCTACACTTGATCTTACCCTCGACTTATATCGAGTTAGCGCACGGCTCAATCCCTTGAGCCATTCCCCTGAGCTCGGGACATCCTGGATTCGTCCCGAGCTTTTTTTTGTCTTGCTTTTAAGCTCGCTGAATCCCTGTTTAGACGAAAATAACCAGTAATATCAACATCGGACAGACAAATTTCACGTAGCCCGGCCAGAGCTTCCAAAACCACGTCTTCTCGATATTCGGTGCGCCACCTTGCAGTGCTTTTAAGAGCAGATGCTGACGCAAAATCCAGGTGAGAAAGAAACCAAAAATGATCGCCATCAGCGGCTGCATATACACGGTCGTTACGGTAATCACCAAACCGAACAGCGCATCAAAATGATAAATGATCGTTGCTGCGATGCCGGTGATCACGAGACCCAATACGCGCGCCGCAGTCGCACGTTCAATACTGAGTTCTTCACGAATAGTGTTCACCGGTGCCTCGAGCATAGAAATCGAAGAGGTAATGGCGGCAATCACCATAAAAACGAAGAAGGCGACAGCGATCCAGTTGCCAATGGGACCCATGGAATCAAACATGGCAGGCAGCACGGTAAAGACTAGTGTATCGGCCGACAACAGTTCGCCAGTCTCGGAGTAGATGGTGACGCCCATGTCTTGCGCTGCGAACATTGCAGGTAAAATCAGCATCCCAGCAAGTAACGCGACCGCGCTGTCGACCCCAGCAACCCAACCTGCTGTTTTCGGCAAATTCTCATCCTTAGATAAGTAAGCGCCGTACGTCATCATGCAACAAAGGCCAATGGATAGACTGAAAAACGCTTGGCCCATGGCGCGAATGACTAACTCCGGATCAGTTACTTGACTGAAATCTGGGGTTACATACATCACTAGTCCTTGCCATGCACCCGGGAGTGTCAGCACATAGATAGCCATTGCAATGAGCAGCACGAACAGCAACGGCATTAAACGCTTAGACCATCGCTCGATACCTTCTTTTACGCCGGAGCGGACCACACGGACGGTCATGACCATAAACAAAGCCATCATGATCAGGTTGCGTTCGATACTGAAGCTGACAAACCATTCGGCGACGCTGTGTTGGCCAAAGATTTCAAACACAGCAGCAAATAAATAGCCTAATAGCCAACCCGCCACAATAGCATAAAAAGCAAGAATAAAGCCGAGCGTTGCTAGAGCTACGACCGCAGCGATAACGCCTGTCCGCCGCCACAATGGCTTATGACTCATTGTACGCATAGTGGCGACTGGGTTTTGTTGACGCAGCCGGCCAATGGTGAGTTCAGCCACCAAAGTCGGGTAGGCGAGGACTAAGATCATGAGTAAATAGACGAGGACAAAGGCACCACCGCCATTGCTTGCGGCTTGTGTGGGAAATCCCCAGATATTACCGAGACCTACCGCGGAACCGGCGGCGGCGAGGATAAAACCGAGTCGAGAAGAAAATGCTGGTGACGTAGCTGTCATAGTGAGTACCGCATAGAGAGAAGGTTAAAATAGCATCATTTACAGCGTTAATTCGCCACGTAAATTCTGTTGTAGTTGGTGCTCAAGCTGGGCTTGCGGTAAGTTTTGGGATAGCAAGTAGTGAAGCTTAGTCAATGCTGCTTCTATGGTCATATCAAAACCACTCACCACACCCATTTCTGCCAGCGCATTGCCCGTCGCGTAGCCACCCATATTTACTTTCCCTTTAAAACATTGGGTACAGTTCAAAATGGTCGTTCCGGCTTTTATTCCACGTTCGATACTGGCGAGCAATTTCTTGTCTTGCGGCGCATTCCCCACACCATAACTTTGCATGATGAGCGCGCGGACGGGTTGTTGCAGCAGGTTATCGAAAATGACCGATGAAATACCAGGGTAGAGTGTTACGACCCCAATTGCTTGTGGTGTCACCGAGGTGAGCTGCAGAGGGGCTGAACTGACCGGTTGAAGTTCACCCGCTTGCAGACGAATTTGAATGCCTGCTTCGAGCAGAGGCGGAAAATTGGGCGAATCAAATGCATCGAAGCCGTTGGCGTCAGCCTTGGTCGCACGATTACCACGGAACAGCTGATTATTAAAAAACAGGCCCACTTCATGAATCGGGTAGTTGGCTGCAATGTAGAGTGCATTCAATAGATTGGTTTGACCGTCAGAGCGCAAAGCTGCGAGCGGGATCTGCGAGCCGGTAATAATGACCGGTTTACCGAGATTTTCGAACATGAAGGACAGCGCTGACGCGGTGTAAGCCATGGTATCAGTGCCGTGAAGGACCACGAAACCATCGTACTCGTCATAATGGTGTTGGATATCTTCCGCAATATGTTGCCAGTCTTGTGGCGACATATCCGATGAATCCATCAGTGGGTCATATTCTGAGATGGTAAATTCAGGCATTTCATCCCGAAAGAACTCGGGCATTTTCTGCACACACTCGGTCAAAAAACCGGGCACAGGTACATAGCCCTGTGCCGATTTTCGCATTCCTATGGTGCCGCCCGTATAAGCGACGTAAATCTTTTTGCGGGTCAAACGACTAACCTTATCGGTTGCGGTCAGACGCGAACATTAATACGTGGGGCATAACTCGCACAACGCGTAGATCCCATTCGGATCATTGAATTTGGTTGTGAGTTGTAAGTCAGACCATACTCGCATTAACTCTGCTTCCAGTGGGTTCTTCGCAGCCACAGTAGGCAGTGGGAACCACGCTTGAGCAGTACCGAAGAAATTAGCCAGCATTTGTTGACGCGGCGACAATTCTTGGGTCAGCGTCTCGACGGTGAATTCAGTCAAGTCTGCTTTTGCAGCAGCAGCGGCAATAGCATCCTCGAAATCACCCAATTGGTCAACCAATCCAAACTCTAATGCTTTGGTTCCGGTCCATACGCGGCCTTGGGCAACAGCATGAACTTCTTCGTAAGACATCTCGCGACTATCCGCAACCATTTGGACGAAGTCGGTGTAGAATTTCTCAACGCTCAACTGGATGATTTGCTTCGCATCATCGCCCAGTGGCTGAGTGATATCCATCACTGGCATTTCAGTCGTGCGAACGCCATCACTGTAGACACCAATTTCAGCCAACGAATCTTCGATGGTGAAGAAGGTTCCAAACACGCCGATAGAGCCAGTAATTGTGGTGGGTGCTGCCCAAATCTCATCTGCCGAGGCGGCAATCCAATAGCCGCCTGACGCTGCAACAGAGCTCATGGATGCGATGACTGGAATACCTGCTTTTTGCAGCTCAAGAACTTCTTGGCGGATAATTTCCGACGCAAAACCGCTGCCACCGGGGCTATCAATGCGCAATACTACTGCTTTGGTGGATTCATCTTGACGCGCACGGCGTAATAATTCAGCAGTACTATCGCCACCGATCATACCGGCTTTTTGATAACCATCGACAATAATGCCGCGAGCTACAATAACCTTGATGCTATTGCTGTCTTCGCTATTCTCCTCAGCCACGAGTGATTCTTGCTCGATAGCCTCTAGGTAAGCATCGTGATTAATGCGCTTCCACGATTTTTCATCGTCATCGAGTCCAGTTAACTCGATCATCTGAGTGCGAAACGCTTCACGCGTTTTCAATTCATCGACCACGTTAGTGGTGACGGTCAGCTGTGCTAGGTCGTTGTTGTTTTCAGCAACCAAAGCTTGGAAGTCAGCCATGGTTCCGCTCAGCATCCGTGGATCGATGTTGCGCAGGGCAGTGACACGTGACTTATAGGTTTCCCATAACTCACCATAGAGTTGGCCGTTTGCTTCTTTAGCCTCGTCTGACATGTCGTTGCGTATGTAGGGTTCTACAGCTGACTTATAATCGCCGACTTTAAACACATGGGTAGACACTTTCAGCTTGTCTAATAGGTCTTTGTAGTACAGGTTGTTTCCACCCATACCGTCAAACATCATGCCACCGAGAGGATTCAGGTAAATCGCATCAGCATGTGCAGCAAGATAGTATTGAGGTTGGCTAAAGTAGTCACCGTATGTGTAGATAGGTTTACCACTGTCACGGAACTCGGACAGTGCGTTACCGATGAGTTCGAGCTTGTTCATGCCCGCGCCCATAAAACTGGACAAGTTGAGGTAGATACCACTGATGCGCTCGTCGCTCGCTGCCTGTTCAATACTGTCAATCACATCGCTCAACAAGACTTCTGGAATGCTTGGGCCTGACCCCAAAGCTTGGTTAAAAAACTCATCGACTGGATCGACGTAGGTTTCTTCCTCAACGATGTAACCATTTAAGTTTAAGACCAATATACCGTCAGTTGGCACTTCAATGGTTTCTTCACCACTCATGAGGAAGCCCACAAAGACAAAAAGGACGATAAAAAACACAAGGTTTACAATGACTTTTCTGATGCCATTGATAAAACCAAACAACTTGCCAAACACATTACGAATTCCGCTCATGGCCACTATCCTGAGATTTAGATTTGTACACGTTGCGAGCATACTTTAGAACAAACCGATAGACTAGAGCGACAATGTAACAGAGCGTGATCTTTGTTAAGCTAGACGCAGTCATTTATTCATTCTTTTGAGGTTTTCATGCAAGCACTTGAATTGCTGCTCACCCGTTCATCCATGCCGCGACTTATTGAACCCGGCCCATCTAAACAACAGCTCGACTTGTTATTGCAAGCTGCTTCGAGAGCTCCGGATCATGCCGCATTAACACCGTACCAGTTTGCAATATTTGCTGGCTCAGCGCGACAGCAATTGGGCGAAATTTTTAGACAAGCAGCTGAACGTCGCAATAAATCAGACGACGAGCAGTTGGCAGCAAGTCAGTTGCCGTTGCGCGCCCCGACAGTCATTGTGGTGAGCATGGCGTATCAGCCACACGACAAAGTACCGCGCGATGAACAGTTTGCCAGCGCAGCCTGTGCCACCTTGCTGCTACAACAAGCGGCCTTTGCGCAGAATCTAGGCGCCATTTGGCGAACTGGCTGGTTCGCCGAAGACAACTGGGTCAAAGAACAACTGGGATGCGCTGAGCCGGATGCGATAGTCGGTTTCTTGTATGTGGGAACACCAGCGGTGCCGACGCCCATCAAGCCGATGAAAGACATCGCTAGCAATATTAGGTACTGGTAAACAGTGAATAGTGAACAGGGAATAGACAAGACAAAAGTGTTACTGGCTATTGGATATTAGTTACTAGAAAACCGCAGATCCGTGTTTTCTAGTAACTGTTACCTGTTCACTATTTACTTTTACTGCCACTAAAAGTCAGCTGACTTGGGTGCGCGTGGGAATGGAATGACGTCGCGGATGTTGGTCATACCGGTGACGTAGCTCACCAAACGCTCAAAACCGAGGCCGAAGCCGGCATGAGGAACTGTGCCGTAGCGACGCAGGTCGCGATACCAGCTGTATTCTTCGACGGGCAGACCCATTTCAGCGAGGCGTGCATCAAACACGTCTAAACGCTCTTCACGGGCACTACCACCGATGATTTCACCGATACCAGGCGCCAAAATATCCATGGCTGCGACTGTTTTGCCATCGTCGTTTTGGCGCATGTAGAAGGCTTTGATACCTTTCGGGTAATTCTTCAGCACGACAGGAGCGCCCACGTGCACTTCAGCGAGATAACGCTCGTGCTCGGACTGTAAATCGGTGCCCCAAGACACTGGGTATTCAAATTTCTTGCCGCAGTTTTGCAAGATTTCGACCGCATCGGTGTAATCCATGTGCACAAATTTGTTATTGGCGACATGTTCCAAACGGTTGATTACTTCTTTATCGATACGCTGTTGGAAAAACGCCATATCGTCGGCGCGTTCTTCAAGCACAGCGCGAATGGCGTACTTCAACATATCTTCCGCCAAATACGCGATGTCATCCAGTGACGCGAATGCGACTTCCGGCTCGACCATCCAGAACTCGGCTAAATGGCGACTGGTATTCGAGTTTTCTGCGCGGAATGTTGGGCCAAAGGTATAGACCTTCGACAATGCGCAAGCATAAGTCTCGACGTTGAGCTGACCAGAAACCGTTAAGTAGGATTCTTTGCCAAAGAAGTCTTTCGAAAAATCGACTTCGTTTTTGTCCGTCTTCGGCAGATTCATGAGGTCGAGCGTGGAGACGCGGAATAACTCACCGGCGCCTTCAGCATCAGACGCGGTGATGATTGGTGTTGCCACCCACAAATAGCCGCGCTCATGAAAGAAACGATGCAGTGCTTGTGCAAGGCAGTTACGCACTCGCATTACGGCGCCAGTGACGTTAGTTCGCGCACGCAGGTGAGCAAACTCACGCAAATACTCCATCGAATGGGGTTTTGGTGACATCGGGTAGGTATCTGGATCTTCAACAAACCCAAACACTTCCACTGCGGTCGCTTGGAGCTCGAACGACTGGCCTTTACCAGCAGATTCACTAACCGTACCGGTAATAGCAACACTACAACCTGTGGTTAGCTTCAACACTTCATTGTCGTAATTATTCAGGGTATTGGGGACCACGGCCTGAATAGGATCAAAACACGAACCATCGTGCACATTGATAAATGAAATACCGGCTTTCGAATCACGGCGGGTACGGACCCAGCCACGCACGGTTACTTCATCACCAACGGCAACTTTCCCCGATAACACATCGACAACAGTAGCGAAGGACATTAGCCAACCAACTCCATAGTGAATAAATGACAAAAAACGAATGAAGTGGCTATGTTACCTTGCTTTGCGCACAACTCAAGCAGAAACAGCGACCATCGCGCGACAAAGTTGGCTCAATTGCGTCGATGAAATCACAAAGGGCGGCATTGCATAAATGAGTCGTCCAAATGGCCGGATCCATACCCCCAGTTCTGCGGCCTGGCGTTGCGTTTGCGCCACATCCACCGGCTCGTGCATTTCAATCACGCCAATAGCGCCAAAGACTCGCACATCGGCGACGCGTTTCGAGGAGCGTGCAGGTGCCAACTCGTGTGCGAGTTGTGTTGCAATGGCAGCCACTTGCTGCTGCCAATCACCGGTGGCTAACAGCTGCAAATTTGCACTCGCAATCGCACAAGCGAGCGGATTTCCCATGAACGTCGGACCATGCATAAAGGTGCCGCCAGCCGGACCGTCACTAATAGTGAGGGCGACGTCATCCGTGGTAATGACCGCAGCTTGGGTGAGATAGCCGCCGGTCAGGGCTTTGCCAACACAGAGGATATCAGGCGTGATCGCAGCGTGTTCGCATGCGAAGAGGCGACCCGTTCGACCAAATCCAGTCGCGATCTCATCCGCAATCAGGAGTATTTGATAGCGATCGCAAAGGGCTCGTGCGCCAGCTAAGTACTGCGGATGATAAAAGCGCATACCACCAGCGCCTTGAACGATGGGCTCGAGTATCAATGCAGCCAATTCATGCTGGTGCGTCTCAAGGAGTTGCTGCAGGGCGTCGAGGTCATTCGGATTCCACTCGTCGGTCGGTGAGCATTGTGGAATGGGCGCAAACAATTGCTCGCGCAGGCTGCCTTGGAAGAGGGCATGCATACCATTGACGGGATCACACACCGACATGGCTGCGAAGGTATCCCCATGATAGCCGCCGCGAATGGTTGCGAGTCGATTTTTGTTCGGAAGATCACGACTGAACCAGTATTGCACGGCCATTTTTATCGCGACTTCTATGGATACTGAACCTGAATCGGCCAAAAACACCCGATTGAGTTCCGCAGGAGTCATGGCGACTAATTGCTTGCAGAGATCAATAGCAGGTTGATGGGTAATACCTCCGAACATGACGTGGCTCATTTGGTCAATTTGACCATGCGCAGCAGCGTTCAGGACGGGATGATTGTAACCATGAATTGCGGCCCACCACGACGACATCCCATCAATCAACTGGCGTCCATCTTCGAGCTTGAGTTCACAGCCTGCCGCAGCAACGACCGGATAGGCGGGGAGCGGGTTCTTGAAAGAGGTGTAGGGATGCCAGATATGGTGTCGGTCGAATTCTAAGTCCATGGTCATGAAGTGATCCGATTAGTCATGAAATAGATTAAAAAATATACAGATGTCTATATTTAGACTTTCAATAAGTTGACAGTGTACGTAATGCCCCTAAACTAGTCCACTCAGTATCGTGCTTGAAGCGCATCACCTTTTCGTAGCAAGGAGTTCCCATGACCAGTGCCGTTCGTCACGACTGGAGTAGCCAAGAAATTGAGGCGCTATTCGCGTTGCCATTTAACGATTTGTTATTTCGGGCACAGAGCGTTCATCGTGAAACCTTTGATCCAAACGCGGTTCAAGTCAGCACACTCTTGTCGATAAAAACGGGAGCGTGCCCAGAGGACTGTAAATATTGTCCACAAAGTGCGCGCTACAACACAGGCTTGGATCGGGAACGGTTGCTTGCAGTGGAGAAAGTGCTGGAAGAAGCTGAAGCGGCGAAAGCTCAGGGTGCCAGTCGTTTCTGTATGGGTGCCGCCTGGCGCAATCCAAAAGACCGCGATATGCCCTATGTCATTGAGATGGTCAAAGGTGTGAAAGCTTTAGGACTCGAAACCTGTATGACACTAGGTATGCTCAATCCCCATCAAGCGGAAGCGCTGCGTGAAGCTGGTCTCGATTACTACAATCATAACCTCGATACGTCACCGGAGTTTTATGGTGATGTGATCACAACACGCACCTATCAAGACCGCCTGCAGACGCTGGAGAACGTGCGAACGGCGGGAATGAAAGTGTGTGCGGGTGGTATTGTCGGTATGGGCGAGAGCCGTCGCGATCGAGCTGGATTATTGCAGCAGTTGGCTAACTTACCGGCACATCCGGAAAGTGTTCCCGTCAACATGCTGGTTAAGGTGAAAGGAACGCCATTTGAGAATTTAGACGATCTGGATCCGTTTGAATTCGTCCGTACTATTGCGGTTGCGCGTATTCTCATGCCAAAGTCGTTTGTGCGACTGTCCGCTGGGCGCGAGACCATGAATGATGAGCTACAAGCCTTGTGCTTTATGGCTGGCGCCAATTCCATATTCTACGGTGAGAAGCTACTGACTACGCCGAACCCTGAAGCCGACAAAGATCAGCAATTGTTTGAGCGGTTAGGACTGCATGCACTGCAACACGAAGATTACAGTGATGCTGTGCAAGAGGCGGTGATTGCCGATGCGGTGGCTGAACAAGAACAACCTGTTCGTTATTATGAAGTGAGTTGAGCCATGGTCGCCATTCGCGCGCGGTTGCAACAAGCGCGACAGCAACGCGAGCAATTGCAACGCTGGCGGCAGTTGCCCCAATTCGTTCGTGCCGATGCGCGATTCGTGGAAACTGCTGATGGCCGCCGGTTTGTCAACTTTGCCAGCAATGACTATTTGGGGCTCAGTGATCATCCGTTGGTTAAGCGATCGTTTGCCGACGCGGTAGTAACCTATGGCAGTGGCGGTAGAGCGTCGCCCTTGGTCACTGGCTTGTCGCAACCCCACACGAATTTGCAACGCTGTTTAGCGGAATACCTAAACCGTGAGCAAGTTCTATTATTTTCCTCGGGTTTCGCTGCCAATCACGGTGTTTTGCAAACCTTAGCTCCTCATTACAATGCCATTCTCGCTGACAAACTAGTGCATGCCTCGTGGCTCTCTGGGGTGCGACTGCAGCGATTTCAACACAACGATGTGGATGCTTATGAGCAACGCTTGAGTCAGGTTTCTGCGCAACAGCAACAAAATACGTCGGTCTTAGTGTTGTCTGAAAGTGTATTCAGTATGGATGGTGATCAAGCGCCGGTGCAGGAACTTCTGAACGCAACAATTCCCAAAGGCGTCCAGCGCGACCTGTGGCTGGATGATGCCCATGGCTTTGGGACTCAAGGTGAACATGGATTAAGTATTGGCGGTACGTTCAGTGCGGAGCAAGTGCCATTGCTCACGCTGACGTTCGGTAAGGCCGTAGGCGTTGCTGGTGCAGCTGTGGCCACCAGCCAAGAGGTGGCTGACTATTTAACGAACTACTGTCGTGAGCTTGTGTATTCCACTCAATTCCCGGCGGCGCAAGCTGCAGCCATCCACACTGCAGTGGATCTCATTGTGGGTGACGAGGGGCAGCGTTTACGACAACGACTTGCCGAAACGATTCAAAGCTTTCAGCATTTATCGAAACAGCGTGGTTTACCTGTGGCTACAAGCAGTACTGCGATTCAACACGTGATTATTGGCGCCGACGCGGATGCCCTGTGGGTCGCCGACCAGCTTCGTGAGGCTGGCATTTGGTGCACGGCCATGCGACCCCCGACAGTCCCGGAGCATACTGCACGTTTACGCATTACCTTAACTGCCGCGCATCAACCGTCTGACGTGACGCATTTGGTGGATAGGTTGGCTGCCGCAATCGATGGTTTGGCCGCGCGCGTGGAGTTGCGGTCATGAGTGATGCAGAAGCAGTCCTCGCATTTGATAAGCGCCGCATCGCCCAGCATTTTAACCGTGCGGCTCAGAGCTATCAGCAACACAATCATTTGCAACGTGATTGCGCAGCATTACTGCAACAAGAGTTTGAGGCACTGCCACTCCCGCCAACCAGCGCAGTGCTTGATGTTGGTTGTGGACCTGGAGTCGCGAGCGCATATCTGGCGAATCGGTGTGAGCACTACCTCGGTATCGACATTGCGCCGAGCATGATAGCCCAAGCGCGTCTGGAACATAGTGCACTAGCAAATCAGTTCATTTGTGCGGATGCCGATGCACTGCCGATTACCGAGCAATCGGTAGACTGCATCTACAGTAATTTGACGTTGCAATGGTGTACCAATCTTGAGCAAACCTTAGCGGAATTGACCCGGACACTTCGCAGTGGCGGTTATGTACTCGCAACGACAGTACTCGCTGGGTCATTAGAGCCGTTAGCAACGGTGATGCGGCTGGTTGATGGCGGGCAACATAGCAATCGCTTTCTGCAAGTTGCTGAGGTGCAACGAGCCTTAAGCGCACTGGAATCGACGCGTCATCAGTTGACCCAACATGAGTTTCATTACAGTTATGCCTCGGCACGAGATATGTTCGCTCACTTACGCGGCATCGGTGCAAATTACACGGCGAGACATGCGAATGGCTTGCGTTCCCGAGCTTGGTTAGCGGCAGTTGAGGCTGCATTAGAACCTTATCGAAATGAACAGGGTTTTATTCAGTTAGAATGGAATATTGGACTCATAAAGGTATTTAAAACAAATGAGTGAATTACAAAAACTCAAGTATGATTCTATTTTTGTTACAGGTACAGATACCGAAATTGGTAAGACTTTCGTCACCACGGGGCTCGTTCGTGAACTAGAGCGCCAAGGAGTATCGTGTGCGGTCAGCAAATTGATCGCAGCTGGCGCTGAGTACACCGCTGACGGTTGGGTGAATGAGGATGCCGTAGCGCTCCGCAATGCGTGTACGGACGATGCCAGTTATACCGAAGTTAATCCTATCTGCCTGCGAGCTGCAATTGCCCCGCACATTGCGGCGCAAGAAGAGGGCGTTGATTTGACCGTTCAGCGGGTAACTACCTTGCTAAGGGAACAACGCGCTCGAGCCATCGCGAAACAACGACTATTGGTTGTAGAAGGCGCTGGCGGTTGGTTATTGCCGCTGCAAGAAGATTCCTTAGCAGACGTGATTGCCGAGCACAAAATCCCTGTGGTCTTAGTGGTGGGTATGCGCCTCGGCTGCCTTAATCATGCATTACTCACGGTAGCAAGCCTCGAACAACGGGGCGTGCCATTGTTAGGGTGGGTGGCGAATACCTGTCAGCCCGAATCGATGGCGCGCTACACAGAAAATCTGGCAACCTTGCAAGCAACGATTGCCGCGCCACTGCTCGGTGAAATAACATACCAAGAATGCCCTGAAGCGAGCCAGACCGCGTTCCAGCCACTAGCTACACACCTATTCAAACTCCTTACTCGCCGATAAATCTGTTCACTATTCACTGTTCACTTGATAGTGAACAGTGAACCGATAATAGAAATGCCAGCGTAAATTATAATTATCAAGGAATTGAAAAGCAGATTCGAGATCGCCATATATATCTCCAGTATCGGTTGTCTTGCATGAGGATCTCAGCATGTTGCGTATTGTTTTATTCTTAGCCACCAACTTGGCTATTTTGGTGGTTTTTGGTGTGGTCATGAATTTGATCATGCCAGCGTTTGGCCTGGATCCTTCGGGTTATCAAGGGCTGCTGATATTTGCAGCGCTGTTTGGTTTTGGTGGTGCGTTCGTCTCGCTGTTTCTGTCGAAATGGCTGGCGAAGCGCTCGGTGGGTGCGCATGTCATCACGCAACCTCGGAACAATACTGAAGCATGGTTACTGCGTAAGGTTGAAGAACAAAGCCGCAAGGCCGGCATTCCAATGCCGGAGGTGGCAATTTATGACTCTCCGGAGCCCAATGCCTTTGCCACTGGCGCTAGCAAGAGTAGTTCGCTAGTGGCCGTCAGTACCGGTTTGATGCGCGCCATGAGTGAAGACGAAGTTGAAGCTGTGTTAGCTCACGAAGTCAGTCATATTGCGAATGGCGATATGGTGACGTTGACGCTTATTCAAGGCGTGGTGAACACCTTCGTGATATTCATCGCGCGTGTGATTGCTGGCGCTATTAATAACGCGTTACGTGGCAATCAGTCCGGTGGTCAGGGTCTCGGTGGCTTTGCCTATTTTGGGATTGTGATGGCATTGGAAGTGGTGTTTGGCATTTTGGCGAGCATTATTGTGATGTGGTTTTCACGCCAGCGTGAATTCCGTGCTGATGCTGGTGCAGCGACACTCGTGGGTCGGCAGAAGATGATTGCAGCACTACGGCGGTTGCAGCGTTCACAAGAATCGACACTGGATGGCTCCATGATGGCATTTGGGATTCAAAGTAAACGTTCGTTCAGCGAATTATTTATGAGTCATCCGCCGTTGGAAAAACGTATTCAAGCGCTTGAAAATAGCCGTTAAAGCGTTGTAACAAGCGCCTGAAATCGGTACATTGGTGTTTTCATATAAGCAGTAGGAAAACCGCATGACGAATTGGAACTCGCGGAGTTGGCGAGAAAAGCCAATTTTACAACAACCCGACTATGCTTCCCCAAGCGAACTTCAAGCCGTTGAGCAGCAGTTGAAACAATTTCCGCCGCTGGTTTTCGCGGAGGAAATTCGTGCGTTACGTAAAAATCTTGCGGCAGTCAGTCAAGGCAAGGGTTTCTTGCTGCAGGGTGGCGATTGTGCGGAGTCTTTTGCTGATTTTAATGCACCTAAAATTCGGGATACGTTCAAAGTCATTTTACAAATGGCGATTGTCATGACGTTTGCAGGCTCTTGTCCGGTCACCAAAGTGGCTCGGATGGCGGGACAATACGCAAAGCCGCGTTCCAGTGGTACCGAAACTATTAATGGGGTGGAACTACCGATTTACCGCGGTGACATCATCAATGGTTCTGATTTTACAGCGGCAGCGCGTCAGCCTAATCCGCAGCGCATGATTCAAGCCTATCACCACTCGGCAGCAACATTGAACTTGTTGCGGGCGTTTGCGCAGGGTGGTTTGGCTGATTTGCACAAAGTACACAAGTGGAATATGAGCTTTGTGGCTGCTAATCCGCTGAAAGAAAAGTATTTAGAGGTAGCAGAGCAAATTCAATCGGCGTTGCAATTCATGGAAGTGTTGGGCATCAATTCCGATACCAACGCAACTATTCATGAAACTCAATTGTTCACATCGCATGAAGCTTTGTTGCTGTCTTATGAAGAAGCTCTGACACGTATTGATACGCTCACGGGTCTACCTTATGACTGCTCTGCACACATGGTGTGGATAGGTGAGCGGACACGGCAACCTGACCACGCTCACGTCGAGTTTATGCGTGGTATTCATAACCCGCTTGGTGTTAAAATAGGCCCTACAACAGAACCTGATGACGTCATTCGCTTGTTAGACATTCTAAACCCGCTCAACGAGCCGGGAAGAATGACTCTGATTACCCGCATGGGTGCCAATAATTTGGCCAATAACTTGCCGAAAATTCTGCGGCGTGTGAAAGCCGAAGGACGGCATGTGGTGTGGTCGAGCGACCCGATGCACGGCAATACCGTCAAAGCTGAGAACGGCCTGAAAACGCGTAATTTCGATGCGATTCATACGGAATTACGTGAGTTTTTTGCGGTGCATCAGGCTGAGGGTACATACCCGGGCGGTGTGCATCTCGAAATGACGGGTGAGGATGTCACTGAGTGTACGGGCGGAGCTTATCAAATCAGTGAACATGATTTGACGCAGCGTTACAAAACACAGTGCGATCCTCGATTGAATGCCGATCAAGTTCTTGAGTTAGCGTTTCTGGTAGCGGATTCCTTGCGTGATGCACGCAATGGCCGTGGTTAAGTCTATCGTCGACAGTTTCGAGGTTAAAGCAGTCTATGTCACAATCTGTGATGCAGTTTTTTGAGAACCTTTGGCAAGATTACATTCAGTTAACTCCCTCTGCTGCAAAAGTGCACGAGGTTTTAGGGAAAGGGCGCGACATCATCAATGATCATGTTGCCTTCCGTACCTTCAACCTGGCTCCAGTAGGTTTAGAGGCTCTGGCCGCGCATTTTATTGCGATGGGCTATGAAGCAAAAGGCGATTACGTTTTTGAAGAAAAGCGTTTGGTGGCAAAGCATTACGAGCACAGTGACCCGCGCCTGCCGAAAATTTTCATCAGTGAATTATTGGTGGAAAGCTTTTCCCCAGAGCTGCAGCGCATCGTCAAGAACTTGGTCGACCAAGTCCCTGCAACTGCGGTTACAGCAGAAGACTTCCTGTATTCCGGCGCTCATTGGCAAATCAGCAGCACGGATTATGAGCGTCTCCTCGAAGAGAGTGAGTATGCAGCGTGGATGGCTGCGTTTGGTTTCCGTGCGAACCATTTCACGGTCAACGTGAATGAATTGCCTGATTATGATTCACTCGAACAAGTGAACCAAACACTGAAGAATGCCGGCTTCCGACTCAACACTTCGGGCGGCGAAATCAAAGGCTCTAGCGAAGTATTCCTCGAGCAATCGTCAACCTTGGCTGATCACACGGCTGTGCGTTTCAGTGATATGGAAAAAGTGATTCCGAGTTGCTTCTATGAGTTCGCGAAGCGCTATGAAATTGCTCCAAATCAGCTCTACACTGGTTTCGTCGCAGCTTCAGCCGACAAAATCTTCGAGAGCACGAACGCTAAATAATCGTAAGCGCTACTAGCTATTAACCATTCACTGTTCACTGGTTACTTGCTAGTAGCGATGCCGCTCTAGATTGGTTTCGTTCAGTATTTTCGCTGCAATTTCTTCGACCGAGAAGCGGGTGCTATCCAGAAATGGAATGGCCTCGCGGCGGTAGAGCTGTTCCACTGCATTTAATTCAAAGCGGCATTGTTGCATTGACGCATATTTACTGCCTTCGCGACGTTTACTCCGAATTTCATGCAAACGCTGGGCTTCTAAGGTCAAACCAAAAATTTTGTGCCGATGCGGCTTCAGTGCGCGCGGTAATTGCAAATGCTCAAAGTCATCATCATCGGTAATGGGGTAGTTGGCCGCTTTAATACCGTATTGCAGGGCTAAATAAAGACTTGTGGGTGTTTTCCCCGTGCGTGAGACGCCCAGCAAAATAATATCGGCCTCATCATAATCGGCAATATTGCTGCCATCATCGTTGGCGAGCGTGTAGTTGATGGCCTCAATACGAAAGTCATAGTCCTCTTGAATACCGTGAGTCCGATGCGTCTTAGGTTGGGCTGGAATACCTAATTCACGGCTTAGTGGTGCAACAAAGTAATCTAAGAAGTCGTAACAGCTGCCTTGGCTGGCGGTGATGATACGTTTGATATCCACACTCACAAAGGTGTGAAAGATAATCGGCCGTTCACCACTTTGTTGATGGGCGGAATTAATACGTTTCACGGCTGCATCTGCTTTTTCCGGTGAATCAATAAACGCCAGAGTTCGATGTTCCACTTTCAACGGGAACATCGATAACATCGCTTTACCAAAGGCCTCAGCGGTTCGTGCAGTGCCATCTGAAATATAAAATACCGTGCGCATAGAAAGTATCCCCAGTTAATTCGTCTCGGATGTTAACTTGTGCCATAGCAACGTGTAAAATAAACCGCAGTTTTTCCAACGACGTGGCCGCAGTGAGGTCGCACTCTAGTCTAACTCACGAGGAAACTTACGGTGCAGAATAACGTGCAAGATTATGTGCTTTGGTACGATCAATTAGGGATGAATGATGTCGGTCGCGTTGGTGGAAAAAACGCATCGTTAGGTGAGATGATTAGCAACCTGGCCGGAGTCGGCGTATCGGTTCCAAATGGTTTTGCCACCACCGCTGATGCATTTAACGAATTCCTTGAGCAAAGCGGTGTGAATGATCGCATCTACGCGTTGCTCGATACACTTGATACCAACGATGTCAAAGCACTGGCAGAAGCTGGTAAGCAAATTCGACAGTGGGTTATTGAAACACCCTTTCAACCTGCATTAGATCAAGCCATTCGCGACGCCTATCAACAACTCAGCGACGGCAATGCTGAAGTGAGTTTTGCGGTACGCAGCTCCGCAACAGCGGAAGATATGCCGGACGCCTCGTTTGCAGGACAGCAAGAGACATTCCTGAATGTGCGCGGCATTGACGCCATTATGGAAGCGATCAAGCACGTTTTTGCATCGCTGTTCAACGATCGAGCGATTTCGTATCGAGTGCACCAAGGTTATGACCATAGAGGCGTTGCGCTTTCAGCTGGCATCCAGCGTATGGTCCGAAGTGACATCGCCGCTTCCGGTGTGCTCTTCACCATTGATACCGAATCTGGTTTTGAAGATGTGGTATTCATTACCTCGTCGTTCGGGTTGGGTGAAATGGTAGTGCAGGGCGCCGTAAACCCAGATGAATTCTACGTCCATAAACCGACACTCGCACGCAAGAAACCAGCCGTATTACGCCGTAACCTCGGCAGTAAAAAGATCCAAATGATCTATGCCGATAGCCAAGAGCACGGCCAGCAAACCGCGATTGTCGATATTGACCCTACATTAAGTCAAACCTTCTCCATTTCTGATGATGAAGTTCAAGAGTTAGCGAAACAAGCGGTCATTATTGAGAAGCATTATGGTCGCCCTATGGACATCGAGTGGGCGAAAGACGGCATCGATGGCAAGTTATACATTGTTCAAGCACGTCCAGAGACCGTCCAGTCGAATAAGTCAGGCCAGTCAGTCGAGCGCTATGCGTTACAAGAAAAGACCGCAGTGGTCGCAACCGGTCGTGCTATTGGTCAACGCATCGGTGCGGGTGTGGCGCGTGTGCTGAACGATATTTCAGAGATGGATCAAGTGCAGCCCGGTGATGTTCTGGTCACCGATATGACCGACCCTGATTGGGAACCGATCATGAAGCGGGCTGCCGCTATTGTGACGAATCGTGGTGGGCGAACCTGCCACGCGGCCATTATTGCACGTGAACTCGGCATTCCAGCCGTGGTGGGTTGTGGCGACGCGACCACGCGAATTGCTGCGGGTCAAGCGGTCACGGTGTCCTGTGCTGAGGGCGATACTGGTTTCATCTATGACGGCGAATTGTCGTTTGATGTGACGCAATCGGATATTGGTGCAATGCCGGATCTGCCGCTAAAAATTATGATGAACGTGGGCAACCCAGACCGTGCTTTTGATTTTGCAGGTTTACCGCATGCGGGTGTGGGTTTAGCTCGCCTGGAATTCATCATTAATCGAATGATTGGTGTGCATCCGAAAGCACTCTTGAACTTTGATCAACAAACACCCGAACTACAGAAAGAAATCTCTGGTTTTATGGCGGGTTACTCGAGCCCACGCGAATATTATGTCAGCAAACTGGCTGAGGGCATTGCAACGTTAGGTGCGGCCTTTGCGCCTGAGCGAGTCATCGTCCGCATGTCTGATTTTAAATCGAACGAGTATGCCAACCTAGTAGGCGGTCGCCAATACGAGCCTCATGAAGAAAACCCAATGCTAGGTTTCCGCGGTGCTTCACGCTATATCTCAGAAGACTTCCGCGAATGTTTTGCGATGGAATGTGAGGCCATTAAGCGGGTTCGTAACGACATGGGTTTGCGCAATATTGAAATAATGATTCCGTTTGTGCGGACCTTAGATGAAGGCCGTCAAGTGATCGAGTTGTTGCGTGAGCAAGGTCTTTATCAAGGCGAGAACGGTTTACGCGTGATTATGATGTGTGAACTGCCGTCGAATGCCTTACTAGCAGAACAATTTCTTGATATTTTTGATGGTTTTTCAATTGGCTCGAATGATTTAACGCAGCTCACCTTGGGTCTTGATCGAGACTCTGGCGTGATTGCGCACTTATTTGACGAACGCAATGAAGCCGTCAAAGCGATGTTATCGATGGCTATTCAGGCAGCGAAGAAGAAAGGCAAATACGTCGGTATTTGTGGGCAGGGTCCTTCTGATCATCCCGATTTTGCTGCTTGGTTGGTCGAACAAGGCATTGATTCCGTATCACTGAATCCAGATACCGTTGTCGAAACTTGGTTGTATTTAGCCAAACAGTTGTAGGAGCATAGCCAACTTGGCGTCCGTGGTTCAGCAGTTACCCGAACATACACCGGCTGATCGCCGTGAAACGCGATCAGACAGCCTGTATCAACGCTTTTTACTTGAGCTTGAACAACAAGGCTTCGCGGGAGACATTGAAAATACTTATGGTCAGCGTTTGATTGCTGCTACCGATAACAGTATTTACCAACGGCTCCCACAAGGTGTTGTTTATCCACGGACAACCGCTGCGGTTCAGCTCATTTTCCAGTTGGCACAGTCGGATGAGTTTCGCCCCATTCGGTTTGCTCCGCGTGGCGGTGGAACTGGCACTAACGGGCAATCGCTGACGCATTGGTTAGTGATTGATCTCAGTCGGCACATGCGAGAAGTGCTGAAGGTCGATGTCGAGAACGCACAAGTGGTGTGTCAGGCGGGTGTGATTAAAGATCAGCTCAATGATCGTGTAAAGCCATCAGGTTTCTTCTTTTCTCCCGATTTATCGACATCGAATCGCGCGACTATTGGCGGCATGATCAATACAGATGCGTCCGGGCAGGGCTCCTTAGTGTACGGCAAAACCAGCGACCACATCCTCGGTTTGACGGCAGTGTTAACCAATGGTGAGGTTATCCAAACGGCTCCAGTACCGTTGTCTGAAGCTCGCAATCGTGCAACCGGTGACTCTCTAGAAGCTGCGCTGTATCGACAGGCCATTGAAAGTTGTGTTGAGCAGCGTCCGGCTATTGACGCTAAGTTCCCGCCGCTGAATCGCTTTCTAACCGGTTATGACCTCAAGCATTGCTATGATCCGCAGCAGGACACTATTGATTTGTCGCGGTTGATTGCAGGCTCTGAGGGCACCTTGGCGATCGTGACCGAAGCAACCTTGAATTTGACCCCCATACCTCGTTGCAAGGTTTTAGTGAATGTTAAATACAGTGATTTCCAAGCCGCATTACGGCATGCGCCAACATTGGTCAAAGCGCAAGCGACGTCCGTAGAAACCATAGATAGCAATGTCTTAAATCTCGCTCGCGAAGATATCATTTGGCATCAGGTTGCCGAGCATTTGCAGGATGTCGATGGGCAAACCATGAACGGCATTAACATGGTTGAGTTCACTGCAACGGAATCAACGCTGCTTGACGATAAGGTCGAGGAACTGATTGCCACGCTTGATGCGCAGCTGAATAGTGCGGACCCCAAAGGACTGATTGGTTATCAAATTTGTGCGGATGCCACAAGCATTCAAACCATTTACGCCATGCGGAAGAAGGCAGTAGGGCTATTGGGTGCGACGAAAGGGAAACGCAAGCCGATTGCTTTTGTTGAGGATACCGCAGTTCCACCGGAACATTTAGCGGACTTCATTCTTGAGTTTCGCGCCATTCTCGATAGCCACCAACTCCATTACGGTATGTTTGGCCACGTTGATGCGGGTGTATTGCATGTGCGGCCAGCGCTGGATATGACTGATCCAACCGACGAAGCACTAGTTCGAACCATTAGTGATCAAGTGGCTGAGCTAACAGCTAAATACCACGGCCTGATGTGGGGCGAGCATGGTAAGGGCTACCGCTCAGAGTATGCACCAAAGTTTTTTGGTGAGCTGTATCCTGAAATTCAGAAAGTGAAGCGTGCGTTTGATCCTGAGAACCGGCTCAATCCGGGTAAGTTGGCGACACCATATGGCAGCGATGAGTCGTTGCAGGGCGTACAAGCTGAATTACGCGGGCATTATGATCGGCAAATTCCGATTACCATGCGCGAGGCCTATCAACCGGCAATGAATTGTAATGGTAATGGATTGTGCTTTAACTATGTGCCTGAGTCGGCTATGTGTCCGTCCTACAAAGCAACGGGTAATCGTCAATATTCGCCGAAAGGACGAGCGACGTTAATTCGTGAATGGTTACGTCTGAATAGCGGGCAAGACATGGATGTGAGTGGCTTACCACCGCAGCGCACTTGGCTCGAAAATCGTTTCAAACCGCGCCTCAGTCCGAATGACTTTAACCATGAAGTGAAGCAAGCCATGGATACCTGTTTGGCGTGCAAGGCTTGCGCGACACAATGTCCAGTTAAGGTTGATGTGCCCAATTTCCGAGCTCGGTTCTTGAGCTGGTATCACCAGCGCTATGCGCGGCCTACCAAAGATAAACTCGTTCGCGATGTTGAGCGTCTAGCACCGTTACTAGCGAAATTACCGCGAATGAGCAACGTCCTCACGCATAATCCGGTGACTGAGTGGTTTTTAAAACGGGTGGTGGGTTATGTGGATGCGCCGCGGTTATCAACTCCGGCATTGCGTCAACAATGGCAGTGGTTGACGGCTGATGTCGATGAAATTTTGGCAAAGCCACCGGAGAAGTTAGCGCAGTCGGTGGTCATTGTGCAAGATCCGTTCACCAGCTTTTATGATGCGAAGGTCGTACAGGCGTTTGGACAAGTTGCGGCAGCCCTGGGCTTCGTACCTATACTGTTGCGCTTTATCGGCAACGGTAAGGCTCAGCATGTGAAAGGTTTTCTGAACGAATTTTCGAAAACGGTGGCGACTGTGGGACCACAGTTGCAACGGTTGGCCGATGCTAATGTTACACTGGTGGGTTTAGATTCCTCGACGGCTTTGTGCTTTCAAGATGAATATCGGCAGTTTGCTCCGGCAGGCCAGTCGTTCACCTTTACTGTCAACGGTGTGCAAGCGTGGTTGATGCAACATGGTGAGAAGTTATCGTCAGCAGAGAATCACACACTTGACCATAAACGATGGCAATTACTGTCGCATTGTACTGAGCAAACAGCGGTGCCGGAGTCTGCGAAACACTGGCAACATATATTCGAGCGCGTGAATTTAGAGCTTGAAGTGACCGCTACCGGTTGTTGCGGTATGGCGGGTACTTTTGGCCATGAACAAACGCATCAAGACACGAGCAAACGGCTGTTTGAAATGAGTTGGCAAGAGCCGTTGGCGCGCGATGACGTCGGGCATGTGGCAACAGGCTTCTCGTGTCGATCACAAGTGAAGCGATTCGCAGGACAAGCAGTCGAACATCCTATTCAAATACTAGCGCGTCGAGTAGTGTAAGAGAAAGTGAATAGTGAATAGTGAATAGGACAAGAGAAAGACTGGATACAAAAAAGCGACGTTGAAACGTCGCTTTTTTTATTGCCACTGCGGTAGTTAAGCTTAAGCGTTTGCCTTCGCGGCTTTGGCTTTGGCGATAACTTCGCGAGCTAGCTCATCTGCGATTTGACCGGTCGGACGATTCTCGGCAGTAGAACGAGTAAAGATGGTATCTAAGGTGCCATAGATGTCACGAACACGTTTATCGGTCTCGACGCGCGACATGTTCGCAGCTTCGCTACAGACGTGGATGACACCACCGGCATTGATCACATAGTCTGGAGCGTACAAGATGCCTTGATCCATCACTATCTGGTCATGTGCAGGTGTTGCCAACTGGTTATTCGCGCTACCAGCAATGATTTTTGCTTTCAGTACCGCGAGTGTTTGATCATTAATGGTCGCACCCAGCGCACAAGGGGCATAAACATCGACGTCTAAACCGTAGATCTCATCCAAACCAACCACGGTTGCACCGAGTTCACGCGCTGCGCGTTCACAGGCTTCTTCGTTGATATCGGTCACGAAGAGCTCGGCGCCTTCTTTATGGCAATATTCGGCGAAGTCATAACCGACAGCACCTAAACCTTGCACGGCAATTTTAACACCCTGCAAATTCTCGTTACCGAGCTTATGTTTAGCCGCAGCTTTCAGACCTAAATACGTTCCTAGAGCGGTGTGCGGTGATGGGTCGCCAGCTTTTTCAGCTGTACCAGCAACAAAAGTGGTTTCTTCGGCCACAATTGCGATGTCGCTGGTGCGGATGTTCACATCTTCAGCAGTAATGTAGCGACCACTGAGTGAGTTGATGAAACGGCCATAAGCGCGGAACAATTCAGGGCTCTTAATCGTTTTTGCATCACCAATGATAACCGCTTTGCCGCCGCCTAAAGGCAGTCCGGCGAGAGCGCTTTTATAGGTCATGCCACGCGATAAACGTAGAACGTCCGTGAGAGCTTCTGCAGAAGAGGCATAATTCCAAAGACGGGTGCCACCAAGAGAGGGGCCAAGAGTAGTATCGTGGATAGCTATAATGGCTTTAAGACCAGTTTCTTTGTCATGACAAAACACGACTTGCTCGTGTTGGTCGAACTCTGTGTGCTCAAATAGAGACATGAGTAATCAGTCCTCGTTTATCCCAATAAAGTGCGCGCACATTACCATTTTGTTCTTGCTTTCGCTAGTAACTGGAAAAAATATTTCGTTTACGTAAACGTCAACTTTTGCAACCAAAGTTTACAGCGCTTTGGGCTTTGCCAAATCAGCCTTTCGCGTTACTATAACGACCCTTTGGCACCTCGTTGAGGCAGCCTTTCAATACGGTAACTAGACCAGTTAAAACAAATAGGTTCACTATGGCTGAAGCAACTACGCCGCCGAATGATGCAGATGTTTCTGCATGGGTCCGCGAGCACTTTCAGAAAGCAAATAAGTATTTGGCAGAGCAGGGTATTATCGTTGATCGTGTGTTAACGAAGCGGTGTCGTTACTTGGTACCTTTGGTCGCGGTTTGGCGCTTAACCACGCAAGATAAGAAAGAAATTTGGGCTATCAACGGTGATGTTCCGAGTGATTTCGTGAGTGCGAAAGTGGCAGAAACTGCTCGTGATGCGCTGAAACATTTTGCGTTGCAGTGGCAACTGCGCGCTGAGGGTATTGTTCAGGATCCTGAAGCATCAAAAGACCCAGAACAGCAACGCTATGCGAGTTTCTTAGTCGGTCGTGCCGAAAGTCTGTATGAAATGACTGAGCAAGACGACTTATGGAAAGATGAGCCCGTTAGCTAGGCTCATCTTCCTCTTGAACCAAATAAAACACGCCAGTTTGCAATAGCTCGCACAGAAGTTCGCGATTGTGGTCGTGAGCGAGCTGGCTGGCGTAGTCCGTGAGCTCACAATCTTCCCACTGTTCCGCCAGTTGCGTGACAAACTCCCGCTGCACTGTTTCGAGTGGCCAGCGTTCTCCGGCAAAGTAAAGCGCCTCTTCTTGCGGTCCCAACAAAATGCGTGAACCAGGCGTACGGCAGAGCAACAGTTCGGCTACTAATGCTTGAGCTAATACCGCTTCAGATATTGCTTCATCGGGCTGTGGTAACGGCCGCTTACTTTGTGACATAACCTGTAGCAGCGCGACCTCGAGTTGTGCTTCACTCAAGCCACGCTGGACAAACGACTTCACTGAATTCAATTGGTCCGAATCGACGCGAAACGCACTGCCAGCTTGAAGTGCTTCTGGATCTCGATAACGCGGATAGTTTTGCTCAGTTTGATGCAATACGTCGGCAAGTGCAGCAATGAACTCGGCACTGTTCGGTGCTCGAAAACCTATGGAGTAATTCAGGCTCGGTTCGAGCGCAATCCCTTCATGCGGACAGCCAGCCGGAATATAGAGCATATCACCCGGTGTCAAAACCGCATCAATAGTGGCGACAAAATCAGTCTGGAGTTGTTTTAGATCAGGATGCGGGCAGTTTTCTGCCGCTGCTGTTACGCGCTCACCAACGCGCCAATGACGGGTACCTGTGCCTTGGATAATAAACACATCGTATTGGTCCAAGTGAGGGCCAACACCACCGTGCTCCGTTGCAAAACTCACCATGACATCATCGGTGCGCCAATCCGGTAAAAACCGAAACGGTTGGAGTAGACTCTGTACCGCAGGGAACCACTCATTCACGGATTGAACTAACAAGGTCCAACCGCTCTCGCCAAAGGCTTCGTAGTCGGTGAAAGGACCGTGCTGAACGTTCCACTCGCCCTGATGATTCTCGATGACCCGCGAGTCCACACCATCTTCCATCGCAAGGCCAGCGAGCAATTCGGGCTCGATGGGATCGTTAAAATCCGCAAACGCACCACGAATTAACAAGGGCTGGCGTTGCCAATACTGTTGTAAAAACTCTTTCGTATCGAGGTTCAGGCGTACAGTCATGTTAACTCGCTAAGTCATCGACGAACTGAATCGCGCGACCAATGTACGATGCTGGCGTCAGTAATTTCAGCTCAGCCTTCACCGTTTCAGGTAATTCGAGACTGTCTATAAAGACTGCCATCGCTTGTTGGTTGACGCGTTTACCGCGGGTGAGGTCTTTCAGCTTTTCATATGGTTTTTCAATACCATAACGGCGCATGACGGTTTGAATAGGCTCTGCCAGCAATTCCCAGTTTTGATCCAGCTCGCGGAGTAGGTTGTCTGCGTTCACTTCAAGTTTGCTGATGCCTTTCAAGGTGGCTTGATAAGCAATCAGTGCATAGGCAAAACCAACACCTAAATTACGTAAGACTGTCGAATCAGTGAGGTCACGCTGCCAGCGGCTGACCGGCAATTTGTTGCCAAGGTGGTCCATGATGGCATTCGCCAAGCCCAGATTGCCTTCAGAGTTTTCGAAATCAATCGGATTGACCTTGTGCGGCATGGTGGATGAACCAACTTCGCCTTCAACCGTGCGCTGTTTGAAATGATTCAGAGCAATGTAGCCCCAAACATCACGATCAAAGTCGATTACTATAGTGTTGAAACGTGCAACAGCAGCGAAGATTTCCGCAATATAATCATGCGGTTCAATTTGCGTGGTAAAGGCATTCCACTGCAAACCTAAACTCGTGACAAAACGCTCTGATTCTTGATGCCAATCGACTTCTGGATAAGCGGCTATGTGCGCGTTGTAATTACCCACTGCACCGTTGAGCTTGCCGAGCAATGGCACAGCACTGAACTGCTCGATTTGCCGCTGTAGACGAACTGCTACGTTAGCCATTTCCTTACCAAGTGTGGTTGGTGTAGCGGGTTGGCCGTGAGTACGTGCCATCATAGGTACGGCTTTGTGTTCTACTGCCAACGCCATAACAGCATTATGTAGCTCAGTCATGACCGGCACCATGACCTGATCACGCGCTTCACGCAACATCAGTGCATGCGATAGGTTATTGATGTCTTCAGAGGTACAGGCAAAGTGGATAAACTCGCTGACTGCAGCCAATTCGGCGTGGTCAGCCACGTATTCTTTCAAGAAATACTCGACCGCTTTCACGTCATGATTGGTCGTGCGCTCAATGGTCTTAATCCGTTCCGCATGTTCTTCCGTGAAGTTTTCGACCAGCGCTTCCAAATGCGCGTTTGCCGCTGCACTGAATGCCGGCACTTCAGCAATGGCTGGAATGCTGGCTAAATGCTGGAGCCAACGCACTTCAACCACAACGCGATTGCGAATGAGTCCATACTCGCTAAACATAGGGCGCAATGCAGCAGCTTTGCTGCCGTAGCGGCCATCGACTGGGGACAAAGCGGTGAGGGCGGACAAATTCATCATGATTGAGGCTCCGATTGCTCATGTAAAGTGCGTAAAAGGGATTGTGCGGTACGCACCATACGTTGGCGCGAAAACAAGAAATGACGACGTTTGCCGCCTAAGTGATTCCACAGCACGGCGTTGCGAACGCCGGCTAGTAAGAATGCGCGAATCTGATTTTGAACAGTCGCTTGCTTTAAATAATCAGGTTTACCATTAATTTTTAATGGTTGACTGAGCGGTGATATACAGTCGCTGTAGGCACTCGCCATGCCAGCAATAACGGTGTCAGTGTTGAAATGAAAGTCATGTTGCTGACGATACAGTTGCTCGATGCGCTGTCCCAATTGCTGTTGCGCTTTTTCTGTGCGCAGAAATTTTCGTGCCAGTGCAAGAATACCAACAACATAACGTGTGATTTCAACGTCTTTGTCACGGGTGGCGCCAATTTGTTGGAGGAGTTGTTCCAGCCCCCATTGTAGCGCTCGAGGCTCAGGATAAATCGCATCAAAGCCACTTGGACTCTGATTTAGAACACTGTCAATCAACGGCTGGCCATGCGCGGGATCTCGCAAGCTCCCTTCACGTGCTATCTGTTTAACCGCTGCTGCGGCTTGTGCAATGGCTGCCAGCGATAATACGCGTTGTTGCCATTCATCATGTCTCACAGCAGTACCTCGGAGGGTGATAGGTGACTCGCTAGGCGTTGTTCGATGATTCCACCTCCAAGACACACCTCATCTTGGTAAAAAACAGCAGACTGGCCTGGGGTCACCGCAGCGACCGGTGCGTCAAACTGAACTTCGACGCGACCATCGTCGA
Organism: Pseudidiomarina aestuarii; assembly: GCF_048263735.1. Taxonomy (GTDB): domain Bacteria; phylum Pseudomonadota; class Gammaproteobacteria; order Enterobacterales; family Alteromonadaceae; genus Pseudidiomarina; species Pseudidiomarina aestuarii_B. The sequence continues at coordinate 68,655 of NZ_JBLXDX010000001.1, read as the reverse complement.
GACGTTTCACCGTACACGGGATGTCCTGTTGACGATAACGCGTCTTTACCACTGCGGTGAAGCTATCTGCTGGTGTGGTGCGATTGACCCAATGTAACTGACCGGCAATAAGACCGGTTGACATCAACCGAGGGTGTTGCGCTCCTTGAGCGACGATCAACACGTTCCGCCCGAGGTCTTTATCAACCACGTACCAAGGCTCATCACCCGCAGCGGCGACGCCGCCAATGTGCAAGCCTTTACGCTGGCCCAAGGTGTGATACATCAACCCCTCATGCTGGCCTAATTCGACGCCATCGACCGATTCAATGATGCCGGGCCGCGCGGGTAAATATTGCTGCAGGAAATCTTTAAATTTACGTTCACCGATAAAACAAATGCCGGTCGAATCTTTTTTGTCTGCAGTCACTAGGCCTTGTTCTTCAGCAATTCGGCGAACTTCCGGCTTTTCGAGTTCTCCAACTGGAAAAAGCGTTTGCGCAATGTGCTCATGACTGAGGGTATACAGAAAATAACTTTGGTCTTTGTTGTCGTCCAGACCACGTAATAATTGGCATTTTCCGTCCACTTCTCGACGCCGTACGTAGTGTCCAGTGGCGATATAGTCAGCCGCGAGCGCGTCTGCCGCAAACTCGAGAAAGGCTTTAAATTTGATTTCTTTATTGCACATGATGTCGGGATTTGGCGTACGACCCGCGCGATACTCTTCTAGGAAGTATTCAAATACGTGGTCCCAATATTCCGCCGCAAAATTCACGGTATGCAATGGTATTCCGAGCTTTTCACAGACGGCTTCAGCATCGGCTAGATCTGTTGCGGCCGCACAATATTCGTCAGTATCGTCTTCTTCCCAGTTTTTCATGAACAAGCCTTCAACTTGATAGCCTTGTTGCATGAGTAAGTAGGCAGATACCGATGAATCAACCCCGCCGGACATACCGACGATGACTTTTTGGTGCGAATTGTCGTGTTTTTCTGTGCTCATAACTACTCAGTTGACCCTTACTCTTCTGGCGGCGAATTCTACCATACAGAGGGCTCTTCACGCCACTCGCCAGGCTGCATTCCGCGTAATGTCCACGGTCCAACACCGGCTCGAATTAAACGCAGTGTTGGGTAGCCTACCGCGGCAGTCATTCGGCGAACTTGTCGATTGCGGCCTTCGGTAATTCGCAAACATAACCATGCGGTTGGAATGGCTTGCCGTTCGCGAATCGGGGGGACTCGTGGCCATAATTCCGCTGGTTCGTCCATCAGGAACACTTCGGCGGGCGCTGTTACGCCATCATTCAATTCAACGCCATCACGCAACGCTTTTAGCACGTCTGTGGACGGGATGCCTTCCACTTGCGCCCAATAAAGCTTAGGCATTTTATATTTCGGATCCGTAATCTTATGCTGAATAACACCATCGTTGGTCAACACCAAGAGTCCTTCACTGTCCTTATCAAGGCGACCCGCAGGGTAGACATCTTTGAACGGCACGAATGATTTCAATGTTTGCTCATTGTCGTCACCCGAAAACTGCGTTAACACGCCAAACGGTTTGTTCAACAACACGATTTTGGGGTTGGCTGGACGAACTTTCATCGCGTCCTTAGTCGGTGAGCGAACTCGTGAACGACGGCGTTGTGGGGCGGGCATAATTCCTCTCCAATAAATAGCACAGAACCCTGAGGTTCTGCCGAGCAGCGGCAAGTGCGCTCGTGCGGCGACAATGATAAACTATTTCGTAGCGACTCGGGCATTTCAGTGCAACAATGTCGATGATTAAACAGTTAAAAATAGAATGGAACCGACATGAGTGATGACAAACTAGTTAAACGACAGGGAAATTTCAGCAGAGCATTACGGGGTGAGGAACCCTTCGTTATAGGCGCAGTTTTGCAGCGCGCTTGGGAAATTACGGTGCGCAGTCTGCCGATCATGCTGCCGTTGATGATCGCATACTTTCTGATTGCGATGGTGTTGAACAGTTTGTTCCTTCCGGTTCCAGAAGGCATGACGATGTTTGAGGTCATGCTGGACCCTGAATTGCAAAGTGACAACGAGTGGATCGGTATCGTCACGCAAATCATTCTTGCGCCGTTATGGGGGGGCCTGACTTTACTCGGCATCCTCAATGCGAATGATGACAAGTTAACGTTTTCTGCCGCGTTATCTGTATTACAGCGGTCATTTCAAGTCATGGCTGTGACCTTTTTCAGGATTGCTTTACCCGCCGTCATCACATTCTTAGCGTTTATGAGTATTGGTCAGTTTAGTCCGTCAGCTGCAGGTGCAATTGGGATTATTGCACTGATTATCATCAACATTACATTCATGTTGGCGATACCTTTGGTCGTGCATCGTCAAACTAGCGTTTTTAAATCGATTATGGGCTCAGTGCTGGTGCTTCGCCGATACTTCTGGCGGGTGTTGGGCTTGGTCATTATTATGAGCATTATTGTGATTATCAGTGCGTTGCCGTTATTTCTAGGTTTGCTTTTTACACTTCCAATGATGTTTAACCTGACAGGTGTGGTTTACATCTCATTGTTGGGTGACCATGATCAGCAAGAGTCTGAACCTGTCATTACTGAAGGTCAGGACGAGGTAACTCCACCCGTCAATAATGAAACTCACAACGAATAGAGGATCTATGCAGAGTCAAAAATTTTGGCACGGTAGTCTATTGGTCATGACGCTCAGCGCGGTTGCGGTGTGCGTCTATCTTCCCATCCAACTGCACAACACGCTGGCAGACGTACCATCATTACGTCCCGGCGAGCCTGTGGTCTTGCTGGAAGCACCTGTCCATACCGAAGTTCCAGACTTTACTTCCTACACAGACACTCGAGATAAAAAGCAGGCATTTTTTGCTTTTTTAGCCCCCCTAGTTCAGGCCGAAAATAGTCGGATTGAGGTTCAAAGAGATCGCTTACTGCGTCTACATGAACGCTGGAAAGTTGATTCCAATGCACTGAAGACTGGTGAGTTGGCGTGGTTAAAGCAATTAGCGAGTCTCTATCGAGTCAAAACTGATTCTGTTGCGCTCGGTACACAGTTTGATCTGTTATTGCGGCGTGTCGATGTCGTGCCAGAGGCTCTGGTCCTCGTACAGGCCGCCAATGAATCAGGTTGGGGTACGTCACGGTTTGCGCGCGATGGGTTGAATTTTTTCGGCCAATGGTGCTTTAGTGAAGGCTGCGGAATTGTGCCGGATTCGCGTCCAGAAGGGGCGAATCATGAGGTACAGAAGTTCGCTACGGTGAATGCGTCGGTGCGCAGTTATTTGCGTAACATCAATACGCACCCGGCTTATTTGGACTTGCGCGTGTTGCGCGAGCAAAAACGTCTCGAGGGTGCTGATATCCGAGCGCTTGACCTGACTCCAGGCTTACTCAGTTATTCCGAGCGTGGCGAAGACTATATTGACGAACTCAACTCTATGATTCGGGTCAATCGCCCGATTATTGTTGATGTGATTGAGTCTGACGCGAACTCGGATGCCGAATCTAACTTAGATTCAGCACCTGGATCGGAGTAACGTCCTCCGCTTGGTCATCTTCGTCGCGGAAGTTGAGATAGGTGGTCGGCGTGCTGTGATCAAACGCCGTATCACCATCCGGATTCTCTTGCCCAGTTGCGGTTATCGACTTAAACCTAAACAAACTTGCGTCGGCTAGATGCGATGGGACGACGTTTTGGAGTGCCGAAAACATACTTTCGATACGACCAGGATGATTGCGATCCCATTGTTTCAACATGTCTTTAATAACTTTGCGTTGTAAATTCTCCTGCGAGCCACAGAGGTTGCAAGGAATAATAGGGAATTCACATGCTTCGGAGTATTTCGCAATATCTTTCTCGCGGGCGTAGGCCAGTGGACGAATCACCACATGCTGACCATTGTCGCTGACCAACTTAGGCGGCATTGATTTCATGGTGCCACCGTAAAACATATTCAATAACAAAGTTTCCAGCATGTCATCGCGATGGTGACCGAGTGCAATCTTGGTTGCGCCTAGCTCGTTGGCGACACGATAGAGAATGCCGCGCCGCAACCGCGAGCACAGCGAGCAGGTGGTTTTTCCTTCAGGAATCTTTTCTTTCACTATTGAATAGGTATCTTCTTCAATAATGCGGAAGTCGACGCCCTCACGGGTCAGATACTCGGGTAAAATATGCTCTGGAAAACCGGGTTGTTTCTGGTCCAGATTCACCGCAATGATCTCAAATTTGATCGGAGCAATTCGCTGCAGGAAACGTAAAATATCGAGCAGCGTATAACTATCTTTGCCACCTGACAGGCAGACCATCACACGGTCACCGTCTTCGATCATATTAAAATCTTCAATAGCCCGCCCGACGTCACGACGCAGACGTTTTTGTAACTTATTCAAGGCGTATTTTTGCTTCTTGGCCGTAGGACCTAAGCTGGCTATTGTTTGTGGTGTCGACATATTCACTACCGCTTGATGAAAAAACGGCGCGATTATACCTTAACCGGCGATTGAAATCCCGCAGGTTTTACTGCGAGTAAATCACAATTGAGCTGTTCAATAACATGCTCAGCGGTGTTGCCCAGTAATGCTGCACTGAATCCTGTCCGCCCCATGGTTCCCAAGACCACAAGCTCTGCGTCGAGTTCTTTCGCCAAGGCTGGAATGACTTGCTCGGGGAGACCTTCTTGCACGTGTTGTTGAGCTGGAGGGATAGCAAAAGGCGTGGCGTGCTCTGCCAGTGCTTGACGGTGGTTTTCAGCGATACTTTCGCGGTAATTACCGGTATCAAACTCGGGAATTTCTGCGGCAATGGTCAACGGTGCTCCAGGGTAAGCATTCACGAGGTGCACCGTGCTACTCAAGCATTGCGCAAACCGCAGCGCCTGTTCGGTAATGCGTTGGTTGAGTTCTTGGTGCTGATTGTTCTCACCGGTGGTATGAATTGCGGCCAGAATTTGCCCACGCTCTGGCCAATCGTGTTCTTTGACGAGCAAGACGAGGCAGGGTGCTTTCCGTAACAAATGCCAGTCGGTTGGAGTAAACAGCAATGCAGCAAGCCCCTCACGTTGCTTCGTGCCTTTCACGATGATGTCATGCTTGCCAGCAATGGCAGCTTCAATAATGGCTTCGAACGGCCGGTTGTGCCAAACCACTTGAATGTCGATGTGAAGATCGCGAGTGTTGTAATCTTCCAAGAGATCACGGATCCACACGCGTCGATCATCGATCAAACTATCGCGCATGAGATCACGTTCCTCAGCGGCCAACATGGTCGTCATTTCGTATGAGAAGTCATAAATGGAGAGTAATAGTGTGAGTTTCGCGCCGGAAATACGGGCGAGTTGTAGCGCGCGGTTGAGCGCCTTTTGTTCAGTACCTTCAGGATCAAGCACAACTAAGATATTGTTGACGCAGCTCATTTTTCACCTCCAAACCTAAACCACAACATTATCTAGTGTAGTTCAAGCTAACTGAAAAGTGATATTTGTCGTAACGCAATTTGAATAACCCAAGCACCATACAGAATCATGATGATACCCATGGCTTGGCGGAAGCCTTGAGATTTTAGAATACTTTGCAGTGCTTTACTGAACCAGCCGAAGGCGAACATCGCGGGAAAGGTACCGAATCCAAACATCAGCATCATCCAGGCGCCTTGGCTGGCAGAGCCGCTGAGGGCGGCCCAGCTGAGCGCACTGTAAACTAAGCCGCAGGGTAGCCAGCCCCAAAGCATGCCAGCGCCGAAAATGGCGGGCAGTTGTTGCCGTTGTCTGATTCTCTGTGCAAAGGGCTGTAAGCGACGCCATAACGGCATGCCAATACGCTCAAGTCGACGTAACACCAGCCACCAACCCGCTAAGTAAAGTCCAAATAATATGAGTAAAAGTCCGGATACGAATCGCAGTACCAAAAGCGCATCTGGCATTAATAAAGTCAGCACACTCGCTGCATAGCCAACCAGTGCACCAGCAATACAGTAGGAGGTAATTCGACCTAAATTGTAGAAGAGGAGTGTTGTGGTCGATACGGACTGACCAAAAGCGCCGGCAATACCACCACACATCATAATGCAATGGCCAGCTCCGGCAAGCCCCATCAGCAAGGCGGCGAAACTATCTAGCATCGTCATCCTGCCGCGTTTTCTGCGCTGGTTTGTCGTCGAGCAGGACGTCCATACCCTTACGCTCTAAGTCTTCAAACTGATCAGAGCGAACCGCCCAGAGGAAGATACCTACAGCCAAGACCACGAAGAAAAGGGCAATTGGAATCAAAATATACAAACTTTCCATTAGCGATAGAGCCTGAGTGAGTTCAATAAGACCAGCAGCGAACTGGCGGACATGCCAATTGCAGCCATGTACGGAGTAAGAAACCCAGCGACTGCAACCGGAATAATGATGACATTATAGAGCAATGCCCAACGAATATTTTGATTCATGATACTGCGGCAACGAAGCGCGGTCGTGCGAAACGTTGAGATGCCATCACCACTTTGGTTGATTAGAATGACATCAGCTGCAATGCGAGCTAAATCTGCAGCCTGACTGAAGGTGATGGCAATATCTGCTTGTGCGAGCACCGGACCATCATTCAAGCCATCGCCAATCATCATCACAGCACCTTGCGATTGATAATGTTCGAGCCAACGTAATTTATCAGCAGGCATGCACTGTGCGTGAACGATATCAATGCCTAAGCGATTAGCCACCGGCTGTGCATAGACATCACGGTCGCCTGTTAACATGACCACTTGGACACCACTCGCTTTCAATGCTGCAATAGTGCTTTCAATTTCGGGTCGCAGTTCATCTTGTAGTTCGACTTCAGCAAGTACCGCCTGCTGATTGGCTAAAAATACTTGGCTGTGCGGATGCATTGGAACGAAATCCGGATGCCATTCTTGGATCCAACTCAAGGAACCGAGTCGATAGCAATGTTCAGGCTGCGCAGCTGATGTACAGACCCCAGCGCCGTGCACTTGTTCTAAACGCTGCCATAGACGCTCTCCAGATGCTTGAGCGTGTTCAATTGCCCACTGTTTTAAGCAGTGTGCATAAGGGTGTACAGCATCACGTTCAAGCTCACGAATGCACTGCTGTATTTCGGTATCGGAATACACTGTGGGTTGATGATTGTGCCAGTTCACGACGCGGAAGTGACCTGTGGTGAGGGTACCGGTTTTGTCGATTAATAAAGTCTTAGCTTCTTCAACACGAGTAAAGACGTCGGCATTCCGAACAATAATGCCAGCTCGATTGAGTCGGTGAATCGCACCCGTCACAGCAGTTGGAGCTGCTAAGGCCAATGCACAAGGGCAGGTCGCAACTAGCACCGCGAGGGTGATCCAGAACGCCTGCTGGGGATCAATGAATGACCAGGCAAAGAAAGTCGCCCCTGCCAGTACCAGGAGCCGAATCACAAATTTATTGGCGAGGGCTTCTGCGGTTGCTGCCAATTTTGGTTTTCGCGACAGCGCCGTATCTTGCAATGCAATAATACTGGCAAGTACCGTCTGCTGTTGACTCGCGGTCACCCGAATCCGAATACTTTGCAGCGGTGGAATACTGCCAGCCAGCATGACTTCGTGCGTCGATTTAGTTTGCAGTCGGCTTTCTCCAGTCAACAAACTTTCGTTGACCTGAGCCGTTTCGTCGAGCAACTCACCATCCACCGGAATCGTATTTCCAGCAGGTATTTGAATGACATCGCCCAGTGCTAATTGGTGCACTGGTATGGTTTCATAAGTCCCGTTTGCACGTTCTCGGTTAGCTATCGCTGGGAGTAACTTAATTAAGTTCGCTGCATGGCTCATCGCCTTTTGCTTTGCGAGCAGTTCTAAATACCTTCCCGCAAGCAAGAAAAAGGTGAACATGCTGACCGACTCGAAATAGACCTCGCCCTGATTCGTGACTGTGGCATAAGCACTCGCCCCGTAGGCGCCGAGTAGTGCAAGACTGACCGGAACATCCATGTTGGGCTGTCGTGCTTGAATACTGCGTAATGCGCTCAAGTAGAACGGTTGTGCCGAGTAGAGCAACACAGGCGTCGCAAAAAATAGACTAATCCACCACATGAACTGCCGCAGCGAATCGTCGAGATCACTAACGACGCCAAAGTAGAGCGCGATTGCAATCATCATGACTTGCATCGTTGCAAGGCCCGCCACGCCGAGTCGATTGACGAAATAGCGACGGCGTTTTTTAAAATCGGACTCTTGCTGTGCAGCTTGAAACGGGAGTGCTCGGTAACCAAGTCCAGCGATAGTTTGTAAGATCTCGCTAAGTTGAACGCGCTCGGGAGACCATTGAACTGTCACGCGTTCGGTCGTTGCATTCACGCGGACTGAGTACAGCCCAGAGAGATGTTCGAGTTCACGCTCAATCAGCCAAGCGCAAGCGGAGCAAGTCATCCCTTCGACCGAGAGCGTAATTTCGCGACCATCGTCCATAGCATGGCTGAGTTGCTCCTGCAGCCGCTCATCATCGTAGGCTTTGAGCTCTTGTAACTCTTCAGGCAGCAATGGGACTTGCAGTGGATTCGAGGTATCGCGGAATTGATAGAAGTGCAGCAGGTTGTGTTCTTCAATGGTACTGGCAACAGCCTGACAGCCGTAACAACACAACTCCACAGTTTGACCCGCTAACGAGTGCGTAATGACGCCGTCTTGCGGGAGGGATTGCAAGCAGTGGTAACACAGTCCTACTGGAACTGCTGGCAACTGCTTGCTCATCTTAAACTCCGTACGTCAGAGGCTTTAACGTGAGTGCTCTCACGGTGGGTAACTGAATGCTTTGCGACAGGCGCCAAGCGTTGTCAAATGGGGTAACGGTAACCGTCCATTTCCCCTCGAGCTCTGCTGGCAGCTGACCGCGAAAGACGCCTTCAGCATCAGCCGTGACCACTTGCTCGAAATCACGTTGTGACAACGTGCTGTGGTAAAAACTAACCCGTAATGCCGTGAGTTCAGCTGGAGCGCCAGACGCATAAGCGAGCGTAAATTGCTCGGTTGTGTGCTGAAAAGAAAAACTGATATTCAATTGCTGCGCAACTTGGACCTTCTCAACTTGCACATTGATGCCGCGACCTTTCTTATAGTAATCATCGACCACCATTGGGTTGTCACCATACTGGCTCGCAATTGTCAGGGTGATGATCATGGCGATAATGACCGAAAAGGGCAGACCCATCAGAAACCACGGCCAGAACTGCTTGTACCAAGGTTTGACTGTCATAGATTCTCCATCAATTAGAAAAAACCCCGCCGGAGCGGGGTTTCAGCATTACTCTTGCGATAGCCCGTAGACATAAGCGCTGATAATGTGAATTTTATCCTCACCGAGAATCTCATCCCAGGCTGGCATCACACCGTTGCGACCGTTACGTAAGGTTTCTTCAATTGACGCTTGTGAACCACCGCCATACAACCAGATATTATCCGTTAGATTCGGCGCTCCAAGCTGTTGATTTCCTTTACCATCTTGGCCATGACAGGCAGCACATACCGCATAATTTTGTTTACCGGCGCTGGCTAGCTCAGGATCGACTTTACGACCTGATAAGCTCAGTACGTAAACAGCAAGTTCCGTGATCTGCTCTTCTGAAAATTGTTCTTTCCAGCCAGGCATTTGACCGCGACGACCGTTCACCAGGCTGTAGACGATGTCTTCTGGTTCGCCACCATACAACCAATCATCATCGGTAAGGTTCGGGAATCCGTTACCGCCTTGTGCATTCGAGCCGTGACACTGAGCACAGTTTTGCAAAAATAAACGTTGCCCAATTTTTAACGCATCGGGGTCTTTTGCGAGCTCCTTGATAGGGCGCTCAGCATAAGCTTTGAAGATCGGACCAAACACTTCATCCGCTTGCTGCATTTCACGGTCATATTGAACAATCAGGCCAGCTTCTCGTGCCGCAACTGTCGCTTGTTCCGATTCCTCGAGTGATAACACCTCTTGGTTCGAACTGGTCCAGCCTAACAATCCAGCAAAGTTACCCAAACCTGGGTATAGAGCCAAGTAAAGGAAACCCCACACGATACAAACCCAGAATAAATAGGTCCACCAGGTTGGCATTGGGTTGTTGTACTCAACAATGCCATCGAACTCGTGGTCCATTAGCTCGCCTTCTTTGATGCCGGTATAATTTTTCATATTCCAGCGAAGCAGCCAAATAATGGCCACTAAAAAGGCGAGGGTGAGGACAATTATCCATGCACTCCAGAAGCTACTCATGGTTCTTCGACTCCTGTTTAGTTTTGTTCTGGTCCACAGCTTTCAGCTCATCTTCTTCGAAGATAGAACGGGCGGCTTCATCAAAGTTCTTTTTGCTACTTTTGCTGTAAGCCCACAACACGACACCAATAAACAAAACAAAAACTAATACTGTATAAAACGCACGCCAAGTGATGTAGTCCATCTTAATTAGCCTGCTGTTGTAATCCGGTACCCAAGGCTTGCAGATATGCAATCAGGGCTTCCATCTCGGTTTTGCCTTGTACAGCAGCTTTAGCGCCGGCGATGTCCTCATCGGTATAAGGCACACCAAAAGTGCGGAATGTCGCTAATTTCTTAGCGGTTAATTCGCCATCCAGCTCTGCTTCTGCTAACCACGGAAATCCGGGCATGTTGGATTCTGGCACCACGTCACGCGGATTCATGAGGTGCACGTAATGCCACTCGTCTGAATATCGTCCGCCAACGCGCGCTAAGTCAGGACCAGTACGTTTAGAACCCCACAAGAAAGGGCGCTCCCATACATGTTCACCTGCCAGTGAATAATGGCCATACCGTTCGCTTTCTGCGCGGAATGGACGGATCATCTGGCTATGACAGTTATTACAGCCCTCGCGAATATAGATATCGCGACCTTCCATCTCCAGCGCTGTATAAGGTTTCAGTCCAATTACAGGCTCATTGGTCTGCTTCTGAAACAGTAGCGGCGTGATTTCGACTAATCCACCAATTGAGATGGCGACAATTGTCAAAATCGCGAATAAGCCAATGCGTTTCTCAACAAAGTCGTGTTTCCAATTTTTGCTCATCTTTCGACTCCTTACGCTGGCTGTTCCGCTGGTTTAGCTGGTTTCGCTGGAAGATCGACATACTCCACCGTCGGGCTACCTTGGCGGATAGTCCGGAATGTGTTGTATGCCATCAAGAGCATACCGGCAACGATAAACAGGCCACCGACAAAACGGATGAACCAGAACGGATAAGAGGCTTCGACACTCTCAATGAAACTGTAGGTCAGGGTGCCATCTTCGGCATTCACCGCGCGCCACATCAAACCTTGCATAACGCCGGATATCCAGAGCGCAACAATATAGAGTACGACGCCAATGGTATGTAACCAGAAGTGCGTGTTGATCCAACGTACGTTGTACATCGACGTTTGATTGTACAAACGTGGAATCAAGTAATACATGGAACCAATGGTAATCATTGCTACCCAGCCTAGTGCGCCTGAGTGCACGTGACCAATGGTCCAGTCTGTATAATGCGACAAGGCATTCACCGACTTGATTGCCATCATTGGGCCTTCGAACGTCGACATGCCGTAGAACGACAAGGAGACGATCAAGAACCGCAAAATTGGGTCGGTTTTCAGTTTGTGCCAGGCACCTGACAAGGTCATAATACCGTTGATCATACCGCCCCAAGAGGGCACGAAGAGAATGACCGACATCACCATGCCTAGCGACTGAGTCCAGTCTGGAAGCGCGGTGTAATGCAGATGGTGAGGACCTGCCCAGATGTAGAGCGAAATCAGTGCCCAGAAATGCACAACCGACAGTCGGTAAGAGTACACTGGCCGTTCCGCTTGCTTCGGCACGAAGTAATACATCATACCCAAGAAGCCAGCTGTCAACAGGAATCCAACAGCATTGTGACCGTACCACCATTGCACCATAGCATCGACAGCACCTGCGTAGAGGCTATACGACTTAGTGAACGACACCGGTATCGCCATACTATTGACAATGTGCAGCACTGCGATAGTGACAATAAAGCCACCATAGAACCAGTTCGCGACATAAATATGTGAGGTATTGCGCTTCATCAAGGTACCGAAGAATACGATGACGTAGGCAATCCAGGAGAGGGCGATTAAGATATCAATCGGCCATTCCAACTCGGCGTATTCTTTACTTGAGGTAAAGCCAAGTGGCAAGGTAATCACTGCGAGTACGATGACCGTTTGCCAAGACCAGAAAACGAAGGCAGCTAACTTGTCGGAGAATAGGTTAGTCCGACAGGTCTTTTGCACGATATAAAAAGACGTTCCCATCAGCGCTGACGTACTGAATGCAAAAATAACAGCATTCGTGTGTAGCGGGCGTAACCGTGAATAGGTTAGCCAAGGGGTATCAAAATTTAATTCGGGCCAAATTAGCTGGGCTGCGATAAACACGCCTAAACCCATGCCAATAATCCCCCAAACGACAGTCATTACAGCAAACTGCCGTACGACTTTGAGGTTATATTCCATTTGTTGTGGACTCGTATGACTCATCATTGGTTTCCGCGTCTGATCGCTCAAAGGCGACAGTGATACGTGACAATAAGTGGTACTTCACTCATAGTTCAGGAAGCTCTTATATACTAAGCTGAAAAGACAAAAAAATACAGTTCAAAAGCCTTGTTTTTCTCGTGGTGGCAAGTATTTGCTGAATTATTCGACAGTAATTTGTATAGGAAACTGAACAAATGAACATTTGGCTCCGTGGAATGATTACAGTTCTCATTCTTACTTACTTGGGGGGCTGCTCTGATCCTGCAACCGAACGGCAGCAAGCGAGCCAAATGAATGGATTAGACAACGCTACAGACATGGATACCGCTGCGGTGAAGTTTTCGATCACTCCGGCACGCCCGCAGCCCGAACAGCCGATTTCCATTCAACTGACGTTACCGGCTGATTGGCAGCCACAAGCGAGTCAGTTGGTCGCGATCACCATGTACATGGGAAGTCTTCCCGTAGTGTGGGAAGCTGATGATAGCGCCGGAGTGTGGCATACCACGTTTCAAGTGGGTGCTTGTGCAGAGCCTCAAATGGAGTGGCAACTGCGCGTGCCGTTGCAAACGCCTCATGGCCAAGAGTTTCTCTTCTTTCCTTTGATGACCTATATTGGCGACGTTGACGAGTAGCAAATTGATACAATTAACGCTCTCGATTGTAGGAAGTGACGTGCTATAGTCATTTTATTACATAAGCATAACAATTAGGAGCTGCCATGAGCGTCGCGCTTATTTGGATCATCATTGGAGTACTACTGATTTTATCTGAATTATTGCTGACTAGTGTAATAGCAGTATTTTTAGGTATTGGTGCGATAGTTACGGGACTTCTGTTGAACTGGGGATTAATTGACAGTTCAGCAAGTCAGTTTGCAGTTTTCGGAATTGTTAGTTTGATTTTGTTGCTGCTGGCTCGTGGGCGCATCAAAAAATGGTTTATGGGATATACAGCTGATGATGACGAAGGAAAACCTAATTTCCAAAAGGACATTGGTTCTCGCGTAACCGTCGTTAACGATTTTGTGAATGGTACGGGTCGAGTCACTTTGAACGGTGTACGCTGGTCTGCCTATTCAGAGGACGAATTGAAAGCAGGTGAAACCGCGTGGGTAGTATCTAATGAGGGAATACAGCTAACTGTCAGTCGTGTACAGCCGCCAGCCGCCGAATAAGTTTAATATACTAGAGGAAAAATTCGATGCCATTTGACTTTGATGTCAGTACCGTTTTAGCGCTAGGTTTTGCACTAGCCGTAATTATTATCATCCTGAAAACCGCACGGATTGTGCCGCAGCGTTCTAATTTCGTAATTGAGCGGTTAGGGCGGTATAACCGCACTTTAGATTCCGGTTTTCACCTACTGATTCCATTCATCGATAAGGTTGCTTATCAACACACTCTGAAAGAGGAAGTGATTGACGTTGAACGGCAAGCTTGTGTAACACGCGACAACATCCAGGTCGGTATTAATGGTGTGCTGTATATTCAAGTTGTTGATGCCCACAAGGCTTCTTATGGAATCAACGACTATCGTTATGCGGCATCGCAACTCGCACAAACCACCATGCGTTCGGTTATCGGTCAAACAGACTTAGATAAAACTTTTGAGGAACGCGCACAAATCAATGAAGTGGTTGTGCAAGCTTTAGATGAAGCTGCTGCACCTTGGGGCATTAAGGTGCTTCGTTACGAAATTTCTGATATTGAGCTGCCTGCCTCGATTAAAGATGCGCTTGAGCAACAAATGCGTGCGGAACGTGAGCGTCGCGCAGCCATTGCTAAGTCCGAAGGTGAGCGGCAGGCAATGATCAACGTTTCAGAAGGTCAGAAACAAGAGATCATCAACTTGTCGGAAGCGGAGAAGCAGAAACAAATCAACGAAGCCGAAGGTCGGGCTCGTGAAATTGAGATGATTGCGACGGCTACGGCTCAAGGCTTACGGGAAATTGCGTCAGCTATCCAAGAGCCAGGTGGCGAATCTGCGGTGAGCTTGCGCGTAGCGGAACAATACGTCCGTGAGTTTGGCCGTTTAGCGAAAGAAACTAATACGTTGATTTTGCCAGCACAACTGAGTGATATTGGTGGGGCTGTCGCAGGTCTAACTGAAGTTCTGAAAAAAGCGCCGACGAAGGGCTAAAAACTCCATCAGACGTTAAGAAAAACAACGTCTAACGTATGAAAAAGACCGTTCGTCGAAGGCGAGCGGTCTTTTTTGATCGAGTTTGATGAAATATGCATACTTGATGTCATACCTAATTAGTAGTGCGCAGCCTGTCTTTGTTGCCCATCGAAACCGAAAGGAAGCTGAATTCATGAAGTATAGCGGTCGTTTTATCGCTGGATGCCTTTGTTTGTTTGTCGTTACGCAAGTTCCCCAAGCTGTTGCACAGCGTTGGGGAGGTGAACGAGCCGCATTGGTGATTACACAACCTGCAGGCTTCGAGCGAACAACGACTCGGGTTGACGTTGTTGGCTATGCACAGGCCTTACGTTCGGTAGATTTGTATCCTGCCGTTGGTGATGAAGTGTTAGCTGTAAACTTTGCCCCTGGTGATTCGGTCAGCGAAGGCGATGTGCTGGTGCAATTAGATGATCGACGTCAGCAAACCGCGTTACAACGGGCAAAAATTCAGTTAGCCGATGCAGAAAGAACGGTAGAGCGTTTACGAACTAGTCGTGAACAAGGAGCAATACCGCAAAGTGAATTAGATAATGCAATTACCAATCGAGATCTGTTGAGAGTTGCGGTACGTGAAGCTGAAGTTGAGGTAGAGGATAGAAAAGTACGTGCGCCTTTCGATGGGATTGTCGGGCTGACTGAGGTTGAACCGGGTGATCGAGTGACAATGCAAACAATGATCACCAGTATAGATCAGCGCGATCAATTGTATGTTCGCTTTAATGC
Organism: Pseudidiomarina aestuarii; assembly: GCF_048263735.1. Lineage (GTDB taxonomy): Bacteria > Pseudomonadota > Gammaproteobacteria > Enterobacterales > Alteromonadaceae > Pseudidiomarina > Pseudidiomarina aestuarii_B. The sequence continues at coordinate 53,242 of NZ_JBLXDX010000001.1, read as the reverse complement.
TCCAGAGGTAGCGTTACCCTTATTACAACAAGAGCCCACGTTGACAGTACGGCCTTGGAATGACCAAAGCGCTGAGTACCAGGCGAGACTGGTTGATGTAGACTCCCGCATAAACACTCAGACCAGAACCATTGGTGTGCGTGCGCTACTAAATAATACTGATGACCAATTCCGGCCTGGAATGAGTTTTCGAGTGAACTTGATGATTGAAGGCGACAGTTATGCTGTGGTGCCAGAGGCTGCGCTGATGTGGGGCGCTGAAGGAGCCTATGTGTGGCTGAATCGCGATGGCCGAGCATTCCGTGTTGATGTACAAATTAAGCAACGTTTGCAGGGCCGTATTTTAGTTGCCGGTGAAATTCAGCTTGGTGATGAACTGGTTGTTGAAGGAGTACAGCAGCTGCGTCAAGGCCAAAATATTGAAGTCTTATCGGCGGAGCAAACGCCATGAAGTTCAACACTCAACTAACTGATTTACCGTCTACGGCTATCCGCCGACCCGTACTTATTGTGGTTCTTAACTTGTTGATCATCATAGCGGGTCTTGCCGCAATTAATGGCGTGGAAGTTCGAGAACTACCTGACGTTGACCGACCGATCATAACGGTTACCGCTAATTTTCCAGGTGCTGCACCGGAAACTGTCGATACGGAAGTAACTAGACATTTAGAAGGTGCGGTGGCACGAGTTAGTGGCGTTAAATCCATTCGCGCATCGAGTGAAGAAGGTAATGCGCGTATTGTGGTGGAGTTTAGGCCTGGTATCGATCTTGACAATGCAGCTAACGAGACGCGTGAATCGGTGAGTCGTGTGCAGCGGCAGCTTCCTGAAGAAGTAGAAAACGTAGCTGTTATTAAAGCTGATAACGACGCTGAATCGGTGGTAAGCCTTTCTATTTGGAGTGATGAAATAGAGCTCGAAGCGCTGACCGAGCGCGTAGAGGTTGATCTAGCCCCCAATTTTCTTAGCGTCAGTGGTGTTGCCGATGTGCGGTTAACTGGTGATCGCCGTCGTGTGATGCGGGTGGTGATTGATCCGCTTCGTTTAAGCAGTTACGGCTTGGCTGTTACAGATGTCTCGAACGTGCTTCGTCAAGCTGCGTTTGATGTGCCTGCTGGTAGTTTGAAGTCGACCGATCAGCAAGTCATTGTGCGTGCTGATGCGAGCTCAGTTACTGAGCAACAAGTCGCCGATATCATGATCAATGATACAACACGAGTCGGTGATGTTGCCGATGTTTACTTTGCACCAGCGGATGCTCGTTCATATCAACGTTTAGATGGTAAGCCTGTGCTAGGACTCGGTATTATTCGCCAAGCACGCTCGAATACTATTGAGATATCGGATGATGTGTTGGCATTAGCAAAGCGCCTAGATGAGCAATTTACAGACCTCAACATTGAAGTTACGTCCGATGATGCCAAATTTATTCGCAGTTCTGTTGAAGAAGTGATTACCTCTTTGGGTCTGACCATACTACTCGTCATCGCGACCTTGTGGATTTTTATCGGATCTGGACGCGCAACGATTATCCCTGCCGCGGCTATTCCCGTAGCTTTGGTTGGTACTATTTCAGTAATCTGGCTGATGGGATTCTCAGTTAACATCCTAACGCTGCTTGCCCTGGTCTTGGCCACTGGACTTGTTGTCGACGACGCCATTGTGGTGTCGGAAAATATTCAACGCCGACGTGCGATGGGAATGGGGGCGCGTGCCGCTGCTGTTATCGGTACGCGAGAAGTGTTCTTCGCTGTAGTTGCCACTACAGCAGTTTTAGTTGCTGTGTTCGTACCGATTGCATTTTTGCCATCGACAGCGGGGCGCTTATTCCGTGAGTTTGGTGGAGTATTAGCGGCTGCGGTCATCATCTCATCGTTCGTGGCATTGTCATTAGTACCCGCATTAACTGCAAGGTTGCCCCTCAAAGAGCACAAAGAAACGTTCTTAACCCGAGTGGGTTCGCGATTCCTCGCCGGCTATCGAAAATCACTCCATGTGGCATTGGATAAAGCATGGTGGGTATTTATCGCCAGCACGCTGGTTGCTGGTACAGCTACTTATCTTTACACCTCGGTCGATAATGAGCTTATGCCAAGCGAAGACCGTGGAATGGTGCGCATATTTGCTCGTGGTCCCGATGGCGTCGGTTTGAACTTCATGGATCGACAAGCGCAAAAAATGGAAGATATTCTATTGCCTTATGTGGATGGCGGCGCAGTAGAGAGTATCAGTACTTCAGTGGGTCAGTGGGATCCAAACATGTTGTTCATTACGGTTCGTCTGACCGATTGGGAAGAACGTGATATTTCTCAACAGGAAATTATTGATGAAATAAGTGAACCTCTGAGCCGGATCCCTGGCTCTCCGGCACGAGCGTTTGGTTCAAACAGTTTGAATCTGCGTGGGCAGGGTGGTGGTCTGGAAGTCGCGTTAACTGGTGAAGACTATCAAGAGATCTTTGAGGCCGCGCAGAAGTTCTCAGCAGCCTTGCAACGGGAAATGCCGGAAGTTGGCTTCCCACGGATTTCGTTCCAACCGACGCAGCCGCAATTGCGGGTAAATATCGACCGGAAGCGAGCTGAAGAGCTTGGTGTGCCGCTGAGTGACATATCAACTACCTTGCGTGCTGCAGTCAATGGTGACGATATTACCGATTTAAATATTGGAGACCAAGCTGTACCCGTCATGTTAATGGCGTCACGAGAGAAGGTTAATGACCCGTCTGACTTGGCAAACCTTTATGTGGGCTCGAGCTCTGGAGAATTAGTGCCGATGTCATCGTTGGCCTCTATCACTGAAGAAGGTGTTGCGGCTGAGCTTGAGCGACGTGCTCAGCGCCGTGCTATTGAAATCGATATGGCATTACCAGAAGAATTGGCAATCGAGGATGCCGTTGAGAAATTGCGCGAAATAGCTGATCGAGAGCTTCCATCGAACGTCGGTATGGTGTTGCTAGGCGAAGCAGAAGCCTATGAAGAAACAGCGCGTGAAGTCATGCTGACTTATGTGCTTGCTTTCGTCATCGTGTTTCTCGTATTGGCGGCGCAATTTGAGAGCGTCAATTCAGCTGTGGTAGTCATGGCGACAGTACCTTTTGGCATTGCAGCAGCCTTCTTTGCATTGTACGTAACAGGCACGTCGATCAATATATTCTCGCAGATTGGTTTGGTTATGTTGATTGGTCTCATCGCGAAAAACTCGATTCTATTAGTAGAATTTGCAGATCAACTACGTGATCAAGGCAAGTCGGTTCGTGAAGCGGTAGAGCAGGCGGCTCAAATCCGCTTACGTCCCATTATGATGACCTTGATTTCAACGTTGCTGGGCTCGGTGCCGCTCATTATCTCGATTGGTGCAGGTGCTGAAGCGCGGAATGCTATCGGTTGGGTTGTCTTTGGCGGCCTCGCATTTGCGATCCTCTTTACCTTGTACTTAGCACCTGTACTATACTTGGCGTTAGCACGATTCACAAAGCCTCGCGCTGATGAATCACAACGTTTGGAACGTGAAATGGAATCAGCAAGCGAGTTTCCAGATTAACGAATAGTATTAGGAAGCGGGCCGATGAACCCCAGAAATACTCCAAAAACGCTGGCTGTTGCCGGCGTTTTTATTGCAGCAGCACTCAGTGTTCAAACCGTTTTTGCAGCGGAAACCACATCAAGCCCTGTGGTGGATGCCGCATCGAACGGCTTTAGTCTTCAATTTGAACAGAACATCAGCGCTACACCTGAACAGGTTTACCAGGCTTTAACGCAAGATATTGGTCAGTGGTGGTTAGCCGCACACACTTGGTATGGCTCGTCAGCACAAATGACGCTCGCAGCGAAAGCTGGTGGGTGTTTTTGTGAAATAGCACCGGACGGACGCGAAACCGAGCATTTGCGTGTGGTGAAGGTCGAGCCGAATCAATTGATTCGATTGTCTGGCGGTTTGGGACCGTTACAAGGTGAAGGATTATCAGGAGTGATGGATTGGCAGATTCTATCGACCACTGAACAACAGGTCACATTCAGAGTGTCTTATCGTGTCGGCGGCTATTCGCCGAATGATTTGTCAGCGTGGGCAGCGCCAGTCGCAAATGTCTTGCAGCAGCAAATGAGAGCGATGCAAACATTCGTAGAAGCCAATTAAGAATTTAAATTCTGCAGGGCCAGAGTACAGATTACACAGCAGATTTAACGTAGAAGCGCCTGAGAAAGCCAGCATAATGTGAGCAATCACTGTTGCTGGCTTTACCTTATCAATAATTGATTTAACATAATATACATTATGCGCAATCACAAAATGTAGTTAATCTGGGACATCAGTGCTGTTGAGATCCCAGTTATAGTCGTTGAAGCGTATCGCTACGTCTCTCGATTCAGATAATGCTTGTGTGAGTGCTTGGTTTTTAATGTAGCGCGCTGCTACATCAGTTAAGGCTGAATAGGATTTATCTTCTAGAAAATCGTTACCGTACCATTTAAAGATTGATGACAAATACAAGGTGTTTGTTGCAGCGTCAAAGCTGTTATTGGCTGTGTCGTTGAGGAACACGGTCATTTGACCTTCTAGCTGACTATCCAATTGCTCTGCTGTGTAGGCTGTGTTCAACAATGGCGGACAACTGACGGCTGCGCACACCAAAGCCGCGTGTATTCTGGGCTCTGCGTAATTGGGTCGAATGACATCATGTTCAAGCCAATCGAGGGTGCGAGGTTCACCGAGCAACGTAAAAAACTCGCGCTCCCAGGGACTCGTCAACCATGACCCAAGATCACGTATGGAGTCTGCGTTACCAGCAGCGAATTTGTCGTAATGGCTGCGAATGAGCTCGAGCGTGAATGCATTATAGGCATTAATAAGGAAACTCAGTTGTTCAGCTTGGCTCCATTTCTCAAAAGTTACTGCCTCTACGGCAGTAAGCTGAGCCAAATAGTCGTCTAATGCCTCAGGATTGGCTGCAAGTTGCTGATAATTGACTCGCGTCCAAGCGCCCTTTTGCTTCACAACTACGTTGTCCGCTAGAATTCGAGACCACGTATTATGTTGATGATCAAACACCTCTACTGCTGTTGCGCTGCGGGGTGAAACCAGTAGCAAAATTGACAGTATAAACGCGTAAATTAGGTGGAAAACACCGTATTTATTCATGCTATTTTATCAACCTGTGTAAACTGATTCGCAATTTGTTCCGCTAATAATCGAACTCGCATTGGACTTGTTTGTCTTTGTGAAAATACTCTTAGCCCAAAAATTGCGACCTGCAGTTGTTGCGCTAAAAAGCGTGGATCTGCATCTTTTTCAAGCTCATTTTGTTGCATAGCAGCCATAAAAACTTCGCAGAATACGTTTTCCATTGCTGCTAAATAATCATCAGCCCGTGCGCTCAGTTGCGGTTCTGTCGACGCTAACTCAAGCATCGTCTTAACAAGCATGCATGCACATTCAGCGGGTTCACGTACCCCTAGATTCGCGAGTGAATGCAGGTATTCTCGAAGCCCTTGCATAGCGCTTGGGTGGTTTAACAGTTTTTGTCGCAACAAAACTAAAGACTGCTCCGCATAATGGGATAAAACTTCATCAAAAAGCCCTGCTTTGCTTCCAAAGGCGGCATAAATACTGCCGGGGCGCATACTTAATGCAGTTTCTAGGTCTTTCAACGAGGTCGCATGGTAGCCGCGCTGCCAGAAGACCTCCAGCGCTCTCGCGACTGCCTCTGTACGGACAAACTTAGCTGGTCTGGGCATACAATTATTTCTCTTTCTTGAATGATCACTCAATAAAGTCTACACTGCTTACCATAATTGAGCAAACACTCAACAAAAAGAGGTTGATATGACTACGTTTACTTTATTTGATGATTCAAATGCACCAGAAGCTAGCAAGTCCCTACTCGCAAAATCGAAGCAAAATTTCGGCATGATTCCAAATTTACACGCTGTGATGGCGGCTTCGCCTCAGTTACTTGAGGGATATCAAAAACTGCACGAGCTATTCGCACAATCTGGTTTTTCCAATGACGAGCTCACGGTCGTTTGGCAGACCATCAATGTTGAACATCGTTGCCACTATTGTGTTCCCGCTCACACCGGAATTGCTAAGCAAATGGAAGTCGATGATGGGTTGATTGATGCTTTGCGTAACGAAGAGATTGTTGGTGACAGTAAGTTAGAGGCCCTGCGTCAATTCACGCTGGCTCTAGTTCGCGGTCGTGGCGAGGTATCTCAGGACCAGTTAGAGAAGTTTTACGGTGCAGGTTATGAGCAGAAACATGTGCTAATGATTATTTTGGGAGTTGCGCAGAAGGTAATGAGTAACTATACCAATCATATTGCGCAAACACCGCTCGACAAACCGTTCGATAAGTTTAGCTGGACCCCACAGGAGAATTAACATGACGACCCCTAACTCATCATTGGATGCTTATTTGCCGCGTATTCGTTGGTCGCTTTTATTACTGCGATTGGGTGTGTTTATTGTGATGTTGGTGTGGACACTGGATAAGTTCGTCAACCCAGCGCATTCTGCCGCGGTATTCGAGACGTTTTATTTAATTCCTGGGCTTGAAGGCAATGTGTTCATCGTCTTAGGAGTGTTGCAACTCGCGCTGGTATTAGCGTTCGTTAGTGGACTTTGGAAGCGTGCGACCTACGGCTTAATCGCGGTATTGCATGGTGTGTCGACCCTCACTCCATTGCCGCTCTATTTTGATGCATTTAATAATCTGTTGTTTTTTGCTGCATGGCCAATGTGGGCGGCCTGCATCGCATTGTATCTGTTGCGTGACCTTGATACGCAATGGACGCTTAAAGCCAGCTAATAGCTGGCAATAAGCATCACTGCAACTCCAAGTGCGAAACCGATGCTGAGCGCGATCAGAAATTTAATGTTTTGGTCGCGCATCTGTGCCGGTTTGAGTTCACCGGGTTGCAACCTTGGTACCACCAATAACTCTTCGCGCTCGACTTCAAAAACAGCGCAGAGTGCTGCAACGGTCTCATTCGCGGCATTGCCATCTTTTTCGACGCGTTGAATGGTGCGCAAACTAACTGCACAGGCTTCAGCGAGATGTTGCTGAGTCCAACCTTTTTGTGCACGCAAATAGCGTACTTGTTCAGCTTGAATATCCACATTAGGCTCCTATGAAGAGCTCAATAATGGCTTTCGCAAAGACATAGCCAAATACCGCACCGGCTAAGAAGAAAATTACGAACGTTTTCCAACTTAACTTCGAGCTACCAACGGCCATCGCATTTTCGGTTTCTTCAATGAGCACATCGTCAGCATAAAACCGACAAACGATGCGGCCTTGCCAAATACTGGTCACGTGAAATTCAACCCGATACTGAACACCATCGATGCTGAATTCTTGGCTACTGATAAAGCGCCAAGAAACTTTCGTGGATACTTTGGTATCATCAACATAAATGGTCTCACGACCACTGACACCAGATGCATGTGCAGCAATATGATGACCATTGTGGTGGCAGTAGAACCAGAAGCCCTGACGTAAAGCGTTCATCATACTGACACTTTTAGAATCGATACTTTTACTGGGTGACATAATTGTTCCTTACTTGAGTATGGTTTGTGCAAATGAGTTGGGTAACTCGTTGTCAGGACCTACTCTAGTTCCAATTTTTAACCTGCTGTGACGACAGTTTACCGTCTGTCATAAAAAATGTCGCAACTGTCATGTACCTGTCGTGTCTTTTTGTACAACACGGCGTCCGACAGAAACATGACACATACGACATTACAGGCGACAGGCGGTAAACTGTCGTCACTTCATCACCCTGCTCAACCTAATATGAGCGCTGTCGGTGAGTCAGTCGATTCACTGCGTAAACAACAGTGTTGTAACAGTCAATAAGGAAACAGTTATGTCAGTCAACAAAACTACTCATCGCAAAACTTTACGGACCTTTTGTAACGCCGCTCTGCTGAGCACTTTATTGAGTCCTCTCGCGCTGCTCCCATTAACAAGCCAAGCATCGTTACTCTACAAGGTTGAAGGAAATAACCTCGAACAGCCTTCGTATGTGTTTGGCACTATGCATGTGTTGTGTCAGCAGGACTTTAAAACCGGTGATGCGCTGCTCCAAGCGTTCGCCGACTCTGAGCAAGTGGTCATGGAGCTTAATTTGAGTGACTCCAGCGTCGCACAAAAGATGAACCAGATGGTTATGAATCCTGAAGGTCCTTACCTTGATCAGTATTTATCACCAGAACAGCTCACCACTTTGGGTGATTTCGTTCAAGCCGAAGCTGGTGTTGAGCTTGCGCAAATAGCGGCGATGCGCCCTTTTGTGATATCAAGCATGCTGGTTACTCAGCAATTAGATTGTGCCCAAACCGCCTCTTATGAGCTGTTTCTGACCATGCAAGCCGTATCGAATGAAAAGCCGATTATCGGTTTAGAAACGGTTGAATATCAGTTTGGTATTTTTGATCAAATTCCACTCAGCGAACAAACGCAATGGCTGTGGGAGATGGCAGAAGATCCTGAAAAATCAAAGAATCTGCTGGTTAAGTTAAAAGACACCTATTTAGCAGAAGACGCTGAGCAATTGCATCAGTTGATCGTCGATCAACCTGAATATGAAGAGTATACGGATATGTTGCTGTATCAGCGCAATGAAAACTGGATTGACCAATTGGAAACGGAATTTCAATCAGCACCAACATTTGTTGCCGTTGGCGCTGGTCACTTAGGCGGTGAACGCGGCGTCTTGCAGTTGCTGCGCGACGCCGGTTACTCAGTCACTATGGTCGAATAATGACAATCGAGTAGTTAAAGAAAGCTATTCTGTCGTTTCTAATAACGGCAGAATAGCGTTTTCATTTCCATCAATAGGCTCGACGACGCGAAGATCAAGCAATTTTGCAATCAACGGATATACGTCGATAACACCCAGCCGCTCGATTTTTCGGTCTGGAGAAAATGCCGGACCAACTGCAATAAATGCCGCATCCATCTCAGCAATTCCGCTATAGCCATGGGTTCCGCTCACTCGGCCGGGCTTAATTTCACGTCCCGAGAAAGTCACAGGCGGACGCGCGTCGATAATCAGATCACCCGAGCGACTCGACTCCTGGTAGCCCGCCCGATTCATTGCATCAATAGTATTAATGTCGACCGCCAGTTCGAGCGAATCGAGTTGCTGCTTCAACGCACTCAGTTGGGCTTTGGCCGCATCATTTTTGGCGTAATACATTACTCGAGTACTATTATGAACCCGTTCAAAGCCATCCGGTAACGGCAACGTATCAACATGAATGGCGTCGTCAGAACGAGTTTCTAGCATGCCGTGATCAGCGACCAAAATAATATTTGCCTCCAGCTCGAGCCGCGCTAATTCATCGACCAGTTGCCCAATCAATCCATCAATATAATGAACGGCCGCGCGTGTCCCTGCGCCATTAGGCCCGTGGCGATGCCCTGCGCTATCGATTTGATGGAAATAGCTCATAATGAGTGCAGGTCTGGATTCATCGGGTTGTTGTAGCCAGCGGATGATTTGTTCTATCCGCTTTTTCGGACTGGCATTGTGACTGTAACGATAAAAATAACTCGGTGACATGCCATTGACCCGAGCGTCTGATTCCGGCCAAAAATACGTTGCAGCGCGCAGCCCTTGTTGTTCAGCTAGGTTCCAAATCGGAATGCCATCCAGCCAGGTGCTGTCATCGTAACCTTTACCCATACCGTAAAAATCATTGCGTTCGGTATCATAAAAATAATTATCAATAATGCCGTGACGGCTTGGGTACAAACCGGTTGCCAACGAAATATGATTCGGGAATGTCTTGGATGGGTACACAGGTTCAAGGTGAGCAACCGTGCCGCGCTCCGCAAGTTGACTTATATGCGGCGGATTGAACTTAGCAATATAATCGTGTCGGAAGCCGTCAAGGGAAATCACGATAACTGGCGTGACAGTGGCTGATTGCTCGGTTTCGACCGAATGCGCTGTAGATGTGACCGCAGTCAATAAAACAGCTGCCAGCAAAGTAAATTTAGAATGAAAACGCTGCACCAATGTTACACCTTCTCTCAAATACTAGGGTCTAAGTCACCGTTTAAACGGATAAGTCATAGTCAGACGCTGACTATATCAGCTATCATGACAGGCTGAATCAAGGAGAACGATTTCCATGCGCGTACCTGTAACCGCCCTTCAACCCCCTATTCATGTTTGGGCCGCTGAGCATAACGCAGAAACTCATGCGAGTGCACTGATTGGACAAACTCGTGCGGTCACTGCCGTAAAACAAGCGTTGAATAGCGCTGGTCGCTATGCACATGGTTTTATTGTAACCCCAGCCGGGTTGCGAACCTATGACGTCTTGAAAGAATTACAACAACAGCAGCGTTGGCAACATGCGCAACTCTTTGACTGGGTCTACTTAGCGAACCCTAAATCAGCGCACGAGCCCGTTTGTGTAAATTTGCCTGCAGGAACCGCAAGCGAATTTTTAACCGAGCTATGGGCTATTTTGGAGGCTCCTGTTGACGCTCGGGAAAACTCATTAAAAGAACTTCAGGCCAAATTTTCGACGCCTCGTCTGACTGCCTACCTTGCGCAAGTAGCTGAACTGAGCTTTACCGATTTGCCGGGTAATGAATTAGCAACAATCATTGTTGAACATCACGATGAGGAAGAGTTCGTGCTGTGTGACCGCGTCACCGAAGCAAGCCTGTTTGGTAGTATCCGTTTGCAGTCGGTACAAGGAACCATTAGTTCTGATTTACATTTGATTGAAGCAGGCGCCCTACTCAAAGCCAACGGCGGCGTATTGGCAATTGATGCCGAAGAACTCCTGTCACAGCCGGGATTGTGGCGTAAGTTAAAGTATATTTTGAAGACCAGTCAGTTTCATTGGCCACAACCTGGTGATGCTAATATTGCTGCTTTCTATCAGCCAGAGCCGGTACCCATTCAAATCAAAATTCTGTTGCTCGGTGATCGCGATATCTATGCTCAACTACGTGAACTCGATCGGGATTTCGATAATTTATTTCCATACCTCTGTGATTTTTCAGCACACTATCCGCTGAGTACGCTGCCGTTGAAGCCATACTTTGATTATTTAGCGTACGTCCAACATGAAGCGGATGTATTGCCATTGCAAGCCGATGCGCTACCACTGGTATTAAAGTTCGCTTCGCGCCTGAGCGATTACCAAACGGAATTATCACTCGATACTATCGCGCTGATGCAGTTTTTGCGTGAAGCGAACGTCATAGCGACAGCTGCTCAAGACCAAGCGATATCTGGCCAACATTTAGCGCAAGTGCTCGAGCAACGCCAGCAACGGGATGGCTATATTGCCGAATTGAGCCGTCGTTCGATTTTGGAAGGTCAGGTTTATATCGAAACCCAAGGCGCCGTAGTTGGGCAAATCAACGGTTTAACCGTTGTGACTGCGGGTGGCAGTGAATTTGGTGAGCCGTCGCGCATCACTGCAACGGTTCACTATGGTGATGGCGATATCATTGATATTGATCGCAAATCGGAACTGAGTGGAAACATTCACACCAAGGGCGTGATGATTCTCTCTGCGTATATTGCCAACGTTTTTGCGCGTAATGAGACCATGGCCTTGTCTGCAACTATTGTATTTGAGCAGTCCTATCATGAAGTTGATGGTGATAGTGCCTCTTTGGCAGAACTGTGCTGTTTACTCTCGGCGTTGGCTGAAGCGCCCATTCAGCAAGGTCTAGCAATCACTGGCGCCGTTGACCAATTTGGTCAGGTACAAGCTATTGGTGCTGTAAACGAAAAAATTGAAGGCTTTTACGAGTTGTGTGCGGCGCGTGGTTTAACCGGTCAACAAGGAGTGATTATTCCCGCAGCGAACTTGAGTCAATTGAATCTAGAGCCGCACGTTATTGCTGCTGTTGAACGCGGTGATTTCACAGTCTATGCAGTGCAGCATCTGAATGAAGCTTTGGAATTACTGACGCAAGCGGATCAAAAAGGTTTGTACGAAAAGATCGAACAGCGATTGCGCGAATTGCAGCCACAAGAGCCGCCTCCGTCTCTTTGGCAACGCTGGTTTGGCTCCTAAAAACTAGTCGGACTTGTTAAGCGTACAAGTGTTCGCTAAGCTAGCGGCACTTTTACTGTCGTTACTGATCTAAGGTGTTTATGAAACAGTCGAGTTATACCCGCGAAGAACTCTTGGCATGTGGTCGGGGTGAGATGTTTGGCCCGGGCAATAGCCAACTGCCACTGCCTAACATGTTGATGATGGATCGCATCCTTACTATCAATGAGGATGGCGGTGCCCACGGCAAAGGTTACATTCACGCAGAGCTCGATATCACCCCTGACTTGTGGTTTTTTGACTGCCACTTTAAAGGTGATCCAGTCATGCCCGGCTGCCTTGGCTTAGATGCCATGTGGCAGTTAACAGGTTTCTTTTTGGCCTGTTTAGGTGGCCCTGGCCGCGGTCGCGCCCTCGGTGTTGGTGAAGTGAAATTCACCGGTCAAATACTACCGACGGCGAAAAAAGTTAGTTATTTCATTGATATGAAGCGTGTATTAAAGCGTTCATTATATATGGGTATTGGCGATGGACGCGTTGAAGTAGATGGCAAACCTATCTACATCGCCAAAGACCTTAAAGTTGGTTTGTTTACCGATACATCAACGTTCTAACTGTTGAGTGACCGAATATAAGAAGCCCGCTAAATCAGCGGGCTTTAAAGTTTCTAGAGAAGATATTTCGTAAGTTTTATTGCTGTATCGAAGTGTGGACTCTTATCGATAAAGCCCTACGCCGCGTGCTTCCATTGCATCGCGCCAACCGCCTAGCCACTGGGACCGCGCGTCCTGATTTTGGTATGGACACAACTCCTTGGAACGACCAGATACTCCGGCTTTGAAACCTTGTGCATGTGCACGCTCGAGGCGATCGCGTTTTTGTCTTTTCATGTTCACTTCCTCGTCCAGATTTTTCTTACATTGCGTTCATGACAAGAGCATGACGTTTTTCTGTCGGCTCTATTAAATAGATAGCAATTCTGGACGGGAGTTCAATGTAAAAAACCAGCGATATTTCGAGAATGGAACTAAGTCCATGAAATACCGCTGGTTAAATGAGCTGATTTTTTTAGAACAATTTATCGTCTATTTTGCGATAGCCCGACGAATCGTAATAAGACCACCAATCAACAACATACCGAAGAAAGCAAAGGGCGAAGAACTTGCGCCTTGACGCTCAACAAGTTGCTCTTCAGCATCGCAGTTGTTCAGTTCACCACCCACATTCGTCAGCACGACAGTTTTCGCGAGTTGTTCAGTTTGAACTTCGCCATCTTCATCAGTGTATTCACTCGGTTCTACCACAGTCGCGACTACATCACCCTGCTCATTAATTCCTTCAGCCGAGACAATAAAATAGCCTGACTCGCACGCAACGGCGTCATTTAAGTTGATAAATCCAGCGTCTGGATTGTTCAAATCATACATAAAACCGACACGGCGGCGTTGGGTCGACAACGACGCTTCAATTTCGGCACTACCAACTACAATACCGGCATTGTTAACAGCAGTAGGAATAGTGCTCGAGCCATTGAAGAATCCTGGCATGAGTGACAGAGTTTCCGTTTCTACATCGAAACTGTAACCAACGTAGCGCTGTACACCTTGAATGTTCGTTAACAGGAAACCGACGGCAATATTCTCATCGTTGATATCATCCGCACTGCCCCACAAGTATTTATTTTCTGTGGTGACTGGAATCACTTCATCATTGACATAAATGGCAGGCATTTTAATCCGACGTGTTGAAACATCACCATCGGCATCTAGGTAAGTCCAGCTTTGCCCGACAGCAATACCATTGTTGTTTACTGCATAGGCGTAACTAGACCAGTTACCTAGGTCCGCATCTTCACCGTCTACTTCCTCAACGCGATCCATTAGGGTTCCGAGTGTTTCCGTAGAAACAACATTGCCGTTTGCATCTAATTGCCACAAGGTTGCACGCATGTCATAGATGCTTTGATTGGTACGTACGCTAGACGGCTGAAATGGGCTAGGAGCAATGTTGGCAGCAGAGCTACGTTGTAACTGATGCCAATATTCCCAAACGCAGACATAGAGCGGATCGGGTGACGCTGGGTCTGCAGCTTCTTCTTCACATTCGGCAATACGTTCAACCGCAAGTGGCGATAACTCCATGCTCATGTGACCTACCGCAAGGTTGGTGTCATTGATGTCGAACATAAATGACTCACCACCCAGTATATCTGTAGCAACAGGTTCGTAGGTTTTTACGCTGGTGCCATCGGTCCAAATAGCCCGTGCGGTAAAATCACGCTCAGAATAAAGGATCGTTGCTGGATCTGCGTCTTCATCTGGGGTGTAGATATGCTCTAGATCTCGATACGGTGCAGTTCCTACTCCGACACTAATATTGTTCTGATTTAAACCATACAAATAATGATCGCTGGTAGACTCACGCTCCGCAGTATCCGGATCAGTATCATTGAAGGGTGTCACTAAAGTGATGTCTTGGCCGTTATATATAGCTGGATAGTTGTATCCAATTCGCTGATTTTGCAAAAAAGTGTTGCGATTGTCTTCAAGCGCAGTCACTAGATTTGTATATTGCGCGTAACTCAACTCGTAAGTTTCAGGATCTTCGATGTCAAGCGGGATACCCGTTTGACTTCGGGTAGAGGCAGAAATTCTATCGAGATCAATCTCGATATCTTCAGGCAGGCGGCCGAGCAAATTGACTTGCCCTTGATCATTGATCGCAACTGGGAACAGATTACGCACTTTACTCGGAGTTTCGAGTTCCGTTACGGTGAAAACATCGGCGTTCACCGACTGCGTTGTAGCCATTAAAATGGCTACCGATAAAGTGCATCTCGTGAAATATTTCATAGCGGAATTAACTGCTCTCTTTTTGTAAATTTTCAAGTTCATCCCAACGCTCAAGTGCAGTTAGGAGCATGACTTCGAGTTCGCTTAGGCGGTCTAACACAGGACCAGTTTCAGCTTGCGGCTTTGAATAAAATTCGGGCTCACTGACAATTGCTGTGAGTTCTTCTTGCTCGCGCTCCAACGCTTCTATTTGCGTCGGTAATTGTTCAAGCTCACGTTGTAACTTGTAGGATAACTTTTTCCGGGGTTGAGAAGAAGCCTGTGTACCCAAATTCGCTGATTCTGACTGCTTTGATACCGCTTTAGTTCCCTGGTTTTGCGCGCTTTGTTGAGCTTTTCGGTCGAGGTAATGATTGATTTCAGTAAAACCACCAACAATTTCAGTAATCATGCCTTCGCCTTCAAAGAGCAAGACACTGGTTGCAGTGTTGTTGACGAATTCACGATCATGGCTAACCAGAATCACAGTACCTTGATATTCCGCGACAATTTGTTCCAACAACTCCAACGTATCGATATCTAAGTCATTGGTTGGTTCATCGAGAATCAACAAATTGCTTGGCGTCAGAAATAGCTTTGCCAACAAAGCTCGATTGCGCTCGCCGCCAGACAACGCGTGAACCGGTGTGCGAGCTTGTTTAGGAGAAAAGAGAAAGTCTTGCAGATAACTCAGAATATGCCGCGTTCGACCGTTATAAGTAACGTCCTGCTTACCGTCACCGACATTCTCAGCAACGGATAACTTGGGATCGAGCGTTGCACGATGTTGGTCAAAGTAAGCAACTTCTAAATTGGTACCGAATTTTAATTGTCCAGCATCAACAGCCTGTTGTCCTAAAATGACGCGTATGAGCGTACTTTTGCCGCAACCATTAGGGCCGACTAACGCAATTTTATCGCCGCGCTGCAATTGCAACCCAAAATCATCGAGAATGACTTTACCAGCGAACGCTAGAGATAAGTTCTCCCCTTCAAACACCAGCTTGCCGGAACGCTGAGCTTCTTGCACGGACAGTTTCGCCGACCCTTGCAATTCACGCCGCTTGGCACGTTCCTTGCGCAGTGCTTGTAATGCGCGCACCCGACCTTCATTACGCGTCCGCCGCGCCTTCACGCCCTGACGAATCCAAACTTCCTCTTGCGCTAACTTCTTATCAAATTCTGCAGCCTGATTGGCTTCAACTTCCAACGCTTCCTGCTTCATCTCTAAGTAGCGATCATAGTTGCCGGGATAGCTCGCTAAATGACCCCGGTCGAGATCGATAATTCGCGTCGCCAAGCGTCGGATAAATTCACGGTCATGGCTAATAAAGAGCACCGCTCCCTTGAACTCAAGCAATGTTTGTTCTAACCATTGCACCATCTCAACATCGAGGTGGTTGGTCGGCTCATCGAGCAGCAACAAATCAGGTGCGACAACGAGGGCCCGCGCCAGTGCAACCCGGCGCAACCAGCCCCCTGATAAACTTTGCATGGTCATATCCGAATCAAGCTCGAGCTGAGTCAGGATATTCTCGATACGCGTTTGCAACACCCAACCGTTGGCAGCCTCAATTTCACTTTGTAATTGCGACAATTCACGCATGAGCGCATCACTGACGTCACTACTCAGTTGTTGCGACACCGCATGATAACGCTTGAGTGCTTTACCCACATCAGCTAAGCCTTCGGCAACATAATCATAAACTGAATCAGCCGAATTCGCTGGCGGGTCTTGCGGTAACCTTGCGACAACGGCGTCGTTGATAGCCTGAATATTGCCTTCATCTAGCTGCACGGTACCGGAAATTGCTTTAAGCAATGTCGATTTACCCGCACCATTACGGCCGACTAAACACAACCGTTCGCCAGCTTCAATAACGAGGTCGATACCAGCGAAAATGGCTTCATTACCGAACGCGAGCTGGGCATTCTGAATTCGTAAAATACTCATGTAATCTTATAACTCTTCAATAAATTGTTGTGCTTGTTCGGCACTAAATGGCCAGCGCAATTCTTGGTCGGTGGCGCCATGCACTAATACCGGGATTAACCAACGGTATTCCTCGAACAACTCCGGTTGTTGCTCAATAGCCACAACATGAAGACGAATCGGTTCGTCCAATGGCAAGCCATGGAGCAACTGCAGTGCTTGTGTGCAAAGCGGGCACGATTCACCGGTTAATAAATAAAACTCACTCACTATGGGTAACCTTAAACAAATAGTGAATACCCTTGTGGCGCGCAAAGTCTGTTGAAATGGACCGTTCTGTGAGGTTTTCAGCTTGCAAAAACGCTTCAGCAAGCCCCACTTCGTCCAACTTAAATTTACGCTTGTTATTCGAGAACAGAATGACCCCATTATTGCTTAGTAAGCGCGCTGCCAGCTTCAACAGCTCAATGTGATCTCGCTGGATATCAAGCACGTCATCCATGCGTTTGGAATTTGAAAACGTCGGAGGATCGAGAAAGATCACGTCGAAACGTTGCTGTGGTCGCTGTTCACGCAACCATTGGATACAGTCGGCTTGAATAAAGTCATACTGCCGACCACGTAAACCATTGAGTGCAAAGTTACGTTCGCCCCATTGTAAGTAGGTTCTGGATAAGTCAACCGAAACGACCTCTTCAGCACCACTCAATGCAGCATGTACGGAAGCACTACACGTGTAAGCAAACAAATTTAAGACACGACGCCCCTGACTCAAGCGTCCCAACTCACGGCGTGCCCAGCGATGGTCAAGAAATAGACCTGTATCTAAATAGTCACTCAAATTCACTTCAAACTGGACACCGTACTCATGCACCACAGTCGTTAAGCCGCGCGGTTCTTGCTTTTGATACTGTTGCTTGCCTGCTTGCCGTTGACGTACTTTTAGCGTCATTTTGTCTGCTGCAAACGGCAGTTCTTGCGCGAGCGTATCAATCAGATGCCATAACCGGTCTTTGGCTACCGCTTCGGGGATATCTTTCGGTGCTGCATACTCTTGAATCACCAGATAGTCGTTATAAACATCGACTGCCGCATTGTACTCAGGTAAATCCGCATCGTAGAGACGCCAAGCACTAACACCTTCTTTCGCAGCCCATTTCTCGAGCTTTTGATAGTTCTTTTTAAGCCTGTTGCCTAAATCATTTGATTGCGATTGCGTAAACTCTACTTGCTCTTCCGTCAAATCGAAGTTTGCTAATGATGTCTCTAACGCACCATTCATTAATTTATATTTTTTCTTGCTGCGTAATTTTAAACGTTTTAATAAGGTCTCATCACCGGCAAGAACAGAAGCCTGCCAACCATGGAATTGCTGCTTTAATAGCTGCCCGAGGCGTCGATACAGCAGCAATGTTTCTACTTCTTCACCTAATCGTTCTCCATACGGAGGATTACACACGAGCAATCCTTGCTCTGCAGGTGCTTCTACGTTGGTCATCTCCTGGGTCGAAAAGGTTAGGAAATCTGCTACGCCTGCACGTTGCGCATTGGTCCGAGCAATTCCGACCACTTGTGCATCATAATCACTGCCATAACCGTGGAATGAAGATTGTGCACAGGCCGCCGCAAAGCGCTCTTGTGCTTCTGTCAGCAAAGACTGCCATAACGCTGGTTGATGCTGCTGCCAACTGGTGAAACCCCAATGAGAGCGGGTTAGACCCGGCGCACGGTCGAGCGCTACCATCGCCGCCTCTATCACTAAGGTGCCGGAGCCGCAAAATGGATCGCAAACCGTATTGACCGTTGTTGACATCCCCGCGCGCTTTAACACAGCAGCCGCAAGAGTTTCACGTAATGGTGCACTGCCCTGTTGTTGGCGATAGCCGCGCACATGCAGGCTTTCACCCGACAAATCCAAATACCACGTCAGTGTATCTTTGTGGACGTGTGCATAGATGCGAACATTGGCATGCTTATCGACCGATGGGCGCTCAATACCCTCTGCTCGAAAGTAATCGACAATGCCATCTTTAATCAGTTGAGCGCCGAATTGGGTGTGCCGAATTTCTGGGTGACGCCCATGAAAATCCACGATAAAGGGCTCGGTTGGGTCAAACACTTGACTCCAATTGGTTGCTTGCACCTCTGCAGGAATCGCGCTGACTTGTGTAATTGGACATTGGCCTAGCTGCAGGAGGATGCGGTTTGCAAAGCGACTCCAGAGATTGGCTAAGTAAGCTTCACGCTGCGTGCCTTGGAACCAACAGCCGCCTTGTGTTTGTTTGACTTCAATACCGCCTATTTCGATTAATTCATCGAACAATAAGGGTTCGAAACCTTTAGCACAGGTGGCAAATAGTTGCAGGTGTTGGGACATAGGGCTAGTTCTTTCCTGTAGCGAGCAGACGTAAAAACGTACTATTTTAGCTGAATTGAGAATCGGCGCTAGTATACCGAAATTCGATTCGTCTGTATGCCATGGCGGTAATATTGCGGCTGGAATCAGCAAAACGCTCAAATAACCAGCGGTTGACAGCACTATTGTTGATTAAGTAGGCAACTGGGTGAAATGGCGCTTGCGTTCGATCAATGAACCCCGTAGTATGCGCTTCACTCGGACGCGGGGTGGAGCAGTCTGGTAGCTCGTCGGGCTCATAACCCGAAGGTCGTAGGTTCAAATCCTGCCCCCGCAACCAATCTTCTGAGTCTTCTGAATACCCTTCTATCTATTCGCTTGATAAGCCTTCAATCGCCCAATTCTTGATTAAATCAGGTTGGTAATTTTGATTGGGTAACTGGCGCACAAAATCGACCAAAATCTTTTGAATTTCATCGGGACTGCGATAGATCGATTGACTGCCGTTCAAATCCGCAAAGTCACCCCCACCAGCCGCACGATAGTTGTTGGTAGCCACTAAGATGAGTTGCTCACCGGCTATAGGCTTGCCCTGATAACGTAAACTAGTGATGCGCTCGCCTATGGGTTGCGTTGGATCTATCTGATACTCGAGCCCATAAAAACTATCAACGTTATAGCTTGGTATCTTGGTGTTAATGTAACTAAAGGGCGATTCAGACTGACCAGCCACAAAACCTTCAGCACTGCGCTCCAACCACAGTTTCAACTCACGACCACTGATGCGAACGAGCTCCAGCGTGTTCGGGTAGCGATACAAATCGCCAATATCCCCTAACGTGACCGCGCCCGCTTCGATAAGTGTATAGCTGGTATCGCCTTCGCTCAGAGCTGTCACGAAAGGTGCTGCGGCGCTCACGACAGGAAGTGTGCCGAGCTGTTGCCGAATTTCGGGATCTTGGATTTGTCGTAGATGCCAAAGTTGCGCTTCATGAATGAATTGCAGCGATGCTGTCGGTTGGATCCGAGCATAGCGATGATCCAAGTCAATCGCTGTAGTCCCGACCGGTTGTTTGACGTATTCCAAGGTTTGTTGATGCGCAGCAGCAACCAATGCTTCGATATCCTTGGCTTTCGCTGCTGAAATCGGCCGCGCTTCGCTGTGGCTTGATAGTACCTGCCATTCGCCATCATGATGTTGTAGCTGAAGATCGATGATTCCAATGTGGGAGCCATAAACCCCAGGTTGAACCGCTGCGATACCCTGTATCTTACCGTTCACACTATCAACGTTTGGTAATTGATCATACACCTGAGTACCGGGGAACACTTCATGCTGGTGACCAAACAAAATGGCATCAATACCGGGCGTTTGTGCAATCAGATGCAGCGCTTGCTCGGCATCGGTTGGAAGCGCAGTATTTTTGGGCATTCCGGTGTGCGCCACGAGCACGACAACGTCAGCGCCCTGCTCTTGCACTTCCGCTACACCTCGCGCGGTTGCTATGACCATATCCTGACTACGAATCTTGCCTTGCAGGTGTTGTTGATCCCACATCATGATTTGTGGCGGTACGACGCCCACAAAGCCTATTTTAATTGGCTGCATTGAACCATCTGAAGCTTGCAGAGTACGATCGAGTACTACGGTTTGACGCAACCACTTTGGAAATCGAGTGGAAGCCGACTCAAGTGCCTCTATATTTGCGCTTATCACCGCAAAATCCGCTTGCGCATAGGTTTGCCACAATGCATCCAGACCAAAATTGAATTCGTGATTGCCAATATTGGCAACATCAAACTGCAAATGATTCAGTACCTGAATGATGGGGTTTTGATCGGGGCTATGTTGCTGCGCCCAACTTGCCAGCGGCGAGCCTTGAATTAGGTCGCCATTGTCAATCAAGATATGATTAGGTTGTTCCGCCTTCGCATCACGAATGGTTGCAGCGGAGTGAACCAAGCCACGTTGAACAACTGCACCGGTAAAGTAATCAAAGCCTGTCACCTCACCGTGGACATCACTCGTTTCAATGAGTCTCAAGGTCGCAGAAATGGGAGTTGTTGCGGGTGATGTCGACGCTAGCATGGTAACTAAGCTAAGCACTCCAAGGTATGTGTAACCCAGTGTAGCGCTCATGCTTGCTTGGGAACGATATCGAGCTGCTGTGAGGAACGCATGAGCGGATGTTCTTGCATACGATTATGCAGAACTTTGATGACATCAAATTGACGGATCTGTTTAATTTCTGATAACGCCATAGCGTCGTCTAATAACATACACTCGGCAAATTCGTCATCGGCGGCTAACAGTACAAATTCAGCGTTAGCAAAGCCAGAATTCAAACACAGTGGTGTTCCAGCTTCAAAGGTATCAAACGTCGATTCTTCTGCTTGTTGAAAGTGCCAACTTTGTGGCATCTGCGGTCGACCAAACCGTTGCAAAATCGAATGGTTGAGTGCTGCTTGCATAATCAGCGTGGGTGACCAACGGTCGAGAGCATGTAATGCGTCGTAAATGGTTTGAAAAGCCTGCGCATCTTCCAGAGTAAATGCGGCATTCATAGCGTACAGAGGAGCTAAACGAGACGTTTTATAAGGACACAGATGGCTGAGACCATCTCCCAATTCGATGCTGAGCTGTTGCTGCTCTGGGTTATAGACCCAGCGCCATGCACTCGAAGCCTGCACAGTGTGTCCCTGTTGTTGTTATTTGAAGTGGTAGTAAGCTACCGAATTCTCATGCATTTTACAAGCCCTCAACAATTTCTTTGATACGTTTAGGGCCGTGATAAATAAAGCCTGTGTAGATCTGTACGAGTGACGCGCCGGCATCCAGTTTGGCTTGAGCGGTTGTAGCACTATCAATACCGCCAACGGCGATAATGGGAATTTTTCCAGCTAAGTGTTCGGCTAGTGCAGCAACAATTTTAGTGCTGGCGTCAAAAAGAACTTTACCGCTCAAACCGCCGGCTTCCTTAGCGTGCTCTGCCCCAACTACTGCGGTTCTATCTAACGTCGTATTGGTAGCAATAACGGCATCAATGTCGTGCAACAGCAAAGCAGCCGCAAAATCCGCCACTTCAGTGGTAGACAAATCTGGAGCTATTTTAACTGCCAACGGCACGTAACGTCCGTGCTCTTGGTGAAGTTTTCCTTGCTCTGCTTTTAACTGCGCCAGTAAATCAGCTAATGCCGCGCCGTGTTGAAACGCACGCAAACCAGGCGTATTCGGTGATGATATATTCACAGTAATGTAACTAGCGTACGGATATACCCGACGCATGCAGTAGAGGTAGTCATCCACCCCTTGTTCATCTGGAGTATCTTTATTCTTACCGATATTCACGCCCAGAATGCCGCGAAAGCGCATTGTTTTGATGTTCTCCACACAGGCATCAACACCGAGGTTATTGAAACCCATACGGTTAATTATCGCCTCATGAGCAGGCAAGCGAAACAAGCGTGGCTTGGGATTGCCGGACTGCGGGCGTGGCGTGACCGTGCCCACTTCAATAAAGCCAAATCCCATCTCCGCAAAAGCATCGATGCAGGCGCCATTTTTATCAAGACCGGCGGCTAAGCCAACTGGATTTGGAAATGTGAGCCCCATGACTTGTAGCGATCGCCCGCTGACTTGCTGACGCCAGAGTGATGCTAGCGGGGTACGCTGCCCCCGACTGAGCATCCCAATAGTTAGATCGTGCGCGCGCTCTGCGTCGAGACGAAACAGCAACGCGCGGGCGAGATCATACATCATGCGTTTGGTGCTGCCGGCGCAGTCGTCAAACAGTTATGATTGAGCAACATCAACTCACGCAGTGCCACTGAGAACTTCGCAAACTCGTGTGTCTTGGTAGTTTTGAAATCAGTCAGCATATGCTGCCAACGCTCTACGAATACCTGATTCCGATCCAACCAAGCCGCAAGAGCTGCTTGAGCATCCATTTTCTTATCTGCCGTGTTCAACATGCTCATGGTTAATGAACGCTGTTGCCAGTCGAGCTCCTCACGGAACGCTGCACGAGCAAGCGCCTGCCAGTGGTTATCAACCGGTTGACCATTGATTTGATCCAAGAACCAATGCAATGACACTTTGGCACCCAGATTGAAGTAAGCTTCTGCCACCACAGACACTTTACGCCCCGATTCGTTGACAATATCGGCTATATCGAGCGCCGAGAATACAGTGGTTAATAAGGCGATCTGTTTAGCGAGTGCTGCTGGAACACCTTGAGCCTCAAACTTTTCGATATTCTTCTCAATTTGGCTACGCTCATCTGCCACTAAATAATCCAATGCATTCTTGCGCAGGTCATTGAAGCTCGCCTGATAGAAATCAAGATGCTCTTGGATGGTATTTAGGTTAGGTTTGCGATGCCGTAAGAACCAGCGTGTCGCTCGACGCACGACCCGACGTAATTGGAACAGCATTTGGTTTTGAACATCTGCAGGGATCTTGTTGTTCCCGGCTTCAATTTGCTCCATCAGGCCACGTAAATTAAAGCACTCACGCGCAACCACATAAGCTGACGCGACTTCAGCAACCGTTGCCCCGGTCACATCTTGCTTGCGGAACACAAAGTTTGGCCCCATGTCGTTGACAATATTGTTCGCTAGACGTGTTGCAATAATCTGTGCCCGCAGTGGATGTGCCTGCATCGCTTCAGCGTAGTGCTCTTGCAACGGTTTCGGGAATGCATTGAGTAACGAGCGAGCATGGAAAGGATCCGCCATAATCGCATCGTCCAGCAATTGTTCTTTCAGAACCATCTTGCCATATGCAGTGATCACGGCTAACTCAGGTCGAGTGAGTCCTTTACCCGTTGCTTGGCGCTCTGCCAATTCATCGTCATCTGGCAAAAATTCGAGTGAACGATTCAACTGGCCTTCTCGCTCGAGATGATGAATAAAGCGCTGCATTTCTTTGATCTGGTCAGGCCCACGCAATCCGGTTACAGAGATTGATTGTGACTGGCGGTGACAGTCTTTTAAGACAATTTGCGCAACTTCTTCGGTCATGTCATACAGTAATTTATCACGTTGCTTACGCGTTAAATCACCGTTCAGAACTAGCCCGTTCAGCAATATTTTGATATTTACTTCGTTATCCGAGCAATCTACGCCACCGACGTTATCGATTGCATCGGTATTGATTCGGCCACCATTGCGAGCGTATTCAATACGTCCCAATTGGGTAAAGCCTAGGTTACCACCCTCACCCACAATTTTGGCTTTCAACTCTTTACCGTTGACTCGTAAGGCGTCATTCGCGCGGTCGCCGACATCTGAGTCAGTTTCTTTCGAGCCTTTCACGTAGGTACCAATACCGCCGTTCCAAAGCAGATCAACCGGCATGGTTAGAATGGCTCGGATCATCTCAGTCGGTGTCATCGACTTCTTCTGAGTATTGAACAGCTTCTTCATTTCCGGAGTCAGCTCAATGGCTTTTAAGCTCCGTAAAAAGACACCTCCACCCTGAGAAATCAGTGATTTGTCATAGTCGTCCCAGCCTGAACGCGGCAGATGGAACAGGCGCTCACGTTCTTTGAACGATTTTGCTGCCTGCGGATCTGGGTCGATAAAGATGTGCATATGGTTAAATGCAGCAATTAAGCGCGTGTGTTTCGACAACAACATCCCGTTACCGAATACGTCACCCGCCATGTCACCCACGCCAATGGCAGTGAAGTCAGTTGTTTGACAGTCCACGCCTATTTCACGGAAGTGTCGTTTAACCGATTCCCAGCCACCGCGTGCGGTAATGCCCATCTTCTTATGGTCGTAACCAACAGAACCACCCGACGCGAACGCATCCCCCAGCCAGAAGTTATATTCAGCTGAAATACTATTGGCGATATCGGAGAATGTAGCCGTCCCTTTGTCAGCGGCGACTACCAAATAGGTATCGTCTTCGTCATGACGAACTACATTTTCAGGTGGAATCACTTCACCATTGACGATGTTATCGGTGATGTCGAGTAATGCACGGATAAAGGTGCGGTAACATTCCTTACCTTCCTCCAGCATTCCTTCGCGATCTTCTGGTAAATGTTTACAGAAGAAACCACCTTTCGCGCCAACGGGAACAATCACAGTATTCTTCACTTGTTGCGCTTTCACTAAGCCCAACACTTCAGTACGGAAGTCTTCGCGACGATCCGACCAGCGTAAACCACCCCGCGCAACCTTACCGCCGCGTAGATGTACGCCTTCAACCGCTGGTGAATACACGAAAATTTCATATTTAGGCAATGGTAGCGGCATTTCCGGCACCATTTCTGGAAGAAACTTCACAGATATGTAGGACTTCTCGTTTCCTTGCGCATCAGCTTGGAAGAAGTTCGTGCGCAGCGCGGCCAGAATCAATTCAACGTAACGTCGAATGATGCGGTCGTCATCTAAGTTTGCAACATTCTCAAGCTCATTGTTGATGCGGGTTTCGAGCGCTTCAATTTTCTTATCGCGTGACTTCGTACCTGGCTCAAATTTGGTAAAGAACAACTTCACCACCAGTTTTGAAATCAACGGATATTTACTAAAAGTGCTCTCAATGTAGCTTTGGCTAAAGGTGGTGCCAATTTGACGCATATATTTTGCAAACATCCGCAAAATGACGACTTGGCGCCCCGTCAAGCCGGCGCTGAGTACCAAACGGTTGAAACCGTCGTCCTCAAAATGTCCTGACCATACTTTGGCAAAGGCATCTTGGAACAAGTCACGAGCTGCCTCTAAATCTAGTTTGGTGTTGCTGTGCAACATCTGGAAATCAAGTACCCAATAGACTTTGCCGTCAGTAGTTTTGATTTGGTATGGGCTTTCACCAATGATTCGCAAACCGAAGTTCTCGAGCATTGGCAGCACATCAGACAGGTGAATTGGTTCGTCTTTGTGGAACAATTTTAAGCGAACTTTCTTACTATTTTCATTTTCTTCACGCGGTCGATAGAACAGCATGCCGAGTTTGTTATCTTCATCCAACGCTTCCAATTGCTGAATATCTGCAATAGCGATAGACGGCAGAACTTCCTCCTTATAAGCACGCGGGAATGCATTCGCGTAACGCTTGTTCAAGCCATTCGCTCGAGCCTCGCCGAAAGTGCTACGAAGAATACGTTCGAAGTTATCTTCCCAAGTGCGTGCTGCTTCAATTAGATTCTGTTCAAGTTCTTTCACGTCAATGTCCTGTACGTGGTCACCAATGCGCACGGTGTAATGCGTCCGTGCCAAAGAAGATTCCGAAAAATAAGTTGTGAAGTCCACTTCACGATCACTTTTCAGTGACGTGGATAAAATGCCTTGTGTACGCTGTCGTAACAGCGTGTTGTAACGTTCTTTGGGAACATAAACCATGCAAGATGCGAAGCGGCCAAAGATGTCACGTCGCACAAATAAACGCGTCATGTCGCGCTCTTGCATTTGCAACACTCCTAAGCCCACGTCCAGCAGCTCTTCTTCACTCGCCTGAACGATTTCGTCACGCGGATAGGTTTCGAGAATATTGAGTAATGCTTTTGCTGCGTGCGAATTCAGCGCAAAACCAGACGCTTCCATGACGCGCTGAATTTTGTCGCCTACCAGCGGCACATCGCGCGCGCTATTATTATAGAACGAGCTCGAATACAGGCCGATGAAGCGGTCTTCGCCAATGACTTTACCGTTCTTATCAAAGCGTTTGACGCCGATATAATCACTGTAGGCTGGGCGATGAACTCGTGACTTGGAGTT
This sequence comes from Pseudidiomarina aestuarii, assembly GCF_048263735.1. Classification (GTDB taxonomy): domain Bacteria; phylum Pseudomonadota; class Gammaproteobacteria; order Enterobacterales; family Alteromonadaceae; genus Pseudidiomarina; species Pseudidiomarina aestuarii_B. The sequence goes on along the minus strand of NZ_JBLXDX010000001.1, from coordinate 26,355 downwards.
CGTTTTCGTGACCAGTAATAAGTTATCGTCAAAGGTCAGGTCACGCGCGACTTCGGGCAACGATGAGACCAAACGCTCTTTATTAATCGCTGACTTGCGCATCAGACCAAGGCTTGATTCCGCTTGCTGCCGAATCACGTAATCACCCTCAATGGCGGCGAGGTCGTAACGGCGATACCCCATCAAGGTGAAGTTATCTTGTGACAGCCATTTCAGGAAAGTTTGTGCTTCTTTCAGTTTCTGCTTCGGGCCTGGATATTTGATATCACTCAAGCTATGAGCGATTTCTTCCAGTTTCGCGCGCATCGGCTGCCAATCGGCTACCGCTAATGTGACTTCATCCATCACCGATGCCAATTCACGCTTTAGCAACGCAATAGCTTCTTTACTGTTCTGTCGATCCACCTCGATCAAAAAGACCGTATCAACTTCGTTATCTTCGTTGCGCGTACCGGCTTTCAGTAATTCAATGATTTCATTCTTGTCATTGCGTTTGTGACTGATAGGAAGGTGCAATAACAAATGCGAGTTAATACCCAGCCGCGACAACGCCATGCGAATCGAATCCACCATAAACGGCATATCCGACTGAATAATTTCGATGATGGTATGAGAGGACTCCCAGCCATGCCGAGCCACCTCGGGGTTAAACACTTTAATCAGTGCTTTCTCGCTCGGTTGGTACTCGTTGAAGCTATGCCACAACCCTACTACGGCACCGTACAGATCACTGTCATTCCGCAGTGCCAGATCATTCGGTGAAATGTTCTTGAATAACCTCAAGGCAAAATCTTTGATGATCTCTGGTCGATCCGTCGCTCGCTTTTGAATCAGATCGGCCACTTTCTGCAAAATTACGGGAATCTGGCTATCGCCAAACGCAGTCATGCTGGTGTCCTTGTCATCGAGGGTAGTGTCTAAGTGACTATGCTTTCATAGCATAGACCATTCGTGTCGATATTGTCGGACATTCACCGCTGTTATTCAATGCTTTAAACGAGGAAAAACAAGTGTTCAGACCACGAAATTCGTGGCCTGAACATGATTATGAGAAGGTTTTGCATGTTTATCTAAAAAGCGCTCACTAGGCAGCAAGACTATTCGAAATTTTTTCATCTAAATCGCGCGCAAGCTGCGGTAGTTTACTCAGTGCTTCAAGATGCTGTTTCATCAGTTGCTGACGTTCCGAATCAAACCGTCGCCACGACAAGAATGGTGTAATCAGACGCGCTGCAACCTGCGGGTTACTGGTGTTCAAACGTTGAATGACGTCGGCCACTAACGCATAGCCGGCACCATCCGCCCGATGAAATTGCAGCATATTCCGACTAAAACTGGCGACCAAAGCATACACTCGATTGGGGTTCTGCAATGAAAAGCCAGGATGCGACAGCAATGCAGTGACACGCTCGACTGTATCAGGTTGTGGTGATGACGCCTCAGCAGCAAACCACTTATCTAAAGCTAGTGGAGTATCTCGCCATTGTTGACTAAATTTCTGACAACAGTCCTCGCGCCCCTCCAGATCAAGCTGAATGAGCGAATTCAGTGCACTATTCTGCACTGTCATATTATCTGCTCGCTCGAAGTGCTCAACAACCCAAGGCCCGAACTGATCAGGTTCGTGCAGCGCTAAATAATAATGCGCCAAATTCACTAGAGCCCGTTCCGCGATAGCGTCACTTGCTATTGTGTAGTGCGGTTGACGCTCGCGATAATCACTGACAAAACGCTCAAATTGGGGTGCTAGACTGGCCGCTATTTGCTGCATTAATTGACGTCGAGCGCGATCTAAGGCTTCCAGTGGAATACCCGCATCGAAATGTTCCGCCAACTCTTCCAGCTCTGGTGGTTGCAGAACCAACGCTTGTAAAGCTGGATCAATGTCAGCAGCTAAGAATTCTTCTAGTGCCGATACGGTTTGCAAATCGAGTGCGATGTCTGCATTTTTGCGAACGGCAGTGAGAATGTATTGGGTAAACAGCTTTTGGCTAGCTTCCCAACGCGTCACTTCACGATCCGCCGCAGCCATCAATACCGTCAGTTCCGCACTCGTTTGCGGATAATCGAAGCGCACGGGCGCACTAAAATCTTCCAATAGTGCAAAAATGGGTTCTTCGAGTACCTCAGTAAACACTAAGTCTGCAGTTTCAGACGTCAGCGTATACATATAGCCTTCTGACTCAGAACCTGTGCACGCGTTATTCGACTGCAAAGCAAGCTTGTACCCCGCTTTTGAATAAGCACTCAGCCGAATCGGTATCACCATAGGTTGTTTATTCTTTTGGCCCGGTGTTGCCGGTGTCGATTGCGTGAGTTTTAATGTTGCGGTTTTGTTGGTCTTAGAATAGTTGAGTCGTGCCACAACCTCAGGCGTGCCTGCTTGACTATACCAGCGACGAAATTGCTGCAAATCAAAGTCGTTAGCGTCTTCCATCGCTGCAACGAAGTCTTCACAGGTGACCGCTTGGCCATCGTGCCGTTCAACATAAAGCTTCATGCCCTTCTGGAAACCGGCTTCACCCAACAAAGTGTGAAGCATCCGAATCACTTCTGCACCCTTGTCGTAGACCGTCACCGTATAGAAATTATTCATTTCCACTACTTTGTCAGGACGGATCGGATGTGCCATTGGGCTGGCATCTTCAGCAAATTGGCGACCACGAATAGTTCGGATCGCTTGAATACGATGAATGGCACGAGAACCCAGATCAGAGCTAAATTCTTGGTCACGGAAGACCGTTAATCCCTCTTTCAGGCTTAATTGGAACCAATCTCGACAGGTAATACGGTTACCCGTCCAGTTATGGAAATATTCGTGTCCAATCACCGCCTCAATGTTGACGAAATCGGTATCGGTAGCCGTTGCTTGATCGGCTAGCACGTAGCGCGAATTAAAGACATTCAGGCCTTTATTTTCCATTGCGCCCATATTAAAGAAATCGACTGCTACGACCATGTAGGTATCAAGGTCGTACTCAAGGTCAAACCTTTCCTCATCCCAGCGCATAGCTCGTTGCAATGATTCCATGGCATAAGTGCCACGGCTGCTATTGCCGCGGTCTACATAGAGTTCTAACGCAACCTGACGTCCGCTCCGGGTGACAAAGGTATCTTCTAAGCGATCGAAATCACCCGCTACCAAGGCAAAAAGGTAGGCAGGCTTAGGATGTGGATCGTGCCAACTCACCCAGTGCCAACCGTCACCATCAGTTCCCTCGCCGACCTTATCGCCATTACTCAACAAATAGGGATAATCTTGAGGAGCGTGAATGGTTGTCGTGAAGATAGCGAGCACATCAGGTCTGTCGAGGTAGTAGGTAATACGGCGGAAGCCTTCGGCCTCACATTGGGTACAAAATGAATCCGCAGCTAAATACAACCCCTCTAAGGCGGTATTTGCACTCGGATTGATTTGCGTGATGACCGTCAGTTCACAACGATCCGGCAGGTCTGCAATGACGAGTTTCGAAGGAGAAACTTCGTATCGTGAAGCATCAAGTTCAATCCCGTCGACAGCAACCGATTCTAATTCCAGCTGTTCACCATCGAGTTCAAGAGGTCCTGCAGCTAACCGCTGCAACTGCATCCGATTAGTGACGCGAGTGGTTGTCGCGTCGAGACGAAAATGAAGATCCACGGTTTCAATTTGAAACCGCGGCGCTTGGTAATCCTCACGGAATTTGGCTTGTGCTTGGCTTTGACTACTCATACAAATCTCACACAGCAGTAGTTGGAGTCGGTTCTATCTTCAGAATTCTAAAGTCGGTATAGGCGTAGATAATCGCGATCAACGGTACTAGCCAATTAAAGAAGGCGAATGGTGCATATTCTAATGGGCTCACGGCAAGTGCACCAAACATGAATACCCCACAGGTATTCCAAGGGATCAATGCAGACGTGAGCGTACCACTATCTTCTAAGGTTCGAGATAATACGCGTGAATCTAGCCCACGACGCGCATATTCCTCACGGAAAATACGTCCTGGAATGACAATGGCCATGTATTGATCAGCGGTCAATACGTTGGCGCCAAAGCACGTAAACAGAGTTGCTGTAATGAGGCTGCCGGTGCTTTTCACCATTTTCAGAACGCCCATAAATAAACGTTCAAGCAGACCTAGTTTTTCCATAATGGCGCCGAAAGCCATGGCGCTGATGATCAGCCAAATGGTGTTCATCATGCTTTCCATGCCGCCACGATTCAATAGATCGTTCAATTGCGCTGAGCCAGTATCAATCGAAAATCCCGAGGTTAACGCCAACCAAACAATTTTCAGTTGAGCAACAGCAGAACTGTCACCGTCAGCCATACCAACCACAACTTCAGGTTGAAAGAATACCGCCCAGACGCCGCCCAATAAGGCGCCGAAGAATACCGTTGGCAATGCTGGTTTACGGGTCCCTGCTAAGTACAACAATACGGCCAGTGGTACTAACATCAACCAGCTGATTTCAAACGAGTTGGCTAAGTCCAGCTGCATGCGCTCAAGTTGCATCAAACTGACATTGGTATCTGTATTCAGCCCGAGAATGAGGAAGATACCTAACGCGATAACATAAGCAGGAATGGCGGTGTAGCTCATGTAACGAATATGTGCGAACAATTCATTGCCTGCAACAGCCGGTGCTAAGTTGGTCGTATCCGAAAGTGGTGACATTTTGTCACCAAAATAAGATCCTGAGACGACAGCCCCAGCAGCAATGGGTAGTGATAGATCCATTCCCGCTGCGACACCCATCAGCGCGACACCAATGGTTGCAGCAGTTGTCCATGAGCTACCAATCGCCAATGCGACAATGCCGCAAATTAGTGCTGTCGCGGCGTAAAATAAATTGGGGTTAATCAATTCAAGACCATAATAGATCATGGTTGGTACTGTGCCTGAGAGCATCCAAGTACCAATCAAAGAACCTACAGCGAGGATAATCAACATCGCACCAAGCGCGACTGAGATCCCCTCTTTGATACCATTCTCTATTTGTTCCCAACTGTACTTATTGTAAAAACCGATAAGCACCGCAACGCCTGCTGAAACCCACAATGCAATTTGATTGGGGCCGTAGGACGAATCTTCACCGAATAAATAAACAGAAGTGCCGAGTGAAATAACTAATACGATCAGTGGGATAAAAGCTTGAAAGATTGTGGGTTGGCGCGGTGCCGTGGCATTTTCGGGCTGCATCTTAGCTCTCGTTATTATTTTGATGATGAGTAAATAGAATGAGAAAAGGCCGCTTAACGCGGCCCTTGCTTCAAACCTTTAATTCATAGCTAGCTTTAAGTCGTCAATGATATCAAAACTTAATGCGATGGTTTCAGTCAAATAAGGATCTTCAACTTCAATCTCATTCGGTAGGTCTTCCAGTTTTTCCACTGGCTCTTTACCGAGTCGCACCAAACGCGCGTTAGCTCGTTCTAGCTTCTTCGCATCTTCGCGCTCTTGCTCGGCCTTACGCTCGGCTAGTACCAAGCTAATCCACGCTTGATCTTGATCGGCTTTGAACTCTTCAATGTCTTCAAGCACATAAACAAATTCTGGGTTTTCCTGAATGCGCTCATCAACAGTCTGTTGCCATTGATTAATACGTGTTGGTTCGAACTCTTTCAATGGAGCATATCGCGCTGATTCGAGCTGATCCCATGGTAAAGCATTATCTTGGCTACTCTCACCGAACTCATCGGCGCTGAGGAATGATGGGAAGGACACATCTGGATTGACGCCACGCATCTGCGTACTGCCACCGTTAATCCGATAAAACTTCGCGATAGTATACTGCACACTACCCAATGGCTCGTCGAAAAAATCAAACCGACGTGCCAGTCCACGATGCTGCTGAACGGTTCCTTTCCCATACGTATTTTCGCCGACAATCACAGCTCTGCCATAATCCTGCATTGCAGCTGCAAAAATTTCTGAGGCTGAAGCACTGTAACGATTGACCATCACCACTAGTGGACCGTCATAGTAGGTCACGTTATCTCGGTCGCCGTTGATTTCTTTACGACCGCTGCCATCTGCAACTTGTACTACTGGACCTTTGTCGATAAACAAGCCACTTAAGGTGATTGCTTCACTTAAAGCGCCACCGCCGTTACCACGAAGATCGACAATCAGGCCTTCCACTTCGGCTGCGGTCATCTCATCAATAAGATCCATCACATCACGAGTCAGTTGATTGTAAAACCCAGGAATAGTAATGACACCCATCTTCCGACCTGCATAAGGTCCTGATTCGAGTGTTTTCACTTCAGCTTTAGCAGCGCGATCTTCTAGTTTCACTTCATCACGTACAATTGAGACGACTTGCGGTGGTGATCCGACACTCTGATTGGCTTTAATGACTTGCAACTGAACCGTTGAGCCTTTTGGTCCTTTAATGAGTTCAACCACTTCATCTAAGCGCCAACCCACTACATCGACGAAGTCGGCATCTTCGTCATCACCTTGCGCAACCGCAACAATTTTGTCTTCAGGAGCAATTTCCCCAGACTTGTCTGCTGGTCCACCTGGTACCAAACTACTGATAACCGTGTAGTCGTAATCTGCTTGTAACACCGCACCAATGCCTTCCAGCGACAAATTCATGTTTTGCTCAAAGCGTTCAGAATTTGCCGGTGATAGGTAACTGGTATGCGCTTCCACACTGCGCGCAAACGCATTCATAACAGTTTGAAAAACATCTTCACTGTTGGTTTGCGTGAGACGTTTCAAGGCACCGTTGTATCGTTGCTCTAAGGTTTCAACTACATCTGGCCACTCTTTTCCGGTCATGGTGAGATTCAACGCATCGTATTTCACACGTTGCCGCCACAATTCGTCGAGTTCGGCCTCTGTCGCTGCCCATTGAGCATCTTCACGATCGTAATGATATTTGTCATCGGCAACCGTGAAGTCGAATGGCTGCTCAGGATCGAGTAGAGACAACGCATAAACATAGCGATCAAAACGTCGTTTTAAAGCAGAATTGTATAAGCTATAGGCTGGCTTCAACTTACCTGTCGAAATCATATCATCGAACAGGTTTTCATATTCCGCTGCGGCTTCAACATCGCCTTGTAACAAGAACATTTTGTTGTAGTCGAGCATTTCTAAGTAGCGGTCAAGAATTTCGCTCGATAACTCGTTGTTGAGCTCCATTTGCTTGAAATGGTAGCGCGTGAAATAGGTTGTTACCCGCTGACTCACCGTAGCGTGCTGATCCGCTTGCTCTAATAGCGGTAAATCGGACGGCTCATGCGCAGGAGGAATGGCTGCGGCACTTTGACAGACAACGGCAACTGCAAACGCAAGGCTGGATAACCCATATTTCATAACAACAACTCCTATTTGGCGACCAATATAGCCGCTTTATTCACTTTGACCGTGAGGCCATTGTGAAGTTGCACTTGAACATCGTTACCAATTGTTTCAATAATTTCACCTGCAACCGGGGTATTACCTGCGTTCACAAACACAGCTTTCCCAACTGGGAATTCGGTTGCCAGTTCAGTTTGGATTTTTGGTTTTGGTGGCGCCGCTTTCGTTTTTGCACGCCGTGGCGGTTTACTCTGCTCTTTGCGCTTAGCTGGGGGCCGCGTCGACTTTTCAGTACTGGCCGGTTTCGCCTCTTTTTTACGTTCAGCGACCACTGCTTTCGACTGCGCAAGCGTTTCCTGAGCATGTTGCTGGTGATCAGCCTCAACGAGACCCGCATCGGCGCCATCAAGGTCAACCCGCATCGCACCCTCTTTCACCGCACGCAAGTAACGCCAACTGTTGGTGTAGTGCCGTAACGCAGTTCGAATTCGAGTTTTGCTGACTGCCTCATCGTCTTCAAGTCGTGATGCAAGATCTTCAAAAATTCCGATTTTAAGAGGCTTTGCTTCTCCTGCAATAGAGAAACAGGCAGGAAATTTTTCCACCAAATACGCCAATACTTCCTTGTTGTTCGACAATTTTTTTACTTCAGTCATCTTCTTCCACGTCCTGCTGACGGACATCCGCCAGTTGGTCCATTATATAAACTTGCATCTCTTCGCTATCAAGAGCTAAAAGTTCGGGGTTTTCAATCCACTCAAACAAGGTGCGACGCACCACTTCTTCAAGTTGTTCCAGTGTATCATCTGCATCACTATAATCCGTGATGTAATGTAACATTTCATTGAGTTGGTCAGTAGCAGTCTCTGCATTCTCGTCAAAGAAAATCATATCTTGCTGCGAGACCAAATACGCATAGATGTCGAAATCGCTCAGCATTTATAACGAGGCCCAATTTAGTGTTTCGATAAAGCGACCGAGTTGAGTCAGTCCTGCAGCATCTTGCTCATTAAAGCGACCCACACTGGGGCTGTCGAGGTCAAAGACACCAACAACACGTCCATTCACGATCAGTGGCACTACAACTTCTGAATTCGATGCCGCATCACAGGCAATATGCCCAGGGAATTCATGCACATCGCGGACCAATTGTGTTTCATGGGTACGTGCAGCAGCTCCGCAAACACCCTGAGTAAATGGAATGCGGATACAGGCAACCTTGCCTTGAAACGGTCCTAGCACCAACAATTCCGGTTCACGGACCAGATAAAATCCGACCCAATTCACATCCGCTAATTGATCGTAGACCAAGGCTGAAAGATTACTCAAATTTGCGATAAGGTCAGGTTCACCGGCAGTTATCGCGCGTGCTTGCTCGAGCAACATGGCATAGTCAAATTCACCGGTCGATGTTGGTTCGGAAGCGATCGTCGTTTGCATAAATTAATCACCAGAAGCTAAGTTAAAAGTGGCAATCGTTTGATTGGGCTGAATAGAGTCACGCATTTCACGTTTGCTTTTGGTAACCAGCAAACCGTCTTTCCCAACTCGGAATGGTTCATCAGATGGAAGGTATTTAGCTTGGTAAGCTAGCACCAGCTGAACCGTGTGCTCTTTCTGCTGGTCGCTCAGCTGAACACCGTCAGCCCAACGTCCAGTCTCAACGGCCTGAATAAGTTTCTCAAAAGTTGCAGGGGTTATACTTGCAACGAGCTGTTCAAATTCCATTAACGACGCTTCTTTTTGATAAATAATAAACGAATACGATTGGCGACAAACCAAATCACCGAGACAATGATCAAACCATATGCCACTTGCGCTTGCCAACTTTCGGGATAAGGTTGCGCCAGATACATGTACGCAAAGGCCCCGATTGCAATAATCAATGCGAGCATCGATTGGCTTAGGAGTTTGTCTTTTTTCTCTTGTTGTATACGCTGCCACTCGCGATCTTGATCTTGCGGCGACAAGCCAGCCAGTTTGAAGTCACAAAATGGACAAGAAGTTGATTTGTCAGAGATACGTTTCGTGCATGAAGGGCATTCAATCAGCGCCATACTATTCCTCGAAATACAGACTACAGACTAGGCAATATAAGTGATCCACTTTATATTTCAAGTCTCGCCGGCGAACATCTGAAAATAAGTAAACCCGCTAAAAGCGGGTTTACACAAGGACTCAATTTTAAATCAAGTCATTATTTTGTCTCTTTCGTCTTCGCTTTCTCGGCGTCAAAATCTTGCCAATACGCCTTCACCGTATCCTTCATCTCGCGGCGCAGTAGCATAATTCCGAACAAGTTTGGCAATGTCATCAATACGATAGCGACATAGGACAAGGTCCAGACCAAGGTTGTATCGGCGAACGATGCGACAAAGAAACCCGCCACATAGATGATTCGATATGGCATGACGCCGCGCTGACCGAACAAGTACACCACTGCGCGGTCACCATAGTACGACCAAGCAATGGCTGTCGAGAAAGCAAACAACAACAAGCTAATGGGTACAATATACTCACCCATGTCGCCTAAAAAGCCTTTACCAAATGCCAATGATGTTAAAGCCGCGGAGTGAACTAACGAATCACCAACGATCACAATGTCATCTTTTCGCAGTTGCCCGTTATCAATGCGCAGCGTCCCCGTGTAAGGGTCTTCGCCAGCAACAATGAAACGTACGTTTTCTGCAACCGAACGCGCGTGCAAGATCGTGTAACCATTCGATACCGCTTTACCGTTCTCAACCGCGATAGTACCGGTGTACTTCTCAATCGTGTTTTCTTCAGTACCGTTCAGATAATGATATAGCGCCGTCCGATCAGCCTCACTGGTATCAACATAAGCACCCGCTACAATCTCTAAATCGGTACGAGAGAAAGTATTCTCGTGCTTTTCTGACCAAACACCCGAAGACAGAATAACCAAACCAGTTAAGGTACAGATCACTATGGTATCGATGAAGGGTTCGAGAATAGAAACCATGCCCTCTGATACCGGCTCATCCGCCCGCGCTGACGCGTGCGCAATAGGCGCTGAACCTTGCCCCGCTTCGTTCGAGAACAAGCCACGGTTAACACCACGGTTAAAGGCGTATGCAAACGTAGCCCCGAGGAAGCCACCCGTGGCAGCAGAACCGGTAAATGCGTTTGTAAAAATAGCCGCAAATGACGGTCCAATTTGATCTAAATTAAACAAGATTACGCTGAGTGAGCCGATAATGTAGAGCACACCCATAATAGGTACGATCTTCGAGGTCACCGCAGCAATCCGACTAATACCACCGATAATGACCAATGCTAGCAAGATTGCGAGCACACCACCGGTTAGCATTGGATCTAAGCCAAAGCTCATTTCCATGCTTTGCGCGATGTTATTAATTTGCGGCATATTACCCGTGCCAAATGAACTAATAATGGTCGCAATTGCAAAAATCACCGCAAGCCATTTCATATTCAATCGACGATCCATGTAATACATGGGGCCGCCGGCCATCGTGCCGTCTTCCGTTTGCACGCGGTATTTGTGCGATAAAGTGACTTCGACAAACTTGGTGGTCATACCCAAAAATGCGGTAATCCACATCCAGAATAATGCTGCGGGGCCACCCAAGAAGATAGCGAGTGCAACACCGCCGATGTTACCAGTACCGACAGTACCAGATAGCGCTGTCGATAATGCTTGGAAATGGCTGGTATCACCTTGCGCACCTTTCTTATCAAAGCGTCCAGTGACTACTTTCCACGCATGTTTAAAGAATCGAATTTGGGGGAAGCCCAAATACAAAGTAAAAAACACACCGACACCCAAAAGAACATATGGGAACCAGCCGGCAGATCCAAGATAGCTGTCGAGCAGCAGTAAGAAGTTATTGATGGCTTCCAAGGAGACCCCCTCGCCTTATTATCGTTATTATTATGACTCGACGTACTTAAGCACGCAGGTCATCCGCTACTGCATAGATAGCACTGATTACATCAGCACCTAATTGCTGACTGCGGTTGGCTGACCAACCGAAATCGGCGTCTGGTAAATTCGCGTTATCTTTAAATGGCATTTCTAAGGTAAACGCCAGACACTGAAAACGCTCTGCCACCGCGTTACTTGCTACGGTCATGTTGGCCTCACCCGGCGCATCAACATCATAGCCAAACTCGGTCTGAAATTCAGGGGTAATCGCAACTAAAGCTGCTTTAAAACGATTACCGAGCGCATCCATCTGTTCATTGTAAGATGGTACACCCTCTGCACCCGCTACAAAGTTATACGGTAAATTTTCGTCGCCGTGAATGTCTAAATACATATCGACTCCCGTTTGGTCCATGGCTTTCAGCACATGATAGACCTCAGGGCTTTGTTCAAGCGATGGCTGCTCCCATTCACGGTTCAAATTGACACCTATGGCATTCGTACGCAAATGACCACGCAGACTGCCATCCGGATTCATATTTGGAACCACATAGAACACGTTGTTTTGCAGTAGTTTCCGTACTGCCCCGTCTTCATCGTCGAGCAATCGTCCAAGCAAGCCCTCGATGAACCACTCTGCCATCGACTCACCTGGATGCTGGCGTGCAGTAACCCAAATTTTCTGCTTTTCTTCACTCTGCTCGCCAATAACGAGCAAATTCATATCACGACCATCTAATGTTTGACCCAACAACACATGTTCACACAATGTGGATTGCTGTGCCCATTGGATTAGATCTTGATGACGCTCATAGGAATATGGCGTGAAGTAAGCGTAGTAGCAGCTTTCTTGGTCGAGTTCATGACGGATAGTTAGGGTCTTTCCATCAAACTCCGTTGGCACTCGGAACCAGACGTCACGATCATAGGAGGCCACCGCATAATAGTCTTTCCAGCCATCTGGATAGGCAGAATGCCCTGCATTTTCAATGTGCATGACATGCTCAACGCCTGCTTCACCATAAAGTTTAAAGTGAAACCATTGATAGAAATCAGATTGGTTGTCTTTGCGAATCGAGAGGCGGATGTTCTCCGGATCAGCAGCTTCGAGAATATCGATGTTGCCGCTGTCAAATTGTGCCGTTATCAACATGCTATTACCTTTTATAATCATTTTTAGTAGTGTGCTTAAACTTTAACCGATGTCCAACCTTTAAAAAGAGAAAAAGCGCCGGATGGCGCTTCTTCACTGTTATTTCGGTAGGTTCAGGAGTTGTTGCCCTGCCATTTGCTCGGCAACGCGAACCACTTGGCAGCTGTAGCCAAACTCATTGTCATACCAAACATAAAGCACTGCACGGTCGCCATCAACAATGGTCGCTTGTGAATCAACGACGCCTGCATAGCGAGATCCCACGAGGTCGGTTGAAACGATCTCGGTCGACGCTGTGAAATCGATTTGCGCTTGGAATTCCGAATGTAGCGCAGTATCACGCAAGAATGCGTTAATTTCATCTTTGCTAGTCGACTTTTCTAAGTTGAGATTCATGATAGCCATGGAAACGTTGGGGGTCGGCACCCGAATGGCATTACCAGTCAACTTGCCAGATAGCTCAGGCAGCGCTTTCGCCACTGCTTTCGCAGCACCGGTAGAGGTTAGAACCATGTTCAATGCAGCTGAGCGGCCACGACGTTCTGCCTTGTGATAGTTGTCGATAAGGTTTTGGTCGTTGGTGTAGGAATGTACCGTTTCAACATGACCGTTACGAATACCGTACTCATCATTGATGACTTTGAGTACAGGCGTGATTGCGTTGGTGGTGCAACTTGCCGCACACACAATCAAATCGTTCGGTAATAAATCCTGATGATTGACGCCGTAGACAATATTCTTGATATCGCCCTTCGCTGGAGCCGTTAATAAGACTTTCTTAACACCTTTCGATTTCAGGTGCAGGCCCAAGCCCGCTTCGTCTTTCCATATACCCGTGTTATCAATCACAATCGCGTCATTGATACCGTATTGGGTGTAGTCCACTTGGTCAGGACCATCGCTGTAAATGACTTTGATGCTGGTACCGTTGGCGCGGATTGCCGAGTTTTCATAATCAACTGTAATAGAACCGTTGAAGGCACCGTGAACCGAGTCGCGACGTAATAAACTAGCACGTTTCTCTAAATCACCTTCACGACCGCCGCGAACGACAATTGCCCGCAAGCGCATTTTGTTATTGCTGCCATTACGCTCAATGAGTAAGCGTGCTAACAAACGACCGATACGTCCAAAGCCGTACAGCACGATGTCTTGCGCTGGGATTTCATCTACTTTATCGATGATATCGACCAATTCACGCTGTAAATAAGCTTCAACAGAATCACCATTGGCGGCGCCTTTATGGAGATAATTAAACGCAAGTTTCCCCAAATCCACACGCGCTGGGGCAAGCTTCATTTTGCTCAGGGCTTCGATGAACGGAAAGCTCTCGCGTAACCGCAGCTTGATGCCCTCATGACGACGAATCAAGCGGTGTGCTTTAATGATGTTGATAGTATCGACGTTCAGCAGTGAACGACCGTATACGAGTATCTCGACGCCGTAGTTACGGTACAGACGACCAATTAAAGGTTGCATCATTTCTGCGTATTCTTGGCGTTCCTGCCAACTAGTTAGAGTCAAATCCTGCGGCTGATCACTCATGCGGTTACCTTTATTAACAGTGGATAGGTCAATATAACTGTAAAAATTGGGCGCTATTGTACTGAAAACCAGCAAGTAGTGCTACAAGGTCTGTAACCCTGAGCGCACCGTGATATAATGTAAGCACTTTCATTTGAGGAGTTATCCATGTTACGCCGTACCAAGATAGTCACTACCTTAGGCCCCGCAACTGACCGCCCCAATGTACTTGAAGCATTGATCAAAGCCGGTGCAAATGTGGTACGGATGAATTTTTCACATGGTAAGGCTGATGATCACATTCAACGCGCGCAGCAAGTTCGAGAAATTGCGCAGCGTTTAGGGACTCATGTAGCCATCTTAGGTGACCTACAGGGCCCTAAAATTAGAATTTCAAAATTTACGAATGATGCCATCACGCTTGATGAGGGCGACGTATTTGTATTGGATGCTGACCTAGCAACAGATGCTGGAGACCAGCAACGCGTCGGTATTGACTACAAAGAACTCCCGCAAGATGTCAATGCCGGTGATATTTTATTACTGGACGATGGTCGTGTTCGACTTGTCGTCGAAGATGTATCGGGTAACCAAATTACGACCACAGTGGTTGTGGGTGGACGGCTGTCAAATAATAAAGGAATCAACCGGCTTGGCGGTGGATTGTCGGCCGGCGCACTGACTGAAAAAGATCTCGCAGATATTAAAACTGCGGCAGAAATGGGTGTGGATTACTTGGCAGTATCGTTTCCTCGCACCAGCGCTGATATTCACGAAGCGCGTCGTTTGCTGCGTGATGCAGGCGGTAAAGGATTGATTTGCGCTAAAATCGAGCGTGCTGAAGCCGTCGCAACCGACCAAGCGTTGGATGATATTATTCGAGCGTCTGATGCGGTCATGGTGGCCCGGGGTGACCTCGGTGTTGAAATTGGTGATGCCCAGTTGGTGGGTAAGCAGAAACGTATTATCGAGCGCTCACGTCAGTGCAATAAAGTTGTCATTACAGCCACGCAGATGATGGAGTCGATGATTGAGAGCCCAATGCCAACGCGGGCGGAAGTTATGGACGTAGCCAATGCGGTACTCGACGGCACGGATGCGGTGATGTTGTCAGCAGAAACTGCAGCCGGGAAACATCCAATTGCGACCGTGAAAGCGATGGCAGAAATCTGTTTGGGCGCAGAGACGCACCCGAGCACAGCTCTGGATCGCAATGATTTGGACGAAACTTTCAATAATATTCAAGAAGCTACTGCTATCACCGCGATGTATGCGGCGACGCATCTGACTGGCGTGAAGGCAATTATCGCGTTGACCGAATCAGGCTCGACCGCGAAATTAATGTCACGCATCACCTCACAGTTACCGATCTTCTCACTGTCGCGTCATGCGGAAAGTCGCGCTCGCTGTGCCTTGTATCGTGGCGTCTACCCTATCGCTTTTGATTCGACCAAGAGCAAGCCTGAGCAGCTTGTGAATGATGCAATCAACGAGATTAAGTTGCGTGGTCATTTGAATGTGGGTGATTTAGTGATTTTGACCCATGGCGACGTGATGGAAACCGTGGGATCCACCAACACCTGCAAAATTATCGAAGTGAAATAAGGTCTATTCGCTCTCTGCGTAGTAGGCTATCAAATCATCTAAGTCGGCAATGTAGCCATCTATTTTTCGCAGTAGATGGCGACGTTGCCGGTCATCCATCGATTGATACAGCTCAAACATCAATGTTGCGGTTGCGGCCTGATTGACCACTAATTGGCGTTGTAACTGCTCCGAGCGAAATTGCTGGGGGTCTAGGATGAGTTCCCGCAACCGCACTTGGTAGGCTTCCCCTTCTGCGTTTTCGAGCACATCGCGAAATTCGCTTTGCACACGCTCATTGTATGCTAACCAATCGAGCCGCATATCATCACGTTCTTGTAACCAACGAGCAAGATAGCGCCGCTGACCACTCCGAATCGAACCCAGCCAGCTCTCGACATTTTCTTCGAGTCGTTCTTGTGTGCGTTCGTATGCCTCCTCTTGCGTCCGTTCGGCGATACGCTCACGACGTTCGTCCAATTGTTCGGCAAGTTTTTCGTAAACCTGCTGGCGCTGTTCTGCAGACAGCATGGGCAGAAACTCTTGGGCATAAGGCTCGATCTGATAGCGAATACGATCCCACAGGCTATAAGCGTCGTTTAGGAGCAGTTGCATATCCACTTCGACCAGCTCATCGTTAGCGATTCGCTGCCGCAATGTCATTAATTGTTGTCGGTAAAGAGGAAGTTCGCTGCGCGCGTGCCACAGATGGAGTTCATCGATCACAGGATCAATGCGCTGTTCTTGTTCGGAAGTTAAATCGACATATTCAGAGAGTCGCCACTCAATCAGCGTGTCTGCAAACTTATAGCCAAGTTGAGTCGAACAACCAGTGAGCAGTACCAACCCAGCGACGACAGCGAACCACTTACGCATAAAGACATCCTTACGGATTGAGAATTAGTTTCTTGATGCGATCTTTGTAGCTACGGCTCACTTTAAGTTCCTTGCCATTACGTAAGACAAGATGATATTCGCCATTTTGACGACTGCACAGTTTCTCGACTTGGTCGAGATTCACAATAGCTGAACGATGAATACGTTGAAACCGTTGCGGATTCAGTTCTTCTTCAAGCTCTTTCATCGTCCGGCGGAGAATGTGAGTTTCATTACTGGCGTGGATACACATGTAATCACCCGCTGCATCAACCCATTCGATTGAATTGATAGCTACCCGAGTAATTTCGCCACTCTCCTTGATTGCAATGTGCTCAGGATATCGCGCTGAACCTATCTCTTCGCCGCTAGCCAGACGTTTGAGGATTTCCTCACAGTCTTCACCAGTCGCATCGGCTAATAAGTTTAAGATACGTTCATGTTGTGATTCTTGTTCACGCAATTCGAGAGTTTTTCCAATTCGCGCCAAACTTGTCGCCAGACGTTCGTGATCCACGGGTTTCAAAAGGTAATCAATCGCGCGTACCTCAAAGGCTTTGATGGCATATTGATCATAAGCAGTCACAAAGACAATCAGCGGCATCTTATAACCATGCGCCTGCACTTCACGAAGTAACTCGAAACCATTCATGCCCGGCATTTGGATATCTAAAAAAACCAAATCTGGTTGCAGATCGCCAATAAGTTGTAGCGCTTGACGTGCACTCGCACATTCATCCATTAACTCAACTTCTGGAAAATCTTGAAGTCGTACAACAAGACCACGACGCGCTAACGACTCGTCGTCAACGACCAAGGTCCGAATTGTTTTACTCATGCCGTCTCAACCTGTTCGAAGGGGATCCGAATATCGATGCGTAACCCATGGGGTTCATTGTTGGTTACTGTAAATGAGTAATTCTTTCCATACAAGGCTTGAAGTCGATCGCGAGTATTGGCAAGGCCGACGCCACCACTATCAACCAATTGATCAACAGGAAGTTTGGAGCCTGGGCCATTGTCTTCCACGCGAACGAGTAGATCGGAACCAAAGCGCTTTGCCGAGACTATAATCTCACCACCCTGCTCCAGCCGAGCAATCGCGTACTTGATTGAATTTTCGATCAAAGGTTGCAGAAATAGACTAGGCACTAATGCACTTTCTGATTCCTTCGAGCAATCAATGGTCACGTTCAAACGCTCATCAAAACGCACCTTTTCGATATCCAGATACAGCATTAGGGCGTCAATTTCGCGTGCCAAAGGAATCTTTTTAATCGGTTCGTTATCGAGCGAAAATCGCAGAAACAGACTTAGCTTCGACATCATTCGATTGGCTAATTCGTTTTCCTTCACCAGAATCAGGGTTGAAATAGCATTCAGCGTATTAAACAAAAAATGTGGATTCAGTTGATACCGTAACATTTTCAACTGTGCTTGGTGTGCCATCGAGGTGGCCATCAACGCTTTTTGTTTTTCGTCCTGCAGCATTTGGTAATACTTAATACCAAAATACAAGCCGCTCCAGCTCAACATAATGTAGAACTTGGCAATGGTATTTTTGAAATAGAACCAGTTGCTCTCAGGTCGGAATCCAAACTTGTAGATTTCCCAGTAGGTTGCGTTGTCAACAACTGCCCATAACGCGGCCATGGCGTACGATGCTGCCAGCACGATAAGTATTAAAGACCACGGCGGTGAATCCCAAATGCGGCGGTACATATAGCGCAACGGTACCGTCAAGAGAAAGCCGGCGTAAGCTCCTAGAATCAACACCAGTGCGTAGATATCACGCATTTCATGCATGAGTGAGCCAATGTAATGCACTAACGCATAACCACTCCAGCCGGCGCCCTGAAGGACCCAGAAAAAGCGATTACGGTCTTCTAAAATAGTTTTCCACTGCATCATTCAGATTTGGCTATTCGCCACCTATTTATATTGGCTTCTTGAGTTCAAATTATACGCTTTTACCGATGAGGATCATCGCACTTTACCGCAAACGAACTGCTATATAGCGTGTTGGAGACATGCTAGCATAACATCTTCGATAGTTAGTGCGTCTGTCTACTGGCGCTCAAATACGAGGTTCTCATGCTGCAGTATCATATTGTTCCCCGCGATGTTCATGCTCATTTGTTCGAGGTCACAATGACACTCGATCAAGACCAGCCTGAAGGCACCCGATTACGCCTTCCAGCATGGATACCGGGAAGCTATATGATTCGTGATTTTGCACGGCACTTGATCGGAATCCAAGCCAGCTGCAACGGTCAGTCCGTTCCCGTCGTTGCACTTGATAAACAAACTTGGCAGCTACCACCGCATCAGGGTGTTTTGACCGTAACCTATCAAGTCTATGCTTTCGATCTGTCGGTCCGAACCGCCTATTTGGATCAACAGTTTGGTTTTTATAACCACTCGAGTTTATGTCTCGGTGTTGAAGGCTTTCTGGAAAAACCCTGTGAAATCAGAATTGAGACACCACCTCAATATCCGCAGTGGCGGATTGCGACTGGATTACAACGACTCTCAGGCGAAGCTTTTGAGGCAGGTCGTTTTACCGCACAAACCTATGACGAATTACTCGATCACCCCGTTTTAATGGGCGATTTAGCCATTGGCGAGTTTATTGCGGGTGGTGTGAAGCACAGTCTCGTGTTTGCTGGTCGGCAGTATGCAGATATGGAACGCATTTGTGGCGATTTGGCGCGCATTTGCGAATACCAAATCAAACTGTTTGGCAATGAACCACCGTTCCAACACTACCTATTCATGACCATGGTGGTTGGCAAGGGCTTTGGTGGTTTAGAGCATCGCAATTCAACCGCATTGGTTTGTAGTCGCAAAGATCTCCCCGCTCCGGGCAAAACATTGATAGATAACGATTATCGAACCTTTTTGAGTTTGTGTAGCCATGAGTATTTCCATAGCTGGAACGTGAAATCTTTGAAACCCAAAGAGTTCATTCCTTATCAGTTGGAGCATGAAAATTACACACGGCAATTATGGTTTTATGAGGGTGTCACCTCCTACTATGATGATTATGTTCTTCATCAAGCTGGACTCATTGATGCTCCCACCTACCTCGGTCTGTTAGGTGATACGATTGCGCGCGTTCATCGTGGCAAAGGTGTCGAGCGACAAACCGTCACAGACTCGTCGTTACATGCGTGGACCAAATACTACAAGCAGGACGAGAATTCACCGAACGCTATAGTGAGTTACTACACCAAAGGCGCGCTGATCACGCTCTGTTTGGATTTGTTGATTCGTCAGCAAACAGACCTGCGAGTGACGTTTGCGGACGTGATGCGTGAACTCTGGTTGCGCTATGGCAAAACGGGCGTAGGTACAGAAGAATCAACGTTGGTCGCATTCCTAAAGGAGCAATACAACGTCAATGTGCACAGCTTTTTAGAGCGCGCTTTAAATACAACTGAACCACTTCCCATTGACGAGCTATTAGCCAGTTTTGGTGTCACTTTAAGTGCTGAAATTGCGGCAGATGACAATACGTTCGGCGGTAAAGCTAGCCCACAAAAGCTCCCGGTCGCTCTGGGTGCCAAATATAAAGCGTCTGGAAACGGTCTTGAGCTGCAAGTGGTCTATAATGACGAAGCCGCTCATCAAGCGGGCTTAAGCGCTTTGGATCGGATCATCGCGATCGATTATCTGCAGGTTACGGATACAACGGTTCGTGAGGTGTTGGAACGCTTTAAACCTGAACAAACGGTCACTGTTCATGCGTTCAGAAGAGATGAGCTACTGCAGTTGGAGCTGTGTTTCCAAGCGCCAAAAGCCAACAATCGGATCTTAAAAGTGACCGATGCTGGCAAAGCCAAAACCTGGTTACGAATTACTTAAAATGTTCGAGGGCGAGCGCCGGATCCAGGCGCTCATGGCCCCAATTTATACGCCAATCTAAGTGTGGCCCAGTTACACGACCCGTTGCACCAATTTCCGCTATAAACTCACCCTGCTCAACTTCTTGTCCAACTTCAACGTGAAGTTTGTGCAGGTGAATGTAGGTACTTGTTACACCATACCCGTGATCTAAGATGAGCGTACCACCTGAGTAGAACAAGTCAGGATCAGCAAAAACCACCTTACCCGACCAAGGTGCGTTGACCGGTGACCCTGTAGGTGCTGCAATATCAAGTCCGAAATGCGGGTTCCGCGGCGTACCGTTGAAGATGCGTTGGCTGCCGTAGACACCGCTGATTCGGCCTTCTGCTGGCATGATTAATGGCGTCAAAAAGTCCGTCCTCGTGCTGGTTTTATTGCGCGCCAACCACACCCGTTCCGCCTCTTCTCGAGCTCGTTGCACCTGCTTAGGATCAGGCGTGACCGTTTCTTGCGGAACACCTTCGACACGGTCGATCTTATACTCACGCGCTGCAAGCGTGATTCGCTCGATTCGTTCTTCGCCGTCTTTGCTGAGAAGTCTCAGTTTGTGAACGCCAGTGTCGTCGCGCCCGAATCCAAACACCACAAAACCAGCCGGAGTTTTGGGGAGCTCTTGTTCCTTGAAGAACACCTGAGTATCCGCATCAACTTTGCCAATCATCAAGCCACCTGGTGCTGCTGCGCCGCGTAACTCAATGGATTGTGCAAGCAGCGAGGGACTAACCACCAATAAACCAATTAAAAACAAGCGCTTAAGCATAACCAATCGCTCCTTTCCCGACGCCTTCAAAGCCAGTTACGGTCACTTTTGCCAGCGGGTGCGCAGACTTAACCTGTTGCGCCAAATACTCTGCAATGCATTCAACCGTCGAGTCTGTCGGAATGACGTAATTTTCAGATTCTGGAACTAACAGTTCAAATAGCCCCTGATCCGCCACATAACTGTAGCCAACATGTGTTTTGTCATTGCAGTTCGTCGCTGCAGCAGAACGTTGGAGCGCGCTGATGGGCTTTACATCCTCTTGCGAGCCCAAATAGATGTCTTGCCAACGCTGTGCCCACTCTGCTTCAAGCTGCGGTTGACGTGTATCATCAAGCGCAATGTAGAGTCGTGAACGGTGCCCATGAGCAATGCGCTGACAATTGCCATCGTGCTTTTTCAGACCGTGGGTGTAATGGTAGAAAGCTCCAGGAATGTCTTCTGCTCTGAGCAGTAACGTCAAACCATCGACATTATCCGGTAACTCGCGCTGGATAACGGCGCGCAGATAGTCTGTCACTGTTGCGATGGTCACGGCATCAGCATCAATAAATGCGAAGGCGTCTGCTGGACAAAATAAGTGAATTGATTTCTGGTTTGGGCGCATAAAATCAACCCAATAACAGGTGTCGTCGGCATCATGTGTTACTTGGGTATAAGCATGTTCAGCAGGTACCGCGAGTTTATGATCAACGGCTCCGTCGATGATTCGCTTGATTTGCTTTTTAACACGACCGAAGTCCAAAACCATCGATTGCTCGTTTAACGAACCATCCAAAATAATATCGACGATCCAACTTTCCCCGACGATGCCTCGTTCGGGACATAAATATGAAAAATCGATCACGGTCAAATCATTGACAAATAACTGCATGCGAATACTCGAATCCTTAACTTACCCACCGCGGGGATTAGCGCGCTAGTATACACCAATTTAGACCCGCTAAGAAACGACTGGGGTGCTTTCTGAACCGGTTAAAATTTGTAGGAGTGTCCAGATTAAATGTGCACTAAATGCCAGTAACGCAAGCCCCATAGCACGATCAATCCAATGACTAAAACGCCATAGCCAGCGGTAAAAAGGCTGCCAGGTGATTAACGTTGCCAGTGTAACGAACCACACTCCCGTTGCTACAGCCATGTAAAGGCCATAACCAGCTTTGACTAAGGTAGCTGTTTGCGGTGCAATCACTGTTGAAAAGATAGCCAGAAAGAACAACGTTGCTTTGACATTAAGGCCATTCGTCATAAAGCCAATCCAGAAAGCTTTACGCGGCGACGTATCACCCTCTGGCGGCGCAGCATCAATCGGCAAAGGTTCGCGCGCTCGCGCTTGAATCGCTCCCCAGCCTAACCAACCCAAATAAGCAGCACCGACCGCCAATAACGTCAGATACACTGAAGTGTAGCGGTGAATAATCAGTGTCACCCCCAACAAGGAATAAGCGACATGCAGCAAAATGCCGCAACCAATACCTACGGCTACCCAACGGCCGACTCGACGCCCTTCACTGATACTGTAGCGAGTGACAACAGCGTAATCAGGACCTGGACTTACCACGGCTAAAAAATGCAGCACGGCAATGGTTAAAAATTCAGTTAAAATCATTTGCGTTCATTGCCCTCTGGGTTTACTTTTGACTAAGTTTACTTTTAGTTAATTCAAATTCTAAATTGTGAGTTCATATGTCTGCTAAATCACCGT
The DNA here is from genome assembly GCF_048263735.1 of Pseudidiomarina aestuarii. Lineage (GTDB taxonomy): Bacteria > Pseudomonadota > Gammaproteobacteria > Enterobacterales > Alteromonadaceae > Pseudidiomarina > Pseudidiomarina aestuarii_B. Next base: position 3,636 of record NZ_JBLXDX010000001.1, on the reverse strand, counting down.
CTCTAAATGCATTACGTGTTTTTACCGTTGCAGCGCAAGCCCACTCTTTTAAGGCTGCGGCACAACAACTTGGGGTTTCGCAGTCGGCAATTACACGGCAAATTCAAAACCTCGAAGAACAACTCGGTACGCGACTCTTTCAACGCGATAATCGCGTGCATGCACTGACACCCTCTGGTTTGGTCCTGGCACCGGAACTACAGCGTATTTTTCGCGAATTGGATCGTGTGGTCAATCGCAGTCGAACGGTCGGAGATGATGAACTAACGACGCTTCGAATTGCTGTTCCAGAGAGTTTTTTACGGTGGTGGTTAGCCTCGCGACTCCCTGATTTTTATAGTGTTTACCCGCACATACGGCTGTACTTTAGCACGCATTCATTATTTCCAGATAGTCATGAACGCGCGGATATTGCGACTCAGTTGCAGCATGAAACACTCGACCTTGCGATCCATTACGGCAAGTTACGGGAAAAATCAGTGCGGCAAACCCCGCTTTACCAGCCCACTTATGTGCCAATCTGTATGCAACCTATCGACGAAATGCATGCCCAACAGCAGCCTTGGCTGGTTGATCTTGAGAGCCCGTACTGGCGAGCATTTAGTGAAGCGCATGTGGAGATGACGAAACAGCTCGCCACGATTCCAGTGTCGAACAGCAATATTGCGGTTGATTTGTTGACCGGAAACAGCCAAATAACCCTCTTAGACCGCTTGTTCTTGAGTCATCCATCGTTGCGTGAAGTCAGTCAATTGGCCAGCCAACAAGTGCAATTACCGCAACCTGTTATTGCGTCGATCCGCTCGCGTCAACGTCAACCTGTCGCCCTCGTCGCCTTTATTAAATGGCTTGAAGCTCGTATTCAGCGCGCCTAAGCCATTACTTCTGTGGTGGCTGCGGGAGCGGATAACGTTGAGCTAAACTCACCGTATCGCCGGTATTGGTGACAACTCGTGCATGCTGACGATTGAGTTGACGAGGATCGGAAACACCACACGAATGCGCGATAATATTGACGCCATACTCGAGATACTTGTGGTAATTGGCTACCCGCGTCGCTTTATCAATTGGGTTTAGCCCACGTTGCAACTTTGGATCGTGGGTCGTTACACCGGTCGGACAAGTATTTTTGTTACATTGCATCGCTTGAATGCAGCCCAGTGCGAACATAAAACCACGTGCAGAAACCACAAAATCAGCACCAATTGCAATAGCCCAAGCCACGTCAGCAGGCGTGATCATTTTACCCGAGGCGATGACGCGAATACGTTCCTTTAAGCCCGCCGCCGTAAGTTTATCAATCAATATTGGTAGACTCTCAGTGAGCTTCAACCCGACATAATCCATCAGTGGTTGCGGAGCAGATCCAGTACCACCATCAGCACTGTCTAAGGTAATAAAATCTGGTGCCGATTCTTGACCTCGCTCAAGGACCGTTGAGATCAGATCATCCAGTGAATTAGGGTCGCCCAGCACAAACTTCACACCCACAGGTTTGCCAGTAATAGACCGCACACGATGAATAAAGTCGAGCAGCTCTGCGTTATTACTAATATCACGATGTCGATTCGGACTGATTGAGTCTTGTCCCTCGGGAATGCCGCGGATTTCAGCTATTTCTTTATTCACCTTAATAGCTGGCAAAATACCACCCTTGCCGGGTTTGGCACCTTGGCTCAGTTTCACTTCAAACATTTTGATGCGTTGATCATTAGCGAGTTCTTGTAACCGCAATTCGTTCAGATTACCGTCTTTGTCGCGCACGCCATATTTGGCGGTGCCGATTTGAAAAACAATGTCGCAGTTACCATCCAAGTGGTAAGCACTTAAACCACCTTCGCCTGTATTTAACCAACAACCCGCTTGCTGCGCGCCGTTCGACAGCGCTTTTAAGGCTACCGGTGACAGCGAACCATAACTCATACCCGAGATATGAAAATAGGACCGCGGCGCATAAGGTTGGCTGCAATGAGGGCCAATTGTGAGCGGCTCAGGTTTGGTTTGTTCCTCTTCTTGCGGGGGATACGGGCTGTTCGCAAAAATGATGGTGCCTTGCTTGGTCAAATCGCGAGTAGACCCAAAGGCTAAGTTTCGATCGGCATTTTTGGCAGCACGATAAACCCAACTGCGCTGCGCTCGATTAAACGGCATTTCCTCTCGATCCATCGCAAAGAAATACTGACGAAAAAACTCGCCGAGATTCTCAAAAACGTAGCGAAACCGGCCAATAACTGGAAAATTATGGCGAATAGTATGCTTAGTTTGCGTTTTATCAACCACATACATAACCAATACACACAGAACGCCCAGCATCATTGCGAGGACAAAAAGACTCACGAGCCATTGTAAAATGATGAATATCGTAGACTGGTCAACTGTCATAAAAATAGCCCTATAAGCAATTCCTTATAGGGCTACTGTACGCTGACAGATATTAATTGTCAGCTATTTCGGGGTGACGTAACGCACTGAATACTTCAACGAAGGTGGTTGCTTTGGGATACAACCGAATCGACTCGCCGGTTCGTTGTAATATCGTCATGGACGATAATAAGCCCCATAGTTCTCCTGACTTTTCAATTAAGGCAAAATCACGCCCAGCGGCTTGCAAGGTTGCCGCAATATCGCCTATTTGAGCAGTTTTCACCTGCTGATAGGTTAACACCGGTAGCGCTTTAATCGGCTGCATGACATATTGCACCGGTAACTCACTCCACCTCAATTGAAGCAGTCCAGCTACCGCTGTGCTGTGGCGGCTATGCAATTCGCGTGCTTGCATGATGCCTACCCACTCTCCTTGAGCATCATGGATACATGCGAAACGTACGCCATGCTCATGCATTTCGCGTTCAACCTCGGGTAAGGTTAACGATTGGGATAGTTGTAGCGGCGCCATTTCCGCAAACGGCTCGGCGACTTTTAACGCAGGCTCATGCCAATCAATAAGATTTTTGGCCTTTGCGGGTGCAACAGCTAAGCGTTGTAACGAGGACGGCTTGGTCCACGTCAATTGATGAAACTCAGACATAACTTCCTCTCTATTCGAACAATGATGATGCGCGTTGGCGCGGAATTCGATTAGAGAAAAATAGGGGGCGCTCGCGCTTGGGAAGTTGAATAGATTGGCGCATCAGCGCTAGCACAAGGTGCAGCAACCAAACAGTCTGGCAGCGCCACAGTGGCTTGACGCGATACAATAATGGCAACATCGGAATCGTCGGCATTCGTTTGGCTTTGACAGGATGCAGTGCTTGCTGCCGATTGTTGGAGGTAACCATCACCCTGCGGGGTCAACGTGGAGGCATGCGCAGCGCCGAGGAGTAACCCCGGGATCAGAACCAATAAACTAAAGCGCAACCAACGCATCAAACCCTCAACTCGGAAAAGTGAATGGTTAATAGCGAACAGTGAACAGAAAAGATCGTGATGTTTTAGGGTGCACTGTTGACTAATCACTGTTAACTATTCACTGTTAACTAGTCTTTTATATTGCGCTGAGTGTGGCGGAAAGCAATAGCCGAAGTGTAACAAACTAAAAATATTTTTGAGATGGTGCCCGGGGCCGGACTTGAACCGGCACGCTGTTACCAGCGAGGGATTTTAAATCCCTTGTGTCTACCAATTTCACCACCCGGG